>NZ_MSLS01000013.1 GCF_001940785.1 Bacillus sp. MRMR6
CATGCCGCGGTCATGCCGCGGTGAATACGTTCCCGGGCCTTGTACACACCGCCCGTCACACCACGAGAGTTTGTAACACCCGAAGTCGGTGGGGTAACCGTAAGGAGCCAGCCGCCTAAGGTGGGACAGATGATTGGGGTGAAGTCGTAACAAGGTAGCCGTATCGGAAGGTGCGGCTGGATCACCTCCTTTCTAAGGAAAATGCAGTCCGTATGGACTGATAAAAAAGTTGACCGCTTTTTGTTTGTTTAGTTTTGAGAGTGCAATTTCTCTCAGAACTTTCGTTCTTTGAAAACTAGATAATCGTAAAGAAGAAGTCAAGTAAGAACCGAGAATCGCCATATTAATTTTCTCTCTTATTTAATTAAGAAGAAAAATAACCTTTTAGGTTAAGTTAGAAAGGGCGCACGGTGGATGCCTTGGCACTAGGAGCCGATGAAGGACGGGACTAACACCGATATGCTTCGGGGAGCTGTAAGTAAGCTTTGATCCGGAGATTTCCGAATGGGGGAACCCACTGCTCGTAATGGAGTAGTATCTTTACCTGAATACATAGGGTATTGAAGGCATACCCGGGGAACTGAAACATCTAAGTACCCGGAGGAAGAGAAAGCAACAGTACCGTGAGGGAAAGGTGAAAAGCACCCCGGAAGGGGAGTGAAACAGATCCTGAAACCGTGTGCCTACAAGTAGTCAGAGCYCGTTYATGGGTGATGGCGTGCCTTTTGTAGAATGAACCGGCGAGTTACGATTACATGCAAGGTTAAGTTGAGAAGACGGAGCCGCAGCGAAAGCGAGTCTGAATAGGGCGAATTAGTATGTGGTCGTAGACCCGAAACCAGGTGATCTACCCATGTCCAGGGTGAAGTCCAGGTAACACTGGATGGAGGCCCGAACCCACGCACGTTGAAAAGTGCGGGGATGAGGTGTGGGTAGCGGAGAAATTCCAATCGAACTTGGAGATAGCTGGTTCTCTCCGAAATAGCTTTAGGGCTAGCCTCACGTTGTAAGAGTCTTGGAGGTAGAGCACTGTTTGGACTAGGGGCCCTCATCGGGTTACCGAATTCAGACAAACTCCGAATGCCAAAGACTTATCCGTGGGAGTCAGACTGCGAGTGATAAGATCCGTAGTCAAAAGGGAAACAGCCCAGACCACCAGCTAAGGTCCCAAAGTTTACGTTAAGTGGAAAAGGATGTGGAGTTGCTTAGACAACCAGGATGTTGGCTTAGAAGCAGCCACCATTTAAAGAGTGCGTAATAGCTCACTGGTCGAGTGACTCTGCGCCGAAAATGTAYCGGGGCTAAACGTAACACCGAAGCTGTGGATTGACACCGTTGGTGTCAGTGGTAGGAGAGCGTTCTAAGGGCGTTGAAGCTAGACCGTAAGGACTGGTGGAGCGCTTAGAAGTGAGAATGCCGGTATGAGTAGCGAAAGACGGGTGAGAATCCCGTCCACCGTATGCCTAAGGTTTCCTGAGGAAGGCTCGTCCTCTCAGGGTTAGTCGGGACCTAAGCCGAGGCCGAAAGGCGTAGGCGATGGACAACAGGTTGATATTCCTGTACCACCTCTTTATCGTTTGAGTGATGGGGGGACGCAGGAGGATAGGGTAAGCGCGCTGTTGGATATGCGCGTCTAAGCAGTTAGGCTGGTAAGTAGGAAAATCCGCTTACCGTAAAGGCTGAGCTGTGATAGCGAGGGAAATATAGTACCGAAGTTCCTGATTCCACACTGCCAAGAAAAGCCTCTAGCGAGATAAAAGGTGCCCGTACCGCAAACCGACACAGGTAGGCGAGGAGAGAATCCTAAGGTGAGCGAGAGAACTCTCGTTAAGGAACTCGGCAAAATGACCCCGTAACTTCGGGAGAAGGGGTGCTCTTTGGGGTTCATAGCCTCGAAGAGCCGCAGTGAATAGGCCCAGGCGACTGTTTAGCAAAAACACAGGTCTCTGCGAAGCCGCAAGGCGAAGTATAGGGGCTGACGCCTGCCCGGTGCTGGAAGGTTAAGAGGAGGGGTTAGCTGCTAAGCGAAGCTCTGAATCGAAGCCCCAGTAAACGGCGGCCGTAACTATAACGGTCCTAAGGTAGCGAAATTCCTTGTCGGGTAAGTTCCGACCCGCACGAAAGGCGTAACGATCTGGGCACTGTCTCAACGAGAGACTCGGTGAAATTATAGTACCTGTGAAGATGCAGGTTACCCGCGACAGGACGGAAAGACCCCGTGGAGCTTTACTGCAGCCTGATATTGAATTTTGGTACAGCTTGTACAGGATAGGTAGGAGCCTGAGAAGCCGGAGCGCTAGCTTCGGTGGAGGCGTCGGTGGGATACTACCCTGGCTGTATTGAAATTCTAACCCGCACCCCTTATCGGGGTGGGAGACAGTGTCAGGTGGGCAGTTTGACTGGGGCGGTCGCCTCCTAAAGAGTAACGGAGGCGCCCAAAGGTTCCCTCAGAATGGTTGGAAATCATTCGTAGAGTGTAAAGGCACAAGGGAGCTTGACTGCGAGACCTACAAGTCGAGCAGGGACGAAAGTCGGGCTTAGTGATCCGGTGGTTCCGCATGGAAGGGCCATCGCTCAACGGATAAAAGCTACCCCGGGGATAACAGGCTTATCTCCCCCAAGAGTCCACATCGACGGGGAGGTTTGGCACCTCGATGTCGGCTCATCGCATCCTGGGGCTGTAGTCGGTCCCAAGGGTTGGGCTGTTCGCCCATTAAAGCGGTACGCGAGCTGGGTTCAGAACGTCGTGAGACAGTTCGGTCCCTATCCGTCGTGGGCGCAGGAAATTTGAGAGGAGCTGTCCTTAGTACGAGAGGACCGGGATGGACGCACCGCTGGTGTACCAGTTGTCTTGCCAAAGGCATCGCTGGGTAGCTATGTGCGGACGGGATAAGTGCTGAAAGCATCTAAGCATGAAGCCCCCCTCAAACCTCAAACTTAATAGTCTGGTAATTAAGGCGAGAAGGTCACACCCGTTCCCATACCGAACACGGAAGTTAAGCTTCTCAGCGCCGATGGTAGTTGGGGCAGGCGCCCCTGTGAGAGTAGGACGTTGCCAGGCAAATGAGAGAGACGATCCTTAATGGGGTTGTCTCTTTTATTTGTGTATTAATTGTAATTCCGGTCTAAGTTACCTCTTTGTCAACATCAATCAATCCAAAACTAGCCACAAACAGAGAACAAATAGAAAAAACCTAATCTAACGAGATTACAATTGTTATCTCATTAGATAAGGCATTATTTCCTTTCCTTAACTAAAACCTAACCAAAATAAAAAATCATACATTCTCAGGATAATTGGCAAGTTCTTTTATCTTCGCTACCCAGTCTTTCATGCTTTCATATTCATTAGATGCAAATCCAAAATGATTCTTAATGTAACGAACAGAATCTTTTTCATAATCATGGTATACACCATCTGAGAAAATTAACCTTAAAATTTCAGTTAAAACAATGTTTTTTGAACGTTCAGATGTATAAACATTAAGAATTTCTTCGATAGGCACTCCCTTTATCACATAGTCCTTCATCCCTAATTCGTTACGATATTCTTTTAGGATCGAGTGTTCAAAGATTGAATGATTACCATCAATTTTGGCAATTAATGAAGCTAATTCAAGAAAAGCTTCTTTCTCTTCTTTTTTAAGTTCAGTTAAGAACATGATTGGGATCTCCTTTTACCGCTTTTATTTTTCCAGCTTAGCCAATTTACTTCTAGTAGATTATAATATCACGTAGTAGAACAAATATATTATTAATATTCACATTATAAGAATTTTGCATGGGTTTAACACCTTTACATAAGTTAATACGATAAGTACGGTCAGTATGTTTCACTTTTGATAAAAAATTACAAAACTGATGTTTTATGCTAATCTTTTAGTAAAGAACTTTGGTTAGGGGATTAGAATTATGGTAAAAACAAAATTAATTATGGTTGAGGGACTTCCTGGATCAGGAAAATCTACATCAGCCCAACTTATAAATGATATTCTAAAAGATAATAACATCAATTCTAAGCTATATCTTGAAGGGAATGTTGACCATCCTGCAGATTATGAATTAGCCTCTTTCTTTACAAAAGATGAGTTTACAAAGCTACTTCGAAAGCACAGCAGGATTCAAGATCAGTTACTAAAGCATGCGGAAGTACTACCAGAGGGGTACGTTCTGTATAGACCAACTTTGACAGAAGAAATAGGCGAGGCTGAAATGACAGAATCGCTTCAGACCAAACTTTGGGAACACGATATTTATGAACTCCCTTTAGAAATAAATATGCATTTAATCACAGAAAAATGGAAAAAATTCTGTAAGAGAGTAATGCCCAGTGATGATACATATATTTTTGAAAGCTGCTTTATTCAAAATCCAGTTACGGTTGGAATGATTAAATATGGCGCTTCTGAAGAACTGGTTTTGAAATATGTTGAACGGTTAGCTGCTGCTATTAAACCATTAAACCCTATCCTGGTTTATGTAAATCAGCAGGATCTTTCACAATCCTTTAAAAAGGCAGTCAAAGAAAGACCCGAAGAATGGTCTAAGGGGTTTATGGAATATTACAATCGTCAAGGTTATGGCAAGAAACAAGGTGCTTTCGGGGTAGAGGGAACCATTTCCGTGCTTAAGGCAAGACAACAGTTGGAATCTAACATATATGAATCATTAAAAATATCAAAATTTAAACTGGATAATACCGAGTTTAATCTAGCTCTTCACAAAGCAAGATTAGTAGAAATATTTGGGTTCTAATTACAAAATCCACTCTTATTGGGGTGGTTTTTTGCATGATTAGATATTTGGCAATGGTGTTATTAATCAAAAAATTTGTCAGTTTTATGTGAAATTGTGAACAGAATGTAAAGTTAATGTAAAGTCTTGTCTTAGGAGGTTTACACTTTAAAGCTAAAAAATTCATAATAAATTTATAGGACTTTTTAAAGCTATTGAAGGGGCTGATTCTTTTGGACATTAATGTTCAAGAAATGCTATTCCAATTTATTGGTGGATTGGGAATCTTCTTATTTGGTATAAAATATATGGGAGATGGCCTTCAGAAATCAGCAGGAGATCGTTTAAGAGGAATTCTAGATCGTTTTACAACCAATCCGTTAATGGGTGTTTTAGTAGGAATATTTGTAACCGCTTTAATTCAATCTAGCTCCGGAACAACCGCCTTAACCGTAGGACTAGTCAGTGCAGGATTTATGACATTGAGACAAGCAATCGGTGTCATCATGGGAGCAAATATTGGAACAACGGTTACGGCCTTTATTATTGGCATTGACATTGATGCCTATGCACTGCCGATTATTGCAGTTGGAGCTGCAGCCATTTTCTTTTTTAGAAAAGAGAAAATTCAAGCTCTAGGTCAAGTGATTTTCGGCTTTGGTGCATTATTTTATGGCCTCGATTTAATGAGTATCGGTATGAAACCGTTAAGAACACTAGAGGCGTTTCAGGATTTAATGCTTAGTATGAGCGACAATCCCTTCCTTGGTGTTCTAGTTGGTACGGTATTTACTTTAATTGTACAAAGTTCGAGTGCCACAATCGGAATCTTACAAGAATTATTTGCACAAGGTTCTTTACATTTAGATGCTGCACTACCCGTTTTGTTCGGGGATAATCTCGGAACGACGATAACGGCTGTTTTGGCGAGTATAGGTGCATCGGTTGCAGCTAAACGTGCTGCCATGGTACATGTGCTCTTTAATTTGGTCGGGTCGATCATTTTTACCATCCTGCTCATTCCTTTTACAAAAGCTGTAGGGCTAATGCAGCATACACTTCTATTAAATCCAGAAATGACGATTGCCTTTGCACATGGTGTTTTCAATATTACGAATACATTAATCCAATTTCCATTTATAGCTGCCATTGCCTGGTTCGTAACCAAAGTGATACGGGATGAGAACCAATCGAAGGTTTTATCCCCTGCGTTTAAATTAAGTAAATTGGAGGAAATAGAACCTATTGAAAACCGATAATCAATAAAGGGAAGGCAATTTAGAGTATAATAGCTCTGAGTAAGTTTCCTTAAGGGGGAGAGATACAATTGTCTATAGAAACAATGCGAAAACGCCAGTCCATTAGAACCTATGATCCACACCATATTTCCAAGTCAGATTTGGATAAAATAAAGACGTACATAAATGAGAAATCAAATTTCATTGGACCGCTAGGTGGATCAGGAAAAATTGAGCTAGTTCAGCTTACTGGTAATGTAACAGATAAAGGGATTAAGTTAGGAACATATGGTTTTATTAAAAATCCTAGAGCCTACTTGGTCGGGATATCTGAAAATCAGAAATATTCTTTGGTTGATTTTGCCTACACTTTTCAAAAACTCATTTTACTTTTGACAGAAATGGGGCTGGGAACATGCTGGATGGGAGGGACATTCAATCGCCATTCGTTTGAAAAAGAAATTTCTCTTAGTGGAGGCGAGTTTATCCCCTGTATTACCCCTATAGGCTATCCAGCTGATAAACAGCGAATATTCGATAAGGCATTGCGCAAGGTTGTTAAAGCAGATAATAGAAAGTCTTGGGATCAACTTTTTTATAACGGAACTTTCGATACTGCGTTAACAAAAGAACAAGCAGGAAGGGTTGAATTACCACTCGAAATGGTAAGACTTGGTCCATCTGCATCCAATAAGCAGCCCTGGCGCATGGTTTTATCTGAGGATCGTGCACATTGTCATTTATATATCGAGCATACACCAAATTATAGTTCAAAGTTAGGCTACGATATGCAGTTACTAGATATTGGAATCGCCATGTGTCAGTTCGAATTGGCCTGTGAAGAGCTATATATTAGCGGAACATGGGTAGTGGAAGACCCAGAGATTATGACATCAAATGCTCAAATGGAGTATTTGGTGACCTGGAAAATAGATAATTAAAAATATGAACCATATCTACAGGAGGCGATTTTTGGGTCTTCTGTTTTATTTTTTCAATTCCTTATGACGAATGGTAATGCAATAAAATTCCATTTGATTTATAATTGTTGAATGTAAACTTTCTTGAAAGATAAAATTAATAATACTTATACAGCGTAGGGTTTAACAGGAGGACTATTTAGTATGAAAATAGAAGGGACATTTAATGGTGTCGATGGAACTGAGCTGTTCTATCGAGTGATAAAATCACCATTATCGGCTCCAAAAGCTGCAGTTATTTTAGTACATGGACACGGTGACCACAGTGGCGGAATGCAGAATCTAAGTTTAAGCTTGGTAAAGAAAAATTATATCGTTTTTGCATTTGATCTTCGTGGCCACGGCAAAAGCAAAGGTAAAAGAGGATATATCAGGACATGGGACGAATTTAGTGGAGATTTACATCAGTTCAGAAAGCTTGTTACCTCTGAGCAGCCTGGGCTGCCATTATATATTGTAGGTCATAGTATTGGTGCGCTGATTACTTTAGAGTATGCTTTACACCACAGCAAAGGGCTGTCTGGAATTGTTGCGATTTCACCCGCATTATCCTATGAAGTGAAACCAATCGAACGATTAGGCATATCATTAATGAGTAAACTTAAACCAGATTACAGCATCAACTTATCGGGAAGATTTCAAAAACTGGCGAAAAACCCCGCTAAGCATTCTAAATTTTATTCTGACCTCTTACGCCATAATATTATAACACCGGGTTTAGGCCGTGGTTTGATTGAGGCTAGAGCAAGAGTAGAAACTCGTGCACACTCGTTGAGGTTACCAATGTTGCTTCAATATGGCCTCGAAGACAAAATTACACCTCCAGCAAAGCTAAAGGATTTCTTTACTCATGTCGGGTCCGAAAATAAACAGCTGCTTGAGTACGCTTCTGCAAGGCACCGCCCGTTTGATGGCTCGGGTAAAGAGAAGTTTTTGAACGATTTGGTCAGTTGGCTTGACCAACAAATCGTCAAAGCACAAAGGGGACATCAAAGAAAATATGTTTAATACTAAAAAAAGCCCAGCTTCTCTATTTATAGGAGTAGATGGGCTTTTCTATGCATTTATAAAGGGACCATCTCCTAAAAAATACAATTACTTCATCTTTTTTGAGTCATTTATAGAAACATGCTCGGGTCTTTTAGGATAATCCACCTTACCACCATCATCAGGACCTGTAAGATCATTTCGTTGATCAAGAACCTTACCTGAATATTCGATTGGATCTTTATGAGCCATTTACTATCACCTCCAATTACTAGTGTTAGTAGTAACCTGAAAAAGTGATCCTATTCAAACATGCGTGACACTCAAGCTTGTATAACAAGAAAATTAGAGGGCGGTGACAGTGAATTGGGCCCATCAGGGCAGTAGGTTGATGATGATGTCGAACAGAATGAGTATGACAATGGTCCACTCAACGAAGAGTCCACGGATGGAGTGGCTGATGGTGGAGAAACCATCCATGATGTTATATAAGATTTCTGTTTTGCTTTTCAAGATTTTATATCGATCGTTTAACTCGAAGAATTCAACCATCTGGTCGTAGAAACCACTTGCAGTGCTACTCGTCCATGTGATATCGGGTTTATCAAGAATCATAATATAGGCGAGAGTATTATATTCATGACGGACGATCTTTGCCGTCGTCCTCGCGAGTTCTTTGTTTCCAATCCTCAGCTTGCCTTTTTCAAGGCGGTCAATCATCGTTTCGAGTTTATCGTGGATCTTTCCAAGCTGTTCTTCTGTTTTCTCCAATGCTACAGATTTTGCAATCACCGTGGAGATTAATTCTGGGTAAAAGTCTTCATATTCTGGTATCACCACGTACTCGTCGGTCAGCTCAATATTTTCGGTTTCTTGAACATGGAGACGATAGTCATCACTATATTTGGCTACATTTCTGAGAACAATATCCGCCTCGAAGGTTTGGATATATTTGAAGAGAGTACTAATTTCATTGTCATTCGAATGATTAATAAAGACAATGCTGCCAAAGGAAAATACCAAAACACTTTGCCATTCGTCCACTTCTTTCTGAAGGATGGATTGTAGAATACTCCCTTTTAAAATTAAAGGTTCTTCCCAAGTGAATTTTTTGGGGATTCCGCAGTTATTAGCAATTTTATTCAAATCAATTTCATTGGTTATTGCAAAGGCTTTAAAGGTAAGTGGGTTCATTATTATCACTCTTTTCCATCAATTGGTCAGCTTTTGCTAGWTAATCTAATATATGTGGACAAGGTATATAAATTACCTAGTATTGGCCAAATGTAAAAAATCCACCTTAGAAGGTGGATTTGGAAGGTGATTAATATGTAATAAACTCAAAAATCATTAAAATGTATACAAAAAATAGGTGATTAATCCAACCGCTATTCCGGTTAATGCTCCAAAGAAAACCTCTGTTGGCTGGTGGCCTAGTAGTTCTTTTAATTTTTCTCTTGACTCGGGTTTCTTTAAGTTTGGATCTTTTAAAGTTTCAATCAGGCTATTAAAATCCACCAACAAGGTGTTTAACACCTCAGCATGATAACCGGCATGTCTTCGAACTCCCATTGCATCATGCATCACAATCGATGRCAATACGACACAGATTGCAAATTCGTTTGACATAAATCCAGCAACCAAGCCTATCGCAGTAGACAAGGATGTAACCGTGGCTGTATGAGAGCTTGGCATGCCGCCCGTGCTGAACATGAGATTCCACCTTAATTCCCTTGTTGCGATATAGTGAATAGGGATCTTTACGAATTGTGCAAATAACATCCCTAAAAGAGCCGCCAAAATGGGTAAGGATAAAAACATCAAATATCACCTCTTTTAGTCCTTATTATAGCACCAACTCTAAGATTTATATGATGTCAATTTAAATCCGACTTAAAAAAACAAAGGAAGGTAAGTTATTGCGAACACCTATTGCGAAATCTATTTAATTGAATTTATCCTTGATAAATGAACCGAGAAAACCTTGTGCTGCTCATCCTTCAAGAGAAGAATTTGATCCAGTAAATTTAGGCGATGAATTCGGCCTTTATAGGTTTTTAAAACCCCGTTTGAAAAATAAGTAATGGTGATGGGTTTATTTTCGCTCATTTTTTTTAAAAACATAGCTGAACTCCTCCTAATCATGTACTTCCATTACTTACCATCATACAGTTGAACCTTTAAGAAAGTATGAACTTATTGTAAAAATACCTTAAAGTTTTCAGCTGTTTTTGTTAACTTGTTTCCTTCGTGCAATTGTTTAGTTTTTTCTCAATTTAACAACTTTTTACACTTATTATGGAAGAATAATGATAAAATGGTTTTTATTAACCACACATTTTTTAGGGGGATACAACCGTGCAAACAAAGTTTAAAAAGCCAAAAACATTTGGAGAAATTCTAGATCTTTCCTTTAGTTTAAGTAAAGATCGTTTTAAGGACTTTTTTATCATTTTATTGCTTCTAATGGGGCCCGTTTATTTACTGCAAGCCATTCTCCAAATGGTTTCTGGAACAAGTTTCTTTAGAGAWGCAGGGACTGGAAGCGGATGGTTTGAACAAATGTTGAGTAGTTTTGATACCACAGGAACTTTTGAAACTGCCAATATGGGGGCGGAAATCGGAATGGCTGTAATTGGACTCATTAGTCTACTTTTATTTCCAATTGCAGAGGCAGCCATTTTATTTGCCGTTAACCACATTCAAAAGAACGAGGAATACACAGTTGGCTCTGTTATAAAACAAGCATTGTCCAGGTTTTGGGCGATGCTCGGCAGTAACATCCTATATGGGATCATTATAGTAGGATTCATATTCGTGCCTGTCATTCTTATTTTCATGCTCGCAGGTGCAGTTGAGCAAGCGGTCAACCCGATATTTAGTATTCTATTGGCAATCGTATTTGTTCTTGGTGTTGGTGTGGTAATCGCATACATTCTTACTCGCCTAAGCTTTTATTTTGCTTCCGTAGTGTTAGAAAAGGATTCACCTGGATTTTCAAGAAGCTTTCGCTTAACAAAAAAACGCACTTGGACATTGATGGGACTATATATCATTTTTTATCTGATCATTTCGATTATGAGTTCCGTCGTTGAAATGACGTTTGGTGTGTTCTTAGGTAACAGTGTTTTGTTATCACTGATTACAAACTTGATGACGATCGTTACCACGTTAATTTTCTCAGTAGGCTATGCCGTCATGTATTTCGATTTGAAAATTAGACATAACGCCGAAGATCTAAAAGATTTGATTGAGGAGTACAAAGAATAGGCCAGGTGAAAACCATGCTTGAACCAAATGATGCAAGAGAACAACTAAGAGCAATTTTAAATGAAGAAGAATATCAAGTTTATTACAAGAATTCTAAGGGATGGCTTGAAACATGGTGGGAAAACGCGAAAGAATGGATTGGAAGTCAGTTGGTCAAGTTGCTGCCGTCTGTCGAAACAGCCGGCGCGGCCTCTGTGCCCATCTTAGTAACCATCATTGTCATCGTTTTATTGCTATTAGCACTTAGCGCATTTCTCCTAATTCGAAATGTAAAACGAAATCGCCTGCTCCGTCAGCAGTCAATCTTACAATCGATGCTGGAGAGTAATTGGTCATTTCAACAGCATATAACAGAAGCAAAGAAGCAGGAAGATTTAGAAGAATACATGTTGGCGACCAGGCATTTATTTTTAGCCTTATTGCTTTCCTTTCATGAGCGAAAATGGCTGGAGGCAAGGATTTGGAAAACGAACTGGGAGTATTACGATGAATTACGCAGGATTGACCAGCAGGCTGCGGAGAAATTCTATTCTCTTGCGTCCTTCTTTGATGAAGTGACATATGGCGAGCGTACTGTCTCACGAGAAGAATATCTTGCATTTCGTCAAGATGTGATGCTCTGGCTGAATCAAACAGGTCCAGCAAATGTACCCCTGACAGAAATGGGGATTCGAGATGATGAATAAAAAACAATCAATGATTTTGCTTTCCCTTTTGCTGCTCCTATTTGCGATTGTAAATTACTTTTCCTTTTCTGAACAGCCAAATACCTACCCGGACTATGTTTCAGATTCTCCTTCTCCAAGCGGAGTGAAGGCCATTTATACCTATCTATATAACGAAAAGGGAAGTAAGCAGTGGTCACATAAACCTGAACTTCTGCCAAAAACAGAGGGCAATTTGCTTATCATGATTGAACCAACACATCTAAAAGATCAACAAACTACAAACGATTATCTTAGATTTATAGAGGCTGGAAATACTATTCTTTTGCTTCAAACAAACCCAGACGAAATGTTACCCTTCAATACTGTGAGTGTGACAGAGGATGTCCCGGTAAACTCGGTTACCAACAAAGATCATCATCAATACCAAGCTGAAATATTGTCTCCTATGCGCCTCGTTCCTAGGGAAAATGAGGAGGTTTTATTATCAGATTCACTTGGTGCTGTTGCACTAAAACGTCCAGTTGGTAAAGGGGAAATTATCGTTAGCATTACTCCCGAATGGATTATCAACAGAAATCTTTTAAGCCATGATCATCTATCATTAATTTTGGAGCTTATCAATATAGGTTCTACTAGTCAGATTCTTTTTGATGAGTATATTCATAAAGGTGAAAGCACTGAAAGTTATTTAACGATTTACCCAAAGTGGCTGTTACTGCTCCTAGTTCAAGGGATAATGATCACCATTCTTTGGCTGTGGCTGAGAGGAAAACGTTTTAGTAAGATTGCTGACCCAAGAGAGGAAAGTGTCAGATTTAGTGATGAGGGGATCCGCGCGATTACTGCATGGTATGTAAGAGGAAGTCGATACCATGATTCTATTAAAATCCAAGCTGATTATCTGAAACTTGCTCTCTCAGAACGATGGGGAATTCCATATAGCCTTGAGTGGAAGGATCTGACTGGATTTCTTGAAAGAAAGACACGGATGATATCGGCAAATGAAATACCTACATTTTTAAAAGGATTAGCTGATATTCTCGCAAAGGAGAAACTAACCAAACAAGAATTTTTGCTTTGGTCGAGAATTCTTGAGCAATTAAGGAAAGAGGTGGAGGAAGGATGAGAGAAGAACTAACATCCTTTTTAGTAAAATATGAACAACGAATTATTGGGCAAAGTTTAAATCTTAGGCTGCTTTTATCTGCTATTTTAACAGGAGGTCATGTTCTGCTTGAAGGGGTTCCGGGTACAGGAAAAACGCAAATGGTCAGAACGCTAGCAAGTCTGCTAGGAGGTAGCTTCAATCGAATTCAGTTTACCCCTGACCTGTTGCCAAGTGATATAACAGGGAGTTCAATATATAACTTAAAAGAGGGTAGCTTTCAAACCCTTAAAGGACCCATCTTTACCAATATCTTGCTAGCTGATGAAATCAACCGGACACCGGCAAAAACACAGGCAGCATTGTTAGAAGCAATGGAAGAAAAACAGGTCACGATTCAAGGGGAAACCTACTTTCTACCAGAAGTGTTCTTTGTGGTGGCGACTCAAAATCCTATCGAATTTGAAGGGACCTATCCGCTTCCGGAAGCACAGCAGGATCGATTCCTCTTTAAGTTGCAAATAAACTTTCCTTCTTTTGAGGAGGAAAAGAACGTCTTAAGACAAGTAATCGATCATCGCTTTTCAGAAACAGCTGATACACCAGTACTTGATCTAACTACTTTTCTTACCATCCGACAAGAAATTGAAACGGTAACAATAGGCGATGGAGTCCTAGATTATATTATGCAGCTCGTTCGAAAAACCCGTGAATCTGATGCCATTCGCTTTGGTGCGAGTACGAGGGCGGGAATCTCAATTGGCAAGGCTTCACAAGCATGGGCCTATCTTGCCGGAAGAAACTATGTAACACCAGATGATATTAAAATGGTTACCAAACCAGCCTTAAGACATCGAATGCAATTATCTCCGTATGTAGAATTGGAGGGTGGTACGGTTGACCAAATCATTGAAGAGCTTGTGGGGGCGGTTCCTGTTCCAAGGTAGAGGGGTTCTGCCTACAACACGGCTGTTACTGCTCTTTCTTCTAGTCTCACCCTTCCTATTAATAGGTACTCTATTGGGCGATCTGTCTTGGTTTACCATCATAACGGTTAATCTCTTTATTCTTTTGACTAGTTTGGTGGATTTATGGTTTTCACCGAAGAGAGGTCAGCTATCCTTTTCCCGCCGCTTACCGGAGGAAATGGAAAGAGACCTTTCCTACCAGGTAGAAATCGATATAAAAAATAACTCACAGCATTCTTTTTATTTCCGTTTGATTGATGACTTACCACATTCCTTTCAGATGGAATTTCCTTTATCAGGGATTGCGAGGAAGGACAGAACGACAAAGATAAGCTATCAAACTTCCCCAAGCGTTCGGGGAAAGGTTGAAATCGAGCAGTTATTTTTTCGGTATCGAAGTTTGCTTGGGCTTTGGGAAAAGCAAACCACCATCGATCTGCCAAACTCGATTAAGGTGATACCTGATTTAACAGAAACCAAGCAATTTTTAGAAAATGCACAGTCTTTTTTGCTTTATGAAGGTGTCAAAATCAGAAAACAGCGAAGTGGCGTCGGAGACTTTTCAAAAATTAGGAGCTATGTCGTTGGTGATGACCCGCGCAAGATTAACTGGAGACAGACGGCTAAATTGCACGAAGTGATGACAAATGATTATGAGCCAGAGCATGGGAAGTATATTACCATTTTAATTGACTGCGGCAGGATGATGGGCGCTGAACTGACAAACGGGAATCGTTTAGAAAAAGTGCTGGAAGCTTCGATGACCGTTGCCGCTGCTGCATTGCAAAAGGGTGATTATGTTTCGGTCCTTGCTTTTTCAAAAGAAATAAAGGTTTATGTTCCACCAGCTAAGGGGATGGGACACCTTAAGACCATACTTGAAAATATCTATTCCTTACATGTTGATGCAGTTGAATCGAATTATCCCGCAGTTTTGCACTATTTAGAAATGGTTCAAAAGAAGCGAAGTCTGCTGCTCTTATTTAGCGATGTAAAAACCTTCTTATTTGAGGAAAGTGCACTGGCCTACTTAAAAAGACTCCGTCAGCGGCATTTGTTTTTCATGATCGGGATTGAAGACAAAACATTGATCGAGCGAATTAACGAGGAGCCCGTTGATGTGCAAGCAGCGATGCTTAAAAGTATTGCACAGCAGCAGTTCTTGTTGAAGAAACGTGAGAAGATGAAGTGGGAAAAACAAGGCCTGCAAATGATTGAGGCCCGTGAGGAAAAATTAGCGGCTGCAGCCGTTTCCTATTATATCAATATGATGAATCAGAATGTGCTCTAAGCTGGTCTTTGACCAGCTTTAGCTTTCCTACCGTTACATAAAGAACTAAACCAATCACAGTTAAGAACGCAATCAAGTATTTAGCTTCGAGCGGGATAGCTGCTGGTGTAATGAAGCCTTCAATAATGCCGGCAATGATAAACAGTGGAATGGTACCAAGTAAAAGCATGACAGAACGTTTCGCATGCACCTTTAATTGATACACTCTTGAGTGGCTGCCTGGTACAAAAAGTTTGTAGCCCATTAACAAGCCCGCACCACCAGCGATAAAAATCGCCGTTAGCTCAATCATCCCATGGGGAACAATATAGGCCCAAAAATCATAGGATTTCCCATGATGCCAAAATAAGGCGGCAAGGGCACCCACAATCAGGCCATTATAGATTAATAAATAAACAGTCAAGAGCCCGAAGGTGACGCCCCCCGCAAAGGCCAGGATTGCAACTTGAATATTGTTTGTCATAATGCTGGCAGACATATAGGTGGAATCAACTGCTCCCTCATGCTGACCAAGCTGCCCAGGATCAACACCTCCCGCAATCTCAGCAGGAAGTATAGAGTACATATGCAGTGGATCATTCATGACCGAAAGATAGCTTCCAACAAAGCCAATCATAAACAAAACCATCGCGATAACAACAAACTTCCATTGCTCGAATAACAACCCAATAAATTGAGTACTAAAAAAATAACGGATTTGTTTGAAACTTGATACTTGATCTCTATATAAGAGGTTGTGCGCTTTAGAAACAAGGCCGTTTAAGTATTCGGTTACTTGATCGTTTGGAAAGTATGTCTGGCTATAGGAAAGATTCTGCGCTGATTTTTGATATAGTCGGTAAAAATCAGTAATCTGTTCACCGGTAACGGTATTTTTGTTCTTACTAAAAAGGGAAATCATTTCTTCGAGTTGTTTCCAATTTTCTCGATGCTGTTTTACAAATTGCTTTCGATCCATTTAATCACCTTCTTGATTTAGTTACCATTCCTTATTATAGTAATTTTGTAGAATAATAGAAACACAAAAATAAAATTCATCATGAAGGGAAAAATCCTAGTGAATCAACATACTGATATTAAAACGCCCGAATATGTATCCATTCAATTTCAGCTAGCTGGTTTAGGTAGCCGTACAGCGGCCTTTATCATCGATCAATTGCTATTAATGACTGTAAACATACTGATCTTGCTAATCCTTGTACTCACAACCATTGGCTTACCGTCGAGTATGTTATTAGCGCAATTAGAACCTGTCGCTCTTGGAATCACCATTATTGTTTTATTTATTCTTAATTGGGGTTACTTTTTTGTGTTTGAATTTTTCTCAGGCGGCAGAACAATCGGTAAGAAGGTATTAGGAATCAGAGTAATCCAGGAGAACGGGCACAGTATTACCTTGCTTTCAAGTCTAATCAGAAATTTAATGAGAATCATTGATTCCTTGCCCACTGGTTATTTTCTTGGTCTGGTCATGATTTTTTTCCACAGCAAGCATAAGCGGCTGGGAGATGTTGTCGCAGGAACCATCGTTGTTCATGAGCGTCATTCACGAAAAAAGAAACAATCACCACTTGAAAAAGAAATAGCCAAACGAGGACTCCGCAAAGAGGAATTAATGATAGATGAACGTACATTGGTAAGTTTCGGACCAAAGGATTGGCAGTTAATTTCTAGCTATTGTCAAAGACTAACTCAGCTAGTTGAAGATGAAAAAGCCGACTTAACAAGACAAATTGCTCGTATTCTATTAATAAAATTAGGGATCGATGCAGAACAGAAGACAGAACTCGAATTAGAAAATACACTGATTGTTCTTTATTTACACCTGAAGGATGAGTGGGAATTTGAAATCTAGTTTAGGCACATAGCACAGATTTATTATTGATATTCCTTAAAAGGTTGCTATAATGATAGAGTTGCAAAAAATTACATTTAATGGGATGTATTTTTCACTTCTCAGGAGGATTTTATGAAAAAGAATAGATTTGTGTTTTGGGGGCTTGTGATTACGACCCTCATTTCGGCACTTGATGCCAATATCATGCAAACAGCAAGCCCGACCATTGTGAGTCAACTTGGCGGCAAGGAGTTATTTGCCTGGATCTTTTCGGTCTATATGCTGGCGAGTACGGTAACGGTTCCGCTTTTTGGAAAACTTGCTGATATGTATGGACGAAAAAGATTATTAATGATTGCTGTCAGTTTATTCACGATTGGTTCAATCCTCTGTGGTATTGCAGATTCCATGGTTTCATTAATCATCTATAGAGGAATTCAAGGACTGGGAGCAGGAGGGATGATACCGCTTTCGATGATCATTGTTGGAGACTTGTTCTCTATTGAAAAACGCGGAAAGATCCAAGCCGTTTTTAGTACGATTTGGGCATTATCCTCGATTGTGGGGCCAGTTCTTGGGTCGTTCTTTGTTGAAGCATTAACCTGGAGATGGATTTTCTTTATTAATATTCCAATTGGTATTATTACAGTCCTTTGCTTAATTCCTTACAAGGAGCAAATGGAATTTAAAAAATCGTACATTGATTACAAAGGTTTTTTACTGTTTGGCTTTACCATTACATTATTATTGCTCGCAACAAGTGTAAGCAATCCCCTTTGGTATGTCATCTTTGGGGTGATGGGATTAATGGTATTTATCCTCGTCGAGAGAAAGGAAGCACATCCGTTCTTGCCGGTTTCCTTATTTAAAAACAGAGGAATCTTGATGACCAATACGTTCATGTTATTTTATTGCCTTTCCTTCTTCGGAACATCTAATTTCATCCCGCTGTACCTGCAAGAGGGACGATCAATGAGTATTTATCAAAGTGGACTTATTCTATTAAGTATATCTCTAGGCTGGATGTTCGGGAGCACACCTGCAGGTAAGTGGATTATCCGATTTGGCTATAGACGATTATTCATTGTCGGAAGTTTGATCACGTTTATTTCAGGAGCAGCTTTGTACTTATTCGTCAATCAGCTTTCTTACACAGGCTTATTCGCCATTTTGACTGTTCAAGGTTTTTCGTTCGGTTTATTGTTTGCGGTAGGTACCATTGCATCACAAGAGTTTGCTGAACCAACGATTAAGGGCGTTTCGACATCGTTACAAATGTTTTTGAGAAATATAGGAACCTCGATTGGAGTAACGGTAATGGGATTAATCATTAATCAGGCAGCAACGATCAACTTAGGAATAAAGAACGTATTCCTTTATGCCTTGGTGCTAAGTTTCGTAACGATTTTCATAAGTTTCCTATTTCCTTCTAAAACAGGGGCAGCTGCTAATGTTAGCGATAATAACGTTATGTTAACTGAATAACCATATTAAAAAAGCCTATATCTTAGAACAAGATTTAGGCCTTTTTATTGGGTAAAAACCTAACTTACCGAGGTTGAAGTACCTTCTCCTTCAATAGGCATATGATGCTTAAAGAAAACCTGTGAAGGGAATGAGCAATTTGACTTATTTTTCAAATCCGAACTCTTATTCGAATTATGACAATTCAATGGTGAGAAGTAACCAAGAAAACATACACCAAATTCTTGAATCTATTCTTCAAAGCATCAAGAGAGAGGCAACAGCGATTGAACTATATAGACAGTTAGCCAATTTAGCTCCAAATCAAAAGCATAAAAATGACATTCTCCTAGCTCTAGAAAGCAAAAAAGCACATCTATCACAATTTACTCATCTTTACGTGAACCTTACAGGAACGAAGCCAGTCTATCAAATCGATCAAGTTCCTTTCAACGCTTATCAGGATGGTCTGCAAAAGGCTTATCAAGCAGAGGTAGAAGGTTATCAAGAATACAACCGAACTGGTTATCTAATTCAGCATCCGCAAATTCGGAATGTATTTTTGTGGGCTGTAACGGGTGAACAGGAAAATGCGGCCCGGTTTCGTTCTTTAAATGAGGAGGTTTCTGTTCGAGTCACCGATTACGGGCCAAATCCATTTGTCATTGATATTAATGAGGCAACAAAGCAAAACGATAACTTCCGTACCGCACTTTGGACTGGAGATCATCTGCAGGTTACCTTGATGAGCATTGGGGTAGGAGAGGACATCGGCTTAGAAATTCATCCTGAACTCGATCAATTCTTACGCATTGAACAAGGACAAGGACTTGTTCAAATGGGCGATAGCAAAGATCGTTTGAACTTTAGACAACAAGTTGCCGATGATTTTTCGATTGTGATACCTGCTGGAAAATGGCATAATTTAACGAATACTGGAAACCAGCCATTAAAACTTTATTCTATCTATGCGCCGCCGCAGCATCCAAAAGGAACTATACATGAGACGAAAGCCATTGCTATGGCTGCTGAAGAGGAGCATCACCGATGGTAAAAAGGATGAGACATTGATCTCATCCTTTTATTTTTATGAAACTCTATAAGCAATGCATTACTTTTTCGGCTAGATCCCAAGGGACGCTGTAGCCTTGTCCTTTGGAACAGAATATTGAAGTTGAAGTATAGTCAGGGTCTGCGTCCTTCTTGTATTGTAGTTTTTCAATTACCTCAACCTGGTTATGACACCGGTGATAACCTCCAAACACTAGATTTAATAATCCTTTTCCTTGCGTGATGCTTGCAAACTCAGGACCATAATTCATAAAGGTAATGACAGGGACCTTTCCCGTTAGTATCGCTTTGTCACCTTCCGTAATCGGTGCTTCAAAACTGCCATGTGCGTTTTGGATATCGGTCAAAATTTTTCCGAGATGATCGAGTTCGATTTTTATTTTAAAATCATAATAAGGCTCGAGCAGCGTATTTTCAGCTTTCTCCAAGCCTTGTCTTAATGCACGGAAGGCTGCCTCACGAAAGTCCCCACCAGAGGTATGTTTATTATGGCTTCGACCTGTAAGTAATGTAATCTTCAAGTCAGTAATCGGTGATCCCGTTAAGAGACCATGATGCTGGCGTTCAAACAAGTGGTGGCGGATAAGGTTCTGTGTACTAACAGGCAGATGATCCGTATGACAAATACTCTCAAATGTAATTCCGTTATTCCGGTCGGCAGGCTCTAGCTGCAGGTGGACTTCTGCGTAATGTCCTAAAGGTTCAAAATGGCCGTACCCTCGCACAGGTGAGTCGATTGTCTCTTTATATAGTATTTCAGGGTCAGAAAATGAAATATCTAGCAGGAAGCGGTCCTTGACTACTTGGATCAACACTTCAAGTTGAATGAGCCCCATCACATGAATATGAATTTCTTGGGTACGTTCTTCCCAAGTCACCTTTAATGAAGGATCCTCAGCATCTAGTCTCTTAAAATATCCTAATACTTCTTTCACGTTTTTGGAGGGATCAAAGTTTACCTTTGACTTCAGCGCTGAGACCATTTCATAATTGACTTTCATTGTTAATGAACCGACTCCATCACCAGCAGTAGCTGAGGACAATCCTGTAACCGCAAAAAGATCACCAGCAGTTATTTGGTCCACATTTTTAAATTTACCGCCATTATAAAGTCGCAACTGGGTGATTTTTTCAAGGTGGTCTTCGCCAAGCCTGAGCTCATTCCGAACTTTTAATGATCCACTAAGTGCCTTGATGAAGGTAATTCGGGTACCTTTTTCATCATAGCGAATTTTATAAACGCGTCCGGCAAATGCTTCTTCTACTTTATAACTCGTAGCTGTTAATTGATCTAATTTTTCCAAAAAAGCTGTAACTCCAATATCTTGTAAAGCAGACCCGCTAACACAAGGGAAGATAAGCTTGCAATTAAGTAGTCGTTTAAAGGTTTGAAGCCACAAAATGGGATCATATCCTGAATCCATATACTTTTCAAGCAGATTTTCATCACGCTCTGCGAGGAAGTCTACTAGCTGCTCATTCATTTCATTAAGGTCTACTAGCTCTGTTAGATCACAAACATCCGGTGTTAAATTGCTGCGAATTTCTGCTCGTACTCTTTCAGCATTCGCGCCGATACGGTCGATTTTATTGATAAAGAAGAAGGTAGGGACCTGATGTTTTTGAAGCAAATTCCAGATGGTTTCCGTGTGTCCTTCAATACCTTCCACCGCACTGATTACGACAATTGCATAATCCATTACTTGAATGGCTCGTTCCATCTCTGGTGAAAAGTCGACATGTCCAGGTGTATCGATCAAATAATATTCTGATTGATTATATGTAAAAGCAGCCTGTTCAGCAAAGACAGTGATTCCTCGTTGTTTTTCAATGTCATGGTGATCTAGGAAGGTATCTTTATGGTCAACACGGCCTCTTTGTTTAATCGTTTTTGTATGATAAAGCAATTGTTCTGCTAATGTCGTTTTTCCAGCGTCTACATGCGCGAACATTCCAATGGTTTTCTTCATCCTTGCACCTCAAAGTCTTTTTACCGTTAGTCATAGTCCTCCCATTATATCACAGGGGATTTTTTGGTAAGTAAATTTAGGTCTATTGAAGTAGATTTGTTCATAAGTTCGAGTGCCTGTCATACATATTAGAAAGGAGCAAAAGGACATGCTTTTTAAAGTAGGTGACCCACTTAACTGACCTTCAGAAAGGGGAAAAATCCAAGGAATGGAATTCATATTGGAAATCATAAATAGTTATAGCTCTTTTTTTTCATTTGAGGCTTTTCAGAATGTATTGACCGACCCAGCCAGTTGGGGTGTAATCGGTACTCTCATTATTCTTGAAGGGTTATTGTCAGCCGATAACGCACTTGTTTTAGCGGTTATGGTCAAGCACCTTCCAAAGAAACAACGTAAAAAGGCACTGTTTTATGGTATTATCGGTGCTTATCTATTCCGTATCTTGGCAATTGGCTTTGGCGTTACCTTAATAAAAATCGCCTGGCTTCAAATTGTTGCGGGTCACTATCTTCTTTGGATTGTTTTCCAGCACTTTATGACAAAAGGAGAAGAAGAGGGGGCAGTGGAGCCAAAATCGATGGGGTTTTGGAGAACGGTTCTAGCGGTAGAGTTAATGGACATTGCCTTTAGTTTGGATAGTGTGATTGCTGCCTTTGGAGTATCCAACCAAGTATGGGTATTGTTTTTAGGAGGAGTACTAGGGATCTTGATGATGCGGGGAGTAGCTCAATTGTTCCTAGCGCTGATTGAAAAGGTACCTGAGTTTGAAACAACGGCATTTGTGTTAATTGCACTCATTGGTGTTAAAATGATTACAGCAGCCTTTGGTTTCCAATTAAATGAATTTGTATTTTTCAGTATCCTCATCACTGTCTTTTTTGGAACTTTTCTTGTTCATACCGTCAGAAAACACTCTGGTAATGCCTCTCCGAGATAAAAGGCATATAAAAAGTGACCAATTCGGTTAACAGTCGCTACCTTCATTACGTGATCCATTCTGTTATATGAAAAGCTCGGATTTGTACAAAAAGCTGGTTTCCCTTTAGACTAGGATGATTTTATAATCACAGTTAAACATCGAGTCACAAACAAAGCTCTTATCTGAAAAAACAAATAAGAGCTTTTTGCATTAATTTTCTTCGACTGCGTGCCCACCGAATTCATTACGAAGAGCAGCTACCACTTTTCCTGTAAAGGTATCGTCTTCTAAGGAACGATACCGCATCATTAATGCCATCGTGATCACTGGTGCCATCATCTGCAAATCAAGCGCTGTCTCGACAGTCCATTTACCTTCTCCTGAAGAATGCATGATTCCCTTAATTCCATCAAGTTTTGCATCCTTAGAGAATGCATTTTCCGTCAACTCCATTAACCATGAGCGGATGACAGAGCCATTGTTCCACACTCTTGCGACTTTTTCATAGTCAAATTCAAACGGGCTTTTCTCTACTATCTCGAACCCTTCAGCAATGGCCTGCATCATGCCATACTCAATTCCATTATGGACCATTTTTAAGAAATGTCCGCTGCCAGGCTTTCCAGCATAGAGATAGCCATTTTCAACCGTTAGATCACGAAAGATCGGTTCAATTTCAGAAAACACTTCAGGATTTCCGCCAATCATCGTACAAGCTCCGTTTCGGGCCCCATCAACACCACCGCTTGTTCCGCAGTCAAAGAAATAAATTCCGTGCTGTTCACACTTTTCATTCCGTTTGATGGAATCTTTATAGTGTGCATTACCGCCATCAATAATCCGATCACCTTCATCGAGATAGGGGAGGAGCTGTTCAAAAACCGTTTCGGTAATTTTGCCAGCCGGGACCATTAACCAAACGGTCCTTGGTTTCGTCAATTGCTTAACAAGGCTTTCAATTGTTTCAGCAGTCGTGACACCTTCTTCGGAAATTTTTTTCATCATATCCTGATTTACATCATAAGCGACCACATCGTGATGTTTATCGGTTAAATTCAAAGTAAGCTGATATCCCATTTTACCTAAGCCAATCATTCCAAGCTGCATTCATCATCATCCTAACTTTTGCGAAATAAATTTTCTTAATAAGTTCATTATATGAAAAAAAATTCTTTTTTGTAAGGTATTTTAAAAAAATATTTTTTCCTAATCTAAAATTGAGTATAATAAAAGAAAGTCCTAAACAGGAGAGATATGATGAAAAAGGATCAAAAGCCTTGTTTGGTTACAATTCGGACAAACTATCCAGAATTCAGTGTGACCGAAAGAAAAATAGCTGATTATATATTAAAATACCCCAAAAAAATTATTCATTCCTCCATTAATCAAATTGCTGAGGATTTAAATGTTGCTGACTCCACCGTTTTCCGTTTTTGCAAACGTCTTGGTTATAAAGGATATCAAGCATTGAAAATAGCCCTTGCTTCTGAAGTGGTTTCACCATTGCAGGATATCCATGAACAAGTAGATGAAGGCGATACAGTTGAAACGATTGCCTCAAAGGTATTCCAGGCAAACCAAAAAACACTGGTAGCAACGTTGGCGGTCGTTGATGAGGAGCAATTGCAATTAGCGGTAGATGCGTTGTTGGCAGCCGATTCGGTAAAGTTTTTTGGAAGCGGTGGATCTAGTGTCGTCGCCCTTGACGGTTACCATAAATTTTTACGGACGGGATTAAAGGTAAGTGCGGTGATTGATAGTCACTTTCAACTTATGGAGGCATCACAGATGTCATGTAATGATTGTGCGGTGTTAATTTCACACTCGGGTTCTTCAAGAGATGTGCTGCAAATTTTAGAAGTGGTGAACGCAACAGGGGCGAAAAGCATTTCTATTACAAATTATGCGAAAACACCTTTAAGTACAGGAGCTTCCATCCCGCTTTACACGGTATCAGAAGAAACTGAATACCGATCAGAGGCACTCTCATCCCGGATCGCCCAACTCACATTAATCGATGCACTATATGTCAATATCTTAATGAAATCAGGCATCGCTGGCCAGGAAGCACTCGAAAAAATCAGAGACGCTATTAGTGTAAAAAGAATTTAGAGTTTAGAAAGAGCTTGTAGGGAGAGTATCCTACAAGCTCTTCTTTAACATTTGAGGATGAATTGAATTCCAAATATTTAGAAAACACCAATAAACATACTTGATATTCAATTTTTTAATTGATAGACTAATATTAAATAGAAGGTTTATTTATAGTTGTGATTGATGTGCTAAATACACTAGATACAAAATAGAATAACAGTAGGGGCTGAACGGATGAGAAAGATACATGTAGTTACCCAAAAGGAACTGGTGGAGATGGAAAAGTTACATGAATGTACAGCCGTGGTCATTGATGTTTTTTTAGCTACCTCCACTATTATTCTAGCTTTAGATCACGGTTTTACTAGTGTAAGGGCAGTCAAAGACGCACAAACGGCCTTATCAGTAGCTAAAACCAGCCCTAAGGATTCTTACCTGCTATTAGGGGAATCTAAAGGTGAAGAAATCGATGGATTTATCTATCCTGATCCTTTTCTGCTTTTGGATGAAAGATACTCAAAAGAAAAAGAGCTGATTCTTTGTTCTACAAATGGAACAGTTGCTATTAATGTAGCACGTGAATCAAAAACACTGTTTGTCTCCTCACTTATCAATGGCCAAGCAGTTGCTAAAAGAATTCATGCAGCCGATGATGATTCTTCGATCGTATTCATTTGTTCTGGAAATGACAATCGCTTTTCATTGGAAGACTACATAGGTGCTGGACAAGTCATTCATTATTTACGAAAGAATGCGGGGGAATACTCATTATCAGATTCCGCCATCGGAGCATTGTTATGCTATCAATCTGCAAAAGAAAGAACATTTTCAGACCTTTATCGCTGTGAAACCGCCCGCATGTTAGCAGACTATGGATTTGAACAGTCTATCGACATGATCCTTGGAAAAGTAGACAAAATTGAAACCGTTCCCATTTATCATAATGGAAAAATGGTAAAAGAAATCCCAAATTTAAATTAACAGGAGTGATGAATCGATGTTAGCATTATCTGCTCAGGCACAGGATTTCAAAACAAGACTGATAAACTTTATGGAAGAGTATATTTATCCTAATGAAAGTTTGTACGAAGAACAGCTAAATCAAATGGAAACGCGATGGGCCATTCCGCCAATTATGGAAGAGTTAAAAAGCAAAGCAAAGGAACAGGGTCTGTGGAATTTATTTATTCCTCAAAAAGAATATGGTCCAGGATTAACAAACTATGAATACGGCCACCTGTGTGCCATAATGGGACGATCTTTAATTGCCCCGGAGGCCTTCAATTGTGGTGCTCCTGATACTGGTAATATGGAGGTTCTCATTAAATATGGTACACCAGAGCAGAAAGAAAAATGGCTGGCTCCATTGTTAAATGGGGAAATTAGATCTGTATTTTCAATGACAGAACCTGCTGTTGCTTCTTCTGACGCAACAAATATTGAAGGCAGTATTATTCGTGATGGTGATGAGTACGTGATAAATGCCCGCAAATGGTGGTCTTCTGGAGCCATGGACCCACGCGTAGGAATAGCCATTGTCATGGGGAAATCTGATCCTACAGCGGAAAAACACAAACAGCAATCTATGATTCTAGTACCATTCGATGCTCCAGGAGTAGAGATTAAGAGATATTTACCTGTCTTCGGTTATGATCATGCCCCGCATGGTCACGCAGAGGTTCATTATAACAATGTTCGTGTTCCTGCCTCTAATATGTTATTAGGTGAGGGAAGAGGCTTTGAGATTGCCCAAGGGCGTCTTGGTCCGGGAAGAATCCACCACTGTATGCGTGCGATCGGGGCGGCAGAAAGAGCACTTGACCTTTTATGTGAACGCGCAAATAGCCGCGTCGCTTTTGGTACAAAACTTGCGGACAAGGATGTCATACGTGAAATTATTGCGGAATCCCGAATCGAAATTGAACAGGCTAGACTTTTGACCTTAAATGCTGCTCATAAAATGGATCAAGAAGGGGCGAAGGGAGCTCGTAAAGAAATTGCGATGGCCAAAATCGTTGCTCCTCGTGCGTCACTGAGCGTTATTGATAAAGCGATGCAAGTGTTTGGCGGTGCCGGCGTCAGTGAAGATACTCCGCTTGCGGCGCACTGGGCAAATGCACGAACACTGCGCATTGTCGATGGTCCAGACCAAGTCCATCTAAGAGACATCGGCCGTCTCGAATTGAGGGAACGTCAATAAACCACTTATTTAACAGGCTGTGCTCTTTTGATAAGAGTACAGCTTTGATTTTTGGGGCTATTCAAGCGAATAAATGAAAGAAGCATGGGTCTGATGCCCTTGAAAGTGAAATTAAAGCGATAGGGTAACCAGATGACATTTCTGTTTACCGTAAAAGAAAAAAAAGTGCTGGAACGGTAATCAGACGACCCTTCTGATTACCATATAAGCGAAAAATATTCTGGAACGGTAATCAGACGACCCTTCTGATTACCATATAAGCGAAAAATATTCTGGAACGGTAACCAGACGACCCTTCTGTTTACCGTATAAGCGAAAAAGATGCTGGAACGGTAACCAGACGACCTCTCTGATAACCGCATTTGAGAAAAAGATGCTGGAACGGTAACCAGACGACCTCTCTGATAACCGCATTTGAGAAAAAGATGCTGGAATGGTACAGACGACCCTTCTGATTACCGTGAAAGAGGAAGAACGGTAACCAGACTTACCCTAATATGGAGGACTGGAAGTAATGCAAAGATTACTAGATAAGGTTGCAGTGATTACAGGTGGGACAGGTGGAATCGGAAAGGAAACGGCCGCTGTTTTTTTAAGAGAAGGAGCAAAGGTCGTTTTAGTAGATTTATGCGAAGATACTCTACACTCTGTAAAAAATGAGTTAGCCGTTTTTGGTGAGGTAGTAACAGTCCAGGCAGATGTTTCAAATGAACCCGAAGTAGAAAAGTATGTAAATTCAGCTGTTCAGCATTTTGGCAGAATTGATATATTCATTAATAATGCAGGGATTGAAGGTAAGGTAGCACCAATCATAGACCAATCTATTGAAGATTTTGATAAAGTAATGGCAGTTAATGTACGTGGTGTATTCCTGGGATTAAAATATGTCCTACGAGTCATGCTGAAACAAAGATCCGGTTCGATTATCAATACCTCCTCCGTTGCCGGCTGGAAGGGGTCCCCGGGAGTAGCACCCTATGTGGCCTCGAAACATGCCGTTGTAGGGCTTACGAAAACCGCAGCACTGGAGGCAGCAAGTGGAAATGTACGTGTCAATTCGATTCACCCTAGTCCAGTAAACACTAGAATGATGCGTTCTTTAGAGGCTGGGTTCAATCCAGACGATGCCCAAAGTGCAAAAAACAAATTAGAGAAGAGCATTCCATTGGGCCGCTACGGCGAAACGAAGGATATTGCAAATTTAGCATTGTTTTTGGCATCAGATGAAAGTTCGTTTATTAGCGGTAGCCAATACCGCATCGATGGTGGCATGACAGCCACATCCAACTAAAAAACTTCCTCTCTAGGTAAGATAAGAGTAGCCAATTACTAAATTGGCTACTCTCCATTTCCTTATACCATTTCTTCCGTAACTCTTACCAATTCTCTAAGTGCTTCTTGATCATCCTCTCCTGTTACATCAAAGGTTACGTTTGCCTCTCTAGGCACTCCTAAAGATAAGACTCCCATAATCGACTTTAAATTGACACGGTGTTTCTTGTAGGTGAGGAAAATTTCAGAATCAAAACGTGATGCCGTTTGAACCAAGTGTGTAACTGCACGACCATCTAAACCTGCACTGCTTTTGATTTGGACTGTTTGTTGGATCATTTACAAACCTCCGTAAAGAATAAAGATTACTAACACTCTTTTATGTATGAATAAAATCATGCGAATATGAATGCGCTCGTCAGTTTTTATGTCAGCCATCTTTACAAAAGGTTATTTAACGTACGACTTTAAGTTTGAAAATGGTATAATATATTTATTTTCCATTTACTACTTATGAAGGAGAAAAGGGATTGAACTATAAGATAAGTCATAAATTGATCAAAGAAAAGTGCGGTTCCGTCTCCTTCAAAAGAGGAGAGGCTTTTTACCGTTCCAAGAAGGTTACCATTCACCACTATAGTCATCAACAGTGTACTGCAACGGTTTCTGGAGCTGACGATTTTCATGTCACCATTTCCATCAATCAACATGGAGACATCGTGACAGAGTGTAACTGCCCCAAACTTCTATCGTATCATAAGGAGTGCCAACATATTGCAGCTGTCTTGCATTCGATGTATGAAATTCAACGCCAGGTAACAAACCATATACTCCCCGTGGCTGATTCGAATCAACAGCAGGTCAAGGAAAATCTTGCCGGGAGTTTAATGGAGATTTTCAGTGAAAAGAACGTAAAATCTAGTGGTCAGCAGCCTTACTTTGAAACAAGACAAGTACTCCAGCTGGGGATGCTATTAAAACCAATCACTACCAGACAAGGGCAAAAGCTATTTTCGATTGGACTATACTTTGGAGAGTTGTTGGTCCAGAATATCCGTGAATTTCTAAAAAATGTGAATGATGTCAAGCCAACTAAGATTTCAGCTTCTTTTACATTTGATCCTTCGCTTCATTGTTTTCAAAATGAAACCAATATGATCATTCAGCAATTAATTCAAATATACCGTGATGAAAGTCTATTAGGAGAGACCTTCTCTGGAGGAATGAAGGATCCTAGCCTGCTGGTGATTCCAGCGACCGTGTGGCAGCGTCTTTTCCCGTTGCTAACAACAGCTGAAAACATTGACTTCGAGGTTGAAGGAAATAGAATTAGTGGACTTCAGATATCAGAACAAAGACTTCCTATTCAGTTTAAAATAAGTGAAAATGAGCAGCAGGGCTATTTACTAAGCATTTCAGGAATAAATGATTTGTTGATGATGAATCCTTATCATTTGGTGATCTATGAAGGGCAATGTATACAACTAAATACTGACGATAGTAAACACCTTTCGGACCTGAAACAAATGATCGAGTCGGCCGGAACAAATCGGATCACCATTCATAAAGACCAAGTAAACCATTTTATTGAAAAAGTAATACCTGGCCTAAGAAAACTAGGTGAAGTCCGCTTTTCTGAAGATATTTCGAAAGATTTTAAGAAAACTCCGTTAGTAGCTAAGTTGTTTTTAGACCGGGTAAAAAATCGTTTACTGGCGGGACTTGAGTTTCATTATGGAAATATTGTCATTAATCCATTCGATTCGCATGCCTCTAGCGTCCCCCTGCTATTAAGGGACAAAGAATGCGAAAAGGAAATATTAACAATTATGCAGGAAAGTGAGTTTGCCCAGACAGATAGCGGATACTTTTTGCATAATGAAGAACTAGAATATGAGTTTCTAACCTATGTTGTTCCAAAATTACAGAAGCTAGTGCAAATATATGCGACTACAGCCGTAAGAAATCGGATATTTAGGGAAAACACTCGTCCTCAGGTCAGGGTGAGGGTAAAAAAAGAACGAACGAATTGGCTCGAGTTTAAATTTGAAATGGACGGGATCCCTAATCGTGATATCAAGGAAATATTGGCAGCTTTAGAGGAGAAACGCAAATTTTATCGCTTGCGTAATGGTTCACTGCTTTCATTGGAAACAAGGGAGTTTGAAGACATTCAACGTTTCATGCAGGGACTACCGGTCAAAGAAAGAGGACTGGACAGTGGATTGAATCTTCCGATTGTTCAAGGACTACAATTATTAGATTCTTTTGAAAGTGAACAAACTTTATTACTAGAAGAATCATTCCGAGATTTTATGAAAAATATCAGCAATCCTGAGGGGTTGGATTATGAGGTTCCGCAGGAAGTAGATTCGATTTTGCGTGATTACCAAAAACATGGCTATAAATGGATGAAAGCCTTAGCTAATTATGGATTTGGCGGTGTTCTAGCAGACGATATGGGCTTAGGGAAAACACTGCAGAGTATTACCTTTATCTTATCAGAGCTTTCTGTTATTCGAGAAAAAAAGCTTCCAGTGCTTATTGTTTGTCCAGCATCACTTACGTACAATTGGCTGAGCGAGCTGATGAAATTTGCTCCGATTCTAGAATCTGTTATTATCGATGGATCTAAAATAGAGCGAGAAAAATTGCAAAAGGATATTTCAGAAATGGATGTGGTGATCACCTCCTATCCATTGCTCCGAAAAGATCTATTATGGTATGAGAAGCAGACCTTCCACACCGTGTTTTTTGATGAGGCACAGTCATTTAAAAATCCTATTACTCAAACAGCACGAGCAGTGAAACGAATAAAGGCAGAAAATCGCTTCGCACTGACTGGAACGCCAATTGAAAATTCACTTGAGGAATTGTGGTCGATTTTTCACGTCGTCTTTCCTGAGCTGTTTAAAGGGCTAAAAGACTATAGCAACCTTACAAGAAAACAGATTTCGAGAAGAATACGTCCATTTTTACTGCGAAGATTAAAAGAGGATGTTCTAGGAGAACTTCCGCAAAAGATTGAGTCGTTAGAATCGGTGGAACTTTTACCAGAACAGAAGAAGCTATATGCAGCCTATTTGGCAAAGCTTCGGCATGATACGTTGAAGCATTTGGATAAGGATACATTGCGGAAAAACAAAATTAAAATACTCGCAGGTTTAACTCGATTACGACAAATTTGCTGTCACCCGGCTTTGTTCGTAGATGGCTATAAAGGAAACTCAGCTAAGTTTAAACAGCTGCTGGAAATTTTAGAGGAAGCCAGAAGATCAGGCAGAAGGGTATTGATTTTTTCACAATTCACAAAAATGCTAGCGCTCATTGGCAGCGAACTTGCTATAGAAGGGCATCCTTATTTCTATTTGGATGGCCAAACTCCCTCTGAAGAGAGACTAGAAATATGTAATCGATTTAACCTAGGAGAACGTGATTTATTTCTCATTTCCTTGAAAGCAGGAGGTACTGGACTTAATTTAACTGGTGCTAATACGGTTATCCTCTATGACATCTGGTGGAACCCTGCAGTAGAAGAGCAAGCAGCAGATCGTGCACATCGAATCGGGCAGACAAATGTAGTTCAGGTAATCAAGTTGGTTACACGAGGTACAATAGAAGAAAAAATGAATGAACTTCAAGAAAAAAAGAGAGATTTAATAGAAGAATTGATTGATTCTGAAGGTAGATCTTCAACAGCCTTAACAGAGGAAGACATTCGTGAATTGTTAATGATATAGATAAACTAGCTAAAGCCAGCCCTCCCAATAGGGGGGCTGTTTTTTTACCTTTTTTACTGCAATTGCTGTGTATCCTGATTTTGTTGAGATTGCTGTGTATTTTGATTTTGCTGAGATTGCTGAGACTGTTGTTGTGACAAGTTCATTGCAGTTTGCGCAGCCGTAAGATCGACATTTAACTGCTCTGATAGGTTGTTTGGATGATAATACCCCTTTGAGATCATATAATTTGAAATTTGCTCATGTGTATTAACTGCATCAATTAAATATTGCTTTAATGTTTCTCTTACTTCTGGTGTTGAGGTTTCAGTTAAAGCTAACGCGATATTTTTAACACCAGATTTAGCAGCTATTAAAAAGTCTGTAGCAACCACTTGATCTGTCATTCCACCCATACCTACCATATTCTGTATCGTTTGATTCATGATTGCATTCCTCGCTTCGTAATAAATTCCTGCATGCGCTGGATTTGTGCTGTCGTTTTTGTTACATCCTGTTGGAGGATATTTTTTAATTCAGAGTCCTGAACAAGTGCACCCATTGTCGATGATTTTGTAAGACAAAGGTTCTTAAATGTTAACAGTTCATGGAGCTCATACGTTTCATGGGGTGCTAAATATTGGGTGTTCATTGAGATTCCTCCTGAAATTTTCTTGTGTTACACAAATTTATAATCTCCTAAAACAAAAGGAAAACTTCTGGAAATTTTCGGAATGATCAATTGAATATTTTTCCATAACCCTCTAAGAAATGTAAGAACAAAAAAATACAAGAAGACACGTTAATGCTATTAACATTTATATGATGAAAGGTGATTTGGTTTCTTTTCATTCTTTTCCTCCTAAGCCATTCTCTATAAGGCTTGAATTTGTAAAGATGGTTGGAGGTCAGGATCTGTATTCGGCTGATCCACCAAATCGTATTACAAAACCGGAAATAAATTATTCCAGGTAGGGTATTTTTGAGGTCTTATGGCCTATTTCTTTCTTAGAGAGAAACGTATGTTCCTGTTTTATTGAAAAAATGATATAATTAAGAGGCAATAGAATAGGTTTATCTCAAGGGTGGTCGGCACATTCCCTATTGAAAGGGGGTGATGCTGAATGACGGTTTTTGAAACCTTAATGTTTACGGTTGCTTTTACAAGCTTAATCGTAGCAGTACTGTCATTTAACCAAAAAAAATAACCCACCCTTGAGTTAGAGGCTCAGGTGAGTTATCCCGCCAATATAGCCGATCCACTAGGGAACGTCTATTGCTAGACCGGACATGTTACCAGCATGTTCGGTCTTTTTTATTATATGCGAGTATTCATACTTATTATACCAATACGACATGAAAATAAAAACAGTATCAACCTCCTTCACAAAAAAAACTGAAATTATCCGATAAAAGCCAATTTTTTTACGTTTAAGAAAAAATCGCCAAAACTAACACCATTTACAAAACATTTCCAAACCTATTATCTAAGACATATGGGAAAGGTATTCCTATGACAATTAATAAGGGGGGAATACGATCATCATGCACGATGAACCCAGAGATTATATAACAATCGAAGATGATCATGGAAATCGTAAAGATTATGCGGTTGAAGCATTATTTGATATGGAAGATGAATCATATGCACTCCTAACATCCGTTGATGAAACAATCGTCATGAAGGTGGAGGGTGAAGAAGGAAATCAATTCTTAGTCGGGATTTCAGACCCTGCTGAAAGTGAAGCCATATTAGCTGCCTATGAGATTGCCGTAGAAAATGCACCAGCAGATTAAATTGTTTTTTCAAGAAACAAGATCTACTGCGGGATTAATGCCCGTAGTTTTTTTACTTGCTCATAATATTTTCCTTTGAACTCCCAAATTTCCCTATGATTTCAAAAATATTTGTGCTTTTGTAAAGACTATGTAAATTTCGTGTAAATTTATATCTTAATAGGTTTACAGCTTGTTAACAGTAGATTAATAATATTACTTGTGAGGAAAATGTCGAAGTTAAGGGGTTGTTATTTTTGGAGTTTAATATTCAAGAAATAATCTTCCAGTTTATTGGTGGATTAGGGATATTCTTATTTGGTATTAAATTTATGGGTGACGGACTACAAAAGTCAGCAGGAGATCGCTTAAGAGATATACTTGACCGTTTTACATCTAACCCGTTCATGGGGGTTCTTGCAGGGATATTCGTTACCGTGCTAATTCAATCAAGTTCAGGTACGACCGCTTTAACAGTGGGCTTAGTCAGTGCAGGCTTTATGACCTTAAGGCAAGCTATTGGTGTCATTATGGGTGCCAATATCGGAACCACCGTAACAGCCTTTATTATCGGAATTGAAATCGATGAGTATGCATTACCGATAATTGCTGTTGGTGCAGCTGCGATTTTCTTCTTCAAAAGTCAAAAAGTCCAGGCTCTTGGTCAAGTTATTTTCGGCTTTGGAGCATTATTTTATGGTTTAGACCTAATGAGCAGCGGAATGAAACCATTACGCTCATTAGAAGCGTTTCAAGAGTTAACATTAAGCATGAGCTCTAACCCTCTACTTGGGGTTATTGTGGGAACAATCTTTACCGTTATTGTACAGAGTTCAAGTGCTACCATTGGTATTTTACAAGAGTTATTTGCTCAAGGCGCAATAGATTTAAAAGCCGCACTGCCCGTTTTATTTGGCGACAATATCGGTACTACCATTACTGCTATTTTAGCAAGTATCGGGACATCAATTGCAGCTCGACGTGCAGCGCTTGTACATGTAATGTTCAATGTTATTGGTACGATTATTGTCATGATATTCCTGATACCTTATTCTAAGTTAATTGGATTTTTTCAACAAAGTCTAGATTTGAATCCTGAGATGACGATTGCCTTTGCACATGGGACATTTAATGTTACAAACACGATTATTCAATTCCCATTTATAGCAATATTGGCATGGATTGTAACAAAAATTATTCGTGGCGAAGATACGTTTATTAATTACAAGCCACAAAATCTTAATCCTTTATTTATTGAACAATCACCTTCTATTGCCTTAGGACAGGCAAAAGAAGAAGTGATCAGAATGGCCGAACTTTCACTAAAAGGTTTAAATGAAGCAGGTGCCTATTTTAACGATAGACAAAAAAAGCATGCAGATACAGCTGTTCAGTTAGAAGAAGCAATCAATAACTTAGATAAAAAAATTACCAATTATTTAGTTGATATTTCTGCTAAGCCACTATCTGGTGCGATATCTCACAAGCATTCTTTATTATTAGACTCTGTTCGTGATATTGAAAGAATCGGTGACCATTTTGAGAACATCGTTGAAGTGGTCGACTACCAAATCAGCAATCGAGTAATCATTTCAGAACTAGCAACAAACGAGCTGAATGAAATGATCACTTTAACAACTTCTACCTTAATAGATGCCATTGGAGCACTTAGGTCCTTCGATACTAACCTAGCACTAACTGTAATAGCTAAGGAAGAACAAATTGACCAGATGGAACGTCAATTAAGAAAGAACCATATTATTCGTTTGAATAACCGGGTATGTACGGGTGATGCCGGTGTTACTTTTGTTGATATCGTGAGCAATTTAGAGCGGATCGGTGACCATGCGGTTAACATTGCTGAAGCCGTTATTGAGCAGGAGAATATGATTCATCATAAAACTACAATAAAAGCACAATAAGCTACCAAGAGCAGTCCCGTAAATTTAAGGGATTGCTCTTTTAATGTTTATATTCCGCATTATAAGAGTTTTCACCTGAATGAACAGACAGGAGAGTGTCTGCATACCCAACGAGCCGATTGACAATTTCATCCCCAACTGCATAAACGAGGTGATGAACATCCGCTTTATGCAGCTTTGGGTCATCAAAAATGATGGTAGTATTAATAAATATTTCTTTCGTATCGTACAGGTTGTAATGAATGATGGTTTTACCAGCAGCACCGCCGGTAACTGGATCATGATAGTTTGGTAAAAAAATATACCATTCTTCTGCTGTAGGTGATCTGAAGTTCTTTGTAAAGGTCATTCCATTAATTACACTATCAATTTGTAGTTTGAGTTTTTCATTTACAACGTCTTTGATCTTATCGTCCAAGTGCTTACCAACTTTCTAAATCGTTACCTTAATGAACAACGTCATTTCTTTTATCAATATATAGGGAGCCATCCTGCTGAATTTCTGCATAAAACACATCTGACACATCTTGGACCCCTGCCTGTTGAAGCTGCTGCTGAAGCCAATCTGTGTTTATATTTAACTTGGATAGATTTTCATGTACAATCGTTCCATCTGTAACCACTGCAGTGGCGGTAGGGTAGATAATTTGTTTTTTTGGTATGTTCATATCACTCTTTGTTACCGGTTTCTTCTCTTCTTTTTTCATAACAGATAGTTTTCCATCTACTTCAAAAATAGCATACTCAACATCTGTCATCGAAAAAACATTTTTTTGTCGAAGCATGGAATTTAGTGTATTAATATTTAGCCGTGTCTTACGGAGTACATCTTCCATTACCTGTCCGTTTTTTACAACGATCATCGGGTCTCCTTCAATTACTTTTCTACCCTTTTTAGAATGTATTTCTATGTAATCAAAGAAAACTGTAAATGCACTCCATCCAATTAACGCTAATATCCCATAACCAATTCTAACATTTGGGCTTAAGGCAAGATTGGCAGCAATCGATCCAATGGCGATACCGGAAACAAAATTAGGGAAAGTCATTTGGCTGATTTCTTTCCTTCCCAAGAGTCTGGCTAATAAGAACAATACAAGAAACGAGAGGGCAATTCTTAAAATTTGTTCGATAAGTCCCATTATTGAACCACCTTTTTAGGGTATATATGTTTATTTATTTGCTAAATAGGTTGGTATTATTACTTTTAAATTGTTAGCTTACTTAAGTGATTAAGGGATATTAATCCATCTATTGCACAAAATAACAGCAATATTATTTTAGGAGTGGAAGGTTTGGGAAAAGCAGGAATACAAGTGCCCGTAAAGGAAACGTTCAATGATAATGTTAAGTATTTAAAAGAAGAACTTCGAGTAGAAAAGAATTTTGATGTCATTCATAGACAGTTAAAATACGCAGAATTACGTTTTGCCATGTTCTTAGTCGATGGATTTGCAAATGCAGATATGCTGCTCCTCATTATGCGAGAGCTAGAAAAACGTAAGCCTGAAGATCTTAATAAAAACGTTATTACCAAATTAATAGAAACCTTCATCCCTCATGTGGAAGCAGATACCTCTGAGGATCTAGAAGAGGTTATTGCCCAAGTACTGGCCGGACAAGCTGCCATTGTGGTGGAAGGCGGCAACAAGATCATCCTTATTGATTCACGAACCTATCCTGTCCGTTCCCCAGATGAGCCCGATATTGAACGGGTGGTCCGTGGTCCTCGTGATGGGTTTGTCGAAACCATTGTTTTTAATTGTGCCTTAATTCGCAGAAGGGTCCGAGACCGCTCTTTAATTATGGAGTATGTACAAGTAGGGGAACGTTCTAAAACAGATATTGCATTAGCTTACATAGACACTATTGTAGATATGAAACATGTTGAAATGCTAAGAGGCAAACTTGAAGAAATTTCAATTGATGGAATCCCTATGGCTGAGAAAACGATTGAAGAATTTGTCTTTGGAAGGAATTATAATCCCTATCCCTTGGTTCGTTACACAGAAAGAGCCGATACTAGCGCTGTTCACTTAATGGAAGGTCATGTATTGATCATCGTTGACGGTTCCCCAAGCGTGATGATTTGTCCTTCTACCTACTGGCATCACCTGCAGCATGCAGAAGAGTATAGGCAAAAGCCGGTTGTTGGTGTTTTTCTAAAGTGGGCCCGATATATTGCCGTTTTAGCTTCCCTTTTTCTATTACCACTTTGGTATACCTTTGCAACCAATGAGCAATTACTTTCAGAACGGTGGAAGTTTATTGGAGTGAAAGACTCAGGAGAGATTTCTTTAATATGGCAGTTCCTTATTGCTGAGGTGGGGATTGAGGTTCTGAGGATGGCTGCCATCCATACTCCTAATGCATTAGCAACAGCACTCGGAATCGTGTCCGCCATCATTATTGGAGATGTAGCCGTTCAGGTTGGAATTTTCACCCACGAGGTAGTACTGTACGTAGCCGTTGCAGCAATTGGAACATTTGCGACCCCAAGCTATGAATTAAGTTTGGCCAATCGAATTTTTCGAGTCTTTTTTCTTCTCATGGTGGCCTTTTTAAAAGTTCCAGGTCTGATTATTGGTATTACTTTTTGGCTCTTATTACTAGTAAGGACTTCAAGTATGAATATCCCATTTATGTATCCATTTCTGCCTTTCTACCCTCGTGATTTCTGGATGCTAATCACTCGTTCTCCTGTACCGCTTAACAAAATAAGGGGGAACATGCTAAACCCTCAGGATAAAACGAGACAATAAGAGAAAGTAAGTCTGTCCATGTCGGATAGACTTACTTTCTGTCAAAAACCCTGTAACCACGCACTTTAAGTCACTATCTATCGACATAATACAACACAGATAGTACGTTGATATTAAAGTGCTAGCAGTTGATAGCATGTGATTTATTCAAGAATTTCTTTGAATTCTTTGCCTTTTTGAACATAATGCTCACTCGACATTTTAAGCATTTTTAGATCTTTTTCTGTTAACTCCCGAACCACCCTTCCTGGAGATCCTAGAACTAAAGAACGGGGAGGAATCTTAATTCCGCCAGATAGAAGAGTGTTAGCACCAATGATACATTCCTCACCAACTTCAACATTGTCTAATAGTGTTGATCCCATTCCAATAATAGAACTTCTGCCAATCTTACAGCCATGTAAAATCACGTTATGGCCAATCGTTACATCGTCTGCAATTTCAACCGGAAAACCCTCAAACAAATGGATCGTAGAATTGTCTTGGATACTGCATCTTTCACCAATAATGATTGGACCATCATCCGCACGCAAGACTGCATTAAACCATACAGTTGACCCTTTACCAATCCGCACATCACCAATTAAATAAGCTCCCGGTGCCATAAAAACGCTTTCATGGATAGCAGGGGAAACACCTTTATAAGGAATTTTCATTGATTTACTCCTCCTAAAAAACTGAATAATCTAACTTTTAAGTAAAATTATAACATTAGCTACGGTCATATGAAAATTTAGCTAAAAAAAAACGAACTCAAGGTCATATTGAATTCGTTTTTTTAGGAAATTCACACTAACTATTAATATTTTTCACCATATTTTTTATACCAGTCTACAAAATGATTTAAGCCTTCTTCAATCCTTGTTTCTGGAGAAAACCCTATGTCAGATTGTAAATCAGAAATATCTGCATATGTTTCCTTCATATCGCCAGGCTGCATCGGTAAATAGTTCAGATTTGCCTTTTTTCCAATAGTCTTCTCTAAAATATGAATGAAGTCCATTAGTCTAGTAGGATTGTTATTACCTATGTTGTAAAGTTTGTAAGGAGCAAAGCTTGAACTTGGGTCAGGTTGATTTCGATTCCAATTAGGATTAGCTGCTGGGGGGCGGTGGAGAAGGCGAATAATCCCCTCTACAATATCATCGATATAAGTAAAGTCTCTACTCATATCTCCATTATTAAAAACCTCAATTTCCTGTTGGTCCAACATTTTCTTCGTAAAAGTATAATAAGCCATGTCTGGCCGGCCCCATGGTCCATAAACAGTAAAAAAGCGAAGTCCTGTAGTTGGGATTTGGAATAGGTGACTATAAGTATGGGCCATTAGTTCATTTGCTTTTTTAGTTGCGGCATAAAGACTCACAGGGTGATCCACTCTATCTCTTGTTGAAAAGGGAATTTGACCATTTGCACCATAAACAGAACTAGAGGAGGCATAGATTAAGTGCTCTATCCTGTGGTGTTTGCTTGCCTCTAAGATATTAATAAACCCTACTAGATTAGCATCTATATAGGAATGTGGATTCTCTAGACTATAACGTACGCCAGCTTGGGCAGCCAAGTTAATAACAATATGAACCTTCTTGTCTTTAAATAGCCGGTCGAGAGCTTTTTTATCTTTTAAATCTATTTTAAAAAACTCAAAGTTAGGGAACTTCTCTAACATTTTCAGACGATCTTTCTTTAACTGGACATTATAGTAATCATTTAAATTGTCTAAACCAATCACATGATAATTTTCCGAGGCTAAGCGTTCTGAAAGGTGAAACCCTATAAATCCAGCTGCCCCTGTTACTAGAATACTCATGGTGCTAATTCGCTTCCTTGTTCAAACAATAATTCGCCACGTGTAATAATGGTTGGGAATTTTGGTTTTATTTTCTTAAATGCTTGCATTAATACATGATGACCTTTTTTTTCTACAAGTCTTCCGAGTGTGAGGATGTTCTCTGTACCCCACTTAATTCGAAGGACGGTAGTTGTATTGGTCAAGGTCAACACCCACATATATAGGGGCGAGATATTTATATACTTTGGTTGCCGAACCAAATCAAAATATTCGTAGCTAGGAACTTCATGTATTGGCGGAATGTATTGAGTGGGGTCAACTCTTAAATTCAAGTGCAAAGCAGTAGGCATTTTCTGTTCTCCTTTCAGCATCATTTTTGGAATTTCATCCACTTGGAAATAAAATATGCTAATAAGAGAGTGGAGGCTTGGACAGAACGGAATATATTATGATTCGTTGTTTTTATGTAAGCGCTTTTAAATTTGCAAAATAATAAAAATAGTCAAAAAATATTGACGAGTTGATTTTACAGTGGTACTGTTATTAATAATTTAAAATGAATCGATGACGAGAAGAGTAGGATATAAGTTGTTTTTTAGAGAGTCGGCGGTTGGTGGGAGCCGATAACAATAAATATCTGAAGATCATCTCTGAGATGTGTAGCTGAAAAAGCTTAGAAGTAAGCTATACCGGACCAATCCACCGTTAAATGGAAACCGTACAGGCACATGTACGATAATCGAGAGCCACAGCTGGTGAAAACAATATGCTGTGGAAGTAGGGTGGTAACGCGAGCTAACTCGTCCCTATCAAATGGGGCGGGTTTTTTGTTGTTTAAAAATAGGCCAATGATAATGGCAAACGTGGGAATCCACAATGAATGGCATTGAAAGTATTTAGAGGAGGAATTGATTAACATGAACCAGCCAGTTGAACAAACACTAAGACCTTTTCAGGTAGAAGACGTGATTATTGCCAGCCACACGATTAAAGATGTCATTTCTCCAACACCGTTGCAGTATAACCATATATTATCAGAGCGTTATGGTTGTCACGTTTACTTGAAACGAGAAGATATGCAAAGTGTTCGGTCGTTTAAAATCCGTGGTGCCTATAATCGTATTAAAAAATTAAATGAAGAAGAATTAAAGAACGGGATCATTTGTGCGAGTGCTGGAAACCACGCACAAGGGGTTGCTTATTCCTGTCACCACTTAAAAATTCTTGGAAAGATCTTTATGCCAAGTACCACCCCGAAGCAAAAGGTGAACCAGGTGAAATTCTGGGGCAAAGATAGTGTTGAAATTGTATTAGTAGGTGATACCTTTGATGATGCCTATGAAAAAGCAAGGGAATGCAGTCTAACTGAAAACCGAACCTTTATTCATCCCTTTGACGACCCAGATGTCATCGCAGGTCAAGGAACAGTCGCAGTAGAATTGCTAAATGACTGTAATGAAAAGATTGATTATTTATTTGCTGCTATTGGAGGCGGTGGACTCATGGCTGGTGCTGGCACCTATTTACGTCATTTTTCACCGCAAACCCAGCTAATTGGTGTGGAACCTCAAGGGGCGCCAGGAATGAAGGAATCCATTTTAAAAGGGGAAGTCACGACACTTCAGCAAATCGACCCTTTTGTAGATGGAGCAGCCGTTAAAACGGTCGGCAGTATGACCTTTAACATTTGCAAGGAAATCGTGGACGATATTGTGGTGGTCCCTGAAGGGAAGGTCTGCACCACCTTGTTGTCACTGTATAACGAAAGTGCCATTGTCGTGGAACCAACAGGAGCACTGTCCATTGCTGCTTTAGATACATATGCTGAGGAAATTAAAGGAAAAACAGTGGTGTGTATTGTAAGCGGCGGTAACAATGATATTGGCCGGATGCAGGAAATTAAAGAGCGTTCGAAAATTTATGAGGGCTTGCAGCATTACTTTATTGTTCAATTTCCACAGCGTCCAGGGGCTTTGCGTGAATTCCTAGATGATGTACTAGGACCAAATGATGATATCAGTCATTTTGAATACACGAAGAAAAATAATCGTGAAACTGGACCTGCATTAGTTGGAATTGAACTGAAGGACAAGGAAGACTATAGAACATTGATTGAACGTATTAAAGCAAAAGGATTTTTGTATCGAGAAGTCAATAAAGATAGCACCTTATTCCAGATGCTTGTTTAAAATACAAAACAGGGAGTCCGCTAAGACTCCCTGTTTTGTATTACAGTTAGAACCTATTCTACCTTAAAAATAGCCCCGCCAACACCTAGATCTGTTGTCAGGTGGATAATTACTTCCGCGTCTTCGTATGCTTCATTCACATAGATTCCGTCACCTTTGGAAATAAGTCCGACAAATTCCGAAGATCCGATCCCTTTTGAGGAGTCTATTTTTACACCAATTTCCTTTGGAAGAATAACGGTAGTTTCTCCAACTCCAAGTGCAAGTGATGCATTGAAACTTTCTTCCCAATTGCCGCCAAGATCAATGGTAATATCTCCAACCCCAGCGTTTACTTCCAAACCACTAATCTTTAAGCCTTTCAAATCGATATTGGTATCAGATGCTCCCGAATTTATGGTTAGATTTAATGGGATTTTGTTCGTCAAGCTTAGCTCCCAGATATTTTTAATCTTACCAAAGTTAATATTATTCCCTTTTTTATTTTGTTGGATCACAGCCGTTCCTTTAGTGCCTTTAAGTTTGTAAGTTACATCTGGTTCATACTTACGGTCCCTATATTCAATTGTTCCTTCAACCCATTCATCAGCCCCTGGAACAACCGTTAACTCACCTGCACCCAATTTAAGTTCCAGTTCCAATTCCTTTGCCTTATCCTTTTCAATTTTGATCGTACTGGTTTGTTCCTTACCATTTGCTAATATCCCACAACCACTAGTCAATAACAACAACGAAGCTGCGATAATTCCTAAAAATAATTTCTTTTTCATGATTTTTTCCTCCCTTTATCCTCACTAACCACATTGTAAGGAAAATCATCATGCTGCAAAAACGGCTATAGATTTAAATCGTTATCAGTCCTGAGACGTATGACAGTTAAGTCCGCCATTTGTCAAATACTTCCTCATACCTATTTTATCATTGGTTTCGACACCATACGAAGATTATCTCTATTAAATAATTACTGGAAATGTATATAATAGAGAAATAATGAACAATGAGAAGGAGGGATTCAATGTCAAAGACCATTTTTACAAACGGAAAAATTTATACATTAGACCGAATGCATCCTGTAGTAGAAGCAATAGTTGTTGAAAATGGCAGAATCGTTGATGTAGGTTCAGACCATGATATGAACCTGCAATGGGGGAGGGCCGAGGTAACTGTTGTTGATTTACAAGGAAAAATGGTTACCCCTGGTCTAACTGATAGTCATTTGCATTTATCAGGAGTAGCCTTTCATTTTCTTGACCTTGATCTCTCAGGGGTTAGATCGAAATCTGAGATGCTAGCAAGGATTAAAGAAAGAGCAAATAGTATAGAGCCTGGAAAATGGCTAATTGGAATGGGCTGGGATGAAAATTTATTCACAGACGGAACTTTCCCTACCATTGATGAGTTAGACTTTGTCGCGCCACATTGTCCGATATACTTGAAGAGGACTTGTCATCATGCTTTTTTAGTTAATAGCAAAGCACTTGAGGTTTGTCAGTACCATTCCGGAATCTCGGTGCCACGAGGAGGAACGGTTGTTCTAGATCCGTACTCAAACACACCAACAGGTCTACTCTTGGAAGCTGCTTCCCAAATTGTCACAGCACATATTCCAGAACGATCGTATGAGGAGTTAAAAGCCGGGTTGGGACAAGCCATGGATTTCGCAGTAAAGAAGGGGATCACCTCTGTACATACGAATGACCCAGCCTACTTGGGAGGACTCGATCAAACATACAAGATGTATGATGAATTAATTAATCAAGAGACTAAAGATCTGCGCTGTAACCTGCTCATTGATTATCCATTCCTAAATAGATTAAAAGAAAGAGGGATGTCTGCGGGATCTGGAAATGATAAGCTACAAATTGGTGCAATGAAGATTTTTGCGGATGGGGCCTTTGGAAGAAGGACTGCCCTTTTATCAGAAGCCTATCATGATGAACCGGGGCATTTTGGAGAGGCCATGCATGACCAAGAAGCACTCTTTCAAATGGTGAAAGAGGCTAGAGAATTTTCTATGCCGATTGCGGTTCATACCATCGGTGATCAAGCGCTAACAAATGTACTTGATATACTAGACCAGTTTCCTCGAACAGCTTATCGTGACAGATTGATTCACACTTCTCTTGTCAGAAAGGATTTAATTCATCGTTTAGCAGATCCAAATAGAGTAGCAGATATCCAGCCAAGGTTTATTGTCGGCGATTACCCCTGGATTAAGGAAAGACTAGGGGAAGAGAGGGAGCAGTATTTATATGCTTGGAAGACGCTGCTTACTTCCGGAGTTTTATGTGCTGGAGGGTCTGATGCTCCGGTTGAGCCTGTTGACCCATTATTAGGAATTCATGCTGCCGTTACACGAAGGGCACCTGGACAGAAACACGAAGGTTGGAATAAAGCAGAGAAATTATCATTATTGGATGCCGTTAAGCTGTTTACAGTCGGCGGTGCATATGCAACGAACGAAGAAAAGATAAAAGGGACCCTCTCAAGGGGCAAGCTTGCAGATATGACGGTTTTTTCAAGGGATCTTTTCACGATAGATGAACCTGATCAATTAATAGTGACTAATGTTGAAATGACCATTATTGATGGAAATATCCAATCATAGAATAGCGATTTACAGGGCCGTGACAAATTTCATGGTCTTTTCATTTTGTTAACACAATTGTAAATAAATGCACCATTAAGTTTGCAAGATTCAAAGTATAATTAAGTTAATTAATCTAGCTATTCGAATGAAAATTTTTTGAGGATGTGTAATGTATGAAAAGGATTACAGGACTATTATGGTGTATTCTTTTACTTTTTGGAGCAGCCCATGTATCGGCTGAGGATGGTGGGATATTAGAGGCAAGTTATGATTATACGGATCCCGCATTTAGAGGCGTAGTCGATATGCTTGCGATGGAAGGACATTCTCACGACGACCTTTCTAGCTGTAATGTAAAGCAATTATACTATGCGGAAGTAGCAGAGATGTTTAATAAGGGCATGACAAAGGATGAAATCCTTGATTATTATATACAAGAGCAGGGAGTTCAAGCACTGTTAGCCCCTCCAGGAGATGGATTTAACCTGTCACTTTGGGTTACACCATTTCTATTATTACTAATTGTCTTTATTCTAATTTATTTCCTTATCAAAAAATGGACAAAGAACAGTTCAAGAGGCCGTCTGGCAGTAGAAGAAGAGCTCACACTTGAGGACGATATCTATAGTTCGATGATTGAGGATGAGCGTAAGAAATTGATCTAAGTGATCTATAAAAAAAGTCGTCTGTTTAATTGGACGGCATTTTTTTTATTAATTTTCTAAAAAGTAAATATAAGGGATATTTCATTTGCTAATTTAAAAGGCTTGTTCGAGCAAACTTAAAGAGGAATTAGCAGGTTTATAGTAGAATAAAAATAATAAAGTGAAAAGTAAACACCGTAAAAAAAAATAGAGTCGAGGTGCTGTAAATGGATGATCGTTTTTTTCGTAGTGCAATGGGGAAGTTCGCCACAGGAATTACAGTGGTAACAACAGAAGTGGATGGAGAGGCACATGAAATGACAGCAAATGCATTTATGTCCGTTTCGCTCAATCCTAAGATGGTGCAGGTATCAATTGATAAAAGAGCAAAGATCCTTAATTTGATCCAACAATCTAAAAAGTTCGCGATTAGCTTCCTATCTGAAGCACAGGAAAGTGAATCGATGCGATTTGCCGGCCAATTAAAGGACGATCAAGTTTATTCCTTTGAGCGTTTTGGTGAACTTCCGGTAATAAAGGACGCATTAGCAAACATCGTTTGTACTGTATATAAAGAAGTAGAAGCTGGAGATCATATCCTATTTATCGGTGAAGTTACTGATTTACAAGTTAGCAAAGGGAATCCTTTGTTATACTTTGAAGGAAAATACAGTAGATTAACCTAGTGAATTTCGAAAGAGCTGTCTAATGGCAGCTTTTTTTGTACGCTAATAGGAAACTATAATTTTTTTCAAATTTATACTTTCCTAACGCATAAGATAAACTAAGGTATTCGTCTTAAGGAATTGGCGAATGCCAAGTTTTTCTAATTGTACTAGTAGCTTTCTTCTGTAAAATAAAAAGAGGGAGGGGTTTACTTGTATAAAAAAATGAGAATCATCTTAGGCATCATTGTCCTTGTACTAGCTGGCTACGGTTTAATCACCAAAAATTTTATCGCACAGCCATTTATGATGCTGACATTAAGTGCATTTATAGTAGTCGGAGGAATCAACGAGTTTAAGCAAGGAAGAAAAGGACGGGCTTTTGTTAGTATTGCTTTCGCACTATTCGTTTTGATCATTTTAGTCCAGATATTAGTAAGTAAATAAATAGAAAAAGGTGACAGCACGTTATGTGAGCTGTCACTTTTTTTCGTAGTATATGGGTTTTTTTGGAATAAACTCAAATATTTGCTTTGACTCAAGACTGTCCACTAACCGATTCAGCCAATCATAATACTCAATGGCAGAGGTGAGTTTCTCAATATCCACCTTCACTTGTTTTTTTATATGTATATCAATATTTTCATCTTCTAAGAGTGCATGTAAATCGGCGAGTGAACGCTCCATAGCCGATTTATTAATCGAGATACCCGCACGCCATTTTATCGTAAAAAAATCAGTAAAGGTCTGGTACCAATCCGGCTCCGCCTCATATAGATCTTTTCTAACCCCTTTTTTCCAAATCTTTCCAACCATTTTTAACTCCAACAGACTGCGAACTGACGTACTCATACTGGTCTTGCTCATGCCGAGTTCTTCTTTCATTTCATCTAATGTTAATGGGCCCTCTTGAAAATACAAGGAACCATATAATCTTCCTATAGACTCTGTTACTCCATATAAATTCATATTTTGAGATATTGCATCAATTACCCGCTCACGGGCTTTTTTTAACTCTTTCTCGCCATTCATTCCAATATCACACCCATCTCTAGTACGCGTTTCTATAATAGACTATCATGTATCTTTAAAAAGTAAAGTATCCACTGTGGGAGGAAGCGGCAGGAATATCGAGGATTTTTAAGTATTCTGACTATTCTTTACGTACAGTTTTTTCTGTACGTACTTTACGGCCGAATATGACTATTTACCAACATTGCCCTTTTTATCCAAAAAAGACTACAATAGTTTGGTAAAGGTGCAATCCGTCTTATTCAGCAAAAAAACGGCGGTGACAGGCACCGTAAGAAGGGAGGGAACACGATTTGAAAATTAAAGTGCAGAATGTCACAAAGGTTTTCGGAAGGACTAAGAAGGCGATTCAACTTTTGAATGCTGGGGAATCTAAGCATGAGATATTAAAGAAAACTGGTGCAACGGTTGGTGTTAATCAAGCTAGCTTTGAGGTTGCGGCTGGGGAGATCTTTGTTATCATGGGCTTGTCTGGAAGCGGAAAATCGACGTTGGTTCGAATGCTTAATCGGCTCATCGACCCAACCATTGGGGAAGTATACATCGACGGTCAGGATATTGTAAAAATGTCAAAAGAGCAACTTAGAGAGGTACGCCGCAAAAAAATCAGCATGGTCTTTCAAAAATTTGCACTTCTGCCGCATCGAACGATCCTGGAAAATGTCGAGTATGGCTTAGAGGTACAAGGAATGCCTAAGGACTCCCGGAGACAAAGAGCAATGGATGCACTGCTTCTCGTTGGCTTAGAAGGGTATGAACATCAATACCCTAAACAATTGAGTGGCGGGATGCAGCAAAGAGTTGGATTAGCAAGGGCCCTTGCCAATGACTCAGATATCTTGCTAATGGATGAAGCCTTTAGTGCTTTAGATCCCTTAATACGCAAAGATATGCAGGATGAATTATTAGAGCTTCAATCCACGATGAAGAAGACCATCGTCTTTATCACTCATGATTTAGATGAGGCCTTACGGATTGGTGACCGAATCGCTTTAATGAAGGATGGATCGATTGTCCAAATCGGTACTCCTGAAGAAATCCTCATGAATCCTTCGAACGACTATGTTGAGAGATTCGTAGAAGATGTTGACTTATCAAAAGTTCTAACAGCTGGCCATGTCATGAAAAGAGCTGAAGCGGTTTCAATCGAAAAAGGCCCGCGGGTTGCTCTACAAATCATGAAAGAGCTAGGAATTTCAAGTATTTATGTCGTGGATAAAAAGAAGACCTTATTAGGGGCTGTCACTGCAGCAGGTGCAAAAGCCGCAATGGATCGTCACGAGAACTTAAGTCAAATTCTACAAGCAGATGTGACGACTGTATCTCCAGATACCTTATTAACCGACTTATTTGATAAAGTTTCGGCCGCAACAATCCCAGTTGCAGTGGTCGACGATAATAAGAGACTAAATGGTATTTTGGTTAGAGGAGCCGTCATTGGTGCACTTGCAGGTAATAACAACGATATCAATCAAGTACATAATGCACAATCAGAAGCCGCTGCTGGAGAATCTAGCAAGGAGGTGAAAATAAAATGGAACAATGGCTCCCGAAAATCCCAATAGCTAATTGGGTTGATGTTTTTGTAGATTGGCTGACAACCAATCTGGACGTCGCATTTGAAGGAATTACTACTATTCTAGAATCCATAGTAGAAGGGATGGTTACCGGTTTTAACTTTATCCCTTCCTATATATTTATGATTCTCATAGCCTTATTAGCTTGGAAATTATCAACAAAAGGAATTGCTATTTTTACTGTTATTGGTCTGTTTTTAGTAGACAATCTAGGATATTGGGAACCAATGCTGCAAACGCTCGCTCTTGTTTTAACGGCAGTATTTATTTCGATCCTTTTAGGAATTCCGTTAGGGATTTGGGCTTCGCAAAAGCAAACGGTTCGAAACATAGCAGTGCCCATTTTAGATTTCATGCAAACCATGCCTGCTTTTGTATACCTGATACCTGCTATTTTCTTTTTTAATATTGGAGTAGTACCGGGTGTTGTTGCTTCCGTTATATTTGCGATGCCGCCAACGATTCGCCTTACGATCCTAGGAATTCAGCAAGTGCCTGTAGATATTATTGAGGCGACGGAGGCTTTTGGATCGACCACCAGCCAGAAATTGCTTAAAGTTCAGCTTCCACTTGCTATGCCAACGATTATGGCTGGAATTAATCAAAGTATTATGCTTGCCCTTTCAATGGTGGTTATTGCTTCCATGGTCGGTGCACCTGGACTTGGTGCAGATGTATACCGTGCCGTTACACAGATTCAAATTGGGAAAGGTTTTGAGGCCGGTTTAGCAATTGTAGTAATTGCCATTATTTTGGACCGGATTACCCAAAATATAGGGAAAAACAAAAAACAAGGGGGAACTGTTTAACATGAAGAAAAAGTGGATGCTAATGGGGTTAGCTGCCCTGCTTACAGCTGGTCTTGCAGCTTGTGGCTCAGACAAAACAAGTAATAGTGAAGGTTCAGTCGGTGACAGTGTAAATTATAAAATCATTGGGATTGATCCTGGTGCCGGCTTGATGAAGGCAACGGCAAAAGTGATTGAGGACTACGAATTAGAGGAATGGACACTTGTGGAAGGATCAAGCGCAGCCATGACTGCGGCTTTGAAAAAGGCGTATGATAAAAAGGAACCAGTTATTGTGACAGGTTGGACACCGCACTGGATGTTCGCTTCCTATGATTTAAAATACTTAGAAGATCCGAAGGGCGTTTTTGGAGAGGATGAAAACATTCATACGATTGCTAGAAATGGTTTACAAGATGACCATCCAGAAGCATACCAAGTTTTAGATCAATTTGTATGGACACCGGATGATATGAATGTCGTCATGAATAGTATCGTAAATGGAGAAGAGCCTGAGGCTGCTGCAGCACAATGGGTGGAAGAGAATGCTGATAAAGTGGCAGATTGGACAACCGGAGTGAATAAAGTTTCCGGAGATGAAATTACTCTTGGTTATGTGGCTTGGGATAGTGAGATTGCCAGTACCAATGTCATTGCCATTGTATTAACCGACTTAGGTTATAAAGTGAAACTGACTCAAGTAGAAGCAGGACCCATGTGGACAGGTGTTGCTAATGGAAGCCTTGATGCACATGTTGCAGGTTGGTTACCATCCACACATGCTGACTACTATGACAAGTACGAAGGCGATTTTGAAGACTTAGGAGAAAACCTGTTAGGAACTAAGCTAGGTTTAGTTGTTCCAGCGTACATGGAGATCGATTCGATTGAAGATTTAAAATAAACAAATTTGTTGACCCCTTACTTGTCGGTAAGGGGTCTGTTTTGTTCATACATTTCTATCTTGGAGTTAATGTTTTTACTGAAATAGCTGGAGAGAAGGTTGTCACTATACAGCCTTCCAAATGCTTGTCACTCAACAATCCAAGTGTAAGAGCAGATTTAATTTTTGCATCATCCGGTTTTTTTACCACCTGAATGAGCTCATTCATTTGAAGATTCTCTAATCTTTGGACGGTTAGCTCTTCATTATATTTCTCCATTTTTCTCATTTGTCTTTGCAGTTTGTAGCCATTTACGGATATTTCACCTTTATCATTTGGTCCTACAAGTTTATTAAAGTACTCATGAAATAAGTCTTTTAGTTGATTCATTTCCAAATCGATTTCCTTTTTCTTCTTTCCGAGCTCATAGTATTTAACCAGCATTTCTTCTGTTATGAAAGAATCATTATTCTTCAGCATGACCTTTCCTCCTTCAGCGAACGTATATTCTAATTTATTTTCACTTCGGTAAATTCATTACTTCTTTCCATCTACAAATTTTTCATTCCAAAATTTTGTTTTTTTTCCAAATAATATGATAGAATAATGTTAATTTAGAAAATTCAAACTATTATACGAGGTGAAAATGATGAATGTTCCATTAGTGTTGCCTGAGTTCTTAGACCGTGCCACCCTTTTATATGGCAATAAAGAAGCGGTTTTTTGTGACAAAAGAGTTTTTACATATCAGCAGTTAAATGATAGAGTAAACCAACTTTCACATGGACTTCGCGCACTTGGGGTTGAAAAAGGGGATCGAGTTGCCTACTTAGCACCTAATACGGTTGAAATGCTAGAAGGTTTTTATGGTGTTTTTCAATTAGGGGCTGTCATGGTACCTCTAAATGTTCGCTTAAAACCTGACGATTATCTGTTTATCTTAAATCACAGCGAATCTAAGATTCTATTAGTCGATCAAGATCTCTATCAATTAATTCAGCCTATTAAACAGAAGCTAGCAACGGTGAAACACATCATTGTTCATTATAAGGATGAACAAACTCTTGAGATTGGTTATGATCAATGGTTGCCCGAACATTCCATAGCAAAGTTCAAACGGGCTGACCTTGATGAAAATGATATCTCCAGTCTGCTTTATACCAGCGGAACAACCGGCAATCCAAAGGGAGTTATGTTAACACATCGAAATAATTATCTTCATGCATTAGGGACTATGCATCACTTGCGGGTAACTGATCGTGATGTGTATCTTCATGTTTTACCTATGTTTCATGTTAACGGGTGGGGAGCACCTTTTTACTATACAGCCAATGGGGCTGCTCATATATGCTTAAAAAAGGCTACGCCTGAATCAATTTTTAAAGCCATTCAAGACTATAAGGTTTCTGTCGTTCATATGGCACCGACGGTATTAAATTCACTTTTACAATATTATGAAATACACAACCCAGTCATTGAGCAGGACGTACGTGTCGTGATCGCTGGATCGGCTCCGCCGCCAGCGTTTGTTTCACGGGTAGAAAAGGAACTTGGCTGGGAATTTATCCAAGTATATGGCATGACAGAGTCCAGTCCACTCAGTCTAGTTTCAACCATCCGCAGCCAGTTAACCCACTTATGCTCTGAAGAGCAATCGAGAATAAAGGCAAAAGCTGGTTATCCGATGATTGGAAGTGACGTTCGGGTTGTCAATAAAAATGGGGAAGAGGTAGTCCATGATGGGAAACAGATTGGAGAAGTGGTGACTAGAAGTCATGGAGTTATGTTAGGTTATTGGAAGAATCCTGAAGCCACAATGGAGGCAATTCGTAACGGATGGCTTCATACGGGTGATATGGGGACTGTTGATCAATATGGGCATATTGATATTGTCGATCGCAAGAAGGATGTGATTATTAGCGGTGGGGAGAATATTTCCTCGATTGAAGTGGAGGGGGCATTGTATGAGCACCCCGCTGTGTTAGAGGCTGCTGTAATTGCCATTCCACATGAGAAGTGGGGAGAAACACCGCATGCCTATGTCGTGTTAAGAGAAAATAGGCAAGTAAGTGAAGCAGAAATTATTACATTTTCTAGAGAGCGTTTAGCCCACTTTAAAGCGGTTACAGGTGTGACCTTCGTTGATGAGCTCCCAAAGACAGCCTCAGGGAAAATACAAAAGGTCCACCTTCGTGACGAATACTGGAAAGAAAAGGGTAAGACCGGACGATATGTAAATTAATTACAAATAAAGGAGCTTGGATAATTTACCAGGCTCCTTTATTATGCACTTAACCAATCATTACTTTTTCTTCAGCATATCTTACCTTTGCTTCTTTCTGTGGCTTTAACAGGGCATAAGCCATGGTAAGCGGGCCCAATCTTCCGATAAACATCATAATCGTAATGAGCACTCGGCCTATAGGAGACAGTTCGTAGGTTAAACCCGTAGACAATCCTACTGTTCCAAAAGCAGATAGAGTTTCAAACAGTAGGTCATTCATTGCCGCATCTTCCGTATACGTCAGTAAAAAGAAGGTTATGAAGACAAATACCATGGCGGTTACACCTATTGACATCGACTTGTTAACAAGGTCCCAAGAAATTCTTCTTTTAAAAATTTGTACATGTTGGCGGTTTGTAATAACTGTCCAAATCATCATTAAAATAATGGCAAAGGTAGTTATTTTGATTCCACCTCCGGTTGAACCTGGTGCTGCACCAATAAACATAAAGGCCATCATACTGATTTGAGACGATAAGGTCATCTGACCAATATCAATCGTATTAAAGCCTGCCGTACGGGTAACCACTCCTTGGAAGTAGGAAGCCCAAAGTTTGTCATCCAGCGGCATCGGCCCTAATGTAGCGGGATTATCAAACTCTGATTCTAGCATAATTAAAAAACCCGCAATATTTAATAGTAATGTCATCCAAAGCACTATTTTTGAATGAAGAGAAAGCTTTCTAAACGATCGTTTTTTCCACATATCAAGGATTACAGTAAAGCCAATTCCACCTGTAATAAAAAGAAGAGTAATTGTTAGATTAATAGCTGGATCACCTGCCCACTTACTTAGGCTGTCAGTCTCAAGACCAAAACCTGCGTTATTAAAAGCGGATATTGAATGAAACACCCCGTAATAAATGGCCTTTCCAAGCTGCATTTCAGAAGCCCACCGCATGGATAACAAAATTGCCCCCAATAATTCAACAAGTAAGGTAATAAGGATAATTCGCTYTACCAGTTGCACCACTCCCGAGAGTGAAAATACATTCAAGGAGTCCTGTAGTATCAATCGCTCCTTTAAACCAATTTTCTTACCTAGAAGAATGAACATAAAAATACCTGTGGTCATAAACCCTAAGCCGCCAACTTGAATTAAAAATAGCAAGACTATTTCGCCAAACACCGTGAAGGTTGTACCTGTGTCAACAACCACCAAGCCGGTCACACATACTGCAGAGGTTGCTTCAAACAAGGCATCAATAAAACCAAGCCCGCGCCCTTCCTCGTAAGTAGAAAAGGGAAGCATTAACAAGAGGGTACCGAGTAAAATCAAACCAGCAAAACCCAAAACGAGAATTTGGGCAGGATGTAAATGAATCGAGTTATTTCTTCTGTTTAAAAAGTTCATAAGGAACTCTCCTTAAAATATTATTCCAATCAGGAAATTAAACAAATCGTACTCCTATCCAATTACTTTGTAAATAGGGATCATCGATCGAATTTTACACAATAGTGTCTATCCGTTTTTAAAAATGGGTGCCTATTTTTCTAGTATCATGATATTTGTGTAAGCATGTCCATTATTTTAGAATAATATAGTTCTTGTAAGGGATCCCTTTTTACAATATATAAAGAGAGAAAGGGGTGAAAACAAATGCAATTTACTCTTGGTGATTTCCTAGCTGTATTACTACCTCATTATTATTGCTTCTAGCACCTATACTTGGTATTCCACAAGACCCTCTTCGAACAGCTCTATGTGATATTGCTGGTTGTGGTGCTCCAGCTTAAGTTCTAAATTAGCCATCTCAAGATGGAATTTAAGATGGTTCCAGCGCCTAGAAGATTATTGAGGTCGAATAGTCTTACAGGTTATTTTTTTAATATAGTGATTGGTTGAAAAATTTAAATAATAAGAAGGTGCGTAATTGATGAAGGATGAAAAAATAGTAAATGAGCCGTTAAAGGCTCATCAGGTAGGGATGAATAATATTACTGACCTCTTTAAAGATCAATCCAGTGTAATGAATACGATAAATGAGCTAGTTAAAGCTCAAAAAAATGGCTTGGATATTAGAGATTTTCTAAACGTGCAAACAACTGAACTTGAAAATATCTCCACTGGTAATTTAATGGGACTTGCAAATCAAAAGCTAAATGAAGGCGCTATAGACTTAGGTTCAATCATGAATGTGGCATCTACCCTATTAAAAAATGAGTCGGTGATGAATTCTTTGCAGGGGTTGGGAAAGGGAAATGAGAGCGCTGCTAAAAATACAGCAAAAGCGAGCGTAGATCTATCTGAGATTAAAGAGGTAAATGAACAACATTTGGTCCAGATGAAAGCGGAAATGGCTTCGATTAAAGAGTTAATGGAAAAGGAGCTTAGTCAGATTAAAACAGGTCTTGAATCTGTTCATGATTCAATACAAAAATTATCGATTGATATAATGGCAATAAAACTAGAACTTCTCGATACTAACAGGGTAGTGTTAGGATTAGGTGAACAATTATCTTCGAAAAAGAAAAAGGATAAAAACAACAAAACTAGCTAGTGTTTGAAAAATCCGGTCTAACAAAGACCGGATTGCGTTATGATTTATATCCAACGTCCATTATTATTTTCGATTGCAGTATATAGGGCAATATAACTATCCAATTTCTGACTAATCTTTATCGTTTGCTCGTTGTTTAAACCTTTACTTAAACCACTATGAATCATTTCTTCTCTTAGGATTTCTATTTTATCTCTTAGAATATAGGGGCAATGTTTAGTTGAGTCCATTTTATCCCTTCCAATATCAATAATATACATAAATAGTAAAATTATCTAAAAATGCATTGCGTTCCCATTATAAGTAAAATGGCGTGATTAATCAGTGAATATTCTCACTAACGGTTTGACAGAATACATTTCATTTTTATTTTAATAGATTCTATAAGTGAAGTATGTCGAATTAAGGCGACAATCCATAAATCGATTAACTACCTTTTTTGGTAGGACTTTAGTAGAATAAAAATAACTCCGTATATTTCTGGGGTTACTTTATTTTGAAAGGGGTTTTACACATGGGAATATCATTATCAAAAGGGCAAAAGGTAGATTTAACAAAAACTAACCCAGGATTAACAAAAGTAGTTGTCGGACTTGGCTGGGATACAAACAGGTATGATGGCGGGGCAGACTTTGACTTAGACGCGAGTGTCTTTCTTTTAGATGCTACAGGTAAATGCGCATCTGAACGAGAATTTATTTTTTATAATCAGCTTGAAGGTGGAAATGGTTCTGTCGTACATACTGGTGATAACCGTACTGGTGAAGGTGACGGAGATGACGAACAAATTAAAGTTAACTTAGGATCCGTACCGGCTAATGTAGAAAAAATCTCTTTTGTTATCACGATTCACGATGCTGAGTCACGCGGCCAAAATTTTGGCCAAGTATCCAATGCATTCTGTCGTATTGTTAATGAAGATACTAATCAAGAAATTATTCGATATGATCTTGGAGAAGACTTCTCGGTTGAAACAGCCATTGTTGTTGGAGAGTTATATCGTCATAACGGTGAATGGAAATTTTCAGCAGTCGGCTCGGGCTATCAAGGCGGACTAGCCCGAATTGCTACAGACTTTGGCTTACAAGTATAGTTTAATCATTAGCAGCAAGAAGAAATCTTTTTCTTCTTGCTATTTTTATTTTTCAAAATTCCTTTTGCACTTTACAGCATTAATCATTGAAAGAGTTTTTAGAAAATGCTATAATGAACTTGTTTAAATTCTTCTGAGTTTAGACCTCCTAAAAAAGGGCTTAGCCTTGACCACTAAGCTCATTTAACCTTTGACTAGCTCAAAGGTTCTTTTTTTTGCGCTTTATTATCAATGGAATGAATAAAATGCTTCGTTTTAGAAAAAATGATATATGGTTCCGGAAAAAATTTTTAAGTATGAAGGAATAAAAAGGAGAATGTAAAATAAAGGGTCAAATTACGCCGTACCTTAATTTCGACGGGAGAACAAAGGAAGCTATAGAGTTTTATAAAACTGTATTAGATGCTAAGGTAACGGTAGTTCAAACCTTCGGAGAGGCAGATTATCCCACTCCGCCTGAAGCAGATGATCGTGTAATGCATGCACAGTTGAAAAAAGGTGATCTTTCGATTATGTTTTCAGATACCTTTCCAGGACAAGAGGTAGTGGTCGGTAATAATATTTCTTTGACACTCGAACCTGAGAGCGATGAGGAAATTCAAAGGCTTTATGATGAACTAAGTAAACATGGCAAGCAATTATCAGAGTTACAGGATACCTTCTGGGGTGCAAAATATGCGAGGGTACAAGATCGGTTCGGGATCATCTGGGAGCTTAACTTACAAAAATCATAACTTATTGAACAAAAGCACTTAAAGGTGCTTTTTTTATGGAGAGGATTGCAAAAAAAAGAAAGTGGCTTTGAACCACTTTCTAAAGGAGGTTTTGTATCATGGGTTAATACAATATATGTTTTATTTGTACAAGCATGTAGTAAACCTGTCCTATTTGTATAAATATTTTTATTTTTTTTGAAGTAGTTCGCTTAAGGACGTTTCCAGGTCAGTATATTGAAAGCGGAAATTTTGTTCACTAAGTTTCTTTGGGATACATCTTCTTCCGGTAAGGGCCAGGCTTGGTTCCGTTCTCATTAATAGATATGCTCCCAGCCATACAAGAGGAGCAGGGGCGGGAGGACTCCAAGGCTTATGTAAAACTTTGCGTAATGTCAGCATAAACTCCTTATTTGATACAGGATTAGGACCAGTGGCGTTATATATTCCTGTGTAGTTTTCGTTTTCAATCGATTGTAAGAACATTTCATTTAAATCATCGATATGAAGCCAGCTAATAAACTGCTTTCCAGAGCCTACCGTACCACCTAGGTTATAACGTGCTAACTTTGCTAGAGGTTCTAGTGCGCCGCCATCTCTCCCTAAAGCAAAGCCAATTCTTAGTAGTACCTGGCGAGTTGCTGGGAGAACCACTTTAAAAAATTCTTGCTCCCATAGTTCACAAACCTTTACTGAGAAACCGGAACCATGCTGTGAATCTTCATCGCAAATCTCATGGGTATCCCCGAATATAGCCAAAGACCCTGCTTGAACAAAGGCTTGTGGAGGTTCGGAACAGTTTAATATGGCTTCTTTTAATACTCTGACCGAATCGATTCTCGATTTGATAATTTCTTCCTTGTTAGCTTTGGTATAAATACAATTCACACTTTTCCCTGTAAAATTGACAAGAGCATAAGAACCATTTAGTTCTGCTGCCCAATCGTCTAAGCTAAATCCATCCCATTGGATGTATTTAATTTCACCATCATTAAATGGTTTACCCCTTGTTAAAATAATCATCTCATAACCCCTTGTAACCAGGAAGTCGGCTAATGCTTTTCCTAAAAAGCCAGAACCGCCTGCTAAAACGATCTTTTTCCCCATGTGCCATCTCCTTATTCTAAGAATCTTTGTTTCATTTCTGGCGTAGGCAGCATACAGCTATCTTTCTTTCCAAACCATTGATAACGATTTTTTGCAAATAAGTCATAAATCTTGTCTCTTATTACAGGAGGGATCACGCGAAAAACGGAGAAGATGCTCCACGCACCGCTTAATTTCAGACAAACGCGTAAGGCAGCTGTAGATTTAATGTAAACTTTATGATCTTCAATCAAAACAAAACTCTTCATTTCCGTTTGATAACCGCATTCTTTTAGTAACTTTTGTCCCATTTCACTTTGGAGAGAAGCAAACTTGAAATATGCGTTAGGATCTCTGTTAATGATAAATTGAACACTGCTATTGCAAAGGTTACAAACACCATCAAATAGTATGATTCGTTCCATGATTCACCAACTTTACGTATTCACCCCATGTGCATTTAGCTTACCATAAAGGTAATAAACTTTTAAATATTTAAAACATCAGCATGTTAATAACGATGGATGTGAGATTAACGATTAAACTAGAAAAAACTTTTCTGTAATCATCCTAGAATACCCAAACAAAAAAGCACTCAACGGTGCTTTTTTTCATTTTCCTCATCACTGTACGCCTCAGGTGGACAAAAGGGGCAAAATGTCCACGGGTGGTGCCTGTCACCATTTTATTTCACCAATTTACATATATAATCCTGCCAGGAAGATTCCTAATGTTTCTTGGTAGATTTCGTCAAATTGGGTGAGTGGAAGGGGGTTGATGCCGCTGCCGAGTTCGACGGTGAAGCCTGGTCTCCGCCAATCTTGGATGAACCAGTCTTTATATCCAGCGTAGCTTTCGATGGTTTTGACTGGCTGATAGCCGCTGACCCTGCCAAATTCATTTACTATGGTTTCAGATTCTGGTGGCTCAAGATTTTCAAAGCCCCAATAAATGACTTCTCCCTGCGTATGAAAGGCTAATACTCTTGCAAAATCCCTTCTCCTTGTTAAATCTGCCATAGCAATGGCTTCTGGCTCTGATAGGGGCCGTTCTCCTACATAATCTCTTGGTCCTGGCTGTGTTGGGTTACGGGCTTTTTCTAATTCCCATTTAGCGGGGAACTGATCATTCAAATCTACCCCTCTAATATTAGCCTTCCAGCCTGAAAAATCTGTACTGCCATCGTTTAATTCAATCACTCTATTTGCCCATGTTTCATTTTCTGGAGGGCCGTTTAATACCAGATCCACTCCATCTGGATTGACCATTGGAACCAACGATAAGGTAGTTTGCTGGTACAACGGAAGGGTTAGGAGACCGCGAATTGGGTTTTGATTGGTTAACGATAAACAGTAATCATTTAGTAAAGTCATTAATACTGCCGTCGTAATCCATTCATTGGCATGAAACGACCCATTATAATGAATCCTTTTGGAACCCCTGCCTATCAGTAATTCTGGTATTTCTTTACCAAGAACAGAGTTGCCAATCATAAACATACGTAAGAAGGGATAGACTGATTGCAATCTTCTACTATCACTCATCACCTGACTATAGTCATAGGGTTGCTTTCCTTGCACAATCCGCCAGGTAATACGTAATGGAAGATTGATCGTTTGTCCCACCCGAAGCTGGTTAGGGTTAACGTTTGGATTTACCCGCAATAAGGCTTCTAAGGAAAGATTCCGACTTTGTGCAATACCCCAAAATGTGTCACCGGCTTTCACCTGATAATTTTGGGTAACAAATCCAGGGATGCGAATTCTCTGTCCAACAGCCAGCTGATTTGGCTGTATGTCCTGATTTGAATCCTCGATGAGCGGAAGACTTATATTGAATAATTGACTATAGTACCATAAAGAATCACCTTGCCTAACAAAGATATCCATGTAGATCCTCCTGGTCTTATTAATGGTAATCATTAAATATGTATGCATAACTATTTAAATTATTTGTTCTTTACCTAAATTGGATATTTTGGGGAATTAAATAACTAACATCAATGTTAGTGTCCGGAATGCTATTTGTTCAAGTAATGATAATTTGTATCTACTAGGCAATAATAGGAGTAATTTAGAGAAGGATTGAAGGAAAATCGAAATTTTGGAAGAGAGGAATAACAATGGAATTTGATTGGATTTGGAAAGCCGTCATTATCATTCTTGGTGGCACCTTATTACTGAGGTTTGCTGGCAGGAAATCCATCTCGCAAATGACCTTAGCACAAACAGTCATCATGATTGGTATTGGATCATTACTAGTACAACCCGTCGCTGGCAAAAACATATGGGTAACACTGGGTGTAGGTGCCGTCCTGGTCGCAACTTTGGTTGTCCTAGAATTCGCTCAATTGAAATCGGATACGGTTGAGAAATTCATCACAGGAAAAGCAAAAGTTGTAATCGAGAATGGAGTTTTGGTTGAAAAAAACATGCGTAAAATGAGGCTGACTGTTGACCAGCTCGAGATGAAATTAAGACAGAATAACGTATCAAAAATAAGTGATGTCCGATGGGCTACACTTGAGCCCAATGGGATGCTGGGTTATATGTTAATGCCTGAAGCACAGCCCGTAACGAATAAGCAATTTGAGATGCTCCAACAAGATATCCAGTCGATTAAACAATTATTAAATCCATTACTATCAAATCAGAACATACAGCAAACCCAGCAAACTGAGGAAGCAAACCTATTTAAAGAAGTAGATACCAAGTCACATCCTTCATCACCGCCGCAGCATTTGCAGTAGTCCCCTTTTTAAAGTAAAGAGGAGCACACTCAATATAATTTTGCTCCTCCTTCACTTTCCTCCTAGGAGTCACTAACATTTTCACCTACTGACGTTGACTTAACTCCTTCCAATTCTTTTTCAAGCGTTTTAACCATGCGTTGAAGTCGGTACTGTCTTAGTACCCCAAACAGCCCTACAACTAAGCCTCCAACTAAGGCAGAGCCAAGGATAATGAGAATCAGCGGGATATTGGCATAACCAATTAAATAATTCACGCTGACAGACTCCACATTCACAACTGCAAAAATTGCCACTATTAGCGAAAAGAACAATCCTAAAAGAAAATTCCATTGAAACCGCATAAATATCACTCCTTTAGATTTAAAGCCATTGATTACTATATTACTCTATATACCCAATAGTTAGTTGGACTATGTTTTACTTTATGAAAGTACATATTTACCCATCATTTTCAGATACTACTAACACAATATACAATAGGAAAATATACTTTGTAACTGATTGGGGTTATAAGATGGAAGATAAAACAAACATTCGTTTAACAGCAGGGGAAATGGCTGGGTTATGGACACAATATATTAATGATACTTTAACCAATTGTGTGAACAGTCATTTCTTAATGAGTGTCGAAGATGAAGAAGTTAAGCCAATTATTGAATTTGTACTCAATACATCTAAGAGTAATATCGAAACATTAAAGGCTATATTTATTAAAGATAACTTCCCTGTACCTAATGGCTTTGGTGAAAAAGATGTTAATCCTCATGCTCCTAAACTATTTTCTGATACATTTGTGTTGATGTATTTAAGAAATATGTCGATATTAGCCATGGCAGCAAGCGGTACTGCATTAGGAATTGTTACTCGGCCAGATGTTGTGCAATTTCATAAAAACGTCTTAAAATCGGCCGTGCTTCTTCAGGATTTAACCCGAGATTTAATGTTGAAACAAGGTACATATATCAGGCCTCCCTATATATCTACCCCTGATCGGGTTGACTTTGTGAAGAATCAAGATTTTTTAGCAGGCATCCTAGGACATTCACGACCCGTTACAGCCATTGAAATTACCCACTTGTTTCTAAACGTCCAGACAAATGCGATTGGTAAAGCACTTATATCAGGTCTTGCACAAACAGCAAAGCTTGAAGAGGTAAAAAAATTTCTTCAAAGGGGGAAGAAGATTGCTCAAAAGCATGTAGATATTTTTAGCGGTATATTAAAGAAGGAAGATTTACCTGCTCCAATGAGCTGGGATACAGCTGTCTCAGATTCCACTACACCTGTTTTTTCCGACAAGCTGTTAATGTTCCATATATCAGCAATGATTGCAGCGGGAGTAGGTAATTACGGAATGGCGATGGCAGCTAGTCCAAGAAGAGATATCGCGTTAAAATATGCATCCTTAGTTCCGGAAATCTCGTTATATGCAGAAGATGGGGCTAACATAATGATTAAGCATGGCTGGCTTGAGGAACCCCCACAGGCTGATGATCGCAAAAAATTGATTAAGGGCGAGTAGGTTGTACTAAATAACCTAAATAAAAAAGTGACACTGCCCATTCATTGGACACCTCCCCTTCATATTGTACAGTGGAGGAGAGATGACATTATGAGCATTAGATCAACAATCGACGTCCGCCATGGTCATGGACATCCTGGACATCATGGGCACCATGGACATCACGGGCACCACGGACATCACGGGCACCATGGACATCATGGACATGGGCATCACGGGCACTACGGTGGTGGATATGGAGGTGGTTTTGGTGTACCGTTAACTACCGGTTTATTAGGAGGTTTGACTCTTGGAGCGTTAGCCTCACCAGGAGTTGGCTACGGCGGTTATCCATATCCAGCGCCCGCACCCTATCCGGCACCATACTATCCATATGGCGGGGGATACTCCTATTATTAAGATAGACCATAGCTTAAGGCCCTTTTAAAAGGGCTATTTTATTTTCGGTAGTCATATATAGTGTATTTTATGTTATGTTAATACATAGAGTTTTTAAAGGTCGAGAGGAGGGAAAGGGATGTCTGGTACATTCAAAATACAAAAACCAAAAATACCACAAAGTTTAAACCCTATTACTTTCAACGAAATGGATGAAAATCATATTGAACTGTGTATCATAAGTGACACTTCTATAAACGATGAAGAAATGGACAGAATCCGCTGTGAACAAACTGTATTTAAAAATGTTACTTTTCAAGATGTTTCGTTCAGAAATATTCAATTAACTGATGTAATCTTTGACCATTGTGATTTATCAAATACAGATTTTAGCGGTGGAATTATACACAGGGTTGAGTTCAAAGACTCCAAATTACTAGGACTGAACCTTACGGATGCAACACTCGGGAATGTATTTTTCCAGAATTGTAACGCTAATTTAACCGCTTTTGGTTATGCCAGGTTAAAACAAGTTAGTTTTCACACATGCTCAATTCGTAATGCAGATTTTTATGAGTCAATTTTTAGTAAAATTGATTTTCGAAACTGTGATTTAAATGATGTCAGTTTCGCTAGGACTCCGTTAAAGGGAGTCGATTTAAGCACCTGTACATTCAATCGGTTAAACATATCTATAGAGGAATTAAAGGGATGCGAGGTTTCAGCCGAACAGGCAATTGGCTTTGCAAGTCTTTTCGGATTGATTATAAAAGAATAATTTGCTATCCTTGGATTTTATAAGTATATGAAAAAGAGCAAATAATAGGTGGGAAAAAAATGATTGCAAAAACAGAAGAGGATTTTAATGGTTTAAAAGAAATCGGTAAGATTTGTGCTGATATTCGAGACGAATTAGTAAAAAGAACAAAACCAGGAGTGACGACGAAGGAACTCGATGATGTAGCAGGAGAGTTATTCGAGAAGGCGGGTGCCATTTCTGCTCCTAAGGGTGAATATAATTTTCCAGGCTTCACCTGTATCAGTGTGAATGAGGAAGTAGCACATGGTATTCCTAGTACACGTGTGATCCAAGAAGGGGACATCGTCAATATTGATGTATCAGGCTCTAAGAATGGGTATTTCGCAGATACCGGTATATCTTTTGTAGTAGGCAACGGCGATGAAATCTTAACGAAGATTTGCGAGGTTGCAAAAGAAGCTTTTGAGGCCGGTCTTAAGAAGGCAAAACCTGGCAGTAAAAAAAGCGGGTTAGGAAGGGCTGTTCATCAAACAGCTAAAAAGCACGGATTGACTGTGATCATGAACCTTACGGGACATGGGATTGGCCGGACGATACACGAAGCGCCCGATCATATCTTTAACTATAATGAAACTTGGGAAGATGAATTACTTAAGGACGGGATGGTTATTGCATTCGAACCGTTTATCTCAACCCGAGAGGAAGAGGTCTTTCAAAACGAAGGTGATGATTGGACATTTGTCACCGAAAATAGCTTTGTCGCTCAATATGAGCATACCGTAATCCTTACAAAAAACGGTCCAATCATCATAACAGAATAAAATTACTTTAAAATAGTTAGAGCCGCTTATCATAAGCAGCTCTTTTTTGTTACTGATTCTTATCCCAATATTTTATTGATTCAGTTTTAGATGTTGGTTCCCGCTTAATAACATTACCCTTATCATCATAATAGACCTCATATTCTTGATAGATTTCAATATAATAGCCATCGATTTTTTTGACATCTTCTAGACGCTGTTCCAACACAGGAACATCGCTTGGAGGCTCTGTATCAACAGGTTGTGCAACAGCTGGTTCACTGGTCATGTAGGAATGGTCTTTATGAATAAAAGAAAAGGGCGAATCAAGATAAGCTATAAGGGCAACCAAGAAACAAAGTACTAAAAACGCTGAAAAACGAGATCGTGTCTTCATACTATTTGTCTCCTTTTTATCAGAATCCTCGTAACCTATCTTATGCATGTCCTTTTTGTTTATGCTAATTTGTTTTTAAAGCAGCTGTAGACTTTGTACGATATAGTTGATATAAAATGAAAGCTAAAAAGGAAATAATCGCACCAGAGATGTACGGTAAGCCGATAGCCATGGAAAATAGCCAACCACCTAGCGGGGGACCAATAATCCTGCCTAATGAATCGAATGAAGACAAAAGCCCCGTTGCACTGCCATGACCAGCGGTAGATGTCTTTGTCAGCAAGGATGATACACTTGGGCGAATCACTCCATTACCGATGCCGAAAATCGATAGGAAAATAGCTGCTGTAATAAAACTATCAACTAGCAGGATTAACCCGAATCCTATAGCGGAAACAATAATCCCGCCTTGGATGACCATCCCTTCACCAAATCTCTTCGTTAATTTCCCAACTAATCCACCTTGTACAATCGCACCCGCAAAACCCATGATCATAAATATGTATCCAAGGTGCGTGGAATCAAGACCAGCCTTCTTTGCAGCAAAGTAGGCAAAGGTTGCTTCTAAGCCTGAAAGTGATAATGAAATCAACAACTGTAATAAGAATAATACAGATGAAGGACCACTAAATGCTTTCCATAAAGAAGGCTTCTTTGCAGGAACCTCGTTTTTTCCCTTTTTCGGTAAGGTTTCCTTTACAAAAAAGAAAACAAGAAAGACCGTTAATAAGGAGGTTGACCCTGCCAGATAAAAGGGCAAACTCATGCTTGTCCCAGAGAAAATTCCGCCAATCGCTGGGCCAAATACAAACCCTAGTCCTACTGCGGCACCAATGATGCCCATCCCTTTACCACGATTTTCCGGCGTAGTAATATCTGCGACATAGGCCATAGCAGTGGGCATATTAGCCGAGGAAAGAATTCCACCTATAATCCGTGCGGCAAATAGCATCCAAAGCTCGGTAGCCAAGGCCTGGATAAAGAAGGAGAGGGCTAACCCTGTGATCCCAATCATCATGACAGGTTTCCTGCCAATTTTGTCTGATAATCCGCCCCAGAGGGGTGCGAATATCAACTGCATAAGTGAATAAACAGCCATTAACAAGCCCAGCTGGGTTGGGGTCGCACCAATTTCTTCTGCATAAAAGGGCAATACAGGTATAATGATTCCAAAACCAACCATTACTAAAAACATAACTAAGAATAAAATCGGTAAAGCTCTTTTTGTTTCCAAAAGTTGTTCTCACTCCCTAGGTGAATCAAAGTACTTTCAAATCTCCTATTGTATATTAGAGGATTTTTAGCTCTATGATTAGGATAATAGAAAATGTATTTCCAATACAAGCATTTAAAAATAAATTCGACTAAATTAAAAAGAACACACCCTAGATTGAATGTGTTCTTTTTCTATTTTACTGCTTTTCTTGTTGTTTCCGATGCAAAGTCAGCGATGATTACTAGGATCATGTAACAAAGGAGCAGTAAGGTAATTTCTGTGTAGTGGAAGTAACTCATGGCAAGTTTAAACTCCATCCCCAGACCGCCGGCACCTACAAATCCGACCACAATCGTTGTTCTCATGATTACTTCCCAACGATAAAGAATATATGTTAGGAATCGGGGCAGGACTGAAGGCAGAATGCCATAAAAAAAGATTTGCAGTTTAGAAGCACCAGTGGATGCCAAATTCCTTATTGGTCTCGGATCCATATCCTCAATTGCCTCCGCCCAAAGCTTGCCAAGTATCCCAAAGTTATGCAGGGCTAAAGCAATGGCTCCTGGAAGAAGGCCAGGCTTGAAAATAAAGATAATCATCATTGCCCAAACTAATTCTGGTACCGAGCGTGAAAAGATATAAAGGATGCGAACCATCCCATATAAAACCCAATTATACCAACGTTTTGATAAAGTCAAACCACCATTAGCAATGTTACGTGCCGCTGGAAGGACAGTAAGAAAGGCAGCGATCGTTGAAAACCCAATAGCTAAAATGCTCATTTGCAGCGTCTCATAGGTAAGACCTAAAGCAGAGTGCCAACTGTCTAAGTCAAGGAAAGCAGGGTGATCTTGGTTAATTCCAATAAGACCGCCGAAAAACGTCTTCGCATATTGAAGATTTTTATCTGATACTAATTCAAAAAAATTGGCATTTTCAGCTAAAGTAATATAAAACCAAGACCCAAGAACTAGTATGAAAGTCAAAAGGAGTGATAGCATGCCCTTTTTTAGTCTTTTCTTTTGACTTTTCTCTGACAAATTTCTGCGGACTAAATTACTCCAAACATCCACTAATAGTACTATCGCAATTAAGAAAAACACATAAGTCCACACTTGATTGTATTTTAGGTCAGATAAGGATAATTGTATTTGGAAACCCAGGCCGCCAAGGCCGACAAAACTCATAATTGCAGAAGACCTTATGGCACATTCGAATCGATACATCGTATAGCTGATCATGTCAGCCCATATGAGCGGTAGATAGCCATAAAATAAGATTTGGAGTTTAGAAGCACCCGCTGATTTTAATGCCTTTATTGGCTGTYCTGGTACATCTGTTAACATATCTGCAAAGATACGGCCGAGTATTCCCCCGTATGGAATAGCAAGTGCAAAAATAGCTGCATAAGGGGAGAGACCAATCGCAGCAACAAAGAGCCAAGCCCAGATTAATTCATGAATGGAACGTGTAAATCCTAGTATTCCTCTAAAGAAAACTTTTGACCATAATCGTCCAGCTTTTCCATCAGTGAGTATACCAGAAGCTAGCGTCCCAACGATAAAAGCATAAATAATCGCTAATGACATACCTGCAACCGCATAGGCTAAGGTAATCCATGAAGAAGAAAAACCAACCATTAAAATGTCTAACGATAAATCAGGTTGGATTAGCCCTTCAAAAATTTGCAGCATCGTAGGAATTCCGCCAGCATGGACTAGATCGCCGTCCCAATTAATTGCAAAAAGACTCCAAATAAAAATAGCAGTTAATAGTAATGTGAGATAGAAGCGGTTATGCGAACGAAGGGAGGGGATTAGTCTTGTCATCGATCCTTTGCTCCTTCAATTGATAAAGCTCTGTAAGCAGGCTGTCCGTTACTTGATCAGTAGGTAAATCAAAAAAGATTTCTCCATCCTTTAAGCTAATGATTCGATTGAAATACTTACGTGCATAATCAACAGAATGCAAGCTAGCTATTAATGTTTGATTTTCTTCCTTTACAATCTTGGTCAATACCGCTAACACATCATCAGCTCGTGCAGGATCTAGGGAGGCAACTGGTTCATCAGCCAGGATGATTTCAGGCTTTTGTACTAATAGCCTTGCCATTGCTACTCTTTGCTGCTCTCCTCCTGACAGATTAGAAGTTATCTCATTGACCTTTTCAGACAACCCAACGCGATCTAGTGCCCTTAAAGCAAGCTCTCTTTCTTGAGGGATTAACAACGAGAGTAATGATTTGAAAAATCCCCAATCTGATAATCTGCCTGCTAAAACATTATGAATAACCGCAAGTGAACCAATTAAATCGAATTGCTGACGAATCACACCTACTTTCTTGGCGAAAATCTTCCCTTTTTTATAAGTAGAAAGGGGCTGGTCATCAATCAAGAGCTCTCCACTATCAGCCGTAACTAAACCGGCTATATTGTTTAACAAGGTAGTTTTCCCTGCTCCACTTGGGCCAATTAAGGCAACCATTTCACCTTGTTTAATAGAAAAAGAAAGGGAAGATAAAGCTATCTTCCGCTCAAACTTTTTTGTTAAGTTTTTTGTTTCAATCATCGTTTTTGATGTCATTTGAATCACACCTATTATTTTATAATCTCTAATTCTTTTGCTACTTGCTCAATCTTTTGATAATTATCGTTTTTCGTTTCAATGAATTTATCCGTTTGGAACAAATCAGCCATTTCCTTTGGATCACCTGTAAAAGAAAGAAGTGCATCTTTCACTTTTTGCTTCGTACCTTTACCAAATACTTCTTCAAGATTGCTATTAACCGTCCAGTTATAGTCATAATAATCAGGAGTTGTATAGAAGACTTTTACCTTTGAGGTATCAACCTTTCCATCTTTCACCGCTGCTTCCCACACAGAGATATTAAGGGCTCCAGCTTGGAAGGAGCCTGATTCCACTAGCTTGTAAGTGGTGTCATGAGAACCGGAGAAATTAGGTTTGCCGTTAAAATCTGTGTTAGGGTCGATGCCCGCTTCATTGATAAAATAACGCGGCATTAAATGACCAGAAGTAGAACTTTCACTTCCAAATGTAAAAGACTTTCCTTTTAGATCCTCAAGCGAATTAATTCCTGACCCTTCTTGGGTGATAAAAACAGATTGAAATTCTGCATCCCGTGGTCTTTGGACAATCGATTCAGCCTCAGGAACAAGGTTACGGGCTTGAACACTTGTTAATCCGCCAAACCAGGCCAAATGAATTTCGCCGCGTTGGAAGCCTGTCAMTAACGCTGCATAGTCAACAGAGGGAACAAATTCAACTTTCAGCCCCGTTTGTTCATTTAGATATTTCGCTACAGCATCCATTCCTTTTTGCAAATCAGATGCATTTTGGTCAGGAATTGCTCCTATTTTTAAAACTTCATTTGATGCTTCTTTCGTTTCTTCATTGGGTGTATCTTCAGTTTGCCCACAGGCAGCTAAAGAAAAAACAAACATAAATAATATAATACCAATTAACCCTTTTTTCATCATTCCATTCTCCTCATAAACATTTATAGTTTTTCTTTCTAACTATATCTTCGCTCTTGATTATAAAGAAAGAGGTGCTCTTTATAAATTCAATTTATCTATTCATTGAATAGGTACTTATGGAAAAAACCAATATCCATAATTTACAAAATGTAACATAAGCATTGAGAGAATAGGAAAATCCCCAGTAATTCCTACTGGGTTTTTAATTTAGGAGTTTGCATTTTGTGACCATTCTTCGACATTCCATACTTTTGTGACCCAATCTTCATAAAAATCAGGTTCGTGGCAAACTAGGACAACAGTACCTTTATATTCTCTGAGAGCACGTTTTAATTCTTCCTTAGCTGTAACACCAAGGTGGTTTGTTGGCTCGTCAACTGCATCTAATGCATCCTGGATTTCACCCATTTTCTCTAAAAGAACTTCCAATTCTTCCGGAGATGCCACTGCCATTTGAGCAATTACCTCATTTAATTCTCTTTCTTTTTCAAAAAGAGGGAGGAAGGCATCATGTAATACATCACGCATGGTTCTTCCAGGCGTCAGTACCGTGTGCAGATCTAAGTAACCATAAAATATCTACTCATAAATAAGTCTACTTGTGTTTATAAGTAATTTGATATTATGGAATTACACAAATAATTTAGCACAGCTTGCTAGAGCTGGAGGAGAATGGATGACTATTAAACTACGTAAAGTTACTAAAGAAAATTGGCAAGAATGCATCAATTTACAGGTAAGAGAAGAACAAAGAAAATTTATTGCTTCTAACCTATATTCGATTGCTCAAGTACAATTTTTAGAGAATTTCGAGGCTTTAGCGATTTATCACAACGACAGTATGGTCGGGTTTACGTTGTTTGGGCTTGATGAAGATGATCGCAATTATTGGATTTATCGAATCATGATTGATGAAAAATATCAGGGGCAGGGCCATGGAAAAATGGCATTAAAGGAAATTATCCAGCGTTTAAAAGATAAACCTGATTGTAAGGAAATCATTCTCGGTTATCATCCAGAGAACATTGGAGCAGAGAAGATGTACATAAGTTCGGGATTCCAACCTAAAGGCATGGCACCGTGGGGAGAGAAACTTGCCAGCTATTTGGTTGCTAATCATTTATGAAAAGGAGAATGAAGGATGAAACCATCTACTATAATTTACTGGACTTTATTAACTCATGAAAATTGGTCCATCTATATAGCCGCAACACCAAAAGGACTATGTTTTGTCGGCTCTCAAAAAGAGTCATTTAAAGAAATGTCAGACTGGGCAGGTAAACGCTATCCCAATAGCCAGCTAATTCAAGATGATGCTTATTTGAAATCGTATACTGAAGAAATCATCGAGTATCTTCAGGGTGCCCGCCAATCATTTACTTTGCCATCTGATTACAAGGGAACATCCTTTCAGGAAGCAGTATGGAGGGCACTTTGTGAAATTCCATATGGTTCAACATGCACCTATTCAGATATAGCTACCATCATCCAAAAACCGGCATCTGTTCGTGCAGTTGGTACAGCAATTGGAGCGAATCCCATCTTAATTACTGTTCCTTGTCACCGGGTAATCGGTAAGAATGGAAAACTAACCGGGTATCGCGGAGGGTTAGAAATGAAAACCGCACTGTTAGACATAGAAAAAGCAGGAAGCTTCATCATTCGTTAGCTTAAAGAAATCCAAAGGTGAAGGGGGAGTGGGACAATCTATGATTAATGTATTTGAAAAAGAAGGGGTAACATGTGTAGAAGCTGGTTATTTACGTTCGGGACGAAAAGAGGGACTAGTGTATAACTTCCTTGTTGACGGTATGCTAATTGACACAGGGGCTGCACGTGATGAAGCTGATTTAATCTCTTTTTATAAGGAATATGAATTTGACTTTGTGTTGCTAACACATAGTCACGAGGATCATGTAGGTACCGCTGCATGGATACAAGAAAATCGAGAGGTTCCAATATACATTCATCCAAAAGGAATAGAAGTCTGTAGACAACCAGGTCAATATCCAAAGTACCGTCAATTTGCATGGGGTGTACGGAAGGTATTTAAGCCCTTGCCACTGGAAAATGAAAGCTTTCATTCTAGAACAGTGGAATGGAAGGCTATCTACACACCAGGACATGCAGATGATCATCTTGCTCTTTATCAAAAGGATACTGGGATCTTATTTTCAGGTGATTTATTTCTCAATCCAAATCCAAAGGTGTTACTATCATTCGAATCAATTCCAGTCATAATGGACTCCTTACGAAGGTTGCTTTCCTATGATTTTGGCACGCTATTTTGCTCACATGCAGGGTACGTAGAAAATGGACGAAAGATGCTTAGACGAAAGCTGGACTATTTAGAAAGCATCACTGGTGAGGTACTAGATTTACACAAACAAGGACTTTCGATTGATGAAATAGACAAGAAATTATTCCCCGTTAAACATATGCTGGTCAGTATTTCTGAAGGAGAATTTAACTCCTTACATATCGTTTCTTCTATTATTAACAGGCATGAATAATATTAGTGGCTAAATAAGGTGACCAAGCATCTTCCTTGTACATATTATAGTAAAAACATTATAAGGAGGTGCAGGTTTGTCCATTCAGCATGAGGGTGTAACAATCGGTACCATTTCAGGAGGAATCGTTAACTTTGGCGGAGCCATCTATATTTCACCAATATCCGTTACCAAAACGAACTCAGGTTCAGGTGAGAACAACACTGATTTAGTACCTTCAGAGGGTTCTGAACAAAGGGATCAAGCTAATATACCAGAACTATTAAACCTGATTAGGGCGATGCTCAAATGAGCAATGTCCAAAGAAATTATTAAAGACGACACTCAGCTGAATGTCGTCTTTTTCGTACCCTTAGGCTACACTTTGGTTACTTTCTTGAAATTCGCTGCTTTGCTTAACAGGCCTACTAATATTAAAGACGATATTCAATAAAATGGCAGTAAAGCTTCCTGCAACAATTCCATTATTAGTAAGAAGCTTTATACTTTCAGGCAGCTGTGCAAATAATTCAGGGACTGCTGTAACCCCAAGACCGATACCGACAGAGCAGGCAATGATTAATAGATTCTCTTGAGAAGCAAAGTTAACCTTACTTAACATTTTAATTCCATATGCAATCACCATTCCAAACATGGCTACCATCGCACCGCCTAGTACTGATGTTGGGATAACAGTTGTCAGCGCGCCTATTTTAGGAACAAATCCTAGAATGATTAACATAACAGCCATTGTATAGATCACATTTTTTCCTTTTACCCCAGAGAGCTGCACAAGCCCGACGTTTTGGGAATAGGTGGTATAAGGAAATGCATTAAATAACCCACCAACGATGATTGCAAGACCCTCAGCACGATACCCTTTTGATAAATCCTTTTCAGACAGTTTCCTTCCAGTTATATCTCCTAAGGCAAAATAAACGCCGGTAGATTCAACGAGACTTACAATTGCCACAATGGTCATCGTAATAATCGGTGTCCATTCAAAGGTAGGCATTCCGAAATAAAATGGCTTAACTATATGGAACCATGACGCTTCACCAACAGCAGCAAAATTGACTTTACCCATTAAAGCCGCAGCAATCGTTCCAGCTGCTAATCCTAAAAGGATTGACACCGAACGGATAAAGCCTTTTGTAAAACGATAGAGTAGGATAATAAATAATAAAGTTCCGAAAGCAAGGCTGATATTCGATAAACTGCCAAAATCTGCACTTCCCTGACCACCAGCAATATTATTCATTGCTACCGGTATAAGCGTAATTCCGATAATGGTAACAACAGAGCCAGTTACGACCGGCGGAAAAAACTTAATCAATTTACCAAAGAAGCCTGCAATTAAGACTACGATAAGACCTGAAATAAGTATAGAGCCATAAATAGCAGAAATTCCATATTGTCCGCCTATGGCAATCATCGGGCCAACAGCTGTAAAGGTGCAACCGAGGACGACTGGTAATCCGATACCGAAGAACCGATTCTGCCAAACCTGTAAGATAGTTGCAATCCCACACATTAAAATATCAATTGAAACTAAGTAGGTTAATTGTTCGCCTGTAAGACCGAGGGCACCTCCAACGATTAACGGGACAATTACAGCTCCAGCATACATCGCTAGCACGTGTTGAATACCTAAAGAGGTTATTTTTAATGCATTTGTCTTCATGAGATGAATTCCTCCACTTTTCCATTAAAAAACGTTACTTTACCTTTTGAGAGAGAGGCAATTCTTGCCAATGATTCTACCCTTAAACCAGATTCCTTTAATTTTTGTGCCCCCGGCTGAAAGGATTTTTCAATAACAATTCCGATGCCTGCAATGCTTGCACCCGTCTGGTTCACCATTTCTACTAAGCCAAGTGCAACCTCACCGTTAGCAAGGAAATCATCAATGATTAACACTCGATCATGTTCGTTTAAAAATTTTCTAGAAAGTGAAATTTCATTTGTTTCATTTTTTGTAAAGGAGTGTATGCTCACCGTTACTAGGTCATCCACTAAAGTAATTGATTTTCTTTTTCTTGCGAATATAACAGGAGCATCCAAATGCAGTCCGGTGAAAACAGCTGGAGCAATACCAGATGATTCAATTGTTACGATTTTAGTAATACCCTGATTTTTAAAACGCTCAGAAAATTCCAACCCGATTTCATTCATTAAAGTAGGATCAATTTGATGATTCAGGAAAGAGTCCACTTTTAAGACATGCTCAGAAAGAGCCCGGCCTTCCTGAATGATTTTTTCTTCTAGTAACTTCATGAATATCCCCCTATATAAAAAATAAAAAAGCCCAAACATAATCGCTCACATCAAATTTTTGAGTGAGGCAATGACGTTTGGGCTTAAAAACCAAATTAATTGGACGCTAAAAGAATCGTTCCAATTGCATTACCCACTCATAGTCAGATTGTTAACGGCAATCCGGTAGAAACTTGCAGGCCATATCCCCGCGATTATATGAGTGAAACATATGAATTTAATAGCATTATAACACGTACAAAAGGGAAATCAATTCTTTTTTTTGATAAACACGAACAAAAAAAAAATAAAGGTTAATATTATTCGTATATTGAAAACGGTTAACCAAGATAAAATTAAGAAATTCAATTATTGATTGGAGCGAAAGGCACGTAGACTCCTGCAGGAGGACGTGGCAGGGGAGACCCCGCAGGCGCATTGCGCCGAGGAGGCTCCCCGAACCGCCTGCGGAAAGCGAAGTGCCTTTCGCTCCAATCAACACCGTACATTTTCACCGAGAAGGTCCTTTTTTCTTTACTAATTTAACAATCTTATAACCAGGTTTCATTTTAATTCTATTTGTTTTATTTACTGTTTTAATCTGATATATAGAGTATTTTTTTGGTTGGTGGTCTAACAATTCTACTTTCTCAATGCTTTCTTTTTTATATGCCTTATGGATCTTTCGAATTTGTTTTTCTTGATTTTCACCATAGAAATAATCATAAATAACTTTAAAAATCCATATAAACAACCCACCGACAAGCAGGGTATAAATAAGCGATGAAATAAGTGACATGAATGACATCCTTTCTGTACAACACATATGATGAATATTACTTAATGTAACTATTATAAAGCTTGTTTGAACAAAAAAGCGAAATAACCAACTGGGAAGACCGGTAGAAAAATATACCTGTATATTATTGGACACTCTAAACTGAAAATAATTTTGCTTTGATTGTCCATTTGGGGTGAACACGCTTTAGAAAGTATGATAAAATATATGTAAGAAAACCTTTTAAAACAACGTTTTAGGTGATTTTAACTGTACGCCTGAAACGGACAAATGTTTTTTCAATAGCGACAAATAAGGGGGATTATTAGTGTCCAGTCATACTTTAGAGCAGTTTTTAAATGAAAATCTCGAGGATTTGAAGAGTAAGGGTTTGTATAACATCATTGATCCATTAGAAAGCCCTAACGGACCCTTAATTACCATAAATGGAAAAGAATTAATTAACCTATCATCTAATAATTACCTCGGGCTAGCGACTGATGAACGCTTAAAACAAGTTGCACAAGAGGCAATTGAAAAGTACGGAGTTGGAGCAGGGGCAGTAAGGACCATAAATGGTACGTTAAAGCTCCATGTTGAATTAGAAGAAAAGCTTGCCGAGTTTAAACATACAGAGGCAGCGATTGCTTATCAATCTGGGTTCAATTGTAATATGGCTGCGATATCAGCTGTTATGGATAAGAATGATGCCATTTTATCAGACGAATTGAATCACGCCTCAATCATTGATGGCTGCCGTCTTTCACGAGCTAAAATTATCCGTTTCAATCACTCAAATATGAATGACTTACGTTTAAAAGCGAAAGAAGCGAAGGAATCTGGTCAGTATAACAAAATTATGGTGATTACCGACGGAGTATTTTCCATGGATGGGGACATCGCACTTCTTCCAGAGATTGTAAAAATCGCCGAAGAGTTTGACCTCATTACATATGTGGATGATGCTCACGGTTCTGGTGTCTTAGGTGCTGGTGCAGGTACAGTGAAGCATTTTGGATTGTCCGACAAAATTGATTTTCAAATCGGAACTCTTTCTAAGGCAATCGGAGTTGTCGGTGGCTATGTCGCTGGTAAGAAAAACTTAATTGACTGGTTAAAGGTTCGTAGCAGACCTTTCTTATTTTCTACATCCTTAACACCTGCTGATGTGGCAGCCAGCAAAAAATCAATTGAGATCCTCATGGAAAGCACGGAGCTAAACAAGAGATTGTGGGAAAATGGGGATTACCTTAAGAATGGTCTAAAGAGATTGGGCTTCAATATTGGAAGAAGTGAAACTCCAATCACACCATGTATTATCGGGGATGAAACCTTAACGCAACAATTCAGCAAGCGGTTAAATGAAGAAGGGGTATACGCGAAAGCGATTGTATTCCCAACTGTTCCACAAGGCACAGGCCGTGTTCGAAACATGCCTACAGCTGCCCATACGAAAGAAATGCTCGATGAAGCAATCAACATATATGAAAAAGTTGGTAAGGAAATCGGAGTCATTCAATAGATTAAGTCACATTCGAAGAGGCGGGGAAGAATGAAACGTATTTTAATTACAGGTGCCCTTGGTCAAATTGGTTCTGAGCTAACGATGAGGTTACGCCAAATTTATGGCACAAATAATGTAATCGCCACTGATCTAAAAAAAAATGATAGTGAAGCAGCCCAGAGTGGACCATTTGAGCGAGTTGATGTTACAGACCTAAATAGAATGGTCGAAGTTGCAAAGAAATACAAGGTTGATACAGTCATGCATTTAGCTGCGCTATTATCAGCGACAGCAGAGGCAAACCCTGTCATGGCATGGAATTTAAATATGGGCGGATTGATGAACGCACTTGAAACAGCGAGGGGAGTGAATGCACAATTTTTCACACCAAGCTCAATCGGTGCATTTGGGCCAACAACACCTAAAGACAGTACACCGCAGGATACGATTATGCGACCAACCACAATGTATGGGGTAAATAAAGTAGCCGGAGAGCTTCTTTCGGATTACTATTACCATAAATTCGGTTTAGACACACGCGGCTTGCGTTTCCCAGGATTAATTTCTTATGTAACCCTGCCAGGTGGAGGTACAACTGATTACGCAGTAGAAATATATTATGAAGCACTGAGCAGAGGAAAGTATACCTCTTATATCGATCAAGGGACGTATATGGATATGATGTATATGCCAGATGCCTTGAATGCTATTATCGACTTAATGGAGGCAGATTCATCAAAGCTAATCCATCGAAATTCCTTTAATGTGACAGCGATGAGTTTCGCACCTGAAGAGATCGCTAAAGAAATTACAAAACACATTCCAGGTTTTAAAATAACTTATAACGTAGACCCTGTTCGCCAGAAAATTGCAGACAGCTGGCCAAATTCAATTGATGCAAAAGCAGCTAGTACTGAGTGGGGGTTTAAAACTGAATACGACCTGGCCAAAATGACCAGTGATATGATTGAGAAATTATCAAGGAAATTAAACATTAATGAAGCTCGAGCCTAGAAGGTTCGAGCTTTTTTCAGATAATCCATTATCATCAAACAACAAAGAAACAGGATAAAATACTCCTAATAAGCTAACTATATTATTGATATTCCATATGGGTATCAACCCGTATCAACTATCCTACACACGAGGTGATTTGATGAGTTACAGAGATCAATTAGATGACCAATCTAAACTATTTCACAAGAATCATACTCGACGGAAGCATTTGAACTCCCAGGTAAATGGTGAAACACAGGTGACACAAAACACCATAAGAGCAAGAGGAAATGCCAAAGCACACAGGATGTTTTGATAACGGGTCAAAAAAGAAAGAAGACGTATTATTACGTCTTCTTCTTCATTTTTAACAATAAACCTCTAGTTATGACTTTTTGACATGGATGAGATTATCTGTTTTCTCTATAACACGACCAATTATGGCTGCATCCGTTAATCCTCTTACATGTAATTGAGCAATGTACTGATCGGCCTCTTCTTCATTGATTGAAATAAGAAGTCCGCCAGAGGTAATCGCATCACATAGAACAAGCTGTTCTTCATGGATAATGTCTTCATCGTAATGGACATCATGAGCCAACCATTTATGATTCGACTTGGAACCACCAGGGACGATACCATCCTTAGCAAGTGCTAGTGCACCCTCTAGGACGGGCACTTTGGCCAAGGATATTTCAAAGCTTACACCGCTTCCTCGTGCAATTTCACTAGCATGGCCAAGTAACCCAAACCCAGTCACATCCGTAACTGCATGTGGATGAAAATCTGTTAACGTTTCGGCAGCTGTTTTATTTAGGGCAGCCATGGTTTCTGTAACGATTTGTTCCTGTTCAGGTGTGACTACATTTCTTTTTATCCCTGTAGTAATAATACCAACACCAAGCGGTTTGGTTAAGACCAACACATCACCAGGTTTTGCCCCAACGTTCTTCCAAACCTTATCTGGGTGGACAATACCGGTTACAGATAAACCAAACTTAGGTTCCTGGTCATCAATCGAATGTCCACCAACCGTTACGGCACCAGCTTCCTTTACTTTATCTGCTGCACCGCGAAGGATATCTGATAATGTCTTCGCACCAAGCTTCTTAATCGGAAAACCGACAATATTTAATACCGTTTTCGGTTCCCCGCCCATTGCATAAACATCACTAAGTGCATTAGCTGCTGTTATCTGCCCAAACATATAAGGATCGTCGACGATGGGAGTAAAATAATCAACAGTCTGTATGAGAGCGATTGAATCGGTTAGACGGTAAACTCCTGCGTCATCTGAAGTTTCATGTCCTACCAAAAGTTCAGGTATAGGGTCTTGTTTCGGTAAAAGGCGCAAAACTTGCGCCAGGTCCTCAGGACCAATTTTGCAGCCTCAACCAGCTTTAGTCGATAAAGAGGTTAGGCGAACTTTTTCATTTTCACTCATTATGTACACCTCCATTTTATTAGTATAACTGTTTCATACAAAAAGCGCACTACATAACGCAGGTTAATCATTTGCGGAAATTTTATCAATAGGTTAAAATAATTTTTACTATAGAAATAATAAAAAACAAATAGTTTTAGGGGGTAAAAAAGTGAGTAACCATTCTGTAAAAATCGAATTTTGTATGCAGTGAAATTATGCACCAAAAGCCGCGAGTTTCGCGGAAGAACTATTTGAGCATTTTCGTCGAGATATTGAGAAATTAGAACTAGTACCTAGTTCCGGCGGGGCATTTGAAGTAACGGTAAATGGGAAAAAAATCTATTCAAAACTCGAAACAGGAGTATTTCCTGACGCACAGGAAATCATTAATAACATCACTTCCAACTAATAAAAAACTCTCTTACCCGAGAGTTTTTTATAATATTATTATGTAAACTTTCAAACAAAAAAAATAAAGCCTAAAGTTAACTTTAAGGCAGTGTTATAAAACATGACTTTCCGAGTCCTTTATCTGATTTTGAAATGGCCACCTCTAAAATGCCATTTAAAAAGTTAGCGCTTACTTTCTGATTAATGACTTGAAAGGGGAAGGTAATACTCCTGACTTYTCTATCTAACACAGTGGTACTGACTGTCTTTGAAGCAGTGATAACAAGCTTCCTTTCCTCAATAAATACCTTTATATCAGAGCTGTCAAAGTCCGTTAACAGCGCCTCTAAAATCCATTCTTTTTCTGTTTCATAAAGATCTATACGAAATTGAGACATGTCCTCAAGTGATGTAAGTGGGTCGAGACAATAGTTTTTAAGCCACTTTTCCATTAGATCGAAATCTATGGCTTTTTCATCTTTGTATGACACTTTCACAACCCCCCTTGCTTGGTTTATATTATTCATACAGAATAAAAACGTGTGATGGTATAATGATATTAAATTCGGAAGAGTGAAGGAGTTTTTATATAGTGAAAGAATGGCTGCGATCCATTCCCGCTATCCATGAACTTCAAAGTCATGGGAAGTTTGTAACATTGCTTGAAGGGAATCAATTGGATCAAACACAATTAACCAATCAATTAAAAGAAGTCATCGATCAAGTTAGGGCAAATATTTTAAATGGGGAATGGCAGCGTGCACTGCCAGGCACAAATGAGTTTGTGGACGAAATCTTCGTATTCCTCAAACAGAAAGTCAGTACCCAGTATTCTTATACACTGGAGCAGGTTATCAATGCGACTGGGACCATTTTACATACAAACCTCGGAAGAGCGAGATTAAGCGAAAATGCGATTCAGCATGTTGTAGAGACAGCAAGAAATTACTCAAATCTTGAGTACAAATTACCTGAGGGTGAGCGAGGGTCTAGACATACTCACGCAGAAACGCTGATCAAAAAGATCACAGGTGCAGAGGCTGCGATGGTCGTGAATAATAATGCGGCAGCTGTTTACCTCGTTTTAAGAGCTATGGCAGAAAATAAAGAAGTGATTGTTTCACGAGGTCAATTAGTAGAGATCGGTGGTTCCTTCCGAATTTCTTCTATTATGGAAGAAAGCGGTGCAAAACTTGTTGAAGTAGGTACAACCAATAAGACTCATATATATGATTATGAAGGTGCTATCAATCCTGAAACGGCGATTATCATGAAAGTTCATACTAGTAATTTTAAGGTAGTCGGTTTTACTAAATCTGTTGATACTGAAAACCTAATTCAATTAACCAAAGAACAGGAAGAAGTAATCTTTTATGAGGACTTAGGCAGTGGTGCATTGTTTGATTTTAGAAAACATGGCATTGGGGATGAGCCAGTTGTAAAAGAAGTAATTGAAATGGGTGCAGACATTGTTACGTTTAGCGGCGATAAACTGTTAGGGGGTCCACAAGCAGGCATCATTGCAGGAAAAAAAGAAATTATAGACCGGTTAAAAAAGCATCAACTAGCTAGGGTCTTACGGGTTGATAAAATGACATTAGCAGCCCTAGAGGGAACGTTGATTGATTATGCACGGGGTGAAAAAGCGGTACATAACATACCAACAATCCGTGACTTATTAACATCTCATCATGAAATAGACGTAAGGGCAAATCATTTTGTTACAAACTTGTTAGAGCGGACAAGTTTGTTCGAAACTAAAATTTATTCTTCCACAAGTCAAGTTGGGGGCGGGACGATGCCCGATGTTGAACTGCCAACAAAGGTAATTAGTTTAAAGCATCATACCCTATCAGCAGAACAACTGTCTAGAAAGCTTAGGACTGAATACAAACCTGCGATTGTCGGCCGCATTCAAAAAGAAGAATATATAATCGACCTAAGAACGGTTACGACTGAGGAAGAACGTTATCTTATTGAGGTACTAAGTAAAATATAATAACCCCCCCTCTTGATGCAGAGGGGGGTGCTTTATTTACATATCATGATGTGAATTATGTTTTTGGCGTGTATGGTTGCGGTTTTTTACTTTTTTCGAACCGCTCAATGGTTCCGGCTGCCCAGATTGTTTAGGAGCATTTTTTCGCATGTCTTTTCCATCGTTTTTGTTTACCATATTCCATCCCTCCTATAATCTTAGGATGTAAATCTGCTCTAGTTTTTATGCTGAATAATTTTGAATAGGCCTGTGCAATTTAACGGTATAGAAACTAGAGGGGAGTGAAACGAATGATGCAGAAATATCCATATAATAAGGACAAACAACAGGCTTTCCAAGCTGCCCAACAGGGATATGAAGAAGCCCAAGGGCTTTTTGAAACAATAGTAAGCGATAGTGCAAGCTATGGACATCAGTTAAAGCATTTAAAGGAAGAAGTAAACGAAGCCTATCAGCAAATCGAAAATGCATTAGAAGTCGCATCTGAACACCAAAGAGCACAGCTAGAACGTTTTCAACAAGATTTGCAAAGTATCGTTGCCGAAGTAAACTTACCCGAATAAAAACAAAAAGCAGGGGGAAACTCCTGCTTTTCTAAATAGTTCGACTGAATCATGATACCCATTAGGGTAAACAAATGAGCTTCTTATTGGTTTTTTTTGCGCTTTTTGTTGTTCATTTTCTCTTTTATTGTTAAAGGCTCGTTTGCCATTTCCTCGTTGAAACCGGCACCCTGACCTTGACCTTTAGCTGCATTCATTCCAGGAATCACGTGGTTCGCTTTTCGACGTTGCATCCTTTTCACCCCCTATAAATACTATCTCCTTTAAGTCAAAAATAATGACAAAGAAAAGGTTTTTTGCGATAATGAAATGGAGATTGAATAATTTCCCATCATAAAATATTTACACGGCACAGCACGATTTTTCATAATATTTTKAACTTTTTACATACTAAATATAAGAAAAACTTATCAAACTCAATAACTTTCTTGTTATTTACTTATGTTACAGGTTGTATTAATATAAGAATTGTGAGAAAAGTAAGGGTTGATGGGAGTATTCAAACTTTTCGACTTTTCGTTAATTTTGGTATATTATGACGAATGAGGGGGATTTACACATGGTGAAAAATGATGTTTTTAACGCACGCGCTTCCTTTGAAGCCAACGGTAAACGTTATCACTATTACCGATTAAGTGCACTTGAAGAGGCAGGCATTGGCAACGTTTCTAAATTGCCATATTCCGTAAAAGTATTACTTGAATCTGTTCTACGTCAATATGACGGTCGCGTAATCGCAAAGGAACATGTTGAAAACCTAGCAAAATGGGGTACAGATGAGCTTAAGGAAGTAGATGTTCCATTCAAGCCATCTCGTGTCATCCTACAAGATTTTACTGGTGTACCAGCAGTCGTTGACCTTGCTTCTCTAAGAAAAGCAATGGCAGACCTCGGCGGGGACCCAGACAAAATCAATCCAGAAAAAACAGTTGACCTTGTTATTGACCACTCTGTTCAGGTTGATGCATACGGTTCAGCAGACTCTTTACGGGTTAACATGGATTTGGAATTTGAACGTAACGCAGAGCGTTATCAGTTCTTAAGCTGGGCACAAAAATCATTCAATAACTATCGTGCTGTACCACCAGCAACTGGTATCGTACACCAAGTTAACCTTGAATATTTAGCAGACGTTGTTCATGTTTCTGAAAATACTGACGGAGAACTTGAAGCGTATCCAGATACATTAGTTGGTACAGACTCACATACTACCATGATCAATGGTATTGGTGTACTTGGATGGGGTGTAGGTGGTATTGAAGCAGAAGCAGGAATGCTTGGTCAGCCTTCATACTTCCCAGTTCCAGAAGTAGTCGGAGTTAAATTAACTGGAGAACTTCCAGATGGTGCAACGGCAACAGACCTTGCGTTAAAAGTAACTCAAGTTCTTCGCAGTCACGGTGTAGTTGGTAAATTCGTTGAATTCTTCGGCCCAGGTGTATCTGTACTTCCACTAGCAGACCGTGCAACGATTGCTAACATGGCTCCTGAATATGGTGCAACTTGTGGGTTCTTCCCTATTGATGACGAATCATTAGCATATTTACGTTTAACTGGCCGTGAAGAAGACCAAATCAATGTAGTAGAACAATACTGCAAAGCAAACGGCTTATACTTTGATCCGACTTTAGAGCCAGTTTATACAGATGTAGTTGAAATTGACCTATCTGTCATTGAAGCTAACCTTTCTGGTCCTAAGCGTCCTCAAGATTTGCTTCCGCTTTCAAAAATGAAAGAAGAATTCGTAAAGGCAGTTTCGGCACCACAAGGAAACCAAGGTTTCGGTTTACAGGCTGATGAGCTTGAAAAAGAAGCTGTTGTGAAGTTTAATAACGGCGAAGAAACAACCATTAAAACGGGTGCAGTTGCGATTGCATCCATCACTAGCTGTACCAATACTTCTAACCCATATGTATTAGTTGGTGCAGGCCTTGTTGCGAAGAAGGCAGTGGAATTAGGCATGGAAGTTCCGAAATTCGTTAAGACTTCTTTAGCACCTGGTTCAAAGGTTGTGACAGGATATCTTCGTGATTCTGGATTACTTCCTTACCTTGAGCAAATTGGCTTCAACCTTGTGGGTTACGGCTGTACAACATGTATCGGTAACTCTGGTCCATTAAAAGAAGAAATTGAGAAGACAATTGCTGAAAATGACCTATTAGTTACATCTGTTCTTTCAGGTAACCGTAACTTCGAAGGCCGTATTCATCCGCTTGTAAAAGGTAACTACCTAGCTTCACCACCGCTTGTTGTGGCATATGCACTTGCTGGAACTGTGAACATTGATTTCGCTTCTGAAGCACTTGGTAAAGACAAAGATGGTAATGATGTATTCTTCAAGGATATTTGGCCAACAACTGCTGAGGTGAATGAAGTGGTACAACGTACTGTTACGCCTGAACTATTCCGCAGTGAATATGCGAATGTTTTCGGTGACAACGAACGTTGGAACGAAATTAAGACTAGCAATGAGCCATTGTATACTTGGGATGAAGATTCTACTTATATTGCGAATCCTCCATTCTTCGAAGGCTTATCACCAGAACCAGGTACTGTTGAACCATTATCAGGACTTCGTGTTGTAGGTAAGTTCGGTGATTCGGTAACAACTGACCATATTTCTCCTGCAGGTGCTATTGGCAAAAATACTCCAGCTGGAAAGTATTTATTAGAAAAAGGCGTACAACCTCGTGACTTCAACTCATACGGTTCTCGTCGTGGTAACCACGAAGTCATGATGCGTGGAACGTTCGCAAACATCCGTATTCGTAACCAAATCGCACCAGGCACAGAAGGTGGAGTCACTACTTACTGGCCAACTGGTGAAGTTAGTAGCATTTACGATGCTTGCATGAAGTACAAAGAAAACGGCACTGGCTTAATGGTTCTTGCTGGTAAAGACTACGGTATGGGATCTTCACGTGACTGGGCTGCAAAGGGTACTAACCTTTTAGGTATTAAAACGGTTCTTGCAGAAAGCTTTGAACGTATCCACCGTTCAAACCTAGTGTTAATGGGCGTTCTTCCGCTTCAATTTAAAGATGGCGACAGTGCTGAAACATTAGGTTTAACTGGTAAAGAAACCTTCGAGGTTCAAGTGGACGAAAAGGTTCGCCCACGTGATCTTTTAAAAGTTACAGCTACAGACGAAGCAGGTAACAAGAAAGAATTCGAAGTTCTTGTACGTTTCGATTCTGAAGTTGAAATTGATTACTACCGTCATGGCGGGATCCTTCCAATGGTACTTCGCGAAAAATTACAAGAAGCATAATGTTAAGACACCATGCATTTCGATGCATGGTGTTTTTTCATTCACTAAAGCAGGAAACAATTGACAATCTTTCCAGCCTTGAATAAAATAAAATCAATCAACGAAAAGGAATGGTAAAGAGGCATGAAGTTATAATCTTATTTTTCAGTACATGATTCGAATAAACGAAAAATGTTGAACCTGAAGAATGGGATTAGTCTGCCCTTTTTTATATCCTGATCGTACATAACCGATGTTTGTATGTTTTAGAGCCTGCTATAGGTTTCTTTCGTGCATACTATTTTTTCGGCTGCTTTCATGATATAAACACAAACACCTCTTCAGGTTTCAATGGAAGGGGTTTTTTTATGACCAATCAGAAATTAATGAAAGTAAGAGAGATCGAAAAAAGTTTTAACTTAAGGAAAGTATTAACAAATATTTCGTTCGAGATCAAAAATGGAGACAGAATTGGCCTAGTTGGATACAACGGTACAGGGAAAACGACATTAGCATATATCCTCTCAGGAAAGCTTTCTCCAGATAAAGGGACTATAGAAAAATTAAAAGGACTGAGAATCGGCTACCTATCCCAGTCTATTGATTATGAAGTAAATGATTTTTATCAAGCTGATTCGACTTTGCAAGGTGAAATGTATCATTTGGCCTCTGAATTAGGCTTGAAAAAGGCAAATGAATGGCAGGAAGACCGGCTTCAACATCTCAGCGGCGGAGAGAAGCTAAAGCTTGCACTATCTAAGGTTTGGGCTTCAAAGCCGGGACTGTTGATTTTAGATGAACCAACAAACCACTTAGATTTTAAAGGGATTGAATGGTTAATCTCTGAACTGAAAAGCTTTAATAGTGCAGTGTTGATTATTTCGCATGACCGACACTTTTTAGATAAAGCCGTCTCGCAGATTTTTGAAATAGAAGACGGAAAAATGCATTTTTACAAAGCGAATTACAGTGATTATCAGCTAGAAAAAAAGCGTAGAGTAGAATCACAGCAACACCAATATTCAATTCAACAAAAGAAAAAAGAGGAAATCGAGCTGCAAATGGACCTTTTAACATCCTGGTCTGAAAAGGCTCACCGCAACTCAACGAAACAGGATCGAGATCGGGGATACAAAGAATATCACCGTGCAAAGGCAAAAAATCGTGACAAACAAATCAAATCAAAAATGAAACGACTCCAGCAAGAACTAGAAAAGAATAAGATAGAGAAGCCAACGGATGAGGCAGGAGTCCGCTTTCAATTCGAAAGTAAAGGAAAACGCGGAAAACGGATTATTGAAGCTAAAAAGTTAACGAAAGTGTTCGGTTACGAACCACTTTTCCATGATTCTCAATTCTATATTTCACAAGGAGAACGAATAGGCTTAATCGGTGAAAACGGCTGTGGGAAAACGACCTTCATAAAAATGATAATAGGTCAAGAACCTCTCACATCTGGCGAGCTGTGGAAAAGTGAATCGTTAAAAATCGCCTATCTCAGCCAGGATGTAGATGATCTGTCACCGAATCAAACAGCCTTAGAAGCTCTAGGGTTTACTGACAGGGAATCTATTTTCCGAGCACGGACGATGTTTGCCAATCTTGGAATGAAAGAGGCACTTATTACTAAACCAATGGGTACGTTAAGCTTAGGGGAACGTACAAGAGTGAAGCTCGTGGATATTTTAATGGGTGAGTACGATGTCCTCATTCTGGATGAACCCACTAACCATTTAGATCTTCCAAGCCGAGAACAGCTAGAAAAAACCTTAGATGAATTTACAGGAACCATCCTAACGGTATCCCATGATTATTACTTTTTAAATAAACTATGTGATAAATTACTGGTGTTTGAGGATGGGAATATAAAACGGTTAGAGATTAAACCGGAGGAATACTTTAATAAAAATCCTGATACTATATCCAATGATAACGAAACCTTGTTGATTATTGAAAATAGGATTGCAATCATTTTAGGAGAATTATCCTTAATCGATCAAAAACACCCTAAATATCAGGAATTGGACCTTGAATTCAATCTACTTTTAAAGAAAAAAAGAAAATTAATCGGTTAAGAACAAAAAGAGTCCTACATTAAAAATGATTGATTTATGAAAAAAAAAGTTCCGGCCCAATCGGGTTCCGGAACTTTTTTGTAAAATCTAATCATCATAATCGTAACGAAAACCATCCATCTGTGCTTCTGATGATGTACTTTTAAGCTTCTTAAGGACAGATTCAAACTGCTCAATTTCGGAATAATCTGTGCTGTTTGCGACCGCTGCCTTTAACGCTTGTTCAATAATCGCAAGATCGTTTGTTGAAACATCCATTTTATCCCCCCTAAAAATACCTTTTTCAGTTCAGCTATTTTAGGATGGCTTATTATGACTATTTTATGAATGTAGGTTTTGACCGGTGGGATATATTACTATCAAAAAATGAAAAGTATTGCATATGCCACTAATATTGTTAAAATAACAGTGGTAGAACTATGAATAGACGAATTAACATCATGCACATACTTGTACATACAGAAGAGGAGATGACCTAATTGCCAGATACATTTTTACAATCCGTTTATTTTAAAGACGGTGTCCTAAACATTTTAGACCAAACTAAAATTCCCGGTATTACTGAATTTATTGAAATAACAAAAATAGAAGATGCTTGGGATGCCATCAAGCAATTAAAAGTCCGTGGTGCACCTGCTATCGGTATTGCAGCTGCTTATGGTTTGCTATTAGGTATAAAGGAAGCACCAGAAGGTAGCTTCGATAATTTCTATGCTATTTTTAAAAAACATTCAGATTATTTAGCAACATCACGCCCAACAGCGGTGAATTTATTTTGGGCACTGAAACGAATGAATGATCGAGTAGTAAAAGAACAAGGCAAACCAGTTACCCTTATTAAGAAAGCTTTACTTGAAGAAGCACATTTGATCCGCCAAGAAGATGAGGAGGTGTGCCGGACGATTGGTGAGAACGCCTTAACCTTACTGTATGATGGAATGGGAATTCTTACTCATTGTAATGCTGGAGGAATTGCAACCGCTAGATATGGAACAGCACTTGCTCCACTATATTTAGCAAATGAAAAAGGATGGGATATTAAGGTTTTTGCTGATGAAACCAGACCACTATTACAAGGTGCACGTTTAACTGCCTGGGAGCTTATGCAGGCAGGCATTGATGTAACACTTATCACAGATAGCATGGCGGCAATGGTTATGCAAAAAGGATGGGTACAGGCAGTCATTGTTGGGTGTGATCGTGTTGCGGCTAATGGGGATGTGGCCAATAAAATTGGAACATACGGTGTCGCCTTATTAGCTAAAGCTCACAACATACCTTTTTATGTAGCAGCTCCGATCTCAACGATTGATTTAGAAACAAAGACTGGCACAGATATTCCTATTGAAGAAAGAGATGCTTCAGAAATTACTGAGGGATTTGGAACAAGAACCGCACCTGTTGGGGTTAAGGTATTTAATCCAGCATTTGACGTCACCCCGCATGAATTTGTTACCGCCATTATTACCGAAAAGGGTATACTATCAGGAAATTATCAGGAAGAGCTTCCAAAACTTTTTCAATGATGTTGAAGAGAAAGCAGGGTATCTATGATTATCGAGATTAAATATAAAAAACAAATATGTGAAATCGGTAGAAGGGTCTATGAAAAAGGCTTTGTTGCGGCTAATGATGGTAATATTTCTGTTCGGATCAGTGATAATGAATTTCTGATAACTCCTACAGGCGTCAGCAAAGGCTACCTAAATACCGATATGATTTTGAAAGTAGATGGAGATGGCAATGTACTGGAAGGGGACTATAAACCGACTTCAGAAATGAAAATGCATCTGCTTGTATATAAGGAGCGGCCTGACGTTCAAGCGGTTGTCCATGTGCACCCGCCATATGCCACCGCTTTTGCGATTGCTGGTATCCCTTTAGATCAGGCCATTATGCCAGAAGCTATTGTGTACTTAGGTTCGATACCCATTGCAGAATATGGTACACCATCAACAAATGAAATACCTGAAGCTGTGAAAAAACATGTTCATCATCACCAAGGAGTATTATTAGAAAATCATGGAGCGTTAACTTGGGGAAAGGATCTCGATCACGCTTTCTATTTAATGGAATCTCTAGAATTCACCGCTAAGATCAATTGGATTGCTAAGCAGATTAACGGGGACCGAGAGCTCTCCAAGCAAAATGTAGAGCGGCTACTCGAGATAAAAACAAGCATGGGTATTAAAGGGGAGTCACCACGTGGGGTTGATACTCCTGAAGGAATTCATGCGAGAAAGGTAACACCAGCGATCCAAATGTCTTTAACCGATCACGACTTAGAACAAATTGCGGAAAAGGTTACAAGCGGAATAATAAAAGCCTTTAATAGTTAGTTAGAACAGCAAGCCGATGTTGCTTGCTTTTTCTTTTTTTACAGGTAATACTGTAATTGTCACAGATTTGGCATAGACAAACTTTATTTCAACCTACTTTATAGTGTAAAATCGGAATAGCACATAATTGTATGAAGGGGGTTCGGGGTATGATGAAAAAAGTGATTGCGGCCGTCGTTTTAATTGCATTCTTAACAGTAGCGATTGTGCAGGCAATGAATAAGCAGGCAGAACCCGAAATCATCAGCCAAGAAACAGTTGCGATGGAAGGGCTAAAAGTGGGATCGAAAGCACCTGACTTCGAGTTAAAAACCTTAACTGGAGAAACCGTTAAACTCTCTGAGTTAAAAGGAAAAAAGGTCATGCTAAACTTCTGGGCAACCTGGTGCCCGCCATGTAAGGCTGAAATGCCAGCAATGGAGCAATTCCATAAGGAAGCTGGAGATGAGGTTGTCATCCTTGCAGTAAATATTGACCCACATTTAAATGTGAAGAAATTCGTAGATGAAAATGGTATTACTTTCTCGATTCCGTTAGATGAAGAAGATAAAGTAAATGAGGTCTATCAAATTCTTTCCATTCCAACCACTTATTTTATCGATACGAATGGTAATATCGGAAGTAAATATATAGGTGCAATGGAACTCGAAGCAATGAAGCAGTATGTTAGTGATTTGAAATAATACTCCAAAAAGACGCTGGTCGCCGAAGCCAGCGTCTTTTATTTTTATATGACTATTGAAACTACATATTTCTTTTAAATTTTCAAAAAGTTGTAATAATTGAAAGGGTTTCCGGGCATAATAACTGTTACAATAGGAAATAAGGAAGGTGATACAGATGAGAAAACCTAGAAAGCGTTCCTTTGCAGAACTTGTATCTGAAAATAAAAGTCAACTTTTGAAAGATAGAGCTGCGATGGAAAAAATCGAACAGCGTTTAGAAGAAAAGCGTCTTGGCAAGGCCGAATAAAATCACATACATTTCCAATCATGACTCCTCCTTTAATGGACAAAATATTTAAAGAGGAGGGATCAACAATGAGCAATCCAAAAAAACATAGTCAAGGATTTAGACCAAGCCACCTCGGTACTCAAGGTAAAGGATACAGTGGCAATAAAGGCAAGCAAATGGGTGACACATCCGGGAAGCATGCCCAAGTAATACAAACAAAAGGCGAATAACGTACAAAAGACTCGGCAAGCCTACGGCTGTTACGAGTCTTTTTTTGCATTTATATTATTAATTTCTTGTGATATTTTGTTGGCTTGGATACAAACTATATCTGTAACATGAACATCATTTTAGGGAGGTTTTAAAAATGGCATATAATAATAAGCCTAAACCAGATGATCGCAGTGATAATGTTGAAAAGCTTCAATCGATGATCCATCATACAATTGAAAACATGGAAGCAGCAGAAGAGTCACTCCAATTCACCGATAGTGAGACACAACGTCAACAGATTGAGTCGAAGAATGAGCGTCGCCGCGAGAGCATTGATGCATTTCGTTCTGAAATAAAAGATGAGGCGCATAATCAGGAATAAGTAAGAGGGATAAGAGGGCCTGTTCAACCAAAGCAGGTCCTTTTTTTAGTATGCAGGTCTTTGATATGGTAAGATAAAAATGAAATTTTTAATGAAGAAGTGATAATAATGAAGCAACAAAGATTTGCTAATATACATGATCAATTAAACCATTGGGAAGCAGAACTAGAAAACAAAGGATTTATTACAAATGAAAGCCTGCTTATTTATTTCTTACGAACTGAGAATGATCCCGTTATCCTCTCTAGACTTCTGACAGCAGGGGCACTTTCTCGTATCTGGAGAAATAGTCAGGACACTCTGGCCACTGCCTGGCTTAAACAAGCACTAGAATTATATCCCGGCAATGAACGGGCTAAAGGATATTTTATGGAATTTGAATGGAGAAAGTATAAAGATATAGCAGCTATCCTTTCATTTCCACCTATTAGAGAAACTGATAATCGGACGGCAAAGAAAAAGATTGCCGAACAATACATACATATATGTCAGACCTTCTTAACCGATGCGGATGACCATATAGAATATCTACAAGAAAATATGGACTTAGCGGCTACTCTTAGTAATCAACAGCTCCTTCATCAATACGAAATCTTATCAGAACAATTATCCTCTATAGTAGAAGTAGTAGTAAATTTACTAAAAGCGGCTGAGGAATATGAAGAGTCCATAATAGGCGTGTTCCATACCTCAACCTATTTTGATCAATTAAAAACGCAACTGTCTTATTTAGAGCAACTAAAGCATGATTGGTATCAATGTTTTGTAATTAACGAAAATCAAGAAACACAAGAAGAGAAAGCATTAGACCAATTAAATCAAATGATTGGAATGGATATGGTAAAGAGTCGAATCAATGACTTTTATCAATACTTAAAATATCAAAAACACCGGGAAGCGATTGGCTTTCAAATGAAGGATGTCCTTAGTCTTAATATGGTGTTAACTGGAAATCCGGGAACAGGAAAAACAACACTGGCTCGATTATTAGCAAGAATTTATCATGAGCTTGATGTTCTGCCTCGAGCAGAGGTCATTGAAGCGGACCGCTCTAAGATGGTAGGTTCCTTTGTTGGACAAACAGAGGAAAACGTCCGTTCTTTAGTCGAGAAGGCTGTCGGAGGTGTATTGTTTATTGATGAAGCCTATAGTTTAAAACGCGAAGGCCAAACGGGTAATGATTATGGACAAACGGCAATCGATACGCTTGTTTCCCTTATGACAGGAAAAGAATATGGGGGAAAATTCGCGGTGATTTTAGCCGGATATCCGGAGGAAATGCGTACATTTTTAGATTCCAATCCAGGTCTGCGGAGTAGATTTCCACAATCAAATATGATTCAGCTGCCAAATTACTCTAACGACGAATTACTGTTAATTGCAGAAAATATTGCCAGTGAAAATGATTATCTACTTACCGATGAAGCTAAAAGAGAAATTGATTATCGCTTAGATAAAGAAAGGGTAGATGACACATTTGGCAACGCAAGAACTGTTCATAATATTGTTCTTGAGGCAATTTTTAAAAAAGGTGCAAAAAATCAACTTCATCACGATATCATTGATTATACGATCTTATCTCAGGATGATTTTGTAATTCATCAAGCTCAAAAGCAGGAAGCACCATTTGAAAAGCTTGAGAAGTTAATCGGACTAGCTGAAATTAAGGATGAGATTAAATCATTTGTGTCCTTTGTAAAAATGCAGCAATATAGAAGAAAGCGAGAATTGCCCACGGTTCCCATTCAATTACATTCCGTTTTTTCAGGTAACCCTGGGACAGGGAAGACAACAGTTGCCAAAATTTATTCGGAGTTACTTCGCGAAGTGGGAATGTTGAAAAGAGGTCATCTAATCGTTGCCAGCAGAGCGGATTTTGTTGCGGGCTATGTGGGACAAACTGCTGGTAAAACGAAGAAAAAAATCAAGGAAGCACTTGGCGGTGTGCTTTTTATTGATGAAGCCTACTCACTTCTTAGTCAGACTTCAGGTGATTTTGGAAAGGAAGTAATTGATACCCTTGTTGATGAGATGACAAAGCATAATGAGAATCTGGTTGTGATTTTAGCGGGATACCCAAAGGAAATGGACCAGCTGCTAGAAAGTAATCCAGGGTTACGATCTCGTTTTAAGAAGTTCTTTCTTTTTCCCGACTATTCAATCGAGGAATTGATTGCCATAATTGATGCCTATGCAAAAGGGTACCAATATACTCTCACTGAACCTGCAAAAGCGATGTTAAAGGAGATATTAGAAGGACAAGAGATTCAAGGGAATGGGCGTTTTGCTACAAACTTTGTTGATGAAATGATTCAGGCTCAAGCACTGCGATTGATGAAGGTTGAGAATGAGAAGAACCTCTACGAACAGGCACTGTTAATTGAAGTGTCAGATGTAGAACAGGCACTGACTAAAATGAAGCAATTTTAAGCGATGGGACAAGGAGATGGATGGTTGTGGAAAATCTTTTTATATCTACTAGAGAAATTCAGCTTTTATATGCTGATACTGATATGATGGGGGTCATTTATCATGCCAATTATTTAAAGTATTTTGAGCTGGGAAGAAGCGGCCTTATAGAAGACCTTGAATTTAGCTATCTTGAGATGGAGAATGCTGGCTATTACGCACCTGTTTATGATATCCAGATTACATATAAAAAGCCGTTGCGTTACGGGGATAAAGGGTTTGTAAAAACATGGGTGGAGAAGAATGATGGAATAAAAACGATCTATGGTTACTCCATCGTAAATGGCGATGAGGAAATCTGTGCAGAGGGTACATCCACCCATATCATTGTGAGAAAAGATAGCTTTCGGCCCACTTCATTTAAAAAGGCCTTTCCAGAATGGTTCTTAAAATATGAGGATATAAAGAAAAGATAAATACACATAACTTTCCTGTGAGGTGATGGTACCGTTGGCATTTGGTATTAAAAGGAATGAATTAAAAGAATGGAAACAAAAGATTGATCAAGGGGAGATTGCCTTCTTAACGCATTATTGGTTAGACGAGCGTTTCCCAAATTCCAATACCGTTACAAAAGTAGGCTGCAATGACCTCGAGAGACTTGCCGTATGGGGAAGAAAACATGGATTGAAAAAAGAGTGGATTCATCATCGACCTGATGGCTACTCACATTTTGATTTAATTGGTTATAGACAAAAGGAAATTCTGCAAATAGAAGGATTAAACCATCATATATGGGACAAAAACCTGGATGAATAAAGGAGTGGAGAACCCATGATCAAAATTGCGGTAATTGGTTTAGGCGATATAGCACAAAAAGCTTATCTTCCTGTTATCAGTCAGATAGCTAACATAGAGGTTCATCTAGTAACGCGAAACAAAGAAAAGCTAAAGATGATTAGCAGTAAATACCGGTTTCCACATATTCATCATGACCTTTCATCACTTATGACTGCAGGAGTCCAAGCGGCTTTTGTCCATTCGTCTACAGAGTCACATTATGAAATGGTGAAAGAGCTACTGCTTCATAACATCCATGTATATGTGGATAAACCGATTACGTATCATTATGAAACTTCCAAGGAATTAGTAGAACTAGCGGAAGCAAGACAACTTATTTTAATGACAGGCTTTAATAGAAGATTTTCCCCATTTTATCAATCCATGAAGGAGATTACTGACCCTAACATGGTGATCTTACAAAAAAACCGTCATGCACTTCCAGGTGATATTCGTACCTTTGTCTACGATGACTTCATTCATTGTTTAGACACTGTTCGTTACCTTTTTCACTCAGAGATTGATCATATGCTGGTGACAGGCAAAAAAGATAATGGCTTATTACATCATGTTGTTGTACAGCTCATTTCAAAGGAAATGACCGGGATCGCGATTATGAACCGGGATAATGGTGCTGTGGAGGAAAGACTTGAAGTGATGGGGCCAATGGAGAAAAGAATGGTTACTGATTTAGCAGAAATGGTGATTCAAAGTAACAATAAAGAAACAAAAGTATTTTTTAATAATTGGGACTCAACCCTTTATAAAAGGGGGTTTGAGCAAATTGTTAATGAATTTATCCTGGCAATTACAGCCGGCACTGCACCTTCGATTACAGCAAGAGATGCTTTAAAAACACATGAGCTTTGTGAAGCAGTTGTGAACCAGCTTGAGAATCTATAGTAGAAAGCACACCGAAGGAATTTTTCCGGTGTGCTTTTTGTTTAATTATTTTTCTGATATTGTATAGCAGGTTCTTGTCTCTTTGAGTCTAGCTCTATTATTAAATCATGGTCATCAAAATACCATAAATCCTTTTCTTCTATATAGAAGGTAATACCGTCTTCAACTGTTTTAACAGCAAGTTCCATTGGTTCATCGACAGTAATTCCGAGAGAAAACCCGCTTTGAACTGTGCTGTAACCACCGTACCGTGCATAGAAACGAATAAAATCGCCTGTATTCAATCCAAGTTCTTGCTTATACCATGCTGCTGCATTGCTGCTAATTTGTATTTTCATTTGATGCTCCTTTCTACATGTCCTCCTTTATTATAATAAACAAGTAGCCGTATTTCGAGTATTGTAATTCGAGTCTGAAACTTCATTGTTTTAGCATGTCTTTAAAAAAGATAAAAAACTCCGAATTAACGGAGCCATTGGTTCATATGTTCGAGAATTTCTTGATTTTTAGCTGCCGCATTGTCTAAACCATGTGAGCCTGCCTGATCGAGAGGAACCACTTGATAATTTCTAAAGTTCTTGCTTGATACGAAGGTAGGATAAAAAATGGGGTTGGATAATTCAATTTTCTTTCCACTCTCCGTAATCTGTTTTGTTATTTCTACAGTTGCCATCCCACCAATGTCTTTATAATCCCAAATTTGACCGGAGATGAAATTTCCTAAAGAGTAAATGACAAATGACTTTCGACCATCCGCTGTTTCAATCCATTCCATGGGCTGGAGGACATGGGGATGAGATCCAAAGATGATATCTACCCCTTCATTAGCAAGGAAATTTGCCAGTTCCTTTTGCTCACTCGTTGGAATTCGTTGATATTCATTGCCCCAGTGGATACTCATGACCACTACATCTGCTTCTTGCTTAGCTCGGTGTATTTCTTCCTTCATCTGATCACGATTAATCAAATTCACAAGGAAGTCTTTTCCATTTGGTATGGGTATCCCATTCGTCCCATACGTATAGGATAGAAAAGCTAGATTAATCCCATTTTTCTTTAGGATTCTTAGTTTTTTCCGATCTTCTTCATTTAAAAAGCTCCCTACATGAGGTAAACCAATACTATTTAGATAATCCGTAGCCGAGAGAATACCTCTTTCACCTTTGTCCAAGGTATGATTGTTGGCTAAAGAAACAATATCTACACCCGTATTCACAAGAGCATCAGCTACTTCATGAGGGCTGTTAAACATTGGGTAACTAGAAACACCTATTTCAACCCCGCCTAACATACTTTCTTGGTTAGCTGTTAGAATATCCGGTGTTTCAAGAATACTCTTTACCTTCTCAAAGATAGGATTAAAATTATACTGGCTCCCACTAAAAGCATCTTTGTATACCGTGTCATGGATTAGGATATCACCAATTGCTCCAATGGTGATTTTTTCTGTTATGTTCCTGTTAATCGTTTCCTGTTCCCTTATCGTATGTACTTTTGCAGGATAGACCATTGATTGATCTCCCATTTTATTCTGCTGCTGGATGAGAAGGAATGAGGCTACCGCCACGCAAACTGAAATGATAAGTACAGATGAAATAACCGCTTTCTTTTTCATATTCCCTCCTTATCTGAGCTGAATTTTTCTTTCTCTTCTAATAATATAATATCCAATTGTTATTTTTCGACTATTTTCCGCATTTATTACCATAATCAGCAAATTTTCTGTGTCAAATGATTTACAAGACAAATAAAGGAGCTTCCTGTACACAGGAAACTCCTCATATATTATTCTTCCGTATCCAATTGCTCGAAAAAGTTAATTAATTCATCAAAACTTTTTGTAATTTTAGCAGGTATACCTAGGGGCCCGTCAATGTTAGAAAAAAACTCTAAAATAAATTCATCCTTTTCTGAATTGTCTGTTACATGAGTTGTAAATCTGTACTGATATTCTAATTCTTGCATCATTACACCCCCCAGTAATTGATTCTACTTTTATTTTACTGAAGTAAGGTTGTTTTTATTATGTGGAATTTGAATATTTCATGAAACATTAGAGGGTCCGGGGTATTCTCATAGGTCAGAATGTCCATACCATGTATCTCTTTTTCTCATACAATGTGGAGAAAGGAGATGTCATAATGAAGCCTATCCAAGTAAAAGAAATCCGCCAATTACTCCAGGGTGACTTACTTTGTGGCAGTGAAGATTGGTATATCGAAAATGTTATTTATTACAACCGGCATATTCTTAACACAAAAAATTCCATGCTGTTTGTTAGCCGACGGGATGAAATTAACTGGAGTGAACTCGAACAGTTGGGGCCTTGTTTAGTAATCAGTGATAAATCAGTAGTAGACTTACAACGAAATTCTGATAAGGTCACCGTTTTGAGAGTGGCGAGTGTCATCCAAGCCTATTGGAAGTTTATGACGTTTTATCGAAACCTGTTTTCTATTCCCGTGATTAGTATAACGGGGACATGCGGAAAGACTACCACTAAGGAAATCATTAAACACATATTAGGAGAAAAGTTAGTAGTTCAAGCCTCAATTAGCAGTATGAATGAACCGCGCCGTTCTCTTCCATATTTAATGGGAATTGACGAGACAACAGAAGCCGCAATTTTTGAACTGGGTTTAGGAAATACAGGGAATATTACCCACCAATGTATGATTTATCAACCTACCATAGGGATTATAACTAATATAGGTGTACATCATCTTGATGGCACTGGAAGTCTCGAAGGATATATCCAGGCTAAAGCGGAAATTGTTAATGGAATACGTGAAAATGGAATTCTCATCCTAAATGCGGATGATGAAAATACAAAAAAAGTTTCATTAGATGGGTTTAAAGGGAAAACAATCTATTTTGGTAAAGACTCGCCTTGCGATTTCCAAGCAACAGACATCAGATTTGGAAATAATCGGATGTTCTTTAATGTGAAATTTAATCATAAGAGCTACCCATTATCTATTCCTGGTTACGGAGAGCATCAGGTATATAATGCGCTAGCTGCACTTGCGGCTATTTGGCAAGTTGGCCGCTTAAGTATGGAAGAGATCTCTAAAAGGATGGCATCATTTAAACCCCTTGACCGGCATTTAGAAGTGACAACAGGTCATAATGGCTGTACCGTGATTGATGATACATGGACCAACAATCCTACATCTGTAGAGTCGGCATTGAAAGTGGTTGAATCGATTGCGAAAGGGAAAAAGGTAATCGTCATTTTAGGAGATATCAACCGCTTAGGAGAATATGAGGTGGAATACCATCAGAAAATCGGTACCTTAGTTGCTAGCAAGAATATTGACACATTGTTTACGATTGGTAAAAGGGCTAGAGAAATTGGCCATCAAGCAATAAGGGACCGTTTTAAAGGGAAAGTCTATCACATGGATCATGCCTTACAATTAAAAGACTTATTAGAAGAGATCCTTGACCATAACACCCTTTTATTAATTAAAGGTCCTATGTCAAGTCGTGCAATGGTTAATCTAGCAAATGGCTTAAAAAAACAACAGGATTGATTTTGAAAAACTCTGTAGATACAGGGTTTTTTATTTGTATTTTGTTGCAATAAAAGTGTAACGTTCCAGTAATAAAGCTCTGAACCCCTTGTCATTGCTAGGGGAAATCATTCTTAATCGCTTTACTGGAATATTTTACAAAATAGAATGATTGTTTTTCTGTGATACAATCTCCTTGTCCCAAACAGATGCTATAGATTAAGGGAATGGGAGGATAAATCAAATGAAAAAACTAATTGTTACCACTATAACGGGAGCCATGTTACTAACAGCAGGAAATTTCACTGTACCTACACTAGACAAGAAGGCAGCGGCTGCACCGGTTATTGGTACCAACCAAACTGCAGAACAAATCGCAAATCAAATCGTGAATATAGGGGCTGGACTAATTGGACAAGCAACCTATAGCACCTTAGAGTATAAAACAACCTATCCTTATAAATTTTCATGTGCAACATTTGTGGATTATGTATATAAACAAGCAGGTGTTGACCTTGCCACTTATAATGAAGACTATATGCTTAAGCTAGGAGAGCCTGTTAGCCGAGATCAGCTTAAAAAAGGGGATTTAGTTTTCTTTGATGCTAATCGTACAGACGCTAGTCCATCTGATCATGTAGCTATTTATTACGGTAATAATAAGGTTCTTCATATGGCAGACTCAAAACAAAACATCGTTATAACGGATATGTCGTCTAAACCATATTATACGACCAATTATGTAGGAGCAAGACGTGTTATTCCAAGCTACATGCCTTCTAACCCTGCTACACAGGCCGATAAAATAGTTGATGGAGCCTATGGCTTGATGGAAAAGGTAAAGATTGATGGATGGTCAAATAATGCTGCCGCTTTGACTTTTACAAGCGCTGGTTTTGTTAACTATCTTTATGGACAAAATGGTGTGAATTTAGGAACAAATACAGCAGCAGGACAAGCAAAATTAGGAACGTACGTATCAAAAGAAAATTTAAAAAAGGGTGACCTCGTGTTTTTCTCCTGGACTGCCGGAACAGGACTTCCCGAAATAGTCGGGATTTATGCCGGTAATCATAAAGTGTTAGTCTCAAACACATCAAAAGGGATCTTTTCTCGTGTTATGTTCGTACCTTTTTATCAATACAATTATGTTACAGCCAGACGCGTATTACCAGAAACACCCGTAACGCCAGCAGCGCCAACTGTACCTCAAGAACCAATTACACCAGAAGAGCCTAAAGCTCCTGTTGTTGAACCTGTTAACAAAATTGTACAAACAGCTGAAGGGTTAACGGGAAAGGCTCTTTACGGTTACACTTATAACGAATCGTCTTTAATCTTTACAGGTGCTGGTTTTACTTATTATATATATAAACAGAATGGCATTGATTTAAAAGAAAAAACAGCGGATAGACAAGCCAAAATTGGTACACCAGTTGCAAAGAATCAACTGCAAAAAGGTGATGTCATTTACTTCTCGCTAGACGGCAAAGCTGCAACTATAAAACATGCAGGCATTTACATTGGTAATAATGTGTTCATCCATCTAACAATGAGCGGGGTAATTAAAGAAAGCTTATCCTCAACATGGGCACTTCAAAATTACGTAACTGCTCGCCGCTCACTATAACCTAATATAAAAAAACGAGAGGAATATCTCTCGTTTTTTTATATTTAAAGCCATTTGATTTTTGGTTCAGTCTTATTGATGATGCGTTTAATATTTGTACGGTGACGGTAAATCACAAATGCTGCTAATAGGCTTACAGCTATTAACAAAGGAATATCTCCATCAATTATCGCATAAATAACCGCAACAATCCCAGCGAGCATAGAGGATAACGAAACATATTTTGTTATGTATAAGCTAATAAAAAAGACCACAAAAATAGTTAAAAACATAAACGGAGCACAAAACAATAAAACACCGCCAGAGGTAGCAACTGCTTTCCCGCCTCTAAAGCCTGCAAAAATCGGGTAGGTGTGACCAATAACTGCAAAAACACCAGCAACTAGCGGATTAAAATCACTCATTTGAAATAAAGCAGGAAGGGATGCTGCAAGTGTTCCTTTTAAAATGTCAGCGAGTGTAACAGCGATGCCAGCTTTAACACCTAGTGTACGGAAGGTATTTGTTCCACCTAAATTTCCGCTTCCGTGTTCTCGAATATCGGTTTTATAAAACACTTTACCGATTATCAACCCAGACGGTATGGAACCAAGCAAATAGGCTAGTACCAAAATGAAAAAAATTTCAACCATCGATTTAATTCTCCTTCTATAATTAATGAAGTTCTTTTATTTTACCATGGTTTTCAAAAAAAACACCATCTATGTTGATAAATCAATATAGTAAGTTATTAAAAAAATATCTTCTCATTTACTAGATGTTACCTTACGATAGAAGCAAGGGGGAAAGAAAGATGGCTCGAGTAGAATATCAAAAGAAAAGCGCATTATCACCAAAAGTAATTTATGGAGGTTTATTGTTCGCAGTCATATTGATTGTTTCTTCAATTTTCCTATTATTATATCCGTTTGCATCTAAAGAAAAAGCAGTTTATTTCGAAGGTGAAAATCCAATCCTTTTTCAAGGTGCACAACAGGGGAATGGACTCATTGAAGGAGATACTATATTTGTAAGCCTTTCGTTCATGAAGCAATACATTGACGAGAATATTATCTTTGACGAGAAATCTCAGTCTGTGATTATTACAACAGCCGGTAAAGTCATTCAAATGCCTACAGATTCACTAACCTTATTCGTAAATGAGGAGCCTGTAAATCTAGAAATATCTCCAACCATTACGAAGGAGGGAGAGACCTTCATTGCACTTGATTCTATTCTTCCTTATTATCCTATCCAATATAGGAAACTGAAGGATACGGAAGCGATATGGATTCAAATGGATGGTGAGCAATATAGCAAAGGGAAAGTAATTGCGAAGGATGTTCACGAGGAAAAGCTAAGGCTACGTACAGATTCTACAATAAAATCGCCCTATACAGATGGAATGGCAAAACAAGAACCGCTTATCATTGAAGGTGAGAAAGAGGACTATTACCTGGTTAGGAAGGAAAATGGGGTAAGCGGCTATTTGAAAAAAGCCTATGTAACCAAGGAAGAAGAGGTAGCCATAACAATAACTCATCAAGCCGCCACTAATCCTATTCCAATGCTTGATGGACCCATTCATTTAACTTGGGAAGCGGTGTATACGAAGAACCCTGATCATACTAAAATTTTGGATATGACAGGTGTGAATGTCGTATCCCCGACATGGTTCTCCCTAACCGATCAGGATGGAACAATCAAAAATCTTGCCTCTTTAGACTATAGTAAATGGGCACAATCAAAAGGGTACCAGGTATGGGGGTTATTTTCAAATTCGTTTGACCCAGACCTAACACATGAAGCATTAAAGGATTTTGAAACACGACAGACCATAATCCGACAGCTCCTTCATTTTAGCCAAATGTACGAATTACAGGGGATCAACTTTGATATCGAAAACGTGTATCAAAAGGATGGACCGCTCGTTACCCAATTCATGCGCGAGGCTACTCCTTATCTACATGAAGCTGGTTTAGTTGTATCAATGGACATTACCTTCTATGCGGGTGAAAACAATAATTGGTCTTCGTTTTATGAGCGGCCAAAGCTTGCTGAGATTGTCGATTATCTTGTCGTCATGGCGTATGATGAACATACCGGATCTGCTTCTGGATCAGGAAGTGTATCAAGTCTGCCTTGGGTCGAGAGGAACCTGAAAAATCTGTTAACAGAAGTACCTAAGGAGAAATTAATCTTAGGTGTTCCACTATATACACGGCTTTGGAAAGAGCAAATAAAAGAAGATGGCACAATAGATGTTAGCGCAAAAGCCCTTTCCATGAATCAAGTGAAAAATTGGCTGAATGAAAAGGGCTTGGTGGCAACATATGACCCAGAAAGCGGCCAAAATTATGCAGAATACTTTGATACAGCAGAAAATGTAACCTACAAAATTTGGATTGAAGATGAACATTCCTTGAATAAGCGCGCCGAATTGGCGTTAACTTATCAACTGGCTGGCATTGGCACTTGGTCAAGATTCTTCGGTGATGAAACGGCGTGGGCTGCATTAGATTTAAATATAGATCGTGCTGTAACCAGAAAATAACGTAGTAGTGGACCGGGACTCCTCGGTCCATTTTTTTATACAAAGGCTTAATCTGTTTTTCTTGTCTAATTTTAGTACAATTAGAGTCATTTTTATTACGAAAATATGGAGATTTTTCAAAGTATTTAGAAACAGATTGAAATCATTTGGTATTACGAAATATAATCTAGGTAAATTCTTCAATAGATATAGAGTTTCGAGCCGGCCTATCTTTAACATAACTGTGGTCAGTTTTCTTATATATTAGTCACTCATAGTACGAGGTGAAAGTAATGGTATTTACAAACCCAAATACTCATGCATTCAAAGATGTAAAAGTCTTATATGTAGAGGATGATCTTTTTTCACGTGAAAAATTAGTAAGGATTTTACAACGGCGTTTTCCCTATATATATACAGCAGCAGATGGTGAAGAGGGATTTGAGCTTTTTAAAAAGCATAAGCCAGAATTAATTATTGCAGACATTAAAATGAACCAAATGAGCGGTTTAGATATGATTGAAAAAATAAGAGAGATCAATGACCAAGTTCAGGTTATTGTGACCACAGCTCATGATGACAGCGAATTCTTCATCCACTCAATCGAATATAACGTAAATCACTTTATATTAAAACCGATTGAATTAGACCGCTTCTTAATTGCCCTCCAAAAATCAGCCCAACAAATTCAACTGGAGTTGGAACTAAACAAACAAAAGAAATTTACAAGAGCTATTTTGGACTTCCAGGATCATTTAATCTTTGTTGTTGAAAACGACCAAATTGTTGAATTTAACTCTGCCTTTTCTAAGTTTACAGGGATGGAAAAAGGTGTACCCCTACATAAAGGTAATGAGCTCTCACAACTAATCGTAGATGATATCAACTATTTCAAGCCAGAAGACCAAACAAATTGGATCGCTGAAATACTAGCAAGACCCGAAAAACAAACGAAAATTAGGTTAAGGCGTATAGATGGAAATACCTTTATTTTTTTTATGAAGGTTACAAACATAAATCAATTTGAGAGCCAATTTTTGTTTGTCTGTACCGATATAACAGAACTAGAGGAAGAAAGTAAGCGGAATAAACATTTGGCGATGATGGATTCTTTAACAAACAGCTACAACCGTCTAAAGTTTGATGAAATTTTAACAAGTGAAATAAGGCGCTCAGAACGATATCACCATCCTTTTTCTCTAATTATGATGGACATTGACCACTTCAAGAAAGTAAATGATTGTTTTGGACATCAAATAGGAGATGAAGTTCTTTGTACCATCTCAACGATTGTTCAGCAAAGGATTCGTGAAAGTGATATTTTTGCGCGATGGGGTGGAGAAGAATTTATCATTCTTGCTCCTGAAACAACCTTGGAAGGGGCCATAGAGCTTGCTGAATCGATCCGATTATTAATAAATAGTTTCTCTTTCCAGAAGATCAACCATTTAACATGCAGCTTCGGAGTAGCAGAATTTAATACTGGAAAAAGCAAGAGAGAGCTCTTTTCAGAAGTAGACCGAGCACTCTATCATTCTAAAAACCAAGGTAAAAACTGTGTTTCTATTATTACAGAAGAAATACTACGGAGGTGATGGAATTGTCTACAGAATATTCACTTATGACAAAACTTAAGGAAAGTGAAGAGTCTTATATGGATTTGGTCAAAAAATATGAGGCTGTAGTAAGTAATATTAGAGAGGTGATCATTCAGCTAGATTCAGATGGTGCTATTCTATTTGTCAATAATTCCTGGGAAAAACTAACTGGTTACAGCCTAGCAGACTCGATGGGAAAGAGTATTTTTGAATTTTTGATTGATGAGGAAGTCAAGGGTCTTAATAGTCAGATACCGGCTAAGGTCCTTAGCGGTGAGCTATATATTGTAACGAAAGAATTGAAACCAAAGATGATTGAATATTCTTTTAATCCATTATTAACACATGATGGGGAATTGGCTGGTTATACAGGATCCATAAACGATGTGACAGAGCGGAAACAGCAGGAATATTTAATAAGAGCAGGAAAGCAATATGTAGAGTCATTGAATCAGAATCTTGAAAGACGAATAAAGGAAGAAGTAGCTAAGAATAGACAAAAGGACCATATATTGATCCAACAATCAAGACTTGCTGCAATGGGTGAAATGATTGCAAGCATTGGACATCAGTGGCGACAGCCTCTAAATAGTCTTTCTTTATTAATACAGGATGTGAGGGAAGCCCTAGAGTTCGGTGAAATCAACGATCAATATATTGATCGTTTTACAAAAGAGAGTATGATGCAGATTAAACATATGTCTCAAACTATAAATGATTTTCGTAAATTTTATCGTCCAAACAAGGAGAGGGGTCCCTTTTCAATCGCTGACTCAATTGAAGATGCGTTATCTATCTTTTCTTCAAGTTTAAAGTACCATGATATTCAAGTTGAATTTGAATATARAGGGCGGCACATGGCTTATGGATTTCAAAATGAGTATAGCCAGGTGGTCTTAAATATATTAACGAATGCAAGGGATGCTTTTGTATACAATGATCTTACTAGCCGAAAAATGATCATACGAATTGAGGAGGATGATCAATTCTTAACAGCCTATATTACAGATAATGCTGGAGGTATTGAACCCGCCTTGTTGACAAAGGTTTTTGATCCCTATTTTACAACCCGAAACCATGGCACAGGCTTAGGCCTTTATATGACCAAAATGATTCTTGAGAATATGAACGGTGATGTTAAAGTGGTTAATACAGGCTTTGGTGMGGAGTTCGCTCTTATTGTCCCAAAAGTAACTGCTGAAACTATTCCAACACTCGTACGTGTTTAAGCAACCTAGCATCCAAGAAGTTTTGTTTTTGGGGAAAAGACTTGCTTATGTTATAGTTAGAATAGATGTAAAACATTCACGAAGGAGTGTAATTGATGTCTGTTCAAAACCCTAGTATTGAAGAAATTGGAGCGATCTTAAAAAAGGCAAAAAGGATTGCTGTTGTTGGTTTAAGTAATAACCCAGAGAAAACCTCTTATATGGTCTCAAAGGTCATGCAGAAGGCGGGTTATGAAATCATACCTGTCAATCCGACCATTGATGAGGTACTTGGCGTTAAGTCTGTGCGAACGCTAAAAGATATAGAAGGACATATCGACATCGTTAATGTATTCCGCCGTTCAGAGCAGCTGTTAGAAGTTGCTAAAGATTTTGATGAGATTGATGCAGACGTCTTTTGGGCTCAACAAGGACTTGTGAATGAAGAAGCGTATCATTTATTAAAAGAAAAAGGGTACACGGTAATCATGGACCTTTGCATAAAAGTTGCTCACGCAATTACTAAGTAAAAGACTGCTAAATTTTAGCAGTTTTTTACTTAGTAATTGCTAATATTAATATTACAATTATAAGTTGTTTCTAAGAAGTCATTTGCCAAATCGAAATAAATCGCTAAAATAAAGCATAGACGCCCGAGAAACATGTGGTACAATAAAGGCGGCAAACATTCGTTCTAAAGAGTTTTTTATGCTTTGTTACGYGGATGATGAAGGTAATATAAATATAAGAATCAGAATGTGTTTTTCTTTTGAGGGAATGAAAGGGGTATTTTAGTGGCAAAAAATCAGCAAGCTTTTGACTATAATGATGATGCCATACAGGTACTAGAGGGACTGGAGGCCGTTAGGAAACGACCAGGGATGTATATCGGCAGTACTGATTCAAGGGGACTGCACCATCTTGTATATGAGATAGTTGATAACTCCGTCGATGAGGCTCTAGGAGGATATGGGGACCATATAATTGTAAAAATACACAAGGATAATTCCATTAGTGTTATTGATAAAGGCCGGGGAATGCCGACAGGGATGCACAAAATGGGGAAGCCAACACCTGAAGTCATTTTAACCGTACTTCATGCTGGAGGAAAATTCGGTCAAGGCGGCTATAAAACAAGTGGCGGTCTACATGGTGTCGGTGCTTCAGTTGTGAATGCCTTGTCTGAATCGTTAACGGTTACCATCAAAAGAGATGGATTTACTTATGAACAACGATTTGAAAACGGGGGTAAGCCGGTTACGACATTAGAGAAAATCGGTAAAACCAATCAAACCGGAACGACGATTCACTTTAAACCGGATCCAACCATTTTTTCTAGCACCACCTATAACTTTGAAACATTATGTGAGAGGTTAAGAGAATCAGCCTTTCTTTTAAAAGGATTAAAGATTGAAATCATGGATGACCGTAATGATTTACATGAGGTTTTTCATTATGAAAATGGAATTGAGGCTTTTGTCGCTTATTTAAATGAGGAAAAAGATGTTCTCCATCCAGTAGTAAGCTTTGAAGGAAGCCAAAACGGGATAGAAGTAGAATTTGCTTTTCAATTTAACGATGGCTATTCAGAAAACATTCTTTCATTTGTAAATAATGTCCGCACAAGAGACGGCGGTACACATGAGGCTGGTTCCAAAACTGCAATGACACGTGTTTTTAATGACTACGCACGGAAGGTCTCACTTTTAAAAGATAAAGAAAAAAACCTTGATGGTGCAGATATTCGTGAAGGTTTATCCGCAATTATTTCTGTTCGCATTCCAGAGGATCTCTTACAATTCGAGGGACAAACAAAAGGAAAATTAGGAACAAGTGAAGCAAGATCATCTGTAGATGCGGTTGTTTCTGAACATCTTTCATACTTCCTAGAAGAAAATCCCGATATTAGCTCACTACTGATTAAAAAATCAATTAAAGCGTTTCAAGCACGTGAAGCAGCACGGAAAGCACGTGAGGATGCTAGAAGTGGCAAAAAGCGAAAGCGCTCAGATGCAGTGCTATCTGGGAAGCTTACACCTGCTCAATCTAGGAACCCACAAAGAAATGAAATTTACTTGGTTGAGGGTGACTCTGCCGGTGGTTCTGCTAAACAAGGACGTGATAGACGCTTCCAGGCAGTACTTCCTCTCCGTGGTAAAGTTATCAACACTGAAAAAGCTAAGCTGTCCGATATTTTTAAGAATGAAGAAATCAATACGATTATTCATGCTGTCGGTGCCGGTGTCGGTTCAGATTTTAACGTAGAAGATACAAACTACGATAAAGTAATTATCATGACAGATGCGGATACAGATGGAGCACATATTCAAGTATTATTGTTAACCTTTTTCTACCGCTATATGAAGCCTCTAATTGAGGCTGGTAAAGTGTTTATTGCTCTGCCACCTTTGTATAAAGTGAGCAAGGGCTCTGGTAAAAAGGAAATAATTGAATACGCCTGGAATGAAGATGAACTTCAGGGAGCGATTAAAAAGGTCGGTAGAGGCTACATTATTCAACGGTATAAAGGTCTTGGAGAAATGAATGCAGATCAGCTTTGGGATACAACCATGAACCCCGATACACGAACTTTAATTCGTGTAAGAATAGATGACGCAGCGAGAGCCGAGCGCAGGATCACTACCTTAATGGGTGATAAAGTGGAACCGCGCCGGAAATGGATCGAAGGTAATGTTGCCTTTGGTCTGGAGGAAGATGACACCATTCTTGAAAATGAAAATATAACGGTCATAGAGGAGGAATCTGAGATATGAGCACAAATGAAAAATTCCGTGACCTCCCTCTAGAGGATGTAATTGGCGATCGTTTTGGCCGTTATAGTAAGTATATTATTCAAGAACGGGCCCTTCCAGATGCTAGGGACGGCTTAAAACCAGTACAACGAAGAATACTCTTTGCTATGCATGTTGAGGGTAATACCTTTGATAAAGGCTTTAGAAAAGCAGCAAAAACGGTTGGTAATGTTATAGGTAACTATCATCCACACGGTGATTCCTCTGTTTATGAAGCGATGGTGCGGATGAGTCAAGACTGGAAGGTTAGAAATGTGCTTGTGCAAATGCATGGAAATAACGGTAGCATGGACGGGGATCCACCGGCAGCTATGCGTTATACCGAAGCACGGTTATCCGCTATCTCGGCTGAATTGCTTCGAGATATTGAAAAGCAAACGGTAGACTTTATTCCTAATTTTGATGATACATCAAACGAACCAACCGTGTTACCAGCAATGTTCCCTAACTTACTGGTTAACGGCTCAACTGGTATTTCAGCAGGATACGCAACAGATATTCCCCCCCACCACCTTGGCGAGGTCATTGATGGTGTTATCATGAGGATGGACCAACCAGAATCAACGGTTGATGAATTAATGACCGTTATTAAAGGACCAGATTTTCCTACAGGAGGCATTATCCAAGGAATTGATGGGATTAAAAAAGCCTATGAAACTGGTAAAGGGAAAATCATTGTTCGCAGTAAAGCGGAAATTGAAGAGGTCCGCGGCGGCAAACTACAGATCGTCGTGACTGAAATCCCTTTTGAAGTGAATAAAGCGAATCTTGTCAAAAAAATCGATGAATTCCGCCTAGACCGCAAAATAGAAGGAATATCAGAGGTTCGGGATGAAACAGACAGAACCGGACTAAGGATCGTCATTGAGTTAAAAAAAGATGTTGATGCACCTGGTGTGCTAAACTACCTGTATAAAAATAGTGATTTACAAGTTACCTACAATTTTAATATGGTTGCCATTTCTGAAAAGCGTCCAAAATTATTAGGAGTTCGTGAATTATTGGACGCTTATATTGGCCACCAAAAAGAAGTTGTTACGAGAAGGACAAAATTTGAATTAAACAAAGCAAAGGAACGCCAGCATATCGTTGAAGGGTTGATGAAGGCATTATCCATACTCGATGAAGTGATTGCAACCATTCGTGCTTCAAAGGATAAACGAGATGCAAAGGATAATTTAATCGCAAAATTCGCGTTTACTGAAGCACAAGCAGAAGCGATTGTCTCCTTACAACTTTACCGATTGACCAATACAGACATAACTGCATTGAGAACTGAAGCGGAAGAGCTTGCTAAGAGAATTGCTGAATGGACAGCGATCTTAGAAAGTGAGAAAAATCTTTTAGCTACGATAAAAAAGGAACTAAAAGATGTAAAAAAACGCTTTGCTGATGAACGTCGTTCAAAAATTGAAGCTGAAATCGAGGAGCTAAAAATTAACCTTGAAGTTACAGTTCCTAGCGAAGATGTCATCGTCACTGTAACGAAAGAGGGATATGTAAAGCGGACAAGCCAACGATCTTTTGCTGCCTCAAATGGCCAGGATTTTGCTATCAAGGATTCTGACCGCTTGCTCGCACGGCTTGACATGAATACACAAGATGTCTTACTTCTTTTCACTAATAAAGGGAACTACTTGTTCTGTCCTGTCCATGAACTGCCAGATATTCGCTGGAAGGACCTTGGACAGCATGTGGCAAATATTATTCCAATCGACCGTGACGAAGAGATCATTCAGGCCATACCGGTCAAAGATTTTGAACAAGATTCTTACCTGGTTTTTGTAACGAAAAATGGAATGGTTAAGAAAACAGAGCTGAAACATTATAAGGCACAGCGATATTCTAAACCGTTAGTTGGGGTTAATTTAAAGGATGATGATCAGGTAATTGATGTTCATCTAACAGATGGTTCGAGAGAAATTTTCTTGATCACTTATTTAGGCTTTGCCCTATGGTTCCATGAAGAAGAAGTTAGTATTGTTGGTGCACGTGCATCAGGGGTCAAGGGCATTAACCTGAAAGACGGCGATGTTGTAGTTGGTGGTAAGGTTATTAGCCAAGATCACAAAGAATCAATTGTGATTACTACTCAGCGCGGAGCTGTAAAAAGAATGAAGCTTAAGGAATTTGAAAAGGCAACACGAGCTAAACGTGGTGTGGTCATTTTAAGAGAACTTAAAGCCAATCCGCACCGTGTCATCGGATTTGTTCTTGTCAATGAACCAGATGTCGTAGTCATTGAAACTGAAAAAGGGAATTCAGAAACTCTAGTAACGGGTGAAATTCATTTTAGTGATCGGTACTCTAACGGGTCTTTTGTCATTGATGAGTCAGAAGGCGGAAAAGTAACCTCCATTTGGAAAATTGAATCAACTGAAAAATCTTCTCTATAAATTTATTAACTAAAAACCTCCCTTATTATTAGGGAGGTTTTTTCATCCCGCATTAAGGAGCCCCACTTCTAAACTTAGAAGAATCAAAGAAGGTTATGGGGGATAGATGGAAGTTTCATTGTTTTTTTCCTAAAAATGGGCATACTACCTATATCACACTTTGGAGGGAAAATGATGAAAAAAGAATTCTTGTTAGTTGCTGCTTCTTTTTTTCTAATGTCAGTCACATTGATTACAGGTGTGTATGCCATTGAAAATGATGATGGTAAAAAGGGAATTACTATATCTAAAATAGAAACTGATCTTACAGGTGACGGCAATATAGAGTCCCTTTATTTAAAAGGGGTTCCATATAAAGACGATGAAAACTTTTTAAGGAGTATTTATATGGATATAGAAACCAAGGAAGGAAACAAAATACATATTCCATTAGAAAGTGGAAATAAGGCCGCGTTAAAGCTCATTGACATTAATGGTGATGGAATTAAAGAAGTGTTAACAAATGTCTATATAGAGGGGAATAACGGAACAATTAACAGCTATCTGTATTCATTAAAGGACGGAGTTCAGACAGAATTAACGATTCCAGACCCAATTGAGATGGAGAGTCATTTTGAAAATGGTTATAAGGCGAAGTTAACAATAAAACCTACAGGAAAAACGTATTCATTCGATTTAAGAGAACGAAAGAAATATTATAAAAAGCTCGGACTTTACTATAATGGAAAATTAAATGAACCTACTGAGTTGAAGGTTAACTCTTTTAGCACACTAAAGCCCACTCGGACTTCTACTGGATTAATGGGATTAAAGGGCATTCAAAAAATAACTGGTATAGCAAATGGGGATACCATTGCATATGTTGTGTCTTCCTGGAGTTATCGGGACGGGAACTGGACCTTAGTTGATACAATAGTCCGAACGGCCGATGATAAAAAGTAGGAAATGGTAGGCGTTTGTCACAATATGTTCTCTCCGCCCATATACTATGGTAATAATCTCAGGATTATCATGGTTAAAGGAGTTGTCATTTTGATGAGTATGTTCAATCCCTCCAAATTAACAACCAAATATTCTGCCCCAGCAACCCAATTCCGTCCCTTAGAGGGAAGGAAATATACCCTGACTCATTCTGATACGACAGGACAGTTGTTTTTAACAATAGGTGTTCATTATGACTATCTGGCAATTAATCCTCAATCACGTGATGAAGTCTTAGCAGAATGGGTACCACAAATGGGGGAATTTGCACTGATTGGCCGAGTGTATGTTAGTGGCGGGGAATTTGATGAGAATTACGCTAGGGTCAGATATATGATTTTTCAGAAAGAGTTGGATCTCGCATTAAAAGCGATTGTATACGGAGATCAAGCCTTTTACAGCAATTTTCCATGGCTATTGGATGCACCGATTTACATCCAGTTTGAGTCAGTGTACCCACAGTTTAATCAATTGTTTTATTATGGAACACCTAGATACTTTTTACACTCAGCAATCAAAGAGCCGGTCTCATAACACACAGGAAATCCTGTGTGTTTGTTTATTAAGGAATAAAAGAGGCACTGAAATAATCTATGTAATAATGTTATGTAAACTTAGAAGCAATCCGAGAACTAATAGATCTTGAAGATACTATATGCAATTGACTCGAATTTATTAATTTTGAATTTAGTTTAATAAACAGAAACTTGTAAGGTTTTAATGCAGCAAGATGCAACATTATTTAAGTTAACTAATTAATTGTTGGTTATTTTTTATTTTGTCTCATTAACTTAAGTATACTTAGGTAATGAGACGATTTATCTTCTTCAAAATACAACTTCCGAGAATATATATTATGTAAACTTCGAAATAATTATGGAGTTTCCTCGTGTTATCCCCTTAAGTCCCCATAATAATTGATATATGGAACTTCGTTCCCCTAAGTTCCTCATAATGGTTGGCTCCTTTCGGGTGATTTTGGTTCCATGGTTTGAACGATTATACATGGAAATTGAACCATAATTCTGCTTTGTTCATTTTATTATTCTTGGAGGAATGAAAATGCTGCTGTCACAAGCAATGGATGAATTTTTGCTGTATTTACAAATTGAACGAAACTACTCTCAAAATACGTTAGATAGTTACGAATATGATCTACAGACACTGCATGACTTTTTAGTACGTCATAAGCGGTCGTTAGAACTGGAAGATTTAATACCTTCCACCATCCGCCGATACATTCAAGAAATGGTGCTAAAATATAAATTAAAACCACGGACCATGGCGAGGAAAATTTCCTGTTTAAAATCATTGTCCCAATACTGTCTAAAAGAGCGCTTTATCAGTGTTGATTTCATGGCTGGAATTGAAACCCCTAAGCATGATAGTAAACTTCCCGTCTATATGTCCTTATCTGAGGTACAAAAGCTCTTCCGTTTTTTGGAACAAAATCAAGGACGTTTTGCTCTGCGTAATCATTTGATGTTTAAATTGCTTCCGAGTACGGGAATGAGACGGCAAGAGCTGGTGGATCTTACCTGGCAGCAGGTCAATTTTGATAATATGACACTAAAGGTGTTTGGGAAAGGAAAAAAAGAACGCCTCCTCCCCCTCCACCCGATGGTTCATGAGCTGTTTAAGGAGTACCATGACAGTCTGCTTTCTTATCAAATTCATCCTGAAGAGCCAATCTTTCGGAATAAAAACGGTGTACAATTAAATGCTCGCGGCCTTCATAAGATTTTTAAGGAAACCCTGCTAAAAGCAGGACTTCCGCCAAAAAGGTTTTCCCTCCATCATATGAGGCATACGTTTGCTACCCTGCTGCTTCAAGAAAACAAGGAAAACGTGGACATTCGCACGCTACAAGAGCTATTAGGACACGAAAGTATGGCCACCACCTCTGTTTATACTCATGTGGACTTTGAGCAAAAGCGTAAGGCCATCCACAGCTTTAAATTAGAAGAATAAACGTAAGCTCCCATACAGGGAGCTTACTTCGTTTCCTTCCTTAAGAACCAAGAGGATACATTCCATACGCATGCATATAGGGATAACTTACAGGCTGCTGGGTATAGGCTCCACTTGAATGGAAAACAGGTTGTTGTGGTGGTTGCATTCCCGTATTCATCGGCATCATTTGATAGGGTTGCTGCATCATCATTCCATTCATATTCGGATCGGATGGATGTGGATACAGATTCGCCGTATGCCCCCCTGGTGGAATCATATAGGGGTTCGCTTGTTGATAGGCATGAAAAGGTTGCATAGGCTGTGGTGCCCCCTGCTGCATGGTTGGTTGTCCATTCAGATTCATTAACTCCATTTGCTTGTTATGATTAGCGGTTTGAATAAGAGTATGTTTAAACTGTGTAATCGTATGTTCAAATCGCAGAGCTTGTGGAAATATATATTTTAATTCTTTAAAAATCTTTTCAATGTCAACATTCATGAGGTGATGTTCTTGAAGCATTAAGAGCGTTTCTAACACTTCTTCCAAGAGGAGCTGGGCAATTCGAAGTTCCTCTTTGTATTCCTCCTCCATCCACACATATCTTGGAAGATTCCCTTTTGTCATAACAGGATTATGACCCAGCATAAACCGAATGGCATCATCAGAAACACCGATGATTCCAAAAATCGTTGAAAGGGTGTATCGAAATGCATAAGGAGTAATTTGCTTTTCCCCCTCCCAACGCAGCGTATCGCATAATTTCTTTACCAAATGATTTAACTGTTTATTCGCCAGTGGTTTTCCTTGAGCCCCATATAACAAACTATCGTTCCCTTTTAAATGCATCATTTCTATGTATCGTTTGATACTGTTAAAAAGAACTGGGGGTAAGGGAATAAATCCTGTTTTGTATTTGGAGGTATTTAACTCATTACCATCCGCTTCTCCCTCTTCATCTAGTATCTCCCCGTATTTAATGCCTTTCTCCACCTCTGAAATGGAATCAACGGTTAGCTTAGACAATGTGACATTTCTAAAGCCCGACATCATATTTAGAAGAAGGGGTATTTTCAGTTGCTTCAGTTCTGGTACTGTCTTCAATGCTGAATAAATTTCAAATACTTCTACTAAGCTTAACACTCGAGAATGATGCCCAACATCTGTTGCGGGCACATGGATGGCTAGAAAGGGGTTCGCTCCGAATACACCCATAGATTTAAAGAATGTAAAAATGAAGACATACAAGCAATTCGCTGCTTAATGGTTTTGGATTTTTCCTTTTTTTCCTCTCGTAAATATTTGACCCACTGTTGAACCATTTCAAAGTCAATGTTTTCGATAATCGGTTCAATCTGATTTTTCAGCATAAAGGCTTCCAAGCTTGAAATGTTATTGCTATAGGACGAAAGAGTATTATTTGACCAAGAGCGATTTTCCTGCATGATTTCAAAAGCTAAACGAATGGATGAATTTCCGTTAATTCGGTCTTTAATTTTACCAGGAGTTGTTTCTTTTTGTTGTTCTGAAGTAAGGTTTGATTGCATGGTTTTATTCTCCTTTAAAATGAATTTTATTAGTATAATTGAAAACTGAGTAATCTTGTTCCTAAAAAAGCCAATATTCCCTACCGTTTATGTAATTCTCCCTTTAGCTGATCCCTTAATCACGGCTTTCTTAYAACTTATTCCAGGGAAATGTTCAGGTTTTCATAGACTTCTTCAAAAGGGTTACAAGAAATGAATCCTAAATCTTTTAAATGAGAGAAAAAAGAGGTAATAACGATTATTTTCATGATGATTGTCACCCTATTTTGATTCTCTTCCTCCAGTGAATGAAACCAGCGTTGACTGATGATAGGATTGACATGTTCAATGCTGGGTTCTATACCATTAAGGATTAAAAAATCTATGAACCCGCTCACTGCCCACTCAAAAGAATGTAACAGGTCAGTAGAACACGTTTGATTCTCTTTGTTTAGCTCAAGAACTTCCATTATCAGTGTGGAATTTTCTCTCTTATTATTAATTAAATACTCACTTTCGAATAAATCTTCAAAATCAATAGTTCGAGCATTGTAACTTTTCAAATGTCTTATGTCTTCGCTTACACTTACAGTTGTTAGATTCGTCATATTTGATTTCTCCATTTTCTATGATATTTAAGAATGGTGATTCACTTTGTTGCACGCTTTAAATAAATAATTAAGAGTTGAAATCATATGTTTCTTTAACCGAAACTCCCTATTTTGTAGCCTGTAATATTTAGAACAACTAGGTACTTGTCTATTGATTATTAAATTAAATGGGAAGTTAACGTTATGTAACTGGCCGTTATTCGACTTCTAAACTCCCTTCTATTCAAGCTAGGAAAAAATGGCATAAAAAAAAGCAAACGGATAGTGAGAATCACTAATCCATTCGCTTGGTTCTTCCAACACTGAATGCATTGATATTGAGTAAATATGAAATTACTTATAATTTATCATTTACATCGCAATAAGGCAATAAAAAGAGAGAAAATATTTTTTGAACTTTTTATGTCTTTTTCATATCTTTAATATTATCTAGATCTAGTGGAAATAACCAGGCTGTATCATAATAGCTCTTTTATTTCCTCTCTTATCTATCTTTTTATTCATTCCTTTGCTCGTTCTAATAACAATCTTCATTAATTGTCGGTTTTAGTAGCTTGCTATACGACAAAAGCAACAGGAAGAATTTTGTTAAAATCGACACCAAATTTGTTATAGTTCCTCTTTTAATAATTTATCTTTTGTTGCTCCAACGGACTCAACCTGCTAACTGGCACCAAAAATGTTATAGTTGCCTTTCTTTTAGATTTTTTTGTAGTCTGTTACATGCCTTCTATTATCTATCTTTTGAGTGCTTTTACAGTCTATATGTGACCTACTCGCTACTCTTTGAATAGAACGCACCCATGTTGTTATAGTTGCCTCTTCTTTTAACATTCTTTCACTCATCTGGTTATGTCTTTTTTATTTCTTTTATTCCTCCTGATGGTCAACCACCCACCAGCTGTACAAGGGTGTAAGGTGGCGAACCAAATTTGTTATAGTTGGCTCGCTTGCCATTCATTTATATGAGAGCGAACAATAACCCGCTTTCTCATTAAAAAAGGAGCGGGTTGCTAATCTCTATTAAAGGGATATGTATTATTTTGTTCATTATTTCGCTTGGTAGTACTGTGGCAATATAACACTATAGCGAACAGTTTACTAATGGTGTAGCCTTTTCTTCAAGAGAAGGAGCGGGTTTATATGAGTCTGTGTATGTCCCCATATTATTAGGAAGGGTTAAGAATCATTAAAAATTCCTCATTGATGCCCAAACGCCCATAATTTTCAAATCCATAACGTTCAAAATACTTCACATTTTCTTCTGTTTCAGTCCACAGTGTAACCGGCAGTTCATGCCTTGTAGCAAATACAAGAACAGAGACAACCGCCGTTTAGTGTGTTGTTCCTTAAAACAAAAAAACACCTTCCTGCTTCGATGTAGGAAGGCCATTTATAAAATGCTATTAACAGCAATAGTTAATTTTGTGTTAGGTATTCTTTTGATATTATCATTTTCTGACCTTTTCGTTCCCCGTCAAGAATTTTGATCCATACCAACTCAAAGGGATTTTCTTCTTCATAGTCATTTAAATACTCGACGTTAACACCTTCATCTATGATACCGAGTCCTACTTTCCATAGTGCTTTTTCATCAGTTGTCCTCAACCATAAATTAAGTGCGTCTAAATCCTCCGAGTCTCCTGAAAAGACGGTGGCATCTTGTTCGTTTATATAATAGGAGTCCTCTGGGTTTACACCACATCCTGATAATAATAGAAAAATTAGTGCAATTACTGGAAATATTTTTTTATGCATGGTGTATCACTCCTTTTTTTAGATCCCTGAGGATTTATCGGTATCCTTTTTATGAACGACATATTTTTGACTTGTTACTAAAGCTACATAGGAAACGACGAGGTTTCCGAACGTTAACAGTATCCCGGAAAATAACGCATAGCTTGAATCATCAAACCCAGATACGTAAAAAAGCTGAGAAATGAATGTGCAGGCAGCTATTAATATAAAAACTTGTTGTACGCCCTTTTCTTTCAGTCTATGTATGGCATAAAAGTCTAGAATATAAGCAGATAAAACTAATAGAACAGGAGCACCATCTCCATATTCAGGAGCAAACATCGCTGAAATAACGTAATACCCTATAAGTAGTCCGATTCCCCAATAAATATAAATGGGTTCTATAAGGGTTTTGTTTTTGTTAGGTGAGGCCGGGTTCCCGCTGTTCAAATTTACCTTTTGCCCCACTTCCCTTTCAGGTGGTTCATTTGGATGAATTTTAATGACTGTCCCGCATTTTGCACAAAAATTGTCCTCAGGATTTAAATTAGTACCGCATTGCACACAAAACACAATAATCCCCCATTCTGGTAGTTTGTTTTAGATTTCTAGTAATCTTACACGTTCATTCTATACCTAAAGGGATATTTTTACAATAAAGCAAAAGTTTGAAAAAGGTGAAATTCCTTCAACTTCCGCCTAGACTGGTTGATACTCGGCTCCATCTATGGACAGCTCATTTATTTCTACTTGATGGCCATAATTAAATTCGACTAGATTCTTAATATTGTAAAGCATGAATTCATCAGAAAATGCGGCGGGTGTACCGGATCCTTTGGTGTGTTTTTTCCAGTTACAAATGTATTCCTCAGCAAATTGAGGTTGATTGTGCCAGTGAGTTCGGATGTTTTTCTCAATCCATTCAAACATATATGACTCTCTTGTTTCTTCATGCATTTGCAGTAAATGTGGTTCATAAATGCTAGTGTCCTCTTTATAAAAGTGGCCGTACTCGTCTGCAAAAAAACAAGAGAAAAATCCTTCGTGTGGAGAGAATGTAGTGAATGCTGACAGATAAAATTCTGAATCGGGTTGATTGCGCACGAAAATTGTTAATGCTTGTACTTTTGATTCCGCTCTAATAACAGCGGTCGGGAATGTTTTGCCTTTGACGGTAAATAGTTTTTTCATACTGAACCCTCTTTCCGTATTTGTTCTTAGTTAGAATATCAGAACTCTTAAGCAGAAAACTGATTATGACAGAAAATTCATATACCAGTGTGAATTTGTAAGAAATTGAACGGTTATATGACAAAAATGGTCATTGAATTGTAATGTTAGACGATATTTGTTTGGAATATCGGACTTCGATATAAATAGAAAAACCACCCCAATATTAAATTAAACCGTTCCGTTTTGGGGTGCATATTCTATAAATGACAATAAAAAGGTGTCTGAACTGACAATAGTTCTGACACGATTTTTTAATTTCATTTTAGAGTTTTGACACCAGATAAGAGTTATATTATAAAAATGGCGATTAGGCTTTTCTCTTAACTAGGTGAGTAATGTAAATTATCATTCCAATAACTCCAATTAGCCAAAACGTTAGATTAATAATGGCTTGAAAATAAAAATTATTACTTGGATTGTTCCAAAAATAGATAAAAACTATAATGTATGCTATTGCCCCACCAAAGTATAGAGTTAATCCTATTTTGCCAAACAAATTAATTGGTTTTAGAAAATTAATTAATTTCAAAAGCATTCCCCCTAAAGGCAGTTAAATTGACACCATAATTGACAATTCAAATGACAGTATAATTTAGATGTACAACAATCATTGTCCTATATAATTAGTATGTCATTGTTGAAGTCGATTCTCTATTAAAAGTAAATTAAACCTTTATATAAAAGGAAAATGGCATGCGTCAATTTGCATGCCATTTTTTATGCCAATTCACCGTTATACACCTCAAAACGGAACGGTTTATTATTAAATTAATGGTGGTTTTTCTATTTATCTAAATGACGTTCCTCCACCCCAAAGTTCTCTTCCTCCGGTATGGCCGGTATTAAGGTGTGTTTCTCTATCCACTAACTGAAGTACGCCAGGCTCTTCATTGTGATGCCAAATGTATCCTTCAGGGGTGATACCCATACCCAATCCATGAATGTCTCCATGGGATAACCCAATGACTTTTGCAATTTTAGGATCCTCTTGTATTGCTTGATATAGTGTCTCATTTGCAACTTGAAAGTGAGTGGAATCATTCTGTAGGTATAATTCTTCAACTATGACTACATTGAAATTTGATTCAAAGACTGGGAAAACTCCATCAACAGTTCTTCCGTCAGGCAACTCGATGCGTTTCTCTAGAAATAGAACACTGGTTTCGCTATGTTCTGTTCCTGATAAATGGTCGTTACGCGTTTCAATATCTGATGCTTGTACTAAGTTGTCAGGAGTTAACACATCTAATACCCCAACTGCAGTCGTTGCCACTATGACTACTTCTCCTAAGTTTTTAAGTCCTTCCCTTAGCTCTTTTTTGTTCTGATTTTTCAATCCTCTAAGGGTTAAGTGAATGTTTTGCCCTCCATATCTAATGGTGGTTCCTATACCTCTAACAGTACGAGTAGCTGAGTCCTTCAAATCAGCCTTCCCTTTCTGCTTAAGGGCTTCATTTTTCGTAAGTATTCCGATGATCCCTTTTGATGCCCCGTCTGCAACCTGTGCAGCGGTCTCTATTGCATGTATAGAACTGTTAATGGTGGTCTTGCCAACCCTTTCGAAGTAATCACCCGCTCCTTTGTGTTTGATCGAAATAATTTTCCCTGCTCCTTTTACAACTCCCTTAGCAGCTCCTCCTGCAAGATACGTTACTACCTTAGCTGTACCTCTAAATATCACCATGGTTATGCTCCTTCAATAAAAGTATGGAGTAAATGAAAGAAAAAGCGTTACATGTACTACCCATCTGGTGGATTTAGTTTCGCATAATGGATAGATTTTTTCTCGGCCCATAGTTTAGTTGCTCTTACGTTAGTTTTAATCATGGTACCTCCTTAAGAATATTTTTAGCCGGCTCTATAGGATGGATTGTTTCCACCCTAACGTTGTAAAATCGGGAACTTGTTTTTTGATTTACTTAATATGTCTGGTTAGATTGGGATAACGGTTATAATTAGATTGTTTATGACAATAAACTTCTTGTTGGTACAGATGTACGTAATCTTTCTCTCTCCGTTTTCCAGGATTTCAGGTACTGTCACATTACTTTCTTCGATTTCCTCTTTCGCAAACCGTTCGGCAGCATCAAAATCATTTATTGGCTTAATTCGCTCGTTGATCCGATCAAATGCATGTAAGGAAAGTTTTAACTCTGAGTATTTCGACTTTTTCATCGGTTTTCCTCCTATATCTTAACGCTTTCCTTTCATTACTCCACTAGAATTATTGCCAGAAATCTTCCGTTTTCTTCTGGTTCCATCACCTTATCTCTCGACATTTTTTGCGGGTCATTCTTAAAAGTATGTAAAACACTTTGCCTAAACTTGGTATATGATATTAGGAGTCAATAACATTAACCTTCGCCGGTGTGAATCCCCCGCTTCATCGGGAGCGGGCTCTTTTAGTGTTCATTTGTGCCTGTCAGCAAGCCTCTAATAACCATTGGTCGTGTATAATTTAAACTATAATGCTTCATAGACAGCTTAGATTAAAATTGCTGTACGGTAATGATGGCCAAAAACGTCTTTTTGGGGGTATGGAAATGAATGAAAAAGAATTGGAAAGAGCGATGAAGAATGCTGAAGGATCCCTTGCGTTAGATGGGACGAAGGTAACGGAAGAAGGTCGGGATTTGGTTCGCCGGAGGTTGCTTGGGAAAATAACGGAAGAGGAATTTTTAAAACAAGTAATGGAAATGGTAAAAGCGAAATAATCTGTAAGCATAGAAATGCCTGTCTTCAATAGGAGACAGGCATTTTAAAATTATAGAGTGTTTGCTGCCTTTGTTAGTTGGAGCTTCTTCAGGGATTTTTCTAGTCTATGGTTTATTACAAACAAGGATGGAATTAATAGGCTATAAGTAACGAGCCCCAAATGTTCTGTGTTTCTTGATAATAGATTGCGCCCGCTCCGATACAATAGAAACTAATTAGCACTTCTAAAAGAATTCTCACCTTAAAACTTAAATCGGCCGAGGAAAAATAAACTTTTCCCTTTCAATTTTTGTGTTTTTGTATAGAGTGGCCTATCATTGGGGATAAGCAGTAGTGATGCTGCTCTCTCCTTTTAATAGTTGACCCGCTTCAGAACGGAAACCTGGAGCGGGTTATATTCATCTCAATGGGTTAGGTACTCTATTGTAGGTGTTAGCCAAAGCATAAAAAGGAATTAATTGAAGGGTTTTCCTAGCTTGAAGAAGAATATATAAATCGAAGTGATCATGAGTAATACCTGTTTATTAAGGAGTGCTCGTATGAAACGTTTGGTGTATTTAATGTTATTGATCGCTTTATTAGGTGGCTTAACAGCTTGTAGCTCAAAAAGTGATTCATCCAAAGAACCTGATGAAAGTAAACCTACCGAATCAATTTCAACCGCAAAACCTCAAGTTGGTATTACTGTAGAGGGATATGAGGATGCCATTGCAAAACTGTCTAATGGTCAAATTAAATTAGAAAATCTAAAAACTGAGGATCCTTCAAAAGATGTTACGGTCAATTCTGATTATAAGATCATGTCTGGAACCAATAATGAAGACACTCTATCAATTCTAAATGCTGTTAATGAAGACAAAAGAATTGAAACGATGGGCTTAATTAACAATGTAAAGAATACAAATGAAATAACGCTTGGACAAATGCTGGATTTTGCGAAACTCCTGATTCGAATAGCTGAACCTGACTATTCTATATCGGAAATAGRAAGTCTATTAAGTGAACAATTGCAAATGCAAGATATAATGTTCTATTCAGGTAAACGAACAGTATCTACCAAAACAGAAAATGCGACTTATTCATTTAGCACTTCAGGGTATGCTGGAGAAACCGCTGCTTTATATTTCTTTGTTGTGACGTTTAATGGAACTAATCCTGAACTTACCTATCGTTCCTTACCAGGTGAAGTAACTACTGAAGTAGATTCACCTACTTATGCACCGAACGATACTACTGACCTATTTAATGAACCGGTAGATCTGAGTACTCTTTCTACAAATGATATATATTTTGTTAATACGGTTTTTTTAGACCCTCATTTCTTTAATGGTTTTGGTAGCAGTATAGAGGAAATTATGAAAACTGTGCAAACGGTGTCTCAATATCCGGGCACCACAACAGATGCTATACCGTTTGCAGTTGGATATAGAATAGCTAACATTGTTGGAATAAATGCTATAGTTGTGGATGCCACAATTAATAAGGAATTCGGTAGCGGAGGAAATAAGTATTCAGTTTGGCTACATTCAAGCGAACCTAATGTGATGGATCCACAATTAAAACTAGTTGCTAGAAATCTTAGACACCTGCTAACACAATTAAAAACAGACTGTGATACACTTGCTCAATTGTACGCCAAAGATCAAAGGTCTTCTGACGAAAAGTATCTTCTGATGTCTCCGGATGATATTGATGCATTCGATACTACTCTAAACCACGTTTTGGATGATTTGAGAAACGTAGTAGACTTCGGAAACAACGTCGCTCTATGGATTAATAGTTAGATATTTTATGAGTCTTAATTAAATAAGGCACAAGCGTTGTGCTATATCACTAATTTTAGGATGCAATTAACTCTTCCCCCTTCCATAAAATTGACCTCTCCCGGACGGAAACCTGGAGGGTTTTTTCTTTTTATGAAAACATTTATTAATAATTTTTTAAATCAAATGTACTTCTACCTTTTTTTGGTACAATTGGGATATATAATGCTGTTACGGAGGTGGTGAGGTTATGAAACTAGAATTAATAAAGCTGGGTGACCATAAGAAATTAGTTGGAGTGATTATTTTTGGAGTCATAGTAACTAGCTTTTACCTTTTGTTCTTCCATAAAACACCTGAGGAACGGGTAAATGCTTTTATCGATGAAATTATTGGTGTTGAGGATAGAACGGATGTAACGAGACTAATACAAGATTACTTTGATAGTGTGGGGAATGCCTCTCCTAATGAAATCTATAAGGCTGCTGAAAAAGCAAAAAAAGCTAGCCTTGAAACGATGAAGATAACAGAAAGAATTGATGTACCCAAAAATCTATCTAAGGAAATCCGAAATATATTACTGGAATCTCAAAATAAAATAGTTCGCACTTATGAACTCTTTGCCAGTGCGTTTGATGATGCCATGACGTATTATGGTAGTGGAGATATAAGGTACGCCTATTCCTTTCGAGCAAAATTTAATGAAGGTGATAAGCTTTTAGATGAAGCGATAGATGACCTTTATGTTGCAAGTCTTATGGTAGAAGTTGAGGATAAAGTCAAAAAGCAAATTGCTGCAGAAACAAAAAACAAAGATAAAGGTAAACGTGATGAAGACACTACTGATTCTGAACCTGCTTTATCCGGGAAGACAAAGGATTCAGAAAGTGAGCAACAAGTGATAAAGGAAGAAATGAAAAAACAGGAAGCTGTACGGGCAGTGCAAGAGGAAGCCAAATTAGCGGAACAAAAAAGACTAGAGGAAGAAGCGGCAGTACAAAAAAGACAGGAAGAGGCCGTGTTAGCTGAACAAAAAAGAAAAGAGGAAGAAGAGAAAAAAAGACAGGCGGAAATAGAGGCTCAAAGAATTGCGGCTACTCAACAAGAGCAAAAAGTATATGATGAATTAAAATCCAAGTTCATTTCTTTACTTGCTAGTTATAAACAGGAATATGAAGGCAACTATGGAAGATTAGAATATGAAGACAGGAATAAAATAGGAAATGATTTAAATACGAAATACTCAATCCCTTTAATGAACATAAAAGAACAGTTAAGTGCTCAACCCTTTCAATATGTAAAGGTTGAACCGTTACGAGTTGGGATGGTCCATTTAGAAAGTTCGATTTGGAATGTGACGGCTGCCTTTTGGATTAATGATAGTCTAAGAGGTTTAAATAATGCTACTTATTCAGCATTTGAACTCGGCATGGCCAAAACATCGGTCTATAATTGCATTACATCTACCACCACTATTAATAACTGTAGTTTACAATAAAGTTCTTACTAAAAGGGGTGCTTATTTAGCACCTCTTAGGGAGGTCTATCCTTTGCGGAGAATATTGTTTGTCTTGTGTGTGTTTATAGGTTCGTTTTTCGCTTATGATGCCTTAGAAAATGAAATTAGAAACATTGAGCAAAAACACTCGGAGTTGTTTGCAGCTGATATTAAGCCTTATAAAGTCATTGAAGATTATGATTTCGTTCCAAATGGTCGTTCTGGAGAAATTGAAGACAATTCAACGGTTTTTTACACGAAACAGGATCAGCAAATCCTCGATGAAAGGAAGCGACTCTTGGGGCCTCTTCCCTTCTTAAGTGGAGTATGTCTTTTTTTAGCCATTGGTGGAGCTCTTAGTTTTCTTGTTCTTACATACCTGAAAGTCAGCGATAGCTGGGAAGAAAGGCAACTAAAAGTCCGTAGGTTAAAACGGGAGGCATACGAAAAAGAACATCAAGAAAAGCTTTCACAAATCAACCAAAACTTCATAGAGAAAGTTGAGAATGCCATCAAAAAACATGAGACAGCAGGAACGGCAATGTCCTTTCAAGAGGTGCAAGCTCTACGCACGGAACTAGACAACACCATCAACAGTTACAATACCAAAGTCCAAGTAGAATACCTGTTCAAACAACATATGCGAATTCATAACCCAACAGGTTCAGAGACACTTTAAGCGTCTCTGAGCCTGTTTGTCTGCCTCTCTCATTTTCTAGCATGAATATGTGGTCTTTTATGCAGATGATCCCTTTTTATGCTCCGTCTGCAACCTGTGCAGCGGTATCTATTGCACTTATGGAGCTATTAATGGTGGTCTACCAACCCTTTCAAAGTAATTACCCGCTCCTTTGTGTTTCATCAATGATTTTCCCTGCTCCTTTTACAACTCCTTTAGCCGCTCCACCTACAACAAACGTTAATTATTAACGAAAAATAATATACCTGGTCTATAGTAATAGCAGTAACCTCTGAACTTACTGCCTCCCCATTCTCACGACTGAGATAAAGAGGGTATACCTTTTGAAATGTTTTATAATTTAACTTTCTTTGAGTGGTGAGTTTGCTGGTAGGTGTATGATTGGCTAACTAATTATCCGAGAGTTCAATTCATACATTTTCTCCTCTCCTTCTAAGTATGCTTGTGTGTCTTCTCCGTTGTCACCTAACATATCTTGCAGTAAATATTCGTAAAAAGGTAATCGGTCATATATTTGATAAAAGTCTTGAAGAGCGTCTCTTAATTCCATTGTTTTTTCTTCTTTCATCGTGCTTCTATAAACATGAACCTGGTCACATAAAAACCTCTAAACCTTATCAAAATACCTTCTTCTTTTCGCTTAAACTCGTACTTAATAGTACGTGTATTTATCTCTTCTTGTTGCTTCCGGCTCCATTTTACTCCGATAAGACAAAAGTTTTTAGAATATTGATAGATTACTTTCCCTTTGCTAATCCCTTTAAGCACAGCTAATAATTAATAATGTAATTACATTCCCGCCTTTATGACATGAAAAGCAGTAAAACATTTGCTTCTTAGGGCTAATTGAAAAGGATGGTGTACTCTCAGAATGAAACGGGCAAAGAGCAAAATAGTTTTTTCCGGTTCTCCTTAGGCGTATTCCTTCTTTCTAGCTTCTGCTAAAATATCCAAGGTTTTAGCAGCTCTTCGGCTAAAAACCGATATCTAGGTTATTATTCATACAGGGTTACCTCCTGTAACAAACAGTAAATAATAAGTAATCAGCAACCACATGGTGAAGTACCGTTTAGTTGCTGATTTTCATTTCACCAAGTTTTCAAGGAATGCATTGTTGTCATTACCAGTTATCAGTATTTTGCATATTTTTAATTAGTTCGCACCATACCTTTATTTGCTTTATCGTATCTTTGTCACTCATTTTTTTGTCCGTGAGTATCTCCTCCACTCGCCATGTTAAAACAAAATACTTGTCATACTCTAAATTATCCAATCTTCTTTCCTCTTTTCCTATTTATATGATATTTCATTATGTTCTCCGGTGTTTTTGTTGGACATTTGATCACCTCTTTTTGGAATAATTCTAGTTTCACAGAATACAATGGTAGGTTTGTATACATTAATAATTTATGCTTCATTTGCATACTTCAGAAAATATTGCAAAAAAAACGATTCTATAGAACTTTCACATGAATTATTCATTCATATATCATTGAGATTTCCAAAAGAAAATAGTCAAAAAGACCAGGTATTGTTAAATATAATGGCGAATTATTCAAGTAAATAAAAGGAATAAAGTCCGGCTACCTTAAAAAGGGGAAGATTTCATGGCAAATATAACAAAAAAAGCTAGTAAGGTATTTGCGAAAGAAATGGTGAAATATGCTGACAGCAATCCGAGGGCTGGTTGCCTTATTACAATTGGTCTATTCACCCTTCCATTGTGGCTTATATTATTTGTAGAAATACTAGAGTTGTTCCTGGCGTATGTAGTATGGGGACAGAAGACATTTGGATTTAGGGACAAATCGTTCTTGCTTTACATTTATAGTTTTCTGCCTATTGTTGGGACACCTTGTCTACTACTAGGTGTAATTCATTTAATACAAAAATTTTTAATATCGAAGGAGGAAGAAAGAAATGGGTAAGCCGTTAAAAAGAACAAATTATTGCGACCTCTTAGCTCAGGGTATAACTCAAATAGGAGAAGATATATCCGCTGTTGAGAGAATCTTCATCAAAGACATTAAACGTGAGGAAATTAGGTTCGCCTGGTATAAAGAGGATAATGAAGGGAAAAGGCGATTTATACCTAGACCTTTGGATCTTACAGAGGTTGAACTGTTAGAATTGATAAAAGATGGTGTAAATAAAGAGGTTTTTTCTAAAGAATTTAGGGAAGAGCTAAAGAAAATCACGAAAGTTGGAATCGCAGATGTTACACACACTCTTACAGATGACACTTATTATGTAAGTCCAATTGTGTCTATACATTCTCCTAAATATATATCACATTCTATCGGAGAAACAATAAAATTATTGGCAAATGATAATTGGTCTTTTAGTGGTAAAGTTGGGAAATGGGATTACTCGCTTGTTGATATGTGGAGCAGAGAAGATGAACTAATTGCGATTTGGGAGGAATAGTTAACAAAGAAAGTAAGCCCGAATTATAAAAATAAGCGTACCTTTCCGGTACGCATCACAAATAGCCGTACATCCTAACTTTTTCAATCGGATTTACGGCCTATTTCAGTTATTTGCTACATTCTGCCTGAATCATTTTTGACCAGGGCATATATTGATCTAAAATTTTAGGGTTTTGTTGAATACCAAGATTCGGTAGATCCGTAAAAAGTTTCTTTATATATTCATAGAAATCAATGCCGTTACTTTTGGTAGTTTCAGCGATACTTAAACAGATAGCATTGGCTTTTGCACCAGCTTCACTTACACTAAATAGCCAATTTTTTCTTCCTATAACATTGGGGCGGATGGCATTCTCGGCTGGATTATTATCCATTTCAATTCGCCCAT
>NZ_MSLS01000014.1 GCF_001940785.1 Bacillus sp. MRMR6
ATTCCCTACTGCTGCCTCCCGTAGGAGTCTGGGCCGTGTCTCAGTCCCAGTGTGGCCGATCACCCTCTCAGGTCGGCTACGCATCGTCGCCTTGGTGAGCCGTTACCTCACCAACTAGCTAATGCGCCGCGGGCCCATCTGTAAGTGTCAGCGAGAAGCCGACTTTCAGCTTTCCCTCATGAGAGGAAAAGGATTATCCGGTATTAGCATCGGTTTCCCGATGTTATCCCAGTCTTACAGGCAGGTTGCCCACGTGTTACTCACCCGTCCGCCGCTAACCAAGAGGTGCAAGCACCTCRAGATTCGCTCGACTTGCATGTATTAGGCACGCCGCCAGCGTTCGTCCTGAGCCAGGATCAAACTCTCCATGAAAGTTGATATAGCTCATTTGTTACGTTGGCTTCACTTCAATTAAGAAATGAAAAATATTATTCGTTGACATTTTTGTTCGTTTAGTTTTCAAAGAGCAATTTTTCATGTCGCCCAAAAGCGACTCCTTTAATTTAACACAAAACACTTTATACTGTCAATAACTTTTTCAAAAACTTATTTTGTCTTGTTCTTCTTTCGAAGAGGACGTGTATTAATATATCACGCATATAAAATGATTGCAATAGAATTTTTCATCTTTTTTTATCGTCCTAAATTTTCTTTCTTCCAAGCCATCACTTCATCTCCATATTACCTTCAATTTACTCCAGCATAATTTCGTTTATAACTCATAAAATTAACATTAAAGTTAAACGCAAAAGAAATTTTTATGGTCAACACCACACCAGTAATGGTCTTTCCTCCTTTATTTTTCTAGATTTGAGAGGAAACCGATTTTTAGTTTTAGGGTTATGTATAATAGTATATATACAACCTTTCATTACATATAAGAAAAAGGCGTGAATCCAATGGAGTATATTGATATTGATATTTTAATAAAACTAGGTGTTTCTGCAGTTTTTGGTCTAATAATTGGTCTTGAACGCGAATTAAAAAGAAAGCCTGTTGGCCTGAAAACAAGTCTAGTTATTTCTGTTGTAAGTTGCCTGTTAACAATTGTATCTATTGAGTCCGCTTATATGTTTCCTAATACCGATGATGTCCGCATTACAATGGACCCGTTGCGTCTAGCAGCCCAGATTGTATCAGGAATTGGCTTTTTAGGTGCGGGTGTCATTTTAAGGCGGGGTAATGACAGTATTTCTGGATTAACAACAGCGGCAATGATATGGGGGGCTGCTGGTATTGGAATCGCTGTAGGGGCCGGCTTCTATATTGAGGCTTTTATTGGTGTAGCATTACTAATTATTAGTGTTGAATTTATGCCTTTTTTAATGAAGCTGATAGGACCAAAACAATTACGGGAAAAAGAAATAATGCTGCAACTTTTTATAAAGGATAAAATCCAAATCGATAAGGCTATATCGTTATTAGTGGAAAAGAAATATATCATGCGCAGAGTTCGAATTAAGGATTTAGATAATGGTGACCATCTCGTACAAATTTTGGTTGCAGTTGATTATCGTGAAAAGATAACAGAAGTATATGAATTTGTTTCCAATCTTGATGGAGTCAATAAGGTAGAAATAGAAAGTATGAGTTAGGGCTGTTAAACAACTAGCCCTAATTATTTTATTATTAAAAAATTTCCTCTTGCAAGAATCTCTTCATGAAGATATAATTTTCCTTGTACCACTTATACGGGGGCTTAGCTCAGCTGGGAGAGCGCTTGCATGGCATGCAAGAGGTCGTCGGTTCGATCCCGATAGTCTCCATAAAAATAAAACCTTGCCATAGCAAGGTTTTTTCTTTTTTCAAAAGGTAATTCGCTGTTCTCATTTCAATTTAGCCCTTTCGATAGCCAATACATTTACTCTTTTCAGGTAAACTATTAGAGAAAAAACATAAAAAGGCGTGATTCTTAATCGAATTCACGCCTTTTTTATTTCAACTCGTTTATTACCTCTTTTTATTTGAAGCTTTTCTCCTATCCGTTTTCCCTAATGGACGGCCAGAATTATCTCGTTGTCCACGATCTCTTCCCTGCACTTCGGTACGTCCTTGCTTTCCAGCTGGTTGACTTCTTCTGCCTTCTGGAGCAGAGGTTTTTATACCTGAACGGTCAGAAGTACTCCGCCTTCCTGACTCACCAGTTTTATACTCACTAGTATCTCTAGGTTTATTTTTTGAAAAATCCTTTTTACTTCTAGCACTTTCCTTATCCCCTCTAGTCTTCAAAGGTCTAGCGCCGTTATTTCCACCTGTCCGTTTTTTGGAACCTTCTCCCCTGCCTCCGTCTCTACTCCTAACAGGACGAGCTGGACTAGTTTTTTTCTCTGAACTCTCTTCACTATTCCCGATGTTTTGTTTCTGAATTTTAATATTTAGTTCTTTTTCGATCATATCGAGAGTGGACCTGTCGTCTGATGAATAAAATGTGATAGCCAATCCTTTTGAACCAGCCCTGCCAGTTCTGCCAATACGGTGAACGTAGCTCTCTGCATCCTGCGGAATGTCATAGTTAAAAACATGTGTTACTCCCTCGACATCAAGCCCTCGTGCTGCAACATCTGTGGCAATTAGCAGCTGTACTTCTCCATCCCTAAATCGCTTCATCACTTGCTCTCTTTTAGCTTGTGAAAGATCACCATGAAGTTCATCGCATAAAAATTTGTGGGATTTCAGCACTTCATATAATTTACTCACTCTTCGTTTCGTTCTGCAGAAAATGACTGCTAAATAGGGGCGATGTGTTTCCACTAATTGAATTAAGGTCCCTTGCTTGGCACGATCAATCGTATGAATAGCAATTTGCTTAACAGTGTCAGCAGGTCCCTGAGTTTTTTCCACTTGTATATACTCTGATTTACGCATATGTTTATTTGCTAAAATTCTAATCTCCTCTGGCATAGTGGCAGAAAAGAGCATCGTCTGACGTGTTTTAGGAGTTTCCCTTATGATGTCCTCTACTTCATTTAAAAAGCCAATATGGAGCATTTGATCTGCCTCATCAAGCACTAGAAACGAAACGTCTGATAATTGAACCGTTCCTCTTCTAATATGATCTAATAATCTGCCTGGCGTACCGACAACGATCTGAACATTTCTTCTCAGCTTCTTTAATTGTTTATCAACGTCCTGTCCGCCATAAACAGCCAGCACGTCCACCCCTTCTATATCCTTAATCAACTTTTCAAATTCCTCGGTGATTTGTAAAGCTAATTCTCGGGTTGGGGTTACGATAAGCGCTTGAACATGTGAAGCATGCGGATCCAATTTTTCTAAAATAGGTAAGATAAACGCAAAAGTCTTACCAGTTCCTGTTTGTGCTTGTGCAATAACATCTTGCCCCTTCATTACAAACGGTATCGCTTGTTCTTGAATTGGGGTAGGTTTCGCCACACCAAAACCACGTAATTTATTTACAATTGTTTCTGAAATACCTAATGCTATAAAATCAGGCAAAAGAATCCCTACTTTCTCTATCCATACAGAATAATGTCTTATTAATATTGAGTGTTTATCACAGAAATAGCAAATATTCTTTTTAAGACAAAAAAGGACCTTATCCAATAAGATAAGTTCCTTTTAAACATATTAAGCCATGACAGTAGCTTTTACCCAGTGGTTTACAATTGGAATTCCTGCATCCTTTAACGTCCTAAAGATCGGGCATCGTTGATCGACTGCTTGCTGTAATTCAGCAATACGCTCATCAGATTCAGAGGTTTGTAGAAAAGCTCTACCTTGAAGTTAAGCAACTGTCCCATTTTATTACCTTCCTCCGCTTTATTTTTATATTAGTACACTTTCACGAAGTTTCTTCGCGGCAATTGACATCGTTTTTAATTTCTCAAAAGCAATTTTGTCACTATTCATTGGACGCTGTGCAAATGTTCCAAAACCACAATCAGGATTTAAGAATATTTTCCCGTCTGGCAGGTATTTTCTTGCTTCCTCTACGCGGAATAAGATTTCTTCAACAGTTTCAACTGTTTCTGTTCTTGGATTAACAATGCCAAAGCCTATCTCTTTCCCCCCGAATTCACGAATTGCGTCAATCTCCCCAGCACGAGGAGTCGCATACTCAAGAATAAGCTGGTCAACATTTACTTTAGAAAAATAGGGAATTAGCGGATAATACGGGCCTTTTAGCAAAACCTCTTCCTGGGTACTCCAATTCCCACGGCAAACATGGACGCCAATCCGTGTTCCTCTTCCCAGCATATCTTTCGTAATTTTGTTCATTAAGTCCAAAGCAAACTCAATTTCTTCTTCTGCATCTGCCTTTGCCGTTAGGGCTCCGCACATGAATGTACGGTTTGCATTTTTCTGGGTGAACACTAGTTCAGTTAAAACCGGCTCATCAAATTGAACAAACTCTACTCCTGCCGCGATTAAATCTTCTATTTCTTCTCGAAGTACCTTAATAATATCTACTGCCAAATCTTCTTTTGTCGGATAGGCATCCTTCGATAGTCCTTCAACCCACATCGCTCTTGTCAAAAGGTAAGGACCTGGAAGAGCAACTTTTATAGCCTTTTCTGTATGTTTTTTAAGAAACAGGAAATCATTTAATGCAAGAGGTTTCCTTCGGCTAATCTTACCGGTTGCTGCTGGATTTGACATAGAAAATGCAGGCACATCTAACGTACCAAGAATTTCCTCAAAGCTGGCTTTATCTTCAACATAATCTAGCAGCTCAGATACTGTCAGCATCTGGACATTATTTAGGTGGTCAGCTACAAATGAGATAAAATTGTCGCGTCGCTGTTCTCCATCTGAAACAATATCAATTCCTGCTTCCTCCTGCCATTTTAGACATTGTAAGACCGCCTGGTCGGCTATTGACTCGAATTCTTCTTCACTTATCCTTCCGGCACGTTTATCTCGCATCGCTCGCTTTACTTCTATTGTTCTTGGCCAGCTGCCAATAACCGTGGTAGGGAACTTCGGTAAATCCATCTGTTTGCCTCCCTTTAGAAAACAATTGAGAGTTTAATATCAATTGCTATACTTTGTTTTAGAGTTTGATAGATAGGTGATTTCGTTAACGTCATATTCCATATATCTTCCAAAACAACTTCTGATTCAGGAGAAGATACATAGAATACCCCTGTGATAGTATTCATTTTCGGACTACCATCCTCTTCTAATTCCATATGAAATAAAACATTTTCTAAACCGCCTTTTAATGTCAGTTCTAGATGATCTATCTCGATATCCCTGCGTGAAGCCTGGGCTTTATAACCAACTGTTAAACAGGAGGCTAATGACGCCAGAAGATAATCAATTGCACTTGGAGCATTCACCTTTGGACTAAAGTCAGCTGGTTGACCAGCCAGAAATGTATGATTTCTTGAGTAGATTTTAGCAGTAAGCTCCTTGTCCCCTTTTGCCCGGACACTCCATTGAAATCCTTTTGCGGCCTGTAAATCTGCCTCCAACTCATCCTGATATGACCCTTTTCTTATAAAATATCGAGTGGTATTACTTCCAGGCTCTGAACCAAGATACTCATGCTCGACCATTCGGCACCAAGCCGGAAGGTCCTCTGCAACCGTTCTCTCTCTGCTTTTCACTTCAAGAATTTGACCATTTGAAAGGGGGTCCATCGTTTTCTTGATGATTAGTAATAATCCAGAACCACAGTCTAAGTCTCCACCATCACAAACTGCATGGGCTATATACATATTTCCACCGGCTTAGTATGTAATGGATGCGGCACCAAGGCTAAGGAACTCTACTAATTTCGCTCCTCCAACAATGGTAGCACCATCTACAAGGTTTTCTTCATCCAATTCCCTTTTCTTGTAACAAGGGCTGCAGACCCAAAGAGTGCCTCCTGCTTCAACGAAGTTTTCCATTAATTGTTTTAATGGAGCAAAACCTGCTTCATGAATATCATCTGCATAGCCTTTTGAAGCTAGATAGGCTCCTTCTACATTCAAAAAAACCACTGTTTCTTGTCCTGAAGCTACTGCTGCATTTGCTACAACAAAACCAACTGTCGCTTTATCAGCATCATTCTTTGCATTTGTTAAACTAACTAAAAATTTGCCAGCCATTTAAATTCCTCCATAATTTCATTTTATGTAAAAGACTGTATCAGCCTTTTTCAATATAGTAATAACTGATTTTGCCAACATCTTTACGTTCTAACAGATTGTGCTTTTGCATCCTGCACCATGCGGGCAGGTCCTCTCTAGCACCTGGGTCATAAGAGATGACCTCAATGATTTGTCCACTATTCATCTTCTTCATCGTTAAGAACAAGTTCATAATTAACTCCCCACACCCTGTTGGTCCTGCGTCATAGATATGGTCTGGTACATATTGGAGTGACACCCAATCATCTCCTATCCAATTTTTATTGTTCATTTTCATAATCTTTTCATATCCTCTGGACATTTTAATTATAAAAAAATGATATCATTAGATAAATTCAAATTATCTATTCTACCTATAGATATTAATCGTTTACACGAATACCAAAGGAGGAAAGTCGTAATGGATCTGCACCAACTCTTGGTTTTTACAAAGGTAGTAGAACACAAAAGCTTTTCTAAAGCAGCGGAGGATATATTTCTAAGTCAATCAACAGTCAGCTCGCATATACAAGCTTTGGAAAAGACGTTGAATATTAAGCTCTTCGACCGTGTTGGCCGAGAGAGTATTCTTACCCCCTCCGGAGAACGATTGTATCAATGGGCATTAAAGCTTCTTTTGCTTAAGGATCAGGCATTGCTTGATTTGAAAGAGGGAGCGACCGAACTAAGAGGGATTCTCCGTATTGCGGCAAGTTCAGTACCCGGACAATTTATGCTTCCTAAGATGGTCAAAAATTTTCGAAATCAGCATCCTCATGCTACTTTTCATATAAACCAATCTTCTTCGAAAAATGTTGCAGAACAAGTACTCAGCGGCTCTGTGAATATGGGGATATTGGGAGGAAAATACGAAAACGACAACCTCTACTATATTCCAATTGTAAAAGAAAAATTAGTCCTAATTACTTCGAATCAATCTGAAATCTCAGGCCAAGTTACGATTCACGATATATTGAAGTATCCTTTTATCATGAGAAATTCAGATTCAGGTACGAATGCACTTCTTGAGCGGTTTTTAAAGAGAAATAAAATAACAAAAGATCAATTAAATGTTATTGCTTATACTGAGAGCGGACAAAGCTTAATCCAATTTGTACTGCAAGATATCGGAATTGCAATTGTCTCTGAAATAGCGGCCAAAGATTATTATGAAAACCATATGCTTAAAATGCATGAGATAAGTGATTTTAACGAAGACAGATATTTTTATCTAGTTTACAACAAAAATAAAACGCAATCGATGTTAGCAAAATTGTTTATAGAAAATGTAAGTAAGATATTCTAATTTATAAAAATGAAAATTTCATGAACCGAAAAAACAAGGAAAAAGGAGAACAGCGAGTTCTCCAAGTTAGAAATTTATTGAAAAGAAAAAGCAGCTCACATTGAACAGCTTCTTCTCATATATTCATGATTAAAACTGAAGGGATCTCATTTGGCTGTCAGTAGCTTTAATCAGCTCTCCCCAGGTGCTTAAGCCCCGTTCTTTGAACAGTCTTAGGAGCTCAATAAATAGATAGGCAGTGGTTAAGGCATCCCCAAGCGCACTATGACGATCATAAATCCTTGTTCCAAAAACCATGGCGTACCGCTCTAAATCTCTCATATCATAGGACGGCGCAATATAGCCAATAAGGTCCAACGTATCAATGGTTAGGAAGTTTTTTAATGTAAGGTTCTGTCTTTTAAACTCGCTTTTCAATGCCAGTGCATCAAACCCGATATAGTGTCCTACTAAGCAAACGGTTTCTCTTGATTCTACAAAATCAAAAAAGCTCATCATAGCCTCTACAGCTTGTGGTGCGTCTTTCACGATTTCATTTGAAATAGAGGTAAGATCGGTTATTTTTTGAGAAATGGGTTGATTTGGATTGACGTAGGTTTGAAAGGTGTCAAAGTCGACCACTTCTAGACCTTTTATGGGAACAGCGCCGATTTCAATCATTCGGTCGGATGCTGCCACCTGAAATCCAGTTGTTTCAGTATCAAAAACGACAAAATTTAGGTGCTCCAAGGGAGTGCTTAGTGGAATGGTTTCATATTTTAAGGTACAAGATACACTGTTTCTTCGAAAAAACATAGCGCCCCTCCTCTACTCTATACTGAAAAGTGAGCGAACACCTGGCTTTGGAGCTCTCTTAGTGTTTTTAAGCTTAAAATTAGTTCTTCTTTCTGCCGAGTCGATAATGTAGTGAATGACACAATCGATGACACATTACTACCAACTTTTGTCTGCTGCCATCGCTGATTGACATATAGCGTTAATATATGGCTGACCGCTTGCTTAAGATCTTGAGTAAATAATTCTGAAAAGACTCCCTTATCCTTTAACCAATTGATTTTTTCAATAGGAGGTCCGACAAGATTTCCATGTAGAAGGGATAAAATTTGCAGGCTATGATGGTATGGGAACAAGACTTCTTTTTTCATATCAATCGTTTTGCGCTCAAGTTTGAATAAAGAACGAATAGGCTGTTCAAGGGTTGGAATGGAATGCTCCTTCTCGAGCTGGGTCAGCCTGTATAAAAAAATCCTCGATCTTTGCATTTGATTTGAAATGGTTTTCCGAAATTGGTCATCCAGTTCTTCGCTTCCGATAATAAAGCGAAAAGAAAAGAAATTTTGCGCTAATAACAAATTATCATTTGTAGATTGAAGCATCCATCTTCGCAGCCGTTCTTCCCAGTCTGCCAAAGACCCGCGCCATTCCTTCTCACTGCACATCATCAATCCTAAACAACGTGCGTATCCAGCTGATTCTAGGTTGGTTGTAATCTCTTTACCCAAATCGAAAAAGTAGGCATCTGTGTCTGGTGAATCCTTTTCATAAACAATGAAATGGTCTTGATCCGTTAGGATAAATTGCTCTTCACGGCCACTGCTGCCCATTTGATAGAAAGCAAAGGAACAAGGCTGGTGCATGCCTTTTAACTGTAAAGCCTGAATTGATAAATTAACGATTCTTGAAACAAGCCGGTCATATAGTTTTGTTACAATCTCTAAGGTTGTTAAGATAGGAACCCGATTCCTTAATAGTGTGTCAATGACTTCACAAATGGCATTCTTGACGTGAGGAAGGCTATCCCTATCAGCCAGCTCAATTTTTTGGATGGTCTTCATCACATTTTCACTTTTTTTCCTTAATAAATCCGATAATGTGACAATACCCACTACCTTAGACTCTTCTATTACCGGCAAGTGCTTAATGCCTTCCTGGAAGATTAATGATAGCGCATTATAAAAATAATCCAAACGAGAAACAAATATGGGATTATGTGTCATAATCTCATTTGCCTTCGCTGTCAACGGTATTCCTCGCGCTACTACCCTCTCGACCATATCTCTTTCCGTGATAATTCCTTTTAAAATCTCATTATCTATTACAAGGACAGAACTCGTTCTATTTTCATGCATAAGCCGTGCCGTATCTTGTACAGTTGTGTTCGGGGTAACACTTACAATTTTTTCAGTCATAATATCCTGAACACGGATCATGAACGCATCATTTTCCCCATAATCCCGGGCAAGCTTAACCTGTTCTGCCAGAGAAGAATAAATATCCTTTAAGCGAAGGGATACCTGAGACAGTAAGTAATCGTGAACAGCGGGATCGTCCCATCTTTTCGTGATTACCTCAAAAGGAATATATAATACCTTCACTGGACTAACTGCTTTTACTTCAACCATCGTTTCACTTTTTTCAGGTTTTGACATACCAAGGAAATCTGCGAGGCTTGAAAAACCAATCATTTCTCCTTTTTGAACGACTTCCAAAACTTCAATTCTTCCATGGCTTTCATTTCTCACGAAAACCTCCGAAAGGCCCTCTAGCATCAGCAGAAGCCCTTCACGAGATTTATCTTTCTTTAACATGATTTCATTTTTTTCAAAATGACGAATTTCGCATAATGATAGAAGATAATTGGCCATAACATGGTCCACCCCTTGAAAAAAGGGGTGAAACCGAACAGCCTCACTTACAGTTGAATTAAACTGATTTTGGTCCATCATCATTCATCCAAACTTCGCCGTCTTTATAAACCATTTGTTCTGGATAGCGAAGGTCCATTACATCATCCTGTAGTTTTTGAGAAGGTGCTGCTGTCAAAAGTGATACTACAATATTGGTAATAAATGCAGCAGTTGCACCAAAGACTCCCGCTCCTGTATCAATGATACCGAGAATCGTAAAGCCGCCATACTTAGCTGCAAATATATAAGATAGAGTTACACCTAAACCAACTAGTAAACCAGCAATAACCCCTTTTGAATTAGATCGCTTCCACCAAACTCCAAGTACAAGAGCAGGAAAGAAGGTTCCAGTTGCAATAGCAAAGGCCCAAGCAACAATTTGTGTGATTGCTCCCGGTGGATTTAAGGCGATTAATCCAGCTAAAAGCGTTGCAGCAACAATTGTCCATCGTGCAACAGAAAGTCGATTTTTTTCTGTTGATTCTGGCTTTAGAACGCGATAATAGATATCGTGTGCGAAAGAGGAAGAAATGGATAGCATTAAACCGCCGGCAGTAGACAATGCAGCCGCCATTGCTCCTGCTGCTACTAAACCGATTACAAACATACCAAGGTTTGCTATTTCGGGAGTTGCCATAACTACAATATCATTTGAAATAATGAGCTCACTCCATTGTAAGATTCCATCTCCATTCCCATCAGCAACCTGAAGCTTGCCTGTATCCACCCATGTTTTTGTCCATGCAGGAAGTTCACTGATTTTGCTTCCTGCCACTTTTGTCATCAGGATGAATCGAGAGAATGCAGCATAAGCTGGCGCTGACAAGTAAAGCAAACCGATGAAAAGCAATGCCCATGCTCCCGACCAACGTGCTGCTTTCATTGTTGACACTGTATAAAAGCGGACAATAACGTGTGGAAGACCAGCGGTACCAGCCATTAACGTAAACATCAAGGCTAAGAACTGCCACTTTGTTCCATTCGTAAATGGAGCAAAGTATTCTGAAATTCCCAGCTCACGGTCAAGCTCACCCATTTTTCCGACAAGCTCTCCATAAGATAGCCAAGGCATTGGGTTTCCAGTTATTTGCAGTGACATGAAAATAACAGGAATTAAATAGGCAATGATTAAGATACAATACTGGGCAACCTGGGTCCAAGTAATCCCCTTCATTCCGCCAAATGCAGCATAGAAGGCAATTAGCACTACCCCAATCATTGTTCCTAGCTTCGCATCTATTTCAAATAAACGGCCAATTACTACCCCAGAACCAGACAACTGACCAATTGAGTAGGTAAAGCTGATGATAATCGTACAAACGGCAGCTATAACACGAGCGGTGTGGCTGTTATATCGGTCCCCGATAAACTCTGGCACGGTATAGCGGCCATACTTCCTTAATTGTGGTGCAAGCAGGAACGTCAGAAGTAAATAACCACCCGTCCATCCCATGATATAGGCAAGTCCATCATAGCCTAGAAGCATGATGGTTCCGGCCATCCCGATAAAAGATGCCGCACTCATCCAGTCAGCACCGATGGCCATCCCATTAAAGATAGGCGGTACGCCACGTCCAGCTACATAGAAGTCTGATGTCGCCTTTGCTTTGTTATAGATTGCTATTCCGATATATAAAGCAAATGTTACTAAAATAATTGATAATGAGACCAAGAATTGAGTGTCCAAGGCCATCCCCCTTTTTTAAAAGCAACTATAAGTAGAAAAGAGTCCTAAAGATTGTAAACTTTGATTTTGCAAAACAACCAGCTTATCCTAATTAATGATCTAGTACTTTCCCTGAACTGATTTGCTCATTTTTATCTTCATCTATTCCATATTTTTTATCGATGCGATCACCAAGCTTAGCATTAACAAAAAGCAGAATAATGAAGGTAATAACGGCACCCTGAGCTCCCATGAAATAATGGAAGGGGAAACCGTTTATGGAGAATTTACTCAATGGCTCGGCAAACATGACCACACCAAATGAGACGATAAACCAAATAATAAAATAAATAATCATATTTCGATTTTTTTCACGAAAATAGCGTTCCGCTTTTTCCTTTTCAATTTTCTTCACATTTCCACCCCCGGTTAATTTTCAGTTTTGACGCTCAACCCAAATAAATGACCAACCAACTACTCCTTTCAAATTAATGTTGCATTACGCATTTCAAGTAGTGCTATCATTACTCCGACTCCTTTCGGAAACGGGGAAAACTACCTTAAACTGAAAATAAATTTTATAGTATCCATAAATGGTGCTGGTACTAAAATAATTTGAACGAGGAAGTAAATAAAGATAGATAGGAACGGCATGACAAGGAAGATTGTCTTCTTTTTCTTTAACGCTAGAAAAAGGCAGACAGCAGTGATGGCAAAAAGAGCTAGTAAAACAGGCAAAGAATTCCCTCCTTTTTTGATGAGAAAGCGCTATCATAATACAACGTGTTTAACTTATGCAGTTATATCAGACAACAAATAACATTTTCTGATTAAACTAAATCTTTTGAAAATTTGTACTTAATTATTATCTACAAAAATTTATAGTAGGTCAAGACCTACTGCCAAAAAATAGTAATATTTTCTTATTTTAGTAGGGAGGAGAGCGAAGTAAACTAGCCGATGGCGCCTTGCGCCGGTCCGGTATAAAGAATTTACTAAAACAAGCTACAAGGTAGTTTGTTATTCCTCGTAGAACATTTTTCTGGTCATTCCCCCATCGACCACTAAATTGATTCCCGTTACAAAATTATTATTCTTTGCAGTTAGATACAGGCAAGCTTGTATGATATCACTAGGTTTTCCAACACGGTTTGAAAAATGTTGCTCATGGTCAGCCTTTGTTAATTGAGCATAATCACCCGTGTGTATCCATCCTGGTGAAATACAATTTACCGTGATCCTGTCCTCACTAAGCGACGCCGCTAAGGCATGAGTAATCGCAACAATTCCTCCCTTGGAAGCGGCATAACCCTCTGAGTTTGGTTCAGACATTAAAGCACGAGTCGATGCCAAGTTAACAATTGAACCGCCTCCCTTTTCCCGCATCACTTTGGCTGCTTCACGTGAGCAAAGAAAGACACTCCTTAAGTTGGTTTGTATGATATCGTCCCATTCTTCGAGAGTTACATCATAAACTGATTTGAATAATCCCTTACCAGCGTTATTTATCAAGATATCAATTCTGCCATAAGTCTCTTTGGCCATTTTTATTAAATAGATAATATCTTCTTCTCTCCTAACATCTGTTCTAACAAAAATAGCCATTCTATTGTTTTCAATTAAACGTTGAGCGACCTTCTTCCCTTCTGCTTCATCTACATCCGCCATGACTACTTTTGCTCCCCGTTCTGCATATCCGGCCGCCACGGCTTGGCCAATTCCATTAGCAGCGCCTGTAACAATCACTACTTGATTAAAAAAGTCCATTCTTAATCTCTCCTTTCTAAATTTCATTCCAACCTACAGGTATATTTCCATATTATCTAAAAAAAATTTACCATGTAATATCTACCTTATTTTTGAAAAAACTATCAAAAAACAAAAGCAGTCTACAAGGAGGATTCGAAATGCAAGAAAAATGCTTTTACTGTGTTAGTGAAATCGAAGAAATGCAGCTCCATTATGTAACTTTTTTAGCTTCAAATAAAGAAAGAGATGAACCGCTCTGTGATGAGTGCTATAATGAGTGGCTACATGGTCTAAAAGGGTAACCTTTCCACTGTTATATTATGCTCAAATTTGGGCATTTCGAGGTGTTTAAAATGTCCATAAAAAAGAAAATCCCAATTATCTTTACCTTATTAGTTTTTTTAATCTTATTATCAAACAATGCCTTTCAGTATTTACATTCAAAAAACCAACTCCTTACCTATAACGAAAGAGAAATTGCATTGATTACAGAGGAAGTCTCCTATCAAGTGGAAAATACCAGAGAAGGTTCGCTTTATATGGAGGACATCCTTGCTCGCGAATTACGTACTGCATCCTTAGCCATTAGGAATGAGCTCCCATCTGACTATAAAGATGTTTCAAATGAGCAGTTGGCCAAGGTTGCCGAGGAAATGGGAGTTTCTCATATTACCTTGTTTGCAAAAACAAACGATGATATCGTCGGGGTAAAATCCTCAGATCCACATGAGATTGATGTTTCTACGAAAGAGTGGGGATATTGGTACGATGCGTTTGAACAATTATTCGCTTTAGTACCTGTAAAGGTTGAAAAGGGATTAACCTTAAAAAATTATTGGTCAGGTCCGATTGAAATTGCATCTTCTAACCCAGAGCATATTGATAAGTGGGGGTATTACTATGACGGCACAACCAATTACATCATAAACCCCTACTTCCGAGACAACGTATTAGATTTTGAGCTGCAATTTGGCCCTGGTAATATTATTGATAGTCGTACGAAAGAGAGAGGCATTTTAGAACTAACCGTTTTTAATCCTAAAAACTTTGGCAAGGAAGATGAATTTGTCAATTTAAACGGGAATAGCTATATCAGAATCTCGGAACGTCCTATATGGTATGGGGCATATACTTATAAGAATATTAATAAGGACAAATCCTTTATCACTAAAGCTATGGATACGGAATCTGTTTGGACTTATAAAGAAAGGCTTAATGGCCAGAATGTCATGAAGACCTTTGTTCCCGTAGTTCAAGCAACAAACGGTGAGCCTTATGTCATTGGCTTAGTATATAATTACGAACTCATTGAACAACAACTACGGAACGAATTAAACGCACATATTCTGCTTTCTATTGTTATTATGGTTCTTGTATTCTTCGTTAGCTTGGTGTTCTCACGATCAATAACGAATCCTATTGGATACATTGTTGAACAAGTAAAGGAGATTGCCAAAGGGAAGTTCGGGAAAACCCTTGAACTCAATCGGAATGATGAATTTGGGACCCTGGCTGAAAACGTTAATGCCTTATCACGCCATTTACACAGCTATATGAATGATTTAATCAAGAGTAAGGAACTTATTGAGTACCAGGCATTTCATGATCCCTTAACAGGGCTTCTTAATCGAAGGTTTATTCTAGAAAAAATGCCCGATATTATTGATGAAGCAACTAAAAATGGTGAAACGATATCGGTTTTATTCATAGACATCGACCGGTTTAAACATGTGAATGATTCTCTTGGCCATAACAAAGGCGACCAGTTATTAGAGATGGTTTCCACTCGGATAAGAGAATACCTTCCTGTTGAAAAGGCACTTATCACTCGCCAGGGAGGCGACGAGTTTATTATATTGTTGATGAATCTTAGTTTGGAGGAAGTTAAAAGCTCCGCTGAAGGTCTTGTAAGCGTGTTAAAGAAGCCTTATACACTAGAAGCTAACGAGCTTTACCTCGGAGCGAGCTGTGGAATTAGTCTTTTTCCACAGCACACAAAAAACATGGACAATCTTTTTGTCTACGCTGATATTGCTATGTATGCTGCAAAAAAAATGGGTGGTAATAAGGTTATTATTTACAATGAACAAATGGGAATATCAAATCAAGAACGACCGCAAATCGAAGCACGCTTAAGGAAAGCATTAGAGCAGGCAAAGCTCGAAGTTTATTATCAGCCAAAATTGAATGTACTAACGGGGGAAGTAGTTGGAGCAGAAGCCTTGGTTAGATGGACAGATGAGGAGCTTGGGTTTGTGCCTCCTGATATCTTTATACCTATTGCGGAAGATACTGGTCTCATTCAACCATTGTGGGATTTTGTTATGAATACAGCCTGCCACCAAATGAACGAGTGGAACTTGAAACATTCACGAAACTTATCGATTTCGGTAAATTTTTCAGCTCGTCAATTTCAGGAACCCTGTAATATGGTGAACAAGATTAAGGATATCCTCCTCGAAAGTAAACTTCCTGCAGATAATTTTGAAATTGAAATTACTGAAAGTATTTTACTTACCAATTCAAAGGAGATTGTTCAGACATTACGGTCCCTTCAAGAAATGGGGATGTCCATTTCCATTGATGATTTCGGAACAGGTTACTCTTCGCTTAGCTATTTAAAAAACCTGCCCATTACTACCCTAAAAATCGATAAATCATTCATTCAAGACATTACCAAAGAATTAAAAAACACGGAGATTGCAGAGGCGATCATTAACCTAGCACGCAGCCTTCATTTAAAGGTAATAGCTGAGGGAGTAGAAGAAGAATATCAAAAGAACTTCTTACTATCAAAAAACTGCTTTCACATGCAGGGATACCTTTTTAGCAAACCGCTTAACAAAGAAGATTTTAGTGTTTTTTTGGAGAAGAACTGAGAAAAGGCAGCTGCGGCTGCCTTTTTTTATAAACATTTTTCGCATTTTTTAACAGAGCTTCCAGTGCTGTCTATGTTTACTAATTTGACCTTCATGTCAGGGAAAGCACCCTCTAATACATTTGCAAGTTCCTTACCCTTACCCAATTCACAAAAACATAAAACAGTTGGTCCTGCACCGCTTAAAGCAATCCCAAATGCACCAGAGTCCTTTGCCACATCATCAATTTCCTGGTAAAAAGGGATTAATGGTTTACGGTAAGGCTGGTGAAAACGATCTCTGTCCATCATTTTTCCGGCTAGTTCCCAGTTTTGACAAAGTAGGGCAGCCACTAACAGATTGGCTGTCGAGGATGCTTGAACTGCTTCAGGATAGGAGAAATCTGTTGGAAGAACACCTCTTGATTCCTTTGTTAATAAGATTTCCTGTGGGATGACTGCTACCATTTCCATTGGAATGTCTGCCATTGACAGTATATCAACTTCATTGTTCTGATAGCTGCCAATTACTAAACCACCATAGAGTGAAGCTCCCACATTATCAGGATGGCCCTCAATCTCTGTTGCCAGCAATAACTTTTCCTTTTGCGTTAATTCTAAATCGCCTACATAATTTGCCAATTCAATTCCTGCTACAATCGCTGCTGCACTTGAACCAAGTCCTCGGGCTAGTGGGATATCACTATCAACAACAATCCTGCAAGGTGCTAACTCTTTGCCATATTTCTTTGCTGTTTGAATGGCAATTTGACAGATGAAATTTCTATCATCTGTTGGAAACTCTTGCAGTTCAATGGTCCGTGAATAACATTCCCAGTGCTCACTTGTCTCTACCTCTAAATCTAAATACAAATCAAGGGCTACGCCCATGGAATCAAAGCCTGGCCCCAGATTGGCCGAGCTGGCTGGAATACGTATAGCAAACTTTTGATCCGTTAAATTCATTGATGGACAACTCCCCTTATTAAGCTGAGGGTATTTTGACTAATAGTCAGAAATTCTTTATATGCTTCATTTAATTCCTGCCATCTCATTTTAGTTCCTCACCACTCTGTATGCACTTTTTATTTCCTTAACAGCGTGTAAGTCATTCAATTCATGTAAAATTGCATCATAATTTGTTAATGAGGCACGATGTGTAACCAAGACAATCTCCGAAGTTTCATTTTTCCTCACTGGAAGCTGAAGAATCTTTTCAAAGCTAACCCCATGCTTGGCAAAAACCGACGTGATCTCAGCAAACACACCCACTTCGTCTTGGACATGAATACGTAGAAAGTATTTAGAATACTTTTCTTCGTTCGTCTTTAACCGCTTAGGATACTGAGGTGTTACAGCACTTCGTCCATTTACGCCTAACCGTAAATTCTTGATCACACCCACTAAATCAGAAACAACTGCGGTGGCTGTAGGGAGACTTCCTGCACCCGGTCCATAAAACATCGTTTCTCCAACAGCTTCACCATAAACGTATACGGCATTATATTCATTCTGAACAGAGGCTAACGGATGATTGTTTGACAAGAATGTTGGTTGAACACTTACCTCTACTTTCTCCCCTTCACGATGTGCATAACCAAGAAGTTTCATCGTGTAGCCTAGTTGCTTTCCATATTGCAAATCTTCTTCGGTAACATTAGAAATTCCAGATACAGCTACATCGTCTAAATCGATATGCATCGAGAATCCCAAGGTTGCCAAGATCGTCATTTTACGAGCGGCATCTAAACCTTCTACATCCGAAGTTGGATCTGCCTCTGCAAATCCAAGCTCCTGTGCTTCCTTTAGGACCTCATCATAGGCAGAGCCATCCTTGCTCATTTTTGTTAAAATATAGTTAGTGGTACCATTTACAATACCCATCATTTGCGTAATTCGATCGGAAGCAAGTCCGTCAACTAGGCCTCTTAGAATTGGAATTCCTCCGGCGACACTTGCTTCATAGAATAAATCACAGCCATTTTCTGACGCAACCGTCAAAAGCTCAGACCCGTGAAGTGCCATTAAATCTTTATTAGCCGTTACAACATGCTTCCCTTTTTGAAGAGCACTTAGTAAATAATCTTTTGTTTCATGCACCCCACCCATGACTTCAATAATTACATCAATCTCATCGTCATTTAGTACTTCATCTGCATTGGATGTCAACAAGTCTTTGTCCACTTCACTGGGTCTTGATTTATGTAAATTTTGGACAAGAATTTTTTTCACTTCTACTGGACATCCTACTTGGTGCATTAATTTATCTTGATGGTTTTTGATTATTTTTACGACACCGGAACCAACCGTTCCTAATCCTAATAAACCGATTGAAATTGCTTTCAACAAAATCACTCCTGTATAAAGTGTATTTTTTAGATGTACATTTGTATTTCTATAGTAGACATTATATTATTGTAAGAATTTTTTTACAATAGATAAGTTTTACAGAAATATCACTGTAACCGCTTAAACCCTTCTGTCTACTAGCATACTGCTTTTTTTATTTTTTTTCGCCTAAAAAATATTGAAAAATAATTTCATTTTATTCCTTTACAATATAAAAGGAACCGATGTAGAATGTTCAGTATATTCAGTTAAAAGCGAAAGTGCCTTGTTCAGGGCCGACAGGCATAAGACGAGCTGGCAGGAAGGTTGCTTTTTAACCTATAGGCAGTAAAAGAGGGTGGCACCGCGTTTAATCACGTCCCTCATAACAAGACAAACCTGTCTGTTATGAGGGATTTTTTATTTATAAGGCTGTTAAAGGATACACTTTGTTAATTGGAGCGGAAGGCACGAGACTCCTCGAAAATGCTAACGCATTTCCTTCGTGCGTGGGAAGATTCGAAGATGCTCTTCAGTGTCCTGCGGGAGGACTGGGCAGGGGAGACCCCGCAGGGCGCAAAGCGCCGAGGAGGCTCCCCGGACCGCCCGCGGAAAGCGAAGTTCCTGGAGTGTAAATCAACAGCCAATATTTTCACAGCCATTTTTCAAAATATAGGAGGTTTCAAAAAATGTATAAGGTACTTGTAACAGACGGAATTAGTGATACTGGACTAAAAAGTTTATTTGACCATCCCAATTTCATTGTTGAACGTCAGCCTACTCTTCCTACTGATCAACTAAAAAGTATTATCGGTGAATATGAAGCACTTATAGTAAGGAGTCAAACAAAGGTAACAGAAGATCTTTTACAACACGCTGACAAATTGAAGGTTATTGCCAGAGCTGGTGTCGGAGTTGATAATATCGATGTAAACGCAGCAACACGAAAAGGAATTATCGTTATTAATGCTCCGGGTGCCAATACGATTGCTGCTACCGAGCACACTTTGGCAATGATGCTTTCTATGGCTCGGCTAATTCCGCAGGCTCATAGGAAAACGGCAGATGGTGAATGGGATCGTAATTCCTTTAAAGGGGTAGAATTGTATAAAAAAACACTCGGAATTATTGGCATGGGAAAAATCGGTACTGAGGTCGCGAAACGTGCCAAAAGCTTTGGAATGACTATTCTTGGCTATGACCCGTACTTAACGGATGAAAGAGCAAAAAAGCTTGGCATGACAAAAGCGAGTCTAGACTTAATTGCTCAAGAATCTGATTTTATAACGATTCATACCCCTCTAACAAATGATACCAAGGGCTTAGTAAATGAAGAATATTTAAGCAAAACCAAAAAGGGAGTACGCTTTATCAATGTAGCCCGCGGGGGAATTATTGATGAAAATGCACTAGTTCGAGCTATTCAAAGCGGTCACGTAGCTGGAGCTGCCCTTGACGTATTTGAAAAAGAGCCAGTTGCTAACCCAGCGCTCCTAGATAATCCAAACATCATCGTTACACCACATCTAGGTGCCTCAACAGTCGAGGCACAAGAAAAAGTAGCTCAGGAAGTAAGCGTTGAGATTATTGATATTTTGGAAACACAATCCATTCGCAACGCAGTGAATATGCCTCAAATGACAGGGGAAGCACAGCAGAAAATGCAGCCATATTTATTGCTTGGAGAGCAGATGGGACAATTAGTCATACAACTGTTGAAGAAGGCACCAACAAAAATTGAAATTAACTACTTTGGAGATTTGATTGAGGAAGATACAGAGCTATTAACAAGAACAATGATTAAAGGAATTCTATCCCACCATCTAAGTGATTCAGTGAATTTAATCAATGCTCTCCATCTCTTGAAGGAACAAGGTGTTTCCTATAATGTCCAGAAGAATGCAACAAACAAAGGCTTTGCAAACTATGCAGAACTCTCCATTATAAAAGGGCCGGAAACAGCTAAAATTGGTGCAACCGTACTAAATGGCTACGGTGCACGGATTGTAAAGATTAATCAGTATCGAATCGATATAAGACCTGAAAAATATCTTCTTTATATAAAGCACCAAGACGTACCAGGAATGATTGGAAAAGTTGGTTCTTTATTAGGCGATTACCAAATTAATATTGGAACCATGCAAGTGGGAAGAACTGAGGTAGGCGGTGAAGCCATCATGGTGCTGACACTTGATAAAACAGTTAATTCCGAAGTGCTTCGTGCACTAACCTTAATCAACGGCTTAGATGTAGCACAACTATTAGAGCTATCCAACGTCGATTCCTTTTACCCAGGAAGATTTGAAAAATAAAAGAAATAGGGATTGCGGCACAATAGGCAATCCCTATTTCTTTTATTTATGGTTTCCACACTTCATCGGGGCAGGATGACCCCGATGGTTACCGCTTTACTCATAAATACTGCTCCACGGGCATCAGACTATCCTTCTGGTTACCGTTATCCTCTTAATTTCCACTTCACGGGCATCAGACTATCCTTCTGGTTACCGTCATACTCTTAATTTCCACTCCACGGGCATCAGACTATCCCTCTGGTTACCGTCATACTCTTATATTCCACTCCACGGGCATCAGACTATCCCTCTGGTTACCGTCATACTCTTATATTCCACTCCACGGGCATCAGACTATCCCTCTGGTTACCGTCATACTCTTAATTTCCACTCCACGGGTATCAGACTATCCTTCTGGTTACCGTCATACTCTTATATTCCACTCCATGGGCATCAGGCGAACTCTCTGGTTACCGCCATATTCTTAAATTTCACTCCACGGGCAGCAGAATGCAAGGCTGCATTATAAAATACTTTTTAAATCTAGTACGGAATTAAGGATATAGTCTGCCTTTTTCTCCTCGAAGTCACTTCTGGCATCTTTTCCAGATAACCCAGTTAACACGGCGGCAAACATACAGCCCAGTTGTCTAGCCGCTAGCAAATCGGCTAAAGAATCTCCCACTACTAATACCTCATGACCATTTTCAATGGGCAAAGGCAATTTTAAACAATCCTCTACAGAAGTCCCTTTCCCACGAAGACCTAAAATATAGGTATACGGATGTGGTTTTGATAATGACTTCTTTTCTTTGAGTCTTTCCTCTGCTCTAAGAACATCATCTGCAGTTACAATATGATTCTTATTGAAGTGATGAAGCCAATTTAGGTGGTGAAAAGGCTGGATGGTTTCAAGTTCAGGTCTGCCCGTACCAATACCAATCTGAAGACCAGCAGCTGTTAAGTATTCAAAGAGCCCTTCAAGCTCATTTGCTGGGGCTAAAGTAGTCTCATTTGCTAAAAAGCCTTTTTTTCCTAACTGGACAGAGGGCCTTCCAGTGGACTCAAGTACATGCTCATCACCAACATACCATTCCTGTGAAACATGCTCACAGACTGACCATAAAGTCCCTTTGCCTTTAAAAATATCGGTTTCCACTCCCAGCTTTTCCTTTGCTAGGACATTTATGTAGTTAAACAACTCTTCCTTCATGGCACTAGACCGTTTAAAGTCATCAACGAATATCGTAAAGTCAGGTTTTACCTCATAATCTTTTAACACCTTACCCATGTCTACAAGAACTTCACGATTAATCTCGGACTTTAGCCAATGGTTAATTTTTTCCTGCTCCGTATTCCTTATTTGTGATAACAAATGAAGAAGTTGATGGCAAAATGATAAATAAATCATGTCCCAGTTAGCATTTAACCCGCGTGACTTTAAGAACTTTAAAACCTGATCTTTTTCAAAAACATGTTCTCGAATTGCTGTAATCTCGTCTACACTATAGTCCGTCTTATAGTCATTTGGTGACAGCGCTAAGTACTTATCACTAATGATTAACTCCCAAACTGTAAGTGCTGATGCATCAAAGTAATGCTCTTCACTTAAAAGAACTCCATCAACGTCAAACAATACTATCTTTATCATCTAATCCACCCTTTTCTACCGTTTCACATTTGTACTTTATGGTAGCACAGTAAAGATTAGAATAGAAAGAAAAAGAAGCTTTAGTAACTAAAATTAATCACTACAATTTATATATTATTAGAAGAATAAAAAAGAAGAAGCTAGCCATAATAATGGTTAGCTCCTTCTTTTTTATTAAAAAATCATTTATTTAGCAAAACGATGGTTACCAATGGTTACTGTAACAGGTCGTGAAAAAATCCACTTACTTACAGCTGTCTTCGGGTTATAGAAGAATAATGACCCGCTGCCCTGCCCTCTAAACGCCAATGCTTCATTAACAGCCTTTCTCGATGCCGCATCTGCTGGTTTGTTGATTTGTCCGTTGGCAACAGGTGTAAATGCATAATGACCATTTGAAATTTCATAAACTACACTTCTTACTGTATTTGGAAACTCTGAACTTGCCACTCTATTTAAAACGACTGTCGCAACCGCTACCTTGCCAGCGTATGGTTCAGCCTCTGCCTCGGCACGAACAAGTCTTGCCATTAAATCTTTGTCTGCTTCTGAAATAGTAGAGTTAGGGATTACTATATTCGAGCCAGCGTATAATAGTGAACCTGTTGCATTATTTGCTTTCATTAAACTATTAACAGGCACACCATATTTCGATGCTATCTTCCAGTAGGTTTCACCTGATTGTACTCTATGTGAAGTTGCAGCTTCTGACTGCGAAGTAAAAGTAAAAGCTGACATAGAAAATATTAATCCAGTTGCAATGACTAGTTTTTTTAGTTTCTTCATAATTTATTACCTCCTAGTAATCTGGTTCGTTTCTCTACTAATCATGCTATCAGCTGTAACATACTAATTCATTATCCAAAAAGTGGTAAGTATTTTCGCATACCTTCTTCCATTGGTAATAAAGGTTTCTCATCTATACTGGCATTTTTAACCACTGGTTAATTCCCACCTAAAAAAATACTCAAATGTAACATTATGGTTCTATTTTTACGCAGTGTATCATGGTTGTAACATAGAAATTAAAGAGAGTTCACTAAATTGACATGATTTCCCTTTAATCCGCAAAGAATTCTAACTAAATCTTTGGTAATAATATATAGAGGACAAACAAACAGGAGGTAAACTACATGGAAAATCAGTTAAGCAGTGTTCTTAACAAACAAATCGCAAATTGGTCAGTATTGTATATTAAATTACATAACTATCACTGGTATGTGAAGGGCGGACAATTCTTTACATTACACACTAAGTTTGAAGAGTTTTATAATGAGGCAGGCCTGCATGTGGATGAATTAGCCGAGCGGCTCCTTGCAATTGGAGGAAACCCAGTGGCGACCATGAAAGGATGTCTTGAGCTTTCATCAATTCAAGAAGCTATAGGCTCAGAATCAGCAGAGGAAATGGTTCAATCTTTGATCAACGATTTCTCGATTGTTATCGGAGAGATAAAAGAAGGTATGAGTTTAGCCGGTGAGATGGATGATGAAACAACAGGTGATATGCTTCTTGCCATTCATTCCGGTCTTGAAAAGCATGTATGGATGCTAAAAGCCTTCTTAGGTAAAACAGTTTAAACATCTTCTAAAGGTCTAACAAATTTGTTGGACCTTTATTTTTAAAAGGAGGTATTCGTCATGTTTTCACCCGAAATTATTGTTTATAGCAGTAACGGTTGTTCATATTGTAAGAAAGTAAAAGTGTTCCTTAAAGAATTGGGTTTCGAATACGAAGAAAGAAATGGATCCATACATAAAGAGTATTTTGATCAATTGAAAGAAAAGAAAATATTTGGAACTCCCGCAACCTTTGTAAACGGGAATTTAGTGTTGGGTTTTCAAGAGAAAAAACTTAAAAAACTACTTGGGATTCCATTGGATTAGTCAGTTAAAACGGATACTTCTCCTATGCAAGTAGGATTCCTTAGAATCGTTGTCTTCTACCCTATTAAATTGTAAAATTAAATATAAATTGCATCTAGGGGGAAAAACATGAAAAGGTATATTATATTAATCCTTACCGTACTGATCCTTTCAGCTTGTACTTCAAAGACCTACACAAAGAGTTTTGAAGCAGGAATAGAAGAATTGAAGCTTGGTAACTACGCGGAAGCAGTTAATCAGTTTCAAAACGCATTAGAAGAAAAGGAAACAGACGAGGCGATGGGCAACCTACAGTTTGCAGAAAGCCTTGCAGAAAGTAACGAACTTTACCTAGACGGTGACTTTGACACTGCCCTCTATGCCGTTGATAAGGCTCTCAATAGTAAGGTTAGTACAACATTTGATCAGGCTATTATAAAACCGGCAGAAGAACTCAAAGACAAAATAATTGAAGCAAAAAAACTGGCGGACTCCTTAACAGAACAATTGGTAATAGGAAAAAACCTGCTAGATCAAGAACAATATGAGCAAGCAGTTGAGATATTCCGACAAATCTCTGAAACAAAAGACTTCACCCATATTTCAATGATTGAAAAAATGACTCAAGAAGCTAATTCTCTCTTGAATGAGACAACAAAAAAGAAAGAGAAGACACAGCAGGAGAAAGAGAAACAGGACCTAGCTAAAGAGGAAAAGAGAGAAGATAAGCAAGAACAAGTCAGTCAAACCCTTACATATGAACAAGCAGAATCCTTGGTAAGAACTTACCTCAATTTAAACGCGAACCCGAGTATCTTTGTAAAATATGACCATGATGCAGACAACGGTGATTACATTATCCAAGTGTATGAAATAGTTGTCGATGATCCAAAGACAGGTGCAGGTCACACTGCGACATGGGGATGGTATGGGGTTAATAAAACAACCAGAGAGATCTACGATACCATGAATTAAAAAAAGCTGACTTACTGAATCTTTATTTTCAGTGAGTCAGCTTTTTTACATTAGCTAGGTGTATGAATTATCTTTTAGAAATCTAAACGCATGTCCAACCCGAAAAGAACCTTATTACATAAATTATATAGACGAAACTAATGGAGGTGAATAAAATGTCTGGATATGGTTCTAGCAACAGCTTTGCGTTAATTGTTGTTCTTTTCATCCTGTTAATCATCGTAGGTACTTCTTTCTACGGTGGTGTTTACTAATTTTTAGCTAGAAGAAGAGAAGGTCTTAGACCGTCTCTTCTTCTCTTTTTCTAACGGCTATTCGAATTAAACAGATGGTAATAATGGAAAAAGCAACAAATGCCAGTACTGGAATAGTTATAAAACCAAACCAATTTATATAGTCCTTTGAACAAGGAACTCCACTTTTGCACATTTCAAACTGTTGTAAATACGGTATCTTTTGCAATGCAATATGATAGCCTGAAATCATCATTCCTACAATTGATAATGGTAATGTATAGCTAACAATGCCGTTATCGTTTCGATAAAACGCAATACCAAGCAGGATTGCTAATGGGTACATAAAAATCCGCTGATACCAGCATAGTGTACAGGGAATATAATGCAAAACTTCGCTAAAGTATAAGCTGCCAATCGTTGCGACAAGGGCAGCAACCCAAGCAAGCAATAAGGATTTATTCATTTCCTTCCCCTAGAGACGCTTCATCAACCATCGTTTTTAAATCCTCCATCGTCTGTCCATTGAAAAGCTTCCCGTTTACGAAAATGGAAGGTGTTCCCGATACATTAAGTTTGCCGGCAAGTTCTTCATCTTTCTTCCATGCTGCTTCAGGCTCGCTCGTTTCGAAATATTTAACTACCTTCACAACGTCTTCTTCACTTGCTATTTCTTTTAATGTCTCTGTTAAAAACTCCTCAGTAAATACATCTACAGTTTCATAACCTGGGTCCTCTGGTTGTTTATCATAAATTAACTCATGGAATTCCCAAAAAGCTTCGTTTCCTAATTCATGATAGACAGCTTCAGAAAATTTTGCGGTTCGTTTAGAGTCGATATTAATAAATGGGTAATGGAAATAATAAAACTTTGCTTTCCCAGTATCAACAAATTCCTCTAAAATCCAAGGAACGATGTTATCGGCAAAGTTTTTACAGTTTGGGCATTTATAATCACCGAATTCAATAATCGATACTGGTGCTGACTCTTCTCCAATAAAGGGCTGATTTGCATAATCAATTGTATCGTTTTTACCTTCGTCGTCTGATTTAGAATGATTGTTAAAAAATATAAGTGCTACAACGCTGACTGCAATCAAACCGATCACCCAAAAGACAAATTTTCCTGCTTTTGCTTCTTTTTTAGTACTTTTTTTATTCTTAGCCATAATCATACCCCTTATTATCTATAATAGTATTCCTGCCATAATCAATCTATTAAAGTTCGAATTTTGTTAGCTAGGATTGATTTTACTAGAACTTGTCCATTTTGTGAAATTATTAAATCTTACCACTCAATGTGCGGGATTTTAGAAAATGAAAGAAAAAACGAAAAGCCCTCCATTTATAAGGAGAGCACTTTTCATTATAATTTATATATGTGGCCAGCCTTCTGCATCCCATAACAATGGTTTAATCCGTAATGTTGGTTTTCCCTTTTTTAAGGCATCATAGGCATGATTGACGAGGATCGATGAGTTATCGGAGAAATAAACGGCACAGTGACCTGGGCCAATCCAGCGTTCATCTCCAGCGTCTATTAATGTTCCGCCGCCCTCCATCATTGATAGACCGTTTTTATCGGTATAAGGTCCTGTAATATTCTTAGACCTTCCTACTACGATTTTATATGTACTTTCGATTCCTCGGCAGCAGAAATCAAAGGATACAAACTGATAATAGTAGCCGTTACGATAGACGATAAATGGAGCTTCGATTGTATTAGGCTGTTCTGTCCGACTCGAAATGGACAAAAGCTCTGCATCCTCTGCACGCTTCATCGTAACAGGATCTAATTTAAACAGCTTGATTCCTGACCAAAAGGAACCAAAATTTAACCATGGCTGCCCTTCTTGATCAAATATCAAATTGGCGTCAATTGCATTGTAATCATCAGATTCTGTACTATGGATGACATATCCCCTGTCCTGCCATTCATACTCTGGATTCTCAGGATCAAGTGTTGTATTTGTTACTAATCCAATAACAGAAGTGTTCTTCCCAAAGGTAGACACAGAGTAATAAATATAATAGGTTCCATTGTGGAGGTAGATGTCTGGTGCCCAGATACTTTCTTCCTCCTTTTCCGGAACATAATGCTTACTCCATTCTGGCAAGGTTGAGAAAATTGGACCTTGCTGCTTCCAATTAACCCCATCCTCAGAAGTTTTGATTTGGATACCTTCTCCTGTATGAAAAACGTACCAGCGATCACCTTCCTTAGCCATTACAGGATCATGGGCCCATAGATCTCCCTTCAAATCCCACTTTATCTCATTAAAATTAATACTGCCAAAGCCTCTTGAGTTATTCATGTTTAAAATCCCTCTCCTTTTGGAATAACAGACCTAACGCTGAGTCTGGTTCTGCCATTCCTAAGATTATTAAAATAATATGATTGATCATTTATGATAGACAAATCGTTCTCCAGGCACCAACATATGAAACTTTTGATTAGGATATTGATGAAACAGATAGTCCACGAAATAAGCAGGATTCTCACGATTAGTTGGAAATAGATCAAAATGGATTGGAATAATCAGGTCGACTTCCATTTTTACTCAAGTCAGGACTTGTTACCCAACAGCAGGGATTTCTGCTTTCTCAATTAGCACTTTCTTTTCCCAAGCTCTGCTCTTCCATCTATAGTACATGATAATGCCCCTAAACCATTCATCGACGATAAAAGCAATCCATATACCCGCTAACCCTAAGCCAAAATAGATTCCCAAGATGTAAGAAATCGGGACAGCTAATCCCCACATGGACAAGATCCCCATTTTCATCGTAAAAACAGCATCACCGGTTGCGCGCAAAGAGTTGATTACGATTAAATTAAAGGTTCTGCCTGGTTCTAGAATTAAACATAGTAATAGCAGAAAGCTGCCTGTATGAATAATATCTTTATCGTCCGTGAAAATACTCATAATATTTTCTCGAAAAATAGAAATTAAGATGGCGATTACAATTGTAATGACCAAACTATACTTCAAGCTTTTTAGTAGTTGACGATAGGCTCCGTCGAAATCTCTAGCACCAACCCGGTAACCTATTAAAATCTGTGTCCCCTGCCCAACCGCTAACCCAAACAGCATGATAAACGACATTACGTTCCAAGTATAAACACGTGTAGATAAGGCAGCTGCACCCATAATGGCGATAATAGCAGTCATGGCCATTTGACTCGTATTATAGCTAAGTTGTTCCCCAGCTGTAGGTACACCAATTTTTAATATTTTTCTAATATGGGTAATTTGGAAATCAAAATAATCTTTAAGCTGTATTTTTATAGGAAGCCTCTTATACATAAATACAAACGCAATAATTAAGGCCGCTGCCCTACTAACAGCAGTTGAAATGGCCACCCCTTTAACTCCCAATACGGGGAATCCGAACAGTCCGTAAATCACGATAGCATTTCCGATTAAATGGATGATGTTCATCATAATAGAGACGAACATGGCTTCTCTTGTAAACCCATTTGCTCTAAGAATTGCCGAAACAGTAACCAGCATTGCTTGAAGGAACAATGTTCCGCCTACAATTGAAAGGTATTCGTATCCAATCGCCGCTAACCGGTCTTCAAGGTGAAAGATTTCTAAAAGAGGGCCTTTAAAAATAATTAATAGCATACTTACCACTAGACCCATCCCTAGATTAATCGTAAGAGAAATGGCTGAGGCTTGTTTAGCCTCCTTCTTCAGTCCAGCACCTAAGTATTGTGAGACTAATACCGCTGTCCCAGTTGCGGTAAAGTTAAACAAGAGAATAGCAAAAAAAACAAGTTGATTGGCTACTCCTATTGCAGCAACAACGTCATCAGAAATGTGGGACAGCATAATAATATCCGTGGTTCCCATGAGCATCTGTAAAAAAAGTTCTATAAAAATGGGCCATGTTAATGCACGGAGAGTGAGATTTCTTTTACTTTGTTCTATTGTATTTACCACGGTTGATCTATCCACCTTTTAATAGAAAAGAAACATATCAAAGTGTTGATATGAATCTTTCACTTTCACCCAAAAACTAATGATTATTCCGGAAATCCGAGGTCAGGTGTTCCGTCTGGATTCCAAGTGAATTCTTTTGCACATGTGTGACGATTCGGGTCGTATAATGGGTCTCCAACAATCTCTGTATAATTCCTTACGTGGTAGACAATTACATCCTTACTGCCATCTTCTGAAACAGTAAAGCTATTATGTCCTGGGCCATATTGGCCAGTTCCATAACAGGTTTTGAAAACAGGCTCCATTGTTTTACTCCAGGAATCTGGATTTAATAGGTCGCTATTTTCATCTGCTGTTAAAAGTCCCATAGCATAGTTCTCATCGGTTGCACTTCCCGAGAAAGAGATAAAAATTCTACCATTTCTTTTTAAGACTGCTGGTCCTTCATTTACCCAGAATCCAATGGTTTCCCAATCATATTCTGGTTTGGCCACCATAATCTGAGGACCTTTAATCGTCCATGGATTTTCTAGTGGAGCAATATAAAGATTCGAATTCCCTCTAATTTCTGGATCTTTTTGAGCCCAAACCAAATACTGCTGTCCGTTATGATTAAATGAAGTAGCATCTAGCGCAAATGAATCCCAATCGGTATTGACTTGTCCCTTTTCTTCCCAAGTCCCTTCCAATGGGTTTGCTGATTTATTTTCAATTACAAACATCCGATGTTGGAAAAGCCCATCAACGATTTCCTTTGACGGTGCTGCTGCGAAATAGATATACCAGCTGCCATTAATATAATGTAGCTCTGGTGCCCAAATTAGATTGCTCATTGGTCCAGTTTCATGCCTTCTCCATGCAACAACAGGCTCCGCTTCCGCTATTCCTATTATTGTTTTTGAACGTCTAACTTCGATTAGGTCATACTCTGGTACTGATGCTGTAAAGTAGTAGTAACCATCTGTATGTTTATAGACCCATGGATCTGCTCTTTGTTCAATAATTAAATTCTTTGCCTTTTTGGCTTGGTCAATTGTTACATGTACCATACTAATTACCCTCCATAATCATGATGTCAGCTATTTTGCATCTGGTACTGGAACACCGAAATTAGGAGTTCCGTCTTCATTCCATGTAAAGACTTGTGCCCGTGTATGGCGGTTTGGATCCCAAAGAGGATCGCCAACAATGTCGCGGTAATTACGGGCATGATAGATTAAAATGTCCTGACTTCCATCTTCTGAAACAGTAAAGCTATTATGTCCTGGACCATATTGGCTGTTTTCTTCATTGGTTTGAAAGACAGGAGATTCTGTTTTTGTCCAAGATTTCGGATCCAACAAATCGCTATTTTCATCGGCTGCTAGTAAACCCATGCAATAATTATAATCAGTTGCACTGGCAGAGTACGAAATGAATATCTTTCCGTTTCGCTTTAATACGGCAGCTCCTTCATTCACTAAAAAACCAATGGTTTCCCAGTCAAATTCAGGTTTGGTGATCATGACTTGAGGTCCTGCAAGTGTCCATGGATTCGCCATTTTAGCAATATAAAGGTTGGAGTTCCCAACTATTTCTGGGTCTCTCTGAGCCCAAACATAGTATCTTTCACCCTTATGTTCAAAGGTAGTTGCATCAAGTGAAAATGATTCCCAGGCTGCTTTTACTTGTCCTCTTTCAACCCAATTTCCTTCCAGGGGATTTTCTGATTCATTCTCAATCACATACATCCGATGGTCAAATATAGCATCTTCTCGAGCAGCCGCATAATAGATATACCATTTTCCATCAATGTAATGGATTTCCGGTGCCCAAATATTAGCGCTCATCGGGCCGCTTTCATGCTTTCTCCAGGCAGTTACTGGTTCTGCACTTCCTAGTTCTTGAATGGTTTTTGCCCTTCTTACTTCAAGTCGGTCGTATTCCGGAACTGATGCGGTGAAATAGTAATATCCATCTGTATGTTTATAAACCCAAGGATCTGCACGCTGCTCGACAATCGGATTGTTTAAAGTTTCTACTTTTTGCATAATAGGTCACCTTCCATTTTTATGATTTCTTCTATAATAGCTGGTTCTCATTTATAAACTTTAGTGCTGTGTAACGATTTCGTAGGTGATGTGCTTTTCTTAAACTTGCGTTTACTAATTCTTGATCAATGCCAAGCTGACTTGGTAAACTTGCCCCACCTATCATTTCCAATAAAGCTCGCAGTTGAGTTGAGTTCGGTATCTCGTGATAGATGGCGATGATTTCTTGAAGGTTTTCTTTCATCCTGATTACCAAGTCTTTGTCCTTTACCGAATGTAAGCAATTAGGTTCTGATATGAATGGAAGAAACGTTTCTTTATATACTTCCGCAAGGAGTGCTGTTGATACACCGACTTTGGCGCCATGCAGAACTGCAGGAAGTTTTCGCTGTAGGAATTCCATTTCCCAATAATGCGATAGATGATGTTCACCGCCGGATGCCGGATGTGATTGCCCAAAAACAAGCATGGCTAAACCAGATTTGATTAAGGCTTCAATTACTATTTGAATTCCCTCTTCATCACCTTCAGCAATCTTTTCGGCCTTCTCGAAACAAGAATTCAGGGCATCCTTAGTAATGCTTGCAACAAGTGGACAATAGGGTTCTTCTTTTAGCAGATGGCCAAATTTCCAATCTGCAAGTGATGTATATTTTGCCAGCATATCTCCAAATCCTGCTGCGATCATTTCCCTTGGTGAAGCTTTTAATATACCTATATCTGCAAATACAGCGATTGGCGCTGTCATTTGAAAGGTGGTTTTAACTCCTCTGATGATTAAGGGAGCACCCATTGAGGTGAAACCATCGACTGAAGGAGCAGTTGGAACAGAAATAAAAGGTACTCCTGTTTTTGCACTGCAAAAACGAGCAATATCATGAATGGTTCCAGCCCCTACCGCAACAATTACGTCCGTACCGTTTGGAATCTCCAATAATGCTTGAACCAATGAAATTTCATTTGCTACAACATCATTATTTTCATCAGGCTTGATGAGACTACTAGAGAAATTTATATCAGCCTTCATTAATTGGCTAGATAATTTCTCCCCTGCTGCTTGAAAGGTATTTTTATCGGCGATTAGTACAGGCTGTTTATATTCCTTTTTTTGTATAAAAGAAACTAGTTCTTCTAATACATGATGACCGACTAAAATTGTTTCAATTGGGATTTCGTTATGATGATTTCCACAACTGCATCTTTGAGCGAGAGACATAAGTTCAGTTATATATTTTTCCACTGTCCATCCCTCCTGCACACCATAAATTAAACGTATAAATGAAAGATAAATAAATGATTCCATACCATTTCGAACATCAGTATGTCAAAAATGGTATGGAATATAAAGTATGATTATTTACGCTTTGCCAGGCGGATTACGTTCCAAGAAAGCTTAGGCAGTACAGCAGTTACCCCGCCATTTTCCGTTCTGGCATTTCCATTGGAATGTGGAGCGACTGGTGTACCTTCGGCAGAATTGGTTTGCTTTAGATTGCCGTCATTTTCCAAGACAATATGCTCAACGACTTCGTAGCCATTGAAGTTACGAATGTCCACTGCTAAGTCTAATCCTTCTTCTAGGTGGCGGTTTACAGCAAAAATGGTTAGGGTTTCTTGTTCTTCATTGTAAACAGCCGTTGACTCTAAGTATGGGACATCGGTGAAATCTTTACTGTCATATTTAGGGCTCGAAATAATTGGGTTTAGTGATACTCCTCGGCCATAAACAGAAGTATGCATATATGGATAGAAGATGGTTTGCTTCCAAGCAGGTCCATTATTCTCCGTCATAATTGGTGCTATAACATTTACCAGCTGGGCAAGACAAGCAATTTTCACACGGTCAGCATGCTTTAACAAGGTAATCAGCATACAACCCACCAATAGAGCATCTTCAAAATTATAAATGTCTTCTAATTGAGGTGGTGCAATGCTCCACGGTTCTATCTTTTTATCTGCTTCATTGCTGTGATACCATACATTCCATTCATCAAAGGAGAGGTTAATCTTCTTTTTACCACGCTTTTTGGCTTTAATATAGTCTGCAATCGAGATAACAGATTTAATAAAGTCATCCATTTCTAAAGATAATGCTAGATAATTAGAAATATCATTGTCACGGTTGCCGTAATACTGGTGAAGCGAAATATACTCTACATGATCGTAAGTGTGGTCTAGAACAGTTGCTTCCCAGTCTGCGAATGTCGGCATATGGCGGTTTGAGCTTCCACAGGCAACTAATTCAATAGTAGGATCCACCCACTTCATTACCTTTGCTGTCTCCTGTGCCAGGCGTCCGTATTCTGCAGCTGTCTTATGGCCAATCTGCCATGGACCGTCCATTTCATTTCCTAAGCACCAAGTTTTGATTTTATATGGATCTTTTACGCCATGAGAGATCCGTAAATCGCTATAATAGGAACCACCTGGGTGGTTGCAATATTCTACTAGGTTTCTAGCAGCGTCGATTCCCCTAGTTCCTAGGTTAACCGCCATATTTACATCTGCATTAACAAGCTGCGCCCATTTCATGAATTCATTTGTTCCCATTTCGTTGGTTTCTGTTGTCCGCCATGCTAAATCCAAGCGACGCGGACGGCTTTCCACTGGTCCGACACCATCTTCCCAGTTATAGCCTGACAGGAAGTTACCGCCCGGATAACGGACAAGCGGTACCTGAAGCTCCTTAACCATTTCAATTACATCCTGACGGAAACCATTTTCGTCCGCTTGAGGATGTCCTGGTTCATAAATTCCGCCATAAACTGCACGCCCTAAATGCTCTATGAAAGAACCATAGATGCGATTATCAATTTCAGACACTTTAAAATCTTTTTCTAAAATCATTTTTGCTTTATTGTTAGCCATGTATATCCTCTCCCATTTACTAGAGATAAAACTAAGTATTATAAGAAGTTTACTTTAGAAAAACGTTAGATTAACTGACCTTATCCCATTTCGGTTTGCCCGCAAATGGGCAGCTTTTGTTTTTAAATTTGGCTCGATAGCGGACGATGCATCCGCTATGGGCACAAGTTGTTCTGTATTGAAGGGAGGGACAGCCTTCACAAATCTTTAATCGAGCTGCATATACTTCATCAGATACAATCACAGATAAATTCTCCTCAGTTTCCTTAACAAGCTCCTGGATGACTTCCTCTGTTACGATCACGCTGTCAACGCAGCCTTTACATAGATTTCGCTCACTCACTGCCTTCTCCCCTTATCCTTTATTCCACCGCTAAGGTAACTACAGACATTGGCGGAAGTTTGATGGCTAATTTATTGTTTTCGACAGTTACTCCAGTAAACTCAACCGGTTTAACAACCTCCGGCTGATCGAATGTATTATGTGCATTCATCGTATCAGCAGTGATAATCGTGCCGGTAACCTTCGTTTCTGCAGCTGTTACACCACGAAGGTCTAAATCTAGTACGGCTTCGTTTTGGTGGTCGATATTACACAAGCTGATGTGTACTACACCTTGGGAATTCTTAGATGCCGAAACCGTTACTTGTGGTAATGTTTGCCCATTGACTTCATAAGTTCCAAATGATGAATCTACTGCCAATAGTTCCGCATCCTGATGTACTTTGTACATATCAAAAACGTGATACGTTGGTGTTAGAATCATCTTCTCGCCTTCTGTTAGAATCATGGCTTGAAGCACATTGACGGTTTGCGCAATATTCGTCATTTGTACGCGGTCAGCGTGATTGTGGAAAATATTAAAGTGCAATCCTGCAACTAGAGCATCACGGATTGTATTCTGTTGATATAAGAATCCAGGATTAGTTCCCGGTTCTACATCAAACCAAGTTCCCCACTCATCAATAATCATGCCAATGCGCTTATCAGGATCATATTTGTCCATGATCGTACTATGTTTCGTAATTAACTCATCCATATGAAGAGCTTTCTTCATTGTGATAAACCATTCGTCCTCTGGAAAATCAATTGCCGAGCCTTTTCCTAACCAGAAGTCACCTGGGATTGTGTAATAATGAAGGCTTAAACCGTCCATTAACCAGTGAGCATTTTTCATTAACACTTCTGTCCAGTTATAGTCATCTACATTTGCGCCACCAGCGATTTTATAAATTTTGTTATCTCCATAGTTTCTTACGTATGTTTGATAACGGCGATAAAGGTCCGCGTAATATTCTGGGCGCATATTTCCGCCGCATCCCCAGTTTTCGTTCCCTACTCCGAAATATTTCAATTTCCAAGGCTGACCCGCGCCGTTTTCGCGGCGCCAGTTTGCCATTGGAGATTCGCCTTCAAACGTCATATACTCAACCCATTCAGACATTTCCTGAACAGTACCACTGCCAACGTTTCCGCAAATGTAAGGCTCACACTCTAACATTTCACACAGCATCATAAATTCATGTGTCCCAAAGTGGTTATTTTCAACAACGCCGCCCCAATGTGTGTTTACCATACGTTTACGGCCTTCTCTTGGACCAACGCCATCCTTCCAGTGATATTCATCTGCAAAACAACCGCCTGGCCAGCGAAGAACTGGAACTTTCAGGTGCTTTAATGCAGCTAATACATCGTTGCGAATCCCGTTTGTATTTGGGATGGAAGAATCTTCTCCCACCCAAATACCTTCATAAATACATCTGCCAAGATGCTCAGCAAAATGACCATATATATTTTTATTAATTTTTCCTTTTAAAATATCTGTATTGACTATTACATTATTTGACATAGAGTAACCTCCAGTTGTAGTAGTTTGGGATGAATAATTACTGTTCAACCCCTTTAGCATCTCCGAATAACCAGGATTTAAAGGCGTTCTTTAATTTTCTTGATAATACTTTCAGCTGTAAAACCATACTCTTTGGCAATTCTGTCACCAGGTGCAGACGCTCCAAATGTGGAAATTCCAATTACAAGTCCATCTCTGCCTACATATTGTGCCCAGCCCTGAGGTGAACCTAATTCTATTGCAACATTTAGTTTAATTTCAGATGGTAAAATAGCTTCTTGGTAGGCTTTTGGTTGTTTGTCAAACAACTCCCATGAAGGCATATTCACAACTCTGCTAGTAATCCCTTCTTTGTCTAAGCCCGCTTTTACATTTAAAGCTAGCGTTAATTCTGAGCCAGTAGCAATCAATTGAACTGTTGGCACTTCCTGTTCTGAGTTCGCAACAATGTACGCCCCTTTTACAGTTTCTTCATTTACTGTGTCAACATCTAGATTGACGGTCAGATTTTGTCTTGTTAACACCAATGCCACTGGACCATCTTGATTTTGCATGGCATATTTCCAAGCTGCTGCTGTTTCATTCGCATCTGCTGGACGCAAGACGGTTACATTTGGAATTCCCCGCAATGCTGCCAATTGTTCAATTGGTTCGTGTGTCGGTCCATCTTCCCCGACAAAAATACTATCATGTGTGAATACATATACTGCAGGTAAATTCATAATTGCAGCCAGCCTAATTGCAGGACGAAGGTAGTCTGAGAATACGAAGAAAGTAGATCCAAACGGCTTTACTCCACCGTGCAAGAGCATTCCATTTACAATCGTTCCCATAGCAAATTCTCGGACGCCAAAATAAACATTTCTGCCTTGGTAATTACCTGCTGAGAATCTGCCTAATCCGTTTAAGTGGGTCATCGTCGATGATTCTAAATCTGCAGAACCACCAATTAAGTTCGGGATGGTTTTTGCAAGCGCATTTAAAACCTGTCCTGAAGCAACGCGGGTTGAAAGTGATGTTCCTTTTTCGTATACAGGCACTTCCCCATCCCAATCTTCAGGCAGTTCACCCTTCATCTCTCTTTCAAGGCGGTCTGCTAATTCTGGGAAGCTCTGCTTATATTGGTTGAGTAATTCATCCCATTTCTGGTTAGCTTCTATCCCATTATTTTTAACTTCCTGCCAGTATTCTTTAACCTCTTCAGGAATAAAGAAGTCTTCCTGCGGCCAACCGTAAGCCTCTTTAGTCAGTTTAACTTCCTCAGAACCTAGTGGAGAACCGTGTGTACCACCATGGCCGCCTTTGCCACCCTTATTTGGACTGCCGTAACCAAGTGTTGTTTTTACTTCTATTAGAGTTGGTTTGGACAAATCCTTCTTTGCTTCAAACAAAGCCTCTTCAATTGCAAGAAGATTATTTTCTTCATCCACTCGAAGAACCTGCCAGCCATATGCCTCGAAACGTTTAGCTACATCCTCTGAAAAGGACAGGTCCGCTTCGCCGTCAAGTGTTATATTGTTAGAATCATAGATTGTGATTAATTTACCTAATTCTAAATGTCCTGCAAGAGAAGCTGCTTCAGCAGAAACACCTTCCATTAAATCTCCATCACCACAAATCGCATATGTAAAATGATTAATAAGCTCGTAGTTTTCGCGATTATATACGGATGATAAGTGTGCTTCAGCCATTGCCATTCCGACAGCCATTCCAATACCTTGGCCGAGAGGACCGGTTGTTGCATCTACTCCTGCTGTATGTCCAAATTCGGGATGTCCCGGTGTTTTGCTTCCCCACTGTCTGAACTGTTTTAAATCCTCAAGTGATAGGTCATATCCACTTAAATGTAATAGGCTGTATAGAAGCATCGATCCATGTCCAGCTGATAAAACAAAACGGTCACGGTTAAACCATGTTGGATTTGCTGGATTGTGATTCATTACCTTTGACCATAGTACATGGCCTGCTGGTGCCATGCCCATCGGCATTCCTGGATGTCCTGATTTAGCCTTTTCAATTGCATCAATTGCAAGAGTTCGAATGGTATTAACTGCAAATTGCTCTACTTGCAATTTATCAACGGTTTTACTCAAAATGTGTTCCTCCTTCAGTTTCTAAAAGTGAGAGTTCTTCTTCTATATTTAAACAATAGGGCTATTATTGCTAATAGCCCTTTGTTTTTAGATACTTTTTTTTTTAACGATAAATCAGATCGTTCCACCGTAATTCGTTATTGAAAGCATGTGTATTCGTATCGTTATTGATTACTACCATTTCAATTCCAGCTAATTCAGCAAAATCTCTTAGTTGTTCAGTTGTGACTTTATAAGAGTAGCCAGTATGATGAGCACCACCTGCTTGGATCCAATTTTCAACTGCTTGGCTTAAAGATGGCTGTGTCTTCCATAATACTCGTGCAACAGGAAGGTTTGGCATATCCTGTTCCGGCTGCAGGGCATCTACTTCATTCACAAGAAGACGGAAACGATGGCCAAGATCAATAATGGAAGCATTTAGCGCAGAACCGCCTTTACCATCGAACACGATTCTTGCAGGATCTTCCTTGCCGCCAATTCCAAGTGGATGAACCTCAATTTTTGGACGAGTAGCCGAGATCGTTGGGCAGATTTCAAGCATGTGCGCACCAAGTACCATCTCGTTTCCTGGTTCAAAATGATACGTATAGTCTTCCATAAATGAAGTTTCTTCGTTACCAGCAATGATTTTCATTAAGCGGACAAGCGCTGCTGTTTTCCAATCGCCTTCACCAGCAAAGCCATATCCTTGTGCCATTAAGCGCTGAGCTGCAAGACCTGGAAGCTGGTGCATGCCGTGTAAATCTTCAAATGTTGTTGTAAATGCTGTATATCCGCCTTCTGTTAAGAACGCCTTCATTCCAAGTTCAATTCTTGCTTGATAACGAATAGAATCCCTAACTGGTCCATCTGTAAGGCCTACAGGTACGATATCATACAGTTCTTCATATTCAGCCATTAGAGTATCAATTTCCTGTTCGGTTACGTCATTCATTCTTTGAACCAAATCTCCAACACCGTATCCATTCACTGTCCAGCCAAATTTGATTTGAGCTTCAATTTTATCGCCTTCCGTTACAGCTACTTGGCGCATATTATCACCGAATCTTGCAACTTTAAGGACTTTGCTTTCTGCAAAGGCTGCTGCCGTTCTCATCCAGCTTCCAATTCGTTCTCTTACTTCTCCATTTTCCCAGTGACCTACCACTACCTTGCGTTTTACATTCATACGGCTGTGGATGAATCCATGTTCACGGTCACCGTGTGCAGATTGATTTAAATTCATGAAATCCATATCAATCGAAGCCCATGGTATATCACGGTTAAATTGAGTCGCTAAGTGCAATAGTGGCTTTTGTAGTGCAGATAGTCCTGCAATCCACATTTTTGATGGTGAGAATGTATGCATCCATGTAATGATCCCTGCACAATTTTCATCTGAATTTGCTTCAAGAATTAATCTTCGAATTGCATCTGAATCCTTTACAACTGATTTGAATACCAATTTATAAGGTACAGCTGGATCTGCATCTATACCATTAACAATGACTCTAGAGTTTTCTTCTACTGCTCTAAGTACATCTTCTCCGTAAAGTAATTGACTTCCAGTGACAAACCAATATTCATATGCTTTTGTAGTTAACAAGGTAAAGCCCCCCAGATCATTTTTGAGTTTATTTCACTTCATATAGTAAATAAGTTATACGTACAAGTAATTTTAGAAGCAAATGTCTAAAATACCTATGCAGTACTACAAATTATTTTTGACCGTAATATGCATTTGCTCCATGCTTACGCAAGTAATGTTTATCTAATAAAAATTGTTGGATGGGTTGGATATTGGGATTCAATTGAAACGTATGAAGAGCCATTTTCGCCACTTCTTCCATCACTACTGCATTGTGCACAGCCTGATTAGCATTTTTCCCCCAGCAAAATGGAGCATGATTAAATACCAGTACCCCAGGCATAGCTGCCGGATCAAGACCTTCTTTCTCAAAGGTTTCGATGATGACATTTCCTGTTTCAAGTTCGTAGGCACGTTCAATTTCCTCTTGAGTCATCTCACGTGTACAAGGAACCTCCCCATAATAATAGTCAGCATGAGTGGTACCAAGTGCCGGAATCGGACGCCCTGCTTGTGCCCAACTAGTCGCCCATGGGGAATGAGTATGAACTACCCCTCCAACGCTTGGAAATGCACGATACAAGGCAAGATGAGTAGGTGTATCAGAGGAAGGGCGCAAATTCCCTTCAACAATATTTCCTTCTAAATCAACCACTACGAGGTCCTCAGCTTTTAACTCTTCATAAGGAACTCCGCTTGGCTTGATGACGACAAGATTTTGCTCACGATCAATTCCACTAACATTTCCCCATGTAAAGGTAACTAAGTTATGCTTTGGCAAAGCCAAATTTGCTTCAAGCACCTCTTGCTTTAATTTTTCTAGCATAAAATCTCCTCCTTTTACCAAGGTACTAGCTCTAATTTGTTAATTTGGCCAATACTATAAAACTGCCTTAAAGTAAGAATACGTTTACAAAACTGTAAAAATATTTTTCAAGTTTCATAGGATTTAATCTATGAGACTTGATGAATTTAGCGCTTTCTAAATTTATTGATGCTATACGTACAAGGGTTAGAGTAGTAGATAGTAACTCCTTATGACCAACCTTACAAGTTGATCATAACCAGCCTCAAACTTGTACGTATAACCTTTAATTTGATTGTACCATCTATCATTATTTTTTCAATGGTATTTTAAAAAGTTTTCGCTTATTAAGTAAAAAGTTTACTCCGTAACCACACGAATTCCAAAAACCTTCGGAACTTTTTGCCCCTCATGTGCACAAAACTTTACTTTCACCTTACTCTTGTCCATTGTTACATGATTTGGAATCTCATATTTAACCAGTACAAACTTATTCATTTCTTCTAACTCTATTTGACCATCTTCTAAGATTACTCCATCAACGGTAATATCGAATGATTGCATCGTTTCTATTTCCTTCGTATACATAACAATTAGATGGTTCACTTGATTAGATAGTACTTCTAGATTAAAGGAGAAGTATCCACTTGGCCAAGTTTCTCTGTACTTTCGATTGGAAAGTACACCATAACCTACATGTTCCCCTTCAAATTCATGATCCCGTTCTGGCTGCATTTCTCCTGGCTGCACGAAATCTATCGTTTTCAGTCTAAGTTCACGATCTTTCTCAATAGAGGCTTTATAAGAGATTTCAGCCGCACTCCACTTTTCGTTAGTAAATACATCCCAATAGACTGATGTACTCCGATCATGCATTTGGTAAAAAGGTGATAAGCTGACGTCTCGCGGAAACCCTAGGTTCTTTGTTTCAAATAGATGATTCTCTTCTAAAACCGGCACAACCTGGCTAAGCACTTCCGGATGATCGGTTACCAGTACTGGTGTAAACAATAGGTCAGTTGCATCTATTTCTTGATCAATTTGTCCTAAATCACCTGCCAAAACAATCGGACCATTCATAAATGCGATCCGGTTTGGGTTATCATTCATTGATTCCACTCTTAAGGTCATTGGAATATTTAATTCTAGTTGATCACCACTATTCCATACTCTCTTAAGCGAAATAAAACTAGAAGGTTGTGCATCATGGCTGTACGGTTCACCGTTTATTAAAATAGTCATCCCCTGTTCAGCCCAATAAGGATAACGAACTAATAAGGCGAACTCTTTAGGCTCAGTAGATTCAATTCCAAGTGAAATTGAACCGTTTTCTGGATAAGAGGTAGTTTGATTCACCACAACTCCCATCTCCTTCCAATTCAGCCTAGAAGGAATATATTGATTGATGACAAGAGCATTTTCACCTTGGAAGTAGATGGCGTTACCATAGCTTGAATGGTTTTCCATTCCTGTACCGACACAACAAGTGAAATCATTGAATTTAGAATTATAAACCTTATGTCCACCCATATCTAAGGAAACAAAATAGGTAACAGTGCCTTCACTCGGATGCTGGGAGGCTAAGATATGATTATATAAAACCCTTTCATAATAATCCCCTTGCTCCGCTAGAGCGTTCCATTGGAAAAGATGCCTTGTCAGTTTTAACATATTGTAAGAATTACAGGTTTCACAGGTATTTGCACCAAGACGATCATTCAATTTGCCCGCTTCACCAAAATGCTCATTTAAACTGTTACCGCCAATTACATAGGAATGCTGGTGTACAACTCGGTCCCAGAAGAATTCCGATATACGTCGGTATGAGTCTTTTTTAGAAATTTCATACTGCCGGGCCGCCCCAACCACTTTTGGGATTTGGGTGTTTGCATGTCTGCCTGCAAGCAAGTCTTTTCCATCTGCCAGCGGATTTAATAGTTCAGCGTGATGGAATAGTTCAGATAATTTCCAAAACCGATTCTCACCAGTATCTTCAGCAAGGTCTGCCAAGGTTTCCGACATCCCGCCAAATTCGCATTTCAAGACTTCCTCTACCTGCTGTGCATTTAAGCTTGAAAACACATCCTCCAGCCATAGACCAAGCTTTCTTTCAACTTGCAGCGCTTTTTCGTTTTTAGTCAGCTTGTAAGCGTCACGTAAGCCTGCAAACAATTTGTGAATTGAATACAGCGGGACCCAGCCCCCGTTCAAATCAAAGCCTTGGGAGCGGATATCCCCTGCCTTTACTTCCTCAAAGATTTCTTTTCCGCGGGGAACACCAGATATATATCCCGTTCCATGTGCTTCTTGGCATAACCCTAATTCATCTACTAAATAGCTTACTCGTTCGATCAATCTAGCATCATCCGTTGCTGCCGCCATCATGGCACATGCGGATAAGTAATGGCCTAATGAATGACCAGAAATCCCTAAAGCTTCCCAGCCTTCATAATTTTTCGACTTTGGTTCTAAGCCTGCATATTCACGGAACCTTGATAAAAGTCTGTCAGGCTCAAGCTGTAATAAATAATCTTTATTTAAATCCATTGCATGCTTTAGTGGTCCATCGGTAACACGAACACGGTTAAGATCAAACGCTTTTAGTTTCATCTGATATCTCCCTTAGTGATTTTTTTCCAGCTTCTTTTTGCCCCATAGAACGGTTCCTTCTTGGTCCATTCCTGTGAACACAATCGTCGGGTTCCAATTCTCCCAATCCCAGGCAGGAATTACTTTCAAGCTATAATTCCAGTAGTCGTCAGGAGCAACACCAGGATCATAGATAGATAGTTTTAATGTATTATCTCCCGTTAATTCCCAGCTGCTTTTTTCTTTATTTTCCACTTTTCCCTTAGGCAGGAGGGTCAGTTCCGCGGAGGTTTGTAAACTATCATCATACCGCGGAAGGTGAATCTGTTCGTAGTGCCCTACAAGATTTTCTTCCTTGATTTTTTGTTCCTTTTCCCCTGCATATCTTTCAGGAGATACGACCGGCCAGCCATCTAGAGTCCAAAGGATTTTTCGGACATGTAAATGGGACCAGTAAATATCTTCACCCGCTCTGGCATTGTGGGTAAGATAATAGTTGCCATCCTCTTCTAGGAGACCATTATGCCCGGTACCAAGCCAGCCATCACTATTCTCAAACGCATAGCTGCCCACTAATTTGTTTCCTGTATCAAAAGACTCGTCCGTCGTATCGACCATATCCCTGTGGTTATAATCTAGGTACGGACCGGTGATACTTTTTGAGCGCGCAGTCCTAACATTATAGGTATCCTCTAACCATTCATAGGAGACGGTTAAATAATAATAACCTGTATCAGGATTGTACATAATTTCAGGCCCTTCAATCCCATAGCTCATGTTTTTCCTTTGTGCGATCAATGTTCCTTCATCAGTCGGATCTACTAATTTACCAGTGACCTTATCTATTTTGGTAATAAAGATGCCGCCAAAATAGGAACCATACACCATCCAAGGCTGTCCTTCATGATCGATCACAATATCAGGATCGATTGCGTTAGCAGTATAGTCATCACTTTCTTTTGTTTTAAAAACTGCCCCTTCATCCGTCCATGGTCCTTCTATACTGTCACTCGTTGCAAGGCCAATATAGGAGTTTCTTTTACCGACCGAAGAAACAGAGTAATACAAATAAAACTTATCATTCATTTCGATTACATTCGGTGCCCAAAAGGTATTGCCGGTTGTCCACTCCCATGCCTCCATTGAGACTTGGTCAAATACCCGGCCGACAAACTCCCAGTCTATTAAATTCTTAGACTTCCTAATTTGAATACCTGGTGTCGGAGATGCCCCAATCATGTAATCAGTTGAGAAGGCATAATACCACCCATCCGCTTTAATGATGGCAGCATCATGAGTGAAATTGGTTGTCCAATCCCGTTCTCTATGAACAATGTCAGCATTGACATTCTGGATTGGCTGCTTTGCAGGTGCTTTGGGGAAACTGATCCCTGAATCATCATTATTATTTGGCTTCGTAAAATGCATTCCTAATAAAATAGACGAGATTACAAGTATAAAAATGATGAGCCCAAGGACTAGCATTTTAGTTTTTCTATTCATTGTGCCGACTCCTCTATGTGCTTTCTTAAAACAAAAGGCACTTATCAAGTCGATGCTGATAAGTGCCTCAATTTACTCTATTAAACTTCTAAAACCACGAATCAAGAATGCACTTGCATTTGATTTAGTTGTATTAACCTTTTACACCCGAAATAGCGATTGACTCAATGATTTGTTTTTGGAAGATAATAAACACAATCAACATTGGCAATAAGGCAATGACAGATGCAGCCATGATTAATGGATAATCACTTTGAATCGCATAAGATGCATTGAAGTTGGCAATAACCAACTGCAAGGTTTGCTTCTCAGGTGAGTTCAAATAAAGGATTGGACCTAAGTAATCGTTCCATATTCCCATAAACCACAAAATTAATTGCGCTGCCACCGCTGGCTTAATTAATGGGAAGATAATCTTGTGAAAGATTTGGAAATAAGAGCATCCATCAATCTTTGCTGCTTCAATGATTGAGTTAGGAATACTTGTTAAGAACTGTCGTAAGAAGAATATCATGAATATGTTACCGAATAGTCCTGGTACGATTAGCGGCAGTAAGCTATCAACCCATCCAACAGTAGAGAACATGATAAACTGCGGAATCATGATTACCGGGTAAGGAATCATAACAGAAGCAAATAGCAATAAGAAAATCTTATTTTTTCCTTTGAACTGTAATTTAGCAAATGCGAATGCCGCTAAACTAGAGGTGAATGTTCCAATAAGTGTGACAGAAACCGCTACGATTAAACTATTACTAATACCTGACAGCAAAGGTCCCATTGACCAAATTTCAGCATACTTTGCAAATGAAATTGTTTCTGGGATCCATACTGGCGGTAGGGCAAATACATCTTCTTTCGATTTAAGCGAAGTAGAGAACATCCATAATAATGGTGCTACCATGAAGATAGCTCCTACACTTAAAAAGGCAAAAACAAATATATTCGTAATTCTATCTTTTTTCTTTTCAGACATTGGTTCTGATTTAACCAACTTTTTATCTGCAAATGCACCTTCCATTATTAAAAGCCCCTTTCTTTTACTCTTTTATTCACCAGTTATTAATCCAAATCAAAGGAAGATTTTTCGTTAATCTTAAATTGGATCAGGGTAATAATAAAGATGAAAAGTCCTAGTACTAAGGCCATTGCAGATGCATAACCTAGTTGGAAGTTACCAAATGCTTTCTGCCATACATAGAATACAACTGACGCTGAACTATATTCTGGTCCTCCCGTAGGAGTCATAACGTTAATTTCCGTAAAGATTTGCGCCCCGCCAATAATATTGGTTACGATGATAAAGAAGGTAACCGGCTTTACCATTGGGAGTGTAATATACCAAAAGGCTTGAAGTGCTCCAGCACCATCTAATTTGGCTGCCTCATAGAATGATTTAGGTACACTTTGTAATGCCGCTAGATATAATAGCATCGTGTAGCCTAAGCCCTTCCATACTGCCATGATAATCAATGCTGGTTTTACCGTGCTAGTATTTTGCAGCCAGTTAGGGCCTTCAATACCGAATAGTGCTAAAAATTGGTTAACTAATCCATAATCTCCGTTGTAAGCCCATTGCCAAAGAATAGAGATCGCAGCAATAGAGGAAACAACCGGAATATAGTAAAGTACTCTAAATGTGTTTGTTCCAGGAATTCCTCTATTTAATGCCATTGCAAGTAATAGCGCAAGAATAATTCCAATCGGGATACCAAGCATCATGTAAACAGTGTTAAACATGGATTTATAGAAATACTCATCCTGAAAAACATTGATAAAGTTTTCTAACCCAATAAAATTCATTTGTCCTAATCCATCCCAGTCCGTAAAAGCTCCATAGATTGAATAAATAAGTGGAGCCATTGCAAAAATGAGGAATCCTAAGACAGGTGCTGCAATAAATAAGTAAGCATATCTCTGTTCTGTACGATACAGTTTGGAATGTGAAGCTACTTTCATCTTTCCTCACCCTTTCAAAGAGCATTTTAAGTATATATTTGACATTTCCCTTTTTCTAAATTTCTTTCGTGAAAAAAATTTAGATAAAAGGAATAAATGGTGCTAGTAATCTTCTAAAAACTAGCACCATTTACACTATGTCAAAGTATCATTATTACCTTACTTAGCAGCTTTCTTTTCTGCTTCGATTGCTGCATCTAATAGTTTTTGCATTTTTGGCTGTGCTTCTTTTACATATTCCGCAGCAGTTTGCTTACCATCAAGTACTGGCTGGATATTTTTGAAGAACTCATCATACCATTCACCTGTATATGTTTTTTCAGCTGGGAATCCGCGGCCGTAATCGTTAATAATATCAAGGAATTCTTGCTTGTTAGCAGGCTTGATTGATTCATTAGCAGCCCACTGCTCTGCAACTGTTACGCTGTTTGGTAATTGAACTTGAGCATCAACTAATGCTTGGTTTCCTTCTTGGTCAGCAGATAGGTACAATGCTAACTCAGCAGCTGCTTCGGCATTCTTAGAAGTAGCTCCTACACCAATACCTAGTGAACCAACCCACGCAGCAGGTTTACCAGTTTTTCCTGCAGGCCAAGGCATTAAGTCGTATTCAAACTTTAATTGCTCTGCATATGTTGCCATATCCCAAGGACCAACAGGGAAGAATGCTAATTCACCCTTCATCCATCTTTGGTACGTATCAAGTGTTTGTGCTTCTGCAATAGAAGGAGTTACTTTGTGAACGTTTTGCTGATCAGCAAACCATTGTACTGCTTCTGCAAATTCTGGAGTATCAACTGTTACCTTTGTTCCAGTTTCATCGATCCAGTCTGCACCATTACTCCAAGCAATTGGCTGTAATGACCATTGAATGTTAAAGCCTGTACCAAACTGATTAGTTTTACCATCGCCATTTGTATCTTTTGTTAATTGTTGTGCCACTTCAATGAATTCATCTAATGTATAAGGAGTGTCATTGTCAGGAAGTGGAATTCCAGCTTCTTCAAACATTGTTTTGTTGTACCCTAATGCAAACGGACCTAAGTCTTTTGGTAATCCATAAATCGCACCTTGACCAAGTGTTTTCCCATCAAAACGATATTTATTGATACCTTTTTCCCAAATATCGTCGATGCTAACACCTTCTGAACCTTCAACAAACTCAGTGATATCTTTTAGCACACCAGAGTTAACATATGCTTTAACTTGAGCTGGGTTGTAGAAGAAAACATCTGGAATCTTCTTACCAGCGATTGCTGCTTTCAACTTTGTATCATATTGATCTGGAGCAACTTGAACTAAAGTAACTTTTACATCTGGATTTGATGCTTCAAAACGCTTTACAGTAGCTGTATAAGCTTCTAATTCTTTTGGCTGTCCTCTAAACATGAAAGTGATTTCCGTTTTTCCAGATTTGCTATCTCCTGAACCACTTTCTTTACCACCACAACCAGCTAATACTGCACTGATAACCATAATTGCAAGAAGCAACATGATACCCATTTTTTTAGATGATTTAAACAAGTAAATCCCTCCAATACTTATCTTTTATTTTTTTAAAAAATTTAACCCCATGATAGAATTTCTTTGAAAGCGCATCTACTTTTATATAATATAGAAAGTAGATATGTTACTACTAGAATAACAGAATAATAGAATGCCAAAATATAGATGTACGGACATGTTGAACAATTACATAAGAATCCCTCCTAGAAATTCTTTCGCAATTAAGTTAATAACCTTAAACTATGAAAGTTTTCCTGCCCTTTTTCTAGAGATCTTGTTGCAAATCTATGAAAGCGTATTCTCTACACTTCAAATAGTAATATACCTGTTCGTACATGTCAATTAGTTTTATAAAAAATATTTACTTTGTACGTACGTGTTTTATGAAGCATAATTTAGTATAATTTAGACATAGTAAATCTTTGTTTAATTTGGTAGTATAGTCATAATAATTCATTTAAACTGTTGTACGTATAAGTTGTTTAATATGGAAATGATTAATTGGATGAAAGAGTGGTGTAATATGGCACAAAAGACCAAATACAATATGGTGAAGGAACAGATATCCGAATGGATCTCGACGGGCAAGGTTAGCCCAGGGGAAAAGATTTATTCTGAAAATGAACTTGTAAAAATGTTTGGTGTTAGCAGACATACAGTCCGCCAGGCAGTAGGTGACTTGGTTCATGAAGGATTACTATACAGGGAACAAGGGGCTGGAACTTTTTGCTCCCATACTATTGGACAGAATCAAAATAAGGAAACTGTACAAAATGTAGCGATTCATGGTGGTAAGAATATTGGTGTAATTACTACTTACATTTCTGACTATATTTTCCCCTCGATTATTAAAGGAATTGAATCATATCTTACTACAAAGGGTTATTCTTTAACCTTTGCTTGTACGGATAATGATACTGAAAAAGAAAAACAATGCCTGCAGACGATGTTAAGCAGAAATATTGACGGACTTATTGTTGAACCAACAAAGAGCAGTAATTATAACCCTAATATTAATTACTACTTAGAATTAGAGCAAAATAACATCCCTTACTTAATGATCAACCAATATTACTCACAATTAATGCCGCCACACATTATCATGAACGATGAACACGGCGGTTATATTGCAACAGAGCACCTAATTAAATTAGGACATGAGAAAATTATTGGTATATTCAAAACAGATGACCTTCAAGGTGTTAACCGTATGCAAGGCTTCATTCGAGCATTTAGAGAACATGGTTTGCCGTTTTTCCCTGATATGGTCATTACCTATACAACAGAGGATGAAGAAAGTAAAATATTAGATCAATTAAATAGATATTTTGCTGCAGAAAAAATGCCTACAGCAATTGTTTGTTATAACGACCAGATCGCACTTAGTGTATCGGGTATGCTCCGAGAGCTCCAATTAAACGTCCCTGAAGATGTCTCGCTTGTTGGTTATGATGATTCCTTTTTGGCAGAAGCATCCGAAATAAAACTTACTTCAGTCACCCATCCCAAAATGGATATGGGAATTGAAGCTGCAAAGTGGATTGTTTCAGCAGTTGAGGGGAATGATAATATCCCGCAATCCGTTATATACGAACCGGAAATAGTTGTAAGGAATTCTACTGCTGAAGTGAAAAAAGCTACTGCTGTCAATTGAACCAAACATTACTTTGTTTAGTATCTAGCCAAGAAGAAATCCCCCTTTAACGGTAAAGGGGGATTTCTTCTTGGCTTTTAGTATAACTTTAATAGCATGGAACTATGGGGAGGTAAAGAATGGTGGATTCTATCCGAAATTTGGCCTATTTCTTCTTGCTTCCATAAATCTCTTACGCTCTTTTTTTGTGAAAGTCCAAGTTGTTCTAGTGAAACTTCTAAATTAGTAGTCTCCTCACCTATGTTGAATAAAGCAACATAGGTGTGGTCATCATTATTTTTAGCTGACCAGACAACTTTATCATCCTCACGAAAAATCAGTCGATTGTTATGGCTATTTTGGTTTACCTCTAATACTTCTTTGTTACTTAGTAAGGATAGAGTCCATGCATCATTATCTCGTAATTCCCCTCCAAACATGAGCGGAGAACGGAAAATGGACCATAATGTCATCATGGTTATTTGCTCGTCTCTTGTGAATCGTGTCCAGCGATCCCCTCCCCCTCCATCAACGGAGCGTAATCCAATATGTCCTAATGGAAGCATATCACAGTCAGGCCAATGACCTTCCCCAACGTATTCGCTCCATTTTTCACATCTTTCAAACATTCCATATAGGAGATTCCAATGATCCCAATAATCATCTGTCATTCTCCACATATTAGCATTATTCTTTAAGTCTTCTGCAAATTCTACTGGTGCAGGGCCTGGAGACAAACTAAGAACCATATCTCTTCCACAATGGTCAATCGCCTTACGAATAAGTTCTATTTCTGCTTTATGAAAATGATAAAGTCTGGATGCAGCGATATCATCTACTTTAACAAAATCTACTCCCCATTCGGCATACATGTCAAATAAGGAATTGTAATATTCCTGCGCTCCGTCTTTAGAAGCATCCACTCCGTACATATCCGTATTCCATGGACATATTGAATTTGGATGAGCAATATCTCTAGCCCTCACACTTGTTCCTAATAATGGTGTATTTTGATGTACAGCTTGACGGGGGATCCCGCGCATCATATGAATACCGAATTTTAATCCCTGGTTATGTACATAATCCGCTAAAGATTTAAAGCCCCTCCCTTCTGTTGCAGAAGGAAAACGATTAACAGCAGGAATTAATCTTGAGTATTCATCCATTTCAAGCGGAACAAAAGAGCGGTAAGCAGAGGAAACTGCTCCTGGTTCATACCATTGTATATCTACAACTACATACTCCCACCCATATGGTTTAAGGTGTTCTGCCATGTAGTCTGCATTTCCTTTTACTTCTTCTTCTCTAACCGTTGCTCCATAGCAATCCCAGCTATTCCAGCCCATTGGTGGTGTTTTTGCAAATGTATGATGTCTCATTTTATTCCTCCTACTTAAGTTCCTTTTTTATGATTTCGAGAATAGATAACAACTGATCTACTTCTCCTAAAGGCTTATGTTCACTAGTTGGCTGTCTTTTGCGGTGATTATACCAAATAGCCTGCCATCCTGCTTCTAATGGGGCAACTACATCATTGGGCCAAGAATCACCAATGTATAAAATTTCATTAGCTGAAAAGCCATGTCGATCTGAAACTTGATGGAAGATTTGCGGATTCGGCTTTGCAACTCCAACTTCATCCGAGATGGTCATCATTTCTCTGGGGATATGATTTGTTAGACCTAGCAGCTTTATTTTATTAAATTGGTGTTCCACCGGACCGTTTGTAATGATTCCAACATGGATTTCTTTACTTTTTAGGTTTTCTATTAGTTCAGGTACTTCTGGAAATAAACGAAGACGGTTCAAACCTTCCTCATATTGAGCTTGGAATTCCACTGCTTGTTTATCCGAGATGAAAATATTAAAATAGTTCATCGCTAATACCAATCTATCGATTCTTAATTGTTCTAAGGTTAATTCACCCACACTGTATTTTTTCCAAAGCAGGTCGCTAAAATCTCTAAACTTTTTGTATACTGCTTCGATCTCAATTTGCTTATCAAAAGTTGGAAAAGTCATTTTAAATGCCTTTGAAAACGGTAATAGATGATCATGTAATGTGTCATCTAAGTCAAAAAAAATTGCTTTTATTTCCATTTTTTCCTCCATGTCTAATCTACTTCTTTTTTTATTAAATCTATGCTATTTTTATTGTACTGCTAGAAAATACGAAACTTGGTGAGATTATGAAAGAAATTTTTAAGGTACTTGAAGTTGTCACTGCATTTTTTCAATTGACTGTTCTTTGGCTATTATTTTGTTTACCCGTTGTCACTATTTTCCCTGCTACCGTGGCGATGTACTGTGTTATACGCCAATGGGTCCTGCATAAAGACTTTAGTGTTTTTCGCTTGTTTTACCAATTTTTCAAAGAGAATTTTAAACAAAGCTTTATATTAGGTATCATTTGGATCGTTTTTGGCGGAGTATTTGTAGTAGATTTTATGTTAATGGAACAGCTTGGTTCTTTCCAGTATATCCTGCTACCTGTCTTATTTTTATTAGGATTCGTTATCCTATTAATCACGATTTTTATTTTTCCGACGATCGCCAATTACAATGTCAATTGGCTGACTGCGATTAAGAATTCTTTTTTCTTTTCGATTAGGTATATCCTCGTCACATTATCCGTTATTGTTCTACTCGTTCTTACAATGTTGATTTTATTTACTTGGCCGATCACTTTTATTTTTATTTTCGCTGTCTATGCCTATTGTAATTATCACTTGTGTAATCTTGTTTTTACCAAGGTTCAACGTTTGCAAGCTAAGTAAATATAGGTAAGTATGGGCCCTGTTTTTAACAACAGGACCCTTTTTCTTATCTTAAAGGGGCAAAGTCTTTTATTCCTGCAAGTATTTGATCAATTGCTGCTATTACATCAAGTGTTAATACCACATCAACAGCTTTCACGTTTTCTTCGATTTGTGATGGTCTGCTTGCACCAATAATCGCAGAGCTGATCCCAGGATTACTTAAGATCCAGGCAAGTGCTAGCTGACTTAGTGTTACATCCAGTTCTTTAGCTATGTTGTTTAACTTTTGAACGCTTTCCAATACATCGTTTCGGAAGTAGCTATTAATTACAAAATTAGTCGTATCGTTAGCAGCACGGCTGTCAGCTGGCTTTTCCGTATTTGGTTTGTATTTTCCCGTTAGAACACCTTGGGCTAATGGTGAGAATACAATTTGACTCATACCATTTTGGGTGCAAGTATCCATAATATCTTCTTCAATGTATCTCTCGAGCATATTGTAGATCGGTTGATTTGATATAAGAGGTCTTAATTTATGTTCTTTCCTAATTCCTGCCGCTTTTTCAATTTGAGCTGCACTCCATTCACTAACTCCGGTGTAGAGAACCTTCCCCTGTCTTACTAAATCATCAAGGGCATAAAGTGTTTCCTCCATCGGAACTTCCGCGTCATACCGGTGACATTGATATAAATCGATATAATCTAAGCCAAGTCGTTTTAAGCTGGCATCACATTGTTCCATGATATGCTTTCTTGATAACCCGCGGTCATTTGGACCATCTCCCATTGGGAAAAATAACTTTGTTGCTACCACATAGCTGCTTCTCTGATACGATTTAAGTGCCTCACCTAGTACTTCCTCCGCTTTTCCACCTTCATACGCATTCGCTGTATCAAAAAAGTTAATTCCTAGCTCGTATGCTTTATGTACACAGTCGTGTGCTGTTTCGTTATTAACAGCCTTTCCATATGTTAACCAGCTTCCTAAAGCAATTTCACTGACGCGTAACCCGCTATTTCCAAGCTTTCGATATTTCATATTAATCCTCCTAGGCATTCTACTAAAAGATATACTCCTTTAGGTTATAGAAAACCCTTTCTTGTGACAATGTGCAAGTTGAACAACAAATGCCAACTAATATTTGGACATTAAGCACTAATTTTTAATAATTCTGCGTTTTTTTGTTAAAATAAAATGAATCTATTTTTTTAAGGGGAATGAAAATGACAATTCATGAGTTTAAAGGTTTCATTGGCACCTATACGAAAGGTGAAAGTAAAGGTATTTATTCCTTTACGTTAAACGCAGAAGAGGGGAAAATACTAGATATTAAAGTTGCAGCTACTTTGGAGAACCCTACATACCTAACCATTAGCGATAACAAACAATATCTATATGCTGTTTCAAAAGAAGGCAATGCAGGCGGTGTTGCATCCTTTTCTATTCAAGAAAATGGTGAGCTAAAAGCGATCAACAGTCAGGTTCTAGAAGGATCACCTCCCTGCCATGTAAGTGTTGACAGCAAAAACCGCTATGTGTTCAGTGCCAATTACCATAAAGGGAGCGCTGAGTCGTACTTATTGAATGAGGACGGTTCACTTCAACCGCCAGCCTCCATTGTTCTACATGAGGGATCTGGACCTGACCCAAGACAGGAAAAGCCGCATTCACATTATGCTGCTTTAACACCTGATGGGAAGTACTTAACCGTTGTCGAATTGGGGACTGATGCTTTAATTACCTACGATGTAGCGGAGGACGGGAAGCTAACCAAAAAGAAACTTCTCCCGTTAAAAGCTGGAAGCGGTCCTCGCCATCTGGTCTTCCATCCAAATGGGAAAACTGCCTATATCATGACTGAGTTCAGCTCAGAAGTGATTACCTTAAGCTATAATCCAGAAGATGGACACTTCTCAGAAAAACAGTATATCACCACCCTTCCAGAGGATTTCACTGAAAACAACCAAGGAAGCGCGATTCATATTTCTTCTGATGGACGTTTTGTCTATGCGGGTAATCGAGGGCATAACAGTATTGCTGTTTTTAAAGTTAGTCAAGAAACGGGTAAGCTTAGCTTTGTGGAAAGAGTTTCTACTGAAGGGGATTGGCCGAGGGACTTTGCACTTGATCCGAGTGAGAAATTTGTTATTGCTGCGAATCAGGAGTCGAGTAATTTGGTCTTGTATGCACGGGATGAGGAAACGGGGAAATTGACGTTATTGCAATCCGATGTCACCGTTCCTTATGGGGTTTGTGTGAAGTTTATGTAATCTCCAAATAAATATTTGTTTGTAGAGTTTATAGCAAATACGAAAAAATGGCCCCTTTGTAATGAGAGCTAAACAAAGGGGTCTTCTTTTGTTTACTTAATATGAATCCACTTTTGATTTTTCCCACCCTGCACCTTTGCAACATAGTCACTATAATCCTTATTTTTATTAAATATATAATTCGCCGCCGTAATAGATAGACCGACTGCTATCCCAGTTAAAATTTTTCTCATAGTAGGATTCACCCAACCTCGATTATCAATAATGAAATAGTTTAGATTTGCTTTGCGGGAATGCCAAATACAGTCGTCTCTGGTTTCACCTGTTTAACAACAACACTTCCCGCTCCGATCTTTGCGAAATCTCTCACTTTCACACTAGGTGTTATTACCGAATGACTGCCTAAGAATACACCAATGCCCAACTTAGCACACCCTGTAACATCTGAATGAGAATTAATCGTACACCCATTACCAATTACCACATCGTGTCCAATCGTTGAACATAAATTGATCAGTACATAATCCCCAATTTGAATGTCACAAGTAAGTACTGCACGTGGGCTCACTACACAACCATTTCCCAGTTCAACGTTTTCTCCAATTATCGCAGTTGGATGTATCAAGCTAAGAAATTTACCACCACGTTTTTCTAAAGCTTGCCCTACTGCTAGCTTATCCTTTGGGTCAGCAATTGCCATAACTAAAACATGATCCTCTTCTGGCTGATAATCTTCGATTGTACTGATAATTGGTATGTTATAGTTGTAATCATCAAGAATGTCTAATCTATCACTAATAAAACCAATTACTTTCCAAGAATCACCTATCATACTTGGGAGCCAGCTGTATATCATTCTTGCTAATCCGCCTGCACCTACAATTACAACTTTTTTCATAATAGATCTTCCTTTACGATTTGAATGGAAGCACCCTGCTGTCTACATTTTGATAACTTCGAGTTGATTATTGATTAGATTTAATAAGTCGCCAACAATTTCACACTTCTTTATAGCTTCATTTGAAACAGATAACTTGAAGTGTTCATCCACCATCACAATAATTGAAATTAACGCCAAAGAATCCCAATTTTCATTTTCTTCTAGCTGATAATCATTGGTCAAATCCGCTCTCTCAATCTCTAGTAAATCGGCTAATTCTAATAGAAAAGCTTCCATTTTCCAACCCTCCATTAATTAAGATACGAGTCTTTGTGAAATTTTGATATTATTACAGAACCACAAACTGATCAAATCTAACCATAATCTTCCCTTCTTCATAATGATAGATGTTTTTTTCATATGGTGGATTAGTAATACCATTAAGATTATTAATAATATTCTTAATGAAATTTTCTCCCATTTCATATGCATAGGGATATCCTCCACCAAATCTTGGGTTTATTTCGGATATCACATAACCATCTCCCGTTTTAAAGAAATCAATATCAACCGGACCTATTGGTTTTAAAGCATTGATAAGTTTTAATGTTAACTCAAATAGGACGGGGTCTTTTATAGCTATAGATTTATCGGTTTCTCCAGCCCTCATATTAATTTTGCGTTTGCTAAACTGACTGATCAACTCATTTGATAGAATGTCAATATAACACTCTACACAATATTCACTCCCTTCCATAAAAGGTTGAGCAATGAGGTTATGGTTACTCTCCCAATATATTTGAAGGTCGTTAAGGTTGTTGACTTTATACAGTCCAGCACTTCCACTGCCATTTTTGGGCTTTATCATTAATGGAAAATTAATTTTACCTAAGGTTATTTCCTGTATTACATCATTAAGGTTTTCATAAGTCGGAACCGCTGGTAAGTCATTATCCTTTAAAAACTCATATGTTAAATTTTTATCATAGCAAATATCAATGACTTGCTTATCCGATACAATAATGTGAATATCTTCTTTTTTTAATTCATCTTTCATGGTAGTTAATATTGATAATTCAGGATCTATTAACGATAAAATACCTTTAATGTTATATTTCCTACAGAGGCTTTTAATAACAGTTTTATATTCTGGATGATCTATCCGTGGCACAATTTCAAAAAAATCAGCATGATATAACGCAGGTGCTGTTTGATCGCAGTCTATTGCCAAAACCTTTCCATTAACTTTATTAAGCTCAGCTTTAAAATACTCAATTAACTGTACTCGCCTTCCCACACTTGAAATGAGAATATTCATTGCCTTACTCCTCCCCATAACCTAAAAAATATATATTTCTTCATTGAAGAATTGTCGTAACGTTTCTTTTTTTCTAACTTCAGATATTCGATTATTTTCAATCGCAACAATACCCGGTTTTTCCTTGATAAAGGAAGGATTAAAAACGATTGTATATGCACCAACATTTTCAAATATAATGTAATCATTCGTTTTAGGAATCTTTTCATGAAAATTATAAGCTAAATAATCTTTTTCCAAACAAGTGTAGCCAACGATATGAAAATCCTCGTTATTCCCAAAATCAACACTATCTTGCCTAACAATTTTCATTGGAAGATTCTTTTTATGCATGGTTGGTTTGATATTATGTACACTGCCATCTACCAACACAAAGTTATGGTCTTTTATTGATTTTGTATCAATTACCTTAGCAACAAATTGAAATACATTCGCAACCATTGAAATACCTGGTTCTATAATTAAATTGGGTTTCGTTTTATAGTGGCCAAATTCGTTATTCATAACCGTGCACACTGCTTCAGCATATTCCTCAAATGTTGGAGTATTTTCGATAAGGATTTTAGGTACTTCCCCAAAGAACCCTCCGCCAATGTCTATATAATCTAAGTCTGTTAATGTGTATTCCTTTGCCAGGTTACACAAAACTTGAGTTATTTTTTGAAAGGTTTCTACCTTTCTCATGCTAGTAGAAAAATGACCATGCAGCCCTGAAATTTGCACATTTTTTATTCTACTTAACTTGTTCATTGCCGAATCAAAGTCTCCATTTTCCAAGCAAATACCGAACCTACTGACTTCGTGACCTTCAACGAGAGGACTTTCTCCATTTTCTGAGAGATCAAAATTCACTCTTAATCCTACTTTTACTTTTCGATTTGGATTATTTCGGGCATATTCTTCTACAAAATTTATCTCATATTGGGAATCAAGATTGATTTTACTTTCGTTTTCTAAAGCATAGTAAATATCCTCTTTATTCTTTAACGGACCATTAAAAATAACTTTTTTAGGGTCTACACCTATCTTTATTGCCAAATCATACTCTAATCTAGAAACTACTTCTGCATGGGCTCCTAGATTTTTAAGTTGTTTACATACAAAGGGCACGTAATTGGTCTTATACGAATAACCGATAATAAATTGGTCATATCGACTTTGAAAAGCATACTCAATCTTTTTGTAGTTTTCTCTTAATTTATCTACATTCAATAAATAAAAAGAAGCCCCATACTTTTTCTCTAACTCTGTCAAAAATTTATGGCTAGATATTAGTTCATTCTCCATTCTAAAATTGGCCACATTCTCCAAATGATATTCCCCCATTTAAACATCAAGTCATGCACAAACTAAAGTTCATGTTAAAATATGAACTTTTTCATCCTGGTTTGTACTGAACTTTGTTTTATTAGCAAAATAATCTACTACTATATGATCAATATCTTCATCAAATTTTCTAGCGAAGAAATCCCCTGATTTCTCTATTAAAGGAATATCAAGATTGGTTAAGTATTGCGGTGAACTTTGTTCACTGAACTTTTCTCCCCACTTGAGAAACATAAAATTGTTATTTACTACGTCTATTTTATAGGGCGAATTCATAATTAGTGTGTGAAAAAACCACTCATCCGGACACAATGTATTTTCAAAATATTTAAAGTACCATTCATTGTTATCTAGAAACTCTATCATGTATTCAGCAACCTCTAAAGGCACACTAAACCATTGAGATCCGTTAAAGAATGAGTATTCTTTTGGCCAATAATTAGTGTTAGGAAAAATATTTAGTCCTCTACGATATAAGCTTTGTAGTACTCTCCTATAAATCCTATTAGGGTGGGGGGTTGTATACCGCTTACGTGTATTTTTGGGCCAATTAATATTCATTAGTCCTAGATTAAATCTGCTAACATCCCGTAAAGTCATATATATATTTTTTTTATCACTTAATAAAAAATCTTTAAATCCATCCTTGATCAGTAAGTCTTGGCCGCTTCTTAAACAAACATAATCATATTTCTTATTAGCAGCCAAAACCTCCCTTAGCAACATGGTAGTAGTTGTGACTTGGCTTATGTCACCCCATTCACAATTAATGCTGTCCTTCAGCACAGTCACAAATGGGCTTTTTATGATTTTTTTGCTCATACTTTCATAACTTCTTTTGTCAATATGAACAAAAACATCTGCATAACCATCAGAGATAAGCTGGTTAATAAACTTATTCACTTGATTAGGATTTTTGTGGATTTGTAACATATAGGCCGTTCGTGGTATGGAAGCCATATTCATATCCCCTTAAAAAATAATCTTCTGGAAAAACCTATTTTTCTTTATAAAGAACATTAAAGCGAGAATTTTTTTATAATATTAAAAATTTAACTTATTTGAACTAATTTTAGTTCTATATAAAGAACAAGTCAACCGATATTTTTCTTTATATAACTATCAATTTCGCCATTTTACTAATTTTATCGTAATGCTTCCTTTTGCTTTTTTAATAGATTTCCAAGCACTCCACGTTTCTCTTTAGCTAGCAAACTATACTCTCCATGCTGAATAACCTCTCCTTGATCTAGCACTATTACACGATCTGCATTACGAATTGTCGATAGTCGGTGGGCAATCACGATTATTGTCATTTTTCCTTTTAACCTGTCAATAGCCTCCTGTATCTTTAATTCGTTTTCAGAATCCAATGCGCTAGTCGCCTCATCTAGAATCAGGATTGATGGATTCCGTAAAATAGCACGTGCAAGAACAATTCGCTGCCGTTCTCCACCAGAAAGCTTAATCCCTCTGTCCCCAATGATTGTATCCAATCCTTGTGGCAGCCTTCTTACAAACTCTCCTGCAGAAGAAAATTCAAGAGCCTCCCACATTTGTTCTTCTGTTGCAGTTTCATTAATCAGTAGAAGATTATCCTTAATGCTTGTATTAAAGAGGAAAGGATCTTGCGGCACATAACTAACAGCTCTTCTTAAGGATAAAAGTGTTTTACCTCTAAGCGGGGTTCCGTCTACCAACAGTTCTCCACTTTCTGGAGAATTAAGACCCATCAATAAATCAATTAATGTACTTTTACCAGCCCCAGAACGTCCTACGACAGCGGTAGTTTGGTTAACAGGGAAATTAACATTAATATTCTTTAATGCATATTGAGGCTTGTTTTTATAATATCGAAAAGAAATATTGCTGCATTGTATTCCTTCTCTAATTTGTAACGGTTCCGTCTTGTCTGTACACTCCAATTCTCTATCCGCATGACATTCTTTATGTAAAGCCATTACCGCCTTAAACGAAGGGAGAGTTGCAGCAATCTGCTCCATGGAGGATTGTATTCCCGAGACTCTTGGCCATAACCTTGAAAAAATAATTATGATTAACATCAATTCACCAGATTGTGCCTGATACAAATTTATTGCTACTAAAATAAAGAGAGCAATTAGAAGGGCTGAGGATGCTTTATAATAGAATTGAGATTTGGTCCTTAATTTTGTATATGCAACCTGTTCATCTCTCATTTGCTGAGTTATATTTTGATACCATTCCATCCGGGATTCTTCCAAGGTATTGCTTTTTATATCCTTGATCCCGTTTATTTGATCGGTAATACCTGCAAGATAACTCTTTCCTAGTTCAAAATTTGTATTGCCTAAGGCTAAAGAGCGCCGAAGAAATTTGCGGTTAAAGAAAATGAGAACTAATCCACTTAGTAGTACAAATATTGTTATATTTGGTGAAAGAGCAAAGGCCAAAGCAATCTGTATGAAGGTAAAGATCAATGAGGTAATGAATTGTAAAAAAGAATGTGTTCCAGCACTTGCACGGGTTATTTCTGTTGTTAATAAATTTATTAAATCCGATTTTCTTTTCTTGATAAAGAAATCCCAGTTGGAATAAAGAATCAAACTGTAGGTATTTATCCGTAAGTATCTGAAAAAGCCATGCTGGATCATAGCATTTCTGATCGTGATTTGACGTTGTAATACATTTTGGCCAATAACAATTAAAACATAAATGGCTAATATCATTGGTAACACCAAATTATTAGGAATAGTTTGTAATAGATTGAATGCCCCTACACTAAATACCTTTCCAATATCAATGTTTACGATTCCACTGATATTTATCATTGGAATCAACAATAAAATTCCAATACCTTCAAGTAAACTAATAAAGACCATTGCAATGAGATTCATATATAAAGTCTTTCCAGCAAACACGTGGATTTGCTTCAAGAAATAATTCACATGTTTCATCGTTTCCCCCTGAGGAAAATGTGGCGTAGATGATAATTTATACTGGGCCAAAGAAAAAGTATTATCTATTTTCACTCGGAAATTTCGCTTGCGGTACTTTATTGGCAAATTTTCCGACTACTGTGAATTTCTCCATTCCTTCAGCTCCTGAAACATAATAAGATCCACTGCGAAGCCATGCGTGTGCAATCATTTTTCCTGTTTCATCTTTTCCAGTACCTAAATAAAGAGTACTCTCGATATTTCTCCTTTTGAGCATTTTCATACCAGCTATTGCTCTTACAAGACACTGACTTTCCCAAACGGTATAACGGCTCATTGTATGAATAGCCCAAGAAATGTTGCGTAAGGTCTCCTTAGTATGGTCATTTAGCTCAAAAGAGGTCTCTTCCATATGATTGCCAAGTGATGGAGCAATTTTTTTAAAGGGCATCAATTTTAATAGTCGAGCCCACCCCAATAAAATAAAAGCTTCGAGTAACTGTTTTTTTCTATTGGAACCGAGAGATAAATATATTTTGAGTTTTCGTAAAGCTGTAGTCATCACTTCTCCCCTTATCGCTTTTCAATTAATCCTTCCTCTAAGAGATGCTCTACAAACATTAACACCTGCTGCTGACAATCCATTTCCTCCACCTGGTAAACAGCAATTAAGGCTTTCACTACATCAGAAATTTTTATTGGTGACTCAAGTAATCCCCAAATATCACCACCAATTTCACCTAAGTTGTAGTACTTACCATTTTTAACGCTTAACATTACCTTTTCTCCGCCCATATCGCTGACAATGTTCCCTTTCCCTTGTACAACAAGATCTGTTAGTGAAATATTTGTTTTTATTGTCATTCTTAATCCCCCTAATTTAAAGTCGATAATATAATTGAAGCCAGTTCATTTGCAGTAAAACGTGCAGTCGGACGTCGTAATTGATAAAAGTCCAATTTATCTACTAAACCTGCGGTAAAGGAAAAATGCCATTCCGTCCTTCCAGACGGTCCCAGTATAAAATTACGATATGTGTGATAAAACAAGGTATGCAGCCTTTCAAGACCTTTTACTTGGTGCATTTCAATATTCAAAGTTTCCGTTTTTACTAGTTCAAACACTCCTGCCAGTGGTATAGGTTTATTGACAAATTGAGAAGAAACAGGAACAGCAAACTTCGTCTCCCGGTCAACAATGGGACGTAATTCTTTCGTTGAAATACCAAATTCCAATAAGCTTTCCTGCCATAGTTTTTGTTGTGGATAGGCAGGTGTTACTACCGGTAAGCCTCCGTCAGCTAACGAAACAGGGATAATATCATCACTAAGAAGTTGATAACCTTTCAACAAAAACGACGAGGCAAGTGTTGATTTTCCTGCTCCCGAATCACCAACGATCGCATAGGCTTTACCATTGATTTCGATCGCACTTCCATGAAGCGGGAGTATTTTTCGCTGAATTAAAAGAGCCCCCATACATGAACCTAGTAAATAGAGGCGTACTTGGTCTTCACTGGCTCCATCAGCAGGGGAATATTTAACTGTCATACCGTTTTCAATAGAGTAAACTGCTACATTTGGGATATGAAACATGGTTTGGTTTTCTTTAATAACAAAAAACCTGTTAGACTTTGCAAACTCGTTCCATATCTCTGTTAATTCACCCTTTTCAAAAACTATATCGTATGATTCTTCCTGACAGGTGGACTCAGGCAATTCTGGTAATGCAATATCGCTGGATACCCGAAAACCAAACCCTATGTATAAAACCTTTTGGACTGTATTAGGCATATATCCTCCTGCTTGTTAGAATTATAGCCCTCAATCTTATATGTAAGGACGAGGGCTCTTTTCAGTAAGCGTATGATTTCTAGCTATCTAAACAACTTGCATTCGATCTACCGGTGTGCGTTTCATCCAAACCATCAGAAACATCAAAACAATCAGCATTTGCATTTCCTGGACCATTCATCGTCATACTAATATCTAGTACTTCTAATATAGGAACTTTCCATTCTTTCTTCAAAACCTCACCTCCTTTTATACGCTTTTTATAAAGCGATACACAATAAGGCTCCTCGTTAATAATCTGAATTCATTTGAAAAAACATACTCTGGCCGCGGATTTCCTTCTAGCTTGGATACTGCCTGTTTAATCAGTTCAACATTCACCAATTCGGAAAACAACGAGTCTTTATAAATAGCTTTAACTTCATCAATAAAGGTATTCCAGTATGGGGCCATTCGATGAATCACATCTGCACCTTGGATACCCCTCGTTCTAAAGTTACGTCTAACTTTTTCAGGAAGATAATTTGCAGTTGCCCTGCGTATTAATGAGCGGTCCATACCATCTAGGACATATTGTTCATCAGGTATAGATAAACAAAAGCGTATAACCCGTAAATCATTCGTAGGATCCCTATCCCAAATTCCATAACGCAGCGATAATTTTGTCGTGGCCGTCCCGCTTTTATTCCAATAGTAGGGCAGTTCATAATGACTGTTTCTATATTTGTTTAGATTCTTTGCATGAATGTTTCCATTTGAAAGGTACATACCTTGGTCTCGAAGTTTCTGATATACCTTTGTCTTTTCAGCAAATAACGGATTGATTAGCATTGAGGATTGTTCACCCGTTTGAGTTTTTTGTGTACTGGAGGTAAAAGATGTATATGTTTTTCTCATTACCATGGGAAGAATTGCAGATTTACCAGTTTGAAAATTCATACAATATTGATTTAACTCATTAAAAAGACGTTTCCATCTTAAGCTTTTCAATAGCCGACTATAATAATTGAGTGTTAGATTAGGAGAACCCCAGGAAATTGAATGATTTCCCCTTGCTCCGTTTAATAGTACCTTAACCTCTTGTTTTTGGGCTTCTTCAAAAATCCCCTTTAACCAGAAAGAATTCTCAAAGAACTTATAAGGCATTTCCATTAATTCTAGGAAATCATCAACCTCTGTATATGGATTTCTTCCTTTAAAGTTAAAATAGTAATCATTTATATTACCAACATGGCTGACAGTTTCTTGGATATAGGGCCTTTCATCCGGATTATAGTAATAAGCTGTCCAGTCAACAAATTCATCTTCTGGTACATAACTGTATGTATGGAGTCGTTTTTTTTGTTCATTTAGACCTTTGGCAGCAAAGCTCACTACTGTGCCTGAATCCAATCCACCACTTAAATGTGAGCCAACGCCTCCGAATGTTCGAATTCTTGCTTTCACTGCTTTATTAAAAACGTCACGAAATGCTTCTTCATATTCTTCATTTTTTTTAAATCTTATCAATTGATTTGATACAACATTTGAATACTTTGAAATAAGCACCCTTCCATTTTTCACTGTGATTGAGTGGCAGGGAGGAAGTTGGTTAATTTCTTGATAAACAGTAAGTGACATATCAACTGCTTCTACCATTGTTGGAATAGCAAGAAATTCTGCAAGCCATTGGTCGTTAAGGCTCCTATTAATAAATGGCAGTTTAAGTATTGGTTCTATAGTGGTAGAAAAAGCAAATCGCTTATGATCATGAAAGAAATACAGTGTCCTTGCCCCTGAAAAATCTCTTGCCCCAAACAACTTCTTCTCGCGAGAGTCCCAAATCATAAAAGCGAAATCCCCCACCAAATGTTTAGGGGCTTCTTCCTGCCATTTATAATAGGCTAACAAAATTAACTTACTATCTGATATTTTTTCTCTTTGATTTTGGCTAACTTGCAATTTTTCAAATAGCTCTTCTCGATTATCAATAATCGCATCTGCAACAATCGCAGTATTTGTACCATCATCCCAGTACGGCAGAGTTTCACCTTTTGATTGCGGGGTAATCCATTGTCCATGGAATCCCATGCTGATTTCTTCCCCACTCCAGGTATGAATAATATCAGCTGGAAATTTCCGGAGTGAATCCATCATTATTTTAACTTCTTGAAAATTTACGGGGGAACCATCGAAATGTAAACAACCAGTTATCGCACTCATACCTACCTCCGTAAATTTCATTAAAATTTTAAACATGACCATTATAAAGAATTTTTTAATTCTATATAACGAACATATTGATATTAGTAAATTATCATTTATCCATTAATTTGTCAACATTCCCGAAATTGTTTAAAAGCCTTACTTTGCTTCTTTCAATGTCAGTAGGTTAATTTCAGGGGTAGTAAATAACCGGAAATTTAAAAACGGAATTGCATCGCTACTTCCTAGACCCGTGCTCACATATTGTTTTATATTTCGGTAATTCCATAGACCTTTAACTCTATCCTGAGGCGGGAACAGTCCATCCCTTGGGTACCAACCTTCTGGTATAAATAGCGCACCAATGAACGGGATTCGGAATTGACCTCCATGATAGTGTCCAGCGATGAGTAAATCGTAGTCTCTGAATCTATTTTTTGAATTTGATATTAAATAGTCGATCCTTTTATCAACAACAGGATAGTGCGTCAGCCCTATTAGAACATCAGATTTCTCTATTTGCTCAAGAGTGGATATACCTTCAAATAATTGATCCCGATAGGTTAATATTTGTGAAGATGTTTCCTCTGACACCAACTTTTCCTTTAGTGTTCCTACTATCTCCTCTTTATCCTTTAAGGAAAATTCAAAATCAACAAAATGCAATTTTGAATGGCCGATATCCATTGTAACTAATGACTCCAGAAATTTAACTCCTCTTAACTCCATTCCATTAATAAAATCTGATTTGATAAGAGGTTCTTCAGAGTCTATACCCATTTCGGGATCTGTATTTCCTGGAACAAATAAAGCTATTTCTTTATTGTCAATTCCTTCTAACAAATCATAAAAGGGATGATAATTGTTACTCGTGTTATTTTTCAACATATCACCCGTAAATACAATTGCATCATAATGAATAGAATTAATTTTATCGACGAGTTTTGTTTGGCCTTTCCCAAATTCCTTTTCATGTAAATCGGTAATTTGAAGTATAGTGAATCCATCTAATTCCTTGGATAAGTTAGCAATTTCAATTTCCTGTTTAGTTAAATTTATTTTGTTATTGTCATAAAAAATATAAGTAATTAGTACCAGTAGAATTACAAAAAAAACAATCCATTTTCTGTATTTAACTATTTTCATTTCTTCCTCACTGCCTAGAAATCATAATGTAGGATTTTATCATCCAGAAGCCAATAGAATATGAACAAAAACACCTCTTATGTAATGAAACATCTAGAGGTGTTTTTAAATTCGATATTCTAAAGTAGAATCATTCAATATACATTAAACGATTCCCACTAGCTGTCATTTCCCCAGGTTAAGTCACTCCAACGTGTTCCAGCTTCAAAAGTATCATCTAGAAAATTACCTGGATTAGTATTCGCCATTGTCATACTAACCTCAAGGACTTCTAGTACAGGTTGCTGCCATTCCTTTTTCATTCTATCACCTCCTTTCAAGTAAAATTGCTTAAAAATCTATAGACAATTAAAGCTCGCATTAACATTCTAAAATCTGGATGTGTCGCATATTCAGGTTTTGGTTCCTTTGCATTTTCAATTGCAGATCTTATCGCATTCCCATCCATATATTTTAGTACTCTTTCATCCTTACTTAGCTGCTGAAGCTCTTCAAGGAATTGCCCCCAATAAGGAATCATCCTATGCACCCAATCAGCTCCTTGAACACCTCTTATCCGCTGATTTAACCTTACTTTATCCGGCAGAAGTTTATCTGTAGACCTGCGAATTAGCCAACGATCGACTCCGTTTTGAACATACTGTTCTTCTGGAACAGATAAACAAAATCGAATAACCCGTAAATCATTGGTTGGGTCACGTTTCCATAACGAATACTTTAACGATAATTTCGTTCCAAGCGTGTTAGTGGCATTCCAGTGAAATAGCTTCTCAAAATGGTTTTCCCTTTGTTTGTAAATATTCGATGAAGCTAGCCAGCCTGTTGTACCAATGCCATGAGCCAGAAGTTTCTCATATATTTTTGTTTGTTCTGCAAAATTGCTATTAATTAAACTTTGGGGTACACTTGACTGTTCTGCACGGTCAATAGCAGGAAAAGCAATTCTTGCTATTAAAGGAATTCTGCCTAACCTCGGCCCTCCAACATTCTGACTATATTTGTGCAATTCTTTTAAAAGTTGAATCCATTTAAGTCGCTTAAGCAGAAGGGCATAATAATCTAGTGCTGACCCCCAAGAGATGCTTAAATTTCCTCTTCCTCCACTCAACAAAACACCAATATCCAGTTCAGAAGCCTTCTCAAATATCCCTTTTACCCAGAAAGAATTTTCAAAGAATTTATAAGGCATCTCCATTGTTTGCAGAAAGTCGTCAATCTCTAATAATGGATTTCTTCCGTTAAAATCATAGTAATGATCATTAACCCCCCCAATAAATTGGACTGTAGAATATATAAACTCCCTCTCATCAGGGAGTAAATATTTGGGGGTATAATCATTAAAATCACTTGGCGGGATATAGCTAAAGGTATGTAAAGGTTTATTTAGTTTATTTAGGTGCTTTGCAGCAAAACCAACGATCGCCCCAGAGTCCAGTCCTCCACTTAAATGGGAACCAACATTACGATATGTTCGCAAGCGGGACTTAATGGATTCATCAAAAACTTCCTTAAATGCTTCAACATATTCATCATTTGTTCTAAACTTTAATTGTTCACTCATTGATAATGTACAGTACCTCTTAATTGATAATTTATCCCTCTCAACCGAGATGCTATGAGAAGGAGGTACTTGAAAAATATCTTTATAAGGTGTTAGTGAAACATCTACAGTATCTACTACGGAAGAAATCGCTAAAAATTCAGCCAACCACTCTTCATTTAATTGTTTTTGTATATATGGCATTGTTAGTAATGGCTGAATAGTTGTTGAAAAAGTAAAGAGATTTTTATGCAGATGATAATAGAGGGTTCTGCATCCCGAGAAATCCCTTGCTCCAAAAAGGTTTTGCTTTCGTTCATCCCAAATCATAAATGCAAAATCACCTATTAAGTACTTAGGAGAATCCTCTCCCCATTTCTGGTAGGCAAGTAAGATTAGCTTACTATCAGTTATTGATTTTCGATCTAACGGTTTTATTTGTAATTTTTCAAATAACTCCCTGCGATTATCAATAATAGCATCAGCCGTAATAGCTAGTTTGCTAATAGAATCATAGTATGGTAAGCGTTCACCAATAGATTCTGGTGTAATCCATTGGGCATGACACCCAAGAAAGACATTTTCTCCAACCCATGATTGTATATCATCTGCCGGAAAACACTCTAGAGCCTTCATTATGCTTGAACTATTTTGCTTGTTTATTGAACTATTATCGAAATTGACTAATCCGGCTATTGCACTCATGTGTTCCTCCCTTTACAAAGAAACAGTTATTCAAAAAAAAAGAGATGTTTATTTGATACTTATATGTCACTTTTCAATAATATTTTTCATATTAATAGTCTTTTTAGTAGAATAAGATTCTATTTTTCATTGTTTATGAATTTTATTGTCTTTTAAAGAGCTTTGTAAGTGAACTGGTACTGTAATACTATTCATTGCGTTATTTTTTAATACATTTTTACTAATAGAAACATCTGAAGTAGCTTTAGAATTTTGATCTAGTTCAATCGCAGCTCCAGAGGAATATTCGTCACCTGTTGTATCTGATATTACATTTTCTGAAATAGTTAAACCTTTTAATGTACCATTACCATTCTGAGTTTGGACTATACCCTGTTTTCCGCCTGATATCATATTATCGCTAATTTTAATATTTTCCATTTCTTTTTCTTCAACGGTAATATATACCCCCGAGGCATTTTTTATCACATTGTTTTCCACTGTAACGTTTCCAGTTCCGCCTTTTAAATAAAGGGCATAATCACTGAATTCTTCAAATTTATTTTCAAGTACATAAAGTCCATTAATGCGGTTATCACCATAATAATCATAGTCAGTAATAATTCCGTAATCAAAGTTTTTAAATATATTATTAGATACTGTTGTATTCGTTATATCTGTCTCTGAAGCAAAAAAATAAACACCTGTGTTTCCTGCCCCTGTGAATGTATTTTGATCGATTATTGTATCTTGTGAACCTGCTATTAGCTGTACACCATCACCTTTAGTTGTAATATTATTATCAGTAATTTGGGTTCTTTTGGAGTTAACTCCCCAAGTTCCTTCAATAACAATTCCATGCTTAGAAGAGATCTTGTTTTTGAATATCTTAAGATCTTCGTTTTTTATCCATACAAACAACTTTGAAACATTGAGGGTATTATGATGAACATTCGAATCTTTGGTTTCCATAATTAGAAATTGACCTGTAGGACAATTAACGATGTTTTCGTAAAAATTGACATTATGATAAAAGTTCCCTTCGTTGACTCCGCCTTCTAGTTGGACACAGTAACCTGTGGTATTAGAACTAAAAGTATTATTCCAAATTTCAGCATTATAAAAGGACATTTCCTCCCAAGGCTCAAAATGGAGAGCAGGGCGTTCTACCTTTGATGTGCTGGTATTATTAAAAATTTGTAAATTACTAACTTGTTCAAGGACAATATTTGAGCGATGATTATCTTCCAAAATATTATTTGATATAATAACATTATTACTTGTTACTGATGAGCCTGAAATGGAGATTCCATCCGCTACAGCATTTATTAATTTATTGTTATCAATCAAAATATTTTTACTATCCCACGCAAAAATACAATGCATATGCTCAATTCCATTTGGATGATTCTTTTTATTGCCATCACAAGTTATGTTTTGTATTTTTACATCCTGTATATTTTCAAGGTTAATAACACGGGTATAATCATCCGGAGCATTATCAGACAATTTAATGAATACACTATCCCGATTTTCTCCAACAAGATTAACCTTAGATTGCAAATAGATTGGAGTTAAACTATAGGTTCCCTTAGGTACATATACATCCCCTCCGCCTTTGGCAGCTACATAATCAATCGCTTTTTGAAAGGAGTCCGTTTCATCCTTAACTCCATATCCATGAGCTCCAAAATCTTTAACATTTACTTTTAGAGAGGTAGAGGAAACCGATACAGACATTGATGTAATAATTCCTTGAAAATTGGCTGTTATACTGGCAAAGCCTGGACCAACACCAGTTATCGTTCCGTTCTCGTCAATCGTTACAACATTCTTATCTGAGGTTGAGTAATGACTTTGATTGGTTACCCTGCTACTTGACCCATCTGTCTTATGAACAGTAACAATTAGCTGATGTTCCTCCTTGGATTCTAAATTGTAACTTGTTGAATCTAAGGTAACGAATGTTTGATCCCCTTTAGAATTTACTACTGGAGCTAGTGTCTCCGAGTCTAATTGTTCTTTATTTAAATTCTCTTTTATTTGGAGCAGACTTAAAATTATCATCATTGAAAATAAAAAAAAGAATATATAAACCCTTAGTTTTTTTCTTCTTTTTCTATTAAATCGGTTCATCCCCTAGCCTCCTTCCCAAAACGAATATTAATTATTTTGATATTGAGTGCTTCTTCGTTCTTCTTATGGCTAAAAGGAATGGTCTTAAAGGAAAATATAAAAAGTATAGCCTTTTAGGTAACTTGATTGTTTTTACATCAGTTATAGAAGGATATAGGACACTTAAGAAAAATAATAGTTTTTGTTTTGTTGTCATTAGTGATAATAGGTATTGATTATGATATGATTCGATTCTTTCAGGAAGATGTTCAGAATGTAAATTCACCATTTCCTCAAAGTAAAAAATTGCATTTTGAGCAAGTTGTGTAGAAATAGGGTCAGAAATAATTAGTTTCATTTCCTGATCAATCGGTGTCTCTAACAACTTTGATGAAAGTTTAAGTGCTTGCCCACCTAAATAAAGAAATTGATACTTTAGCAATAGACGAGTAACAAATTCCCATTTAATATTTTGACGGGCCAAAAGGTCAATATCTACCAACCAACGAAGTCTAGACCATCCATGGCGTGCTCCGTGAGTTATAAGAAAGAAAAATAAGTCTTCCCTTCCTAAATAATGTACCGGATAGTTGGTTAGTGAACTAATTCGTTTTCTCTCCCATAAATCATTAAAGGAAGGCTCTCTTCCTGGACCAGGGTTCAGCCTCCAATGAACTTCTATTTTCACATGTTTTTTAGGGTGATAGAATGATAGATGATGATGCCGCCACTTCCAATCATTTAGGTTCAGATCAATTTGAAATTCTTCTTCTTGCTCAAATCCAATCTTTTCTAAAAGATGATGAACTTCAATTATATCTTCAATTGAAACAAGAATATCTAAATCTCTGCATGTGCGTTTTGAAATATCCCCGTATAAATCTTCTGCTAGAACTGGTCCTTTTAAAACAAGAAGGCGCAAATTATTTCCCGTAAATATTCTGCTTACCTCCTCCATTACAGCTGTAAGATGAAGCATTTGAAAGGTGTTTTTTTTATAAGCATTATTTATTTTTTTGAATACTAAATTCGGAACCAAGCCTTCATTAATTCGCTTTAACTTAGTATATATGATTGGATAAAGTCGGTGGTGGGCAACCAAATCAAGGAAAAGTTGCCAGTCCATATCTGCAAGTTTGTTTTTCAGGTTATGTTGATAGTGTTCGTTATATCCATCTGCTTTTTCATTTAGAATATCTAGTAAAAACATTAGTTCTTTAGGTATTCGTTCTAAATTGATACTAAATGTATTCACTTATTTTACTCTCCTTCGGCTACCTGCAGTTCTAACATCGCATTTTGCAGTCTCTGTTACCCTACCCATTTCTCCTCATCTTCTTAAACCTGTCATTATGCATCCAGTTTTCCACTAGTTCTAATTTTTGCGGAATTTTATAACCCGGCAATTTATCACTGCAAAACTGAATTAAGCGAATCCGAAAATCTTTTAAACTTTCAGGTGAAGATAGTTTTATAGTGGCTTTAACAATTTGTCCTGTAATAGGGCTTGGTACACTGCTGACAGCTACTTCCTGTACTCCCTCCATTAACTGAAGGATACTTTCCACTTCAGCTGGAAAGACTTTTTCTCCTCCAACATTAATGATTTCCGATGACCGCCCAAGAATCTTAATATATTCTCCATCTACCTCGACCTGGTCTTGAGTCATAAACCATCCATCTTCCGTATAAGGAGATGGTGCATTAAGGTACCCTAACATCGCGGATTGTGCCTTTATTTCTAACATTCCATTTCTCACTCGAGTCTTAAACTCTTCACCGCCGACCTTCACCCAAAGAGAATTGGATGATTTTGATTTAGATCGGAGTATTCCTACCTCCGATAGTCCGTAAGTCTGCAATAAACGAATAGTTGGAAACAGAGCATGAAACTTTTTAAGTGTAGTTTCTGGCATCACTTCCGTACCATATGTAACCAATTCTAGACTGCTAAGGATAGCATTTTTATATGCTTCACTCAGCATAATGAGATTAATAAAGGTTGGCGATGTCGGAAGGGTCTGGACCTGATATTCTTCTACCGCAGCACAAACTGCCTCTGGCGATCTATCTTGAACAGTAACAAGACAGCCTCCATTGGATAATGTATAGAACATGGTGTTCAGTCCGCCAATATGGTCAAAAAGTAAAAAGGCAATTGTAACTTTTGCATGCCTTTGAATTTTAAATTTCTCAAGTAATGGAACAAAATCATGAACAGCAGCTTTGCTCTTGCCAGTAGAACCAGAAGAAAAAAGGACTACCCCAGGACGTTGTTTACTGCGTAATTTGCTATAGATGTCATGGGTTGCTTTTCGGTCATGTTTAATAATTGAAACCGTATCATTTTTATTTAAAGAGATCATATACTCGGCTTCTGCAATTTCACAAAACTCATGTTTCTTATCTTTCACAGCCTTACTCAACAAAGCAATAATGCTTCGCTTTTCGATTAAGGCCAGCAAGAGGGCAATGGATGTCGGTGAAAAATCCGCATCTAAAGCCACAACACTCCCTTCCGGAAAATGCTCATTTTCTAAATTTATCATCAGACTATTAGTTAACTCATGCATTTTACCGTAAGAGTAAACTTCATTTTGCCAAATAAGCGCTTGCTTATCGGCATTCATTTTAAATCGATCAAGTAAAAAATCGATATACATTATATCCCTCCTAGAAATAGCGTTTGCCCTGTAATAAAGGAGCTTTGCTTTTGGAGGAAAAAATCCACTACGTTCGCAACATCTTCTACAGTTCCATATTTTTTAATTGCCTGCCTGCTAATAAGAGCCTCTATCTTTTCCTTTGGAACTGACCGAATTAAGTCTGTTTCAATTGGAGTAGGGCCAATACTATTGACTGTTATTCCATAAGTGGCTAACTCTTTTGCAATTATTTCTGTAAACGAAATGACAGCCGCTTTAGAAGCTGCATAAATGGATTCTCCTTCAAGCTTTAAAGGGGTTGCAACCGTTGTAAAGTTCACAATCCGCCCATAACGATTTCTTTGCATCAGCTTTGCTGCTTCCCGACTGAATAGGAAAGTCCCAATAACATTTGTATTTAGAATCTTGGTTACCGTGGCAGCAGGCGTCAACATAAAGTGGTTCATTGAAGCTATACCTGCATTATTAATCAAATGATCTAACCTTCCATATTTCTTCTTTATATGAGAGAAGATGTTTTTCACACCGATCTCATCTGAAACATCTAATAAAAAATGCTCATACCCTTCAAGACTCCAATCTGGTTCATTTCTACTGCAGCCAATGACAAGGTGACCTTTTTTTGCATAATACTCTGCTAAATATTTCCCTATTCCCTTACGAGTGCCTGTAATTAAAGTGATCGGTCTGTCCACACGGGTATCTCCTCATCCATCAAGCTGTTAATGTAGTTGACTAGTAAACTGACATTTAAAAAAGGACTAGTCTTTTGTGACAAAGCCCTTTCATCTGCTAATATTAATGACACTTCCCATTCATCTTCAATTGCCTGTTCAATCATCACGATTAATGAAACAAGCCCTAAAGAGTCTACAACTCCATCTTTTCCATATAACGGTGTTTCTTCTCCTTTTTCTAATGGGAGTTTTTGTTGATAAGCAATATTAAATTCATCGATTGTTTTTAAAACCAGCTCTAACAGCTTCTCTCTCATTTTAAGTTCCCCTATTCCTCATTAATAGTTATACTTCAATTGGATCTAAAATAACGGTCGAAGATAAATCGAGGGAACAGGCTGCCCATGATAAACCGACACCAAAACCACAACAAATTACCTTTTCAAGCTGGTTTCTTTCCGATAATTTTTTATGTTTGATGGCTAACATCAAGGGAATTGAAGCGGGGCCAGTATTCCCCACAGAAGATACAGCAATAGGTACAGATTCCTTTTGCAGCTTCATTTTTTTTCGTAAATACTCCAGCATAAATTTGTTTGCCTGGTGAAGTGCGTATGTCCCAACATCTTCTTTTTTCCAGCCGCTTAAATTAAGAAGGTCTTCAATCATGACTGGAATTTCCCTTAACGCAAAGGACATGATTTCCATTCCATTCATATACACAGTTTCTTCACTACGTACATTACCATCTTCTGTTTCAATTGGTTTCGAGGTTGCTTCACTTATTGGCTTTCGTGACCCTCCAGCAGGAATGATTAAATGTTCCGCTCCAGATCCATCTGTTCTTAAGACAAAATGTGTTGTATTTTTTCCTTTTTCAATTAGTGCAGCACTCCCGGCGTCTCCAAACACCATCCGAACCGAACGATCTCCTGGATGAACCATCCTTGTGGAAGTATCCCCGACACATACCAATACTCTTTCACAGCCACCTGCTTCGACCATCATTGAAGCTTGGTACAGGCCATAAACAAATCCGGAACAACCATAGTTGATATCAAAGGCAACCGCAGTAGTTGGTAAACCTAGCCTATGTTGAAGCAACACACTCGTTGCAGGCATTCTATAATCTGGAGTCTGCGAAACAAAAACAAGCCCATCAATAGTTGATGGACTGATCTCTAGTCTTGAAAGCAATGCTTCTGCTGCTGCTTCACATAAATCTGATGTGCACAAACCTTCTCTAGCAACATGAATCTCTTCTATACCAGTACTAGCAATAATTCTATTAACCTCATCTTCTCCATAAATAGAACTTAGTGAATGAAGATTAACTTGTGTTTTAGGGATTGCTGTAGAAATACCTTTAATAATTGAATTGGTTAAAGTAGCTTTCACAGTTGCTCACCTTTCTAATGGTGAATAATACCATCATCTTATTGAAATATACGTTTGCTTTCACAATATTGATTAACTTATTTCTTTTTCTCTGTTAATAACAACTGGAAACTGCTTATTTAACTTGCTAGATAAGTGGTTAGCCAGTCTAATAGAAGGTTTTTCAATTGTCAACCAAGCAATACTTGAAACAATAATGGTGAGAATTACAGATAAACAAACAATGATTATTAAAGGTAATTTCTCATAAAATATATAAATCAAACATAGTAAAATCGGAAAGTGATATAAATATAAACTGAAAGAAACCTTTCCAAAAAACTGTAACGGTTTGAGCAACAATATCTTTGATGCAACTTGTGAAGATAAAGAAACTATAAGTAAGATTGATACCCCTAATGTTGCTGTCCAATCAATTAATAGAGGATTGATCAATAAATCTGCATAAATGTAAAGAATTGTTCCAAAAAGAGCAATTACAATTTTTCTACCTTTTGTGAAAGACTTGAACATACTTATTAAATAATTTCTATTTTTACTTAACAATATCCCTACAATAAACATTAGAATATAAATTAGTGATTTATAAAAGGGTTGATATGAATCTTGATATAAAAGATGGAATGCAGCTCCTATTGTTGCTAATCCAATACCAATAGTTAAATTTATTTTCCAACCAAAACGTATTGCAAAAACGACTAACAAAGGAAGGATAAAGGATATTCTCATCTCATGAATAAGTGTCCAAATTACTATATTGAACGAATAGACGTTATAATTACCGATAAACAAAAAGTGATCAAGCACACTACTTATGTTCATAGGGTCCATCCACACAATATTAAATAAATTACCAAGATTGTCATTACCTTGTTTAGAGAACAGTAAACATAATGTAATTGCGACAACTATAGAAACAGCATAAGGTAGATATAATCTAAAAATTCTTTTAGTAATAAAAGATGGATATGAAATTTTCTTACCTGAAAAGTACACCAAAGATAAAACAAAGCCACTTAGGACAAAAAAGAGAATCACTGGCTGCTCGCCGGTAAAAAAAATGTGTAGAGGGCTAAAAAATAAAATATCCCATAATATGTCTCCCTTCCATGAGTCTGGAAGAATCATTGCAATATGAAAAAGAAAGACACTCATAGCAGCAATTCCTCTCAATGAATCTAGTTCCTTGTAGCGACTGTTCAACTTGTTCCCCCCTTAAACTAATCTTGATTATTCTTAGTAACAGCTAATTTAATCTGCGATTTTATATCTTCAATAAAATTACTGAGGTCTATCTCCTTGTTTTCTTCTCCTTTTTGGTAAATATTCATTAAAATTTCTTTTAGCATCTGTTGATTAAGATTTTGGGAACCATACATTTATAAATCTTCCTTATCAAAAGAATTAGAACTTTTACATGATACTTAGAGCTTTACTAAATTCGTCTGGGATACTTTTAAAATTAAGAACTTTCAATATTAAATTAATTACCCTCATTTGCTGATCAACTGTCATTCCAGATCCTGAAGGAAGACAAATCCCCTTATTAAATAGCTCTTCTGATACACTTAATTTCTCACTATGCGGATAATAAGAGGTACCATTAAAAAGAGGCTGCAAATGAAGAGGTTTCCAAACATGCCTCGCTTCTATGTTTTCTTCCTCCAGCTTCCCTAAAAGTTTTTCCACTGTTATTCCTGTAACATTTTCTTCTATTAATAATGTTGTTAACCACCGATTTGAACGGGTATATTCTAACTCCTTCATAAAAGAGATTCCAGGTACATCGAACATATGTTCTAAATAACGATGAAATATTGCCCTTCTAGCGCTTACCCTATCCTCCAGTACCTCTAATTGAGCCCTTCCAATTCCAGCTAAAATATTACTCATTCTGTAGTTAAACCCCATCTGACTATGCTGATAAAATGGTGCCTGATCTTTAGCTTGAGTTGCTAAAAATCGTGCCTTTTTTATTTCATCAACATCATTCGATACCAGCATTCCACCTCCAGAAGTCGTAATGATTTTATTACCATTAAAAGAGTAAATACCATACTTCCCCATGGATCCACTAGCTTTTCCTTTATATGTAGAGCCCAGAGATTCTGCTGCATCCTCGATGACAGGAACATCATACTGATCGCATAGATGAAGAATTTCATCCATCTTTGCACTCTGCCCATATAGATGGACTACAATGACAGCCTTCGGTAATGTCCCCCCTGAAGCAGCATCGATTAAAGCCCGCTCCAATGCTTGTGGCGACATATTCCACGTGTCAGGTTCTGAATCAATAAAAACAGGTTTAGCTCCTTGATATAATATGGGATTTGCACTTGCAACAAAAGTAAAGGTGGAACAAAATACTCGATCACCAGGCCCAACATTCAATAGCTGTAATGCCAAATGTATAGCTGCTGTACCTGAACTTACTGCTAATGCTGCATTAACGCCCACATATGCGGCAATTTCTTTTTCAAATGCATCCACATTTGGTCCTAATGGAGCAACCCAGTTCATATCAAAAGCATCGTTAATATATTTTTGTTCATTACCACTCATATGTGCTAGTGAAAGGTGTATTCTCTCTTTTTCATTTGTCATTCAACCAACTCCCGAAGTTTTCTTATGAAATAAAAAAACTATCGAATTAATAAGGTCGATAGTCGTCATAAACATATTTTTAGATTTTTCAATTCAGACGGATGTATAATTTCGATTCTGCTGCGGGGTCCCTTCAAAATCGGGCATTGTTACATGATTTTGATTGCTAATCCCGTCTGAGACTAGAACTTTTTTTATTGTTAAGAATAATATTTTTAAATCAAGTTTTAAACTTTGATTATCGACATACCACACATCTAAATTGAATTTTTCCTCCCAAGTAATTGCATTTCTGCCGTTTACCTGGGCCCACCCCGTGATTCCTGGTTTTACATTGTGTCTTCTTCCCTGTTCCTCTGTATATAACGTTAGATATTCTGTTAGTAGTGGCCTCGGGCCAACTAAACTCATATCACCTTTAATTACGTTGAGTAACTGAGGAAACTCATCAATGCTTAATTTCCTTAAGAGTTTTCCAAAAGATGTTAATCTGACATAATCCGATAACAATTCACCATTTTTCCCTCGATCATCTGTCATTGTGCGAAATTTATAAAGTACAAACGTCTTACCATACAATCCAGGCCGATGTTGTCTAAATATAATAGGGGAACCTAGCTTCATTCCTATGAAAAATGTTGTCAACAATATTAATGGTAAAAACAGAATTAATATGAAAGAAGAAACAAGCAGATCAAATACTCTTTTCATTTTCCACCTCTACCCTAAATTTGGAATTCCCATTTCAGCATATGTTTTACTACTTCAATATATGAGATAACGCATTGTTTATTTCATAACCATTTGTATTTTTCAGCTGCCATCTCCAAGCATCCTTGCACATTTCTTCAATACCTCTAAAACTAGACCAACCAAGGTGATTTTTTGCTTTTGTCGGATCAGCAAAGCACTGTGCAATATCCCCTGGACGGCGGTCTACGATTTGATATGGTATTTTTCTGCCTGAGATTTTTTCAAAAGCTTTAATGACTTCTAACACACTATAACCATTACCTGTACCTAAGTTATAAGCCTCTACCCCTTTTGAAGTCAGTATCTTTTCTAAAGCTTTCACATGTCCGCTTGCAAGATCCATAACGTGAATATAATCTCTTACACCTGTACCGTCTACAGTTGGATAATCGTTTCCAAATACCCTTAGTTCTTTAAGCCGCCCGACTGCAACCTGAGAGATATATGGCAGAAGATTGTTTGGTAAACCATTTGGGTCTTCACCAATACGGCCGCTTTTATGAGCTCCAATTGGATTAAAATAACGTAAAAGAGCAACACTCCATTCATGGTCCGAAACATACAGATCACGGAGGATTTCCTCTATCATCTGTTTGGTTCGTCCATATGGATTTGTTGCTCCTAATGAACAATCTTCAGTTATTGGTACTTTTTCTGGTACTCCATATACAGTTGCGGAAGAGCTAAACACAAGCTTTTTTACACCGTATTTTTTCATTATTTCACAAAGACTTATTGTTCCAGTAACGTTGTTATGATAGTACCATAAGGGTAAAGCAACAGACTCTCCTACTGCCTTTAACCCTGCAAAATGAATGACGGCCTCAATAGTGTTTTCTGCAAAGATTTTGTCAAGTTCCTTACTATCTAACAAGTCTGCTTTATAATATTTTAAATTCTTACCGGTTATTTCAACAACGCGTTTTATTGATTCCAATTTACTATTTACAAAATTATCAATGACTATTAGATCATATCGGTTTTTTAATAATTCAATACATGTATGACTTCAAATATAACCAGCACCACCTGTAATTAAAATTGCCATATGCTTCACCCTTTCAATTTCCGTCCTTAAATAAGTAGACAAAAAAAGGACTCTCAATGAGAGCCATAAAGTTTATTAAAATAATCATTATCTAGAGAACAAATATTTTAGATTAGCTTGAACAGACGTTTTTTAAATTTAATTTTTTAACCACGGTATCTAATAAAAGACTTAGGTTTTGAAGCTAAATTTAAAACCTTCAATAAAATCACTTTAAAATAATTTAAAGTATAATTATAAACTGCCTTTTCAAATATGAAACTAATTAATAAGTATGCTGGAACCATCACAACACATAATATGACCGCCCATAAAAATACTTGAATATAAGTGATAGGGCTTATGTTTAATAGAGAACATCCCCCGATAAATATAATAAATATTCCCATATTGATTAGCCATCTTCTTATAGGGATCCATGGTGTCCTATAAAGTATTTTTCTACTCGTATAAAATATTATTTCTGTGGATCGATATAATAATGCAATAATGGTGCCACATAAAACCCCATAGATTCCTATAATGTTTACTAACAATAGAGATACGATCAAATTTATTGAAGCCTCAATTATAGAGCTATTTTTTGTTTCCTTAAAATGCCCTATTATATTTATTAAAATATTTGAAGGAGTTCGAGCAAGACTCAGGAGTTTTAGCATTACAAAAAGAGTAGGTAACCAGAAATCAATATAATTTATATCATTAATTCCCTCTGTATACAATCTCATGAAAGGAATTATTAAAACATATGCGACAGAAAATAAAGCAAAAACAATAGCCATAAAGAGGACCTCAAATGAATCATAAAGCTTAACGAACTTAGCCTTGTTTTCATGGAATGTTTGCCCCAATGCAAATGTCACACTACTATGGACCGTATTAACAATGCTATCAATTATCCCAAAAAGCATATTATACAAAACATATACACTTACTACTTTTAAATTACAAAAAATGGTTAACAAGATTATATCGGTGTTTCTAAAGATTAAAGTAGAAACTTCGTGAACTACAACAGAATTTTTTTGTTTAATTGCATCGAAGTTAGGCTTTACTGTTAAATCAACCCATTTATAATTCCTTTTAATATATATGTTAATTAATAAAATTTGGATCATTATTATTATAAAATGTGCCAGTTGAAGAATAATAATATTAAAGCCTTGCGTCAATAAAATTATCTTTACCCCACTAGCTAAAATACTAATAATTGTAACTAGTGTAGTATTTATATAGCTTTTCCCTTCGGCAGTTAATAATAATATATATTTTCCTTGAAAGAAAAAGTTAAGTACCCCTCCCATACCAGCTAGTAGGATAACAATCATTATTGTAAATGTATTTAGTTGCGTACTGATTAAGAATGGATAAAGAATAGACAATGCAACAACTGCAAAAAAATAATAGCCCCCGGCTTTTTTATAATAACTCGAAGTTGCAGCTAAAACGCCATTAATGTTGGCATAATTACACTCTGAGACAGGTTTATAAAGAGCTTGTAATGTAGCGGCTCCGACCCCCGCTTCAAGGAGAGTGAGATAAACAAAAATTTGACTAATAGATGCAATTAATCCATTAATCTCTGAACCAAAGTTAAGTAGGAACAATCTAGGAATTACGATTCCGAGGGCAAGTATAATTAGCTGGCTTCCCAATCCAAATATTAAATTGTAAAAACCTCTTCTTGACTTCATAGTTACTCCTTACTTAAAAGTACATTCCTTTAGATATTGTACTTTAACTTTTACTATATTTAATTCTAAAAATAGGTCTGATGTTAATTTGAACCATAAAATAAAGTATTCGTTTCATCCTATTTTTTATGAAGAATTGGTACATTCTTACAAATTTAGAAGAAGTATTCCCATATTTTATTATTTCTCTAGCTGTGCTGTTATTAATAACAGAAACAATTTGCCAATATTTTTCCTTGTAGTTAAAGTTGCATTTTTCATTTGATAGGTTAACCACACCATAAACAACCTCTACTAGAAAATCCGATCCAACCCTTTTAATGAAACTTCTATCTGGTGTGTCCAATAATGAATTTTTAAGGGATTTATATATTTCCATTTGTATTAAAAACTGGCCTTCTTTAAAGTTATTCATTAAACTCGAATTGTTAAAATAATAATTATACATTGCTTGCCTCAAATACCTTAAATTTCTACAATGTTTGAGATACACTAAATTAAACATTGCATCCTCTCCGAGTTTTTGAATTGGAAACTTAATGTCGTTTTTTGAAATAATCTCAGCCCGATAAATTTTATTCCACACAGCAAATAGAAGTTTACTTTCATATAATTTCAGTAGGATTTCGTCATATGCTTTTTTGTTTTTCTTTGATACACTTTTTGTTTCTATATCACTAATAGAGTTTGTTATATATTTACCTTCATGAGTTATATAATTATAGTCACAAATAACAATATCCGAGTTCGTATGTATAATATTTCTATACAATATTTCTAACATATCAAAATTACCAAATTGATCATCAGCATCAATGAACATTATATATTTACCTTCGGACTGTTTAATACCAATATTCCTAGCAGCCCCCGGACCTTTATTATGACTTTGAATCGTTTTAATTCTCCCATCTAAATTTGCATAATGTGAGATAATTTCTAACGAATTGTCAGTTGATCCATCATCTATTATTATTAACTCAAAATTCTTATAAGACTGACCTATTACACTTTCAATACTTCTATTTAAATATTTCGCTGAATTAAAAACAGGCATTATAACACTAACTTTATCCATATATTCTTCACTCCAACCAAATTGTAAGAATATTTTTCTAACTAAATAAATTTCTACAATTTTTTAGTACTACAGCCTTTGAAAAAGGATATCTAGGTATATCTTCACTAATATTGTTTTCCATGTTTTTTAATAATAGTATTTGGTGTATTCCATCATATAGATAAAAATCAGACTCTAATAATATGCCTTTTCTGTATTCCTTCAGCAATTCTTCCGGTCCACCACATTTAGTAGATAAAATAAATTTATTTAAGACCATGGCTTCAGCTACCACCAAACCAAATGATTCGACCTTAGAGCTACAAACTATTACATCACATTTCTTCATGTAAACATATGGATTATCAACAAAATTCAATATCTTTACACTCTGTTCCAAGTTATATGTTTTAATTGCTTTTAATAAGTTGCTCTTCTCAGGTCCTGATCCAATTATGGTTAGATTAACATCGTAATTTTCATCTCTAATTTTTTTAATTGTAGAAATAACGGCGATAAAGTTTTTTTCTTCGGACAATCTTCCAATACAGCAAATCTTAAGGCCATTATCGAATGGGTAATGGTTATCAGATTCGGCAAGTCTTCTTACATTTACCTCATCAATGGCATTATAGATGACGATACTATCAACATTCTTAGAAAGATAATCATTATATTGGTTTTGTATATAATGTGAAACACTTATTCGTTTATTAAATTTTAAAAGGTGTGTTAATAATCTATCTTTTGTAAAAAAGTAATATATATTGTTATCGTTATATGTTGGGTCATTATGCATCCAATTATATTTTTTTGTCTTTGTAGTATTTATACCCGACACTATTTTTGTTGGTATACCTTCCTGATATGCCACAACATAATCATAATTGTTTTTAATAAAAATATAGGGAAGTAATTTTGGGGACATTACTTTAAAAAAACGATTTATTAGGATATTCTGTTTTTCAAAGATATATTGATAATTTATCTCTTTTGGGAGCAGCTGACCTAACTTCAAGCATTTATATATAGAAAGGACAGTTATTTTATTTTCCTTGTCTTTAATTATTTCTATCAAGTCAATCAAGGATTTCTCTACACCACCAAATTCACTTGCTTCTAGGATAAAAAGTAAGCTCTTCATTTAACACCTCGATTAACTATTAACCGTCTTAGTGGTTTCTTCATTTTGCAAATTATCATCATTAAAAATAGTTGGTTAAACCTTAAAAGTCTAAGTAAGAATTTATTAAATCTACTTAATTTATACTTCTTATATGCATATAGCAATTCCCAATCATTATTAGTTTGTTCCACCAGCACCTTTTTTTTCTTGTAGGTTAAATCCTTATTCTTTAGAATACTTTCTATATGATATAAACCTTCATTTATTTTGTTAGTTATTAGATAATCACTAATCTCTACCTTATATAATTCCGCAAACTCTTTTTCAGCTTTTAATAGTCTTTGGATTATTTTGTATTTGTCATTGTAGAATTTCTGTGAAAGACTAAGTTCATCTCTAATAAAATAAATGTATACGCTATTTTCTATAGTAATGATTTTTTCTGATTGTCTAAAAGCACCAAGATTAAAGACTAAATCTTCTCCAAGTGATAAATCTAAGTCAAATTTAAGGTTGTTATCTTTTATCAATTGTAGAGAAAATAGTTTGTTCCAAAGAGCATTTATTACTCTTTTCTTTTTTAACGCTAAGTATTCAGCTGCAAAATCATTTAGTGTATAGATTTTTCCCTTAGCGAAATACTTCATTACTTTGTAATTACCGCTATTATTTTTTCTTCTTTCCTCATGTCCACCAATTACAATTTGTGCACCATTTTTCTCGGCTACTTCAACTAATATACGAGTGGAATGTGTAGGTATTATGTCATCAGAATCGATAAATCTTATATACTTGCCTTTTGAAGCTTCTATACCAATGTTTCGAGTTACTGAAACTCCTTGATTTTTATGAGTATATACCCGAACCCTATTGTCAAACGCCTTATATTTTTCACATATAAATAAACTGTTATCTTTAGACCCATCATTAATTAACAATACCTCAATATCTCTATAAGACTGGTTTAGAACACTTTCTATAGTTTTATCTAGATACTTCTCAGAGTTATATATTGGTATGATAAAACTAACTAATGCTTTAGGTCTCATTAAAATAACTCCTTCTCCTTATTAAAATAGGTCATTATAATTTTATTACTTATTAAAAATTTACAGATTTTATATCCAAAGAGGGAACACACCCCTAGGATCTTATAAAGATTATAGGAACCCCTTTTTTTAATCATTATTAATAGGCTATTTCTAATATTCCTCGTAAGAAGCTCACCAATATTATTAAAATCATTTTTAGGGTATTTATAACTATATTTTAATAACTCAATAAGTAGTCCACAGCTACCATATGCATTATAAAACAGAGAGTAATTGACTAGTTCCTTATACTCTCTTTCTATAAAAGTAGAAATTTCCTTTATCGCTTCAAGATATTCAAGTTTTTTTTCATTAAAGCTATTCCGAAGAATGCTATTTGCCCTTTGTACATAATAATATTTAGGACTATCACAATATACAGTCTTATTAGCCCTTGCAAATAGTTTATATGTTGTAAAAACATCTTCAAAAATCTTTCCTTCGGGATACCTCACACCTTGGAATAGTTTCTTGCTATATAATTTATCTACTGCATAATGATGGATTATTTTAGCTTCTAATAAAGCTTTCATTCCCTCAAAATTATTTAAAACAACTATCTTATTTGAGTTCGATACCTTAACAAATTGATTTTTGTAAACCCTTTGAACCATACAGACAGAAATATCTGCAGAAGTTTCTACCATATTACTCAATAATGTTTCATACATATCTTCAGCAATATAATCATCACCATCAATAAATCCAATAAATTCTCCAGTCGCTGTATCTAGTCCTGCATTTCTAGCAGAACTTAGTCCGCCATTAACTTTATTAAAAATGATAATTCTGTTATCATTTTTTGATTGATTCGTAATCTTCTGGAGGGTATTATCGGTGGATCCATCATTAACAACAATTATTTCTAAATCTTTATGGGTTTGTGCTTTTATTGATTCAAGACATTTGTCAATATAATTTTCAACATTGTAGGCAGCTACTATTACACTTATTTTCATCTTAATACCCGCTTTAAGTTAAGAATTTTTGCAGCAAACAATATGAATTTGCTATTATACGTTTTCAGAATTCTTTCTAATAATTTTGTAGTGATATCCTCAAATTCATTTCTAACTAGTACATCTCTAATATCTTTTTTTTGAAGAACTTCATTAATAATATGCAATTTCTCATCATAAGAATAATCACAATTTTTTTTGTAAAAATCCATAAAAAAAGCCATGATATCTTTGATCAGTAATCGATCTATCATGACTTGGTTTTCTAATAAGTTTTCCCAATAAGACAATAACTCCTTTATTTCTTCAAGAAGGGCAAACCTTAATTCAAATCGGTTTGGCCTAAACCTTGATACCAACCCTTCCCCCTTTTTTTGAGAGTAATTAACTAATGATTTACTAAGTATATTGACGTATTGGACATCCCTAACAAAGGACAAATTAAACTTTAGGTCTTCTCCTATATCCAATTCTGGTGCAAATAATATTTCGTTTGTCTTAAGATAACTGGTTAAATAGATTTTATTCCAAGGAGCATTAATCATTTCATTTTCTATCAATGAAACAGCATAATTTCTAAAAGCTTTTTTCCTAAAAAATTGTAAGTCTTTGTTACTAGGAAGAATACATTTTGATGCTGAATTTTCATATTCAATGTTATAACCGAATATAATCAGTTCTGTTTGATCATTCATGCAGGATATTACACTTTCTAATGCATTCTCTACATAATAATCATCGGCATCTAAAAATGTAGTATATTTTCCTCGTACATGTTCAATACCAACATTTCTCGCTCCGCTCACTCCAGAATTCGGAATATCGTAAACCCTTATCCGAGTATCCCTTTCCTCAAAATACCTCATGATCTCAAGGCTATTATCAGAAGATCCATCATTTACAAGCAATAACTCAAAGTTTTGGACTGATTGTTTCCGAATACTTCTAATTGCTCGCTTAATGGTTTTTTCAGCATTGTAAACCGGTATAATAATTGAAATTAAAGGTAACTCCATTACCTTTCTCCTTTACTTTTTAAACACAGAAAATAAAAAAGAATAAAGTAAAACCAAAGTGCTGTTCTCCTTAGATCATTAATTCCAAAACCATACATGACAAGCGTGACAACCCCGCATAGAATATATATGTTTATATAGGTAGTCCTTGCCATCCTTAAGATTAATAAGAGATAAGCAATTCCCCCTATTATTCCACCTTGAGTTAATATTTGTAAAAGGGTATTATGTGCTTCATATCCACCAAAAACATGCGTTCCACTATATGAACCTGGGCCTAAACCAAAGATGGGCGAATGCAACCAGGCTTGAATGGCACTACTCCAAATTAATATTCTGTTTTGGCCATTTGTGTCCCCATCGAAGAAGTCTTGAACAAAACCTATTACCCTCTCATAGTTAAAGAATAAAATGATAATCATTAAACAGACTAAAGCTGTAACCATACTCAAGGACTTATTCTGTTTTTTTAACCATTCACCAGCTTTTAAGATAATAAACAACATTGCAGAAATTGCCCAAGCAGACACTAATGTAGAGGAAGTTGTCGATAGTCCAATCTTTACACTTAATATTATTCCTGCTAAGGCTAGTATTCTAAGACTGAAACTTTTTTCTTTGTTCATAATATATAAACCAACAAAGGGTAAAGGAGCAACAAAATATGCGAATTGGTGATAGTCGTTAGCAAATGGGGAAAAGATATCAGACCCTGCATATGTTAAGTAAAATCCGAATAATGATCTCATCCCCTGTAAATAAAGGAAATACAAAATCCCAATTACTGCTAAGCCCCAGATATAAATAAAACGTAATAGACTATATAAATGAATGAAGCTGCTTCTCTTAAACAATAGCTCAAAGGTAAAACATAAGAATAAGATAACGATATATGCCCTATAATCAAATGTTACCGATTGCAGGGCAATACGTAGGAAAGTATTAATCGCATAACCAAACGTAATGATCGCAAGATATGCTATCCAAAAAATGGAGAAGATGTGATTTTTTATTGATACTACAATCGTCTTTTGGTCCACTATTTGAGCCACACAAAAGAACAACAATATAAGCTCTCCTAGTCCATACATCCCGAACCTTAGGGATGTGAAACTAAAAAACAGGATCATTAATAATATCAGGATATTTTGGAAACTAAACGTTATATACTTCTCGTGACTAAAGATTTTTTCCATGCGAGCACCTTTTTTTTAGGATTTTTTAGTCTTGCTGGTACACCTATATATAGACACCTGCTAAGCTATCAACTACTTTGTTCACTTCATATTCTTTTATAATCTCGAATGCATTTGAACCCATTGTTTCACGTAAGCTCTTGTCTTTAAGCAGTTTTTCAATTTTTTCTGCAGTTTCTTTTGAATCATTAATGTTTACTAGGTAACCACTTACCCCATCCTCAACGAGGTCTCTAATTCCTCTTATATTAGTACCAATAACAGGCTTTTTGCATGCCATTAATTCCATAATATTTCTTGGAAGTCCCTCCCTATAGGACATTAATATCCCTATATCACTAGCGGTGATTAACTCATTAATATCTCCCCTAGGTCCAAGCAGTTTTATATTTTCATCTAACCTCTTCATGGTAATGACCCTTTGGATTTCATTAAGAAGAGGCCCGTCTCCAGCACAAATAACCTTAACATCTATACCCTTGTCCTTGAGAATTTGGATAGCATCAATCATTTGAAGGTGATTCTTATTTTTATTTACTTCAGCAATCATAATAATTACAAAATCATCTTCTCTTAAGTTCAGCTTCCGTCTTGTCTCTTCCTTGCTAAATAAATTGAGATTATAGGAAGAAAAGTCTACTCCAACTCCATTTATCTTGTGAGTTTTCTTCACCTTTAATTTTTGTGCTCTCTCATAATCCTCATAGTTCATGGTAATGATCGTATCAGTAAAATGGGCCATGATTTTTTCTATCGGATAATATATACCCCAATTGAGAATGGGGGCACCGCTATAAAAGTGAAAACCATGTACTGTATATACCGTTTTTAATTCTTCAAATCTAGTTTTTAATAACCTTCCATATAAAGCGGCTATTGGTGTATGGACATGAACAATATCATACTGGTGATCCTTTTGAATTTTAATTAACCCTAAAAATGCTTTTAGGTTACCAGGATGCAGCGGATTTCTAGTAAAGGGAACATGAAAAAACCTAACTCCCAGGGCAGTTAGGTTCTTATCAATATCTTCATCAATATAGCATGCACAATCAACTCGGTTTCCTTCATTGATGAGCTTCTCTATATGTGGGACTAAAAAAGCATTTATCGTTCTACTTAAAGTTGTTATAAAAAGTATTTTTTTCAATTTATTCACCATCTTTATTAGGTGTATTATTTAATTTGACTAACTCCTTATTTATTTACTTTGACCTTGTTGTTCTCAGCAACCTTTGATAGGTAGTCACATAGTTCATTCTTCAAATCATTTCGTTGAAGTGCAAACTCAATCATCGTTTTAATATAGCCCATTTTTTCGCCAACATCGTAGCGTACACCTTCAAAATCATAGGAAACCTTGTTCCTAAACCAGCTGCTGGAATAATTGAATAATTGCCTTTTTAACCTTCATGTTTTACGCCCCTATATTGAAATTGGTAATAACTCTTTAGATTTTGCTTTACAGTTGGCAATCATAAGTAAATTATTTCTGAGCTCCATTTTATCCATTTTCAAAAATGACTCTATTAACCTTTCTATATCAGCAATATACAGCTCAGATGTTTTCCCAATGTAAATCTTAGGATAAATTTGCTGTTCATGGACTTCATCCGCTTTTAGAAGCTCCTCAAACAATTTCTCTCCTGCTCTCATTCCGGTAAATTCTATTCCAATTTCCTCTAGAGAGTTTCCTGATAGTTTAATTAGATTCTTTGCTAAATCCACTATTTTTACCGGGTCACCCATATCTAAAACAAAAATTTCTCCACCCTTGGCTAGAGAACCTGCCTGAATTACTAGTCTTGATGCCTCAGGTATTGTCATGAAATATCGAACCATATCTGGATGAGTAACCGTTACTGGTCCCCCATTTTTTATTTGTTTTTTAAATAAAGGAATTACACTGCCGCGGCTCCCGAGTACATTTCCAAATCGAACTGCCACAAATTTTGTTTGGCTTTTCTTATCCAAATCCTGAATAATCATTTCAGCTAAACGTTTCGTTGCTCCCATCACACTCGTAGGATTTACCGCCTTATCAGTAGAAATCATCACAAAGGTTTTTACTCCATTCCAGCTTGCGGCCCTGGCAGCATTCATCGTTCCCATAATATTATTCTTTACTGCTTCCTCTGGATTTCGTTCCATTAGCGGTACATGCTTGTGTGCTGCCGCATGATAAACAACATCAGGACGATACAAACCCATAATCATATTCATTTTATCTATATCCTGCACATCGGCTATTTCTGTATAAAATTCAATTTTACTCCCTTTATAGTTCTCAGCTAATTCCATTTCAATAGAATAAATACTATTTTCGCCATGTCCTACTAAGACAAGTCTTTTCGGTGTAAATGACGCCACTTGGCGACAAATTTCAGATCCGATTGATCCGCCAGCACCCGTAACTAAGACTGTTTGATCTGTTAAATATTCCGAAATACTATCAATATCAAGTCTAATGGGTTCTCTACCTAATAAATCCTCTACTTGTACATCTCGAAATTGATTGACAGACACTTTTCCAGTAACTAAGTCTTCTATCATTGGTAAAATTTGCGTCTTGGCACTTGTTTTTGCACATTCTCTAAAGATTGTATTTAATTCTTTTTTCCTTAAAGAAGGAATTGCGATTACAATATTATCAACATTGAATCTTTTTACGATTGATTCAATGCAACTTACTCCGCCCACTACGGGAATCCCCATAATATCCAGCCCTTGTTTTTTGTTATCATCATCAATAAACCCAATTGGTAATAGACCAGATTCATGACTCTTCATTAGTTGTCGTGCAACCATAGTACCTGCAGAACCAGCACCTACTATTAATGTTTTATTCGTATCCATTCCTTTATTAAAAAGTGAATCTCGGTAAACCCTCCAAAAAAACCGTGATCCGCCAATTAATAAAATATGGAGAAGCCATGTAACCCCTAATAATCTAAAGAATATGTCTGTTAATATAAGTTGTTGAAATATCCCCGAAACAGTAATTGAAGAGGTGACAACTTTAAAAATAATTAATAATTCACCGATACTCGCATATTCCCATGCTTTCTTATATAATTTGAGCTTAAAGGAAAATAGATGATGACTTAATAATATGGATATGGATGTAATAATTATTGGTAAAGTAATAACATTTACTGTAGCATTAACTAGAAAACTACTAAAATATACAGCTAATATTACGAAACATGAATCCACAAAAATAAAAAAAGATATCCTTTGTTTATAAGTCATATACTCTATCCTTTCTACTTTAAAAAGATTGGAAAACTTACATTGATCGATCCATTATTTATTACTCTTCCCCTCCACACTTTTATTTAATTAAAATTTCTCCTGAGCAGGTCTTTTAAAAGACCTGCTCAGGAGAAATTTTAATAATTAGGGCATTCAACCCCACCTCACATCATACTTTCGACGACCTGCGTCTAAGGTTTATTTCAACCCACAGCATAACCGAGTGCCTTCATTGATATTGGTAAGAAGACATCACCACWAAAGATAACGTTATTGTTCCTTATTAAGAACAAAAGGATGGATAAGAATCATTTTTTATCTATTAAAATAATCTGGTTCCTACGTTTTATCATTTAAGATAACTCCTAATAATTTTGCAGAAGCAGATTCCAGTAATCTCTTAGCTTCTATAGCATCCTCGTTTTTTGTTTTTCCCCAGCGTAAAACAAGGATCAATCCATCACACTTATTAGCGATAATCTTTGCATCTGAAACTTCAAAAACTGGGGGTGTATCAAATAACACCACATCATAATTTTTATTAACTGTGTCAATTACTATATCCATTGATTTTGAACCTAACAACTCAGCAGGATTATGAGGTACAGGACCGCTTGTTAAAAGATCTAATCCTCTTATATCTGTATTGTAAATGGCATCCTCCATTAGATTCCTACCTATTAACACATTACTTAAACCGATAGAATTTCCAATGTTAAATGCCGATTGTAAAGATGATCCTGGACTTCTTAAGTCCGCATCAATTAGTAGAATTTTCTTACCTTGTTGTGCTAATGCAATGGCAAAATTTGCTACAGTAGTAGATTTACCTTCTCCACGCTTTGGTGACGTCATAACTATAGTTTGATAATTCTCACCATTTACTGATGAAAGGAAATTGGTTCGAATCGTTCTATATTGCTCAGAAATTTTACTTTTTTGACTTATTGCAGCTACTAAATTAATTCTTAAAGAGTTTGTTAGTTTCCTATTTAGAATCCCCAAATGATTCCCCCCAAACCTCTACCTTATATCTCTCTTTTTTAGTAATCGCTGTATTTTTTTTATTCATTTTTGAAACACTCCCCAATACAGGAATTGCCAATATTTGTTCTACTTTCCGTTCAGATTTTACCGTGTTATCAAAAAAGTCCAATAAAAATATCAGACCTAACCCAGCAAAAATCCCCACCGCCACAGCAATTACTATTTTCTTTTCTTGATCACTATTTAACGGTTGTTTACTAACTTTTGCTTCTGAAAAAATACTAATATTACTAAAATCCAATATATTGGGCATTTCCCGTTTAAACACTTTAGCAGTTGTATTTGCAATATTAGCTGCCATTTCAGGGTTTGAATCCAAGACTGTAATTTTTACAATCGTAGATCCGCCTATACTTCCTGCCGTAATTTGTTGACTTAGCTGTTCAGGAGTCTTCTCTAAACCCATCTCTATGACAACATGCTCTAGGAAACTCGGTTCTTTTATCATTACCATTAACGTATTCATTAAACTTGGTTCAGCATTTACAATCATTCTAGAAGAAGATTCATATATGTTGGGTGTATAATATACACTTATGATTGTTCCAACTATGGAGGATAAAATAGTCGTTACTATCAAAATCCATATACGTTTCTTTATTAAGTTTAACAATCTCTTGATATTAATCTCTTGCTCCAATTTTTCCACCCTTTTCTTTTTATTTGGTTTCTCATAACGTATTCCATCCGTTTCTTTTAAAGAACACTTCAAATAAACTCACCAAAGACTCTCTTACTTGATATTACTTAGAATAGAACATAGGTGTATTTTCACATTTTTCAATATAAAGGACGAAATATCCTCAATTATATTTGAACTCATAGGAAAATGGTAATGAAAACATTAAATCCATCCTTTATTAAGAACATTATAGCATCATGGTATAAAAAAACAATTTTAAAAATACCCTAAATTGCTTGCTTTTCTATTAACTTTAGACAAAAATCCCGAACTTTCTTGTTAATTTTCAATCCCTATTTATCGGAATTTAGTTCTTTAAAAAGAACAAGATTTATTTTATAATATTATTAACTTTGAAAGGTCTAACTATATGAAAACTCTCTACTCATAAAAAGAACTTCTGCATCGAATAGTATAATGACCAATCACTCCTAAAAGCCCTGCAACATGAAGACTGACTCTTTCAATTAAACGTTGCCTAACTCCTTTATTGGATCCGCTGTTACTTCCAACTATCATACGTGGTTCGATGCTGCTGTATATTCCGGCTTATTCCAACCACAATGCTCGGAATAACCTCAAATCTGATCCATAGTAATTAGAACATGGTTTCTCCATATTCATGGCTCTAACTTATGTTAGGAGTACTACATAAAAGTCTAAGGCAATGTCACTAATACTCCAGTCAAACTTATACAAAGCATTGGTATCTAAGTGGGTTAACCTAATGAAGTAAGAAAATGGTAAATGGTGCATTAACAAAATCTTTACATGAGGAGAATACTATGATTGGAGAGAGATTAAAGAAACTTAGGGAAAAAAAAGGTTATTCTATTACCGAGCTAGCAGAACTTGCTAGTGTTTCGAAGTCATATTTAAGCTATATTGAACGGGATCTTAATAAAAACCCTTCTATTCAATTTTTAATGAAGGTTGCAAATCCTTTAGATGTATCGATTGAATACATACTAACTGGCATTGATCAAATTGAGGACGAAGTAGATCACAATGGTAAAAAAATAATAGATGATGAATGGAAAAAGATGCTCCAAAAGGCAATCGAGGATGGAATAGAAAAAGAGGATTTCAGAGAATACATCAATTATATAAAGTTTAAAATCTGGGAAAAAAATAATAAGTAAAGTTAAACGCTTCCATTCGATAAATTCATAAAAACCATTGACACCACCGCTTCACTGTAGTAAATTATTATAAATAATCTAAATATTTTGGGTTCTTATCAAGAGAGGTAGAGGGAATGGCCCTGTGAAGCCTCAGCAACCATCAATGTTCTTCATTGAAAAGGTGCTAAGTCCTGCAAATCTTTGTGTTTGCGAGATAAGAAGAATGACATTGTGTTCGAACTGACAAAAGTCTTCTTCTTAGAAAGAAGGCTTTTTTTGTTTATATTCAGAAGGGATGAGTTGACATGTATAAAATTGACACGAAGCTAGCTCAAATTGGAAATCGTAGTGAGTCGGTGACAGGCACCGTTAATCCGCCTGTGTATTTTTCAACAGCCTTTCGTCATGAAGGGATTGGACAATCAACTGGGTTTGATTATACTCGTACGGGTAATCCAACACGTCAGATCTTAGAGAAGACGATTGCGGATTTAGAAGGCGGTGACCGAGGATTTGCCTGTAGTTCAGGGATGGCAGCGATTTTTACGATTCTTTCATTGTTTGAATCTGGCGATGAATGGTTAGTGAGCGAGGATTTATATGGCGGTACATACCGTTTGTTGGAAAGAGGTTATAAAAAGTGGGGTCTAAACACTAAGTATGTCAACACTTCTGACCTTGATGAAATTGAAAATAATATTTCACCGCAGACGAAAGCCATTTTTATCGAAACTCCTACCAATCCGCTTATGCAGGAATCGGATATCGCCGAGGTCTCAAGAATTGCGAAAAAATATGGACTCTTATTAATAGTAGATAATACGTTCTATACACCACTTCTTCAACAGCCGATTAAGCTTGGGGCAGATATTGTTATGCATAGTGCGACGAAATACTTGGGTGGTCATAACGATGTACTCGCAGGCCTTATTGTTGCAAAGGGAGAACAGCTTTGTGAAGACCTGTTTCTCTACCATAATGGTGCAGGAGCTGTGTTAAGTCCCTTTGATTCTTGGCTATTAATGCGCGGAATGAAGACTTTGTCACTAAGAATGGAACGTCATGAGAAGAATGCTAAGGACATTGTTAACTACCTTTCCACTCACGAAGCTGTAACAGATGTTCTATATCCTGGTAAAGGTGGCATGGTTTCTTTCCGATTAAAGGATGAAAAATGGGTGAATCCCTTTTTGCAAAGTATGAATCTCATTACGTTTGCTGAGAGCCTAGGTGGAACGGAAAGCTTCATTACCTATCCGGCTACACAAACACATGCTGATATTCCGGAAGAAATTCGGATTGCATCTGGTGTCTGTAATCGTCTATTACGCTTTTCTGTAGGAATTGAAGACTCAGAGGACATCATTTTTGACTTAGAACAGGCTTTATCTAAATTAAAAGAAGGAGTGATTGGATAAAATGGCACACGATGAGATCAGTTTTGAAACAAAGCTCCTTCATAATAAACATAAATTTGACCCGGCAACTGGAGCGGTAAGTGTACCGATTCAACATGCTTCTACCTTTCATCAATCTGATTTTGATCAGTTTGGTAAGTATGATTATGGCCGTAGTTTAAATCCAACTCGGGAAGCACTCGAAGATGTGATTGCAGATCTTGAAGGCGGGGTAAAAGGCTTTGCCTTTGCTTCTGGAATGGCTGCTATTTCAACGTCCTTTCTTCTTCTCTCAGCTGGGGATCATATTGTGATCACAGAAGATGTATATGGCGGTACTTTTCGAATGGTTACACAAGTTTTGACTCGATTCGGCATTGAACATACCTTTGTAGATATGACAAATCTAGATGAAGTAAAGCAAGCGATCCAGCCAAATACGAAGGCGTTTTATGTAGAGACACCTTCTAACCCAACAATGAAAGTAACGGATATAAAAGCCATTACGAATATAGCAAAAGAAATTAACGCGCTAACCTTTGTTGATAACACATTCCTTACTCCTTCCCATCAAAAACCTTTGGAGTTAGGGGCAGATGTTGTCCTGCATAGTGCGACAAAGTTCCTATCCGGACATAGTGATGTAGTGGCAGGGCTAGCAGTCGTTAAAGATGAAGATCTGGCTAAGAGACTTGGCTTTTTGCAAAATGGATTTGGCGCCATCTTAGGTGTTCAGGATGCATGGCTTGTTTTAAGAGGAATTAAGACTCTACACGTACGTTTAGAGCAATCGCAAAAGTCAGCGATAAAAATCGCAGAATTTTTAGAAACACACCCGCTTGTTGAACAAGTTTACTACCCAGGTCTTACCAGTCACCCGCAATACGAGCTTCAGAAGGAACAAGCAGCTGGCCCAGGTGCTGTGTTATCGTTTGAATTGACGAGTGAAGATGCTCTTAGAACCTTCCTGGCAAATGTAAAACTGCCAGTCTTTGCTGTTAGTCTCGGGGCAGTTGAATCGATCCTTTCTTACCCGGCAAAAATGTCACATGCTGCCATGCCACAAGAGGAGCGGGAAAAAAGGGGGATTAGTAATCGTCTCATCCGTTTGTCTGTTGGTCTTGAAAATCCAGATGATCTGATCAGAGATTTTTCACAGGCACTTGAGGCGGTTAAACAACCAAGAGGAGAATACGTATGACCCTTCTTGAAAAATTAAAACAACAAATTTTAATTGCAGACGGTGCCATGGGGACCCTTCTCTATTCATTTGGGAAAGATAGCTGCTTTGAGGAACTGAATCTTTCACGACCTGAAAAAATCCAAGAAATTCATAAAGCATATATCGATGCTGGTGCAGACATCATTCAAACCAACACTTATGCAGCCAATTATTTAAAGCTGCAACGATACGGGCTGGAGGATTCGGTTAAAGAAATGAATAGTGCAGCCGTTAAAAATGCAAAGCTGGCTGCACAAAAGGATGCCTTTGTCGTTGGTACCATGGGCGGAAATCGTGGAATACGCCCAACTTCCATATCTATAGAAGAAATAAAGCGCAGCTTTCGTGAGCAGCTGTACTGTTTATTATTAGAAGGGGTCGATGGTCTTTTACTTGAAACCTTCTATGACCTTGAAGAACTTGAAACGGTTTTAAGCATTGCTCGAAAGGAAACAAACCTGCCAATCATTGCCCAAGTTTCCCTTCAGGAGCCTGGATTTTTACAGGACCGTACTCCTGTTAATCGTGCATTAACAAGGCTTGAGGAACTGGGTGCAGATGTGATCGGTTTAAATTGCCGTCTTGGACCCCATCACATGCTGTTAGCGCTCGAACAGATTGAAATTCCAAATACGGCATTTCTTTCTGCCTATCCAAATGCGAGCCTTCCTACCTATACAGACGGAAAATTCCATTACGAAGGCGATGCTGATTATTTCAGAAAATCTGCACGTGCTTTTCGTAATGAAGGAATTCGCTTACTCGGAGGCTGTTGTGGGACAACACCTGACCATATCCGTGCCTTTGCTACTGAGCTGAAAAATAGTGCACCTGTTACAAAAAAAGTTGTAAAATTAGAACAAACGAGAATCATTGTTGAATCCCAAGCCGTTAAAAGAGAGTTTAAGCCTCTTGAAGAGATCGTAAAAGAGAGGTCTTCGGTCATTGTAGAATTAGATACTCCTAGAAAGCTGGATACAAGCAAATTTTTCGCAGGGGCAAAAGCATTAAAAGAAGCAGGAATTGACGCCATTACGATGGCGGATAACTCTTTAGCACAAGTGCGGATTAGCAATGAATCATTAGGATATTTAGTGAAGCAGGACTTGGGGATGCGGCCGCTTATTCATATTGCCTGCAGAGACCGGAATATCATCGGGCTTCAGTCCCACCTAATGGGTCTTCATACCCTTGGGATGCATGACGTTCTTGCCATTACAGGCGATCCAGCTAGAGTGGGAGATTTCCCTGGTGCATCTTCTGTATATGATGTGTCGTCGTTTGAATTGATTCAAATGATGAAACAATTAAATGAGGGTCTTTCTTATTCTGGCAAGGACCTTGGTCAGAAAACAGCTTTTAGCATTGCTGGTGCCTTTAATCCAAATGTTCGTTCCGTTGAAAAAGCAGTCAAAAGGCTCGAGAAAAAAATTGAATACGGTGCTGATTATTTTATTTCTCAGCCAGTATTTTCACAAGAAAAATTATTAGAAGTCTATGAACATACAAAGCATCTAAAAGCACCAATCTATATTGGCCTTATGCCATTGACAGGCAGTAAGAATGCAGAGTTTCTTCATAACGAAGTGCCAGGAATTAAAATTGCACAGTCCATCCGCGACCAGATGGCTGCATTGAGCGATAACCCTGTCCAAGCGGCCCTTGAAGGAATAACCATCACAAAATCATTAATTGATGCGGCACTAGATTTATTTAACGGAATTTATTTAATCACACCATTTTTACGATATGAAATGACAACGGAGCTGGCCATCTATGCTCGTCAGCGCGCAGAAGAAGTTAGGGGGAACAGCAACTATGCCGAGAGCAGCTTTCATTGAACAACTTAAAAAACGCATTCTCGTAATGGACGGTGCGATGGGAACGATGCTTCAAAGGGCCGATTTAACCGCAGAGGACTTTGGCGGAGAAGAATATGATGGCTGTAATGAGTATTTAAATTTAACCGCCCCTTCGGTCATTGCCGATATTCATCGTGAATATCTAGAGGCCGGAGCAGATATTATTGAAACCAATACCTTCGGGGCAACAAGCATAGTCCTTGATGAATATGACCTTGGCTATAAGGCCTATGAAATTAATAAAATTGCTGGTTTTCTTGCGGTGAAAGAGGCGCAGCGAGCTTCAACCGAAGATTGGCCTCGTTATGTAGCTGGTGCAATGGGTCCTACAACGAAAACACTTAGTGTAACAGGCGGTACAACATTTGATGCACTTGTCGCTTCATACGAAGAACAAGCGATTGGTTTAATTGATGGAGGCGTCGATCTTCTTTTATTAGAAACAAGTCAGGATATGCTGAATGTAAAGGCCGGCTATGTTGGCATCACGAATGCTTTTCGTAAAACGGGTAAAACTCTGCCGCTGATGCTTTCTGGAACGATTGAACCGATGGGGACCACTCTTGCTGGTCAGTCGATTGAATCCTTTTACATTTCTGTTGAGCATATGAACCCTGTAGCGGTAGGGTTGAACTGTGCAACAGGTCCTGAATTTATGCAGGACCATATCCGCACGCTTTCTGATTTGGCGACCACTGCCGTCAGCTGCTACCCTAACGCTGGACTGCCTGATGAAGAAGGGCATTATCATGAAACACCTGAAACACTAGCAAAGAAACTTGGAGATTTTGCTGCCCACGGCTGGCTCAATATTGTCGGCGGGTGCTGTGGTACTACTCCTGACCATATCCGGGCAATAGTTGCTGAGATGGAGAAATTTCAGCCAAGGGTGACTAAATCAAGTTCTGTTCATATGGTATCAGGTATTGAACCGTTTGTTTATGATGATCCAACTCTCCGTCCTATCATGGTTGGAGAGCGGACGAATGTCATCGGCTCTCGTAAATTCAAACGGTTAATCACAGAAGGGAAATTTGAAGAAGCAGCCGAAGTAGCACGAGCACAGGTTAAAGGCGGAGCACATGTGATCGATATCTGCCTGGCAGACCCAGACCGTGAAGAACTAGTGGATATGGAAAACTTTATTAAAGAGGTAGTTAAAAAAGTAAAGGTTCCTCTTGTCATTGATTCAACTGATGAGAAAGTTCTTGAACGAGCGCTTAAATATTCACAAGGTAAAGCGATTATTAACAGCATCAATTTAGAAGATGGGGAAGAACGTTTCGAAGCGGTTGTCCCGCTCATCCATCAGTACGGTGGTGCTGTAGTTGTTGGAACCATTGATGAAATAGGAATGGGTGTTACGGCTGAACGTAAGCTAGAAATTGCTAAGCGTTCCTATGACCTTTTAGTGAATAAATATAAGCTTAAACCACAGGATCTTATTTTTGACCCGCTTGTATTCCCAGTAGGGACAGGTGACGAGCAATATATCGGATCAGCGAAAGCAACGGTTGAAGGAATTAAATTAATTAAAGAACATCTTCCTGAAACACAAACCATTTTGGGGATTAGTAATGTCTCATTTGGACTTCCTCCGGTTGGAAGAGAAGTTTTAAACTCCGTGTTCCTCTATCACTGCACTCAAGCAGGCCTAGATTATGCGATTGTGAATACGGAAAAGCTTGAAAGATTTGCTTCGATTTCTAAGGAAGAAGTAGAATTAGCAGAAAAGCTTTTATTTACGACTACGGATGAAACTTTAGCGGTTTTCACTGAGTTCTACCGCGGTAAGAAGAAAGAATCAAAAGTAACGGTTCCTAATATGACTTTAGAGGAACGTCTTGCTTACTATGTTATTGAAGGAACAAAGGAAGGCTTGCTAGCTGATTTGGAGATTGCCCTTACCACCTACGCTAAGCCGCTTGATATTATCAATGGTCCATTAATGGAAGGTATGAAAGAAGTCGGCCGGCTATTTAATGACAATCAGCTGATCGTTGCAGAGGTATTACAAAGTGCTGAAGTCATGAAAGCGTCTGTTTCTTTCCTCGAGCCTCATATGGAAAAAGGCGATGTATCGTCATCTAAAGGAAAAGTCATCTTGGCTACTGTTAAAGGCGATGTTCATGACATTGGTAAAAATCTAGTTGAAATTATCCTGAGCAATAATGGTTATGATGTCGTTGATTTAGGAATTAAAGTTTCCCCAACCGATTTGGTTCAGGCCGTTCTAAAAGAAAAGCCTGACATTGTTGGATTATCAGGTCTTTTAGTGAAATCAGCACAGCAAATGGTATTAACGGCACAAGATATGAAGCAAGCTGGAATCTCTACACCAATCTTAGTTGGCGGGGCTGCCCTTTCAAGAAAGTTTACAGATACGAAGATTTCGAAAGAATATGACGGTCTTGTCCTTTATGCAAAGGATGCTATGACTGGGTTATCACTAGCTAATCAGCTGCAAACTCCAGAAGAGCAGGAGAAGCTAATTGCTGAAAAAAATGAAAAGCTTGCATCTCTGGGTACTGCAACGGATTACGCTGCCACCAGAACTTCCGTCTCTGTAGCTGTGAAACCAAGATCGACTGTATCGACTGAGGCACCGGTTTTTACGCCAATGGATACGAAAAAACATATCTTAAGATCCTATTCGCTTTCTCATATTGAGCCATATATCAATATGCAAATGTTGATTGGACACCATCTTGGCTTGAAAGGAAAGCTTGCTAAATTACTCGCAGAAAAGGATGAAAAGGCGGTTAAGATCAAAGAGGTTGTCGATGAGTTACTGGCAAATGCAAACAAGGAAAATTGGATCACGCCTGCAGCTGTTTATCAGTTCTTCCCTGCTCAGTCGGATGGAAACAAAGTGTTGATTTATGATCCAAAAAACACGGATAAAGTCATTGAAACCTTTGAGTTTCCACGTCAGGAGACTGAACCATTTCTATGCTTAGCAGACTTCGTCAAATCGGTTGATAGCGGTGTGAAAGATTATGTCGGTTTCTTTACCGTTACTGCTGGCAGGGGAATCCGCCAAAAAGCAGATCAATTTAAGCATGAAGGCCGCTTTCTTGAAAGCCATGCTCTGCAGTCATTGGCACTGGAATCAGCCGAGGGCTTTGCCGAATTAATTCACCGGCAAATGCGCGACCGCTGGGGCTTCCCAGACCCTCTTAATTTCTCGATGCAGGACCGTTTTACTGCGAAATACCAAGGTCAGCGTTTTTCCTTTGGATATCCAGCCTGCCCTGACTTAGAGGACCAGAAGAAATTGTTCAAATTAATTCAGCCTGAGGAAATCGGAATTGAATTAACAGAAGGCTGTATGATGGAGCCGGAAGCCTCTGTTTCAGCTATGGTATTTGCTCATCCTGAAGCTAGATATTTTAATGTATTGAGGTAGTTTGTTTTTAAGTCCCGCGGAGATCCTTTCGCGGGATTTTACTGTTTACTCACCGATTTTTCCATTTTACTCGCGGAAATTTACTATTTACTCGCGTAATTTACCACTTTACTCGCGGACCCAACTATACTCTCATCCCTTGACATTCACTCTATTAATCTATATAGTTACCTAGGTAACTATCTTATAATTTTTCGGAGTGATCCTACTTGAATAGCCATGAATTATTTCATACCCTCCATCAACTCTCCAGGCATTTAACGAATAAACTCAATGAAACATTAAAACCATTTGGCTTGTACAGTGCACAATGGGCGGTCCTGTATACACTGATGAACAAAGGTTCTCTCACTCAAAAGGAATTATCCGATTATTTATTTGTCGAAGCTCCACCAATGACTCGTACCATTCAACGTCTTGTAAAGCAGGGCTATGTAAAGCAGGTTCCTGGAAAGGACAAACGCGAGAAATACATTGAATTAACAGAAGCTGCATTAAAAGAATTCTCGAAATGGGAACAGGCAGTCATCCTAAATAATCAAACACAATTAAAGGACCTCCCAGAAAAATCACAAGCTGAACTAATTCAGATCCACTCTTCTTGGATCAAGCACCTGTTGTAAAGGAGCAGATAAAATGACTAAACCAAAATTATGGACAAAAGATTTTCTTAGTATCAGCTTAAGTAATTTCTTTTTGTTTCTAACCTTTTATTTTTTATTAATAACAATGCCGAGCTTTGCATTAGACGAATTTAATAGCAGTGCCTCTGATGCCGGCCTAATGACGACCGTGTTCCTAGTTTCTGCGATTATTTCACGCCCAATTGCCGGTAAATGGCTCGAACGTGAGAAGCATCAAATCGTACTTTTAACAGCCTTGTTCATATTCTTTGGTACTTCACTATTGTATTTTTTGCCAAACTCAGTAAATGGATACTTAATGATTCGCTTTCTTCATGGCATTGGATTTGGAATGGCTACGACTGCTGCAGGGGCGATCGTCGCTGATCTTGTTCCAGATTCCCGTCGGGGAGAAGGCATGGGGTATTACATTATGTCATCCAATTTAGCCATGGTTCTGGGACCGTTTATTGGGCTTACCTTTATGCAACAATGGGGGCCAAACGTCTTGTTTACCATCAGTGTAATCGGTGCACTCGCATCGCTCTTAATCGGACTAGGTGTTAAACTGACTAATAAGCCAGAACACAAAGTAGTTCATTCAGCCTTTTCATTTAAAAATTTGTTCGAAGCATCCGCTATTTCAATTTCATTAGTTGGCGCGTTCTTTGCGCTAGTTTATTCTTCGATTATTTCATTCGTCTCTGTATATGCCAATGAAATCAATCTACCTGCCGTTTCTAGCCTTTTCTTTGTGGTTTATGCAGTCGTCTTATTGATATCAAGACCGTTTACTGGAAAATGGTTCGATTCACAAGGGCCCAGTGTCATTGTTTTCCCTTCTATTATCTTATTTGCGATTGGAATGTTTATCCTAAGTCAAACAGAAACAGGCGGAACCTTCCTCCTATCTGCGGCACTGATTGGGTTAGGTTGGGGTACATTATTTCCGACCTTTCAAACGATTGCGATACAAAATGCTGCACCGAACAAACGCGGGCTCGCGACAGCCACTTTTCTCTCAGTTTTCGATATAGGAATTGGCCTGGGTTCATTTTTAGTTGGTTTAGTTGTTGCTAAGATTGGTTTTAGTTCTTTTTATCTACTAAGCTCTTTTTATATTTTATTAGGGATCGGGCTTTACTATATGCTTCACATTCGAAAACAAGCTGCCTCACCCCAATTACAGCGGCAGCAACAACGCTAAAGTAAGGCTTCCACAGAATTCACTTTTGTTATATAATGGAATCCATTATAGTTTAGGAGTGATTGTGGTGGCAAAATCCAAAGCCAAAAAACTTCGTGAAAAGCTTGAAAGAGAAGGAAAAATGAATCCCGAAATAAAGCGGAGTCCTTTTGTTTTAGCAGATATGCGAACAAGAACAACGAAAACGAAAAAAGATCAAATTTATCAATTTAAAAATAAGAACCATCGATTCCAAGACGGGAATGATGGTTCTATTTTGTTACATTTTGTTTTACATTATAAACAACATACCTAGGAAATGATCGTAGTTCACTTATTGTATAATTTGCTCTACACGAACGCTTCCCTTTTGGTCACTAATTTTATAAGAAGAGTTTTTATCAATTTGGATAATAGTTTCTTTACCTGTTTCCATAAAAGATTGATACGCTTCAAGGAAACCAGGTAAATGATCATATTTAAAAGTATCAATAAACTCACCAAAATAATCATACCCAACAACAAATGCGCCTGGACCTGCAGCATATATGACTGTATAACCTTTAAGTACAAATAAATGATCTGTACCCTCAGCCCCATAGAAAACTGCCCCAGATTTTTGTGCAAAATCAACCGACTGATTGATTCCGGCATTATCAGGACGCTTTTCAATTTTTTCGTAAGTAAATCCATTTTCTCTGTAAATATCAGGTGCGTTGGAACTATCGATGAATCCCACTGTATCATCTTCATAATATGGAAGTAAGATATCTGCTAATGCTTCAATATCTGAATCAACAATATTGGTAATCAGCCGAATACGAATTGATTCACCTTCTCTCTTTTCACCATTGGTAAGGTTAAATTTTTTTGAATCAAAAGTAATCCAAAATGGCTTTTGTCTAGTTTCTTGTATTGGCCTTGGAAGGGAGGAGACATCATCGGGAAAAAACAAAACATTCCCTGGGTAGTAACCATATTCCTCCTTATCGAGACACACGATCGTACCGGTTAACTCTACGTCACCCTTAAACACTGTAATGAAACTTCTCTTTGTAAAATGTTTAGGACTTTGATTGATGTCGACTAATTCCCACTCGCCAACTTTATCTCCAATTGCGATTGTAGTTATATCATACTCATTAGGCGCTAGTGGTTCCGTTTGCTCTTCTATCGGAGTGCTAATTTCTTCATTCTCTTCAATAGGTTCCACTTGTGGTTCCTGTTTCTCAGTTTTGGGTTCGTCTTCAGCGTTTTTATTAGTATCTCTTAGGCTATCCTGTAGGACGAGAACCCCGATTATAATAGAGATTAAGATTCCTATTCCAACGAAGGAGAGAACTCTTGGGAAGAATGTGATTTTAGCTGTTTGTTTTTGTTTTTCAATATGATTAATTTTTTCAAATACTTTTTTCTCATCCTCTTCGGTAAATACTCGCTCTACTGAGATGAACTGTTCCATATCATTTTTAAACTTCTTGTTTTCATACATGAAATTCACTTCCTTCCCGCTCAGTAAAGGTTAAACGAAGCTTTTCTCTTCCTCGATGCAATCTAGTTTTGATTACCGACTCACTTAGTTGAAGTAATTCACTAATTTCCTTTACTGATAGTTCTTTATAGTAATAGAGGATAATAAGCTCTCGATACTTGATTGGTAAAGAAAAAATCCTCTGCATCATTTCTCTCGATGCATCCTCCATCAAAAGATGATGTTCTGGTATTTCAGTTGCTGAAGCTGCTTTTCCCAGCGGTAACTTTTCCAACAACTGCATATTTCGATAATGCCAGCTTTTTAAGTAATCTTTACAACGGTTAATGGCTATCGAATAGATCCAGCTTCTAATGTATGATTTTCTTTCAAACTTATCTAAATGAAGATACACGGAGACGAACACTTCTTGTGACAAATCATCGGCACTGGACCAACTTTTGGTATATGTATAAATGAGTCTTTTAATCTCTTCCCCATATTCCTTCATTAAAACCTTTACTGCCATTTTTTTATCCATTTCAAAAAGATAAGCTTCATCATCATTCTGGGAACTATGTTTCTCTTTATATTCCACTTTCCTCCCCCTCCCTATTTCACGAGTAAGACGATGCAATTTTCACTTTGGTTACATTTTACAGCAAACAAGACCCTTACTTTGTAGCAAGGGCCAAATGTTTGAATAATTTACTTCGTAATAAAAATTCTGATTGCGCTTTTTGTATGGGGATTTCTTCAAATTCAACACGAGTCCCTGGTCTCGCTTGTGCTAGACGTGGAATATCTACGGAAATGACAGTGGCGATTCTTGTATATCCCCCTGTTGTTTGGCGATCAGCCATTAATATGATGGGCTGCCCGCTTGCTGGTACTTGGATCCCGCCAAGAGGAACCGGATCTGAAATAATATCAGGACCCTTGAGATGCTCCAACTTTGGGCCCTTTAGCTGATAGCCCATTCGATTTGACTTTGGGGTGATCGTAAATTCCTCCGTTAGGAAGCTTTCTATACTACCCTGCTTAAACAGATGCTGATGAGGTCCTAGGATAACCCGTACTTTGATATGGTTCTCATACTTTGGTATTAGTGTAGGATGGAGCCTTTTTAAAGGCTTTTTTATACTAGGTCTACCTAACAATATGTCCCCTTTTTCCAATGCACGTCCTTCAAGTCCTCCAAAGGCAGCATTTAAACAAGTAGATTTACTGTGTAAAATAAATGGGACATCTAAGCCGCCTGCAATACTTATATAAGCTCTCGCACCATCCCTCGCAGAACCTAAGGTTAGAACCTGCCCCTTTTTCAACAAAAGGCATTTCCAGGTGGGAATGGCTTTTCCGTCCACTTCGGGTGAAAAATCTCCCCCGCAGATGCTAATGACTATATCGGCTAATGCCTCAAGCGAAGGGCCGATTAGGCTTACTTCCAGCACTGCTTCTCCTAAACTATTACCAGTTAGGAGGTTGGCCATCTGCATGGAATAGGTGTCCATAGCTCCTGAAGGGCTGATTCCATATTGCTGATAGCCGTATCTGCCCAAATCTTGCACGGTAGTTTGTAAGCCCGGTTTGATTGTCTTTAAAATGGGAATGTTCATTCTGCATCTCCCCAACTTTTTCTGATTTGAATACCCTCTTTCTTTAATGCTTGTTTTAACTCAGTAACAAAATTCAAAGCCTGCGGCTCATCTCCATGAATGCAAATGGTGTCTGCTTGGATGTTTAGATCTGTGCCATCCACAGCCGTTACCTTTCCTTCCTTAACCATTCGGACAACTCTGGTAATTGCTAGCTTACTATCATGAATCATTGCATTTTCTTCCTGCCTTGATGTCAAGGTTCCGTCAGACTGATAGGTTCGATCAGCGAAGATTTCTTGTGCTGTTCGTAAGCCTTTTTCCTTACCAGCTTTTATCAACTCGCTTCCAGCAAGACCAAAGATAACAAGCCTAGGATCGATATCACTGACAGCTTGAGCAATTGCATCTGCAATCACTCGGTCTTTAGAAGCCATGTTATAAAGTGCTCCATGTGGCTTAACATGGCTCAGTTTGGTCCCATTCACCTGACATATAGAAGATAGTGCACCGATTTGAAATACTGTTAGATTGTAAATCTCACGTGCTGACAGCTTCATTTCCCTTCTTCCAAAGCCTGCTATATCTGGAAATCCTGGATGTGCGCCAATGTTCACAGCTAGCTTTTTGGCCAGCCTTACCGTCTCAAACATGACGTTATGGTCACCCGCATGATATCCGCATGCAATATTAGCGGAAGAAATATATTTCATTACTTCTTGATCATTACCAACCTTAAAGCTGCCATAGCTCTCGCCTAAGTCACTATTAATATCAATACTTCTAGTCATTTCTTGCACCTCCTGCTTTAACCGTTTCAACTTGAAACTTTCCTTCTTCTACCAACCTTTTAATCGTTTGATACTCATCCAAAGTGATGGAGTAAAAGTGTATATAATTTCCTGCAGAAAATAAAAAAGGTTCACTTTTCTCAAAATCAAACAGTTTAACAGGTGTAATCCCAAGGATCCTCCAGCCGGAAGGAACTTCATTTGGATAAATTCCCGTCTGATTACCGCCAATCCCTACAGAGCCTGGCTCCACCCTTGGCCTAGGATGTTCCAGTCTTGGAACGGCCAAACCCGCTGGCAGTCCTCCTAGGTAAGGAAAACCTGGCATAAACCCAATCATGTGAATCAAATATTCTTTTTTTGTATGGAGTTCAATTACTTCCTGTTCACTAAGCTGATGATACTGTGCTACAAATGAGAGGTCCGGGCCTGTTTCACCGCCATAATATACCGGAATTCTGTATGTAATCGGCTCGATACGAACTGATCCGGCTAATGAGTCATAAATACGTTCAACTTCTTGGATTAAATTCGAATAACTAATGATTTCTGGACGATAATAGATGGCAACTGAGGTGTAAGTGGGAACCCATTCAACAATGCCTGGAATATTTTCTTGTTTAAGTGTGAACACAAACCTTTGGATTTTTTTGTGGACATTCTCACTAATTTCAATACCGAAGGAAATCCGAATGGCTACGTCTCCTAGTGGTTGAATCTCGATTCTCATAACAACCTCCTCCCTAGGGTTTATAAGCAGTTCCTTTTACATTTAGTTGGAACTGCGATAAGCTTTTTTTGTTTACTATTTTATCAAAGTTGGAGGGGAAATTGATGTTTGATGTTGTAATTATTGGTGCAGGACCAACTGGTGCTAGTGCGGCAATCTTCACTGCAAAAGCTGGAAAGAAAACTTTAGTACTTGATAATGACAAAACCGTAACAAAGCGTGCCTGGGTTGAAAATCATTATGGTGTTAATGCCATTGAAGGACCCGACCTTGTTGAGATAGGTAAAAAACAGGCCGGTAAATTTGGTGCCGAGATAATTCAAGCAACAGTTTCCGATATCCAAAAGGTTGAGGGCGGCTTTACAGTTGAATCCGATCAGGGTAAATTCGAAGCAAAACATGTAATTGTGGCGACTGGCTTCCTTACAGACCTTGCAGAAAAAATCGGACTTGCCACAAAGCCAGGCACTGAACCTAGAGTTAAAACTATTCTTGATGTAGATGCTGCTGGAAAAACTAGTATGGAAGGTATTTGGGCAGCTGGTACGATTGCTGGTGTAAGTGTACATACCATTATTACTGCGGGCGATGGAGCAAGAGTGGCAATTAATGTGATTAGCGAAATGAATGGGGAACGCTACGTTGACCATGATATTTTAAAATCTTAAGATTAGGGTGAATAGGAATGGCAGGAAAAAAGATTGACCATGTTGGTGTCATGGTTAGGGATATTGACAGCGCAATCAAATTTTATCAGGATGTTGTCGGTATGGAGCTCAAAAATAAATTTAAACATACTGATGAATCATTGACGCTAGCCTTCCTTGGTTTCAATGGTTCTGATGAAACGGAACTAGAACTGATTCAAGGCTATAATGACAATCTTCCAGAGGAAGGTAAAGTCCATCATTTCGCTGTAACAGTGGATGATGTTGAAGCAGAATTTGAACGAATCAAAGGCTTGGATGTTACATTAATTGATCAAGCTATCACCACCCTTCCTAATGGCTACCGCTATTTCTTTGTCCACGGACCAGAAGGAGAATGGGTAGAGTTTTTCCAAAGAAGTTAGAATGAATCCCCTTTAAAGGGGATTTTTTATCGAATATAAAAGGAGTAGATAACTACTCCTTTTAAACCTCAAGGTCCTTGCCTTCTTCCACAATATGAAACAGAAGATGTGCTAAATGATGAATGGGACCATATTCCTCCTCTTCTTCACTAACTTCCTCGTTAAATTCCATGTCATTTAGATAAAGAGCCATGAACTCATAAAAGTCCTTCATTTGAAAAGAGTAACAGGCTACGGGGTCTTCATCGACACCCTCTTCATTTGGATCCTCGTATTGAAGAACCATATGCGAGACATCCCCATCTTCACTTTCCGCATCAAAAAACACAAAGAAGCCGATATTTGTATCTAATTCAAATAGATGTCTTGTCCCGCCTTCAGTCGCCTTAGAAAAATCTTCTTGGTTTAGTTTTTGTATTTGCATTGAATCCACATTATCTTCCTGATGAAAGCCTACAACAAATGATTTCATTACTTTTCCTCCTTATTAACACATATAAATTATATTGCCCTTTACTTAAAAATCCAAACGAACTTTTCTAAGAAGCTGAGGGTATGCCTCATTCATCACCTTGAGAATCTTCTTGGTAATGCTCATTTAAAAACTGATTTTCAGTTGTTGCAGCAAAATTAACAGACAATAAGCTCATCTCTGGATCTAAACCATATAACCCTTTTTCTTTCTTACTAACTGACTTTCCACTCTGGAATTGTGGTTCTTTTTCTGTCATTTCCTTTTCACCTCTCAAGAATCAGTCTTCAAGTGCTTTTTCCAAATCTCTAACTAGAAGATCTGCATTTTCCAGACCAACTGCAAGACGGATTGTACCAGGATGTATATGTTGTTGTAGTAGTTGTTCCTCATTGTTTCCAATGTTAGGGGATAGGACTAGACTTTCGAAGGAACCCCATGAAACCCCTATTTTAAAGATTTCCATTTTGTTTATAACCTGTTTCACCTGGTCAAAGTGAGCATCCTTTAGTTCAAAGCTCATCAACCCGCTATATCCAGATAGTTGTTTTCTTCCTAGTTCAAAATCTGGGTGTGAAGCTAGTCCAGGGAAGTTTACCTTTTCTACTCTTGGATGCTGCTCTAAAAACTCAGCAACCTTTATGGCATTCTCCTGATGACCCATCATTCGAAACGGCAAGGTCCTTAATCCACGAAGCAAAAGGGAGGCTTCAGCAGGTGGGATGGATGCACCAATGAGCAGAAATTCTTTTTCAAAGATCTTCCTCATAATATTTTTCCTCGTAACTAATACACCAGCTAATACATCACTATGCCCCGCTAAGTATTTTGAAGCAGAGTGAACAACGATATCAATTCCCATTGTAATTGGCTTCTGAAACAAAGGAGTGGCCCATGTATTATCAATAATAGTTCGAATCCCCCGAGATTTCGCAAGCACTGAAATCCCCTCAAGATCTACTAATTTATAAGTCATGTCTGTAGGATTTTCAATAAATATGACGGTTGTATTTTCCTGAACCGCTTGAGATATATCCTCTATTTTTGTAGAGTAAATAACTGAATGACTAACATTAAACTTCTGGAAATACTTCAACAATTCCATGGTTGAGTAATATAGATTACTTACACAAAGAACATGATCACCACTTTTTACACTATTAATAATTGCCGCACTAATCGCTGCCATTCCGGACGAAAAACACTTACCCTCCTCTCCCCTTTCTAAAGCAGCCATTTTCTTCTCCACTACCCCAACGGTGGGGTTAGCGCCTCTAGAGTATACATAATGTGTTTGTTCATCCTTTACCGCTTCAGCTAACCGTTCGAATGTCTCATAAGTAAATAAAGTATTTTGAAAGATCGGAGGGACAACCGCTCCCTTAAATCGCTCCCTATCATCTTCAAACTGCATGCATATTTCTTTATCTCTTTCAAATGGATCCATCTGGTTCATGGCACAGCTCCTATACGAAAAACAAATTACTATATGTCTACAATACCCATTTCAATTCTTCATATTCGTTCTAAAAAAGCAAAACCGCAAAAAATCCTCCTAGACAATAACCCTGTCTAGGAGGATTTAGATTAGATTAGCCAACTGGCGGGTAAATAGGAAAATCGTTTGGAGTAGCACCATTCGCTAGATTATTAGCAGCCAAATCATGACTGCCGCCTTTTGCCGGTGTTAATAGAAGAAGTAATGAGAGTGAAAATAGTAGTATAATTGCCTTTTTCATATTTTTCCTCCTCCATTCATTTTTGTATAATATTTTACTGCCTCCGGATACTCGCTCTTTTCAGAGTAGTATTCTGCAAGCAATTTGTAATAACGTGCTAGGTCGTTTCTATTTTCATTTGAGGCCTCGAAATACGGAATGACCTTTGATTCTAGAAATTTGATTGACTTTTTCGGAGTATCTATATTAATCAAATAAAAATTGGCCAAAATGCCACACTTCTTTTCACCAAGCTCCTTTGACAGCGTTACCACCTGCTGAAAGCATTCTTTAGCTTTTGCGCGTGAATCTAATAAGTAGTGTATTTCAGCAATTGAATACAGTGTAACAAGATAATGGTGACTCTTTTTGGGCTGTAACGCTAAGCTCTTTTCGTAATAGCTTAGCGCCTCTTTACCATTGTTCATTCTATTTTGTAGGTAACCCATATTATGATAAATCTGTGCAAGCATCTTTTCTTCTTTTAATAATTCAGCGTTACGAATAAGATGCTGAAAACACACTAATGCTTCTTCATAAATGGTGGAATGAGTATAGTTGATTCCCAAAAGCATCAGCGTGTGGAGGATCCGGTAAAAATTATGCTGGTTCATAAAAATCTGCAGTGCTAATCTTCCATAGTGAATGGCATAACCGGATTGATCTAGTGAGCCTTTAACAAAGGCCCAGTGATAGAGAAATTCACCATTCGTAGATTCACTGTTATTTTCTAAGTATAGCACCTCAAAGATTTCATCAGCCATTTGAAACTGACCCTTTAATATTAAGGATACAGCATAAAAATAGCGAAATAAATAATTCTCATGTTGGGAAAAATTTTTCTTTTGCTTCGATAATAAATCTTTTTGTTTTTCCGCTTCCTGCCGCTGTCCGATAAATAACAGGGTTCGATACTTGTATAATTCATATAAATACATATGATTTGAATAAGGTATAATATGTTCTAACTCTTTTAATTCTTGGTAGGTTTCCTGGACATCTTCTCTTAAATAGAAGTTAATACTAGATTCTATTTTCTTAAGAAGGTTTCTGATTTGCTCTTCTTTTTCTTCTATATCGTTATAGTCAATTGCTAGACGTTTAAGTAAGAGTGAAATCGTTTCTTCGTTTGCATCCTTTGAATTGTTTTCAATTTTACTTAAGTGTGGGACGGAGCAAATTCCAGCGGCCAGTTCTTTTTGCGTCATCCCTCTTTGGGTTCTGTAGTATTTAATTAAAGAACCGAATTCCATATAACCACCCAAATGCTTTCTTTTTTCCTCATTTTATCCTAACTTGTCCACGTCTTCCACTCATTTTTTCAGACTATTTAAAAAATAAAAAAGCCATCTGGGTTGCCAGACGACTTTAAAAAAGTTATTATTTTACTCTTGGGAAGCCGAAGCCTGATGCATAGTCGTCGCCAATGGACGCTCCTATGCCTCCTTTTATGTCAACGGATTTTGCTCGGTTTTGAAGTTCGACACGAAGCTGTACGTTAGTAAGGCCTGAATTTTCTGCCCAGATTTTTGCTGCTAGTCCTGAAACATGTGGTGTAGCCATTGAGGTCCCGCTTATAGTATTATAGGAGCCATCATACCAAGTAGATTCAATCGCTCTGCCAGGTGCTGAAACCTCTACATCACGTTCACCAATAAGATAGTCACCATCTGTGGTTGGATTGCCGCGGGACGAAAAGTCAGCAACACGGTACGTACCATTCTCTTGAACATTCTCCAATGCAGCGACGGCTACAGCATTCACCAGTGCACCTGGATAACCGATGGTGTTACTACTCGGACCAGAATTTCCTGCAGCCGCAATAACTAGGACACCTTTACTATATGCATAATCTACTGCACTGGAAATCAATGAATCTTTCGAACTAGAACCTAGAGACATGGAAATGACCACCTTAGCGTTCCCAGCAGTATCTGCTGCCTCTCTAATGGCAGCCGCAATATCGTCCGAGTAGCCTGAACCACGGTCATTTAATACTTTATAAGCCCAAAGGTCCGCTTCTGGTGCCACACCATAGATCCCTTTCCCATTGCCGCCATTTGCGAGAACGGTACCTGCTACATGTGTCCCATGTCCATTTTTATCAGCACAGCTGCCATTAACCAACGGCGATTTTCTTTGCGTAAAATCCTTACATTGCTCAAGATTGCCGGCTAAATCAGTATGGGTAGTATGAACACCTGTATCTAGAACAGCTACTTTAATCCCATTTCCACCAGATGTACTCTGAATGGAACTGTCATTATAGATAGCTTCAATTCCCCATGGTGTACGGTTAGTTGGCGCTGCAGCTGCAGAAGAACCAGGCTTAGCGGCAACGGTAGGATTAAGCTGCAATTCTGGAACTAAGTCAATTTTCAGGTTTTTGTTTTTTAGTAGTGCTTGGTACTGATTACTCGTTACAGTGGCCGTAAAACCTTGAGTTCCAAAATCCCAACGGACTCCAACAGATTGCTTCGCCTTTGCTTGATCTGCTGCTGGACCTTGGATGACTACCCGATAAGAATCTTTTCCATTAACCTGCTGTCCAAATGCCCCGGATGCAAACATCGATACCCCCATTACCAAGCTTAAAACTGTTGCTCCCAACACTTTCCCCTTTTTCATTCGCAAGCTCCTCCCGAATTCATTACAGCTTGTATCACTGTTCCTTTATTTTATTTTGAAAATTCAGAATAAAACAACTACAAATAATCCTAAAAAAGTTGGGAAATTTTTAAAAAAACCCGCCCTTTTAAACACAAAAAAATCCGTCTCCCAACGAGAGAGCAGATTTTTTCGATTAAAAATATTTCTTTTTCCAGAATATTAAAGCTGTTAACGTCGATAACATACCAGCGATACCTATAGATATCCAAAAGGCGTTGGGATCGTTCTGGATCGGTAAATCAACATTCATCCCATAAAAGCTAAAAACAATCGTAGGGAAAGAAAGTATAATCGTAAATGATGTTAAGAACTTCATGACAATATTAACATTGTTAGAAATAATCGATGCAAAAGCATCCATCATACCACTTAGAATGCTGCTATAAGTCTCTGCCATCTCAATTGCTTGGATTTTATCGATCATAACGTCTTCGAGTAAGTCCTTATCGTCCTCGTACATCTTTATATAACTAAACCTCAGAATCTTGTCCAATACAACTTTATTAGATTTTAATGATGTCGTGAAATAAACTAAACTTTTTTCTAATGAAAGCAACGCATATAGTTCTTTATTTTTCATTGACTGGTGTAGTTCCCGTTCAATGTCGTTCGTTTTTCTATTAATTTGTTTTAAATATCTTAGATAATAAGAAGTAATAATCGCGAGAATCTGTAAAGCAAAGCGATTCTTTTTAAACGTGTAAAAATCTCTTAATTTATTATTCTTAAAAACTTCCAAAATCGGAGTATCCTTTAACGAAACCGTTATAATACAATCATCTGTTAAGACAATTCCAATTGGAATTGTCTCATAGGTGGGAAAACCAGATTCATCATGGGTAATATAAGGGTAGTCGACAATGATATAAACCTGACCCTCTTCTCGTTCAATCCTCGGACGCTCTTCGTCATCAAGTGCGTCCTTAATAAAGTCAACATATATTTTCGTTTCCTCAGCAACAAAGTTAATCTCTTGCTCGGTCGGAGCACTCATATTAATCCAGCAGCCCTTTGAGATTGTCTCAACCTTCTCTAGAACTTTTGTTTCCGTACTTTTATAAATTTCTAACATGATAAAACCTCCTCACCTTATTTTTGAGGAAGCCACTCTGCCTTCTTAAGAGTTGATATTCTTGAAGTATTCAATTCAAAAAAACAAGAGACTTCCCCGCGACTACTTGGGTCCGGGTCTATGCTATAACTCAACAATACCAACTCCTTTCTATCTTTTTATATCCTTTCTTATCATAAACCCTAAATGTACAAAAGTACAATTGAATATCAATCTGGAAAATATGGGTTTAAGTGAATTAATACCTCATCAATATTATCGTATTTTTCCATGAGCTTTCCCTTGATCATTTTGGCAAGGTCATGTCCTTCTTTAATCGTTTTATAATGATCAATTGAAATCCGCAGATCAACTAGCACATAATGACCATGCTCTCTTGCCCGAATTCGGTCAATTCTCCTTACCTCGGAAAATGTAGAGACAACTGAAATATAATCCTGTAATATTTCGGAATCAATATTCCGCTCTAATAAGATATCAAAGGCTTCTGTTAGCATTTCTTTTGCTATTTTAAAAATCAGATAGGCAACAAATATACTAGCCGCTTTGTCTCCGTAGTGTAAGAAGTAGATATCAAATCGTTCTCCAATTACAGAAGCTAGAACACCAATAGCAGCGGCAATCGATGCGACAATATCCGCCTTATGGTCAAAAGCTATTGCCTCTATTGCCTTGCTATTCTGCTGTTTAGCCACCTTTAAGGAAGACCGATATAATATAATTTTTGTTACATAAGAAATAAGCGCTATCCACATAGCAAGTAAACTCGGTGTTTCCACTTCGTGAAAGAATCCAATTATTCCCTCATATACAACATATACAGCTACCAGGAAAAGTACAATCCCGACAATACCCGAAACAATTACTTCTGCCTTTCCATGTCCATAGGGGTGCTCTTCATCGGCAGGCTTATTGGCAAGTTTAATCACCAATAAGACAATAACAGAAGCAAAGACATCTGCTGCAGAGTGAATCCCATCAGCAAAAACAGCATCACTATTTCCATACCAGCCAATATAAAGCTTCCCCAATGTAAGAATAATATTACTAATTACACTAATCCATGCAATTTTTTTTGCTAAAGACTCCCTTTTTCCCATCATATACCGCCTTTAAACATACATTCTTATTACTTTAGCTCGTCCTTGGTTTCGCTGATCATTTCCATTTCCTCCTCGACTGAAATGCGATTGATTGCATCATGCAGAAAATGAAAGGCCTCATCTAATTCTTCTTGTGTTGGAAACTGTTCCTTCTTATTCATATGCTCAACTCCTAGAATGATTATTTTTACCAAAAATCTCTTTTACATGACTAATACTTGATCAAAAAGAAGAAAATACGTTTGTACCAATTTTATCGGAAGGAGTGTGTAGAATGGAGAAAAAGAATTCTACAAATAGTACCGAAATAGCAGGACGTATCTACCATACAAGTGATTATCAAAAAAGTGATGAACTTTCCTCCGGCTTAGCAACCACACATGAGCAGGTAAGTGATTCCTATATGGAAGGCGAAGTCGGCGGTGTTATGGAAGATGTTGCCGGAAAGAATATTCGACTATCTCGGGAAGGCAGCGAGCAATAGTAAAATTAGAGAAAACAGCTCTCGTTTTAGAAAGCTGTTTTCTTTTTTTATTTATCTGTATCGTCAACATACGGATCATGCTCAAATGCGGGTAAATCACCAAAGCTCGTCATTATACCTTCTTCATCCAGGGCATCTTCGTACCTTTCATGCTGTGGGTTTGGATAGACCTGAATATTACCATACATATCAACCCCAACAAAGTTTTCAAAATCTTCAACATAGCCAAGGTTTTCATCGGGCTCAATATTTACGTCATTATAATGCCCTGCCGGAAAGGTCTGATCTGAAGGTGTATCAGAAGTACCCCATTGGGCAACTGTCTGCCATGAATCCTCAGCATCAAATGCAACATTCTCATCTTGCTCATCCATATCAAATTTACCAAATGGCGGCATTAAGACGCCCTCTTCCACTGGTCTTTCATGGGAGACAATCTGATCTGGGCTGTGCTCCTTACAGTAGGTGGTATTAGGAAGTGCTTCTAAACGTTCGTATGGAATTTCTTTTCCGCATACCTCACATTTTCCGTAAGTCCCATTTTCCATTGCCTCTAGGGCTTTATCAATATTTCTTAATTGCAGATCTGTATGTTCATTTAAAGCAATATCCTTTTCCCTTTCGTATAACTCTGTACCTTCATCAGCCGGATGGTTATCATAGCTGGATAATTCACCAACAGATTCATGATAATGACCTCGGTCTAAGCCAAAATGGTCATTTTGCTTTAGCTGATCCTCAATCTCCCCTTTTTCTTTTAATAGCTGCAAGCGGAAGCCTGCAAGCTGCTCAGTCGTTAGCATATTAAAACCCCTTTCAAGGCTTTGTTTAATGATCTCTATAATCGCCTAAGATAATATTTAACTTTTATGATTGTGCCTTTATATTTTCAATGTTTTCACGATCGAATATGTACCAAATTTTAAATTCCATCAAAAACCTAAATGATTCTTTTTTGAATTAAAGTATAAGAATTTATTGACCGTGTATCTTAACAGGTATAAGGGCGATAGCAGAAAAGAGGGATGAAATGGTTAATGAAAACTTTGATAAATTTAATAAAGTCCAACATGACCACCAAGGGGAATACCTGGGCTCCGACAGGAAACAACCAGCAGGTTTAAATGATGAGGAATATAATAACCAGGATAATACTGATAAGTCCGTAGGTGCAACAGGGCGAAACAGAAACCTTAAATGATATATAGAAACTCAACGATTGGCAAGCCGTTAGGCGATGACAAAGGCGTAGTTGCACTTATGCGTGATAGAACAGTATAAAAATTGGTGAAATTTCTATACTTTCCTATTAGCTTAATGGAAAAAGGTTGGGGAACGATCCTCAACCTTTTTAAACGAGCCATATCATTACAGACTAAGGAGAAAAATTTCATGAGTAAATCGAGCAGTGAAAAAAACGACATGAAATGGTGGCAGCTTTCATTATTTGGTGTTGGCTGTACAATTGGGACAGGTTTCTTCCTCGGTTCTAGCATTGGGATTAGAATGACAGGTGCTTCAATTTTATTAGCTTTTTTAGTTGCTGCCCTCGGTACTTATTTAGTTTTTGATGCACTGGCAAAAATGACTGTACAGGACCCTGAGAAGGGAGGCTTCCGTACCTATGCAAAAAATGCATTCGGCAGGTGGGCAGGATTTACGAGCGGATGGGTTTATTGGTCTTCTGAGGTTTTAATCATGGGAAGCCAAATGACCGCATTATCCATTTTTTCTCGGTTTTGGTTTCCGAATGTACCGCTCTGGATTTTTGCAGCAGGCTATGCCATTCTAGGGCTAATCATCATCATTATTGGAGTAAATATCCTAAATAAAGTGGAAAACATATTGGCTGTCTTGAAAATTGCCGCTATTTTAATGTTTATTATCATAGCCTCTTTAGCTATTTTTGGGGTAATCGACGGTGACAAGCCAATTCAATATCCTAATAGTACAAAGGACTTTTTCCCACATGGCTTTCTAGGCTGGTGGTCAGCCGTTATTTTCGCTTTCTATGCGTTCGGGGGGATTGAGATTTTAGGATTAATGGCCAGCAGACTAAATGACCCGTCAGAAGCTCCTAAAGCGGGTAAGGTAATGTTATTTACCCTTACTATAATTTACATTGTCTCAATAGGACTTGCTGTTATTATGGTAGCTTGGAATGAATTTAACCCTAGCAAAAGCACCTTTGTCATTGCTTTAGATCACTATAACTTGGCCTTTATCCCACATATTTTTAATGGTGCATTAATTACGGCTGGTTTTTCAACCATGACGGCCTCTTTATTCGGTGTAACAAGTATTTTAGTCACTCTATCAGAAGAAGGGGATGCTCCCGCATTTTTTTCAAAGAAAGGAAAGCTTTCCGTACCATGGCCGACCATTCTTATTACCGTGTTAGGGATTGCAGCCTCAGTCATTTCAGCACTATTAATGCCTGGAAAGGTATATGAATATGTAACCACTGCAGCTGGGTTAATGCTATTGTATAACTGGATTTTCATTTTGGCATCTTCCTGGAAGGTACTCGATATAACAGCTAAGGACAAAATAAAATATTCAATCGGTATTCTTTTGATCCTCATTGCTGTCACGGGAACTTTATTTCATGATACGAGTCGGCCAGGCTTCTTTATTAGTTTTGCCTTCGTCGGAGTAATTGGACTGATTGCAATAATCATGCAAATCAAATGGAATAAGGAGAAAAAGAAGAAAAAGAAAAAAGTAATAAATCCATGGCCCACAGCATAAGCAAAAATGCTAGCGACTATCCGCTAGCATTTTTTATCCAAATAGTACAGTGACTGCCTGAATTCCAAAGTAAACTCCAAAACCAATCAATGACACCCCCGAAAAAATCGAAATTCCAACTAGAAACTTCGATGTCAAAAACCTACGAAAATTACTAGCAATTCCCGCCATGGTGATATCCCATATCAATAAACCAATAAAGATTGCACTGCTATATAAAATCAATTGAGCAGTCTCGTATGTAGCAGCGGTTTTCGCCAGAACCGATCCATATATCCCTAACCAAAACAAAATGGTTAGCGGGTTGGAGATTGACATGAAGAACCCCGACATAAAGGATTTAAGCAATGGTTCCTTTTTTCTACTGTCACCAATCTTCAATTTATTAGCTGTCAGCAAGGTTTCTATCCCTGTATAGATGAGAACAAAACAACCGAATGACCAGAGGAACGTCTTCATAAATGAGGATTCTAGAAAATGGACAACACCTAAATAAACTAGAAGCATGTAGATTCCATCTGCAACTACCGCCCCTACCCCAATCAGCCAGGAATGCATAAACCCGTGTTTGATTCCTTTATCAATCTGCGCTGCGTTGATCGGGCCAATGGGAGCAGCAAGTGACAGCCCTAACAGAATATAGCCTAAAAATACATTCATGAAAATCTCTCCCTAAATAAGAATAAGCCTGTCTTTCATGTTTATTCAGGGAGATAGGGTTGTACCACTTCTTTTTAGAAAAACTTGGCATTCGCCAAGTCCTCAAGGCCAGTGCTTTAGTCTTTCCTATTAGCTCATAAAAAAGAACTTTTCTATACAGAAAAGCTCCGAATGCCGAGAAAGGTATTTGTCTAGGCATTTTTTTGTCTTTTAAGTATTTACCTGATTTATACATTAATTAAAGACTCTTCTAACAGGTCTGTTGATTTCCACTCCGGGCACTCGCTTTCCGCGGGGAGGTCCTGGAGCCTCCTCGGCGCTATCGCGGAGGGCACTGAAGAACTTCCGTTTTTTATATTTTATAAATAAGGAAAAGGCATTATGGATGAAAAAAGACAAAAAAAAGCAACTTCCTACCGAAATTCGAAGGGAAGTTGCTTATACCTCTGCCTATTTCCTATTCTTTTTCATTAAGAAGTTTTATTATCCGTTTGAGATTGACAGCGAATATGGTTGTGGC
>NZ_MSLS01000015.1 GCF_001940785.1 Bacillus sp. MRMR6
TTCGAATTGGTGGCACGGCATTGCGACCGTTATCCAGACAATATTTATCTTTTAATTCTTCAATTATGAATGAAAAGTCGACTAGTTTTTTAATTTGGCGAAGCATATTATCTTTTGGAACAATGAGATCATAAATTCCTATATATGGGCTAAGATTAAATGAATCTTGAAAGGAAATCATTTCGGTACCACCTTTAAAGTCTTGTTACCTTAATTATAAAATAAAAAGCAGTTGAAGGGTTGATAAAATCAACCTTCAACTGCCTCAAAACAAAGGACTTTTTCAGTGCCCTCGCTTTGCGCCTGCGGGGTCTCCCCTGCCCCGTCCTCCCGCAGGACATTGAATAACACCTATGAATCTGCCCACGCACGAAGGAAATGCGTTAGCATTTCCGAGGAGTCTCGCAGATTTCGCAAAAATCTCAAATCAACACTCATTACCACGCCTAAACTAAAAGGAGATTCGGTCAATGACTCGTAGGTGGAAGTGGTTTTTTGCTTGTTGTTTATTCGTGGTTGGTTTAAATGGGTTTGGAATTTTGGCTGTTCAGTATTTTGGCCGTTAGAAGAAAATATATGATAGGGAATGAATCTTAATGATCGATCATTTAACTGAGCCCATTACGAAACGATTGCTCTTTGCACTCCTCGTCGTTACAGTAGGAGTTGAAATCCTCCTTTATTTAAGCAGATTCAGCTATTTAGCCAGCAGTCTTTATGATGCAATCATGGTTGCCTCTTTTTTTATCGGAATCAAACTGCATCGCAGGTTAAACAAAGGTAACCAAAGGAGTAAACGGCAAATTTGGCTCCAGTTTACGGGAGCTTTTCTGATCTTTATCGTTGGGAGTTCCGTTGTGCATGTATTCTCGGCGAATGTATTTGAAGAGTATAGCAATGACTACGAACAATATGTCCAAGAGTATACGGATTTACCAGTTATTGATGAAGGTTCCATAGAGCCAGCATGGACCATACTCGATGAGGTTGATACGGTTGGTTACGATATTTTCAGCGATATCTTAGCTGGCCTAGAAGAAGTTTGGCGTCTTGGTTACATCATCTTGCTACTTCTTATTTTCAAAAAAACATTTCCGAAGCGTTGGGAAAAAGGATCTCGTGACAGCTTTTTAATGATTGCACTTTTCGCCACTTCGATCCTTTTTGGAATTGATCACACATTAGGAGCTGAGGCTTCTTGGAACTATCAGATTGGTACAATTGTTACATTGGCTAACATGGGTCTGTTATTTGGCCTGATTCTGCTATGGACGAGAAATCTTTGGGTCACGGTAGCTATACACTCTTTATATGATATAACCGTTACTATTTCCTGGTATTACTATGAGTTTGCCGTAGAGATATTTGCAGTAATTGTTTTATTTGTACATCTTTTTCTTTTGTATTATGAAAAAAAGAAGAAGGTTAACACCATGCCTGAATCAGCGGAAGTGGCCCATTAATGTACTGTAATCAGGTGCTTGGATACGCTAAGGAAAAAAGAGCTAACTCTAATTTAACTAGAGTTAGCTCTTTTTTTAATTGAATATTTTCTTGCGTGGTTTGTTCCAGAATTTGATATATGTATCTCCATCTGTACACTTAAACACCTTGATACCGATTAGTTTAAGAGGTGTATATATTTCTTTCATATGCAGGAGCGGCATACTATCATCCTCCTAAAAATTAGCATTTAGTTTATAGTACACTATTATAAATTTTCAGAAAACAAATATATCTCGATAAATATCGACACTATTTAAATTTTATATTAGTATCTTCAAAAAAATTAATTGGATTTAATTCCTAATCTTCTTGTGTAAAATTCTTTTTAGAGTAAAATGAGGGTAAAAAAACAAACCTTTTTAACAAGTGTAAAAAGGAGGAAGGGCGTTACTCAAATGAAAAAGGTAAGAAAGGCTATTATTCCAGCAGCAGGGCTTGGTACCCGCTTTTTACCTGCTACTAAAGCAATGCCGAAAGAAATGTTGCCCATTGTTGATAAGCCGACGATTCAATATATTGTGGAAGAAGCAATCGAATCTGGTATTGAAGATATTATTATTGTAACCGGAAAAGGTAAGCGAGCAATTGAAGATCATTTTGATTATGCTTATGAACTTGAACAAACACTTCTTATGAAAGAAAAATATGAATTGCTTGAGAAAGTTCAGGAACCATCAAAAATGGTGGATATTCATTATATTAGACAAAAAGAACCAAAGGGTCTTGGCCATGCCGTTTGGTGTGCCCGTAATTTTATTGGGAATGAGCCGTTTGCTGTTTTACTAGGGGATGACATCGTACAGGCTGAGACTCCGTGTTTAAAACAGTTGATGAATGAGTACGATCGAACCCATTCGTCGGTTATTGGGGTAAAAAGAGTGCCAGAGGAAGAGACTAATCGCTATGGTATTATTGATCCAATAACTCAAAATGGTAATTCATTCCAAGTTTGTAATTTTGTTGAGAAACCTAAATTAGGATCGGCTCCGTCAAACCTTGCAATCATTGGCCGTTATGTATTTACCCCTGAGATATTTATGTTCCTTGAAAAACAAGAGATTGGTGCTGGCGGTGAAATACAGTTAACCGATGCAATCCAAAAACTAAACCAAATCCAACGTGTTTTTGCATATGAGTTTGAAGGAAAAAGATACGATGTTGGAGAAAAACTAGGTTTTATTGAAACAACGATAGAATTTGCACTGCAAAAGGAAGAATTAAGGGAAGACTTATTGAAATTTATGGCAAACAAACTTGATTCGAAATAAAATACATATTTATCCAGGTAATGACGAATTCGTTAAGCACTATTGAAATTTACTAATTCATTTTTCAATTAGTTATATATATAAATAAATTTTGCAATAAGATATTAATCAATTTTTAGGACTAGAAATCACAAAGTGTATTTCTAGTCTTTTTATTGATTTATTTATTTTTTTGAATATAACCTATTTACGGCTATTACTCTTGTAAATTATGTGCTGAACTTTTTCAAAATGATATTCTTATAATTAGTATAACTAGAAAAAGGAGAATAGATCTTTCATTTAATCTTCATAAAGATAATTGGTGATAGTTACTAACTTACAAATTTAGATAAATTGTTACAAAAGCAACCAATTTATGATAATATTCTATGTAGTAATAAGATAATAGATTACTAAGGTGAAAATATCCTGAGTGATCGTTTCTTTGTGGCTCCTTTAAAATGGTAATTTATAAAAATATTTTAACCCTATTTATTATGCTAGACTAATAGTATATAGTTTTAAAGAATGTCGATTGTGAGTTGTAATTCTTGTTCTTAATAATAAAAATTTAATTTCAAGGAGTATGATACATGCGAGGAAAATTAGTTGTTATAGGAATGCTATTGAGTTCTACATTTTATTCTGATGGTTTAATTGCTTACGCATCGAATAATGATGTTACTTATGAGATAAATAGTTCTAAAACAGGAAATGTTGTAGAGGATACCATCTATTATTTCATTAATTATAATGGTGAAGAGCATACTATAGAAGTTAATGAAAAGGTAAAATTGACATTAACAGGATGGAAGGATGAATTAAAAACATCTGTTAATGGGAAAATTAACATTCAAAAAAGTACTTCAAATCAAATAGAGGACATCACGCTTAACGTTAACGATGAATTTAATGTAATTCCAATTTCTGAAACAGCCAATATACAAATTAAATTGGCTGTATCTGATTCATTTTTGGTTAAGGAAGTAAAGTCTCTTGAGTTAAATGAGCAAATTACAAGTGTAGTAGAAAGCGAAAATGGAACTTTAATAGAAGAAACAACTTCGAAAGATAATTTAATAGTTAATGAGAATAATTTCAGCACATTAACAGAGGGAACTACTATAAAGTCAGTGCAAACCTCCCAAATTAGTTCTATAGAAAATCCTACTGTTAAGTATACAACCCATGTTCAAGATTATGGTTGGTTAGCTGGAGTAGCTAATGGAGTAATGTCAGGAACACAAGGACAATCAAAACGAATGGAAGCCATAAAAATCTCTTTAGATAATGTTCCCTATCCTGGAGGTATTTCTTACAAGACCCACGTTCAAAATTATGGGTGGCTAAATAATGTTTCAGATGGAGCATTATCAGGAACAATTGGTGAAAGTAAACGTTTAGAAGCAATTCAAATAAATTTAACTGGTGAAATGGAACAACATTATGATATCTATTACCGTGTCCACGCAGAGACCTATGGTTGGCTAGATTGGGCTAAAAACGGAAATTCTGCTGGTACACAAGGACTTTCAAAGCGCTTAGAAGCAATCGAAACTGTTCTAGTGGTAAAAGGTGGGGCTGCACCGGGTTCTACAAATAAACCATTAATCATTGATCCGGCTGTTGTCTATTCCACCCATGTTCAAGATTACGGGTGGTTGTCGAATGTATCAAATGGACAAACGTCAGGAACACAAGGACAATCAAAACGAATGGAAGCCATAAAGATTTCCTTAAATAAGGCTCCTTATCCTGGAGGCATTTCTTACTCAACCCATGTCCAAGACTATGGCTGGCTAAATAATGTATCCAATGGAGCATTATCGGGAACATCTGGAAAAAGTAAACGTCTAGAAGCTATTAAGATCAACCTGACAGGTGAAATGGCACAACATTACGATATTTATTACCGTGTCCACGCAGAGACCTATGGTTGGCTAGATTGGGCTAAAAACGGGGGATCTGCTGGTACAAAAGGATTTTCGAAGCGATTGGAAGCAATTGAGATTAGGTTAGTTGAAAAGGGTGGAACCGCACCTGGACTGACAAATAAGCCATTTATTGAGTCTAATTTATCCAATTACTATAACATTACGTTAAATGATGCATTAAATATGCAGATGAAAGTTACTCCGCAGACTGATAAATATAGAAATGCTCCCGCTTATGTCAGCAGTCAATATATTAATGCAGTTAATGGTGGCTCTATAAGTGGAAGCAGCGTTAATCTTAGGACTGCTCCAACTACTAACAGTACAATTGCTGCTACCGTTGTAAACGGAACACTGTTCCAATTGTTGGATAATAATGTTTCAGGTGATATGGTTTCAGGTAGCACAAAGTGGTATAAAATTGAATTCAAAGGACAAACCTTATTTGTGCATAGTTCACTTGCAACTGATAATTTAAGAGTGGGTCAAGCAACTGTCGATTACCTTAATATCAGGTCAGAAATGAATGCAGGAAGTCATATTTACGCTACAGTAATGAAAGGCACCTTACTAAATATTGTAGAAGAAAATAATAGTGGCTGGCACAAAGTAAGCATAGGTGCATGGCGCAATGCAGCATCTACAGATGTCCTATATTATTTAAACCCAAATAATTTTATAAATGATGAGAAACAAAGACTTCAATTCATGGACCTAACAAAAACTAGTGGAGTTTCAAAAGAGGCTTTAAATCAGTACCTTGTAGGCAAAGGAATATTAGCAGGCCAGGGTCAAGCGTTTATTGATGCAGGAATTAAATATGGGATTAATGAAGTATATTTAATGGCACATACATTATTAGAAACAGGAAATGGTAATTCCACTCTTGCAAAAGGTGTAGTTTATAATGGCAAGACTGTTTATAATATGTATGGCATAGGTGCGTTTGATCACTGTCCAGTTGATTGTGGGGCTAAAACAGCCTATGAAAAAGGTTGGTTCACACCATATGACGCAATAGTCGGAGGGGCTTCTTTTATTGATGATGGTTATACGAATGGCAATAACAGCTATAAAGTTGTCCAAAATACAATATATGAAATGCGTTGGAACCCAGAAGTGATGGCTACTAAGGGGTTTGCAGGACATCAATATGCGACTGATATTGGCTGGGCATATAAACAAGTTAACACCATGTATGAAGTATATAAAATACAGCCATATACTGTTTTCTTGGAAATACCAGTGTATAAATAAATAATCTATATTAATAAAGAGCTGCCCTCAAAAGGAATCTAAAAAGACTTTTGAGGGCAGCTTTTGCTTATTTCAAACAAGCACAAAAAATATAGTGAGGAAATTTTTTAAAACATTTTTCAACAATTTATTAGATTGCTACTCAAATATATGAAAAAAAATATATAATAATGTAGAAGGAGGGGAAACAATATTGTGTTTAAAAGAAATTTTATAGTTTTTATTCTTTTTTGTCTGGTATTGTCATCTCTTTATTCTCCTAATCTTGCATTCTCACAGGAGAATAATTCAGATGACATTTATGCTGAATATGTCGAAACAATCGAAAGTGTTGACATCTTTAATAAAGATCAAAAAATAGTTGGAGAATTCAAGCCTGCTACTCAATTTAGTATTGATTATATACAGGATGGAAAAGTTTACTTTCAATGGGATGGAGATTTGGCATACATAGAAGAAAAATTGACCAGAATGGTCGGGGCTGAAAACCTGAATTTTTCGGTAGTTAGTGCTGAAACAGAAGTTACATCAGAGAGACTTCTAACTCACTCACCAACAGAAGTGTATTCGGATGATAGTTTACAAACTTCAATTCTAATACTTGCTTCGGAAGTGGAGTATTCGATAACGAAAGTTGATAGAGAATTTGTTTATATTACAGTAGGAAATCGAGAAGGAATTGTTAAATCGCAAGACGTCGAACTATTAATGCCTATTATCGATGAAGAAAAAACTCTAATAGAAGAAAATAATCTTTTACAAGAATCTATACCATTACCTGCACAATTAACAGGCGGAAATCCTTCTATTAACTATTCTACCCATGTTCAGAACATTGGTTGGCTGAATGCCGTTTCTGAGGGAGAGATGTCAGGCACAGAAGGACAAGCAAAACGATTAGAAAGTATTAGAATTTCAGTTAATAATGTACAGGATTTAGGGGTGCGATACTCAACTCATGTACAAGATTACGGCTGGTTAGATTATGTTTCTGATAATAAAGAAAGTGGAACTGTAGGAAAAGCAAAAAGATTAGAAGCAATTAAAATTGAACTAACTGGTCCCCAGGCGGCAAATTATGATGTCTATTATAGTGTCCACGCTGAAAATTATGGTTGGATGAAATGGGTGAAAAATGGGGAGCTAGCAGGAACTAGTGGTCAATCTAAGCGTTTAGAAGCAATTAAAATAATTATTGTAGAAAAGGGTTCCACCCTATCTGTTGATATTGAACCGAACGAACAAAAAAAGCTATCTGTAACGTATAAAACCTATGTTCAAGATTATGGTTGGTTAGATRCAGTTTCTGATGGGAAAATAAATGGGACAATTGACCAAGAAAAAGGATTAGAAGGATTACAGATTTCTCTTGAAAATGCTCCATATTCTGGAGGAATTACTTACAAAACTCATGTACAGGATTATGGTTGGTTGCCTAGTGTTTCTAATGGGGAAGTAAGTGGTACACCTGGGAATAATAAACGTGTTGAAGTTATTCAAATCAACCTATCTGGAGAAATGGCACTCCATTATGATGTGTATTACCGTGTTTTTCAACAATCTTTTGGTTGGTTAGTTTGGGCAAAAAATGGTCAATCCGCAGGTAAAGAAGGATTATCGAAACAATTGGAAGCCATTGAGATAGTTTTAGTAGAAAAAGGTGGGAAAGTTCCGGAGTCCTTCCTTAAAAATCCATCTGTCATTTATTCAACTCATGTTGAAAACTACGGATGGATGAATTTTGTAGCAAATGGTGCGATAAGCGGAACCAAGGGACAAGCGAAACGCTTAGAAGCAATTAAGATAGATTTACAGGATGCACCTTATAGTGGAGATATTATTTATTCCACTCATGTTCAAGATTATGGTTGGTTAAATAATGTATCTAATGGTGAAATATCAGGTACATCTGGACAAAGCAAACGTTTGGAAGCAATAAAAATCAATCTTACTGGTAATATTGCAAATTATTATGATGTTTATTATCGTGTTCACGCACAGGATTTTGGCTGGTTAGGTTGGGCGAAAAATGGGATGAAAGCTGGCTCAGAAAGGCATTCAAAACGTTTAGAAGCAATTGAAATTAAGTTAGTGCCTAAGGGACTAGGAGAGCCAGTTAGTACAATTGCTGCATTCAAGAAGCCTTTGACAGTATTTTTAGACCCAGGACATGGTGGATATGACCCTGGGGCAGTTGCAGGGATATATCGTGAAGCTGACTTGAATTTGGCTGTAGCAAAAAAAGTTCAATTATTATTAATGAATCGAGGCTATCAAGTTTATATGTCCCGTAATAACGATACTGCCGTAGAATTGCTAGAACGGCCTAAAATGGCCAATAATTTAGCTGCGGATATTTTCGTTAGTATTCATACTAACTCTACAGGAGCAAGTTCAACAACAGCTACTGGAATTGAGTCTTATTTTTATAAGTTTGATTCAGCAAATCCTTCGAAAATCAATCAAGAGATGCATAATAATCCAGATAGAATCATGAAGAGTGTGTCACTTACTGGCTTAATTCAAGGAAATATGATAAGTTATACTGGTGCGAATAATCGTGGAACTGCTGGTTCATCCTTTGCAGTTATACGTGAAGCAGCTATGCCGGCTACTTTATTGGAGTTGGGATTTATTAATAATGCTAGCGACCGTCAAAAGCTATTTACAGATTCTTATCAAAATAAACTCGCAAAGGCAATTGCTGACGGGATACATGAGTACTTTAAAATTTATTAAGAATTAACGAATTTAGATAGTAGAATTAAGTCCAAGGACTAGAAATCAAATAGATTTCTAGTCCTTGTTATATTTTGCAGAGTTAAATTGGCTGTTGATTTTTGCTCAATCTTTCTCATTCCATGTTTATTTACAAAAACGTGATATAGTAGAAAAATGTTGGTTTTTGTCTAGAAGAAATGATAGTATTTACAAGGATACTAAATATTATTGAAATAAACTTTTAAGATATAGATGAAGTTCCATAATATCCGTGTAAAAAGACATGATTGCGACTGTATCAGCAAAAAGTACATAGGTTACAATAAGAATTAAGATAATATAAGTAAAAGTTTATTTTACTTTTAGGGGAGAGTATGTTGAAAAGAGTAGCAGTAATTATTTTAAATTGGAATAGAGCCGAACAAACCATTTCGTTAATCAATAACTTTTTAGATGTCGAAAAAAATATTAACATTTGTTTTATTGTCGTAGACAATAATTCAAATGATTCGGAACGGAACCTTCTGACAAATTACTCCAAGAAAAATAACTTTATTGTATTAGATGAAAAGGATTTAAATGATTCTAATTATGATACAAATCAAACGAAGTATACGATAGTCCTAAATGAAAATTATGGTTATGCCAAAGGCAACAATTTTGGGCTAAAGTTAGCAAAAAAATTAGGATATGAATATTCTTTAGTGTCGAATAACGACATATTTATTGCAAAACCATTAATTGAATCTCTAATACATCAATTGAAAAATGATAATCGTTTAGCGTTAATTGGTCCGAAAATTATTGGGATGGAGGGTGAACAGCAAGGTCCATATAATATGCCAACCTTGTTTGATCAATTTTGGGTACCCTTCTTTTTGCCTGTATTTATTATTATCAATAAATTATTGTCTAATAAAATTTCTAGGCTGTTAGAGGTAAAGGATGAACGTTATCCGTATCGCCTTATGGGCTGCTTTATGCTATTTAAATCTGATGTAATGGATGAAGTAGGGTATTTTGATGAAAGCACCTTTTTGTATGCAGAAGAGCTGATTTTATCTGAAAAATTATTAGATAGAGGCTATAAAACAGGTTATTACCCAGAGGTTTCGGTAAAACATGTTCATGGCTTCAGTACTAAAGATCTTGGAAATCGTAAAAAGTTTAATTTAAACTTAAATTCAGATTTATATTATTTTGAAAAATACCGTAATTATGGTCCATTAAAACTCCTCTTGGTAAAAATGGGTCGAAAGGCGAACTTTTATTTATGGGAGCCATTAATTCGAAAATTAAAAAATAGTAATAGCTAATATTTGAAAGTATTTTTACATGATTGTAAAATTTATTTATTTAAATCAAATAATAAAGGATGGGTATCGCTTTGAAATTTATTCTTTTATCTGGCGGTTCTGGGAAACGATTATGGCCATTATCCAATGATGCACGTTCAAAACAATTTTTAAAAGTATTACCAACAAAGGATGGTTCCTTTGAATCAATGGTTCAAAGAGTTAAAAGACAAATTACCAAACATGTGGGTGAAGAAGATATTTTTATTGCGACGAGCAAGTCGCAAGTCGAGATATTGAAATCGCAATTAGGCAATAACATTCATATTATTATTGAACCTACGCGGAGAGATACATTTCCTGCCATTGCGCTTGCTGCGACATATTTATACTCTGTTCAGAAAGTCTCATTAGATGAAACTATTGTAACATTACCTGTTGATCCTTTTGTTGATAATGAGTTTTTCTCCATCGTAAAAGAACTTGAGGCGGCGTTACAATTATCGAAAGCAGACCTGGGACTAATTGGTATTCGTCCGACATATCCTTCTGAAAAGTATGGATATATCGTGCCTGCAGAATCTACGGGAAATTATCTGGTTGTTGACTATTTTACAGAAAAACCAACTGAAGAAAAAGCAAAAAAACTATTAGCCGAAAATGCTTTATGGAACAGTGGTGTATTTGGCTTTAAATTAAATGCGATAATAAATAAAATTAAACAAAAAGGATTACCGACAGATTACGAACAGTTATTACATTCCTATTTTGATTTAGAAAAGATTAGCTTTGACTATGCAGTGGTAGAGGAAACAAAAAATATTATTTGTATTCCTTATGATGGAAGTTGGAAGGATTTAGGAACATGGAATACATTAACTGAAGAAATTACGTCACCTTTAATTGGAAAAGGAATAGTTGCTGAAGGTGCGTTAAATACGCACGTTATTAATGAATTAGATATTCCGGTTACTGTATTAGGAGTAAAGGATGCTGTTGTGGCCTTAAGTCCAGATGGGGTTCTTGTAACTACAAAAGAAAAAAGTCCTAAAATTAAGCAATACGTTGAAGAGCATCAGCCAATGTATGAGGAAAGAAGATGGGGTTCTTCCACTGTTTTAGATTATACAATGACAGATGAGGGACTAGAAGTATACACGAGGAAAATCATTATTAATAGTGAATGTAATTTGTCTTATCAAAGGCATCATAGAAGTAAAAAAACATGGACTGTCATTAGTGGACTAGGAGAGTTTCTATTAAACGGAAGTCTTACAAAGGTCAGTTCGGGAGATGTCCTATATATCAATGAAGTAGACCTCCATTCCATAAAAGCCATTATACAGATACACATTATTGAAGTTCAATCGGGAATCGGACCTATTGATGAAAAAATCGAAAGAATAGCAGTTGATTGGCAGCAGATATCAGAAAAGTATATTTCACACAGCTAACGAGATTTTTAATAATAGAAGTTCTATATCGGTCAACGATTAGGAGGTTATTCTTTGAAAGTACTTTATATTACACCTTTTGTTCCATACGAAGGTATCCCCCACGCAGGGGGGTATTTCCTTTTTAAATACTTAGATGAGTTAAACAAACGAGGAGTTTCCATTCATATGTTAGCTCCAAATAGTAAGGAGAATGAAGAGGCAGAAAAAAAGGTGCCGGAATGGATAAATTTACGCCTTGCAGCTATTCCTAACAAAACCATTACATATAAGGTTTTAAAACTATTTAAACTCATTAATGATCCTTTGAACCAGTTAGATTATACGATAGTGGATGAGTTACAATCAGAAGGCTACCTAAAACAATTTGATTTAATCGATCTACAGTATTCACCAACCTTACCATTAATAAAAGTTATTAAACAGCAGACAAATGCACCAATCATATGTTTAGAACATGACGTATATTCCCAATATGTAAAGAGAACCGTGCAGGAAAAAGGAATGTCACAAAGAAAAATAATCGCCAAACTAGGTTCCTGGTCAGTAGAAAAAAGGGAAAGGTCATACTTGAATTTATGTGATCAAGTGTACACCTTTAGTGAGAAAGATAAAAGAATATTAGTCGAGATGGGGGTAACAAGTCCGATAGATACCTTTTCACCCGCATTAGAATTGCCAATGGATGCTGCAAGGGTAAAAGAAAATACAGATTGCTTGTTTGTAGGTGCGATGGACCGTCCTGAAAATTATGAAGGTGTCCGGTGGTTTATCTCGGAAATATGGGATAAAGTTCGTCATGAAGTACCGAACGCAAAATTTATTGTTGCTGGTTCAAAACCGCCAGAGTGGTTAAAAAAAATAAACAGAGCCGATATAGAGGTAACAGGATTTGTTGAGGATTTAGATGTGTTTTATAGAAAGGCTGCTGTATTTATTGCTCCACTGCTATCAGGTGCAGGCGTAAAATTTAAAATCGTACAAGCACTAGCATATGGTTTACCAGTTGTAACAACTGAAATAGGTGCAGAAGGTATCAATGAAAATAATGAAGAATTTTTTGCAAAGGTGACAGAAAAACCTGATGAAATTGCTGCTGAAGTCATTCATCTCCTGAATAATGCTAGTTATCGAGAAAGCCTTGGTGCAAATGCTAGGAGATTAGCTTTAAATAAATATGATTTTCAGGAGAACACTATCAAAAAAGCCTTTAATATGTATAGTCAGTTGTTAGGTAAGTAAAGTTTAAAAGAATCTTTTATCGCTCTTATTGTTCACTGTTTTCGTTTTTTTATGATGAATTAATATAAAATACGAAAAAGGCAGGGATATCCCTGCCTTTTTCGGCGGTAATCAAATAGGACATATACAGAACCTTTACTTTTTTGATTTCTTTAATAATTCTAAGTAATCATCTTGAAGAATACTATCATAATAAAATTTCGAGTTTTTTGCTAACTCTTGATCTGCATTAGTAATTCCTATTTCCTCTACTATTGTTTTACGATTTGAAAATAAGTTTGTACCGATACCTAAACGATTCCCTTCGATTTCAACGCCAATACTTGCTAAAATTGTTGGAAACATATCTAGGGCTGTAAATAGTCTGTTTTTTGAATTTACGGGCTCAACGGGAGAATTTATGATCGCATTATATATTGTTCTTTCATAGCCCCCATACATATTAGAGTTGAAAAACTCAGGGTCTTGCATACTAAGATGGTCTCCTACGATGACTACTGTTGTATTATTATAAAACTCCTGTTGTTGTAACCAAGTTATAAATTCAGACAATTGTTTAGATGAATATGCAAAGACATTTTCATACTGGTGTTCAAATAAATTCTCGGCATCGCTCTCAAGATATCCATCTGGAAAATGTGTATTGGCTGTTAATAAGGAAATACTAAATGGTTTTTCTGATCTGGATAATTCAGTTATTTCTTCCTTTGCCCAATTAAATAAGTGAGTATCATCAAATCCCCACCATACTTGGTCATCTTCACTCATTTTACCATCTTTAATTGCTGTGTTTAAATCAAATATTTTATAGTTACCATGTCTAGTATAATAATTACTACGTCCCCCAAAATTAGCATCAGAACCAAACATGACTTCTAAGTTATATCCTTCATCGTGCAGAATGTCGCCTAAAGTATAAGCACCGCCTAAGAAGTTATCGGAGGAAGTATAATCGTTTCCGTTAACTGGAATTTTTAAAGGGATGCCTGATGTAGTAGCAACAAGCCCCCCAGCGGTCCATCCGGTACCTGCTATAGGCAGGGCACCACCAATTTTATCGGTATTAGAGAAATTTATATTTTGCAATGCAATATTTTCTAACTCTGGAGTAACTGAATAACCCCAACCACCGCCTAATTCTTTACTAATAAGTGTATTTTCAGCTGATTCCAAATATAAGATAATTAAGTTTCTTTTTTCTTTAGGAAAAGTTATTGAAATGTCTTGACCATTAACATAATTATCATCAATAATGGTTGAATAGTTTGTTAAACGGCTGTAATATTCATTAATTCCAAGCAATTTATAACAAACAACTAGTGAAAGAAGTAACATCAAAGAAGCATAGAGTAATCTGTATTTATACAAGTATTTATTTGGAAATAACGTAAATTTAATTATTTTACTTTTTAATGTTACTTCCATAACATTTTCTCTTATTTTTAAGGGGAGTATTGGTATTAGTAAGAAAAGTAATATAAATATTATCGGTATTAAACTTTGTGCAATTGCATTGGTAAATACGTCAGTGGGTGACCCACCAAATCCGTTAAAAAGATAGTAAATCATTTCATCTACACTTTGGTGTGCAAAATTAATATTTATATAAATAGTTGCAGTCAATATGATGGTAGTAATAAATAACAATGTAATAGCTGAGATACTAAGGAGTATTTTATTTTTCTTCATCTTTTGACTCCACTCTAAGACTGATGCGTATGTTTAATTCCAAAAATCGATAGCATACTACAATAATTAATGCTACAAATGTAGCCATGAGACTATATTTTAAAGTAAAGATATTTGTAAAATCAAAGATTAGTGTTTTGTTTAAATAAATTAATATTGCATAGCAGATAGCGTTCGTAAAGACCATAAATAACGCACTATGACAGAATACATCAAGTAAATTTAACTTTCCCCTAATTACCTTTGAATAAAAATGTAATGCAATTATCGAAGGCAGAATTAATGCCATGACTTCATTAAAATTCATATTTACCTCCCTGATTGTGAATTTAAGTTAGTAGACAAAATTATATAAAGCAAAGTATAACATACGTAAAATATTTATCAAAAACAGATTTTGGAATAATATCAGGATTTTTTTGTTATTATGAAATAATAAAAGAAGAGAACATAAATGTCCTCTTCTTTGGATATGTTTGTGGTATCTGATAAAGGTGATTTATCCCCGTATATTTCTATGGAATCTGCTTTTTACTGTATCAAATAATCTCAAAATTATTGGTTCCTTTATGATAATGAGGCCAATAATGTATGTGATCATTCCTGCTGATAATTGAATAAATGTTATCAATAAAGGTGTAAATGGTAGATAGGTGCTTACTAATACAACTGAAATATATACAAAGGTGCTCAAAATGAAACATTTGGTAAACATTAGAAAAAACTTTTTTAAATTAAAATAACTTCTTGCAAAATAAATCTGAATTAAAGCCCCAACTCCTTCAGCAACTAGTAATGAGATTGAAGTTGCGGTGCTGGCCAAAGGTTTTATCAGTAAAAAGTTTAATATAAGACTTAGAATAGCACCACTTGTCACGGCAATAGAATATTTATTTTGTTGATTTGTACCTATTAAGATTTGTATACCAAATACATTTGCAAGACCCACAAAAAATATGACAGGGCTCATAATTATTAGTAAATTGGTTACTGGTTCAAATTCATTACCTAAAAACCATGTTACAAAATTAGGAGCAATTCCAATCATACCAAGTGTCATCGGTAAAGTAATTAATAAAATAAATTGCATAGCGAAATTCACATATCTTTCCATTTCTTCTTTATTCCCGCGGCTGAACTCTGAGGCCATTCTTGGAAGCATTACTGAACCGAGTGAAGAAATTACACCTAAAGCAATTATAATAATCTTATATGCCTGATTATAATATCCTACTTCAATTTCACCAGATTCGTTTCCTAAGATTATTTTATTCGCTAGTACGTATATTTGAATCATTATTTGTGGCAAAAATAAAATCATAATGGGCTTAAAATGATTGGAAATGCTTTTAAAAGATATTTTGACAAAGGATACTTCTCGTAATAATGGTATCCACATAATGAGTTGTCCGATAAAAAGAGTACCCGCATTGATCAACACATATAAATCAAGATCATTAGAATCTTTTACAAAGGTGAAGATAAGAATAATACCTATAATTTTTACTAACATATTACGAATAGATATTGCTTTAATTTGTTCTTTACCAAAAAAATACCAAGAAATATCTATAATATTTGCCAACAAGGTAAGGATATTAATAAGATACAGGATTTTATACTCTGAACTTCCATTTACAAAAAAGTAGTAAACAACGATGACGATCAGCGAAGTTAGAATTTTAAAGAGGAAAATTGACCAAAACTCTTCTGATGTTTCTTTTTGATTTTGCTTGGAGGCAATTTGCCTGCTGCCATATAAGGAAAAACTTAAAGTGATAAAAACTATAAAGAGTTGAACAATTGAAGCGACATATGCTTCAATCCCAATTCCCTCAGGTTTAAGTACTCTTGAAATATATGGTGTTGTAATAAATGGTGTAATGATCAGCAATAACTGATACATGACAGTAAATAAGTAATTAGAAATTAGTTTCTTCATCTATTTATTCATACCCTTTTATAATTTACTTAAATTTGACCTGATTATTTGTTTCGTAATCTCAAAAATTTATCCTCCAATTTTAGTCCTTTTTTTACTATAATCGACTTTAATTTAAAATACAATAAACGTTTTTATCCCCTATTTAGAATTCTTTCACTGATTAAATCACCTTAAGTGTATCTTTTTCAGATAGTTGCTAATTGGTATAATAACAATGAGAATGGAGATGAAGATTGTTCAATTGTTATTTTTTTGTTATGCTACAAAAAGGTTAATTTAAGTTGCGAAAGTGTGTAATAAGCAAACTTATACCTTTATCTATTAATGATTGAAAGAAACTCTTATATATAGGAGCGGTAAAATGGAAAAGATTTCTATCCTTATGGCAGTGTACAACCCAAATATCCAATTTTTTATTGAACAATTAACAAGTATTAATAATCAAGATTATAAAAATCTAGAATTGTTAGTACTTGATGATTGCTCTAGCAAGAAATCAATAGATTCAACTAAAGAGCTATTATCAAAATATATTACAAATATCCCATACACCTTTAGAAGTAATCATGTGAACATGGGGAGTAATAGAACCTTTGGAGAACTAACAAAAGTCGCTTCTGGTGATTATTTTGCTTATTGCGATCAAGATGATATTTGGGAAAAGAATAAGTTAACTTGTTTATTAGAAAAAATCAAACAGGAAAATGCGTTGATTGCCTATTCAGATTTATCCATCATTGACGATCATAGCAACAAAGTATCCGATAGCTTTAGAGAGGTCTCAAAAAGGTTGGAACATAAATACGGTGAGAATTTATTTCCATTCTTTTTAAGAAGGAATAGTATTACCGGTTGCACAATGCTCATTGAAGCTGGAACGGCTAAGGCAGCTTTACCTTTTCCGTCTAGTGAACAATATGTGCATGACCATTGGCTTGCTTTATTTGGTACTTCTAAAGGTAAAATCGCCTACAGTGAGAAACCGTTAGTCCGATATCGAATTCATTCCAATAACCAAATCGGGGCTAAGGTTCTGGTCGGAATTAATAGCAAAAAGGATTACTTGGTCAAAAGGATATTAATGGAGAAAATGAAGGTGGATTGGTTAAATTCACAGGATTTTTCAGATAACCAAAAGCAGGAAATTAGAGAGTATGAAGAGTTTATTAAGGCTAGAAATAATTATTTTACAAACACCAATTTTGCAAATTTAATCGCTATGCTTAAACAATTATCAAGAGACCCTGTACTGATTTCCTTTGAAGTATTACTTGGTGTTTCAAAAGGGACATTAATGAATAAATTACTTCAAGTAGCAAAGAAATGATTTGTAATTAGTAAGGTTTTTCGATCATAACTATGCCCTTGATGATTTTTTACAGTTTGTCGTCGAAAAAACCCCAGAATTTATTTGAATTCTGGGGTTTTTCTGCTTTTAATATTGGTCAATTACTGCAACTGTGTCAGCCGTTAATCCTAGATGTTCACGTAATTGATTAGAAAGAGATTGCCTTGTTTCTTCTTCAACCATAAAATACCATATATCCTTAATTGTTTGGCCTTCCCCTTCTATTTCCATTTTTTCTATATTATTTGCAGCTGACTTATATTTTGCTTGGATGCCAACAATGTCGTCGAAGGTCAAATTTGTTTTTATATTTTCTTCTAGAGCAGTTAAAAGATCTTCATAGTTGGTTAATGTAGAAAATGTAGCTGCTTTTTTTATTATTTTTGATACTACTTCTCGTTGTCTCTCTTGCCTTCCAAAATCTCCCCGAGGGTCTGCTTTTCTCATTCGAGCATACGATAATGCTTCCCTTCCGTCTAGATGCTGCTCGCCAACTTGCAATGTTACTCCATCTAACTCAAATTCATATTGGTTATTAACATCAATACCACCAACAGCATTTACGATTTCTTTAAAGCCGTGCATGTTTACTTCTGTATAGTAGTCAATTGGTATATTTAGAAAATGTTCGACAGTATTAATCGACATTTCAATTCCACCATATGCGTAGGCATGGTTTATTTTATCTAACCAATTATTTTTAGGGTTTTCTTGATCAATTAACATTGTTCGAGTGTCCCGTGGAATACTTAGTATTTTAGTAGTTTTAAGGTCAGGATTAATTGTAATTACTAACATTGAATCCGTACGTCCTGCGTCACCATCACGTTCATCAACACCAACTAGAAGAATTGAAAGTGGATCTTTCCGGTGGAATTCTATTTCTTCTTCTCTCTTTTCTGACACTTCTCTTGAGATAGGTTGGTGCATTTTTTGAACAGCACTTGCTACATCACTATACATGTTGTATGCATAAATACCGCCACCGACTGCAAAGAGTAAAAAAATAGAAAGTAAAAATCTTAAGAATATTGATTTTTTCTTCCTTTTTCGAGTATTTTTTCCTAATCGTGTATTCATATAAATTCCCTTCTATTATGAAGTTAGACATTAATGAGTATAAATAAGCATTCATGTAAAGTATTATAATATTGATTATTTATTTTTTCAATTAGTTTATTCGGGAAATCATGACCAATAAGTGCATATTACGACAAGTTATGATAAAATAAATTCTTGTTGGAAATAAAGTGCCCTTATTGTTAATAAATGTATTTGGTTTAATATATAGATGCCAAAGTAGAATAGAAAGTGTGAGTGAATTATTTGTCTAACTCCAGAGTTGCCATAAGCATTGTAACCTACAACAGTAAATATATATTTGATGTCTTAGAAAAGTTAAAGAAAGAATTTTGCGCTGATGAAAGATTTCGTTTTGTTATACTCGATAATAATTCTAATAATGATTACAAAGAACATTTAGAAAAATACCAGGACTTTGCAGATATAATCTTCCACGATAAAAATGAAGGTTTTGGATTTGGTCATAATTACAATTTACTTTCAGCAACAGAAGACTACTTTTTAGTATTTAATCCAGATATTATTTTAGAAAAAGAAAATTTAATAGCCATGATTGATCATTTGGAAAAAGATAAGACCATTAGTTTAATTGTCCCTAAAGTTTTAAATGCGGATGGATCAACACAGCATTTAATTAGGAATCGTGTAACAGTTTTTGATTATGCATTACGGTTTATTCCTTTTACTTTTGTGAAGGAGTTGTTTTCTAAACGTCTTGAATCGTATGAGTGCAGAAATCTTCCAGATAATCAGCTTGTTGATATAAGAATTGGTTCTGGGTGTTTTATGTTGATTAGAGGGTCAGAATTTAAACTTGTAAATGGTTTTGATGAACGGTATTTTATGTACTTCGAAGATTACGATTTGTGTTTAGAACTTAAAAAGCGTGGTAAGAGGATTGTATATAGTCCTTTTTCAAGTGTTATTCATTATTATGAAAGAGGTGCACATAAGAACTCGAATTTATTTAAAATTTTCTTAATATCTATGGTTAAATTCTTTAATAAGTGGGGATGGAAATTATTTTAAGATTTTGAAATAGATGAATGGAGGCTTAACTATGGAAGAGCTTTTGATAAATGATGTTATTAAAACGATAAAAAAGTATTTCTGGGTGATTTTATTGTTTGCTATTTTGGGTGGTGTTTTTGGGAGAATCATGACTGAAGATGCACCTCCACCTACTTATGAAGCCACCTCTTTATTTCTAATTGAGCCAAAAGCTGAAGACATGAATGGTGTTTTTAAACAACCTGTAGATAGCGGCAGATTTTTTAACACTGCTCAAACGATAGTCAATACACCTGTCATGCTTGATCCGACTATAAAAGAACTGAACCTTGAGATGACCATTAAAGATCTATCAGAAAAAGTCAGTGTTTCGAATGAAAATAACTCTAATTTAATGAGGATTACAGTAAGTGATAACAATGCAGAACAAGCTACTGATATAGTAAATAAAATTGTACAAGTGTATAACCAAGAAATTTATAACTATTTAGATGTCGAAAAGGTGGTGACTATAGAGAAAGCACAAAGTGGTGGAGAAAATCAAATTCTTCATGCAAGGCCTAAAGCGAATATGTTAATGGGGGTTCTCATTGGACTAGTCATGGGAACATTTGCTGCATTCATTCTCTTCCGTCGGGCAAAGACTACTAGATAATTGGTAGAGGGAGATATGCCAACTTTCTAACTTGTTTATTATATGATGTTGACTGATAAGGAAGGAGGAATCGCAAGATTGATAAATCCGTATTTTATATATATATCGTCATTTCTAGCAGTGTTGGCGGCTTATTCTTTTAAATGGTCAAAGTTATTTCCAGATATAGGTATTCCGTTGATTGTCTTTTTTTTGGGTTCCATGATTATTGCTTTTTTTATTGGAAGAACATTTTTAAAACGAAATATTATTACCTTTAATAAACTTCAATTTACACATAAAGTAGAGTGGATAACTTATCTCATCCTGTGTGGTTATTTTATCGAGTTCCTTTATCATGGTGGTAATTTCCCTCTTTTAGCAATTTTCACAAAGATTCCGCTGAGTTATCATGAATTTGGAATCCCAACCTTTCATGTATTGCTGGTTACATTTAACTCATTCTTTTCAGTCTATTTATTTCAAATGATCTTATCTGAAACAAAAAATACAAGAAATCTTTTTATCTTTTTTATACTAACTCTTGTTCCTTCTTTGTTAATAATGAACAGGGGCATGCTTGTTATGATACTAATAAGTTGTTTGTTCGTTTATTTAATTAAATATCAACGGCAAATTACATTAAATAAAGTATCCGGATTATTAGCACTAGGGTTTTTAGGGCTTTATCTTTTTGGGATTGTAGGTAATGTAAGGGTAAATAACACTTACCAAACAAATACCTCACTATTAGATAATAATCTTTTTATGCAAATTGGCGGTGCTACAGAGGGATTTAAAGACTCATTAATTCCAAAAGAATATTTTTGGGGATATATTTACCTCGCCTCTCCTTTAGCTAACTTGCAAGAAACCATTAATAAATATGAGCACGAAGAAGACATAAACACATTGGCTACATTTACCTTTGTGATTACTCAAACCATACCTGATTTTATTAGTAAAAGAGTAGTTTCGCTCTATGAACTCGAGGTACCAAGTGGGAAACAAATAACACCGGAATTAAATGTTTCAACAGCATTCTCTCAGCCATTTGTAATACTCGGATGGTTTGGAATCAGTCTATTTACAATATTCATCTTTATTTTTGCTTTCTTCTATATTTTAATTTTGAAAAGATTAAATAGTGAATATTTTGTTATAGGTGTTGCGATCATGAATACAATGTTTTTATTTAATACCTTTTCGAATATGTTTTCATTTACGGGGTTAAGTTTTCAATTAGTTTATCCATTATTATTCACCCTTTTTAGTCCCAAAAGGATTTAGTCAATACCTTTGTTTTTTTGGTAAGGCTAAAATCAAAATAAGAAAGGGTTTCGGTTAATGATATCTGTATGTATGGCAACTTATAATGGTGAAGATTTTGTTATTAGGCAACTTGAATCGGTTATAAAACAGCTTAGTGTTGATGATCAAATTGTAGTAGTAGATGATAATTCAACTGATAAAACGGTAGAGTTAATAAAAAAAACATATGGAAGTCGTATTGAAATCTTTATTAATAAACAAAATGCAGGTGCAATAAAAAGCTTCGAAAAGGCGATATCTCTTGCTAAAGGAGATATCCTTTTCCTATGTGACCAGGATGATATTTGGGAAGAAAATAAAGTCGCATTAGTTATGAATGCCTTTGACGAGCAAAACGCTATGTTGGTGGTTCATGACGCTGTTGTAGTTGATGGGAAATTGGATGTAATAAATCCTTCTTGGAATAATTACAACAGTAACAACATAAATCAAGGGATACTTGGGAATATTTTAAAAAACGCATATACAGGTGCACTTATGGCATTCAAAAAGGAAGTGGTGTCTGACTTCTTACCTTTCCCTCCTACAATTGAAATGCACGATCAGTGGATTGCACTCGTATGTATGCAAAAAAAGAAAAAGATAGTATTTATTGATAGACCGCTTGTAAAATATGTTCGTCATGGTGGAAATGTCACTGGTATCAAAAAACGTTCCTTATCAGCACAATTAAAAGGCAGGCTTCTTACAACATTGGCTTTATTAAGTTACAAACGTTAATTATTCATTACACTTATATTTGCAATTGTCTTTATGGGACAACGTTCTATATAATGAGGAAGGATGATTTAAGGGTTATTCTAAAATAATAGTAATGAGGAGATGGTTTCTTTCATGAAAGGTATTATTCTTGCAGGAGGCAGCGGAACAAGACTATATCCGTTAACTAAGGTAGTGTCAAAACAGCTTTTACCGGTTTATGACAAACCAATGATTTATTATCCGCTATCTGTTTTAATGTTAGCTGGAATTAAGGATATTTTGATCATTTCAACACCTGAGGATACCGAGAGATTTGAACAAATCTTAGGTGATGGGTCGGATTTAGGAATGAACTTTACATATAAAATTCAGCCGGATCCAGGCGGATTAGCACAGGCCTTCATTTTAGGAGACGAGTTTATCGGTGATGATAATGTAGCACTTGTACTTGGAGACAACATTTTTTATGGACATGGATTAACAGAACTTCTAAAAAGAGCTGCGTCCCGTGAAACAGGAGCGACAGTTTTCGGATACTACGTTAATGATCCGGAACGGTTTGGGGTAGTAGAATTTGATGGAAACGGCAAGGCGGTATCTATTGAAGAAAAGCCTGAAGTTCCAAAGTCAAATTATGCTGTAACAGGTCTTTATTTTTATGATAATCGAGTTGTTAAAATTGCGAAAAGTATTTCCCCTTCACCTCGTGGTGAATTAGAAATTACTGATATAAACAAAGCATACCTAGAAATGGATGAACTTAATGTTGAGCTTCTAGGACGCGGGTATGCATGGTTAGATACTGGTACCCATGCGTCGCTCTTAGAAGCATCACAATTTATTGAAACAGTAGAAAAGAGACAATCCTTAAAGATTGCCTGTCTTGAGGAAATTGCCTATAAAATGGGATATATTACAAAGGAGAAGCTGGTAGAGCTAGCTGAACCGCTAAAGAAAAACCAATATGGTCAATATTTATTGAAAATTGCTAGTCAAGAAGTCAAATGATGGTGAGGGTAAAGTATGAATGTTATTGAAACGAAACTTAAGGGTGTGAAAATCCTGGAGCCGAAGGTTTTTGGTGACCATCGGGGATATTTTATGGAAAGCTATAATAAGGAATTATTTGATTCGTTAGGCTTGAATTATGACTTTATACAAGATAATCAATCTCTTTCTTCACCAGTAGGAACATTACGAGGGCTGCATTTTCAATTGAACCCAAAGGCGCAGACAAAGCTCGTCCGTTGTGTGACTGGTGCAATTTATGATGTAGCAGTTGATATCCGTCAAGGTTCCCCTACATACGGTCAATGGGTTGGTGTGATCTTGAGCGAGCACAATAAGCGACAGCTGTTAGTGCCAAAAGGATTCGCCCATGGTTTTTGCACACTGGTACCTGATACAACTGTTGCATACAAAGTTGATGAGTATTATTCACCAGAACATGATGGGGGAATTCTCTGGAATGATCCAGAGTTAGGAATTGATTGGCCTGCAGCAAACCCGATTCTTTCTGAAAAAGATGCAAAACAACCAAGCTTAAGTGAAGCAACTCACCTTAATTTTGTGTTTGAAAAATAGGAGGCAATGCAAATATGAAAGTACTAGTTACAGGCGGAGCAGGTTTTATTGGCAGTAACTTTGTCCGCTATATGGTAAATAAATACCCACAATACCAAATTGTTAACCTTGATTTGTTAACGTATGCTGGAAACCTTGAAAACCTTAAGGATATAGAAAATGCTTCAAATTATAAATTCGCACGCGGTGACATCGCGGATCGGGAATTTATTAATAATCTCTTCCAAGAAGAAAAGTTCGATTATGTTACTAACTTTGCTGCAGAGTCTCACGTTGACCGCAGTATTACCGATCCTGGTATCTTTGTTCAAACAAATATCCAAGGAACTTTAGCATTGCTTGATGCGGCAAAGACCTATGGTGTAACAAAATACCTCCAAGTTTCAACAGATGAAGTGTATGGAACATTAGGAGAGACAGGGTTGTTTACAGAGGAAACTCCATTAGCTGCTAACAGTCCCTACAGTGCTAGTAAGGCTGGGGCTGATATGCTAGTCCGTGCTTACAATGAAACATTTGGACTTCCAGTTAACATTACTCGCTGCTCAAACAATTATGGACCCTATCATTTCCCTGAGAAGCTTATTCCTCTAATGATTATAAATGCCTTACATGACAAGGATCTTCCCATCTATGGCGACGGCTTAAATGTTCGGGATTGGCTTCATGTTGAAGACCATTGCCAAGCGATTGACCTTGTTCTTCATAAAGGACGTAATGGTGAGGTATATAACGTTGGCGGCAATAATGAACGCACAAATATTGAAATTGTAAAAACGATCTTAAATCACTTAAACAAGCCGGATTCTTTAATGAAATACGTTAAAGACCGTCCTGGTCATGACCGCCGCTATGCAATTGATGCAACAAAACTACGTACTGAGCTTGGCTGGTCCCCTAAATACAATTTTGATACTGGTATCGAACAAACGATTAACTGGTATTTAAACAATCGCGAATGGTGGGAAAATATTATCTCAGGCGAGTATCAGGAATATGTGAAGTCTCAGTATGGCGACAGATTAGAGGTAGAGTAATGAAGGTAGTGGTAACAGGTGCAGCAGGCCAATTAGGTCAAGATGTACTGAAAGAGCTGGAAAGGAAAAATCATCAGGCTTATGGTGTCGACCGAACACAGCTAGATATAACAAATAAAATAGATGTTGAGTCTTTTATTAACGAAGTCAAGCCCGATGTGATTCTTCACTGTGCAGCCTATACGAATGTGGATGGTGCTGAAGCAGATGAAGAAAATGCATACGAAGTCAATGCAGCCGGTACGGAATACCTGGCCAAAGCAGCCAAACAGACGGGCGCTAAAATGCTTTATGTAAGTACAGATTATGTATTTGATGGGACGGCTACAGACCCGTATGAAGTGGATGAACCTACAAAACCCTTAGGTGCGTATGGTCGGACGAAGCTTGCTGGGGAACAGCTTTTGCAAGAGCATTTAGAACAATTCTTTATTGTGCGCACAGCCTGGGTTTTTGGAATACATGGCAATAATTTTGTTAAAACGATGGTCCGCCTTGGTGGAGAACGTGGTGAAGTTGGAGTTGTCCACGACCAAGTGGGTTCTCCTACCTATACTGTTGACTTAGCTCGCTTCATGGTCGAGTTAATGGAAACGGACAAATATGGTATCTATCATGCAACAAACAGCGGGGTTTGCTCTTGGTATGATTTTGCAGTTGAAATCTTTAAGCAGACAGGTATGGATGTAAAAGTAAATCCATTAACAACTGAACAATTTCCACGTCCGGCTGCTCGACCGGAATACTCGGTGTTAAGCAAGAGGAAAATAGAGGAGCAGGGTTTAACACCCCTTCGTGATTGGAAAGATGCTTTAACCGCTTATTTAGAGCAGAAATAAATTCATAAACTCATGTTTTATGGGGTTGGCTCAAGAGGGTCAGCCTCATTTTAATACAAAAGCAAAAATACCTAGAAGAAATAATATACATAGTGAAACTTTTCTTGTTATCAATCGTCTAAATTATTGGAACAAACTTCAACAAATTACCTTAAGAGTTGATGAATCTTGTCTAAATTATTAAGAATATTAGTAGTTTGGAATTCGCTTTCATCCCTATTTTGATAGGAAATATTGCTTTATATGGCTATTCACATGGGATTTCAAGGGAAATAATTAATGTAAAGGGTAGTTTATTTATATAATGGACTATGCTATAATCCATTAGGGTATATTTATTAAACTATTAATAAAAAATATTGATACGGAAATTTTGGAGGGGCATATGTTTTATTTAACTCTAGCTATCTGTTTTTTTTCGTCAATACTCCTCACACCATTAGTAAAGAAACTAGCATTCAAAATAGGAGCAACTGATAAACCAAATCAAAGGAAAGTTCATTCACGTATTATGCCTCGCCTTGGAGGATTAGCTATTTTCATAAGTTTTTTAATCGGTATTCTAATTAGTAACCCTTCGGAGGCTCTATATGGAGAATATCACCTGTCGATAGTTATCGGAGGATTAATAATAATTTTAACCGGTATGCTGGATGATGTTAAGGAAATTTCACCAAAGGTAAAACTTGCTGGTCAGTTGGCAGCAGCAGCTGTTGTCGTCATTTACGGTGGTTTAAAGGTGGATTTTATCAACCTTCCATTTGGCGGAATAATAGACTTTGGTTATTTAAGTATTCCGTTAACAATGATTTGGATCATTGGAATTACAAATGCTATTAATTTAATAGATGGTTTAGATGGTTTAGCAGGTGGAGTTTCTACCATTGCACTATTTTCGATTGCTGGTATGTCATTTATAATGGGGAATGACTATGTTACAATTATTGCGTTAATTGTTGCTTTTAGTACGATAGGATTTCTATTCTATAATTTTCATCCTGCAAAAATCTTTATGGGTGATACTGGAGCGTTATTTTTAGGGTATATCATCGGAGTATTATCACTATTAGGATATAAAAACGTAACATTCATTTCGTTAATTATCCCTGTTATTATTCTCGGTGTACCTATTTCTGATACATTCTTTGCAATTATTCGCCGCCTAGTAAATAAACAACCATTATCAGCACCAGATAAATCGCACCTTCATCACTGTTTATTAAGAGCCGGTTTTTCTCATAGTCAAACGGTTATGTTAATTTATGCAATGGCAGTTGTATTCGGTCTTGTTGCATTTATCTTTTCACAAGCAACTATCTGGGGTTCACTTATCGTGATACTAGCTCTTTTAATAACAATTGAATTGTTTGTTGAAAAAATTGGACTTGTACGCGAAGACTATAAACCTCTTTTGAATTTTATGAAGGGGATTAAGCCGGTAAATATCAAAAATCGATAATACTATAATTATATAACCCTAATACAATAGAATGACTTAGTCATTTATGACACAAAATAAAACACCCTATTAGGCTGCCATTCGACCAAACTTTATTGGTGAATGGTAGCCTGTTTTTCTTGTATGTGCTCTCATTAGAAATACTTGAAATAACTATATTTTTCATATGTTTTACTTTACAAAAGGGGGCATCTAGGAGTCTTGAGAATGAAAAGAAAAATAGCTAAAATTCTAATCAGTATTTTATTTATAGGTATTTCAATTTTATCCAATTTAAGTGTCGGACATACAGCAATAAACTCTGAATTAGGAAATTTTGATGAAGGTTCAAAGTTTTATCAAATTTATTATAATGGCGTGGAAGAAGAGATTGTCATTAATGACAATACAACATTAACATTAACTGGCTGGGTGGATGAAGAATCACAAGGGTATGTTAATGGAAGAATTGAAATTGTTACCGATACCTCAATGATTACAAAAGACATTACATTAAATGTTTCCGAAGAGATAAATGAACTTGCTTTATCAGACTTTGAAAGTATGAAATACCAAATTACTAAATCAAATTCATTTGGGGTTGAAATAGTAGATTTGAATACTATGAACAACTTATCTAATGTTGTTGAAAACCAAGAGTTAACAAGCAACACAACTGATAACAACCAAACAGTGACAGTAGAAATTTCGGGAGAAGAATATAAAAAAAGTACAGAAGCAACAGCTGAATTGGGTGCTGATTCCTTAGAGGAAAGCGATGAATCAGTTCAATCGATATCAACATCATCTGTAATGTACTCAACTCATGTTCAAGATTATGGTTGGCAAGACATCGTTGCTAATGGGGCATTGTCCGGGACTAAGGGAGTTGCCAAACGATTAGAAGCAATCAAAATCTCAGGAGTTCCGGGAATTTCTTACAGAACCCATGTTCAAGATTATGGTTGGCAAGACTTTGTTTCGGATGGAAAAATTTCCGGAACCACAGGAGCAGCTAAAAGACTTGAGGCTATTGAAATAAAACTAATCGGCGATTCTGCAAATCAATATGATATCTATTATCGTGTACATTCTCAAGACTTTGGTTGGCTGGGATGGGCGAAAAATGGACAACCTGCAGGTAGTGCAGGTTTAGCTAAACGGTTAGAAGCCATTGAAATTCGTTTAGTTGCAAAAGGTGGACAAGCTCCGGGTTCGGTTAATAACTTTTTTGTTATAGATCCATCTGTCACGTACTCTACCCATATTCAAGATTACGGATGGCAGCAGTTTGTCGAGGATGGAGCCTTAAGTGGAACTAGTGGAAAAGCTAAACGGTTAGAAGCGATAAAAGTACAATTGAAAAATTCTCCCTATCCAGGCAAGATTGTGTATTCAACACATGTACAAGATTATGGATGGTTATCTACAGTGGAAAACGGTAGTGTGTCTGGTACATCTGGAAAAAGTAAACGATTAGAAGCCATAACAATTAACTTAACTGGTGAGATGGCTGACCACTTTGATATTTACTACCGAGTGCATATTCAGGACCACGGTTGGCTTGGATGGGCGAAAAATGGAATGAATGCAGGGTCTCAAAACCAAGCGAAGCGCTTAGAAGCCATTGAAATTAAGTTAGTTCTTAAAGGTCAAGGTGAATTTGTTGATAGAACAAAAGCATTTATACGTACCAGTAATTTGTACCTTCCCAATTCTTTGATCCAGAATAATAAGTTAATTTCCCATGCTATGGGAGAAATTGATGGACATTACTACACGAATAGTTTAGAGGCTTTCCAAAATTCTTATTATAATAAGGGGAGCAGGGTTTTTGAAGTTGATTTTGAATTGACGCTTGATGGTATTCTAGTAGCAAGGCACGACTGGAGATTAATTTATGCTGAACAGTTAATGCAAACTCCGGAAACACTAATCGATAATATGCCTTGGACGTATGATTATTTTATGAAACAAAGTATTAATCAAAAATATACACCATTAGATATAGATGGGATAATTGAGTTACTAATTAATTATCCAGATATCTTTATCGTAACAGATACAAAACATACAGATCCAACTAAAATCATAAAACAGTTTTCACAAATTATTAATTCTGCTAATTACGATCCAGCAATTCTAAAAAGGATAATTCCACAAATTTACAACCAAGAGATGTTAAAAATTGTTAATAGTATCTATAATTTCGAAAATATTATTTATACGTTATATGTATCACCAGATAATAATGAACAGGTTATTACTTTTGTGAAAGATAATATAAATCAAATAAAAGCAGTAACCATGCCCACATCCCGAGTAAATAGAATTTTCGTTGAAAACTTGCATAGTGTAAATGTATTTGTATATACACACCCTATATACAACTTAGTGGAATTGGTGAATTTTTATGAAATGGGTGTAGACGGATTTTATTCTGCTACTATTAGTAAGGAAGAACTGGATAGAAACGATATTAAATAATTTCCTTTTTTCTTTATATTATTCTAGTGAGGAATGCCTTTTATAAGTTCCCTCAGGGCTCCTCTATATTAAATTCAACATTGACTCAACATTCTATTTAGAATAAAACACCCTCTTAAGCTGCCGTTCGACCAAACTCTATTGGTGAATGGCAGCTTAATTTTCTTGTCATGTGCTCGGCATTGTAAATAAGCACAAGAAGGATTTACACTACCCTGATTCGGATGAATAATGACTCCCCTTTGGATTTTTCCCTTGAATTAGTGCTTCGATCCGTATCTCTACTGAAGGAGTCTGCTGATGGTGTAAAGCTTATTCGATTTTTCTTTTTTATTAGGATTTAAGTAGTAAATTACCCTTATAATGATTTTGTTTTGACTTTTATGGACAAAATACTATCAAGGAGGGTCGCAATGATTTTTTTTACCTTGATGGTATGTTTTACTATATCTATCCTTATTACTCCAATCATAAAAAAATTAGCATTAATCATTGGTGCAACAGATAAGCCAAGCCACCGAAAGGTCCATCAGGCAACGATGCCTAGGCTTGGCGGGCTAGCCATCTTTATTAGTTTTATCATTGGAATCTTGCTATTTCAGCCAATAAATCCCGCATCCACTGCGATTTTAATTGGTTGTACGATTATTGTTATTACGGGTATATGTGACGATTTATTTGAGCTTCCAGCAAAATATAAGTTGATTGGACAATTAGCAGCAGCCGCTGTTGTGGTTTTTTTAGGCGATCTTCAAGTGGTGTTTATTAACCTGCCTCTTGGTGGACATCTTGAATTCGGCCTATTAAGTATTCCTTTTACAATTCTTTGGATTGTTGGAATCACCAATGCGATAAATTTAATAGATGGTCTTGACGGGTTAGCAGCAGGGGTATCTTCAATAGCTTTAGTTACAATTTCAGGGATGGCTCTAATTCAGGGTAATCTGTACGTGGTGGCCGTAGGTTCAATCGTTTTAGTAAGCACACTGGGGTTTTTATATCATAACTTCCATCCCGCAAGTATCTTTATGGGGGACACGGGGGCACTCTTTTTGGGGTTTGTTATTTCAGTTCTTTCTTTGCTCGGATATAAGAATGTAACCTTTATATCCTTTATTATCCCAGTAATTATTTTGGGGGTTCCCATTTCTGATACTATTTTCGCCATCCTGCGAAGGTTGATTAATAATCAGCCATTGGGCGCCCCTGATAAGTTTCATTTGCACCATTGCATGCTTAGACTAGGGTATTCGCATCGGCAAACTGTGCTAATTATTTACGCGATGGCAGCTTTTTTTGGATTGGTAGCTGTTATTTATTCTCAGGCCAAGATCGGCGGAGCTATTTTCTTAATTATTGTTCTTATAATACTAATGGAACTAATAGCTGAAAAAGTTGGCTTGATGGGAAAGGATTTTCATCCACTTCTAAAATTCCTCCGCATGTTGCGGTTTACAACCGCAAAAGATAGATGAAAACGCGGCTGTCCCAAATATATTTGGGGTAGCCGCTTTTAAATTCGAATAAAGTCCTCTTCGAGATAAAGGTTGTCGCCTTCCTCAATTACTGACTGACCATTTGTCAGTTCCACCATCCAATCAATAAAGTTATCAACATGGTCCTTATCGACAAACGACTCTATTTCAACAATATCGAGATAGTGAATTTCTTTAATTATAAAGTTAGAAGCCCTCAACTCTTTCTCGATTTTTCCAAGCCACGTATAATCAATTTTGACATGAATCGTCTGGACTAGCCTTCTTTCAACAATTCCGACAGCATCCAAGCCTTCAGAGGTTGACTTGCCGTAAGCTCGAATGAGTCCGCCGGCACCTAGTTTAATTCCTCCGAAATATCGAGTCACGACGACGACAGTATCTTTTAGCTTCCGTTTTTTTAAGACCTCGAGGATAGGAACTCCAGCTGTGCCACTCGGCTCGCCGTCGTCATTGGCTTTTTGTATATGATCATTCTCACCGATAAGATAAGCAGAACAGTTATGCGTAGCATCCCAGTGCTTCTTTTTAATGGTTTGGATGAATTCCTGCGCCTCTGCTTCCGTTTCAGCTCTTGCAATATAAGATATAAAGCGAGATCTTTGAATTGAAATTTCGTGTTCCCCAAATGCTTTGACAGTAAAGTATTGTTTTAACATAAATAATTTCCTCTCTAAATCTAATTTCTTCAGATAAGCTAAATAGTCTAGGCGCGTAAGCTTTTTAGCTGTTAAAATAATATTGGTGTAATATAACTTTAATATGGTAGTAATTATACCGTGTTATAATAAATCGTATATATATGAGTTGCTAGCCGTATTATTAAATAGCTCTTTAATCTCCTTAGCCTCAATTATACTACTACCTTTAAAGGTTGGGAAAATTTCCATATAAGTGTTTCTTTATGGTAAAAAGCGGCAGTTCACGGTAAACTATATATGGTGAAACTTCCCTTGGAGGATACTATGGCAAAGATTCAGAAGATTAATATTAAATCAATAGATGAAATTCGCGAAGTCATGCTTGAAACGGTTATAAGCAGTAAAAGTGATATCTTCAGAATTGGCGAGAAAAGTCGTCAAGACTATGCAAATATGAGGGATGAATTAAACAATATTAAGCAGCTAATGATTAAACTGATCAATGAAGAAGAACGTTTAGAAAAACAAGTGCATGATGCAAGATTAACCTTATCAGAGCTAAGTGTGAATTTTAAGGCTTACTCAGAAGCAGAGGTCCGTGAAGCATATGAAAAGGCACACCAGCTGCAAATGGATCTTTCGATTAACTGGCAATATAAGAAGCAATTATTAGATAAACGAGATGACTTAGAGCGCAGGTTATTGGGCTTAGATGAAACCATTAACCAAGCAGATCAACTCATTTCGCAAATCTCCGTTGTCATGAATTATTTATTAAGCGATTTAAAGCAAATGGGAGAAGAGTATGAGAATGCAAAGGCGAAACAGGACCTCGGACTGAAAATTATTGAAGCCCAGGAAGAAGAACGTAAAAGGCTGTCGCGGGAAATTCACGATGGTCCGGCTCAAATGCTGGCTAATGTCATTATGCGATCAGATTTAATTGAACGAGTGTACAGAGAGCGAGGACCCGAAGAAGCCTTTTCGGAGATAAATAGCTATAAGAAAATGGTTCGTGCCGCTCTATACGAGGTCAGAAGGATCATTTATGATTTAAGACCAATGGCCCTGGATGATTTAGGTTTAGTCCCTACCCTCAGAAAATATTTACGTACAATCGAAGAATATCATAACCATTCTAAAATTGAATTTACGAGTGTTGGGACAGAAGAGCGCTTGCCAACAAAATATGAGGTAGGCTTGTTTAGGATTATTCAGGAATCGGTTCAGAATGCGTTAAAGCATGCAAATGCATGCTCCATAAAGGTTAAGTTAGAGATGCTAAAATCGGCTATTTTCGTCAGCATAACTGATAACGGTGCTGGATTTAACGCGATAAACACGAAACCGGAGTCCTTTGGAATCATAGGGATGAGGGAGAGGGCCGATCTTCTTCACGGAGAAATTACAATTGAATCAAAAATCGGCAAAGGAACTAGCGTAACGATTCGAGTTCCACTACCGTCGTAAAATACAAACAAAACAAGAAGGACAAGGGGCGAAAAAAATGACAACAAAAATAGCAATTATCGATGATCATCAGCTATTCAGAGAAGGGGTAAAAAGAATCCTGGAGTTTGAAAAAACCTTTCAAGTCGTTGCAGAGGGTGATGATGGAGGCGATGCACTTTCAATCGTGAATGCCTACAATCCTGATGTTATTATTATGGATATTAATATGCCTCACGTAAATGGAATTGAAGCAACCCGTGAATTAATAGAAAAACATTCAGATACCAAGATAATTATTTTATCCATTCATGATGATGAAAACTACGTGACCCATGCTCTTCAAACGGGAGCAAGCGGGTATCTATTAAAAGAAATGGATGCAGACGCGCTAATCGATGCTGTCAAAGTTGTGGCAGATGGTGGATGTTACTTACATCCTAAGGTGACTCATAATCTTGTGAATGAGTATCGTAAACTAGCTGCAGGGCAATCAGGCACCGGTTATGTCCAATCTGTAGAACTCAGGCGTCCGCTTCATCTTCTTACACGCCGTGAATGCGAAGTACTACAAATGCTTGCTGATGGAAAAAGTAATCGTGGTATTGGGGAAGCCCTGTTCATAAGCGAAAAGACAGTTAAAAACCATGTAAGTAACATACTTCAAAAAATGAATGTAAACGATCGTACCCAGGCAGTTGTCGTTGCGATAAAGAATGGTTGGGTTGAAGTACGGTAATATCGGGCACACTCACCTTTGAGTGTGCTCTTTTTATGGACCATAAAATAATGCAAATTCAATTGTTTTCCTATAAAATAAATAACAGACAAAAATGTACATATAAAAAAGGATGGTCTTTCAATAATGAAAACGGCAGTTGTAACCGATAGCACAGCATACATCTCTAAAGATATACTAGAAAAGTTTAATATTCATATGGTCCCATTAAATGTAATCTTTGGAACGGAGGTTTACAGGGAAGAAATCGATATTACTGCAAGCAAGTTTTATCAAGAGGTTAAGGAAAGAGACCTGCCCACCACCTCCATGCCGCCCGTGGGCCTGTTTGTCGAGCTATTTGAACAACTAGCTAGGGAATATGAATCAGTTATTTGCGTCCACCTTTCTAGCGGCATTAGTGGAACCTACTCAGGCGCGGTGACAGCCAGTACAATGGTTGACGGAATTAAGGTTTATCCTTTTGATTCCGAGGTCAGTTGCATGCCGCAAGGATTCTATGCACTAGAAGCGGCCAAAATGGCTTTGAAGGGCGAAGATGCAGACACCATCATGTCACGACTTGATAAGTTAAAAATATCAGCTAGGGCCTACTTTATGGTCGATGACTTATCACACCTGCAGCGGGGAGGACGTCTTTCAAGTGCTCAAGCCTTTATCGGCAGTTTGCTCCAAGTAAAGCCACTGCTCCATTTCGAAGACAAGGTTATTGTTCCTTTTGAAAAAATTCGTACAAAGAAAAAGGCATTAAAGCGAATTGCAGACTTATTGGGTGAGAATGTATCAAGTGGAGAGAGATTTCAAGCTGTTGTCATCCATGCAAATCGTGAACAAGAAGCCTCAGAATGGATGAAGGAACTTGAGCCCTTATATCCAAATGTCGAATTCTCCCTCAGCTATTTCGGGGCGGTAATCGGATCTCACCTTGGTGAAGGTGCAATGGGAATGGGCTGGATGAAAAAAAGTTAAAAGCCCCATGCGAACTGAGTTATGGGGCAGGTTTGGCACTGTCCAAGAGAATAATCTTGTTACATGGCTAGTTGAAGGCTGCCTCTGCCACCATTCTCTGTTCTCGTGCGGTAGAAGCTGGCAGGGCACCATTAAAGGTTTTTGTTCCTAATTTCTCATCTCTTTAAAATTACGGCCCATTGAGGTGGGGTAAACAAGGTATCATATTTCATATTCTTTAAAAGACCTGCCATTTGATAGCGTTCCGTAGCAAGATACTGGGGGCGATATAAGGTTGTATCTCTATAATAAAATAATGGGTCAATGACATACATCATAACGGACTATACAAGTCGTCCACTTTTCTAGTGAGCCAACAAGTCATTATTGAAGAATTAACAAGAATAAAGTTTTATTTAAAGGAATTTTATCATATATTGTTGAAATACTCATGTGGATACACTAAAAAGGAGGTGCTTTGTGCGCTTCGAAAGGATAAATGATAAGTTAATCCCCAGTCTGTGTAAAACTAACTCTAGGCCTATCTCACAGTTCTCCAAAATCCCACAGTTCACGCTTAATCTAAAATACCCCATGAATGTAAACCTTCAACATCTGCTTACTGGTAAACAATTATTAATGGATGATCTTCCTTACACACTGCCAGAAATACAATCCCATTATGAGAATGGTTATATTACCTACCGAAAAGGAATTGATTACCTTACAAACCACAAACCTATTTGTGTTCGCTGTGGGAATCAAGAACAACACTGGTTTGGAAGGTTCCCTTGTTCAAGGTGTGATGAAACCTGCCATTATTGTCGTAAATGTTTAATGATGGGGAGATTGAGTGAATGTACACCGTTAATTGGCTGGAAGGGACCAGTACCTGATTGGACTATACCAGAAAAAACTCTAGAATGGCAGGGTACATTATCTGCAGGGCAACAAGAAGCTTCAAATCGATTGAAAGAAGCCATCCAGAGTCATCAAGAATTGTTAGTATGGGCCGTGTGCGGAGCAGGAAAAACAGAGGTGCTTTTTGCCGGAATCGCAGCAGCACTTGCTGCCCTGAAAAGGGTTTGTATTGCTACACCACGTACGGATGTTGTACTAGAACTAACCCCAAGAATAAAGGCAGCATTCCCCCACACCCCGGTTGCCTCACTTTACGGCGGCAGTGAAGACCGTCACCGCTATGCACCAATAACGATTGCAACCACTCACCAGCTCCTCCGTTTCTATCAAGCTTTCGATACGATGATCTTAGACGAAGTGGATGCATTTCCCTACACTGTAGAAGAATCGCTACAGTACGCAGTTAGTCAAGCACGAAAGCCAAAATCCTCAATGATTTATCTAACCGCAACTCCTAATGAAAAATGGCAGAATGAATGCTTGTCTGGTAAAAGAGCTTACGTGACTATCCCTGCAAGATTCCATCGCTTTCCGCTTCCAGTACCTGAGTATGTTTGGTGTGGTAATTGGCAGAAGCTGTTAAAAAAAAATAACCTTCCTTCAAACGTCCTCCAATGGGCAAGCATCCGTCTCAGAAATGGTAAGCAGGCCTTGCTGTTTTTCCCACATATAGTGCAAATGGATAAAGCATTAGCTATTCTTCGCCGGCTTTCCCCAAAAATCGAAGCGGTACATGCGGAAGATCCATGGCGAAAAGAAAAAGTTCAAAAAATGCGAGATGAGCAAATTCCATTACTGCTAACAACGACCATTTTGGAACGTGGTGTAACCTTTCCAAATATTGATGTAGCTGTAATCGGGGCCGAGGATGACGTTTTTACAGAAAGTGCCCTTGTACAGATTGCTGGCAGAGCAGGACGCAGCCGTAAATTTCCAAATGGAGCTGTGACGTTTTTTCATTATGGAAAAACAAAAGAAATGGTAAAAGCAAAAAATCAAATCGAATACATGAATCGAGAAGGTAGATTGAAAGGATTAATTGATGGCTAGGTGGTGAAAGGGTTGTCCCTATTTAATCAAGCATATTGTTTGGTCTGTCATGAACCCCTTCGTCCTTTGATTGGCTGGAAATCGCTATTTTCTGAGGAAAGAGAACAGCATTTATGTTTAGTGTGTGACCAAAAGCTTGTCAGGCTAGAAGGAGAAAAATGCCGAATCTGCTGCCGGTCATTTCAGTATTTAGATGATAAGTACCGCCGGGATGATTTGTGTCATGATTGTGTTCGGTGGGAAGAGGACAATGAGTGGCAGGGGTACTTGGATAAGAATCACTCCCTCTATCTTTACAATGATTTTCTTAAAGAGACCATGGCAAGGTTTAAATTTCGAGGTGACTATGTACTGATCAAAGTGTTTGCAGAACAAATTAAACAACTAGCTGCTAAAATAAATCCAACTAGTCATGTTCCGATCCCCTTAAGTGATGTTCGCCTTTATGAGAGGGGGTTTAATCAGGCTGAGGCATTAATATCTGAGGTCTTCAAGAAGGATTATTTGTTATCGCGGCTCCATTCAGAAAAACAGTCGAAAAAGTCCCGAACAGAAAGGATACATTTACCACAGGTATTTCAGCTTGAAATAATCCATAATCTTAAAGGAGCAAAAATCCTGTTGTACGATGATGTCTATACAACAGGATCAACATTGAGGCATGCGGCCAAGCTCTTGAAAGAAGCCGGGGCTGCGAGTGTGGAATCCATTACGATAGCACGATAATAGTAATCAAAAGCATTATTGTTAGAATTTCATGTTTAATGCTTTTTGTGCCATTGCAATATCATTGCCTAATAATTGACCTAGGTCATAAGATGGATATAACCCTTTTTTGTACATGTAGTTATAGATTCGTTCCTGGCCTTTGATCGCACCAGTTTGCTGCTTAACTAACACTGCTCTTAAGGCTGGAGTGGAAGTCTCTGTAATGGCAATACCAAGATTACGGATCATTGTTTTCATTAGTGATAACAAATCACCGGCATAAAAGCCGATATCTTCACGAACTTCATCGTAGTCTCGTGCTTGATAACCTGGAGCAGATGGATAAAATTTAAGTAACTCCCGAAGATTTCCTTCTAAATCGTTAATTGTTTTTCGGTAGATTTCCTTGAGTTCCTGGTCTGGTAAATTTTTAAAAGCCATTTTAAGTTTCATTAAACTGTTTGATTGAAAGGCAACCAACTCATGCAATTCTAGAGTTTCGTGCCAGGCAAGTGTTTTTCTATCTTGAATTTCCATTTTGTGTCCTCCAATTCAAAATTTCATCCCTGTAAGTCTATTCAAAACGCTTTTAAGTGGTATTTTGTCCCTATTAGTAATAGACTGTAATTGAAGGAGTCTTCATCATGAAGGCGATTTCAATATTACCTGCTTAATACTATTTTCCCTATGTTTTTGTCGATAAATCGACAAAATTATTATCGTGATTTAGCAGGATATTCATAGGGTAAAATAGAAATGTATCTACATAGGAATATAAAGGAGGAGTCCACTAATGAATTATAACGTTCGTGGTGAAAACATTGAGGTAACTCCAGCAATTAGAGAATACGTTGAGAAGAAAATTTCTAAATTGGAACGCTATTTTACAGAAGCACCAAAGGCAAAGGTAAATGTGAATTTAAGATTCAATCAAGATAAAACATCAAAGGTAGAGGTAACGATCCCAATGCCTCACCTCGTACTTCGAGCTGAAGAAACAAATACTGATATGTATGCAGGAATTGACTTAATTACAGATAAGCTTGAGCGTCAAATTCGCAAGCATAAAACAAAAGTAAACCGGAAATTCCGTGAAAAAGGTGATTTACCAAATACATTTGCAACTTCCGAAACACCAGAAATTGTTGATGTAGATGAAGATGATCTTGAACTAGTCCGTACAAAGCGCTTCGACCTTAAACCAATGGATAGCGAAGAAGCGATTCTGCAAATGAACCTGCTTGGCCACAGCTTCTATGTATTTACAAATGCTGAATCTAATCGTACAAATGTTGTATACAAGCGGAAAGATGGCCGCTACGGCTTGATTGAAGCTCAATAATCATTTTTTTAAAACGCAGCCCCTAATATGTGGCTGCGTTTTTTATTACTTTTTATGGTACAAACAAATATCAAATTAAGTATCCCATCTTAAAGTTAGAAAATGGGAAATGGTATTTTTACAAAGGAGGAGTTAGACAAACAGGCTGGATCCTTGACTCGAACAAGTGGTACTTCTTAGACAAAAATGGTGTCATGCAAACAGGTTGGATTTAAAACGCCATTGGAAGGCGTTTTTTTGTTAGCTCGTTATAAAAGCCGCCTGCTATTTCAATATACTAATTTTCAAATATTCTATATAATATGAATAATAGAAAGAGGTGTTAAATACAAATCACTGCATGATCCAGAAACAGGGTGTTTTAATGGGAGGAACTGAATCTCGAACAGATTGTTCCATTGCCGCTTGGTAACATTAAGGTATATAAGGAGGCTATAAATATGACATTTTCTATTGTTGGTTACGATCCAATTGAAAAAGAATGGGGGATCGCAACACAGTCGAAGTTTTTGGGAGTAGGCGCAGTTGTTCCGTGGGCACGCGCCGGTGCAGGAGCGGTCGCAACACAATCATATGCAAATACAGCCTATGGTCCGAAAGCACTTGAATTAATGGAGCAAGGCAAAACAGCTCAGGAAACACTAGAACTGCTCATTGAGGATGATCCAGACAGAGAAATGCGCCAGGTCGGTCTCATTGATGCAAGTGGGAATGCAGCTACCTTTACTGGGAAAGAATGCTATGATTGGGCCGGCGGGTTGACAGGCACTCATTTTGCAGCACAAGGAAATATCTTAGTAGATGAACAAACGGTTTCTGAGATGGCTCGTGCGTACACAGATACAAAAGGTTCCCTTGCAGATAAGCTTCTTGCGGCTCTTGATGCCGGCCAGGAAGCGGGAGGAGACAGCAGAGGGCAACAGTCTGCAGCGCTTTATATTGTAAAGGAGAAGGGTGGTTATGGGGGCTTTAATGACCGCTTTATCGACCTGAGAGTGGATGAACATCCAGAGCCAATAAAGGAATTAATTCGAATTTACCAGCTCCAACAACTGTATTTTGCTCCTTCAAAGCCCGAAAGAGTCGTGCAGGTAGAAGGGGATATTAAACAAGAGCTCAAAGAGCAGCTTGTTAAATGGAATTACTTAGGAAGCATTGTAGCGGGCGACGAGGAGATTAATAAAGCCCTTAAGTCATTTATTCATACAGAAAACTTTGAAATGCGTGAACAAAAAGCAGGACTAATCGACTTAGAAATTCTTGACTTTATGAAGAAGAATAGGTAAATACACACGCCCTCCATTGGATTTTGGAGGGCATTTTATTTTGAAATAGAAAGTGGAAGAGAGGAATTGTTGGGTTTCCAGTTATCTGTAAAATATTTTTTGATAAATACCCACATAAGTGATGACAGGATGACGTAGTTTTTAATAGAAAAAGATTAGGAGGCAAATAGTGACATGAAAAACAAAAAAATGACATCTTTATTAACGAGCGGTATGCTCGCTTCAACACTTGTTTTTTCTGTAGGGGTTGGTTCAGTATTTGCAAATGAAAGTACGGAATCAATTGAGGAAACGGTACAGGTGGATTTAGTAACAGAGACAATTGAAGATGAAGGACAAGCTACTGAGGGAATCATTGATTTACAAGATGGAGAAGCAACTGAGGAAGAGGTAAAAGAAGAGGATGCTGTCTTAGGTAATGCAGAAGTTACAGCGGAAGAAGAAGTAAAGGCACCTTCTCTTGTTCCTGGTGATTTCTTCTACTTTGTTAAGACCATGACAGAAAAAATCCGTCTTGCTTTTACGTTTAATGATTATAAAGAAGCAGAGCTTTTAGCAGAATTTACGGCTGAACGTATTGCTGAGGCGAATGCTTTAATTGCCGAAGGTCAAACAGAAGAGGCAGAAGCGCTTTTACAAAAAGCGATAGAGACTCAAGAGCAAGCAAATGAATCATTACCTGAAGTAGCAGAGGCTGATACAAAAGAAGCTGTTGAAGGTGAAGAAACAGAAGCAGCAGAAGTTGAGAGCAAGCTAGCTCATAATATTGATGCATTATTGGTGGTGCTTGCAAAGGTTGAAAATCCAAGAGCACAACAAGCAATCATGAAAAACATTCAAAAAACCTTTGTAAAACTAGAAAAGAAGGCTGTTAGATTACAAGAAAAAGATGCTAAGTTTGCAGAAAAAATGGCAGAATTAGAGGGTAAGGTATCTGATGAAGTTACTGTAGGGGAAGAAGCTGCAGTCAAAAAGGAAAAGTATAAAAAGCAAAAGAGCGAAGTGCCAGTTGTTGAAGAATTCGTTGTTGAAGAATCTACAGAAGCAAATGCAGAGCAGACTGAAAAAGTAAATAAGGGACAAGAAAAGAAAGCAGAAGCTCTTGAGAATGCAGGCGAAAAGAAAAACGCTGGAACTGCTAAAGTAGAAGAAAAGAAAAATAATGCAGGTAACAATGGCAAAGGGAACCAATCTCAAGGTAATAAGGGTCAAGGAAACAAAGGCGAAGGTAATGGTAAATAGCTAAAAAATTAGGTGTACCGAAATTCGGGACACCTTTTTCTATCTTACTACTGGCGTAATACAAATGAACCTTTCAAAGAAAGTAACATACAGAAGAGGGTCGGCAGCAGCCGACCCTCCAACACTTTTATTATTTCGCTGCTCCACAGCAGTTTTTATATTTCTTACCGCTACCACAAATACATGGATCGTTACGTCCAACATTGATTTGGTTGACCTTCGGCTTCTTTTTAACAGGTTCACCATCATCTTTAGGATGAACAGCCTGCCCTTTTGCAACCTCTTGACGTTCCAGATTATTGCGGATTTCTGCCTTCATAATGTACTTAGATGCTTCTTCTTCGATTGAATGAATCATTGCTTCAAACATTGCAAACCCTTCATGCTGATATTCACGAAGTGGATCGATTTGTCCATAAGCACGGAGGTGAATTCCTTGGCGAAGCTGGTCCATCGCGTCGATATGATCAATCCATTTTGTATCAACAGCACGCAGCGTAACAACCTTCTCAAATTCACGCATTTGCTCCTGTGAAAGCAGTTGTTCTTTCTCATCGTACCGTTCTTTCACCTTTGCAAAAATCGTTTCGTTTATTTCTCTAGGATCTTTCCCGCGTAAAGAATCAACAGTGACATCTCCTTCATGCAGCAGATTAGCATTGACGTAATCAATGATCGCCTGAAGATTCCAAGCTTCTTCATCCTCATGCTTAGAAGCATGTGCATCAACAATACGTTGAAGGGTTGAAACAATCATCTTTTCAACAATTTCACGTAAGTTTTCTGATTCCATTACTTCGTCACGCTGAGTATAAATGATTTCGCGCTGTTGACGAAGTACATCGTCATATTGTAGAAGCTGTTTACGTGCATCAAAGTTGTTGCCTTCAACACGTTTCTGCGCTGATTCTACAGCTCTTGAAACCATTTTACTTTGGATTGGCTGAGTATCATCCATTCCCAATCGCTCCATCATTGCCTTCATATTATCAGAGCCAAAACGGCGCATTAGTTCATCTTCCATTGATAAGTAGAACTGAGTAACCCCTGGGTCACCCTGACGACCAGAACGACCACGCAGCTGATTATCAATTCGTCGGCTTTCATGGCGCTCCGTACCGATTACGGCAAGGCCGCCTAATTCTTTCACACCTTCACCCAGCTTAATATCTGTACCACGTCCGGCCATATTCGTTGCAATTGTTACGGATCCTTGCTGGCCTGCTTCAGCAATGATTTCCGCTTCGCGCTCATGGTTTTTTGCATTCAAGATATTGTGGTGAATTCGTTTTTTAAATAAATAGGTAGAAATTAATTCAGAAGTTTCAATGGCAACCGTACCAACTAGCACTGGCTGTCCCTTTTTATTACGCTCTGCGATATCTTCAACAACTGCTTTAAACTTACCGTCCATGGACGCATAGATTAAATCCGGGCGGTCATCACGAGTAATCGGTCTATTCGTTGGGATGACGATAACATTCATATTATAAATGTTACGGAATTCTTCCTCTTCCGTTTTCGCAGTACCCGTCATACCAGCAAGCTTTTCATACATCCGGAAGTAGTTTTGGAAGGTAATCGTCGCCATTGTCATGCTTTCGTTTTGCACTTCCAGCCCTTCTTTGGCTTCAATTGCCTGATGCAGCCCTTCGCTATAGCGGCGGCCCTTCATCATCCGTCCAGTGAACTGGTCAACAATGACAATTTCGCCGTCCTGTACCACATAATCTACATCTAAATGCATACTTACATTGGCTTTTAACGCCTGGTTAATATGATGGTTTAAAGTAACATGTGAAATATCAAATAGGTTTTCAATTCCGAAGGCTTTTTCGGCTTTACTGATACCTTCCTCAGTAAGCATAACGCCTTTTGTTTTTTCATCATAAGTAAAATCTTTATCTTTTGTTAAAGTCCTTACAAACGCGTTAGCTTGAATATATAGGACTGTCGACTTCTCAGCAGAACCAGAAATAATTAATGGCGTACGTGCCTCATCAATTAAGATGGAGTCAACTTCATCAATGACCGCATAAAAAAGCGGACGCTGAACCTTTTGCTCTTTATAGAGAACCATATTGTCACGAAGATAATCGAAACCAAATTCGTTGTTTGTACCATAAGTAATATCGCAAGCGTAGGCTTCCTGCTTCTCTTCCTTTGACATGCTGTTTAAGTTAAGCCCAACTGTCAAGCCTAAAAATTGATAGAGCTGTCCCATTTCTGTCGCGTCACGGCTTACTAAGTATTCGTTAACGGTAACAACGTGAACACCTTTGCCAGAAAGTGCATTCAAATAAACAGGCATAGTCGCAGTAAGAGTTTTACCTTCCCCCGTCTTCATCTCGGATATATTACCTTCATGAAGTGAAATACCACCCATTAACTGAACATGATAGGGATATAAGCCCAGAACCCGCTTTGCTCCCTCACGAACAACAGCAAATGCTTCAACAAGCAAATCATCAAGAGATTCCCCTTTTTGATAACGCGCCTTAAATTCTTCTGTTTTTTCGCGAAGTTGATCGTCTGTAAGTTTTTCAGTATCAGCGGCAATTGCATCTATTTTATTTGCCAGTTTGTCCAACCTCTTAAGCTCGCGCTTATTTAAGTCAAACACTTTATTTAAGATCCCCATCATAAGATGAAACGCTCCTTTATTCACGAATTTTCCTATTTTATTAAGTACAGTAAATCTGTTAAAAATCATTCGGTAATTTCCCTTTTCATCTTACCACTTCCGCTTTGGAGTGACAACATTGTTACTGTTATAGCCAAATATGGCGAAATTGAAAACTTCATTTATGAATGTGTAAACTGTCTATGTCAATTATTCATATACAATGTAGTAAAGGAAATTGTCATAAATAGGCTTCATAAGGCTAATTAGTATACGGTTGTATGAATAAATATTAGTGACTATGCAAGTTGTTACTACATCTGTGTTGTTAATAAAACCTTGCATTAACAACGTTTAAATGTTGTTTTTAGGAAAAAAGTTGTGCTTTTGGTTTTTGAAAAATTATTCACAATTTGTACATTGGATTATACTCTTACAATGTTAGATACTACCATTAGAGAGGTTAATAGAAAAATAGAGAGAGAACAAAAACAAATATGGGAAGGGTGAGCAAAGTGGCCTTTTGGGGGAAGAAAAAGAATAAAGAGATAGATCCCGAAACTAGAGAGAATAATAAGAAAACAGGCCTGATTCGGAGACTCTGGAAAAAGCTCAGAGAAATAGACTGGAAGGATCCAGTTAATAGGTGGAAAGCGTTATTTGTCGGCCTAATAGGGTCTATTGTTATTTTTGGAGGCGGCTACGGAGTAATCTCCATGACCAACTCTCCAACATTCTGTGCAAGCTGTCATGAAATGGCTCCAGAATATACGACATTTACAGCGAGTGCACACAGCGAAATTTCCTGTGTACAGTGCCATATTAAGCCAGGATTCGTCAACATGATGACACACAAAGTGATTTCGTTAAAAGAAGTTTATCACCACGTAATGGGAATACCTGAGCAGATTGTTCAAACAGAACACGAAGCGGTTTCTGATGAAAACTGTTTACAATGTCACTCAAAGAACCGTCTAGTGACAGCGTCAAAAGACTTAATTGTAAACCACAAAGGTCATATTGAAGAAGGCGTTCCGTGTATCGCCTGTCACGCAGGGGTAGCCCACGCAAAAATTGCTGCACGTGGAATTAACACGGAAGATGTTCGCGGTCATTGGACAGCAGAAGTGGCACAGCAAATGATGGAACAGAAATACTTAGCACCAAATATGGGAACCTGTATCGACTGCCATGATAAAGTCAACAACGGCGAAAAGCCATGGACAGATGTGGCTTACCTTGTGCCGCCTAACCCGAACCACTTAGATAAGACAGCATTAGAAAATGCAAAGAAATCTTCTAATGAAGTAACACATGATGGAGCAACAGAGGGAGAGGCAGAGGAAGTACTAGCTGAGCATGATGCCCAAACTCAAGCAATCATCCTAGAAGCTGTTGGAAAACAGACAAAAGATGTAAAACTTTCAATGGCTTGTGAAACGTGTCACCAGCGCGTAAAGGTACCAGAGAATCATAGAGTTGCAAACTGGAACGGAGACCACGGCGGTACTGCGCTTCAAGAGTTAGACCAGTGTGTAGACTGTCACCAGGATTCAAAGTGGCTTAGAGATATTCCTAAAGAAGACCTAGTATCAATGTTAAAAATGGCCGAGGTTAAGGAAGAAGACAAAGAGCACGAATACAAACCGAATATTACGGTTGTTAGAGAACAATCACGTGTTAATAAATTCTGTAGCGCCTGTCACGGCGAACGTCCTGAAAGTCACGTAGAAAGCGACATCTGGTTAACATCACACGCTGACAAAGCAAAAACACCTGACCTAAAAGCTGAATGCTTCGTCTGTCACGATCGTGAAAAGCCGAAAGCAGATTCAACGGATGTTCCAGCACCGACAGATGTATATTGCCAATACTGTCATAGAACTGGCTTTAAAGATGATGTGAAGAATTAATCTATGTAACAGGAGGGACGCTTTTATGGAAGAGGAGCACAAAGAGCTGCCGGCCCCTCCCCGTTTCCGCAATAAGATCTTTAAAATTATGACTCTTACCGTGTTGTTTTTAGGCCTGTTTTTCTTTGTAAGTTTTGCAGGCCTAAAAGGAACATCAAGCTCTGAATTTTGCTCATCCTGTCATGAGATGAAACCAGAGTTCTACACATGGAAAGCATCTACTCACAGTGAAGTGGATTGTGTTAGTTGTCATATCGAACCGGGGTTAGAAAATCTAGCAAAAAGTAAAGCCGAAGGGGTAGTCGAGCTTTATAAAAAAACAACACAAACCTATACAGCACCCATTCGAATGCCCGATGAAATACCGGATAACGCTTGTGAAACTTGTCACAATATGAATATGAGAAAAGTAACACCATCTGGGGACATTATCATCCCACATGATAAGCATAAAACTGAAGGAATTGAATGTATCCAATGTCATAGTGGTTTAGCCCACGGGAAAATTGCAGATCGGAAAATGACCTACCAGGCAGATTATGCCAAATGGGATGAAAAGGTTGGAACGGCGGCTATGGCTGACATCCAATGGACTAGGCCAGACATGGATACTTGTATGGAATGTCATAAGGTTCGAAAAGTTACGACTGAGTGTACAGCTTGTCATACAACGGGAATGGTACCTGAAAGCCATAAAGAAGAAAGTTTTAAACTTGTTTCGCATGGTAAACAAGCTAAGACTGATCTAAAGGATTGTAATAAGTGTCATGAGGGTATGTCAACCCACGATTTAGAAGGGTATGAGGAAGTATCTACCTTAAACAAATTATTAAGCAAAAATTCACAGATACAAACACCTAAAAAGAATCATTACAATTATGCAAAAGATAACACTTTCTGTCAGGAGTGTCATAGCCAGCGACCACCAAGTCACACTAGTTATTTCATGAAAGAGCATGGTACTGAAGCATTAATAGACCGAGAGATGTGTATGGCTTGTCACGAATTACAGAAATCAAATAACACCAATAACTCTCAGGTTGCATGTGCAACGTGTCATCCAAGCAGTCATTATAAAAATACTTCCTGGCGAAAAGGGCATCCAATTGAAGTAAAACCAGGCCAAAAACTGACCCAATCATGTTATCAATGCCATTCAGAACCGAATTGTTCAGTCTGTCATAAGCAGGAATAGATTTAGATTTTAAGGAGGGATATTATGTCAGCACCCCAAAATGAAGTCAACCAAGAAGAGACTACTACTGAGACTCCTAAACAGAGCAAGCAAAAAGAGAAGAAATCGACTAAGGATGAACGGTTTAAATGGTGGCAAAGCCTATTGCTTATCTTCGCTACACTTTTAATTACCGCAGGGACTTCCTACTATGTAAGCGACCAGTATTTGTGGCCGAAAATCGACACAAATCGGATCAATGAACAGCTTTCATTTTATAAAGATAAAGTTGATGCCGAGCCAAACAATTCAACACATCGTGTAAATCTAGGATATACCTACTTTATAAAAGGAAATAATGATGAAGCAATTAAACAATTAAAGGTGGCAATTGATTTAGATAAAAATAATTTTAACGCTTTCCTTAACTTAGCGATTGTTTATAACGATAATCAACGATATGACAATGCTTTAAAAAATGCAGAGAAAGCTACTCAGCTCTCACCAAGGGATTACAAGGGCCATTTAATCAAAGGAACAATATATCGAGAATTAAAAATGTATGAGGAATCACTAGATACTTTAAATCAGGCCAATCAGTTAATGCCGCGAAATGTAGATATTATCTATGAAATTGGAAAACTATCTGAGGTTCAGGGGTTAACAGAAGAAGCCGAAGCAATCTATAAAGAGGCATTAGGTTACGACCCATTACACAAAAACTCTTTAGAAGGCTTAGATCGTGTATCAAAAAAATGATCTTAACAGCAAAAAAAGGAGAGGAACCCCTTGAAGAAAAGAACAACCTATAGATGGATGGGTGCCACGGTACTTCTTGTCATTCTTGCATTTGCAGCAATATATCTATTTAACTTGCAAAACCGAGTTGAAAAAGCAGCAAGGACTGTAGACCGAAACGGTCCACCAGTATTTAGTCATACGATTTATGGAGACTTTGATAATCCTTTAGATAAACCCATGGATGTAGCAAAGATTGGTGAATTTATCTATGTTTCTGATACGAATAATAAGAGAGTCCAAGTCTTTGATTTAGCAGGTACCTCTATCTTTAAATTTGGTAAAGAAGGCGAAGGCGAAGGGGAGTTTAAATTCCCTTATGGAATTGCAGGAGATGAGAAAGGAAATGTTTACGTAGCGGATTTGTATAATGGTAACATTTCAATCTTTGATTCCAAAGGGAAATTTATTGAATACTTCAAAGAAATGGAAGAGACAAAGGCAATAAAGGCACCTGGAGCAATTCGAATCGTTGAAGAGAAGATTTATGTTACAGATATTGAAAAAAATAAAATATTTGTCTTTAACCTAAAGGGAGAAAAACTTAATGAATTTGGCCAAGCAGGTCTTGAAAATGGTCAACTTCGTGCACCAAATGCAATTGCTGTCGACAAAGATGGAAATATCTATGTTTCTGACACTGGAAACCAGCGGATCCAAATTTTTGATAAGGATGGTCAATTTGTTAGAGCTATTAATGGATCTAAAGATGGAGTGGGCAGCTCAACCCTTGTCAATCCAAGAGGAATAGCAGTCGATACACGCGGTATCGTCTATATTGTTAATAATCTAAGTCACTTCGTTTACGGATTCGATAAAAATGGGGAAAAGGTATTTGAATTTGGAGGCATGGGTGACCAAAACGAACAGTTTTACCTTCCTAACGGTCTTGTAATCGATGAAAATGACCAAATTTATATTACGGATACGTTAAATCAAAGGGTAGTAGTCTACTACTAATATTAGACGTTATTAAAGGGGGTGATGCCTCGGCGTAGAAGGAAAAGTAGGTTTTATAGAAATCAAACAAAAAAGAGAGAAAAAGAGAGAAAAAGAGAGAAAGAGATTTTAGGGAGGTTTTTTAGAATGAGTAAAATCAAATTTGGTTTGTCATTCTTACTAGCGCTTTTCCTAGTAGGAATGTTCGTTTCAGCTGCTTCTGCAGAATCTGGAGTGAAGCAACCTGCAACGCCAACACAAACTACTCCAGATGTAACAAATGAAAATAAAGTACAGAACCAATTAATGAATTCACCTGAGTGGGGTAAGAATATAAATAACGCCAATAAATCTGGTGTAGGCACTGAAGGATCTAATAAAAATACTGATGTTATTAGATCTGGCGATATGACTAACCAAGATGGTACTACTGGTACACAAAGAACACACGGTGAATACCACAATAACACCAACTCTTGTGCTAGCTGTCACCAAACACACACCGCTGATTCTAAGAGCTTATTGTTCAAGGATGGTGTATATGCAACTTGTGCGGCATGCCATGATGGTACATTAGGATTCTATAACGTGTACGAAAACGGTAACCATAACGCTTCTGCTGGTACTTTTGGGGGTACAACTGAAGGTAACATGTCCGTTCACAACGCTACTGGCGCTGTAACGATGGCTGCTGCTCCTGGTGGTACAACTACAACAGCAACAGGTGGAAAATGGACTTCAGAATTCAACTGTGCAAGCTGTCACGCTCCACACGGTTCTTTCTCTGACCGACTATTACACTATAGCCCGAACGGAATGGCTTCCACTCCAGCTACTGGTGGCGGTATTAAAGCTGGAGGATACAAAACTGGTGAAACTGCTCCAGTTGTAGATTATAGTGGAGCTGCTGTTGGAAGTCTAACTGTTGCTGATGCTGTTTCTGGTGGAGCTAAGTTAATCGGGGTTAGAGGTACTGCAGCTCAACATGGCGTTTCAGATGTTCCTGCTGACTATGTAGTTGTTATGGTATATCAAAAGTCTGGTACTTCAACAACTTATACTAAGACAACAAACCCTTTCCTTTATGGATACCCAACTCGTGGTTCTGGTACGAACAGCCACTACTACTACGCTCGTTTATTCACAAAGGATCCAACAACTGCTGGTTACTTAAATGCTAACGGAACTTATCCAACAGCTAATGCTGCAGATGTAATTGACCATTATGACTACCTTGTTTACGATACAGAAACAGATCCAACTAAGAAGGCTTATATCAAGTATGCAAAAGGTATGTTCTATGGTCCAGCTAATGGTCCAGTTGCAAAAGCTACACATATTGAAGTTTCTCGTAACTATGTAGTAAAGTTAGACTTAATGCCAATCAACGCATTAGTTGACGGTTCAGATGACTCTGATAAAGACGGCTGGAAAGACTTTGGTGGTGTGAAAATCACAACTGTTAACCAACGTGCACTTTACGCTGGTGAAATCAGCACTTTCTCATTAAACGCTGTTAAGAACGGTACAACTGCTGGTGGAAAAGTTTCTGGTTGGGGTATCGCAGTATCTGACTATTGTTCAACATGCCATACTGATTATCTAGCTTCTACTTCTAACCAAACAGCTACAAATGGAGGAGAAGGTGTCTTTACTAAAGCATACCGCCACACTACAAAGTCTGACTCTTACACTTGCGTACGTTGTCACTTTGCACACGGTACTGACGTAGAATTAATGTTAGATGCTCAAAACAGAACTGTTGATCAAGTTGCTGTAATGCCGGGAATGGATGCAACTAAAGCGGCTGCTTACATGATTGACAAAAACCCATCATCTGCATTAAAGCGTTATACGAACATGGCTGTATGTTGGTCTTGTCACACTTCTTCAAGAGCAGAATCTTTAAAGAACACAGATTCTTATTCATATGATAAAAATGGTGTATTAGATCCTCGTGGTATTCCGGCTACTGAAGGTACTCTTAACCATCCAAAAGTTAATTAATAAAAAAGCTACCAAATAGCCCCACTATTTGATAGCACAAAATGGAATAGTTTAGTTTTAAAGGATAGCAGCTTGCCTGTAGGCAGGCTGTTATCTATTTTTATTATGCTAAAAATTCATAGAATCGTCAAATTCTAGTTCACTGTTTTGTCACTTATTCTTCACCATTCTGTTATTCAAATCCCTTTTGTAATATGGGTATAATAGTAATGAAGGAAATAGTATTTTTACTTTTACATATAAACTATGAATAGGCTCTATTTGGATTTAAAATTTTTTAGGAAATAGGAAAAGGATGATCTTAAATGAATAGATTAGCAAAATTTTATAACATCAAATTATTCAATATAATCATGGCCTTAATCGTTCTTCTCCCTCTCCTGCCAGAAAAATCAATAGCCCTTACTTCTAATAATTCGGGTAATGAAGTGTTACCGATTACTGAGGAAACGGCCTCTGACGATTCTGCCTCTATAGAAATAACAAATCAAGAACTTGCAACCCCAGAAAAACAAATTATTGAATCTTCTACCCCGATACCTAATGATACAACAACTACTGAAACTAATGGCACTATTATTGATAGTACCAATCCAAATAGTGTAGAGGAGGATCCTCAAGCTGATATACAACGCCCGTACATCACAAACATTTTTCTTAGTTTATTAGATATGGAAACCAAGAAGAAATCGATAGAGAAAGTCGATATCCTCAGAACTGGAGAATTAACAAGAGTCTCGGTAGACACCGATATTATTATTAAGATTCAGGATAATGAAGCAATTACTGAGCAAATAATTAATCACCCTATTACCGTTTTTAGCAAAGAAGGAGTCATTGAAGGTACCGTAACACCAACTTTTAATGTAGAAAATACAATCTTAAAATTCGACCCCGTCAGTGATTTAGAACAAAGTACAACTTATTATCTAATGTTCAACCAAAGGCTTATTACTGGAACGGAGGAAGAAACGACAACATTTTTTTTTACTGACAACAGTGGAAATAAGGTATTTCCTATAATAAAAAAATTTACTACTGTTAGCAGCATTGTTCAGGATGGGACTAATGATCCTGCAAACTGGGAAAGAAATCCTCATGGGTACTACACTAATAATGTTAATACCTGTTCAAATTGTCATGGAACACATAATACTACGAAATCAAAATTAGAAAGACCGAACTTTCAAAGCATACAAACCAACACAATGGCAAATAATTATTGTCTAGTTTGCCATGACGGAACCGTAGCAGCACCTTTTCCTGATTCGTCAGATTATGTATCAGATTACTCTGATCCTGAAAATGCTATAAATCCTCAAAGGAGAGATATTATATCAAACCATGATGTTATTGAGGGAGAACATTCATCTAGTGCTGGTTCGTGTACTTCGTGTCATAATCCTCATTTAACATGGAGTGAAGACAATCCGAATCTTCTTAAGGATCATTATGTTTATAAACATAACTTAGAGTTATTATGGGAAGGGCAACCTGTAGGTAAAATAGACAGTAGAATTAGACTTTGTGAAGAATGCCATGATCGTTCAACCAAAGATTACAAGATCGGAGCAGAGCAGGTCATATTTACACACAATCCTGAGGTTACATGGGAAGATAAGCCTGTTGGGACGATAGATAGCAATAATAGGCAATGTGCTGAGTGCCATGATAGAAGACTCTACAGATATAACTTAGAAGAGATACCAGTTGAATTTGAACATAACACAGGGGATTTGTTGGAAGGCAAGGTAGTTGGAAAGATTGATAGTCGTATAACCCTTTGTGAAGAGTGCCATTATAATCGAACACGAGTATACAAGGAAAAGGCAGGAAGTGCCTACAAAATCCTACATTATCGTAAGACATCTACGGAAAATCAACCAGAAGAGGACTTTGCTTTATGCTTTAGTTGTCATAATAGTTTAAAAGAAGAAGAAACTAAAAATAAAGCTAATAATAAGATTCTTGACATTCAGAGTTTTTACAAGAGTACTGAATCTAAGCATACTATTTTAGCATTAGACGGAAGTATGCAAAATGGACCAATTCCTTGCGCAGAGTGTCATGAAACACATGGAGCGACCAACCTGAAGCTATTAAAAGAACGATTTGGTCACGAGAATCAAGCTGGTGATTTTACTTATGATATCGGAGAATCGTGGGAAGACAAGGAACGAGCCTTCTGTGAAAAGTGCCATAATGGATTAACGAGCATTTATGGGGTCACCGGTCAGAAATTGTCACCTGAGAACCATACTGAACCATTGGCTTCATGCTCAACTTGTCATAGTAAAACTAAAACATTTATGGAAGCAGTCCATGCACCAAAAGCGACTACATCACAATAAAATATAAAGATTTTTTATGGTCATTTAAAACGAGAGGAATTGCCCTCTCGTTTTTATGTGGATAAAACAAAAGGATAAAAGTTGAGTTATTTAGAAAATGTAGATAACTTATGTTAATTTGTTGATATGTGGATATAATCTCAAGAAAATTTCAAAATAAATAGATAACTGCTCCCTAATCACATAAGATTTTTGGAAAATGTCTATACATATGTTGATAAGTAAGGTTATCCACAATAAAACAAAAATAATATACCAACTCAATTTTGAAATTTCCACGCTACTCAGGCTATAATGAATGAGGAACTAATGAACGATATGCATAAACTACGGTAAAGACCGAATCATTATAGAGGTGACGAAAATGGAATTAGCAGAAATTCGTAACGAACTTGAGAAAATAGSTAAAAAATTAGCGGACTTTAGGGGGTCTCTTTGACCTAGAGAATAAAGAAGCCAGGATTGCTGAGCATGATGATACGATGCTTCATCCTGATTTCTGGAATGACCAGCAGGCTGCACAGGTAGTAATCAGTGAAGCGAATGCTTTAAAGGACCAGGTAAACGAGTTTAAGGATTTATTTGAAACGTTTGAAAATCTTGAAGTGTCCTATGAGTTAGTAAAAGAAGAAAGTGATGCTGAGTTGCAGGCTGAACTGGAGGATGAGCTCAAAAAGCTTACATCACGTTTAAGTGACTTTGAACTTCAACTGCTTCTAAGTGAAGAATATGATAAACATAATGCCATACTAGAACTGCATCCAGGTGCAGGTGGAACGGAGTCGCAGGACTGGGGTTCAATGCTTCTCCGTATGTATACACGCTGGGCAGAGAAGAAGGGCTTTAAGGTGGAGACACTCGATTACTTACCGGGTGATGAAGCGGGGATCAAGAGCGTAACCTTAGCGATTAGAGGTCATAATGCTTACGGCTATCTAAAGGCAGAAAAGGGCGTACATCGACTAGTAAGGATATCACCATTTGATGCTTCAGGCCGTCGTCACACTTCCTTCGTATCCTGTGAAGTCATGCCCGAATTTAATGATGAAATTCAAATCGAAGTTCGTACAGAAGATTTAAAAATTGATACGTATCGTGCCAGCGGGGCTGGAGGGCAGCATATCAATACAACAGATTCAGCGGTAAGGATTACTCACACACCAACGGGAGTTGTCGTTACCTGTCAATCTGAGCGTTCACAAATCAAAAACCGTGAATCTGCTATGAAAATGCTAAAAGCTAAGCTATATCAACGAGAAATCGAACAACAAGAAAAAGAATTACTTGAAATTCGCGGTGAGCAAAAGGAAATTGGCTGGGGAAGCCAAATTCGTTCATACGTCTTCCATCCGTATTCAATGGTGAAGGACCACCGCACAAATACAGAGAGCGGAAACGTCCAGGCCGTAATGGACGGAGAATTAGATCAATTTATCGACGCTTATCTGCGTTCGAGAATTTCTTAATTTAAAGCGAAAGCCTTTGCCCAATGAGTGGCAAAGGCTTTACTATTTTGAATTTGTTTGCCAATCATGTTGGGGTAGAGAGGATTTTATGGATTTATCTGAGGGATTATGTTCAAGCATTACTGTATTCAACTGCATTATTTTCGACTGTCTCCTTAAGGGAAACAATACTTTCCTTGACTTTATTGAGTCTGACTTCAATGGTATCAACTTCGATGGTATCAAGCCGGTGCTCAACATGATCGAGTTTAACCCCAACAGTATCAAATCGTTTATTTATTAAATCAAATCCATGTTCATTTGCTCCATCATTTGCATTATCAATTGCTCCATTTTTTCACCTCCTCTATTCGACATTATACCACCTAAAGTTCTTTGATTTTAATCTAATTAGAGTGCCTCATGAAAACAGTAAAAATGACAAATACTAATGTAAATTTATTGCTTTAATGCGGTAACTTATTGGCATTTACAGCAAATAATGTCCATGCTATACTCACTTCGGGTTACAGCCGAAAACTGGGAATATAGAAGGGAATAGCTTATGAATAGAAGAAGAAATGTTCAAATGAATCCTAAACTTGAGGGAATAATCGAATACGTTTATGTACTAATTGGTTCAGCAATCATAGCATTATCATTTAATGTCTTTTTATTGCCAAACCAAATTGCGTCCGGCGGCGTTAGCGGGATAAGTATCATCCTTTTGAATGTGCTCGGCTGGGAGCCAGCCTATGTTCAATGGGCTTTTAACATACCATTATTTATTGCCGGAGTTATGTTATTAGGAAAACAATTTGGGGCAAAAACACTTGTTGGAACGATATTTTTGCCATTTGTGGTGTTCCTAACAAAAGACATTGCACCATGGACGATGGATGCTTTACTTGGTGCGTTGTTCGGCGGAATCGGTGTTGGCCTAGGGTTAGGAATTGTCTTCAGAGGGAATGCCTCTACAGGGGGAACGGATCTTGCAGCCCAAATTATCAATAAATATACTGGCTTAACCTTGGGTACCTGTGTGGTACTGATTGACGGGTTAATCGTTATCACAGCAGCGATTGTTTTTGATATAGAACGAGGTTTGTATGCCTTAATCGCCCTTTACGTAACAAGTAAAACGATTGATTTAGTTCAGGTGGGCTTTGGAAGGTCCAAAACTGCGATGATCATAACAAATAAGCAAGAGGAAGTACGAGAAGGAATTTTGAATAAAATCGACCGTGGTGTGACAAAACTATCTGCATACGGTGGTTTTACGGATCATGAACGTCCTGTACTTATGTGTGTGGTTAATCAACGGGAGTTCACAAAATTGAAACAATTAGTTAAAACAGTTGATCCGACTGCATTTATCGTGGTTATGGATGCTTCAGAAGTACTAGGAGAAGGTTTCAAAAGGGCTTAATGCTGTTATACTATTTTATGTATGGAAATCCTTTCATAGGGGGAGTAGGGAATGAAAAACAAGCTAATTAAAATGTTAGTAGGAATTGGTCTCGTCATGGGCTTAGCTGCATGCGGTGGTGGCGGTGAGGATACTGCTAGTGGTGGTACTGACTCAGCTCATGCTGATGCTGAAAAAATCTACAATCAAAAGTGCTCCAGCTGTCATGGAGACAATCTTAAAGGTGGAATGGGTCCTGAATTAACAGCTGTTGGGGCTAATTATTCACAGGATGAAATTGCTGATATCATTCAAAATGGTCAAGGCGCTATGCCAGCGGGTCTTATTTCTGGAGATGACCTTGACAAAGTAGCTGAATGGTTAGCAACTAAAAAGTAATAACCACTTACATAAAATGTTCTGTTAATAGACAGAACGTTTTTTTTTATGAGTCTATAAAGATTTTTCGAGAAAATGTCGAAAAATCTTGAGTAACGGCTGGATATTACTGTCAATTAATGTATTATTTGAAAAGAAACTGTAATATTTTTACCGCTATGAATAGCAGTATAGAGTGTTATAATGAATCTATGCGAAATCCTGCACATTTTGTCTGAGGATTTTGTTTTCATGCAAGAAAATAAAGAATTATTGTCGAATTTTCGGTTCGATCCTAATTCAATGATAGGTGATTCTAAATGATAGAAATGCAAGAAGTATATAAGAAATACCCGAATGGGGTTTCGGCTATTAATGGGATAGATGTTAGAATTAACCAAGGGGAATTCGTCTATGTCGTTGGACCAAGTGGTGCGGGGAAATCAACTTTTATCAAAATGATGTACCGCGAAGAAGTTCCATCTTCAGGCACAATTACAATGAATGGCGTAAACCTTGCAAAGCTAAAAATGAAGAAGGTACCACTGTTTCGCCGTAATCTAGGAGTCGTTTTCCAAGACTTCAAGCTTCTTCCGATGTTAACTGTATATGAAAACGTCGCTTTTGCTTTAGAAGTAATCGAGGCACAACCCAAATATATAAAAAAACGTGTGATGGAAGTTTTAGACCTTGTTAACCTTAAGCACAAAGCTAGAATGCTTCCAACAGAACTCTCAGGCGGAGAACAGCAGCGTGTGTCCATTGCTAGATCAATTGTAAATTCACCCAAGGTTGTGATCGCAGATGAGCCGACTGGTAATCTTGATCCTGAAACATCATGGGAAATCATGAATACTTTCGAAGAAATTAATAATCGCGGAACAACCATCGTCATGGCAACACATAACCGAGAAATTGTAAATACAATCAAGCACCGTGTTATTGCCATTGAAGGCGGGAAAATTGTTCGTGATGAGCAAAGAGGTGATTACGGTTATGAAAATTAGAACTCTTGGCCGGCATGCCCGTGAAAGTTTAAAGAGTATTGGCAGAAATGGGTGGATGACCTTCGCATCCGTTAGTGCGGTAACCGTTACACTTATTTTGGTTGGTGTGTTTTTTGTTATTATGATGAACCTTAATAAAGTTGCACAAACCATTGAAGAGGACGTGCAAATTCGTGTTCACATCGATGTTGCAGCAAATGAAAAAGATCAAGAAAAGTTGAAAAATAAGATTGAGAACATGTCCGAAGTAAAAAATGTCGTCTTTTCATCAAAAGAGAGGGAGCTTCAAGACCTGATTAAGAGTATGGGTGAGGACGGACAAGCCTTTAAATTATTTGAACAAGATAACCCACTAAACGATGTATTTATTGTAAAAACAAAAAATCCACAAGAAACAATGGCTGCGGCTGACAAAATCGGAAAACTAGAGTATGTCAGCAAGGCGGTCTATGGTAAAGGCACAATTGAGAAGTTATTTAAATTTATTGATGCCAGCCGAAATGTGGGGATTGTTTTAATTGCGGGATTATTCTTTACCGCTGTATTTTTAATCTCTAATACGATAAAAATTACCATTGTAGCAAGACGAAGAGAGATTCAGATTATGAGATTAGTAGGTGCAACCAATAACTTTATCCGTTGGCCTTTCTTTATCGAAGGCTTAATTCTTGGTGTTCTAGGTGCAGTGTTACCTATTATCCTCATTTCAATTGCATACTACCACGCTTATGACTATTTAGCACCAAAGTTAGTTGGTAATTTTATTCAGATACTGCCATTTAATCCGTTTGTCTACCAGATTTCAACTGTTCTGATTTTGATGGGTACCGTAATAGGTGTTTGGGGCAGTTTGATGTCTGTAAGGAAATTCTTAAAGGTTTAATTAAAAGCTTCTGGAGGGACATGTTAGGTGTCTCTCCAGAAAAACACTTATAAATAGAGAAATGGGACAACTGTACATAGGAAAGGAGAATTCGACATTGAAGAAATATTTTGTGATTCTTACTGTGGTTGTTACAGTGGGTTTTAGCAGTATCTTTAACGTTTCGGTTAATGCAAATTCAATTGAAAGTTTAAAAGAACAGCAAAGCAAGATTCAGAACGACCGGTCTGAAGTTAATTCAACGATTGAAGATGCAGATGTAAAGATTAATAGCTTACAAGAAGAGCAGTCAGCTGTGAAAACAGAAATGCAAGAGATTGATCTAGTAATCAACGAAACTCATAAAAAGATAAGCGAAAAGACATCTGAAATCGAAAGTAAAAAAACTGAAATTGCTGAGCTCCAGGAAGAAATAAGAATTACAAAGGAGCGAATTGAGAAGCGTAATGAGCTTCTAAAGGAACGCGCTAGGAATTATCAGGTGACGGGCGGGATGGTCAGCTATATTGATGTTTTAATGGGATCAAAGAGTTTTAGTGATTTTATTGACCGCGCAAATGCCGTTGCAACCATCATGCAGGCAGATCAAGACATTATAAAGCAGCATGAAGAAGATAAGAAAAATCTTGAAACCTATCAGGCTCAAGTCGAGAAGGACCTTGATAGTCTTCAAACCCTACTTGCTGAATTAGAAACAATGAATCAGCAATTAAATTCACAGCGAGCGGAAAAAGACAGATTATTGGCATCACTGGAAGAGCAGGAAGAAGAACTTCATCATCATAAGATGGAATTGCAGGAGGAGGCTATGCTCTTAGCAGCTCAAGCAGCAGTTCTTCAACAAGCAATTAAGCAAGAACAAAAACGTCAAGCAGAGGCAGCCGCCGCCGCCGCAGCAGCAGGAAATCAATCGCCGGGCAGTGGTAATACCTCAACATCACCTGCAGTAGGAGGAAGTTGGGCTCAGCCGGCAAACGGTATTTTTACATCTGGGTTTGGTACACGACCTAGTTTTCGTCCAGGAGAGTTTCATTATGGTGTCGATATTGCTAATCGTGCACCGGGAGTACCAATTTGGGCAGCTGCTGATGGAATTGTCATCAGGTCATATTATTCTTCTAGTTATGGAAATGCAATCTTTATTGCCCATTCTATAAATGGGCAAACCTATACAACTGTATATGCCCACTTGGAAACACGCTTTGTTCAAGACGGAGCAGTTGTTAAGGCTGGGCAGCAAATTGGTATATTGGGTAGTACCGGTGATTCGACTGGTCCACATTTGCATTTTGAGCTTCATAGAGGTGAATGGCTGCCAAGTAGGGCAAATGCTATTGATCCAAGAGGCATTGTACCGTTACCATAATATGAACAAAAAGGAAGAAGCCGAGCTTCTTCCTTTTTTCATGGTGATGGATATCCTTTTCTATTCATAACCTGTCCAATACAGACATATAAGTTAATAATCCAGCAGGAAAATGGAGCCTTATATTTAATTTAATAGTATTGGTTTTCTGCTAAACATGAGGGGGTTAGACATGAATAAAAAATGGATTGCCTTGCTTTTGATTGGAGCACTTCTTACAGGAGCGGGTGGAACATACGCAGGTATGAACTGGCTAGGGTATGCAGATAGCAGCAGCCTTGAGCATTCCGTATCGAATAAAGAAAAGGTTCTTTCCGAACAAGCAGACCCAGAAGGGCTAGAAAAGGTTAACCAGGCCTATGAGATCATAGTTAGCCGTTATGTTGAGAAGGTTGATGGTGATAAACTGGTCGAAGGAGCCATTCAAGGAATGCTTGGTGTACTTGAAGATCCATATTCCGTTTATATGGATAAGGAAACAGCTCAGCAATTTACTCAAACTTTAGAATCATCATTTGAAGGAATTGGTGCAGAAGTCGGCATGGTCGACGGGAAGATTGTGATTGTTTCCCCCTTTAAAAATTCACCGGCTGAAAAGGCAGGACTAAAGCCAAATGATGAAATATTAAAAGTGGATGGCAAAAGTGTGGAGGGGCTCGACCTAAATAAAGTAACACTGCAGATCCGTGGGAAAAAAGGTACGAAGGTCACTTTGGAAATTGCCCGCCAAGGATTAAAGGAACCATTGTCCATTTCCGTTACTCGTGATGAAATACCGCTTGAGACCATACATGCTTCGATTAAGAAACAGGATGGAGAAAGAATCGGCTATATCGAAATCACAAGCTTCTCAGAGAATACGGCAGCAGATTTCAAAAAAGAGTTAAGTTCATTAGAGAAACAAGATATTGAAGGATTAATCATTGATGTTCGTGGTAATCCTGGTGGCTTGTTAGTAAGTGTGGAAGATATATTGAAAGAATTTGTACCAAAGGATAAGCCATATGTGCAAATTGAGATGCGAGACGGTGAAAAAAGACGATACTTTTCCAATATCACTAAGAAAAAGGATTATCCAGTAGCAGTATTGATTAACAAGGGAAGTGCCTCGGCTTCGGAAATACTAGCGGGTTCATTGAAAGAAGCAGTGGGATACCAATTAGTAGGTGAAACCACTTTTGGGAAAGGCACCGTTCAGCAGGCACTATCAATGGGAGATGGCAGTAATATAAAATTAACACTTTTCAAATGGCTAACACCCGATGGAAACTGGATTCATAAAAAAGGAATCGAACCTGATGTAAGGGTTGAACAGCCAGCTATTTTTAACACACACCCAGTTCAGATTGAAAAGGCACTTGAAAAAGACATGAACAATGAGCAAGTCAAAAATGCGCAAGAAATCTTAACAGGATTAGGGTTTGCACCAGGGCGTACGGACGGGTATTTTAGCTCACAAACAGAAGTTGCTGTTAAAGGCTTCCAACAGCATAATGGATTGCAGCCGACTGGAAAAATCGATGCAAATACAGCGGCAGCTCTTGAGGAAGAAGCGATAAAGGATATGAAAAAGGAGAAAAATGACATTCAGTTACAAACGGCGTTAAGGCTGCTTACACAATAAATCAAGAGTATGGCACTCATGGAAGCATGAGTGTCATTTCAATTTAATTTCCCGTAAGAAAATTCGTTCAACAATTTTCACAAATAGACCTGGTTAACATGTTGCGGAAATTTAGAGAATTTCCACGGAAATAGTGTTGAAGTATGCTGAAAAAGAGCTGATTAAAGCCGTATATACTGTGAGTACTGCTGTTATCCTATTATCACAGATGTTTTTTCGACATATTTTTTATTTTTTCAAGAAACTAGCAATATGTTTTATTCCAACCTTTTGGTAAAATAAGCTTTAAGAGATAAAATAGTAGAAGAAGTTTAATAGAGGCAGGTGGCAGGAATTGGCGCTAGAATGGCTTATAGAGCTATTAAAAGGGATTGGAAAATTATTTCTTCACCCTGTTTTTTACTATCTAGTTTTTCTTTCAGGAATTTTAGGCGTAATGAGAGTGAAGCGGGAGAGGAAGAATTTCCATATAAGGGCTTTTGATGCCTATTTTGAGCTTAGGCAGTTGTTTCCACCGGGGATTATCACGGGGTTGGTGCTCTCGTTCATTGTTTTGATGACAGGATTAGCAATACCTTTAGTTGCAATTCTCCTTATCGCTGCCTTTACGTTTATTTGGAGTTTAACTACAAATGTCAGGCTGATGTCTCCTGTATACACAGTCGGTGCTGCTTTTTTTGCGATTATCATCTTTACGGAAAATAACTGGAGCATACCGCTAATTTCTAATGTGATTGAAACGAACGGTGAAATTATTTATCCATCCGTTGTACTCCTTTTAGGATTCCTTATCATTGCAGAGGGTGTGCTGATTTTAAAAAATGGCAGTAAAGGAACATCGCCTAAACTGATAAAAAGCAGACGGGGACAGAGTGTTGGTACCCATGAAGTAAAACGATTGTGGATGCTGCCTGTTTTTCTGCTAATACCAGGTGAAGCACTTCAAATACCTTTTGAGTGGTGGCCGCTATTTCACTTAGGATCAGAATCCTATTCGCTTATGTTAGTGCCATTTGCAGTCGGAATACAACAACAGATACAAGGCAGACTACCTAAAGCTGCAATTAGGCTTTATGGACAAAGAGTCGTCGTCCTGGGGATCGTTATAACCCTTTTATCGGCAGCAGGTTATTGGTATCCACTTACTAGCATAGTTGTGGCCGCACTTGCAATTATTGGACGTGAAATGATTTCCTTAATGCAACGAATGAAGGACGATAGTTTGCCGTTCTATTTTTCTAAAAGAAATAATGGATTGTTGATTATCGGTGTTATTCCTGAGTCACCGGCAGATAAAATGGGGCTTCAGGTTGGAGAATTAATTGCCAAGTCAAACGGAGTAGTTGTTCGCGATGAACAAGTATTCTATGAAGCGCTCCAAAAAAATCGAGCACATTGTAAGCTTGAGGTCCTTGATACAAACGGTGAAGTTCGGTTCGTGCAACGTGCACTGTATGAAGGCGATCATCACGAGCTTGGCATACTTTTTGTTCAGGATGAACGAAAATTTGATAAGAAAATCGGTTAATAGAAAGGAGTCCAGGGATTTAATCCAGGGGCTCTTTTGTATATTTATCAGCTAGTCAGTTAAAGCTAAATGAGGGAATTTATTAATCGGAAGGTGGTTTAGCCTATATGCTTAGCTTTTTAGATTTTTACAATCCTGCCCATTTAAATCTGGAAGTTGCATCGGCGATCATTTTTTATTTTATGGTTTACTCGCTTTTTGGCTGGTTGCTCGAGAACAGTTATAGCAAGTTTACCGGTCGAAGCTTTTTCAAGCCGAACTTCTTCCTCGGCCCTTTTAAACCTATGTACGGCTTTGCCCCAATAATATTAGTTTATTTAATCAGCCCGGACTCCAATTGGATGAAGGTAATCTTACTGTGCTTTTTCATCCCAACCGCCATTGAGTACTTAACTGGTGTTCTGCTGTATAAGCTATTTCAGCAACGGTGGTGGGATTATCGAGATTTGCCACTGCAGTTCCACGGCCATATTTGTTTTCCTTTTTCGATCTGCTGGATTGTTTTGTCCTATCTCTGCATACAATGGCTGCACCCACAAATTGTCTCTTTTCTTGATGTAATCGAGCCTGTTTGGACTTGGGTCTGGCCAGCAGTTGGGCTTTATTTTCTTGCAGAACTAGCATTAGCAGTCAGAAGACATTCCATCACTGAAATAGCAGCAGAACACCAATAAACCATATTAAGGACCCGTTTGGGTTCTTTTTTTTCCTTGATGATAACTACTACTAAATAAAAAGAAATGCCCGTAAGAGTTATAGGATGGGGCGGTTGACAATCATAGTTTTCAACAGCCCGTAGACGGGGTTCCTTTCTTTTTCTTTAAAAATCGATAAAGAATATAGAAAAGGAATAGCATTATAAGTATTCCGATTTGCCATTCTGTTTCGAATTGAAGGACTTTGTTAACAGAGTAAGCTTCGATGAATAGAGATGGGATTTTGCCCGCTGTACTAGCGATGGAAAATGAGATTAATCCCATTTTGCTAAACGCAGCGGCCAATGTTACCGCACCCGAAGGAACAAAAGGTAGAACTCTAAGTACGATAACCAAAAATATCCCTTCTAGATTCCCTGTTGTTTTAAGCTTATCTATAAATCTATTTTTTGGATGATGTTTTTCAGTTAGTTTACTTAGTCCCTTCCGATACAGAAGGAAGCTGACAATCGCCCCGGCCGCTTCCCCGATGATGGAAACCACCAATCCGTTTGTGAAACCGAAATAAGAAATATTCCAGGCGGTTAGAAAAGCACTTGGAATAACTCCAGAAATTGCAATGATGATGTTAAGAATTATACTGATGAACAAGGCAACTGGTATATTTAAAGGGATCCATTGGGGTAGAAAGGTGTCCATTACATAATACTTCCTTATCGTTTTTTCATAATTAAAAGTCCTATACCTTATCATAAATATTTTTATACCTAATCGCAAAGTAATAACATTTAAATTTTATGGGTTGGCTTGTCTTTTATCATCATCGGCTTTTTTGTCCTAGCAATRATTTTATTAATTAGATATTTAGCCTGATAGCTGGTCAAGGCGGTAGTCTTATTACCTTCTATATCTAGGAAAATGGCCCATTAAGTTGTGTTCGATTAACTTTAAATGTTCATTTGCATACAATACAGTATATCTTCTTAAAGGAGGTTTTATTTATGAGTGATGTTGCAGGTGTAGGTTACGGTGGAGGTTTTGCTTTAATCGTTGTATTATTTATCCTACTGATTATTGTAGGAGCCTCTTATATTGGATACGGATATTAAAATCACAAAAACTGTGAAAGGGAGGGGATAAACATGGCATATGGAACTGGTTACGGATATGGTTATGGATGTGGATATGCACCACAAGTAGCTGGAGTGGGTTATAGAACCGGGTTTACTTTAATTGTTGTATTGTTCATCCTGCTAATCATAGTAGGGGCAGCATGGTGTTAATTTAAATGAGGAAAGCAGACAGGAGAAGCCCTGTCTGCTTTTTGCTTATCCAACCATTTTACGGCATTCCCCTGTACACTGTCTGCAAATTTGAGCTCACTCCTGACAAAGTCAGCTTAAGGGAAAAAACGTGAACTTTTACATAAGTTTGTCAAAAGGAAAGTGTTTGACACTCTTCTCGGAAATAGTGGAATGTTTTATGTTATGTACTCATGTTTGCACTAGCCATTGCGAATATTTATCTATTCTCATTGCCTATGAGTCATAGAGTCTAATTTATAGTTACCTCAAAATTAGGTTGATTTAACATATTAAAAGCCTGTGTAGATTGTTATTCTGCACAGGCTTTTTAATATGTAAGGCTAGTTTCGCAAGTAATTCTGAAAAGTTGGGAACAATAAACCGAAGTATGAAATGGATGAAAGAGAGGGGAAATAATGTTTAAAGATACCATGCAAATGGGACGACCCATGATTGTACTATTATTGGGTGTTTTACTCTCTCATTTAGGATCACTAATGGTCACTCCAATGCTTCCGATCATGTTAAAAATAGATGCGGGATTAACACTTGTTCAGATTGGTGCAATACTTGCTGGTATGTCGATTTCCTTTCAGTTTGGGAGTATTGTTGGCGGCACATTAGCTGACCGAACCGGGAGAAGGTTTATCATAGGACTGGGTGCCTTAATCACAGCAGGTGGTCTAATTGGTTTTGGTGTGTTTAATCATTTTTACCTGCTGGTGGTGACAGCCATCATAACTGGCATAGGGAATGGCTTATATGCACCCTCCACCAAGGCAGCAATTGCTGCCTTGGCATCGATGGGGAATCGAACAACCGCGTTTTCCATGCGTGGAATAGCTGCCAATATCGGGACAGCCTCCGCTGGCTTGATTGTATTTTTTCTGATTACAGGTTCTTCTAAAATCATCTTTTGGATTGCTGGATTCATCTATATTGCCCTTGCCCTTATCTCATGGACGTTACTCCCAAAAAAATGTGGAGATATTCCCTGTCCGCCTGTTCCTTCACAAGCCTATCGCCTTGCTTTTAAGAATAAGCCCTTCATCGTCTTTGGTGTGGTTAGTATTTTTATCTGGGTATTATACGCCCAGTTAGCTTTAGTCCTGCCGTTAAGAGCGATTGAAATTTTACCAGATCCGAAAAACGTCGCATTAATCTGGACGATTAATAGCTTTATTGTCATTAGTTTACAAGGGATGATAACCAAACGCATAATCAATAAGATTCATCCTCTGAACTCCTTGGCATTTGGTATATTAATTGTCGGTATTGGTATTGGTTCCTTATATTTTTCTAGTTCATTTTTTCATTTTGTCATAAGTGGAGCTATATTCGTAATGGGAGAAATGCTGTTACTGCCAACGATTGATAGTACGATTTCGCAATTATCTACAGCAGAAATGATTGGACTCTTTTTTGCCCTTGCAAATGTGATCTCTGGACTGGGAGAGGCAGGTGGTAAATTTGCAGGCAGTAAGCTATATGAAATGGGAAATGACATTGAGCTCTTGCCGTGGATTATATATGTCATCATGGGCGTGATTCTCTTCTTTGTTGTACGAATGCTGAAAAGGTGGAAACCGCTTGCTACTTCCTTGGAAACGGCCGCTAAAAAAGAAGATAAGCCCAAGGAAGGACCAAAAGTTCCACTTGGTCCAACCGAACATCAATCACATCCATTCAATGAATGGGTACCAGAGGTAATAGGAAGAAAAAGAACACGCACAGAGTAAAAGAGGACCATCAGGATCCTCTTTTTTCACTTTTATAAAAAATATTTATTTAGAAGATTGACATTCAAACGCCCATTTGAATATCATATAATCAAACGAACATTTGAATGTTAAGGAAGTGAAATAATGAAGGAACGTGATGTTTGCGAAATTACCTGTGTGGATCAAGATAAAACAACCCGTGTTCAGCCCTTAGTTGAAAAGGGAAATATAGTTGAAGTAACCAAGATCTTTAAAGCATTATCTGATGAAACACGAATGAAAATTGCCTATGCACTAACACTTGAAGATGAGCTTTGTGTTTGCGATGTCGCCAATATCGTCGGGGCAACTACCGCTACGGCTTCACATCATTTACGCCATTTAAAAAGCTTAGGTCTAGCAAAATATCGGAAAGAGGGGAAGCTAGCTTACTATTCCCTTGATGATAACCATGTAAAGCAATTAATTCACATTGCTTTCGAACACCAAGAGGAGGTGGCTGGCCGTGAGTGAAGCTGCTGAAAAACAGGTTTATCGTATCCAAGGCTTTTCCTGAAGTAGCTGTGCCGCAAAGTTCGAAAAGAACGTACAACACCTGGATGGTGTTGTTGACGCAAAGGTTAATTTTGGTGCTGCTAAACTAACAGTCTATGGAAAAGCATCCCTTGATGAATTACATGAAGCAGGGGCATTTGATAAGATTACTCTTACACCCGAAAAAGAAAAATTTCAGCCTGCAGTAAAAGAACCAGTTTGGAAGCAGTATGGGGGACTCGTACTTTCTTTGTTGTTACTACTAGCAGGATATATCTTTTCTGAAAATATGCTATTCGCCGCTTCTATTATAGTCGGGGGATATCCGCTTTTTAAAACAGGCTTAAAAAATTTAGTTCGGCTTGATTTTGATATGAAAACATTGATGACCATTGCGATTATCGGTGCAGCAATTATTGGTGAATGGGGCGAGGGTGCCGTTGTTGTTATTCTGTTTGCCATTAGTGAAGTGCTAGAGAGATATTCAATGGATAAAGCCCGGGCTTCGATTCGTTCCTTGATGGAATTAGCTCCTGCCGAAGCGCTTGTCATTCGAAATGGAAAAGAGCTGCTTTTAAAAGCAGAGGATATTGAAGTTGGCGACAAAATGATCGTCAAACCGGGGCAAAGAATTGCCATGGATGGGGTTATTGTTGAGGGGTACAGTAGTATCAATCAGGCTGCGATCACGGGTGAATCTGTACCTGTTGAAAAAGCTGTTGCTGATGAGGTATTCGCTGGGACATTAAATGAAGAGGGATATTTAAAAGTAAGGGTTACAAAGCTTTCTGATGATACGACGATCGCCAAGATCATTCACTTGGTCGAAGAGGCTCAAGGGGAAAGAGCCCCTTCGCAACGATTTGTTGATAAGTTTGCGAAGTACTATACACCGTTAATTATTGCGATTGCTGCGTTGGTAGCTGTCGTTCCACCATTCTTCTTCGGTGCCGACTGGAGTCAGTGGATTTACCAAGGTCTTGCTGTATTAGTGGTTGGCTGTCCATGTGCACTTGTCATCTCTACACCTGTTTCCATCGTAACCGCAATTGGAAATAGCGCAAGAAACGGGGTCTTAATAAAGGGCGGAAGCTTCTTAGAGGAAGCCGGAGCACTGAAAGCAATCGCCTTTGATAAAACAGGGACATTAACAAAAGGAGTCCCGACTGTCACGGATTTTGTGAACGTAAGTAAAACAGCTCATGACAATGAACTGCTGGCGATGATTGCGGCTCTTGAAAGTAAATCGCAGCACCCTCTTGCCGCAGCGATTATAAAAAAAGCTAAGGGCTATCAAGAAATTGTTGTGGATGAATTTACGTCAATGATGGGTAAGGGCATTAAAGGCAAGATAAATGGAATTGAATACAAAGTTGGAAATGATAAGTTATTTACAATCATACCTGTCACCATACAGGAGCAAATTTCTTTACTGCAAAAACAAGGAAAGACCGTGATGATTGCCGGTGCAGAAGAAGAGATCATTGCCTTAATTGCAGTAGCGGATGAGGTCCGTGCGAGTAGCAAAAATGTCATTAAACGCCTCCACGAGCTTGGCATCAAACAAACCATTCTCCTAACAGGTGATAACCAGGCAACGGCTGCAGCAATTGGCCAACAAACAGGTGTATCAAATTTTGAAGCTGAACTATTGCCCCAGGATAAACTAGACTTTATCAAGAAACTAAAGGCTGAACATGGCAGAGTAGCTATGGTTGGTGATGGTGTTAACGATGCCCCAGCCCTTGCAGCAGCAACAGTCGGGATTGCAATGGGGGGAGCGGGCACGGATACGGCACTTGAAACAGCGGATATTGCGTTAATGAACGATGACTTAACCAAACTTCCATTCACGATCCAATTAAGTCGTAAAACCCTACAAATCATTAAACAAAATATTGCTTTATCAATTGGGGTAAAGCTATTCGCACTCCTTCTGGTCGTACCAGGCTGGCTTACTCTATGGATCGCCATTTTTGCGGATATGGGTGTAACATTGCTGGTCACATTAAATGCGTTGAGACTATTGAGAGTGAAGGATGAAAATGAACAATAAATGGAACCGTTTGATTTACCGTTTATGGTCGCCTGTTTACGATACTTTTTTTAACAAAGGTCCGTTCTTACGAGCGAGAAAAGAGGTATTCAAATCCCTTCCTTTTCAAAAGGATGATAAGATCTTGTTCGTTGGTGTGGGTACAGGTGCAGACATTGAACTCATGCCAGAACAGCTTTTGAATATCATAGCCATTGATTACTCGGCTGAAATGCTAGAGCGGGCAAAAGAGAAGTTCCCATCCTCCCCGATTAGCTTTCAACAGATGGATGCACAAAATTTACAGTACCCAGACTCATCCTTCGATTATGTCATGGCCAGCTTAATTCTATCGGTTGTACCGGACAGTGAGAAGGTCTTTGCAGAAATGATTCGCGTTTTAAGACCCGGCGGTCAAATCGTCATCTTTGATAAGTTTTCTAAAAAGCCATCATTACTAATAAAAACAATACGGCCGGTTATCCGGATTCTTGGCACGGATATCGGACTTTCTTTTGAAAATACTATAAAAAAACAGCTTACTGAACTTGAGATTGTTGAGAATCAGGATGTGTTGTTTCGAGGAATGTATCGGAAAATACTGATTAGAAAAAACTAAAAATAGACCAACATTGTTGGGGGAGGATTTTATGGGACATCACCATCATCATGGACACTCCCACGGCCATTCACATGGTCATGGACATGGTCATTCACATACAAGTAATAAAAAAGCGTTGTTTATATCTTTTATCTTAATTGCTACATTTATGATTGTAGAAGTGATAGGCGGGATACTAACAAACAGCTTGGCTCTGTTGTCTGATGCAGGGCATATGTTGAGTGATGCGGCAGCACTAGGATTAAGTTTTTTCGCCATCAAGCTTGGTGAGAGACAAGTTTCACAAGAAAAAACATACGGATACAAGCGATTTGAGATCATCGCCGCGGCTTTAAACGGACTTACGCTGATCTTAATTTCCTTATATATCTTTTATGAAGCCTTTCAGCGTTTCTTTGCACCGCCAGAGGTACAGAGTACAGGAATGCTGGTGATCGCAATCACAGGATTAGTGGTGAACATCATCGCGGCCTGGATTTTAATGAGTGGTGATAAAGACAATCTCAATGTTCGCAGTGCATTTTTACATGTGCTTGGTGATATGCTCGGCTCGGTCGGCGCGATTGTAGCAGCACTGCTGATCATGTTCTTTGGCTGGACACTAGCAGACCCAATTGCAAGTGTGATTGTTGCGGTTTTAATCATTATCAGTGGTTTTCGCGTAACAAAAGAGTCTTTCCATATCTTGATGGAGGGTGCACCTACACAAATGGATATGGAGCAGGTTAAGGTAGCTTTAAGTGGAATTCCATCCGTAAAGGAAGTCCATGACTTGCATATTTGGACGATTACTTCCGGTTATCCTGTTTTAAGCTGTCATCTTACCATTACGGACGAAGCGGACCATGATGAGATCCTCCATCAATCACAAAAGATTTTACACGATGATTTCCATATTGAGCATAGCACCATCCAAGTTGAAAAAGCAGCAAACGGCTGCCCGAGTCCGCATGGAACGTGTAATTAGTGAATACGTAAATTCTTAGCGAGAGCCTTTTTAAATGAAAGGGCTTTTAATTTTTTTTGATTTTCTAGTTGACTAGTTTTATAAAGAGATGCTAAGATACACTTTGTAAATCGTAATTATTTCGCTTTGTAAATATAATAAGAGAGAGCATTACATAAGGGAGAGAAGGATCTAATTGCACCAACCGATATTAATAGTTTAGTAATGAGTAGAAAATTTTTTTAACATCTAAATCGTAACGATTTCAATTTATGGGGGTATTACTAGTATGAAAAAAGTGTTCATATTAATCTGTTTCATTTTATTATTGATAGCAGGATGTTCATCACAGGGAACTGATGTCTCAGAGGAAATGAAAAAAAGTAAGGAAATCACATTTCTCTCTAATTTCCCTAGTGAAACACTTGATCCACACCTAAACTACACGGCAGTTAGGGCAGGAATAACAGAAACGCTAGTAAAAGTTAATCAGGACCAGGAGCTTGAGCCGTGGCTTTCCGAAAGCTGGGACACAAGTGACGGGGGGAAAACCTGGATTTTTAAAATTAGAGAAAACATCACATTTCAGAATGGAAATCATGTTGATGCTGAAGCCGTTAAAGCTTCTTTAGAACGCATCATACAAGTAAGTGAAGCCATGAAAAATGCATTAAAAATTGAGGCCATGGAAGCAGACGGACAACATTTAACCATCACAACCGAACAGCCCTTACCCCATTTTCCTTCGGAGCTTGTCCATCCGAACAGTGCGATCGTAGATGTCAGTGCAGGAGGCATTGAGCAGCAGCCAATTGGAACGGGGCCATTTAAAGTCGTTTCCTTTGATCCAAACAGCAAGTTGGAGCTTGAGAAGTATAGCAGCTACTGGGATGGTGAGGTTAAACTTGACCGTGCCACGATGATCTTTAATGAGGATGCGAATGCACGGACAACGGCACTGCAATCAGGAGATGCCGACATCGTGTACCGTCCGGCGATTGAAAGTATTGAAACTCTTAAAAATGACAAGTCAATCAAGATGGATGTCGTTTCAAGTCTCCGGACACATCTGCTCATGTATAACTCCGGAAAAGACGTATTTAAAGACCCTGCATTAAGAAAAGCTTTTGATGTCCTGATTGACCGTGAAGTAATTGCAGCTGACATCATGGCAGGCCAAGCAACAGCAGCAGAGGGACCTTTCCATGCTGAATCGCCATTCTCGCCGGTTTATACCGAAAAAGAATTCAGCCTTGATCAGGCAAGAAAATATTTAGCAGAAGCAGGCTATGAGATAAAAGACGGAAAGGCCGTAAAAGATGGAAAACCCCTTACGCTTAAACTTATGACCTATTCTTATCGTCCGGAGTTGCCGTTAATTTCTCAACTGCTGCAATTCAATGCAAAAGAACTTGGAATTACACTTGAAATTCAACAGGTTGAAAATATTGATGAGTATTTAGCAGAAAAATCGGACTGGGATATGGCGACATACAGCTTAATAACAGCACCAAGAGGCGATGCGAGCTACTTCTTAAACTCCGCGTATATGGCAGGGGGAGCGATTAACCCTGGACAAATTAGAAATGATCAGGTTACAGAGCTTATTAAAGAGTTAAACCAAACGTTTGATCATGATCAACGGAATGAGCTTTCAAAACAAGCCATCCAAATCATTGATGAACAGATTCTTCATTCCTTTATTGTCCATCCAAACAACTTTGTTGCTTACAAAGATTATGTTCTTAATTGGGAGACAAGTAAGAGTGAATATTACACCCTGACGAAAGATATCGATGTGAGAATTAAATGAAACAGATAGGAAAAAGACTGCTGGAGCTTGTATTGTTTTTGTTTTTATTGTCCTTCGTCAGCTTCGTGTTCATGAAAGCAGCACCGGGCGACCCGGTAAGGTACATGCTGAACATTGACGATGTTTCAATATCAAATGAACAAATCGAAGAGTTAAGAGAAGAGCTGGGATTTAATCAACCTATATATGTTCAATATTGGAAATGGCTCGTTCGGTTCTTTCAGTTTGATTTAGGCGAGTCATACATGACTAAGCAGCCGGTTACAAAAGAGCTTGCGAGCAAGATTCCAGATACGCTTGCCTTAACTTTCTCATCGGTGCTGGTCATGATGATGATTGCAGTGCCGTTTGGAACCCTTGCCGCTTTATATAAAAATAAATGGATTGATCACCTTAGCAGAGGATTTTCTTTATTAGCTGCATCGGTTCCGAGCTTCTGGCTAGGGCTCATCTTGATGCAGTTCTTTTCTGTGAAAATGGGGATTCTTCCATCCATGGGCAAAGGAACTATGCTACATTTAGTGCTGCCCTCCATCACGTTGGGCCTTGCAATGGCAGCGGTATACGTGAGACTGCTGAGGTCAAGTTTGCTAGAGAGCCTTGGACAGGACTTTATTCGCTCAGCAAAGGCACGCGGGTTAAGTTCAAGCAGGATTTTCTTTTATCATGCCTTTAGACACAGCCTTATTCCAGTTATCACGATCTTTGGAGTCAGCTTAGGAAGTTTGCTTGGCGGAACCGTCATAATCGAAGTTCTTTTTGCCTATCCGGGTGTTGGTAAGCTTGTAGTAGAAGCCATTATCAGAAGAGATTACCCGGTTATCCAAGGATACATTCTATTCATGGGTCTGTTTGTGGTTACTATTAATCTATTAGTTGACCTTGCTTATCGCTATCTCAATCCGGAAATTCGCTTAAAGGGGGCCGACCGAGGATGAACGCTCGTCTAGATTCAACAAAATCACTCACCATTCTCCTCGGTGTTTTTGTACTTACCTTGTTCGTTGCACCATATCTAGCACCATACGACCCCTTACAGGTAAACATGACGGAACGGTTAAAACCAATGAGCACGGAGCATTTTCTTGGGACAGATCATTTAGGACGGGACGTGTTTTCAAGAATTCTAACAGGAGCCCAAACCACGGTAGGAACGAGTTTTTTTATTTTAGCTATTTCACTGCTTTTAGGTGTTCCAATTGGTTTAATTTCCGGTTACGTGGGAGGGAAACTAGACCGTGTTCTCATGCGGGTAGTGGATGCCTTTATGGCATTCCCTGATTATATCGTGGCAATTATTTTAAGCGGCTTGTTGGGACCAGGCATGGTTAATTTAATTTTTGCGATTGTGATGGTCAAGTGGGTTGGCTATGCAAGGCTGGCTAGAAGCACGGTCCTGACTGAAAAACAAAAAGATTATATTTTAATCGCCAAACTGAACGGGGTCGGCTCTATTAATATCTTGCGAAGGCATCTGATTCCCCATGTTATTGGGAATGTGATGGTACTGGCGACCCTTGATGCAGGAAAGATTATTCTGATGATCGCGGCTCTTTCCTATATCGGTTTAGGTGCTCAGCCGCCAACTCCAGAGTGGGGGGCGATGCTGAATGAGTCAAAAGCATTCTTCTATAATGCACCGCAATTAATGTTGATTCCCGGTCTAGCGATTATGTTGGTTGTTCTAATCTTAAATGTAATTGGAGATTATTTGCGTGACCGTTATGATGTGAAAAATCAGAATGGGGGAAATTGATGGCTGTTTTAACGATTTCAAATTTAACGATTAAACATAAAAAGTCCTCGATTGTGAAAAATTTAAATCTTTCTATAAACGAGGGAGATTGGCTGGCCCTTGTTGGAGAAAGTGGCAGCGGGAAAAGTATAACTGCATCTTCAATCGGAGGGCTGCTGCCGCGTGAGTTGATCTCTTCAGGAAGTATCCGCTTGGGTGAGGTGGAGCTTTCAAACATGAAGGGAAAAGAGTGGCGAAACTATCGCGGGAGAGTTATTTCTTATGTTTTTCAGGATTATCAAGGTGCGTTCACACCGTTTATGACGATTGGGGCCCAATTTGATGAGATGTTAAAAACACATTCGAAAGATGCAAAAAAACAGAGAAAAGCTAAAGCCTTGGAATCTTTAAAAATAGTAAATCTGCCCGAAGAGCGAGTATATAAGAGTTATCCTTTTCAGCTTAGCGGAGGGCAGCTGCAAAGAGCTGCGATCGCCATGGCGATGATTCTTAAACCAAAATTGCTGATTGCCGATGAACCAACAACAGCACTTGATAGCATCACGGCTGCGAATGTTCTGCAGCTAATTGCCGAACTGAAACGGGAAACAAACTGTGCTGTTTTGTTTATTACACATGATTTACGGCATGCTCGAAAATATGCCAACAAGATGGCTGTCATGCTAGAGGGAGAAATAGTCGAATCGGGTTCAAAAAATACCATTCTTCAACAGCCAAGGCATATCTACACCAAATCATTAGTGGCGGCAATACCTTCTCTAAGAACGTCACCTGAGAGATTATTATCGATTCAATAGCAGAATTAGGAGGAACAATTGATTGGTTACACAAGAGATACTCGTCGTCAAAAATCTATCAAAACAGTTTTCATGCGGACATAAAGCAGTTGATCAAGTTTCTTTTGAATTAAAAGGTAAGGAATGTCTGGGGATTGTTGGGGAAAGCGGCAGCGGAAAAAGCACATTGGCAAAATGTATCTTGGGACTAGAAAAAGTGGATCAGGGAGAAATTTGGTTAAAAGGAAAGTCACTGCATAAGACCAAAAAGGAAGAGCTTCGTTCAATCAGAAGCGAATTGCAAGTTGTATTCCAGAATCCGGCAGCTGCCTTAAATCCAAAACTGAAAATTATTGATTCCTTAATGGAACCTCTTGATTTTCAGCCAAATATTGAGCCCTCTTTTTTAAAAGGGATACGGCATCAGCGAGAAAAGACTGCCGAATACTTGTTTGAACTGGTTAACCTTCCAGCGAAGTATTTATATTATTATCCACATGAATTAAGCGGTGGACAAAAGCAGAGAGTTACCATCTCAAGAGCGATAAGTATACAGCCTTCGTTAATCATTCTTGACGAGCCGACAGCGAGCCTGGATGTGACCATACAGGCAAAAATATTAAATTTATTAAAAGACCTTCAGCAAAATTTAGGAATCTCTTATTTATTCATTTCACATGATTTGGCGGCAGTTCATTATATGAGTGACCGAATCATGGTAATGAAACAGGGACAAGTGGTCGACGAGTGTGATAAACATGATTTATACTCAGATGATAGGCATCCTTATTCAAAGGAGTTGCTGCATGTCTTTGATGGATAGGGGGGGGGAATCATGAATCATAAAACCTATTTGGCTTTGGCTCTACCGTTAATTTTTTCAACGATTACAACGCCTTTATTAGGGGCGGTTGATACAGCAGTCGTAGGCCATATGCCTGATTCATCCTACATAGCTGCAGTTGCGGTTGGAACGATTATTTTTAATACCATGTACTGGCTGTTTGGGTTCTTGCGTGTAAGCACCTCCGGTTTTGCAGCTCAAGCACATGGTGCAATGGATAAGGAAGGGGAAACTTTGGCGATTACCCGCCCCTTACTAATGGCTATTATAATAGGAATCTGTTTGATCGCTCTTCAGTGGCCAATCAGCCATTTGTTCATGCCATTGTTAAGTCCTGATGCCCAGGTCCAATCACTTGCATCGGAGTATGTACAAATACGGTTTTGGGGTGCACCGTTTGCACTGTTAAATTATGTCCTTCTCGGCTGGTTGATGGGAATGTCGATGATCAAGGTGTCATTGCTATTGCAAATATTCATGAATTGCTTGAATATAGTCCTAGATTTATTATTTGTGTTTGGATTTTCTTGGGGAGTTTCCGGTGTAGCAGCTGCTACTTTACTTTCCGAAATTCTCGCATTCTTTGTCGGTATGGTATTAGTGTGGAGAAAATTGCCGCTTCACACAGGGCAGCTATCCTTTAGCAAAATAATTGATACCTCGTCTTTAAAAAGAATGATGAATGTAAATAAGGATTTGTTCATACGGACTCTTTGTTTACTGACGGTTTTTAATTTATTTACAGCAAAGGGGGCCTCTTTTGGGACGGAAACCCTTGCTGCTAATGCCATTTTGATACAAATCCATTATATTATGGCCTATTTTTTTGATGGCTTTGCTAATGCATCTAGTATACTAACGGGAAGGGCCATTGGGGCAAAGGATAGGGGCTTATATCAGCAAACGCTTAGGCTGTCCTGCCAATGGGCGTTGTATTCCTCATTTGTAATAGCCAGTATTTATTTTCTTTTTAATGATCATATCCTCCGATTATTTACAAAAATGCCTGAAATTATTGAGATCGCACATCAATATGAAATTTGGATCATCGTGTTTCCTTTTGCAATATGTTTTGGAATTGTTCTGTATGGGGTTTTTACTGGTGCGACCGAAGCAGCCCCTATTCGGAATTCTATGCTTCTAAGTCTATCTGTCTATTTAGCAGGGCACTATTTAATCGTACCAACTGCAGGAAATCATGGGTTATGGTTGTCCTTTATACTCTTTAGTGCAGGAAGGTCAATATTCCTAGCACTGTTTGTTCCGCTTTTAACAAGAAAGCTTTTTCCGAAAAATCTTGTCAATAGTGAAAAACACTATACAGTTTATTAAAAAAAGGAGCAGAAAAAATCTGCTCCTTTGCTACATGACTTTAACATTGATTGGATAGAGATACGGCTCTTTAGGTTCAGTGACTACTTTCCATTCGGTAACTTTTATCATCGGTAGTTCTAATCCATCATAGGTGGTTATCACCAATATCCCTGTTGCTTCAACCCATGTATCTTCTTCAAGTAATGAAGCCTCTGGCAGCTCTGAAATAAATCCGATAATGCTGGCATCCGCAACACAGTGAGTAATCAAAAATCTCGATAGGACAAGCTGGTTTGGTTGAAGACCTTCCCCTTTATAAACAAATCCTGTTAACTTAATTTCTCTTCCTTTAAACTTTTCAACATCCATATGGATCTCTTCATAATAACTTGAGAAAACCTCTTCAGTCATTCCAATCGATGTGCTTTGCTCTAATTTTTGGATAAGGTGATTGTATTCATCTTTTGTATATACTTTTCTATCTTTTAAAAGTGAGGGGTCTGATGGATCAACGGTTAATACTGGTCCCTCTTGGTCACTTATATTTGAACCTTGTTTCTTTTCAAAAGATCGATTGGTTATTACCGCCATACCACCTTTTTTGTCTGCAATCGAAGCATCAAGAACTTTGGCTGGAAGCAGGAATCCTGTAACCAGCGGTAAAATAATGATTAGGTATGATATGAACTTTCTGCTGTTCAAATGAGAATCTCCATGGTCGTGACTACAATGATGGTCATGGTCATCGTGGTGACAATGGGAAAGATCCTGATGCTGTTTAAGGGTCCAAATTCTTGTAGATTGGATAAAAAACAAAATTAAAAATAGTATGGAAGCAATCTGACTTAAAAGTTCATATTTTGGGTTAATAAATTTTGTCATCTCACCTAGATAATGCATTTTAAAGAGCAGGGCGGAGAAGGCTAATAAAATAAACGCTCTAACAGCCTGCTGAACATGAAACTTCATCTAATCCCCCCTTATAAAAAGCTATGTGTAATCATAATGGAAATGAAAACAACGGATGTAATCAATGCCAGCAGAATCAGAACAAATTTCGCTCGGAATACACTCAGCATCATAAGCGTATTTTTTAAGTCCATCATTGGGCCGAACACTAAAAAGCCTAGAATAGCCGAGGTTGGGAAAATACTGCTAAAGGAAGCCCCGATAAAGGCATCTGCTTCTGAACATAGTGATAATACAAATGCCAAGCCCATCATAATAGCTGTGGCAGAAGCGGTGCCATTTGCTGCTTCTAAAAGTGCTTTTGCAGGCATGTAGGTTTGGACAACTGCGGCAAGAAAAGCACCTAGGATAAGATATTTCCCCATATCAAAGAATTCATCAACCGAATGGGTCAGCATGGACCAGAATCGATTCAAAAATCCTTCGTTTTTAGCGTGTGAATGAGTGGCAGTTACTTGTAATGAAGATTTGAATTGATTACCCTTAAAAATCCAACTGATGATAAAGGCAACCACCACCGCTATGAAAAATCCTAATCCCATTCGTAGTCCGGCAATTTTCATATCATTACCAAAAGCCATAAAAGTAGAGGCAATTACAATAGGATTAATCAACGGACCCGTCAGCATGAACCCAATTGCAGCATGAATAGGGACACCTTTCCCAATGAGTCTGCGGACAATCGGGACAATTCCACACTCACAAGCAGGGAAAAGTGCTCCGACAATACAGCTCACGATGACAGCCAAAACCTTATTTTGGGGGATTAATCGCTGTATGTGCTTTTCGGTAACAAAAATTTGGATCATTCCTGCAATGAGAACTCCGATTAAAACAAAAGGGAGCGCCTCGATTAGAATACTTAAAAATATTGTATTAAGATTTAATACAGAGGAAGGTAAAGTAAAGGGAAGAGTAAAGCTTGTACTAAAAGAAATCAGCAGAAACGCTAGACAAAGCATGGTTATACCAGTAATTTCCAATATATTATTGCGAACAATGCGATACATTATAGCCTCCTAAAATAGTTTTCTGGTTAAATTTTCAGACAGATATACTAGAGTATGATTTATAAATCAAGATAATCCCTGCTCTAAACAGAAGGACAGGGAAGAAGAAATGTATATTATCGATTTGCTAGTCGTTTAAAGCAGTTTTTATAGTTTCTAAATTTTTTTGCATGATGGAGAAATAATCATTGTTTTCTTTAATGTCCTGTTCTGTAACCGCCTCTAGATTATGAAGTGTAAGAGATTTTGCTCCGAGTTCGTTTTGAATCATATTTGCTACTTTCATTGATAGATTCTGTTCAAATATAACATAATTAATGTTATGTTCTGTAGATTCTATGATGATTGCCTGCAATTGTTTTTGAGTGGGTTCTTGTGTAGGCGATAAGCCTGAAATGGCGATAGTTTTAATTCCATAACGCTTTTCCCAATATCCATAGGCAGCATGGGAGACTAATAAACTCTTCTTTTTTGAGTTTTCAATAGTCGTTTTGAATTCTTGATCAAGCTTTTCTAATTCACTTTTTAGGTGATTGAAATTGGTTTCAAACAAATCTTGTTGTGATGGCATTTTATTAATTAGTGCATTTTTTATATTATTAGCTAACTCAATGGAAAGCACAGGGTCTAACCATACATGCGGATCTAAGTCTCCATGTGAATGTTCATCGTTATGGTCTTCTGATTCAACATGTTCACGCTCATGTTCCTCAGCATGTTCGCTTTCATTCTCATGGTGTTCACTATCAGAATGACCCTCTTCACCCTTATGTTGTCCATGATCAGCATGTCCATCTTCGTCTTCATGCTGGTGCTTGTCTGAATTACTAGATACAATAAGATTGATCCCTTCAGCAGCTTTCACCATTTGAACATCTTCATTTTTTAAAGCTTCAGTCGCTTTTGCTGCAAAACCCTCCACTCCTACTCCTGTATAAATAAAAAAATCAGCTTCGGAAATCGCAATCATGTCTTTAGTAGAAGGCTCGTAGGAATGGGCATCTACATTGGGCGGGTAAATACTTATAACTTCTACAAAATCCCCTCCGATTTTTCGGGTGAAATCTTCAAGAGGATAAATGGTGGTATATATCGTTATGGTTTCTTTATCTTCTACACTTTTATTTACTGTTTCCATATTTCCACAACCTGTTAAAACAAGACCTAGAGAGAGAAAAGCAGTGTAAACGAACTTATTTATCTTCATTTTTAAACTCCAATCTATTTTTATTAGAATAAATCGTAACGATTACGTTTTATATTCTAAAATATATCTATGTTATTGTAAATGAAAATATGATTCTTTTGGTTTAGAAGATTTCTCTTTAAAAGTTGCTCACTAATGGGTGGAAGCAATTTTATTTATAAAAAGCTTGCAATATTAATAAAATTCTTATACGATGTTAATCGTAATGATTACGATTTATATTTTGTATCCTACTTGTTGCACTTGAGGGATAGCAGCCGGCCTTGCTACCTGCACAAAGTTAAATAAAGAAAGTAAGAAAAGTACTAAAGCTTTTAAATCGTAATGAATTTGATTTAATTCGAGGTGATAACATGGAAAAAAAAATACCTGTAACAGTGTTAAGCGGATATTTAGGTGCTGGAAAAACAACTTTATTAAATCATGTTTTGACAAATCGCGAGAATAAAAAGATTGCGGTTATTGTAAATGATATGAGTGAAGTTAATATTGACGCATCGTTGATTAAGCAAGGTGGTTTTTCGCGAACCGATGAGAAATTAGTAGAGCTTCAAAATGGATGTATATGCTGTACTTTAAGAGAGGACCTAATGTTTGAAGTCGAAAGGCTTGTTAAGGCAGGAGATATTGACTATATCTTAATCGAATCATCAGGAATATCGGAACCCATTCCTGTTGCCCAGACCTTTACATATGTAGATGAAACCCTTGGAATCAACTTAACGGAGTATTGCAAGCTAGACACAATGGTCACAGTAGTAGATGGGAACAGATTTTGGCATGATTTTGCATCTGGAGAAAGCCTGCTCGATCGAAAGCAAGGAACAGATGAGTCTGATACTCGTGAAGTGGTCGACTTATTAATTGATCAAATTGAATTTGCAAATGTTCTTGTTTTAAACAAAACTGATTTAGTGGATATAGAAAGTCAACAGGAACTATATGCAGTTCTGCAAAAGTTGAATCCAGGTGCCAAAATCATTAAAAGTGCTTACTCTAAAGTTGACTTAAATGAAATTCTGGATACTAATTTATTTGATTTTGAAGAGGCAAGTCAGGGTGCAGGCTGGATAAAGGAGTTATTGGAGGAGCATACTCCAGAAACAGAAGAGTACGGAATTTCTTCATTTGTTTATCGTAGGAAGAAGCCATTTCATCCTGACAGATTCATGCAATGGTTAGAGGATTGGCCGGTAGATGTTGTTCGAGCAAAAGGCTTCTTTTGGTTGGCATCACGAAATGATATGACTGGTTTGTTATCACAAGCAGGACCCTCTATTGTGCTTCAAGGAGCAGGTGAATGGCTTGCTGCCTATCCTGAGCAGGAACAAAAGCAGATCTTAATCGAAGAACCTGAACTCCTTGAGACGTGGGACGAAGAATTTGGAGATAGGATGACAGAGCTTGTTTTTATCGGCGTTGAAATGAATCGCGAAGAAATTGAGGCTTCACTTGACCAATGTTTATTATCAGGAGAGGAAATGACAATGGATTGGAAGGGATTTTACGATCCGCTTCCAGCATTTACTGTTTCGGAGTGAGATTTTTTATAAATATAGTTTATTAAAACTAGGAGGAATAAAATGAGAGTAAATATCACATTAGCATGTACGGAAACAGGAGATCGAAATTATATTACCACAAAAAATAAGCGAAACAATCCAGATCGTATTGAGTTAATGAAATACTCGCCACGTTTAAAAAAGCGTACCTTGCACCGAGAAACAAAGTAAGTAACTAGGGAAAGTCTGGTATTAATTCTATAGCAGCGGAGCTATGGCTTATAATACAAAAATTGGCGGCTACAAGCTCGGAGCAAGCGGTGTATGGATCAAATAGCGCGGTATCGGCAGGACTCTCTTTTTGGGAGTCTTGTTTTTATCGATATCTTTTTGTTGCAATTTCTTGAATATATTTCTAGAATATATTCAGAAACGAATGAATGAGGTGGACCCATGCCGATTGAATATGTATCTGCGCTAATTTTGCCAGGCTTACTCGTTTTGCTCTTTACACGGGTCACTTATAATCGATACATCGGACTTGCGTTAACCGTCGGGTTAATTGCAGCTTCAGTTTATAAAGGCTATACAGATACATATACCCTGATTGTGATGGATGCCTTTTCGCTCACGGCTGGATTCTGGTTAGCGTTAAAACTGAAGCAAAGAGCAGTGAAGAATAGTTAAAATCCACACATCTAGTAAGCCTGCCTAAATTTGCGCAGGCTTTTTTGTATAAAATGATGAAAGGTTATACAAAAAACGAATATCCGTTCGCATATTACTGGTTAGTTTTTGGTAATTTGTGATAGAATGTTAATATGAAAATTTGGAGGCATATTTCACGCCCTTTCATCCGACTAAACAATAGATGAGAAATGCCAGACCGATATTCTTTCCAGGGAGGGTCATGTGTGAAGGACCAATTTGAATTAGTTTCAAAATATACGCCTCAGGGCGACCAGCCATCCGCCATCCGCCAGCTGGTTGAAGGCATAAATAATAATAAGCGTTATCAGACGCTATTAGGTGCAACCGGAACAGGTAAAACATTTACCGTGTCTAATGTGATTAAAGAGGTAAATAAACCAACATTAGTTATTGCGCACAATAAAACACTAGCTGGCCAACTCTACAGTGAGTTCAAGGATTTTTTCCCGGACAACGCAGTAGAGTATTTTGTCAGCTACTACGACTATTATCAGCCTGAAGCATATGTACCTCAAACAGATACCTTCATTGAAAAAGATGCCAGCATCAACGATGAAATCGATAAGCTGCGCCACTCGGCCACATCTTCGCTTTTTGAACGAAAAGATGTGATTATCATTGCCAGTGTATCCTGCATTTACGGCCTCGGTTCTCCGGAAGAATATCGAGAAATGGTCTTATCATTAAGAACAGGAATGGAAATTGAACGAAATCAATTACTGCACCGTCTAGTTGATATTCAATATGAACGAAATGATATTGACTTTAAGCGTGGAACTTTCCGTGTTCGCGGTGATGTGGTAGAGATTTTTCCTGTATCGCGTGACGAGCACTGTTTACGGGTTGAGTTTTTCGGTGATGAAATTGATCGGATTCGAGAAGTCGATGCTCTTACTGGTGAAATCATTGGCGAGCGGGAGCATGTCGCCATTTTCCCAGCTTCCCACTTCGTAACAAGAGAGGAAAAGCTGCGCATTGCGATTGAGAATATTGAAAAAGAATTAGAAGAACGACTTGAAGAACTGCGCTCCGAAGATAAATTACTTGAAGCCCAGCGAATTGAGCAGCGGACACGCTATGATCTTGAAATGATGAGAGAGATGGGCTTCTGCTCAGGTATCGAAAATTATTCTCGTCATCTTACGCTAAGACCAGCAGGCTCAACACCCTATACCCTGATAGATTATTTTCCAGAGGATTTTCTATTAGTCGTTGACGAATCGCATGTGACCTTACCGCAAATTCGCGGGATGTTCAACGGAGATAAAGCACGGAAACAAGTGCTAGTAGACCATGGTTTCCGTCTCCCATCAGCACTAGACAATAGACCGCTCACTTTTGATGAGTTTGAAAAGCATGTACACAACGCAATTTTTGTATCGGCTACGCCGGGACCGTACGAGTTGGAGCATACTCCTGAAATGATTGAACAAATTATTCGTCCTACCGGCTTATTGGATCCAACGATTGAGGTCCGACCAATTGAAGGTCAAATAGATGATTTAATTGGTGAAATTCAGGAAAGAGTGAAGATGAATGAACGGGTGCTCATAACAACATTGACGAAGAAGATGTCAGAGGACTTAACCGACTATTTGAAGGAAATCGGAATCAAGGTTCAATATTTGCATTCTGAAGTGAAAACGCTGGACCGGATTGAAATTATTCGTGAGTTGAGGCTTGGAAAGTATGATGTCCTAATCGGGATTAACCTCTTGAGAGAAGGACTTGATATCCCTGAAGTCTCACTGATTACGATTCTAGATGCCGATAAAGAAGGCTTCCTTCGTTCAGAACGTTCACTCATTCAAACCATTGGGCGTGCTGCTCGTAATGCGAACGGACATGTTATTATGTATGCCGATCGGATCACGAACTCAATGGAATTAGCGATTAGTGAAACGAAGCGCCGCCGCGCTATACAAGAAGAATATAATCAAAAGCATGGAATTACACCAACCACAATACAGAAGGCGATCCGTGACGTGATTCGTGCTACGCATGCGGCCGAGGAACAGGAAGATTACAAGCCATCAGCATCATTCGGCAAGATGTCAAAAAAGGAAAAAGAGAAACTGCTTGCCACTATGGAGAACGAAATGAAGGCCGAGGCAAAAGCGCTTAATTTTGAACGTGCTGCCGAGCTTCGTGATTTAATTTTGGAATTGAAAGCGGAAGGATAACAAAACATGGCAATGGATAAATTGATTGTAAAAGGTGCTAGAGCACATAATTTAAAAAATATAGATGTCACGATTCCTAGAGATAAGCTTGTGGTGATAACCGGCCTTTCAGGTTCTGGAAAGAGTTCACTTGCTTTCGATACGATTTATGCTGAAGGTCAGCGCCGCTATGTTGAATCGCTTTCGGCCTATGCCAGACAATTTTTAGGGCAAATGGATAAGCCAGACGTTGATATGATTGAAGGGTTATCACCTGCCATTAGTATTGATCAAAAAACAACCAGCCGAAATCCGCGGTCAACTGTGGGAACGGTCACCGAAATATATGATTATTTGCGCTTGCTTTTTGCGCGTGTTGGCCGGCCGACTTGTCCCATTCATAATATTGAAATCTCCTCGCAGACTATTGAGCAGATGGTCGACCGGGTATTAGAGTTTCCAGAGCGAACGAAAATGCAAATCCTTGCTCCTGTTGTATCAGGGCGAAAAGGAACACACGTTAAGGTCCTTGAAGATATTAAAAAGAAGGGTTTTGTCAGGGTCCGGGTAGATGGAGAAATCCTTGATTTAAGTGATGAAATAGAACTTGAGAAAAATAAAAAGCACTCGATTGAAGTGGTCATAGATCGGATTGTCGTGAAGGAAGGGATTTCTGCAAGGCTTGCTGATTCCATTGAATCTGCATTAGGTCTTGGCGAGGGCAAGGTGATTGTTGATGTAATAGGCCAGGAGGAACTCCTATTCAGCGAAAATCATGCCTGCCCGCACTGCGGCTTCTCAATTGGTGAATTAGAGCCAAGGATGTTTTCCTTTAACAGTCCGTTCGGTGCCTGCCCGGAATGTGATGGACTAGGTTCAAAACAAGAGGTCGATATCGATCTTGTCATCCCGAACAAAGAATTATCGTTAAAACAACATGCCATTGCACCATGGGAACCGACAAGCTCCCAATATTATCCCCAACTTCTGGAGGCGGTCTGCAATCACTATGGCATTGATATGGATATACCATTTCAAGATATCCCAAACCATCTTCTAGAGAAAATTTTATATGGATCGGAAGGTGACAAAATCTATTTTCGTTATGAAAATGATTTTGGTCAAATCCGCGATGGCTATATTGAATTTGAGGGTGTCATTCGCAATGTGGAACGCCGTTTTAAGGAAACGAGCTCTGATTATATTCGTGAGCAAATGGAAAAATATATGGCCGAGCAGCCCTGTCCTGCTTGTAAAGGGTACCGTTTGAAAAAAGAAACATTAGCGGTTCTTATTTCCGGTCAACATATATCTCAAGTCACAAATCTTTCAATTGCAGAGGCTCAAGCATTTTTTGATGGCTTAAGATTGACTGATAAAGAAATGCAAATTGCAAAATTGATTTTCCAAGAAATTAGGGAGCGACTTGGTTTTCTGATTAATGTTGGTCTTGACTATCTCAGTATGAGCCGTGCTGCAGGAACACTATCGGGCGGTGAGGCACAAAGGATTCGTTTGGCGACACAAATTGGCTCTAGGCTGACTGGCGTTCTTTATATTCTAGATGAGCCATCCATCGGTCTCCATCAACGAGATAATGACCGGCTTATTGGAACATTGAGAAACATGCGTGATATCGGCAATACGCTAATTGTCGTCGAACATGATGAGGACACGATGTTGGCTGCTGACTATTTAATTGATATTGGTCCTGGAGCAGGTGTGCACGGCGGAGAGATCATCTCTTCTGGAACACCAGCAGAAGTTATGGCCGATAGCAATTCGTTAACAGGGCAGTATTTAGCGGGTAAAAAGTTTATCCCTCTGCCAATTGAACGACGGAAGCCAGATGGCCGCTTTATCGAAATAAAAGGTGCAACAGAAAACAACCTGCAGAATGTAAATGTAAAGCTTCCCCTTGGTGTATTTTTAGCTGTTACAGGAGTATCCGGTTCAGGTAAAAGTACACTCATTAATGAGATTCTTCATAAATCTTTAGCTCAAAAGCTCAATCGTGCAAAAGCGAAGCCTGGAGAGCATAAGACGATTAAGGGGATTGACTACTTAGAAAAGGTCATCGATATTGACCAATCTCCAATTGGAAGAACACCGCGTTCTAATCCGGCAACCTATACTGGTGTATTTGATGATATTCGCGATTTATTTGCGTCAACGAACGAAGCAAAAGTTAGAGGTTATAAAAAGGGGCGCTTTAGCTTCAATGTAAAGGGCGGACGCTGTGAGGCCTGCCGTGGTGATGGAATTATCAAAATCGAAATGCATTTCCTTCCGGATGTGTACGTCCCATGTGAGGTTTGCCATGGCAAGCGCTACAATCGTGAGACGTTGGAAGTGAAGTATAAGGGGAAAAGTATTTCAGACATTTTAGATATGACAGTAGAGGCAGCGGTAGAATTTTTCGAAAACATTCCAAAAATTACCCGAAAGGTGCAGACCATCTATGATGTGGGTCTTGGCTATATGACATTAGGTCAACCGGCAACAACGCTGTCTGGAGGAGAAGCACAGCGTATAAAACTAGCATCTGAACTGCACCGTCGTTCCAATGGAAAAACCTTCTACATTTTGGATGAGCCGACTACTGGTCTTCATGTTGATGATATTTCTCGATTACTGGTGGTATTACAGCGTTTAGTAGAAAACGGAGACACCGTCCTAGTCATTGAACATAATCTTGATGTTATAAAAGCCGTCGACTATATTGTTGATCTCGGACCTGAAGGTGGCGACAAAGGCGGTACGATCATTGCATCAGGGACACCTGAAAAGGTAGCAGAAGTACCAGAATCGTATACAGGAAAATACCTAAAACCAATCCTCGAACGCGATCGGATAAGAATGAAACAACAAATAGAAGAAAAAGAAATGATCACAAAAAGCTAAAACCTCGTGTTTTAGCTTTTTTATTGTATTGTGTAACATTATTTTGATTTGTCCGAAAGAAGAGGTTCCTAATGGTGTTTTTGACTACCGGATGAGAAACGAAAAGGAAAGCTGCTAGAGTTACGACAACACGATTTTTTTCTATCAGTACCTGACTTATTTCACCTTTGACACGCGATACTGTCCCTAAAAAAATACAATCGTTATAGGTGGAAATTTGAAACTTTCATTTTCCCATTTCGTATTAAGGTAGAAGGAGTTGAAACGAATATGGAAACTCGAAAGGTTCTGTCAGGCTTATGTTACTTTAGTATCTTTTTTGCAGGGTTTATTTTTCCATTGGTTGTGTATTTTGCTTCTGGTGATGGTATCACGAAGATGCATGCGAAAAAGGCATTTCTCTCCCACTTAATCCCGCTAATCCTCATTCCGTTCATATTTTTGGCTTTATTTTATGATGTATCAACCATTCAAGGCGAAATACCGGTATTTACGATCATCTCAGCTGCAACAATTGTCTTGGTTAGTTTAGGGGTTACCATCTGGAATGTGATAAAAGGCGTAAAGGTATTAGTGGCAGAGTAAAATATTAAAGAATAAACTTATGAGGTGGAAAAAGATGAAAGAAGAGCGTAAACGTATTTTGAAGATGGTGGAAGAAGGAAAGTTAACGGTAGATGAGGCCTTAACCTTACTAGAAGAGCTTGAAAAAGCAGAGCAAACCATGGATCAAAAACAGGAAAAGATTGCTCAGGAATTGTCGACAGCTTTTAAGTTCGAAGAAGCAAAAAAAGAAGACAGCATGAATAGCAAGGTTCAATCGACAAAGGATAAGATTTTCGAATTTGTCGATACCGCTTTGAAGAAAGTCAAAGATCTTGACCTTGATTTGAACTTTGGAAAGTCCGTGGAAATATCACATATCTTCCAACATGGTGATGTGTATCTGAAGGATATGGATATTGATTTAGCCAACGGCTCGTTGAAATTAATCCCATGGGACCAAAATGATGTGCGGATTGAATGTCTGGCGAAAGTATACCGAGTGGAAAACAATGAACAGGCAAGACAAAACTTCTTGAAGGATGTTTTGTTTGCGATTGAGGGGCAGAAGCTAAGGTTTATGACGCAGCAAAAGTGGATGAAAGTGGATGCTCTTGTTTATATTCCACAGGCAGAGTATGAACGAGTTCGCGTCAGAATGTTTAACGGCCCTATTTCAGGTGAAGAATTAACAATAAGGGATTTACGTGTTAAAACAGCTAATGGGAAAATCGAATTTACCCGTTTAAACGGGAAAAAGGCTGAAATAGAAGCTGCCAATGGTCATATTACGATTAAGACTAGTGAAATTGATGATATTGAAGCAGAAACAATAAACGGTGCAATCAAGCTTGATGGCGATTTTAGAAAGGTTGAAACTCAGACACTTAATGGGAACACTACCTGTAACCTGACGGGAAATCGGTGTGAAATGATTGCTGCAAAGGCGACAACAGGAGGAATCGACTTATTTATCTCAGATGATATTGCTGCCAGCGGTGAATTAAAGACGAACCTTGGTGGGTTCAATATTAAGCTGGATGGTATCCAAATCCTCGAGGAAAAGAGTGAGATGATTCAAAAGATGCTTCGGTTCCAATCTGTCAAACATCCTGAGCGGATGTTAAAGGTTTTTGCAGATACGAAGACTGGCTCGATCACCCTCCATAAACTTGATCAAGAGAGCACTACAAAATAGGAGATTAAAATAAAATGAGATGGCTAGTAGGTATTTTGATTAATGCAGTTTTATTCATGGCGATAGCTGGATATTTCTCGGAAAGCTTTCATTTGACAGGATTTGGTGCAGCACTGGGTGCGAGTTTCTTACTGTCTATCTTAAATGTTTTGGTGCGCCCCATCCTTATCCTGTTTACGCTGCCGGCAACGATCTTTACACTTGGATTGTTTCTATTTGTGATCAACGCTATCACTCTTGAGCTGACAGATTATTTAATGGGCAGCTCTTTTGAAATTTCCAGCTTTGGAATGGCGTTATTTGTAGCGGTACTTATGGCGTTTATAAACTTGATTATTCAAAAAACCATTCTTGAGCCATCAAAGAAAAAAACAGGTTAAATCAAAAGCAACTGGATCTTTCCAGTTGCTTTTTACCTTTTCATGGTGTGTGTAAAGCGGTAACGGTCTGCCCGGAAGGTTGATTTTACGAGTTCAAAAGGAGTTCCATCCTGTAAATAGGATACCCGGTTGATTAATAGAATTGGGTCACCCTCCTCAATGGCAAGCGGGAGTGATTCTCTGCTGGTTGCAATCGAGGCTTCAATTTCTTGTGTTGCTTCACTAATGGAAAGGGAGAGGTTATCTTCAATGTATTGGTAAAGTGATTGATTGCTATTTTCCTCTGAGAGTCCAGGTACGAGAACAACTGGAATATAAGCTGTCTCAAGGGCCATCGGTTCGCCATTTGCTAAACGAATTCGCTTGATTTTATAAATATTATCATCTACACCAATGTTTAATTCATGGGCAGTTTTATGATCTGCTTGAATGACCTCAAAGGAGAGTAGTTTGCTGCTTGGTTTCAATCCTCTTGCTAGCATATCTTCGGTAAAGCTGGTCATTCCTTGGAGTTCCTGTTCCACCTTTTTCTTATTGACAAATGTCCCCCGGCCTTTTTGACGTACTAAATAGCCTTCCATTACCAGATTATTGATTGCTTGTCGAACCGTCATTCGACTGATTTGATACCTTTCTGCGATTTCTCGCTCGGAAGGAATGCTGTCATCTTCTTTGAATACTCCCGTTTCTATTTGTTGTTTTAGATATTCCTCAAGCTGATAGTAGATGGGAACAGGTGAATGTTTATTAATCATCTTCCGCTCTCCTTACGAAAACTCTATATTCTTTTTAAAGCTTCCTTATCAGCGATAATCGTAACATTTTTGTGTTGTTTCAATGCTGATGCAGGAAAGTCCTCATGGATCTCTTCATTGATTAACTTATATATGGCATCGGCTTTCGCTTCGCCTGATGCAAGGAGATAGATTTCTCTACTATCAAGAATAGACGCAATCCCCATCGTAATCGCCTGCTTTGGTACTTCCTCGATTGAATTAAAAAAACGAGCATTCGCTTCCCGAGTATTTTGGGCAAGACTCACGATATGTGTACGGCTCTGAAAGGATGTACCAGGTTCATTAAAGCCGATATGTCCATTTCTGCCAATCCCTAATAACTGTAGGTCAACCCCGCCAATATCCATGATTAGCTCCTCGTACCGCTGACATTCCAAAAGTAAATCTTTCGCTGTTCCATTTGGCAGGTAGGTGTTTCTTTGATCAATATTAATGTGATCGAAGAAATTTTTGCGCATAAATGCGTGATAACTATTATGATCATTAGGCGGGAGACCGATATACTCATCTAAATTAACCGATTTTACCTGTTGATAAGAGGTTTGGTTATTTCGGTAATCATCAATTAAATATTCGTAAACCCCTTTTGGAGTACTGCCAGTTGCTAAACCAAGAGTAATGGAAGGATTCGAGCGGATTTTTTCTGCCAATAGCTTTCCAGCCTGTAAACTCATGTCTGCATAATTTTCAACACGAATAATTCTCATCCTATTCCCTCCTTTTAAAAGCAATTTCTCCGCGGCACAGAGTTAATTCCACTTGGTAATCATTTGATAACACAGTTAAATCCGCGTCCTTGCCTTTTGTAATACTGCCTTTGCGGTCGTAAACATGTAATTGTTTAGCAGGATTGACACAAGACATCTGGATGGCGTCTTGTAAGGTCACATCTGCTGCTTTGATAATGTTTTCTATGGAATCATTCATTTTTAGAATACTTCCCGCTAAGGTTCCATCCGCTAATAGTGCCTTGCCATCGGCCACCGAAACGTCTTGTCCGCCTAAATCGTAAATCCCATTCTTTAAGCATTTTGCACGCATAGCATCTGTTATTAAGATCATGCCTTCAGTCCCTTTTGCTTGAATGACTAGTTTCATGACTTCAGGACGGACATGGATGTTATCCGCGATAAGCTCGACCATTAATTCTTTAAAAAGTAGAGCAGAACCAGCAACCCCCGGCTCACGATGGTGAAGACCTCTCATTCCATTAAATAAATGAGTAACCTGTTTTGCACCTGCTTGTACAGCCTGATCCATCTCTTCGTAGATAGCATCAGAATGGCCAATGGAGGCAATGACACCTGTATCATCCAGGTATCGAATAAAGGCTGTACCGTTTTCCATTTCAGGTGCAACGGTAACTAATTTAATCGTTCCGTTAGCCTTAGTCTGCCATTCTTTAAATAGATTTATATCCGGGTCGATAATGTATTCCTTCGGCTGTGCTCCGGCCCGTTTGCCATTGATAAAGGGTCCTTCTAAGTGAACCCCGAGTACCTCGGCTTTTCCAGGACCATTAGAGTGGCTTTGATAATCGGCTGCATTTTCTAAGGCACTTTCAATGTTTTCATGCTTTTGGGTAATGGTTGTGGCTAAAAAGCTGGTTGTGCCTTCTGCCGGCAAGGCTTTCGCCATCGTCTCCAGTGCCTCAATGGTAGCATCCATTGTATCGGCACCTGCTGCTCCATGAATATGAACATCAATAAATCCTGGCACGAGGATTTGATCCGGCTGTAGTTCAATTGTATTGATTGATTTAAGGTGTGAAGGAATGCTTTCTAAAGGACCAAAGGTGTGAATTTTGCCTTCCTTGATAAAAATATAAATAGATTCTGCGGTTTCTGTTTCTAAAACTGCCTTTCCATGAACCAATAATAGCAGGCTCATATCCTTCAACTCCGTTTCGGTTGTTCTTTATCTAATGTTATTATAGTCGTAAGTGGAATAGTTGTCTATACCACCTACCTATTCTAATCTAGTTTATTTTTCCTTAATTATAAGTTTGTACAAAAATGAACAACTATAGTTTTGTGATGAAAATTAAATAATGCTAAAATAAGAGGAATGGAAAATACACATAAAAAACTTTATTACTGTTTAGTGTCAGCTTGCAGGCTTTTATCTAAAGTCAATTTACTTTCGCTTAACCAGTAAAGGAGGAACCCCCTTGCCAAAAGTACGCACCAAGGATATTTATGAGAAATTTAATTTAGAGCTAGTTAGCGGTGAAGAGGGTATCGACCGCCCGATTACGATGAGTGATATTTCTAGGCCGGGAATTGAACTGGCAGGATATTTTGAATTTTATCCAGCTGAGCGAATCCAGCTATTGGGCAAAACAGAGCTATCCTTTTTTAATGAATTATCTGCAAACGAACGACAATTGAGAATGGAAAGATTGTGTACCGACATTACACCAGCCATTATCATCACAAGAGGGTTGGATGTTCCTCCAGAATTAATAGAGGCTTCAGAACGTGAGTCAGTACCTGTTCTTCGCTCGAGTATGAAGACAACTCGGTTCTCTAGCCGCCTAACTAATTTTCTAGAAAGTAAGCTTGCACCGACAACTGCTGTTCACGGTGTTTTAGTTGATATTTATGGCATCGGTGTCCTGATCACTGGAAAGAGTGGCGTTGGTAAAAGCGAAACCGCGCTGGAGCTAGTAAAGCGCGGACATCGTTTAGTGGCGGATGATTGTGTTGAGATTCGCCAAGAGGATCAAGATACATTGGTAGGAACTTCACCAGATTTAATTGAACATTTATTAGAAATACGCGGGCTGGGTATTATCAATGTCATGACTTTATTTGGAGCAGGAGCCGTTCGCAGTAATAAGCGGATTACCCTTGTAATGAACTTAGAGCTATGGGATGCACAAAAACAATATGACCGCCTCGGTTTAGACGAAGAAAAAATGAAAATCATCGATACAGAGATTACAAAAATCACGATCCCGGTACGTCCTGGACGAAATTTAGCCGTAATTATTGAAGTAGCTGCCATGAATTATCGTCTAAAGAGAATGGGTGTAAACGCCGCACAGCAATTTACTGAGCGTCTTTCAGATGTCATCGAAGACGGTGAGCATGACGACAATTAAGATTAAGGAGATTTTAATATGAACGAAACGATACAGCCATTAGATCCGATTGCCTTTGCACTTGGACCGATTCAAGTTCACTGGTATGGGCTTATCATCGGCTCAGGTCTTGCACTTGCTCTTTTTCTTGCGATAAGGGAAGGAGATAAAAGGGGACTTCCTAAGGATACCTTTGCAGATTTAATGCTTTGGGCGATTCCAATTGCCATTCTCTCTGCCCGACTCTATTACGTCATTTTTGAATGGGAGTACTATGCTAGCCACCCAGGACAAATCCTCCAGATTTGGAACGGTGGGATCGCCATTCATGGAGCCCTGATAGGTTCTGTTGCTACAGCCTATATTTTTGCGAAAAAACGCGGGATTTCTTTTTGGAAGATTGCGGATATTGCCGCACCTAGTATTATTTTAGGCCAAGCCATTGGCCGTTGGGGAAACTTTATGAACCAAGAGGCACATGGCGGGGAAGTTACGAGAGCATTTCTCGAAAATTTGTATTTGCCTGAGTTTATCATTGATCAGATGTATATAAATGGGACCTACTATCACCCAACGTTTTTATATGAGTCGATTTGGAATTTTGCTGGATTTGCCATTTTGATTGCGCTACGTCGTGTGAACCTCCGTCGTGGTGAGCTTTTCCTTAGCTATGTGATCTGGTATTCGATTGGCAGGTTCTTCGTCGAAGGCATGAGAACGGATAGCTTAATGTTAGGAAGCCTTCGTATGGCACAATCGATTTCAATCGCACTGATTATCGGTGCCGTCGGACTCCTGCTTTACCGCCGGAAGATGCGGCTTGCGGAAGATCGCTACCAAGATAAAAGTAATCAAGCTTTAACGCATTAAAAAAAGGAGATTGGAGAAATGCTACTTAACTCGATGAAAAAGGGTTTACAGGTTGGCTTGAAAACAACATGGACATTGGGGAAAATCATTTTTCCAGTTACACTTATTGTCGCTTTGCTGCAATACACACCAGTTTTACCTTGGTTAATTGATCTGATTACACCGCTGATGAAACTGCTGGGGTTATCTGGTGATGCTGCGATTCCGCTTGTGTTGGGGACTTTCCTCAACCTTTATGCAGCAATTGGTGCCATTCTGACACTTGAATTTACAGTGAAAGAAGTATTTATTTTAGCTGTCATGCTATCATTTTCACATAATTTGATTATTGAATCGACTGTTGCTTTGAAGGTCGGAGTCAAGCTATGGATCATTCTTTTAACAAGATTGGGGCTTGCTTTTGTCTCTGCTATTGTCATTCATCTTGTTTGGAAGGGCGGCAGTGAAACAGCGAAATATGGATTCATTTCGGCCCCGGATGAACAAGTCACTGGACTTGGCGCGATTCTTATAGCTGCAATTGAAAAGGCGGGACTTGGAATATTTCAGCTTGCACTCATTGTCATTCCCCTCATGATTGTGATTCAATTTTTAAAAGACCTTCAATGGCTGAAAAAGTTTTCAGTGGGGATGTCGCCAATTACGAGATCCCTTGGAATGCATGAAAACACATCAACAACGATGGCTGCTGGATTATTATTTGGTCTTGCGTACGGGGCAGGTGTTATGATCCAAGCCGTGAAAGAAGATGGTGTCAGCAAAAAGGATTTAACACTGGCATTTATTTTTTTAGTAGCCTGTCATGCCGTAGTAGAGGATACACTGATTTTTATACCTCTTGGAATTCCAGTCTGGCCGCTATTACTCATTCGAGTCGGTGTAGCCATTGTGTTGACGATGATTGTTGGATTCATCTGGAAACGGTCTGGGTTTATTAGCAGAAAGGAAACGACCTATGAACAATAACATCAATACTATATTATTTGATCTAGACGGAACTTTAATTGATACGAATGAATTAATTATCTCCACCTATTTGCATACTCTTGACAAGTACTTCCCAGGGCAATATGGCAGGGAAGATGTTCTGCCTTTCTTAGGACCAACGCTTCATGAGGTTTTTGGAAACATGGATCCTGAAAAAGTGGAGGAAATGGTGGTTGAATACCGCACCTTCAATCTGGCAAATCATGATGCACTTGTGAAAGAGTTTGCAGGTGTAATCGAAACGGTTGAGATTTTGAAAAAGAAAGGCTATAAACTGGCGATTGTCACCACAAAGCGCGAGGATGTTGCATTAAAAGGCATGCGTCTGATGAAGCTTGATCCATTTTTTGATGTGGTCGTTGCCTATGACCATGTGAAAAAAGTAAAGCCAGATCCAGAGCCGATTATGCTGGCACTTGAACAGCTAAACGCTAAACCTGAAGAAGCGATGATGGTTGGGGATAACTTTCATGATATTCTGGCAGGAAAAAATGCAGGAACGAAAACAGTGGGAGTGGCTTGGAGTATTAAGGGAAGAGAATATATTGCAAAATATGAACCTGACTACATCCTTGAGACAATGCCTGACCTTTTAAAGGTTCTTGGAGAGGAATAAAAATGAGAAACACGACCCGCTTTCCTGTTGAAGGGGCAAACTCCTTATGGCATGTCTATAAAACCGTACCATTTTGGAAGGTAGTAAAAAACTTTATTGTCATACAGTTAGCACGTTACACACCGTTTCTCGGAATCAAGAACTGGCTTTACCGGACATTCTTGGGTGTAAAGGTGGGCGAACATACGAGCTTTGCTTTAATGGTGATGCTTGATGTGATGTTTCCAGAGAAAATCAGCGTCGGTCGTAATACGGTAATTGGCTATAACACTACACTGCTAGCTCACGAATATTTGATTAAAGAATATCGGCTAGGACCGATTGAAATTGGCAGTGAAGTGATGATAGGTGCTAATTCTACCGTACTCCCAGGCGTAACGATTGGCGACGGAGCCATTGTGTCTGCCGGCACCCTTGTTCATAAAGATGTTCCGGCGGGTTCCTTTGTTGGAGGTAATCCAATGAGAGTGATCTATACAAAAGAAGAAATGGAACAACGCTGGGCAAACGACCCGATATACGGAAAAACAAATAGTAAATAAAAAAGCCTGGCCTCGAACCAGGCTTTTTGCCTATATGTTAAAGGAAAGTTTAATCTTTGAATTGATTTTTTCGAAATCTGCGAGACTCCAGCGGGAACAACGAGCCAGATGAGACCCCACAGGTCGGAACGACCGAGGAGGCTCATCAGTGAGCCCGCGGAAAGGGAGCAGATTTCGAAAAAATCAACACTAAACAAACAGATACGGTTGACGAAATTTTCCCAAACTAGTAAACTTTAATTTATTAGCATATTAGCGAACTAAAGGATTTTAAATGATTCTGAAAATAAGGGTGGTTTGAATGAGCCGTTTGTTTATGTTTGAAAAGCCATTAGGCATGCGAGATACACTTCCAGAGTTATATGAAAAAAAGCATCGTGTTCGTTCATTAATGGAAGATGCGATTAAAGCTTGGGGTTATCAATTTATCGAGACACCGACTTTAGAATATTATGATACCGTTGGAGCAGCATCAGCGATTCTTGATCAGGAGCTATTTAAACTACTTGATAAAGATGGACACACACTTGTGCTTAGACCGGATATGACAGCGCCGATTGCCAGAGTTGCAGCCTCCAAACTACTTGAAGAGGATTCACCTCTTCGTCTCGCCTATTCTGGAAACGTGTACCGAGCCCAGCAGCGTGAAGGTGGGAGACCGGCAGAGTTTGAGCAAATTGGTGTGGAGTATATGAATGATGACACGGTCACGAGTGATGGTGAGGCAATCGCTCTGTTAGTCTCTTCTTTAAAAAAAGCGGGACTAAGTAAATTTCAAATATCAGTAGGTCATATAGGCTTTGCACAGGAATTGTTTATGCAAATTCTAGGTACAAATGGACGTGCGAATGCGTTAAGACGTTTTTTATATGAAAAGAATTTTGTGGGTTATCGTGAACAGGTAAATTCATATTCCCTTTCGTCGATTGATAAACAAAGACTTCTTCAGTTGCTTGAACTTAGAGGCGGTGAAGAAGTGATTGGAAAGGCACTTGATATCATCGAGGATGGAAAAGGCAGGCAGGCACTCCTACAGCTAAAAGAATTATCTGAGGTCATTAACGACTACGGAGTGAAGGATTTTGTCAAATTTGATTTTACGATTGTTAGTCACATGAGCTATTATTCAGGTATTTTATTCGAGGTCTATGCAGGAAATGTCGGCTTTCCAATTGGGAATGGCGGCCGCTATGGGTTAATGGAAAAGTTCGGTAAACAAGCAAGCGCCACTGGGTTTGCCGTTAGGCTTGACAAATTATTAGAAGCACTAGGGGATATTGGTACAAAAGATGAAGTCGAGTGTATTTTTTTCAGCCAAGAAAGACGAAAGGAAGCCTTTCAATTAGCTGAAAAAATGAAAAATGACGGGAAGAAAACAATCTTACAAGATATTAACGGTGTGAAAAACCTTGACACTTATACGAAAAAGTTTGCCAATACGACCTTTCTGATCGGAGGGGCACAATGATGAATGACAAGTTAACCATTGCGATGCCGAAGGGAAGAATATTTGAAGAAGCAGCAGAATTGTTACGAAAAGCAGAGTACAAACTGCCTCCAGAATTTGATGAAAACCGTAAATTAATCATCGATGTTGAAGCAGAGAATCTTCGTTTTATTCTGGCAAAACCAATGGATGTTGCTACATATGTTGAGCACGGTGTTGCAGATGTCGGAATCGCGGGAAAAGATGTTTTACTCGAGGAAGAACGCAATGTATATGAACTTCTTGATTTAAAAATCAGCGAATGCTACTTAGCGGTTGCTGGTTTGCCAGGCACAAAAATGAACGATGTTGCACCTAAGGTAGCGACGAAATACCCCAATGTGGCTGCAGCCTATTTCCGACAGCAAGGAGAGCAGGTAGAAATCATTAAGCTAAATGGGTCAATTGAACTTGCCCCATTGATTGGCTTATCCGACCGTATTGTCGATATCGTTTCCACGGGAAGAACATTAGTGGAAAATGGTCTCGTTGAGTTTGAAAGAATAACAGATGTGACATCACGATTGATTGTGAACCCTGTTAGCTATCGGATAAAAGATTCCCGTATCAATGAACTCGTCAAAAGATTGAGTGAAGTGGTACAGTTGGAGGGTTAATAGATGAAAATTTTACATGTGAGTGACCAACGATCAATTAAACGCTCAGTCGAATCTGGGACTTCAGAACAGACTGCCACTGTCAAAGCAATCATTGCTGATCTTCGCTCGCGCGGTGATTTAGCATTAAGAGAGTATACAGAGAAATTTGATCGAGTTAGCTTGGAATCCTTTAAGGTAACGGAAGAGGAAATTGACCGTGCATACGACCGGATGGACCCAGAATTTGTTGGAATCGTTCGAGAAGCAGCAGAAAATATCCGGAGCTTTCATGAAAAACAACTCCGTCCATCATGGATGACAACGGAAGAGAACGGGACGATCTTAGGACAAAAGATGACTCCACTTGATTCGGTTGGAGTATATGTTCCAGGTGGAACGGCGGCCTATCCGTCATCAGTTCTTATGAATGTCATTCCTGCGAAAGTGGCTGGTGTAGAAAGAATCGTGATGGTATCCCCGCCAGATCAATCTGGCAGCCTTCCTGATGCTGTCTTGGTTGCAGCAAAGGAAGCGGGAGTGAAAGAAATTTATAAAATCGGCGGGGCACAAGCGATTGCTGCCTTAGCCTATGGAACAGAAACAATTGCTTCTGTTGATAAGATTACAGGTCCAGGAAATATCTATGTGGCATTAGCCAAACGCGAGGTCTTCGGTGATGTCGATATTGATATGATTGCTGGTCCGAGCGAGATTGCTATCATTGCTGACGATTCAGCGAGAGCAGATGAAGTGGCAGCAGACTTGTTGTCCCAAGCTGAGCACGACCCGCGTGCCTGCAGCGTCTTAGTTACACCATCCATGGTACTAGCAGAAGCTGTTTCGGCCGAAGTGGAAAAACAGCTAGAGCAATTGCCGCGGAAAGAAATTGCTGCTCGTTCAATAGAGGATTACGGAGTCATCTACGTAACAGCTTCAATTGAGGAAGCGGTGGAGACCGTTAACCATTTAGCACCTGAGCATTTAGAAATTATTACAGAAAATGCAATTGAGCTCCTCGGAAAAATTCGTCATGCTGGTGCCATTTTCATCGGCCGTTATAGCACGGAGCCTGTAGGAGATTACTTTGCCGGTCCCAACCATGTGCTGCCGACAAATGGGACAGCGAGATTTTCTAGTCCATTAAATGTAGATGACTTTCAGAAGAAATCTAGTGTGATTATCTATAGTGAAAAAGCGTTAAAGGACAATGGTGAAAAAATTGCTAAGTTTGCCCGCATGGAAGGACTTGAAGCACATGCAAGGGCAGTTGAATACAGACTGAAGAATCAATAGGAGGCCCTTAGGTTATGGAGAGATTTGCAAGAATAGAACGAAATACAAATGAAACACAAATTAAGCTATCATTAGATGTTGATGGTCAAGGGCGAGCTGAGCTTGAAACAGGGGTGCCTTTTCTAAATCATATGCTTGATTTATTTGCAAAGCATGGACAATTTAACCTCACTATCGATGCTAAAGGTGATATTGAAATAGACGACCATCATACAACAGAGGATATTGGGATCTGCTTAGGCCAGGCACTTCGAGAAGCGCTTGGAGACAAAAGAGGGATTAAGCGCTACGGCAATGCGTTTGTCCCAATGGATGAAACATTAGCTCAGGTAGTGATTGATTTAAGTAATCGTCCGCATCTAGAAATTAGAGCTGATTTTCCAAGCCAAAAGGTGGGTAACTTTGATACCGAGCTCGTTCATGAGTTTTTATGGAAGCTAGCGCTTGAGGCACGAATGAACCTGCATGTAATTGTTCACTATGGAAAAAATACACACCATATGATTGAGGCGATTTTTAAAGCATTAGCACGTGCACTTGATGAAGCAACCACCATTGATCCACGTATGAAAGGTGTGCTTCCTTCAACCAAGGGGATGCTCTAGGAACATTTGCACGAGATATAAATGGACATCATCAAGGAAAGGACTGTTTCTATGATCGGGATTGTAGACTATGGAATGGGCAATCTGTTTAGCGTGAGCAAGGCTCTTGAGCGATTAGGTGCCGACTATTTTTTATCAGGCGAAAAGGAAGAGCTTCTTCAAGCAGATGCCTTAATTCTTCCGGGAGTCGGTTCCTTCCGTGATGCAATGGAGCGTCTGCAGGTAGACACGATAAAAGAATTTGCTGCTTCAGGTAAACCGCTTCTTGGTATTTGCCTGGGAATGCAGTTATTGTTTGAAGACAGTAATGAAAATGGCTATACAAAAGGGTTAGGCTTGCTACCAGGAAGTGTTAGACGCTTTTCTGGAGAGACGGCAGAAGGCGAGCTATACAAGGTTCCGCATATGGGCTGGAATCGACTTGAATTTGTCCAATCCTCTCCACTTTTGAAGGGTTTAGAAGAAGATTATGTATACTTTGTGCATTCTTACTTTGTAAACGCAGAAAACTCTGATGTTCTGTTGGCACAAGCTGACTATCACGAGAATGTTTCAGCAGTTGTTGGACTGGGAAATATCTATGGCATGCAATTTCATCCTGAAAAAAGCAGTAAGCTTGGAATGGCTCTGCTAAAGAACTTTTTACAAATGGTGGACGAAAGGAACTTGGTACGATGAGTATTACAATTTATCCAGCGATTGATATGCGCGGCGGTAATTGCGTCCGTCTCTTACAAGGTGATTATAATCAGGAAACCATTTACGGGGATTCCCCTTTTGATATGGCAAGACGCTTTGCAGCGGATGGAGCAGCATGGATTCACATGGTCGATCTTGATGGAGCAAAGGACGGCAAGCGGGTGAATGACCGTTTTGTCATTGAAGCTGCTAGAGAGCTAGAAGATGTTCGGATTCAAATTGGCGGTGGAATCCGTTCTGAGGAGGATATCGTTCATTATTTAGAAAATGGGATTAGTCGTGTAATTATTGGAAGTATTGCGGTCTCCAACCCGGAGTTTGCGATTTCTATGATTCGGAAGTATGGCGGTCAGATTGCGGTAGGGATTGACGCGAAAAATGGCTATGTTGCGACACATGGGTGGCTGGATACCTCAGAGGTTAAGGCGGTTGATCTGGGTAAGCAATTTGCTGATGCAGGAGCTGAAACCTTTATTTTTACGGACATTGCCACAGATGGTACACTCGCAGGTCCAAATATTGCAGCGACGATTGAACTAGCTGAAATAACCGGAAAAAGTGTCATTGCTTCTGGTGGTGTTAGTAGTCTTATTGATTTAGCGGCGTTGAATAGAACTAGTGTAGAGGGTGCAATTGTCGGTAAAGCCCTTTATGAAAATCGTTTCACTTTGAAGGAAGCGCTGGATGAGGTGAGAAAATGACATTAACGAAAAGAATTATACCTTGTCTAGACGTTAAGGATGGCCGAGTGGTTAAAGGGATCCAGTTCGTCCAGCTTCGTGATGCAGGCGATCCGGTCGAATTGGCACGATTTTATGACGAGCAGGGCGCAGATGAGTTGGTATTTCTTGATATCTCGGCCTCTATAGAAGGACGGAAGACAATGGTTGAGGTGGTTAAAGCCGTTGCTTCAGAGCTTGCGATTCCATTTACCGTGGGTGGAGGAATTAATGCGCTTGAGGATATGAAGAGAATTCTTCGTGCGGGTGCTGATAAAGTGTCTTTAAACACTGCTGCCGTTTTGAATCCAGACTTAATTGCAGAGGGAGCGAGTTATTTTGGTTCCCAATGTATTGTTGTAGCCATTGATGCCAAATACGATGATACCATTGGGACTTGGCGCGTTTATACCCACGGGGGCCGGACTTCGACAGAGTGGAAGGTAATCGAGTGGGCGAAGAAAGCTGCTCAGTTAGGTGCTGGAGAGATTTTATTAACGAGTATGGATAGTGACGGCGAGAAAAGTGGATTTGATCTGGATCTGACCCGAGCGGTTAGTGAAGCAGTTACAATTCCTGTCATTGCCTCCGGTGGTGCTGGAAATGCTGAGCATTTTGAAGATGCATTTCTTCAGGGAAAGGCAGATGCCGCCCTTGCTGCATCGATTTTCCATTATAAAGAAACGTCTGTAAATGAAGTAAAAAGCTATCTGCAAGAAAAAGGAGTGACGGTCCGATGAATGTCCGATTCGATGAAAAAGGGCTTGTACCTGCAATCATTCAGGATGCCGAAACAAAGGAAGTTTTAACCCTAGCCTATATGAACGAAGAATCGTTAGAAAAAACGCTTGAAACAGGCGAGACCTGGTTTTATAGCCGTTCTCGCCAGGAGTTATGGCATAAAGGAGCAACTAGTGGTAATACTCAGTCTGTTGTTAGTATGAAATATGACTGTGATCAAGATGCCATCCTTGTTCTTGTTGAGCCAAAGGGCCCAGCTTGCCATACCGGTGCTGTCAGCTGTTTTTCGCAAGAAGTGGTGGAACGCCGGGCGGGGACACTCGCAGATTATCAGATTTTGCAAACGTTAGAACAAGTGATTTTGCAACGTGAGGTCGAGCGTCCTGAGGGTGCTTATACGACGTACTTGTTTGAAAAAGGCGTCGACAAAATCTTGAAAAAGGTCGGAGAAGAAGCAGCAGAAGTGATCATTGCGGCTAAAAATCGCGATACAGAAGAGTTAAGATGGGAAGCGGCCGACCTTCTTTATCACCTTCAAGTCTTGCTGGTCGAACAAGGCCTGCCATTTAGCGTTATTCTTAAAACGTTGGAAGAAAGACATCAGGGCCAGCAGTAGATGCTGGTCTTTTTTGTGGTTTTGAAGGTGTAAAGTAGAGAATACGTAAAGATTAAAGGAAGTTTTGCCCGTGAGCGGAGATTCAAGGGGAGTAAGGTAAAAACCGACGAGTGGTTTTGCCCGTGAGCGGAGATTCAGGGGGAGTAAGGTAAAAACTGACGAGTGGTTTTGCCCGTGAGCGGAGATTCAAGGGGAGTAAGGTAAAAACCGACGAGAGGTTTTGCCCGTGAGCGGAGATTCAAGGGGAGTAAGGTAAAAACCGGCGAGAGGTTTTGCCCGTGAGCGGAGATTCAGGGGGAGTAAGGTAAAAACCGACGAGAGGTTTTGCCCGTGAGCGGAGATTCAGAGGGAGTAAGGTAAAAACCGACGAGAGGTTTTGCCCGTGAGCGGGGATCCAGGGGGAGTAAGGTAAAAACCGACGAGAGGTTTTGCCCGTGAGCGGAGATTCAGGGGGAGTAAGGTAAAAACCGACGAGAGGTTTTGCCCGTGAGCGGAGATTCAGGGGGAGTAAGGTAAAACCTGGCGAGAGGTTTTGCCCGTGAGCGGAGATTCAAGGGGAGTAAGGTAAAAACCGACGAGAGGTTTTGCCCGTGAGCGGGGATCTAAGGGAAGCAAGGTAAAAACTGACGAGTGGTTTTGCCCGTGAGCGGAGATTCAAGGGGAGTAAGGTAAAAACTGACGAGTGGTTTTGCCCGTAAGCGGAGATTCAAGGGGAGTAAGGTAAAAACCGACGAGAGGTTTTGCCCGTGAGCGGAGATTCAAGGGGAGTAAGGTAAAAAACGGCGAGAGGTTTTGCCCGTGAGCGGGGATCCAGGGGGAGTAAGGTAAAAACTGACGAGTGGTTTTGCCCGTGAGTGGAGATTCAGGGGGAGCAAGGTAAAAACCGACGAGTGGTTTTGCCCGTGAGCGGAGATTCAAGGGGAGTAAGGTAAAAACCGACGAGAGGTTTTGCCCGTGAGCGGAGATTCAAGGGGAGTAAGGTAAAAACCGAATAGAAACTACCGGAAAACAGGGCATTACCGGGAACAAAGTCTAAGGAGTTATGTCCCGGTACTTTACGCCTCTATGTTTATTACTAATAGACTTCGTAATGGGATGCACAGGTAGTCCCCATTTTTTTAAAATGCCTAGAAAGTACTCGCCTGATAGTCTTCCTTGATTTAATAATACTACACCAATCAAATACAATCTCAGTTGTTATGATCTTGTCCGGAAAGAGCAACTTGAGTTCCTTAACACTCCTTAAAACGGATGCATCTACCCCCTCCTTGCAGCCGCACTTCTCACAGCAGAGGGTTTCCTTATTAAAATAGGTTAAAAAAGAATAGCAATCAGGACACACTATCCCTTTCTTCAGCTGATCATATGTGTAAGAAGGTAAATTAGGATAAGGTGATTCTACGATATGCCGGGATATTAATTCTTCGACTAATTGAAAGTACCTATTATTCAGTTTAACGGGTCTTGCATTTAATTTTCTCATAAACCGGTTTAATTGTGTTGGGAAAACGATAGCAAGGTGTTTGGAAGTTGTGTATAAATGGAATTCGGGGTTGTTAAAAATAAGGTGAGGTTCAACAGGGTGTTCGTACCTCAGTTCGTGAAGTAATTTGAGAAGGAGAGTCTCACATCTACTCAACTGATGCAAAGGATTATTTATATTTGGATTTGTATCGGTGTGCCATTTATCACCATCCATATGATAGTCACCTTCGAAGTTTTTAATATCTAAAAGATAAATTTTCTCATAAGCAATGATTAATGTATCAATTTGAAACTTGGAGTTTTGATATTCCAGTAATAAGTCATGAATAACCAGCCAATTGTCGGTAAGATTATCTTTTAACCAAGTATCACTCCGCTGCTCACCCTCATAACCTTTTTGGAGTGTCTTTAACTTTTTAACATGGTCTATCGGTATTACCATTCGAGCATTTAAAAATTTTAAGAGAACTAATACTAAAGGTTCTGGCCGAGGTCTAATAAGCATATCCCACATCCTATTCAATTATTTCAAAAGCACATCTTAATTTTATGAAAAGTAAACAAGATATACAAATGATTATTTATTGAACATTCAGCTATCCGCCATGAAATACCGCCAACCCGCAATAGTCGAACAATAAATTGCAATTGCCATGTCCTTCCCTTCTCGTACAGCCCAAGAATATGGTATACTACATAAGTTGGTTGAGTAATCAACTAAAATTAGTGGATTTAATAAAACTTTCACTAATCGAAGTTTCACTTTAAGAAAGATGGAGGACTTCATGGTTAAAGACGCGAAAGCAAGACTTAATACGGGAAAAATACTGTCGTTTATTCCTACGGGGGAATATTATTTCACGAAGGGTATAAAGGCATACCATCGCCGTGATTTTAAAAAAGCTAAAAAATATATTGAGCGGGCGATGCAGCTGGAACCAGGTGAACCAATGATTACTTGTCAGCTGGCAATCGTGTTAACTGAACTTGGCGAGTTTGACTACTCCAATCGGCTCTTGCATTTAATCCTTGAAGATCTTGATGAAGAAATGGTTGAATGTCACTACTTTTTAGCAAACAACTATGCCCATATGGGGTTTTTTAAAGATGCGTATCATCATGCAAAAATTTATATAGAGATAGATCCGAATGGTGATTTCTTTGAGGATACCATGGATCTGCTTGATCTTTTAACATTCGAGTCGGATATTGAGGAAGAACTTTACGGACAGGATGATTTGATTGTTAAACAAGAGCAGGCGCGTGATTTATTAGAATCAGGCTATTTTCCAAAAGCCATTGAATTGTTAAATGATGTGGTGGAGGAATACCCTGAATATTGGTCAGCCTACAATAACTTAGCTTTGGCTTATTTTTACCTTGGAAAAGCTAAAAAGGCAGACGGCATTTTAAATGATGTTCTTGAACGTAATCCAGGGAATCTTCATGCTCTCTGTAACAAATTGGTTTTTGCCCATTATCAAGGGAAAAGTCGGAACATAAAAAGTATGAAAGAGACGTTGAAAAAAATCCAGCCAATTATCACTGACCATCAATTTAAGCTTGGTGCGACCTTTGCATTAGTTGGAGAGTATGAGCTTGCTTATTTCTGGTTAAAGAAGCTGTATAAAAATGGTTTTGAAGGCGACGGTCCTTTTTATTATTGGCTTTCTCATTCAGCGTATTATACCGGGTATGAGAATTTTGCTAAAACGATTTGGAAAACGGTATTGGAGATCAGTCCTGACAAGGAAGGTTATGAACCTTGGAATGTAGACCAGCCGCAGGCTAACGGTTTTGAAGACCATTCAGGATCAATTTTTCAAAAGTTGGAAAGTGACTATATTGAAGAGCGTTTATTCGCCATCTTCCTAGCATCTGTTTCAGGGAAAATTGATGAAATTTCCACTTCGAAGCGCTTTTATCAGAATCAGAAGTTGACAAAGATGGAGAAGGAGTATGTTTCTTTATTAAAATCAGGAATGCCATCTTCACTTAAGGATGCTCAGGAAATTGCTGAAATGCTTTATCAGAAGCACCACCCGATTGGTACTATAGAGTCTGGTTTATATTTAATGTGGTTTGCAGTCTTTGTTGAAATGTCAAAGTCGAGTATTCGCTTAAATAATAAACAGGCTTGGGCCGGTGCGATGGAATACGTATGGTACAAAACGAGTAATGAAAAGGTGTCACAACAAGAAGTTGCCAATCGCTACGGATTATCTTCAGCCACAATCGGCAAATATGTAAAAATCGTGAACAACTACCTGCATTTAAGCAGATAAATGGACTATATTACGATTGTTTTATACGATTAGGTAGGGAATACTACACTTAATCGTATTTTTTTAGGAGTGAAAAGATAATGTCTGAAGAAAAAATTTATGATGTCATTATTGCTGGTGCTGGTCCTGCTGGGATGACAGCAGCTGTTTATACTTCTCGTGCAAACCTTTCTACCTTAATGCTTGAGCGCGGTATGCCTGGCGGTCAAATGGCTAACACGGAAGATGTTGAAAACTATCCTGGATTTGAAACGATCCTAGGGCCTGATTTATCTACAAAAATGTTCGAGCACGCTAAAAAATTCGGTGCTGAATATGCATATGGTGACATAAAGGAAATCATTGATCATGGTGATTATAAAGAAGTTGTCGCAGGATCAAAAAAATACAAGGCATACTCCATTATCATTTCTACAGGTGCTGAATATAAAAAACTTGGCGTTCCTGGTGAAAAAGAACTTGGTGGCCGTGGTGTTTCCTATTGTGCAGTTTGCGACGGGGCTTTCTTTAAAGGTAAGGAATTATATGTAATTGGCGGTGGAGACTCTGCTGTTGAAGAGGGTGTATATTTAACACGCTTTGCGACTAAGGTGACCATTGTTCACCGCAGGGACCAGCTCCGTGCGCAGAAGATTTTACAGGATAGAGCGTTTGCTAACGAGAAGGTAGACTTTATCTGGAGTCATACAGTGAAATCCATCAATGGAAAAGACGGCAAGGTTGGGAGCGTCACAATTGTTTCAACTGAAAATGGTGAGGAACGTGAGCTTCCGGCAGATGGAGTGTTCATTTATGTTGGTATGGTACCATTATCAAAGCCTTTTGAAAGCTTAGGTATCACCAATGAGGCGGGATATATCGAAACGAACGAACGGATGGAAACAAAGGTAAAAGGAATTTTTGCTGCAGGTGATATCCGTGAGAAAACACTTCGTCAAATTGTAACAGCAACAGGGGACGGCAGTATTGCTGCTCAAAGTGCTCAGCACTATGTGGAGGAACTGCAAGAGGAACTGAAAGCTAAAAATTAAATCTCTGTGCAAGATTTACCAAAAAGTAATTCAACTGTAACAGTGATGAAATAATAATAAGGTACAATGAATTTAGGAATTGACCCCCTTTAACAATATATTTTGGTGCACAGGCTTTAAAAGCCTGTGCTATTTTTTTGAAATTTTTACATAGGAATCTGATTTCATTGTGACCCTATCTCAAAAATAGTATAATAAAAAGAATACCTATTACGATTGATTAATTTGCGTTAACTTTATATAGAGGGTGAATGTTGTGCAGCGAGTCACCAATTGTGTATTAATAAGAGATGACCAAATACTATTATTAAAAAAACCACGACGAGGCTGGTGGGTAGCACCTGGAGGCAAAATGGAGCAAGGGGAATCTGTTAGAGATTCCTGTATCCGTGAATTCCGTGAAGAAACAGGTATTTATTTAAAGAACCCCCAATTAAAGGGCATTTTTACCATTGTAATGAAGGAAAATGATCAAGTTACTTCTGAATGGATGATGTTTACGTTTGTCGCTACCGAATCTGATGGAATTCGTTTTGAAGAATCAGATGAAGGAAAACTGGGATGGCATAAATTGGACCAGCTGAAAGACCTGCCAATGGCAGCTGGTGATTATCATATTATTGATTACATGGTTCATGGGAATGGGATTATTTATGGCACATTTACTTACACACATGATTTTCAACTAATCAGTTATCGATTAGATCCAAGTTAAGAGGGGGAACGATTATGAGTACCGGTACAGTGAATGAGACACAAATGGTCATTATAACGGGGATGTCAGGAGCGGGAAAAACAGTAGCTATTCAAAGTCTGGAGGATTTGGGTTTTTTCTGTGTAGATAATCTGCCTCCTACGCTATTACCTAAATTTCTTGAACTTATGAAAGAATCCGGGAATAAAATGAATAAAGTAGCATTAGTTATGGATCTAAGAGGAAGGGAGTTTTTTGACCACTTATTTAAAGCCCTTGACGACCTTGCTGAAACATCATGGGTGACACCAAAAATTCTTTTCTTAGATGCAGATGACGCTACTTTAGTAAGAAGATATAAAGAAACGAGACGTTCACACCCACTGGCCCAGGCTAGTTCACCACTAGAAGGGATTAAACTTGAGAGGGAACTTCTAGAAGAGATGAAGGGAAGAGCCCAACTTATTTATAATACGTCTGAAATGAAGCCTCGTGAATTACGTGAAAAAATATTATCTGAGTTTACCTTGAATAAAAAATCTATCTTTACCGTCAATGTCATGTCATTTGGATTTAAACATGGAATTCCAATCGATGCTGATTTAGTTTTTGATGTGCGTTTCCTGCCTAACCCTCATTATATCGAACATATGCGTCCTAAAACCGGATTAGAGCTAGAGGTCTCCTCCTATGTTCTAAAGTGGAATGAAACACAAAAGTTCCTGGAAAAGGTAACGGACTTACTCGGGTTTATGCTTCCACATTATAAACGGGAAGGAAAAGCACAGCTTGTGATTGCGATTGGATGTACAGGTGGACAGCATCGTTCTGTGGCGCTGGCAGAATACATTGGGAAATTCTTTGAGAGTGACTACAAGACCTGTGTATCACACCGTGACATTGAGAGGAGAAAGGAAAAAACAACATGATAGAGTTAGCACAGCCAAGAATCGTCATTATTGGCGGTGGAACTGGGTTACCGGTTTTGTTAAGAGGATTAAAACAATATCCTGTTGACATAACTGCCATTGTGACCGTTGCGGATGATGGCGGTAGCTCTGGAAGATTGCGGGATGACTTGCACATTCCACCGCCAGGCGATATACGAAATGTACTAGCGGCCCTATCTGATGTTGAACCGCTGGTTGAAGAAATGTTCCAGCATCGTTTTAAAACATCAAATGAATTATCAGGTCACTCACTAGGGAATTTGATCCTAGCAGCGATGACTTCTATTACAGGTAATTTTGTTCATGCAATACAAGAAATGAGTAAAGTTTTAAACGTTCGCGGAAAGGTTCTTCCTGCTGCAAATCAAAGTGTCGTGTTACATGCAGAAATGGAAGATGGGACGGTTGTTTCAGGAGAGTCAAAAATCCCTTACTCGGGTAAAAAAATTAAAAAAGTGTTTTTAACACCAAAAGTTATCCGGCCGCTGCCTGAAACGATTCAAGCTATTAGGCAGGCAGACTTGATTATCATTGGACCGGGTAGTTTATATACGAGTATATTGCCTAATCTCCTAGTTCCTAAACTAGGAGAAGAAGTTTGCCGTTCGCATGCAAAGAAAGTATATATCTGTAATTTAATGACCCAGGCTGGAGAAACGCATGGATATAAGGCGAGTGACCATATAAAAGCAATTTATGATCATATGTCTTGTGGGTTTATTGATACCATTCTTGTAAATAACGAGGAGGTTCCTGCAGACATCCAGCTTCGCTATAATGAGGAACTTGCAGACCCTGTCCAGTATGATCTTCCGCTGTTATTTGAGCTTGGTCTTGAAGTGGTTCATGCGGATATTGCCATCCAGGAAAAGGGCGCACTCAGACACGATCCGAAAAAAGTGGCAGAAATATTATATAATTTGCTAATTATTGAAACCAAAAAGCGCTATGAAGCGTATTGAATAATACCCGGTACGAAAAGCGAAAGCGCCTTGTTCAGCCCCGACCTGCTCATCGGAAAAAAAGTCCACTGTTTGACTTTTATTGCCGATGAGCATTTGACCTCGAGGGGCAGGCGCTGGAGCTAGACAGGGAAGGGGGTGGCGGAGTGTCTTTCGCTTCGGAAACAAAAAAAGAATTAACAAACTTGGAAGTGAAAACGTGCTGTGTTCAAGCCGAACTTTCCGCTCTAGTCCGGATGAATGGATCTCTGTCCTTTTCCAATCGAAAATTAATCGTCGATATTCAAACCGAGAATGCGGCGATTGCCAGAAGGATTTACACACTCATAAAGAAGAGCTATGATGTCCCCGTTGAGCTATTGGTTAGGAAAAAGATGCGACTGAAGAAAAACAATGTTTACATTGTGCGTTTATCCCAGAGGACAAAAGAAATTTTGGAAGATATGAAAATCCTCGGTGAAGGATTTACCATTATCCATGATATTTCAAGTCAGTTGGTAAAAAGGAAATGTTGTAAGCGTTCTTATCTGCGTGGTGCTTTTCTAGCTGGAGGTTCAGTCAATAATCCAGAAACGTCATCTTATCATTTGGAAATTGCTTCGCTGTATAAGGAACACAATGAGTCTTTATGCGAATTAATGAATACCTTTGGATTAAATAGTAAAACGCTTGAACGTAAAAAAGGTTATATAACGTACCTTAAAGAAGCAGAGAAAATCACTGAGTTTCTCAATATTGTTGGGGCTGTTAATGCCCTGTTGCGGTTTGAGGACGTCCGTATTGTCCGCGACATGAGAAACTCTGTAAATCGCCTTGTTAACTGTGAAACGGCCAATTTGAATAAAACAATTGGAGCCTCTATTAGACAAGTTGAAAATATCCGCTACATTAATGATACAGTTGGCTTGCACCTATTACCTGATAAATTACGGGAAATTGCCGAACTGCGCTTAGCATACACAGATGTAACATTAAAAGAGCTTGGAGAAATGGTGTCTGGCGGAACGATCAGTAAATCAGGAATTAATCATCGATTACGAAAAATAGACGAGTTTGCAGAGAAATTAAGAATGGGTGAAATTGCAACAAAAAAATAGAGTAAAAACAACCTTGAGGAGGATTTATACAATGGTGGAGAAACAGGTGGAAGTAAAATTGAAAACAGGTCTTCAAGCCCGCCCGGCTGCATTGTTTGTTCAGGAAGCTAACCGGTTTTCTGCGGATGTATTTTTAGAAAAAGACGGAAAAAAAGTAAACGCGAAAAGTATTATGGGCCTTATGAGCCTTGCGGTAGGTTCAGGAGTAGTGGTAAATATTATTGCTGACGGCGATGATGAGGAAAATGCACTCGTGGCTCTAGAAGAGTTTGTTCAAAAGGAACAATAACATAAAAAGGGTTTGGCTAAGCAGCCAAACCCTTTTTTATAAAATTAAAGAAATATAACATTTTCTACTTTGAGAATTGTCCAGCTCCAGCGCCCAGCGGCTAGTGTCCTTCGCTCTTCTCCCTACGATAAGTCAACAACGAATCGCAAAAAGCACTCTTCGTGTTTCCTTTATCTCAGGAGAAGACTCCAGGTTATACGCCGCTAAACGGGGCGATTGCGCTTTTCTTTTCTTTTCTATTTCTTTTTCTTTTCTTCCAAGAAATTACGGGTGATGATGTGATCAACCAATCCATATTCTTTCGCTCTTTCGGCTGTCATGAAGTTATCACGGTCGGTGTCTTTGCTAATAACCTCCATTGGCTGACCTGTACGTTCAGCTAGAATGCCATTTAATTTTTCGCGAAGGAATAAAATACGCTTAGCGGCAATTTCAATCTCTGTTGCCTGCCCTTGTGCTCCACCTAATGGCTGATGGATCATAACTTCAGCGTTTGGCAATGCGTAACGTTTACCCTTCGTACCTGCAGCAAGTAAGAAGGCTCCCATTGATGCGGCCATACCAATACAGATGGTTTGTACATCTGGCTTGATAAATTGCATAGTGTCAAAGATTGCCATACCAGCTGTGATGCTTCCGCCTGGGCTGTTAATATAAATGGATATATCCTTTTCTGGGTTTTCGGCTTCAAGGAATAACAATTGTGCTACAATTGAGTTGGCAACATTATCATCAATACCACTGCCCAGCATAATAATGCGATCTTTTAATAGGCGTGAGTAGATGTCATAGGCGCGCTCTCCGCGGTTTGTTTGTTCGATAACTGTAGGAATCAAATTCATTATTCTTCCTCCTTTGGGTATGAAAGGTTTTTATAATATGTATAGTAATCATACACTGATGGTCAATTAAGGTCAAACAATTCGCTCTGTAATTTGTTCGACAACTTTCCCTCTTACATCATAACCATTCCTGACATAATTTAACCTTGCAATGTTTTAAATCATATCATATAATATGAAAGTCGTTATTTATCTATGCGCTCGTGGTGCAACGGATAGCACGTAAGATTCCGGTTCTTAAAATGGGGGTTCGATTCCCTCCGAGCGCGTCATCAAAGCCTCCTGTTACTTGTTAACAGGGGGTTTTTATTTTTGCTGGCCGTGTTGTTTCAGGGGGAGTAAGGTAAAAACCGACGAGTGGTTTTGCCCGTGAGCGGAGATTCAGGGGGAGTAAGGTAAAAACCGACGAGAGGTTTTGCCCGTGAGCGGAGATTCAAGGGGAGTAAGGTAAAAACTGGCGAGTGGTTTTGCCCGTGAGCGGGGATTCAAGGGGAGTAAGGTAAAAACTGACGAGTGGTTTTGCCCGTGAGCGGAGATTCAGGGGGAGTAAGGTAAAAACTGACGAGTGGTTTTGCCCGTGAGCGGAGATTCAGGGGGAGTAAGGTAAAAACCGACGAGAGGTTTTGCCCGTGAGCGGAGATTCAGGGGGAGTAAGGTAAAAACTGGCGAGTGGTTTTGCCCGTGAGCGGGGATTCAAGGGGAGTAAGGTAAAAACTGACGAGTGGTTTTGCCCGTGAGCGGAGATTCAAGGGGACTAAGGTAAAAACCGACGAGAGGTTTTGCCCGTGAGCGGGGATCCAGGTGCTTCGCTTTCCGCAGGAGGCCCGGGGGGACTCCTCGGCACTAAAGCGGAGGGCACTGAAGAACTTCCGTTTTTTATATTTTATAAATAAGGAAAAGGCATTATGGATGAAAAAAGACAAAAAAAAGCAACTTCCTACCGAAATTCGAAGGGAAGTTGCTTATACCTCTGCCTATTTCCTATTCTTTTTCATTAAGAAGTTTTATTATCCGTTTGAGATTGACAGCGAATATGGTTGTGGCTCCTTGAATTTCCATACCAAATAAACCCGAGGATTTGGCTGTTTCAAAACCGTGCCCATGCTTGAGTTCACTATTTTTTGCTTCAATTTTATAGCGGTTTTTT
>NZ_MSLS01000016.1 GCF_001940785.1 Bacillus sp. MRMR6
TTTCATTTGATAAAGAAGGAGCAGAATTATTGTTTTCGCACCTTTCTCTTCGAGCTGGGAGGAAGTCAACTATTATTACTAGCAATCTGTCATTCTTAAAGTGGCAGGAAATCTTTCACGATCCTGTTTTAACAGCTGCATTGACTGACCGTCTTACTCATAAATCGCATGTAGTAAACATGGTTGGCCCTTCATTCAGGATGAGAGAAACTGAAGAATGGATGAAAGAGAATACCGAAAAAGTGGTGGCTCAAAATTAAATTGCGAAATGGCTCACTTTTCACTTGCGAAATACAAGTGATACGGTCTGATATATGATAAGCCATAATCTCATTTGTGGAGGCATCTTTTATGGCAGACAAATAGCCCATATCCTTTCCGTTAAAGGGCAAATAAGTAATATCAGTTAATAATACCTTCCCAGGAATTCCTTGCTTAAATTCTCTGTTTAACTTGTTTGAAACGACCTGATGTTCTTTTGTTGCCTTAGCTATTTTTTTATATGGGTTTGACTTTCTATGGGGGCAAATAATCTCGTACTTGTTCATAATTCTTTGTATCTTTTTCCTGCTAATTTTATGGTTGTATTCATTGTTCAATATCATTTTGATGGAACGTGACCCTTTCTTATATCCACGTCGATTAAACGCTTTCAGTATAATCTCTTTGGCCTCTAAGTCCTTTTGTTCTCTTTCAAATCGGCTACCGGCAGCTTTAAGGTAGCTATAATATCCAGAACGAGAGACCCCTAATAGCTCACAAAAATACTTTGTCAGCTGCTTAAACTGATTTTGTTCCACCGTTTCACAGATTAACTGAAATACCTTACTTGTTTCTAAGTTTTGCCTTTTGTTTAGCAGCCTCCTTTCTGTCACTTCTAGCTTTTTTAACAGTTCCACCTGACCTTCCAGTAACTTAATTTTTGCTTCTTGTCTTTCTATAATTTCTCCCTGAGAAAGTTCCCGTTTTAAAGGCCTACCACTAGCTGTTTTTCGAGCGTCTGAAAGTCCGATTATTCCATCTTTCTCATATGCCTTTCTCCACCTAGATGAAGACGTCTCTATCCTCTTTATCCCAATAATGTCTATATCAAAACCATTCTCCTCAAAGATCTGCCTTGGGAGTTTGCCTGCAAGATATTCATTGATAAATTTATTTTTAAATTCATCCGAGTATGTAATAGCTAAACTGCTGACCCGCAGTATATTTGGATTTTTTTTGAGTATTTTTATCTCTTTATCTGAAAATGTTGTTTTGCTCATAGTTGTCCCCTAATCCCCATATCTTTAAGATTTAAGTATATAAAAAAGTACCTAGAGATGAAACACTCTTTTTCGAGTGTCCTATCTCTAGGTACCATATTAAACTAATCCCATTCTTAAATTATGTTTTTGTAGAGAGTAAGAAAATAAAACAACTAAATATATTAGAATTATCACATGGAAAAGAATTTCTTAATAGTTTGACAAGTGTTACGAGGAAAACGGTAGAAAGTCATGAGTCCACATTGAGAGAGTTTTATTTATTCTTGATAGATCATGGTTGTACAAAAAAAGTGCGGAGAGAAGACTTTTATTTACATGATTCCATTACTAAAAAAGAAAATCCTTTTTCTGTGGAATATCCTCGAGATAAAAGCAAGAGGATTTTACATGATATTCCGGAAAGATTAATAGATTTATTCATAGCAATTGCTAAGAGAGAGGCACATCCTATTGCATTTGGTATTTATCTGCAGATCTATGGGGGGCTTAGAGTATCAGAAGTTGTTTCATTAAGATATGAAGATTTAATACCTGTGGGTTATAATGCAAGCTTTGGTTTTGAGGCAACATTAACAAACAATACAATAGTTAGAAAAGATACTAAAAATTATGTTAGTACTGTTAAAAAAGAAAGATATCAATATATTGATCCTTTAGATGTTTCTGATTCTGTTGAAGAGGGTTTAGAAATGTACATAGAACATGTTTCAAAGTATAAAGCCAAAGACAATAGTGGAGCACTATTCGTTAATGTGATCAATGGGCCATATAAAGGGATGCCAATGACAAAGAAAAATTACACACGCTACTTTAATCGTGTTAAAAAGGCTTTTTGTAAAGAACTGATGGATCCTCAAAATAGTATTGAGGATAGGGAGTTGGGACGTAGTTTACTTACCCTAGATTGGTCAACACACATAGGTAGGGGAATATTTACAAATATGAAGGCTAGATCAAGTCAGAATGCATTTCAAGTTCAAGATGCAAGAGGTGATTCTGGGCCGGAAGCATCAGCACACTACTTTGAAAAAGCCCAAATTGTTGAGAATCAACAAGAATTATTAACAAAGCAAACTGATTACATAAAATCACTTCTAGCTAAAAATGATTCTTATGAAGAGCTTTTAGAGGGAAGTGAACAAGATTTAATACCAATGGTATCTCCAGATAGTAAACATGATAAATTACGAAAAAAGAACACTAATAGTATAGATGTTCTAGATTCAATTAAGAGCATAATAGGAGATATCTAAGATGGGGTATGAAAAATGGAAATAGAAAAAGAATATCTAACGTATAAAGAAGCTGCAAGAAAATTAAACATTTCTGAATCCACATTTCATAGGAATTTAAGTATTGGGAAATATAACTTTTCCAAAATAAAAAAAGGGCGCATAATTTATTATATAAGGGAGGAAATAGAGAAATATTTATGTGAACAAAAACAATTTCTTGATAGATACTTTACCACTAAAGAAGTTCTGGAGCTATATAATATAGCTGAAAGTACACTTTTATATTGGAGAAAGGGTGGGAAAATTTCATTTATTGAAGCGGATTTACATCATCCATTTTTTTTAAAAGGTATTTACTATGATAAAAGAGAAGCGTTAGCATTAAAACATTCAACAGAGAAAATACATGAGAAATTAAAGGATTATTATTCAGATTCTGAAGCAGCTAATGCTTTAAGTTTGGAAAAGAAAAAGCTTTACATAATTAGAAAAGCGGAATTGAAGGCTGATGAATTTATATTAGTTGATAATCATTTTTATTATAAAAAAACTGCAATACAAAAAATGGTAAGAGAGAAAAATTTTATCGATAACCTAACTGAGAGATATTATACTTCGACAGAGGTAATGCAGATTCTTGATATCACTAGATCTACCTTCCAAAGGTGGAGAGAAAATGGTACCTTTTCTCAGGATGATTTCCTTGAATATAAGGGGAATTATTATTACTTAAAAGAAAAGGTACAGTCAATTAAAGATTTTATGTTAAATATTAACCAAGAATATTATACCCCAGCTGAAGTATGTGAACTGTTTAAAATAGATGAAAGAACCCTTGGAGGCTGGAGAAATAAGGGGAGATTTGAGGAAGGTAGATATTTTTTTGATAGGAATAGGTATTTATATAATAAGGCTTATATTAATGCCTTAATCAAAAAAGAAAAAGAACTCTACGAATTATACTATACTTCAGACCAAGCTGGTACATTACTAAATTGTGATGTAAAAAGTTTTTATCATCTAAGATCAATAGGTGTTATTGATGTTTCGGATTTTTTATTTCTTAATGGAAAATACTTTTATAAAAAGAGGAAAATTGATGAACTAGTTGAAAAAGAAAATCTAATAAGAGAGGAATATATTTTATTTAAAGATGCGGCTGAGATAATAAGTGCAGGAGAGGGATATTTTCACTCCCTTAAATACTCTGGAAGTTTGGAAGAACCAGATTTTCTGATTCACAAAGGAAAGAACTATGTAAAAAAAGAATTTGTTAATAATCTGATTTCAAAATTCCCAAAACTATATGAAAAAGATCGAAACAATGCAATGGAAGAGCTAATTAAAGAAAAGTACATAACATTTAAGGAAGCTGCAAAGAAATTAAGAATAAAAAGCGATATTTTTCATGATTTAAAGGTTCAGGGGAAGTTGAAAGAACCTGATTTACTCTATCACAAGCGTAAATATTATGTTAAATATGAGTATGTTGAAAAAATGGTAGAGTTTGAAAAAAATCATTCCGAAATAAAATCATCTACTCCCGAAAATACAGAAGACAATAAAATAAACCAAGAAGTAATAAAAGAAATGTATATCACATTTACTGAGGCCGCAGAGAAAATTGGTTTGATAAACAAAGTCTTCCATCATTTAGTAAAACATGGGTGCTTAGAAAAAGAAGATTTTCTGCGTTATGAACGTAAATATTTTGTAAAAAAAGAATATGTTGAGAAATTAAAAAATGACATTCTAAATGGGAGTGCCTATGAATTAGTAGAAGGTTTTATAAATAATAACTCTTCAAATAATCTTTTTCTGGTAGATTATTATACCCTTCGAGAAGTTTTAAATCTGCTGGGGATATCGAAACCATTTTTTAAAAAATGGCGGGATAATGGAATTGTTGATATTGAACAGTGTGTAGATATAAATGGGGTACTTTACTTTGGGAAAGAGTATATAGATACGTTATCCCTTAAATGGAAAACTTTTTTATCTGAACATTACACTCATGTAGAGGTTCTCGAATTACTTAATTCCACTGATGGTACTATTCGAAATTGGAAAAAGTCCAATATAATCCCAGAGGATTCATATGAAAACTTTTTCTCAACTTGTTATTACAAAAAAACAGTTATCGATAAAATCTATCAAAAGCATAAAGAGATTGAGGATCATTATGTTTCAGCAGCAGAATTATATGAAAAATTCGGCCTTTACCAACATAACCTTAATAGTTGGGTACAAGCAGGATTAATTGATAAGGAAAAATACAGTTTTCATAATGTACAGTATAATTATGAACCGAACTATATAGAAGATTTTATTACTGATTTTTATGAAATTGATGACCTAACAAAATGTATTTCCACAACTGAAATTGCAAAAAGTATTAATTGTTCTGTGAATGCTGTTAATGAGTTTGTTACATTAACCAGTATTAATAAAATTCTTACAGTTAATAGTGATATCTATATTTTATTTGAAGATATTCCTATAGTATTTGAACATTTCAACATTAGAGACATTTCAATCTTATTATCTGATCAAAACTGTCTATCTTTGTATAGTTCACCTGAATTGGAAAATGGTATAGTTGGTCCAATTATAAAATACGCAGGCAAAGATTGTTACTTAATTATAAGGGAAGATTTTTGCATACCAGAAGGTTTTGAAGTATTAAAAGACAGAACCCAAATGGAAGTATATACTTCATTTTGTTTTTCACATTTATTTGCTTATTTTATTAAAAATAAATTAATAAGAACAGTTCGGAAATGGGTGAATATTGATGGAAAGTATCAGAGGGCATTGCTATATAACAAGAAGGAAATGGAAGGTTTTATACTATTTCGACAAAACGGAATAAGCCATAAGGAAATTTCAGATAGATTAAAAATAGGTCTAAATGCAGCAAAGAAGCTTTGTTTAAAAGATGAAAATTTTGATGATTGCTATGAGTATCCTGAAGGTTATATGGTAAACCGTAGGGAATATAACGAATTTGAACAAAAATATAAAATGGTTAATATTCAAAACTTTGTAGACGACTTTTTGAACCTTAGTTTTTTTGATCAACTTAGAGAAAGAATTAATCAAATAAATATACCTCATCATTTATTAAAAACCGCTGATGAATTCATAGAATTTTCCAATGTAAGACTTAGTTCATTAAAAGGGTCAGATAGAAACCTTTACACAAATACAGTACGTTTAGCTGATTTATTTTATCGAATAATTAAATCATTATCAGTGAAAAATCTATCAGATTTAAACGACGCACAGTTGTTAAAAAGGAAGAGTTTACTCAATTATATTATCGAATTTTAGTTAAATTCACAGAATGGTTATTAAATAATCGTGAATGTATTTTTAAACACCCTTTACCTCCAAAAGAAAAAGAAAGAAAAAGGGAGGACAATAAAGAGAAGTATTCTCCAGAGGAATATATGTTGTACTTCGAATTTTTAACTGACATCGAGAAGCATATACCTATGATGATTAATTCAAGAGATTATACATCAGTTTGGATTTATGCTGCTATCCATATGAATTGCGCTTATAGAGGTATAGATATAATGCAATTTCCTATTATGAATATTAGTGCTCTAAATGTTGAAAGGCTAGCGTTTTTTCATGACAACCGATTAGATGAAGCTCAAATTTCAATCATACTAAATCAAATCACCAACTTGATTAATTCTGTTAATTATTATGAAGAAGCGAAAAAAAATAATAGTACCTATGTATTTACTGTTCATCCTTTATTTTATGAATCGTTTGCAACAGCTTATGTAATTGCAAACCTTCATAGAACACAAGTAATTAATAAAACTAAAAACGAAGAAGAACCATTATTAAGATATGGAGATAAAATATATGATGAAATAAGAAATGAAGAAGTAGATAAAGAATTTAGAAGAACATATAAAAAAGTATTAGATACAGATCCAATGGTATTACCGAAATTTACTACTAGGAAAATGAATTCTTCTTTTTTGACTTATATGCACCATTCGTTGATTGAAACTAGTGGTATACATCCTGCATTAGCTACAGCTTATTTGTCACGGTGGAGAGGGCATAAAGATAAAAACTCTATTATATATTACATCCTAATGAATGATTTTGATGGTACTTATGAAGATGCATGCATTCGCCTCTTTAGTAGGGGACAATTTGGATGGGTATATGATTCACTAATAAAGTCGTTAAAAGGTGACGAAAAAATTGATCAAAAGGAAAAGACAGTACTTATAGAAAATTTACAAAATAAATATGAGTTAATAGAAATTGAAGAGCTTGGATTATCGATTGTAATGTCTGTGAAGCAAAGAGAAAATGTAATGAATTTTATGTTATCAAAATCAAAAAAAGAGTTAATAGAATTGTCTCTAAAAATATTTTCTGGAGATTTACCTGCTAGAGTTGAAGCTGGTTCGTGCTTAGTAGGAAGAGAAAATTGTCCAAATCGTGATATAGACTGCCTTCATGGGGGATGTGAATATTATATACCGAATATTCGGATTTTAAAGTATATAGAAAAGGAATTCCACACAACTGTGAAAGAATATTTAACAACGAAATACGAAGCAAAGAAAATAAAACATGCACAATGGTTAAAGAAGATAATGATAATTGTTTTTGAAGCAATTAACGGCCTAGGTATAAATTTCGTAGAATCACATATTGACTCTCAGAAAATGATTGAAACTTGTAAAAAAATCGGACTCAACAAATGGGATCATAAAATAAGACATTTAGAAAAAGAAAACGTTAAATTAATCGGGGTATAAAATTGTATAGGGTTGTGTATTGATTATGTCAATTTCTTATATTGAAAAGTTAAAAGATGGGATTAATGTAAAAAGAGTAATTTCATTTGATAAAAGCGAGATTCGGAAATATAAAGAATTTTTCAATGAATTAAAGCTCGAAGAGATAATATGTAAAGAAGAACAATTCGACTCAAATTCCTGGAAATTATGGGGGCATGAATTAGGAATAAATTCATTAGGAACAGTTACAATACATTTTCATATACCCTTTCATTTAAAAAAGTGGGTATTAATACTTAWAGCTTATTTGGTTATACAATTAAAAAATAAATTTGTACCTGATTATCTCCAGGCTAAATTGAAATTTCTAAATAAGGCAATAACCCAATCTTGGGGCTTAGAAGATTTTACTGGACTTGTTTCATATTTTGATAGTGTACCAAATAGTAATAAAAATTTACTTATAGCTGGTTTAAAAGAAATTATTGACTTTGTTGAGGTAGATAAAGAACTCAGAATAAGTATTGAAAGTCTTTTAAATAATAGGTACGAAATTAAGAAGAGAAGGTTGCCGCCATTTAATGAAATTACCTTATTCCATACAGCACTTGAGAGACTGTATAGAGAATGGAATGAACAAGAAAAAAGGAAATATTATCCACTCTTTTTATGGTGGAAAGTTACTACTGTTATACCTTTACGTCCTAGGGAATTTTGTTTAATTCCACTAGTATGTTTAATTCCCAATGGGAATAATTACAATGCTCAATTGCCGAGAATAAAGGAAAAAGGTAAAAATGGTGAAGAAATATATATTGATCCGGTTCCGATATCAAATAACATTGCTATGTACTTTTTAGAGTATGAAGAACTAACTAAGGATTATCAAAAAACTAGTTATTTACTTAACTTTGATATGTATATTGAATCAATGGGGATTCATAGAACTAACTTTGACAATAATCTATTTTATAAAGAACAATTATGGAATTTAATTAATCACTTTTATCAAGAAATCATGTGTGATAAATATGGATATATTCTAGAGCCGTATCCAAGAAAAGATAATAGAAGAATCCTACTGGCGCATACAAGGCATTTAGCAATTTGCAATATGATGTTCCAAGGTTTTTCGCCACTTACTATAATGAAATTATCTGGCCACTCCTCGATATATTCTCAAAATCCGTATCGTTCTCATTTAATTTTATATGCAGAATCAAGGGTAATTCAATTAACTGAAATATATAGGAGAGATCTTCGGAAAGTATTATTAGGCCGGACAAAAAGTATAAAAAACATTGATAAGGGTTTAAGAGCAAGAAGGATTCTTGAAACAGAAGATTTTGAACAAACTTATCCAGTAGATTATGGTTTTTGTACTTATACTCCAGTTAAATGCCCTGTGAGAGATTGTCGGCATTGTGAATTTTACTTTATACCACAAGAAATGTGGAAAGATGCTTTGCCATATTTAATGGATGAATCTGAAAAACTAGATAACCAAATTAGAGAAATAGTTAATACCATGATGGATATTCGTAATGATATTACAAATAATGAAACTTTAAAAAACAAGAGCGCAGAACTTTCTGCAGAAATTCAAAATAAGGCTATGGTTGATGCTAGGATAATAGAAATTCAACAAGAAACTATCGATTCATAGTTGGAGGGGAAATCTATGGGAAGGAAACAGGTATACACGGATTCGGAACTAAGGATTGCTTTGTATAATGCAAAAATTAAAAACCCTGGAAAGAAATTGACTCCTTATAATTTAGCTAAATTAACAGAGTATCCTATACAAGTTTGGCAAAGAAAAATGCGTGAACAAATTGATATTATAAACGATTCATCTTTTTCCGATGAAATTGGATTACTTCAGTCTTCAAATGGTGATTCAATTCCATTAGTAAACTATTATAGCGAATTTAAAAAATTAATTGAAAAGGAAGACACTCAAGGTGTATTAAACCTTGCAAGAGAGTTGTCCATAACACATACAAAACTTTTTTCAGATAAATATACGGGTTTCTCTTTAGCTGATGATTTACAAAAAAAAGAGAATGAGATAGAAAAATTAACATTAGAAATAAATGAATTAAAAGAAAAAATATCAAATGACAAAAGAAAGTATGTGGCTGATATTGAGAAATGGAAAAGAAAGTATAAAGCCCTTTCGATAAGAGCACTAAAGAATATTCAAAATAAAGAAAACACCGTAGTTCCATTTTCACCTTTTAAAGAAAAAAAACTTGGAGACACTAACGTTTTTGAAATGACTATAAAAGCTACGGATGAAGATAATGAATAATAGAGAAGAGGATCAAATATGCCTYCTAGACCATATCAAAAATCTAAAGTAATTTTACCTRCAGCTGTTCATCCTACAAATTCAAGCAGAAATATCCGTGAGTCTTTAAAGATAAATTTTAAAAATAACTATAGTACTAGAATGACAGTTATTATGATGAATCCTGCTTATGCAGATCAATCTCAATCGGATGATACTGTAAATGGACTAATTAAATTTTTTTATAATAATACTATCAAGGTTGTCAACACCAATAAAGTAATAAACAATATTGGTAAATTAAGAGTTTTGAATTTATTTCCAATTTATAATCATAATTCTAGTCAACTATGGGATGATCTTAAATATTTTCGTTCGGCATCCGTTTTAGGTGAAAAAGGTTTTAAGAGGATGCTTGAAAATAATAACAAGACAATTAACCATGTAATAGTAAGTGATACAGATTACATTGTTTTAGCATGGGGATTACCAGATGGTTTATATATAAGTTTATCATTGTATTATAGACAAATATTTGAGATACAGAATATTGTTAAACAATCCAGATTACCCTTATTTGTTTTTAAAACTAACAACAGACCCTATCTCTCTAAAAATGAGAACCCATTCCATCCCAATAAGAAGAAATTAACAGGATTAGTGGAAGTTAAACTTAATAACTTAAATGAAATAGTTCCCATTTAATAAATTGTAGTGGTGTGTATAAAAAATTCGTAATTCAAAGTTCAAACTGTGGTGATTATCCAAATCTTACAATAAGCCGAGAATAGGCAAGGTATTTTTTATTCGTTGCCTATTTTTCGGCTTAATTCTAATTAAAACATAAATAATAAACCTCATTTTTTACTCAATACATTGTAGATGCTCATCTTATTTGAAATTAATATTAATAATCTATTGCTCGTCCAAATCTAAAATTTCATGGAATACTTTTAAGAAAGCTTCTCTTTTCTTGGGATTTCTTTCAAGAAGACGGTTCCTTAGTAATTCTAGCTTTGTTTCCTCAACATTATTTTCGTTTAAGGGTAAGTTTTGGCCTAATTCTCCCAAAGAAATATCCAATGCTTTTATTACACTTTCAAGAGTATCTATTGAAAGACCTTTTTCTCCTCTTTCAATCTGACCGATAAATGTATGGTAAACAGACGCTTTTTCCGCTAATTCTTCCTGACTTATCCTTTTTCCTTTTCGAACATTTCTGATACGTTCTCCCAATTGTTTGGAAAGACTCATTTACTATCACCTCAGGTAAAAAATAACCGTTTATTTGAAGTGAACCCACACACTGCATGTGTAAGTTTTTTAAAAAAGTACACTGTGAGTGTATATATCTAAATTTTCTGGTTATAAAAGTAGTAAATAATTAACAAGGGAAGTGTTTTTTGAATGTCTAGTCTACTAAAAGCTAACGTGAAAATTAGAGGGATAAGTCCATTGCTATATCACTGTTTTACGGAGGAATCGATACCTTTAGAGAAAAAGGAGAAAAGTGGTGTTGCTGGAAACAATCCCGAAGAATGGAGAACAACTTATACTGTAACGCCGGAAGGACAATTTTACTTAAATCCGGAGTATATATTTGCGACTCTTAGAAATGGTGCAAAATACACAACTAGAGGAAAAGGAACAATACAGTCAAAAGTGGCTGCTACTTTACAAGTAATTGATGAAATTGTTTTAATTGATCGTTTTTTAAAAAATCCTGATTCCATAGATAGGGATAAATCAAAACCTGTGTATTTACATGTGGCGCCCGTTAAAATTTCTGCAACAAAAGCAAGACATTTGAGGTATAGGGTTGCATTAGCAGCAGGATGGGAAGCTGAGTTTAATATACTGTGGAATAAAACTATTGTTAGCAGAAATGAAATGGAAAGAGTCTGTTTAGATGCAGGTGAGTTAGAGGGTTTAGCTGACGGTAGAAAATTGAGATTTGGACGTTTTGAAGTCCTAGAGTTTAATGTGTCGGAGATGGATAACAATGCCCAAAATACGGCCTCCTAGAGCTATATTAAGCAACTTGAGATGGATTGTATGGAATCGGGATAAGAGAAAATGTGTAAGGTGTAAAAAAAGACTGGAGTTTGAAGCATTCCATCTTGATCATATTATTTCGGGTAAATATGGTACCAATAAAATATGTAATTTAAGGACCCTATGCCCGACCTGCCACGTTTTACGTGCCTGCCACCGACATCAGGGAATGATATCTAATGCGTTAGCTACTGGTATTGTCCCAGTAAATTGGAGGGAATTGGTATGGGAGGATGATAATGAGACAATTTATAATGCCATGAGAAAATAAAAATCGAAACAGAACACTCTGTCCGTACGGGATATTTGTTCAGCCCCTCCGTACGCTGATGAGATTGGAGGCTGGAAAAGTGTTGTGGGACCGATATGGTGAGAACTGGTACGATCGGGAGAGATGAGGTAAGGTGAGGTGTGGTCTGGTCTTTTAGTAATTCAGCCAGTTAATTGTTATAAAGGAAATACGTTCTTCAATAGCTGAACGAATTAAGGTCAATGTAAAGTATAAAACCTTAACAAAAAATGGGCACTCCAGTTGCTGTCATTTGCAAAGGGAATTAAAGGTGAAGAAATATTTTGAGTATAGGATCTCAATGGTACCATCATTTTTTTATAGTTATATTTCAAGGATCGTGAGGAAATCATTTAAATTAATAGGTGCTTTGGTGAAAAATGAAGGAATATTAAATAAGCCAATATATACAGATTTTTATGCAAATCTGTATATATTGGCTTATTTTTTTAGAAAAGATTCATGTTGTTCTTGGAATCCCCCCTTGAGATTATTTCCTTAATTTATAGGGGTTTTATAAAGAATTTATTATGATTTATAGGAATTTATCAAAGACATTAGTTAAATGAAAATGTTATAAAAATAAACGTAGCAAGTTATTAAAGTAATTTAGTAACTGTTATATTGCCAGTCTCCCCGATTATGCCCGGTATTCTCCTTCCTTAACGATCCAAAACAAGGAGGTGGAATCATGTATAACAGACAGGCTATAGGATATATGTTGCTGGCTTGCAAAGAAGTAGGCTTGGACAAGGAAATCGCTAAAAAGCTATACAGATTAATGTATTGGCAGTTTGATCTAAAAACAGAAGAAGAAGCAGAGGAGCAAGGCCTTGACTGGTATTATTCGTTAGAAGAAGGTGACCAATAGAAAGGGTTTAAATGAAAGGGAAGGTTAAATTTCGGTTATTGATTGGTATAATGGTGTTTAGGAATTGCTCAGAAAAAAGCAGGGTATGCGGGAGACTGCATGAACTTAATTTCAGTATAATGGAGGAAAAAAATGATTGATGGGTCTGATAGAAACCTAGAGGAACTTATACTAACAACGTGGCGAGACTTATGTGCCATGGGTCTTCCTGAAGAAATCCTACTTAATGATGTAGATAATAAAGTTGAAGAATATGAAATGCCGATTCTGGGTGGCATTGATTCTGTAATGTGTGAGTCATTGCGTTTTATGTTGGAAACTCCTGACAAAAATAATGAAATATTTTACGTGGTATTAGATTTTGATAAGGATGAGACATCTCTTCTTAATTTGAGTCTTATTTTCCCGCATATGCTAGCCTATTTTGAAGAATACGGATCATTAGGGGTTCTCGAATTAGAGAACAGATTAAAAGAAACCATTATTCGTCAAGCGATTGAAATATTAAAGGAGCATCCAGAATTCAAGAAATATCGTGAAGCATTAAAAAGCTATAATTATACGAGAAAGTAATCACAACAACAAAAAGGCTACCCCACTTTTGGTAAGTAGTTGATATTTTAGGGTATTTAATAATGAATAGGGTTTGTAATCAATGCCAAACTGAAATGATAACAGATTGTAAAGTAACTGTTGATGGTGATTTGTCTGGAATTAAGATTAGTCAAAAGGGTAAAGGACTTTTCGATAGTGTTTCTGCAAAGACTACAAAAAATTTAATAAATAATAACAAGTTCAGCGAACGGTAGATTTAATAGAATATGAGTAATAATAAAAACGCTCAGAGAGACTATAACTTTGAGCGTTTTTATTTGTTATTTGAAGTGCGATTTCAACTGTGAATTCGGGAGTTATTTGCTATCTTTTCAGTTTTTTTTCACATTATAGGAACTATTTAATAGTGTGCTTGAAGACTTTTTTATTGTTCATCGAAAGAAGATATCAAAGCATTCAATGTGGTGAAAATGGGGATAAAGTACCAATATAATCTTATTAATGTTACAATAATTTATAGTTAATATTTTGGACCAAAGGAATGTATTTTAATGGAAAAAAAGCAAGAATATAAATCAACAATCAAATCCAGACCGTTCTTTTATTTAGAGACAAAAAAGGTCGCAGACCTGTTATATCAAGGGATGAAGGCTTTTGAAATAAAAGATAGAGCAATTCATGCTAATATATTCCAGGTTAAAACTGAAGCTCGGAAAAAGGAAATTGCATCAATAATCATCGCTCGCTTAAAAGATCTAGATGAATATTTGCTGGAGAAAATTGCTCGTGGTGATTCAGAAACAAGTAAATTGTTAGTTCTTTATTCAATAATGAAAACTGACAGATTGTTTTTTGAGTTTATGTATGAGGTATTTAGAGAAAAGTTCATTCTTAAAGAACAGTTTTTAACCGATAAAGACTTTAATATTTTCTTTGATTCAAAAAAGCAACAAAGCTATAAGGTTGCTTCTTGGGAAGACTATACATTCTATAAACTAAAACAGGTTTACATCCGAATACTACATGAAGCTGGTTTATTAAAAAACCAGAAAGGTGATCGAGAAATAAACAGAGTATATCTTGATTATGAAGTTAAAAAGTATTTAAAAGCGCTTGGGGACCAACTTTATATTGAAATTTTGGCAGGTGAGTAAAAATGAAAACAAAGAGTATCTATGAGAGGTTAGACGAAATTTTGCCAAGAATTACTGAACCTTCATTTAGGCAAAGCAAGGGCTTAGGAAATGAAATTGGCTATCATATTTTCGATTATGATCCAAAGTATGAAATGTTAGTAAGGGAGCATATGGCTTACATAACGGAAAGAGTTAACACTGAAAATTCTGAGATTTACATTAGAGAATTTGATTTATATGAAGTTGTTTTAGAAATTCTACAAGAAAAAGGATTCCTTGAAAAGAATTTTGAGATGGAAGAAAAAAAAGGTAGTGATTTTGTTTTAAATGCAACAAAGAAGGCGCTACGATTAACATTAAATAATGATTTGGTTGTTCAATACATATCCGATCGTGTCAAGGAAAATGACATTGTATTTCTAACTGGTATCGGCAAGGCTTTTCCTATTATTCGTTCACATACAGTTCTAAACACATTACAAAAAAGGATAGATCAGGTACCTGTTGTAATGTTTTTTCCAGGGGTCTATGATGGCCAGGAACTAATCCTTTTTGGGGAAATTAAAGATGACAATTACTATCGTGCTTTTCAGTTGATTGATAAGTAATCATATGGGGGGATTATTGTGCAAATACAAAAAATGTTTGAAAAACCAATTCACCGTGATATTAAGGGTGTAGTAAAAGTTGGCCAAGATGATGAAAAAAACATTTATCAGGAATTAGAAGAATATGTAGTAACCAATGAACTTCATAAACATATTGGTGATTTCTTTCAATCCTATAAAAAAGGGGTAAGAGGAAATACAGACAAAGTAGGTGTGTGGATTTCTGGGTTCTTTGGTAGTGGTAAATCACACTTTCTGAAAATTCTCTCCTATCTCATAGAAAATAAAAAAGTAAATGGTAAAGAAGCGATTAGCTTTTTCGATAAAAAAATCCCAGATCCGATGATTTTAGCAGATTTAAAAATGGCTGGTGACATCACAACAGACGTCATCCTTTTTGATATTGATGCGAAGAGTGAATCGGATTCAAAGGCAGATAAAGATTCCATTGTTAAGGTCTTAAATAAAGTATTTAATGAAATGCAAGGTTTTTGTGGATCTATTCCATGGATTGCTGATATTGAACGGAAAATGGCTAAAGATGGGCTTTATGAACAATTTAAAGAAACATTCAAAGAAATCTCTGGTAACAGCTGGGAAGATTCAAGAGAAGATTTTTATTATGAAGAAGACTCTATCATTGAGGCATTATGTAAAACAACAAAAATGAGTGAAGATGCTGCAAAACATTGGTTTGAACTAGCAGAAAAGGAATACTCAATCAGTATTGAAAAATTTGCAAAAAGAGTTAGTGAGTACATCGAAAATAAAAGAAAGCAACCTGATACGAAGGATCATCACGTTGTTTTCTTGGTGGACGAAGTAGGACAGTACATTGGTGATAACTCACAATCCATGTTAAATTTACAAACTGTTGTTCATCAGTTTGGTATTCATTGTAGTGGCAAGGCATGGATAGTTGTTACGAGCCAAGAGGATATTGATTCGGTATTAAGTGTAAAAGGAAATGATTTTTCCAAAATCCAGGGCCGTTTTGATACCAAGCTCAGCTTATCTAGTGCATATGTAGATGAGGTCATCAAAAAGCGTATTTTAATAAAGAATGAAGAAGGTAAAGCTACTTTAAAAGAAGTTTATCGGCAAAAGAGTTCGATACTTAAGAACCTATTTGTGTTTTCACAGGATACAGCAGAGATGAAATCCTTCTCTTCTGAAGAGGATTTCGTAGAAGTTTATCCATTTATACCCTACCAATTTAATCTTCTGCAAAGAGTATTTACAGGTGTAAGAATTCATGGGGCATCAGGGAAAAGCTTGTCAGAAGGAGAACGTTCTCTTTTAAGTGCATTTCAGGAATCTGCTATCCGTTTTGCTGAGCGTGAAGAAGGATCATTGGTTCCATTTTCAGCATTTTATGAAACGATTGAGACTTTCCTTGATTCATCTATTCGGACTGTCATTATTCATGCTAAGAAAAATTCCCGTTTAAAAGAACATGATGTAGAAATCTTAAAACTGTTATTTCTAATCAAATATGTAAAAGAATTGCCATCTAATTTAGAAAACTTATCAACTTTAATGGTCAATCATATTGATGTTGATAAGTTGGATTTAAAAAAAGAAATGGAAGCATCACTTATTCGATTATCAAAAGAAACCTTAATTCAAAGGAATGGTGATGAATATATTTTTTTAACCAATGATGAGCAAGATGTAAACCGTGAAATTAAAAATATGCATGTCGATTCTGCTGAAGTAATCCAAAAAATTGGTGAAGAAATTTTTGGTGGAATATATTCAGATAAAAAATATCGCTATTCAACTAGATATCATTTTAGCTTTAACACAATCATTGATGATCGTCCGATAGGAATACAGACTCATGATATTGGATTGAAAATCATTACACCGTACTATGAAGCAGCAGCTGATTTAAACCAATCGGAACTAAAGATGATGTCTATGCGTGAGAATAATGTCATTTTAAAATTACCTGCTGACACTTCCTATTTGGATGAAATGGAAAATATTTTAAAAATACAAGCGTATCTAAAAGTGAAAAGTGGTTCATCTGTTTCTCAAGCAATTGAGGACATTAAAACTAGAAAAGCACGTGAAGTATCAGAAAGAAAAGAAAGAGTTACAACACACCTAACTGAAGCATTAAGGGTTGCAGAAGTATATGTGAATTCTCAGCAACTTGATGTTAAAGAAAAAAATCCAATTGAGCGAATTAATGATGCCTTTACAGCTTTGATTGAAAATCTATTTAGTAAGCTGAATTATATAAAAGAGTATGTCGATACGACAAAACAACTAAATGATTTACTACAAGATAGTACAACTCAATTAACTTTAACAGGTGATGAGGAGCTAAACAAACTTGCCCTTCAGGAAGTAAATAGTTATATAGACAGACTAACTTCTCGAAAACAACAAGTTACAATAAAAGGAATAACTACCTATTTTTCTAAACAACCATACGGATGGAATGAACTCGATACAACGGCAATAATCATCAAGCTTTTTAAGGGCCAGGAAATAAAGTTAGAATTAAATCAGTCAATTCTAAACACTTCAGATCGTGACATTCTAAATTATATAACTAAACGTGATTATGTTGATAAAGTGGTCATAAAAAAGAGGGAGAGAATTCCGCAGAATTTAATTAAAATTACTAAAGATATTATTAAAGATATGTTCGAGATTACAGCTGTACCAAGTGATGAAGATGGACTAATGGGCCGATGTAAGGAACTATTACTAAAAGAACTGAATGAAATCAAATTGTTACTAGTGAATTACGGAAATAAAGTATATCCAGGACAAGGTATCTTAACAGACGGGAAAGAACCTATTGAGAAATTATTGTCCATTTCAGACACAGGAAGTTTTTATAAACAAATAAAAGAGTTTGAGGACGATTTACTTGATTATGCAGAAGCTGTCGGTGATGTGAAGGACTTCTTTGAAAACCAAAAAGATCTTTATGATAATGCTGTTAAACGCTTAGACATCTTTGAGAATAATCGCTCTTATGTTACAGATAAAAAGGTTCGGGAAATTATTAATTCAATTGAGAAAATCGTCAAAAATAGTAAACCTTACGATAATATACAAAAATTGCCTGGTTTATATAAGGACTTCGATGATCTCTTCGTTGTATTGTTAGAAAAAGAGTGTGAACCAATCAGTAATATGATTGACCAAGACCTTAATGTCGTGATGGATGAGTTATCTAAAGATGCTAGCATTAAAGAAAAGTTTAGTGAAACATTTAGAAATCGTTTTATTGACTTAAAAAACCGTCTAGAAAGTGTAAATAATTTCTACGAAGCAATTGCTATGCAAACAGAAAGTGACAGATTGAAGGTACGTTGTATTGATGAGATCAATAATGAAATTGCAAAACGTAAAAAAACAATTGTCACTCCTCCAATTCATCCACCTGTTGGGCCTGGAGGTACAACGATTATTGATCCACCAACTGTTTATAAAGAAACAAAAACAATTAGTAAATCCACCGTTCTTCGTGGTACTAAAACAATTGAAAATGACGATGATATTGAAAGATTGCTGAATGAATTACGCCTAGAGTTAAAACGAGAATTAAAAGAAAACACTATTATTAAGCTTGTATAGGAATTAGGGGGAAGTTATCTTCTCCCTTTTTTAGAAAGAAGGAGGTTCATTTATGAATAAATCAGCAATTAAAAACTTTGCTGTCACAGCTCGGGTCAAATTATTGGAAGCCATAGAACAAAAAGCCTATGAGCTCGGGATTACAAAAAAAAGAATTAAGGAACCTGAAGTTTACAAAGATGGTTTTCGAGTTAACGATAAATTTTTTAAAAAATATCAGATGAAACAACGAGACAAGCTTACAGAAAAAATCAAAGACCAGGGATTTGATCAAATAATTGAGGAAGTTGCTTATACATGGTTTAACCGATTGATAGCAATTCGGTTTATGGAAGTAAATGAATATCTCCCATCTGGAGTGAGGGTTCTTTCATCAATAGATAGTGGGAAAATAGAACCAGATGCAGTGTCCAATGTATTGACCATAGCTGATGATCTAGAGCTTGATTTAGATGTTGTTTACCGTTTGCAAGACGAAAATAATACTGAAGAATTATTTAAATACATATTAGTAAAACAATGTAATAAACTTGGCGAAATAATGCCAATGATGTTTGAACAGATTGAAGATTTTACTGAGTTACTTTTACCTGACAAATTATTATCAGAAGGTTCAGTTGTTCGTGACTTGGTAATTATGATAGATGAAGAAGATTGGAAAGAACAAGTTGAAATAATAGGATGGTTGTATCAATACTATATTTCTGAAAAGAAAGATAAAGTTTTTGCTGATTTAAAGAAAAATATGAAGATTTTAAAAGAAAATATCCCAGCTGCTACTCAACTCTTCACGCCTGATTGGATTGTAAAATACATGGTTGAGAACTCACTTGGACGATTATGGTTAGAATCTAATCCAAATGAGGATCTAAAACAAAAATGGAGATTTTTTCAATCAAGTGTTAAACAAGAATCAAATGTTGAAGAGCGATTAAAAAGTTTAATAAATAATGAACTAAATCCTGAAGTGATTAAAGTCTTAGACCCGTGTGTGGGTTCAGGTCACATTCTTGTCTATGCATTTGATGTCTTGTTTAATATTTATCTTTCTAGCGGATACTCTGAAAGGAAAATTCCTCAATTAATTCTTGAAAAAAATTTATATGGATTAGACATTGACGACAGAGCTGCACAATTAGCCTATTTTGCTTTAATGATGAAAGGAAGAAGTGTTAATAAAAGGTTGTTTAATAAAAAAATAAACTTAAACATTTTCCCAATCAAGGAAAGCAATGAAATACCACAGGAAGCAATTGAATACCTAAAAACACATATTTTAGATAAAGAAAAAGTGTTACTAAAAGAGGAGATAGAATATATAGTAAACCTTTTTAGAGATGCTAAGGAATATGGGTCAATTTTAAATGTAAAAGAAGTAAATTACCAAGCAATTGAAGAATTGTTAGAAGTTCTTAAGTATGAAGATGCAGACGATTTATTTACAGAACACTTTAAAGAAATATTGTTATCAAAATTGCCAGAACTTTTAAATCAGGCAAAAGTTTTATATAAAAAATATAATATAGTCGTGACTAACCCACCTTATATGAGTCGTAGAGGGATGAATGCCAATTTAAATAGATATCTAGAAAAAAATTATCCGAGTTCAAAAAATGATTTGTTTGCTGTTTTTATTGAAAAAGCTATTAATTTAACTAGGAAAGATAATTATACAGCTATTATTACCCAACACGCATGGATGTTTTTAGATAGTTTTTCTTTGTTGAGAGAAAAACTTATCACAGAATCGACAATAGTATCGATGGCTCATTTAGGCACTAAGGCTTTCGAAGAAATAAGTGGAGAAGTTGTTCAAACAACAGCAGCTATACTAAAGAACAGTTCAATAAAAGAATATAAGGGAACTTTTAGCAGATTGGTTAATTATTCAAACTCAAGGGAAAAAGAGAAAGCATTTTTAAAAAAATCGGCTGTTTATACGGGGCTCAAGCAAGAGGAGTTTTTAAAGGTTCCGAATAAAATAATTGCTTATTGGTTAGAAAATGTTGATATATTTTCAGGAGATTCGATAGGTAATTTCTTTGAATCTGCTGGAAGAGTTAAATCGCATAATAATGAAAAATATGTAAGATTTTTTTGGGAAGTTGATAATACAGATAATAAGTGGGTACCGTTTGCAAACGGTGGAGGATATAGAAAATATTATGGTAATGAATACTTCGTCGTTAATTGGTCAGATGAGGCAAAGCTTTTTTACCAACAACATGGGGGTTTAAATAATCCAAAGTATTGGAACAGAGAAGGGATAACATGGAATCTAATCACTACTGATTATCCTAGTTTTAGAATAAAGAGGAGTCAATTTCAATATAGTTCTGGTGCACCAACAATTATGAGCCAAACTCCCGAATTTGACAGAATAATTTTAGGTTTCTTAAATTCTAAAGTTTCGTCTTTTTTATTACAAATATTAAATCCTACTGTTAATACAACTGTTAATGCTGTATTATCCCTGCCGTTTGATTTTAATAAAAATGCGAATCTACAAATTATTGATAACGTAAATGAAAATATCCAGATTTCTAAAAAAGACTGGGACGACTTTGAAATATCGTTAGACTTTACTAGCCATCCATTTCTCAAAATATCACATGAAAAAGTAATAAAAAAAATAAATGAGATTTTTACTTATTTGGACAAGGCGAAGGCAGAAGAAATAAAAAAGATAAAAGAAAATGAAGAGGAGATTAATCTTCATTTTATTAAAGAATACTTTCTGGAAAATGAATTATCAAATAGTGTAGATGAAAAAAATATTTCCTTGAAATATGCGGATAAAACACGTGAGGTCAAATCTTTTATTTCATACTTAGTTGGTTGTATGTTTGGTCGTTATTCATTAGATCAAGAAGGCTTAGTTTATGCAGGTGGTGAGTTTGATCAAAGAAAGTACCAAACTTTTAAAGCTGATAATGATAATATTATTCCAATCACTGATGATGAATATTTTGAAGACGATATAGTCAGCCGTTTTATAGATTTCGTCCGTATAACTTTCGGCAAAGAAAATCTTGAAGAAAACCTAGATTTTGTAGCCGATACTTTAACAAGAAAAGGGAATGAAACCTCTAGACAACGTATTCGTCGTTATTTTGTAAAAGAGTTTTATAAGGATCATCTCCATATATATCAGAAACGCCCAATTTATTGGTTGTTTGAAAGTGGAAAGAATGATGGTTTTAAAGCCCTTATTTATATGCATCGTTACGATCTAGGAATAGTAGCAAAAGTAAGAACAGATTACCTTCACACATTACAACGTAAATATGAGACAGAGATAACTCGGTTAGATTTTCTTTTGGAATCAGATGTATCTACCCAGGAAAAGACAAAAGTGAAGAAGAAAAAAGAAAGTATACAAAGGCAGTTATTAGAATGCCAACAGTACGATCAAGTTATCGCTCACGTTGCTAATCAAAAAATTGAAATTAATTTAGATGACGGCGTAAAGGTCAATTATGAGAAGTTCCAAAATATTGAAGTTTCACAAGGTGAAGGTAAAAAAGTGCTTAAAGCGAACTTATTAGCAAAGATTTAAGTTCTAATTGAACTATTATAGCTTCAGCCAGAAAACTTCCTAGAGCTATAATAAATGTAGGGTGGATGTATTATGAATCTTAAGGAAGTAAATAGGGTTTTACAAGAAACGTTTAATAAAGAATTAACAGAAGGAAAGAAGCGTCATATTGTATTTTGGTATGATGAAGAAGGCGAATTTATTGATGATATTGACAGTCTAAATGTAGAGGATATAAGGGTTTGGAAGTTAACACATAATAATTTATTTGCTACTAAATATGAACTTGAAAAAAGTGATCCTAATTCACATTTCTTAATCTATGCAAATATGGCTAAACCTAATCCAAGAGAAGATTGGCTACTTGATGTTTATAAATATAGTTTCGAATTCGCAACAGATAAAATCACGGTGATTATGCGAGACTTGGGTTTAACAAACGATTCACTTCGTCCTGTATTTAAGAAGTATGCGAAGTTTTTCAATAATAAAGAGCGTTATGCATCATTCCAGTCTTATGATATCCAGGAATATACTGAAGAAAAGATAGATATAGCTGTCCTTTCAACTCTCTGTAAGAATCACATTAATAATCTTGATGAAGTAGTTAAGACCTTATTTAAAGAATTGAATTATGAGGGTAAAAAGGCGTGGGAGAGCATAAAAAAGTTTGGTGATGAGGAAAGTTTTTGGAAATTGATGGAGAAGCATTATAACTATTCATTAGATGAGCGTTCCATTCAAGTCTTGTTCATTTTCTTTACCCTTACAAATATTTCAGCTTCTTTGTATTCTTCGCTTCCTAATACATGGACAAAGTATATTTCTAGTCGCCCAACAAATTGCATTGTCCTGATGAATCAGTTTATGAATAACAAGACTGATCGTTTGGATTACAACAAGCAGGCAATTGAGATCGAAAAAATGGTAAAGGTTAGTAACTATATTGATGAATGGGAAATAAAAGATTACTTAAAAACTGATGTATTTCAAATCTTTGATGAGAAAATCATTAATTATATCTCTACCCAGCTAAATAATGATATCCATCAGTATGATATATATGTTGATATGATTACAGAACGGCGTACATTACACTGGTACCCAGAATATAAGTATGAGTATGAATCATTAATTCATGCCATTCATTTACTCAAAAAGGCGTTTGAACTAGACTTTTTTATTCGTCAACAAAGTCCATATGAAATGTTTAAAGAATATAGCGAAGATTACTATAAAATAGATACTGCATATCGTAAGTTTTATGTCGCGTTCGATAAGCTGGAAAATAAGGAACGATTATCATCTATTAAAGAAAAAGTTGAGAATGCATATACGAATTGGTATGCAGATGAACTTTCGATTAAATGGTGTAATACAATTGAGGGCGAGTTAAAGGATCACTGGGCAATTTCTGGAGTGGATCAACAATATGAGTTTTATAAATCAACTATCCAACCTTATATAATTAAAGGTGAACGGGTTTTTGTCATAATTTCTGATGCTCTCCGATTTGAAGCAGCAAAGGAATTAAGTGAGCTTTTAAATAATGAAAGAAAAGGATCGACGGAAATCGTAACAATGCAGGGTGTATTGCCATCCTATACTGACCTTGGAATGGCCGTACTTTTGCCTCATAAGCATATTACATATCAAGATGGTCAAGTTGACGTAGATGGTATTAGGGCATCAGGTACTGAAAATCGAAATAATATCTTACAAAAGTATGTAAATGATTCAATAGCTATTCAGTATAGAAACATTATTGATATGAACCGCCAAGAACTTCGTGAGACCATATCTGGCAAAAGGCTTGTTTATATTTATCATAATTCAATTGATGCTAGAGGAGATCATGCGGCAACTGAACGGGAAGTTTTTGATGCTGTGGAGGATGCTTTTGTAGAGATACGATCATTATTAAATCATCTAGTTAATAGTGTTAGTGCATCCAATATTGTCATTACTACTGATCATGGTTTTATCTATAATAGAAATCCATTGCATGCAAGTGATAAGGTAATAAAAAACATTGATAATGCATTAATTGAGAAAAGGCGATTTGTATTATCTAATTCTGATTCGAATGCAGCGCTTGAAGGTACTATGAAGTTTTCCATGAACTACATTTTAAGAAATGAAGAAAAAAATGTAATAGTTCCAAGAGGATCTAATCGCTTTGCAGTTCAAGGAGCAGGAGCTAATTACGTACATGGCGGCGCTATGCTGCAAGAAATCGTTATTCCAGTCATAAAGTTCAAAAATGATCGAGGAAAATCAGGAAAAAATGATATTTCCAAAGTGGAAGTAAAACTTACAAGTATTTCAAGAAAAATTACAAGTATGATTACCTATTTAGAATTCTTCCAAACAATAAAAGTTGAAGATAAGAAAAAGCCACTTCGACTTAAGATTTATTTTACTGATGAAGAAGGAAATCGTCTGTCAAATGAAAATATTATCATTGCAGATAGTAAATCATCAAAGCCAGAAGAAAGAACTTTTAAAGAAAAATTTGTGTTTAAAAATATGACTTATGAAAAGGTGAAAAAGTATTATCTAATTTTAGAGGATGAAGAAGAGTCGGTAGAGAATGTTTATGACAAAATACCATTTACAATTGATATCGCCATATCAAATGATTTCGGTTTTTAGGAGAAATGCGGGGTTGAAATAATGGAGGATTTAAACCAAAAGTTAAATGAATACTTTGCAGGAAAAGTTGTTCGTAAAGACCTAACAAAGAAAATCAAAGAGGGTGCAAATGTTCCTGTATATGTTTTAGAATATTTGTTAGGAATGTATTGTGCCACAACTGATGAGAATAGCATTCAAGATGGTGTTGAAATGGTTAAGAAAATCCTATCAGATAATTTTGTTCGTCCAGATGAAGCCGAAAAGGTTAAATCTAAGATTAAAGAGCTTGGCCGTTACACTGTCATTGATAAAATTTCAGTTAAACTAAATGAAAAGAAAGATGTTTACGAGGCTGAGTTTTCAAATTTGGGTTTAAAAGGTGTCTCGATTTCATCTCGTTTTGTTAAAGAATTTGATAAGCTACTTGCTGGTGGTATTTGGTGCATATTGAAAATGGAATACTTTTTTGATGAGGAACAAAAGGGAGCGAGCCCTTTTAGTATTGAGAGCATTACTCCTATTCAAATGCCAACCATGGATCTTCAAGAACTATTTGATCAACGAAAGCAATTCACAAAGGAAGAGTGGATTGATGTTCTTATTCGATCTATTGGGATGGAACCTACTCAACTTCAAGAGAATGTAAAATGGCATATGCTACTACGTCTTGTCCCTCTTGTTGAAAATAATTATAACATGTGTGAACTGGGACCAAGAGGGACTGGTAAATCCCATGTTTATAAGGAGATATCCCCGAACTCTATTCTAGTTTCTGGGGGTCAAACAACAGTTGCCAATCTATTTTACAACATGTCATCTCGTCAAATTGGACTTGTAGGAATGTGGGATTGTGTCGCTTTTGACGAAGTAGCAGGGATTACTTTTAAAGACAAAGACGGGATTCAAATTATGAAGGATTATATGGCTTCTGGTTCATTTGCGAGAGGTCGTGAAGAAAAAAATGCCAATGCATCAATGGTCTTTGTAGGAAATATCAATCAAAGTGTTGATGTCCTTTTAAAAACATCTCATCTCTTTGACCCATTCCCAGAAGCTATGGCTTATGATTCAGCATTTTTTGATCGGATGCATTACTATCTCCCAGGCTGGGAGGTTCCAAAAATGCGACCAGAATTCTTAACAAATGAATACGGATTTATTGTCGATTACCTAGCAGAGTTTTTCCGTGAAATGCGGAAACGATCTTTTTCAGATGCAGCAGAAAGATATTTTCGCTTTGGAAACAATCTAAACCAGCGTGATGTCATTGCTGTGAGAAAGACTGTTTCGGGGATGATAAAACTTTTATATCCAAACGGAGAATTTACCGTTGAAGAAGTAGAGGAAATTCTTCGGTATGCGCTAGTTGGAAGAAGGCGTGTAAAAGAACAGTTAAAGAAAATTGGTGGTATGGAATTCTATGACGTCAATTTCTCATACATTAATAATGAAACCATGCTCGAGGAATTTGTGTCAGTACCAGAACAAGGTGGTGGCAAAATAATACCTGAGGGTTTAGGGAAGCCGGGACATATTTATACTGTTGCACGTGGAAAAACTGGTATGATAGGTACTTTTAAAATTGAAACTGAAGTTGTTAGTGGAAATGGAAAGTTTGAAAGAACTGGCCTTGGTACGGACCGTGAAGCAAAAGAGAGTATTGATACTGCATTCCGTTTCTTTAAGGCTAATAGTAAAAATATAAGTGGTTCCATTAGTACAACTTTAAAAGATTATTTAATGCATATTCAAGATATACATGGCATTGGATTAACCAGTGAACTGTCACTAGCTGCATTCATAGCACTGTGCTCAGGAGCTATGCAAAAGCCCGTACAAAGTCAATTTGCAGTGCTAGGAGCAATTAGTATTAGTGGTACAATAAACAAAGTGGAAGAGCTTGCAAACGTCTTACAAGTGTGTTTTGATTCAGGGGCCAAAAAGGTTCTATTACCAATGGCATCGGCAGTTGATATTGGGACGGTTCCACCAGAACTATTTGCAAAATTTCAGATAAGCTTTTACCAAAGTCCAGAAGATGCAGTGTTTAAGGCTTTGGGGGTAGAATAAAAAAAATTTAAATTACCATAAAAAGCCTCAATTCTTGTTCATAGGAGTTGGGGTTTATTTAGAATTAGGAATAACCTGTCTACGGGGCTCAAATTTGTTGTTTTAATATATTCATAGGGTTTGTTCTTGGTGTTAGCTTAATGCGCTTATATCGGCGTATAAAAGGCTTTGAGAGCGCTGTTTGATTGAAGTAGTAAAATATGATTATGTGAAATCATAGAAGAGTAACTGAAGGTTCTCCTTTATTTTTATTTAAATTTATATTAAGTAGGTATTCTATGTTTAAAAATGTATCATCAAAACAAAAGGGTAGTGTTATAGAAAATCGTGCCGTCGAACTAATAACCTTAGGTTCAGATGGTCAACTTACATGCTATTTACCACAATCTGATGATGACGGAATCGACATAATTGTTAATAAAAAAGGTCATTTTCAATCTTTATATTTACAAGTCAAGAGTAGGTTTGCGCTAAATGGCAATCAATTTATTCAAAATGTCGGTATAAGCACTTTCTCCAGTCACGAATCATTTTATCTATTATTCTTTTATTTTAATACAAGAACTCTTGAGATTGAATGTGTCTGGTTAATACCGTCAATGGAATTTGAACAGTTAGCTTATTTGAAAAAAGCTGGAGCAACATATAAAGAGTTTTATAGGTTTTCTGCAAACCCTTATTCAGACAATAATCAGTGGAGTAAATTCAGATATGATAAAACAGCTTTAGGTAATAAATTATTATCTCTATTACCCTGAAAATTACTTGGAACAAATAAGAGATTAAAGAGGAGATAAACATGTACTTTACAAGAGAAGAAATAATTAAGGACCTAGCTGAAAGGTATTATAAATTTCTTATGACATTGCCGTTCGATGATGCTCTTTACATGAAGGGGATTGGTGAAGGGAAAAGGAAGTTTCTTGCTAATCTTCATATTCACTTAGCTACAAGGGGTTTACCTATAAAGCGAAAACTATACTCTACTGACTTTATCACCCCCGATGCATTGGAGAAATTAGTAAAGAAAGACATTAAAGGATTGGAATATGAGCATCTCATTCCAAAAGGAAAATATATTAATGATGTATGTGAACACAAAGCGAGGAACGGAAAATTAACTAAAGATTTTATTATTGATTTATTAGAAAAATACCTTTGGACCGCCACTGTAACAGAAGAAGAGCATAAAAAATTGAAACAAACATCAATGCCATTGGAATGGGATGGTTTTAACATAAAGGCAAGATATGAGCTAGCTGGAATTCCTTTGTTGGTACACGAAAAGGGTAGCATTATTAGAAATGAGGGAGGGGAGTAAATTGATAGTAGCAGAATTAAATGGAAAAATACCTTCTGCATTGCAGAATTATGAGGACATATTAACTTCATCAGTTATTGGTCTTTTTCAATATTTGTCTTCTCCTACATATTTTCAAAAAGTATTAGAATCATGTGTAAACATAAATGGCCATCAATTAACATTTGATTCACCAATCATAGAATGTAACTTTGTTTTTTGGCCAAAGTTAGAGAACTCAGAACCAGATGTACTTCTTCAAGTAAAAACGAAAAGTGATAGTGAATTTTTGATATGTATTGAGGCGAAATATTGGTCGGATAAATCAAGTTATGAGGATCAATCAGTTGATTTACAGAACAGGACCAATGGACAACGGGATCAACTGGCACGTGAAATTGAGGATATTCACAAGGATAACTGCCTGCGTTATCTAAATATCAATAAAAATAAATTGAATAGTATTGCTATGATATATCTGACTAATCATACTTATTTACCAAAACAAGAAATCCTTGAAAGCATCCTCCATGTAAACGGTATTGTTTTTCGAAAAGAACAACTTTACTGGCTTACATGGAGAGAAATTCATAATACGATAAGTAATTTAAGGAGTTTTCTTACGGTGCAGGACTTAAAACTATTAACTGACCTTCAAAGGCTGTTGGAAAAGAAAGGTCTTCAAAGCTTTAATGGGTTTCAACAACATGTTGAAATAGTATCTGAAATTAATATTACATACAATTCACCGTTAAATTCATATTCATGGAACTACTATAAGGATGTTAAAAAATTGAATTGGAACTATGGAGGGAATCAAAATGAATAATAATAATTCAATTATTAACTCAATAAATAATGTAAGACATCTTATTAACAATTCAATCCTTTTGTTAAGGGATTTAGATGCAGCTCTTTCTAAGGGTGGTTTCCAACCCTTGAATGGAAATGCTTTAGGAACGGAAACTAGTAAAAATATAAACCAATCTATGAGTCAATACTCTACCTTTTTTCCACAATACATAGCAAGACAATACGTACTAACTGAAGAAATTATCACTAAGAAAGTTAATAGAATACTATTTACTAATATACAGTTTTTTCATGGTGATTATGAAGAAATTCCACCTACTTTTATAAATAGTGTAATGATATTTCCAGAACCTATTGAAAATGTAAAAACATATATAGAGAATTGGTGGTTGAAATATACTGTTTTTGAAGATAAAGGGTGGGAAGGAATATTAAAAAACGGTGTTCTAAATGAAGATATTGATGAAGAAGGGATAAGGACGACATTTTGGTGTCGTGATCTACTATCTATTAATGGCCAAAAAGAGCTCCTAGAAGAGGCTGAAAAATTAATACTAATGTTCTCAGATAGTAAGATAAATACACAAGGTTAATGAGGAGGTATACCATGTCTAACGATTTATGGGTTTTTGAAGATGATGTTCTTGAAGACAATGAAACTCTCGCTGTTTTAAAAATGGCAAACCTATTAAAAAATACTCTCCTCCCTGAAGGTCAAATCCGGATAGGATCATTTTTTCTACAAGGTGAAGAAGGAATATCTAAACCACTTCAGTATAGCCATGAGCATTTTCAGTTATTAGAAACATTTCATAACTATACATTTGGAATTCATGATGGAGAAGTTGAATTATCCCTTCAACTCTATGAAAATATTAACAACCACTACAGAATTAATTGTTTTAGCCGTTGTAACGATGTGACAGGACAGCTCTTTTCAATCAACTTAACGACAGAAAAGGATGCAAAAGGCTCTATATTTTTTATGCAAAAGATAAAATTCTCTGAGCGACTGGAAGGTCATCCAGAATCCACTAAAGCATTTAGACGAATGAAACAAGAAGTATTTTGTGGTTTGCTCAGAAAATTAGGTTTTGAGATTACAGAGACAAATGACCTTTTCCTAGGTGTGTATGATACAAAAACAGAAACGTTTTTAAACACAACGGCTAAAAAATTTATATCAGATTTTCTTATGATTTCCCTATTGAAGGGGCATTTCATGGGGAACAAGGGATATCAACTTGAAATCCTCCCATCATATTCTCTTGACCCTATTTGGCTAAACTTGCAGAACGATATTTCGAAGGAAAAACTTCCAGAAAAGATTATAAATAGGAGGGGAAGCCGTTCTATTCCACTTAGTCTCAGATTTAAAGTCCTTGAAAGAGATCGTTGTTGTAAATTATGTGGACGCACACCTAATGATGGTGTAAAGTTACACGTTGATCATATAACTCCTTATTCTTTTGGAGGGACGACCACTCTTGAAAATCTACAAACTCTATGTGAAGAATGTAATATTGGTAAGAGCAATAAGTCCTCAATAAAATATTAGAAGGTTCTAAGGAGATTTGCTTTATGGAAGAACTCATTAAACTAACACCAAATGATTTGCGATATATAGAAATTAATCAAGATGAATCAATTGAGCTAATTAAGAAATATGCAATCCAATATGCTGGAAAAGAGCACTATAATCTCTTAGGTGCAAGTTGTGTAATGTCGGCAGTAAATACAGTAGATATAATTATCGGTTCATCTGAATACTTAAATGGAAAATTTGTTATGCCGGATCAAATTCATGTTGAACGTTTAGTAGATTGGTTTTTAAAAAATAGAGATTTTGATTGTGATAGGTCAATCATTACATTCTTTATGTCAAACTATATTAAGCGCAAAATTAATGGATTATATCGCTCAATCAAGAAAAATGAATTAGCTACAACTCTCACTATTCTTGGTCATAAAGAAGCGATAAAGGAATTTAAAAAACAGATTAAATTACGTAGTAAGCAAGGTGTTAAAATAATTCGACAAGATTAAATCGGAAAGTTGATTTTGAAGGTGTGAGAATTGATAGGAGGTAGATGATACTGGTGGAAAAGGTAATAACGTGTAATCATTGTGGTAATAAAACCTCAATGAAACAAGTTGCAAATCACAATTTAACGGAAACTGAAGACGTTTGGGATTATAATTATGATCCTTTTAAACCCGCGTATAATACTTCTTATGGTAGAACATGGTATTTGTATCTGTGCCCAGTTTGTAAAGAGATTACGGTGGAAAAACACAGTTGGTTTAGTGAAGAAACGGAACCTAATGGAGCACCAATAATTAATGAAGAAGTCCTTTATCCTTCCGGTGCAGATAATGAACACTTCATACCAAAAGGTGTAAAAGACGCTTTTGATGCAGCTATAAAAGTAAGAAATTTAGATGGAGCAATTTGTATTTTGGCATTAAGAAGAGCACTGGAGAAAATGTGTAAGCAAAAAGGAGCGAAAGGAAACGATTTATTTACTAAACTTAAGGATTTACAAGACAAACACATTCTTCCACCAATTATGAATGAAATTTCCTACATACTTAGGAAAGAGGGAAACTCAGCTGCTCACGCGGATGAAATTGAATTTGATCCAGAGACGGTTAATCTCATGATTGAATTTACTCACACAATATTTAATTACGTTTATACACTTCCTGAAAAAATAAATAAAGCACAGGAAAGGTTTAAGAAACACGAGTTTGAATCTGCAAATGAGGTAAAGGCATGAATTTAGGTTGGTAATCTAATAACATGAGGTTAAGCAAAAATTCTTACCATTACAGGTTCGTTTTGTGTCCGATAGTTTTATTAATTTCATATTTTTGTTTGAAGCAGTTTTTATTTAATATTTTATACCTGAAACCTTACACTAATTTTTCACTTAATCAAAAGAAAAAAATAAAATCCACCCGAATATCCCTGTGCTAGTTCGGGTGGAAGGGTGGATTACCTATATCCCACAGCGGCCAACGCACACTGCTACTAATATTATACCTAATTTTGGGGGTTATATATCATCAAACCTAAAGTTAAAATAATATTTTTAACTTTTATGTAAGAGGTATAATACATTTGCTCGTTTTTATATTTTCATTTATGATTCGTATGTTACTTCTAGTGACTTTGCTGGATGGCACAGAAGTTAAATGTGAAAATGAATAAAAGGCTTGGAATTAGCTCCAAGCCCATTAACTGTATAATAAATAAAATGTAAATTATTATGATTACCATGGTAGATCATCATCAAAATCAATAAATACTGGCTGCTGATTGAATAGAGCTGTAGTAAATGAATTTTGCTGAGCAGGTCTGCCATCACCACAACTTGGACAAATAACCCACCATTTCCTTCTATTTTCTACTTGTAAATGGTAGTTATTCATGTGTTTTATGATTTTATGACGATTGGAACGACAGTGTACTTTTACCCAAAATTCATTACAGCAATGACATGTATAGTAGTACTTTGGGTACCCGTATTGAGTTAAAAGTTGGCGCTCTTGAACTTCTTTTGATTCACCGCAATTCCAACATACCTTATGCTCACCAAGATGATATTCCATAATTAAACGAAACCAATTCTTGAAAATATAGGTCTTAGAAGGAATCATATATATAGAACCATATTTATGTGCCTTTTCTTCTGACAAATTTGTGTTAAATAAGGTTTCATTGTACATGACATGATATGGGTTATATTTGTCCTCGGCGTCCTCTGAAATCTTCACATCAGAATGCAAAATGCCTGATGCCATGATGGGGAATTGCCACTTTGGATCAATAGATTGCATATTACCATATTTAGTGATTGCAATATCATTAATATCTTTTACCCAGTGTTCTATTCCTTGAGATTCGTAATTACGATATTTTGCATCTAATATAACAAGTCCCATAGTACTTCCATTTTTTTTGAATTTAAAAACGAAGTCAGGAGTTAGGTAATTCTCAAATGGAAGATTAATCTTTGGCTCATAATAAATTTCCAGCTCCCAGTGCTGCCAGTAAAGGGTTGCTGAAAAGTTTTGTAGTCCTTTTTCAGATCCCGCTACCATGTATTGATCTAAACATGCTGTAACATTCTTGTTACCCTCTAATTTCCAACCCATTTCCATGGTTAAAACATGAATGATTTTATAAAGTGTCCATACTTCAAAAATATACTCCACTTTACCTGTACTAACCTGTCGTTGATTTTGCTGTACGTATAATGAAGCGGACAATTCATACTTAATGCGCTGCATTGCCTGCCAGGCTACGCGATAGGTAGGATTGTGTAAAAACAATTGTGTTGGCTTTACCGGTAGACGTTCTTTTAACTCGAGTTTTGAAAATAAATTTAAATTGAGTAGTTCTTCTGCAACTTCCTTTAGTTCATCGTATTTCTTAGAAACACTATGGATTTCTTCCATTTGATTAGTGAGTGATTGAAGTTTCTCTAGCTGCTTTAAACGCATAAATGCATCTTCACTTTGGTCAGCATTATTCATCATTATTGGTAACTCACTATCTAAAAATGCATTTAGTGATTTTTTATCTGATGGAATATCTATGTCAATACCATCTACCTGAATACTAGATATGTACACAAAGTCAAACGTATAATCTAAGTAATCATCAAACTGTCTTGTTGTAGAAACAGTATCGATTCCATTAGGTTGTTTCCTTACCATACCGCAAATTTGAATGGTCATAGGTTGATTTATCGACTCTAGCTGAGACTCTTCACAAAAAGCTTTATAAAATCTTAAATGTGATTGTACATGTTCACTTGATAAAAAGATCGTTCCAAAATAACTTCCATTTGGTATCTTCGGCTGATTTTTTATAACATAGTTTCTGACTCTTAGATGTCGTTGACGCCGATCATACTTTAATTGAGCAGCCAAACCTTGGTTGGATTGACGGTGATAATACTGATTATTACTAGTTAATGGACCATTCATTTCTAGTATTAACTCTATATACTCTGTATTGGACTGTAAGCTTGGAATATTATTATAATCTGCCGATACCTTAATAGCCCCACGAATACTGTTTTCTTCATCTAAGTACTGTTGCATATCTTTATTTAGCTTATTGTGTACTTGATTATAGGTTTTCTTATCCTCTACCTTGTCGACAGAGCCTAGTAACCTTTGAATTTCTAAATCGCTTTTTCTAAAATATACCTCACGCTCATTTAACACACTATTTAGTAGTGACTTGGTAGTTATTTCTTTTGAACCCATAGCAGTAGCATATTGAACCAAATCTCCTAACATTTGTTTTATGAGCATATTCTCAAATGTGGCAACAACTGGTTTAAGCTCACGACTTCTATAAATTGGTTTGCCAGGATTTATATATTGCTCAATTTCCATGCGGAAGTCAAAACGGCCGTGATTTTGTGGCTTTTTCTTAGTAGTTTGTAGCTCAAGTGTTGAATGCGGACTAGCATTTATTTGTTTAATTGCAATTTTCAACTTTTTTAACTGTTCCTGCAGGTCCATTACAACTTTACTTGAATTTATTCCAACCCTCGCAATGTTACGGTCATCGCGAACAATATCCTCACGGATACGGTATAAATCTGCTACCATTTCTTCATAATCATCTATTGGTAATGATGAAGGTACAAAGTGGATGGTTGCAAAATCTTTATAATGACCATTTTCTTCATAGTTTAGGTTTGCAGTTCCTGCATTTGTTAGACCTGTTAATATACTAGATTCTTCAAATAAGTAATATCCTTTTCGTTTTTTGTTAGAAAAACGTGTTGGTTCAAACCATATGTTTTCTTTAGGATAATAGACAAAGGTACTTCTGAATTTACCGTCAGGTGAAGAGATAGAAAGTGAAGTAACATTATTAATTTTATCAGGAAATCGAATACCAATTTGCCGCATGAAATTTTCACTTTGACTACGGTAATGGTTTGGAATAACCCACTCCTGCTTGTTTTTTTGAGCTATTTTGTCACCTATATTTATGGATGAGATTGGCAATAATTCTTTCTGAGGCGTTCCTCTATGGTTATACCATACCTTGATCATGTATAACTCTACCTGCATGCCTTATCAACTCCAATATGAGAATAATCCTGTTTGTTCTAACCTTAGTTTCATTTTTTTTATCTTATCTTTGCTTAGAGGCTCATCTTTCACATGGCTTTCAACAACCTGATAAAGATCTGTAATAAGTTGTTCGTCATCTATCATTTCATGGAGCCTTGGTAGGAGTTTCATTAGCGTAATATCATCTACCTGTTGCTTAGTTGGAATTTCCATATTTTTTGCCGCTCTATAGTATAGTAAAATATGTTGTTCTACTCGGTCATTGTATTCAATATGCCAATTATCTAGTTTTTCCTGAATCTCAATTATTGCTTGACGAAGCTGGCTTGAAATTCTAGGTGTTTCTGTCACAATTGTTTTGAAATAATCAGCAGGAATATTGTATTTTCCGGTTTCTACTACTGCATCTACTTTTTCTTTTTTCTGACGATAAATCGGAATTACAAAGCTACGATCAATTACTTTTGGACTTAACGCCTGTACAGCTCCGTCCACATTCATCGTTCCAATAATTCGTACATTTTGCGGTATATCAATAAACGGTGAGTAACGTTTTAAGTTTTGAAAACGGGTAACCATCTCATAGTGGGTAATTGAATCCATTTGAATCTTTCTTAGCGCCTCGTCGATAGAGGAATATTCCTCATTTGACATACGTTGAACAAACCATTTTATTTCATTCATATTTTGCTGATATTCAAAATCACTATATAGGCGAAGTTTACCTTCTTCTAATTCTCGTACACTTAGTATGTCAGCTAAGTAATATTCAATTTGAGCGAGATTTATTTCGTCTAAACAGATAAAGTACAATTGTTCTTTGTTTTCTTTAGCTTCAATAAGGCAATCTAAAAATGGAGATGGAACATACAATTTTCGTATCGGATTATAAAAGCCTAGTAAATCTTGCTTATCCGTCCAGCTTGGCTGAACAGGAATGATTTCATACTTTGCATTTAAAATAGATGCAAGCTGCTTTACTATTGTTGTTTTACCTGTTCCTGAAGGACCAGATAAGATAATCATCTGTTCTGTCATAAGTGCTAGTAATATTTGTCGTAATGTCTTTTCTTCAAATTGATAACCTCGTACACTTAGTTGTGACTGTATTCCTTTTAATAATTCAGAAGGTGTTTCCGGTGTATCAAGGAATGATTCCATTGTTTCTTCTAACTGGTCTTCAGATTGTTTTTCAAATACAAAACCTAATTCTTCTAGTTTTTGCTGGAGTGAATTTAGATTTTGTTTTTCGTTTTCTAAATGTTCTTCCTGTCTTTCCATATATAACAGTTGTTGATGGTTTTCTTTTAATTTTAAATTTAGGTCGGTAATATCTTTTTCTATTTTAGTTTTTATGATATTAGCGGCATCAATGAAACGACTCTCACTGTCTTTATATAGAGATGGCTTTGCTAGTGCGATAATACCTAAATCTTCTTTTTTCATCCCAACTAAATCAAAGATTTCATCACTTTCTTCAATCGGATACACCTCGTTAAAGGTGGTATTTAATATATTGCCTTTTTTTATCTCATTTTTGGATTCAGTGAGAGTGACCTTTGCAGCAACTAATGTTCCGTCTTCATATTGTTTATCCTTTGCCTTCTTTCGGCAATAGATTGATAGAGGTCGAATAAAATTATTAAAAAGCTTAGTTTCTAATACTACTCCTGTATATGGGTTAATCAATTGATCAATAAAGAAAAATGGCTTTTCTTCAAAATGATTCCTTACATGGCCAATAAGCCAAAAATCTCCTAACTGCGCTCTATCCAATATGTATGTTTCTCTATTATTAAACGATAATTCTGCAAACGCTTCTATAGTAATAGCCTCAATCATCTGTAAGCCCCCAATAATGTAATTTTATAGTTTGATTTTATCATAAATACTCATACTAATTTCCTACATGCACCAAAAAACTGTTAAAATAAAAAGTATACCTACATATTAAAATGAGGTGTTAGGATTGCTTACAATTGAAGAATATATTGCAAGGAGAAAAAAAGAAGATAAGATAGATGAATTTAATATAAATGAACGAAATGAAAATATGAGGCTGTGTGTTAATTACGTCTTTGAATACTTTAATAATTACTTAAATATTACAGAGGCAGAAGAAAAAACCGCACTAAAAGACGAGAAATTAGCTAAATATCAACAGCAACTGAAGGAATATGACCCAGAAATAATTGACTGGTTAACAGGTATTTATTCCGAGTATGGTAAGCAAATAAACAAAAACATTGGAAATATTTTAAAAGAAGATGAGTTCTTTTTTCTATATAGCTCTGATAAAGAATTTAGATCGTTATCCTATGACTGTTATTCGAAGTTGATTAAAAAGTATCCTTTTTTAAAAAATCAGACAGAGATGTTATTTTTATTTATTAAGGATTATCACAGGGTACTAAGTCAGAGAGGAATGCAAAGTGAGGGTGTATTCATTTCAGCTGAAATAAATGAGTGGATACAAAAAACGTGGACAAAGTACCAGGTTAATCTTCATGAATTTTCGTTCCAATGGGTGAATTACTTCTGGGATAATGACAATTTATGGCCAGCTTCTCATAGGAAAAAGAGTACTACTAATTATAGGAAATACGATTATGATTTTAAACAAAAAAGTAATTTGTTTAATTTAGATTCTCTTTATAGGAAGATGCCGAAAAAGTCATATACAAAAGGAAGAAAACAAGAATTTGAGATACTAATGATGTATTACTGGCTACATGAATTAAATGGTGATGAAGGTTATTGGCAGGAATATCTTGCTAAGACATTACCTTACTTGCAAGCAAATAAATAAATATAATTGATTGATTAGCATGATTTATAATATTAATTAACTGGAGGTAAGACTTTTGCCGAGTTTTAAATTACACAGGAGAGATCTTAATCTTAATAGCATTTTTCAATTGATGGGCTAAAAAGAGAATGATATTAGAAAAGACCGAGGAGATAGTTCAAATGTCTGAAGATAAAATGATAAATAACTCAAATAAAATCAATGTAATTGTTCTCTCTAACCCTATTGGTGGTGAGCTTTCTCTGGTAAAAGTAACTGATGATAAATTGGAAACAAAGAAAAAATACAAGGAGGTCCTGGTATCTGACTGGTCATTGATGACCGGGGACATATCACAGTCGGCATTTCAAGTTGCTAATCAAGGTATGACTTTAGCTCAAATTGCAAAAAAAGCACCTAATGGCTTGTTTACAGCAACTGCAAATCCTGCCAATTTGTCTAAATTTGCAAATGGAACTACAACAACAATGGTGCGAGACGCGTCGGGACGTTTAGTCGAGCACGCAGGTTTTGCTGACATTGGTTTAAGTGCTTCAGTGAATCCAGCAATTATTCTTTCAGCAGGAATGCAAGGGATGTCAGCTGTTTCAGGGACATATTATTTGCATAAAATTTATACTCAAATTAAAGATGTGGATGTGAAATTAGAAAAACTTCTAAATATTCATCATGATACAAGCATTGGGCGTTTGAATGCAGCTAGAAACGGTTTGTCTGAAATTGCAAATAGAAAATTTGTTGATACTACTGATTTATCTGCTATTAGGAGCTATAAAAAAACTGCAGATGAAATTTATGAAGAATATAAATATCGTTTAAAAAGACAAGGAAGTGAGGAAAAGGAACTTTCGGATATTGATTTTACAATTGCGATTGCTTTTGAGGCTAATAAATTATCTTTGGTTGCAGAACTAATTGAGATTGGGAAAAGAATGAAGATCGGTGGTCAAATAGAAATTATTAATGAACTAACAAGGCAGTTAAAACAAAATTATGCTAATAGTTTTTATCATAATTTTGAATTAGAAGTTGAGAAGACCTATGCAATATTACAGCAGCGTAGTAGTATCAAATTGGTTGATAAAAAGAAAAGACTGAAAAAATCATTAGATGAATTTACTGAAGTTCGTATGCCTACTGCTCGGGGCATTCCATTTATAATTGGAAAGGGCATCAAGTTAGGTGGTGCTATTAAATATAAAATCGATGTTAATAAAGTAAAAGAAAAAGTTGAGTTAGAAAACAATAACATGAGCAAATTAATAAAAGTTTTGAAACAATACAAGCAAAGAGATGGAATTGATAAAGTTATTGGTGGAGCCGTTGAACTACCATATAAGGAAACAGAAATTCTGTATATTCCTACCGAAAATAACAAACAGCGAGTATTTGTGGCATTTGAAGATGAGTAGAAATAATGAATACGATATTGAAGCCTTCAAGATTATCTTGTTGGCTTTTTTGATGCAAAAATGAGGTGATGAAAAAGTGTATGGTTTTACTATAAACGGTACAATCAACATTGTAACGATTATGGATCTAACGAAGTACCTGTCATTCCGAATACAGCGGTGATTGATACAATTGAGATTGATGGACGAGTAGGCAGTCTAACCATGTTTAAATAGTGGGGAAATACGTCTTTTTCTTTTAAAGTAGCCATTCAGATAAAGGGAAGTGGGTGAATGTGCTTTCGCAAATGTAAATGCAGAAACAATTACTCTTGTAATGAAATATGTGGTAAGTCCACTTATCAATAATAATGACATAATACATAGACAGATTGTTGAATAAAAGATTCCTTTGAGCAAAATGTTACTATRGGAACCTGTATATAAATTTTTAATTTGAAATTGAGAATTTTAGTTTTAAAGATTATGATTAAAATTAATAGAATAATGTCAATTTGTGGAGGCGATTTTTATTGGATGATTTTGAAAATATCAGAATTTATAAAGATAGAATTAGAATATTTCTTATTCTATATATTTTTTCTGAAGAATTATCGGGAAAAGATTTGTTGTTATATAAAAGAGTTTTTAAAAGTGAAGTTAGAATCCAGAAAATTGATTTTTTATTAAGGAACCCTGACTACTTATCATACGAATTACTATTATTTGCTGCAGAGGGTAAGTTTGATAGGAACGAAGTTAAGGAAATTGTAAAGGAAATATTTGATACTAAAGAACCCATTATTAGACGTTTGGAAATGGAACGTTTTTTCTTCGGTGCATATGAGGACATAGATGATGTTATTAGCTTTCTAAAAAGCATAGATTTTATTGATTTTAAAAGTAAGCGGAGCATTGACTTAAAAACAATAGATAAGCATTATTATATTACTGAATTTTCCCATAACAAGTTTGAAAATTCTCTTAAGAAACTTCCGTCGATTCAATGGTATATAAAAAGATGTATTTTGATAAAGCAATACTTTGGGGATTTAAATGGTAATCAATTGAAAGTACTACAATATCAGATAACAGAATATAGAGATGCTTCCTACAAAGAATATATTAGTGATATTCAGAGCGATGTTAAAAAACTATTCTCGGAAATGTATGGTGAAGAATTATGATATTTGATTACGATAAGTTTATTAGAAGTATACATAAGGAATATAAAGATGAGTTTTCATTAGATGAAATAAAAGAACTATTAGATATTAACGGAGATTATAATAAAGATACACCGATTTCTACTGGAAAGAGACTGTTTTTAACAAAGATAAGTTTTAAAGGTCAAAAGACTAATGGAGCAAGCATTGATTTTACTCACCCATTTGAAAGTGGTATTAATTTAATTATTGCGGATAATCTAAAAGGAAAATCAAGTATATTTAAAATGATCCAGATTGCACTTACAGGTAACAATAAGTTGAAACCTGACGTAAAAAAGTGGATCAAAATGATTAATCTAGGGTTTAAAATCAATAATAAAAATTATTCAGCTATCATAAGATTTAACAACTMTCGAATGAGTGGTTCTTTATATAGTCAAAATATTGATGATGTAAGCGATTCAGAATTAAATAAACTTACACCCGTTTTTTTGGCTAATAGTATACCAGATTATGAAAAAAATATTCAGGAGTTCTTTTTTAAACAATTCTCTTACTATTCTTTAAAATGGACACAAAAGGCTTCCCAGAAAGACAAGAATGAACTTAATGAATCTAAAGCTAGCTGGAAAACATACTTTAAATCAATCTATCTTGAATCAAAGGATAGTTCAAGTTTGATGTATGGTGGTCAAGGGAAAAAAGTATTTCAAATGTTATTGGGTCTTGATTTAACTTATGCAATTAATTACCTAACAGTTAAACACGATATGCTATCTTTTAATCAAGCTAAAGAAAAGGAATACTCTGCTCATAATGAAAAAGATGCAATTGAGAAAACTCATTTGCAAACAAGAAAAGATGAAATAGAACATGAGTTAATAAATTTAAATACAATAAATCATGGTTCTTTGATTCATCTCTATGAGGAATATGAAAAAGTTATCGATAAAATCAATTTCGAAAATTCCATTATTATTAATAATGCTAAAAAAGTAAATGAAAAATGGTCTGATATCACCTCTATAAATTCCAAAATCAACTCATATACTTCTGAACTTAAAAGAATTAATAAGGAAGTCCTTAAAACCATAAGATATATAAATGACTTAGAAGAGTATATTGAAGTTGGGAGTTTCTTTACTAATCTTGAAATAAAGCACTGCCCTAGTTGCAATCATAAAGTAAAAAATAATCAAAACAACGATAAAAAAACTTGTACTTTGTGTCATGAGGGAATTGATGATTCTAATTTTGAAATTAATAAGGAAATATTCAACCAAAAGATTTTAGCTCTAAAAATCACACTAAATGAGTTGGAAAAAGAAGAAAATATTTTAAAATCTAGCATTCATAATTTAAATGAGGAACATAGTAAAGTCAATCAATCCTATTTAGAGATGGACACCATAAAAACACAAAATAATATTTCAAATCTGAAAGATCAATTAAAAGTTATTGAGAATAAAATAGACATAGAAAAAAGAAATACTAATGATAACAGGATAATGAATTTAACTGCTGAAAAAGCAGTGATTGAGTTCCAATTATCAAAAATTGGTGTTGAAACAAATGATGACCAGCAAAATAAAGAAAATAAAAAAATACCTATTATTAATCGAGCTATAGAGAAGCTTAATAGTTTCAGATATGAAAGTAGTAAACATATTTTAAAATATTTATCAGAAAATATGTTAGAAGAACTTCACCAATTTGGATTGACATCAATTACAGAGATTAATATAAATGAAAATTTTGAAATCAAATACAAGCAAGATGAAGAATATATTGGATTTGATGATATAGCTGAAGGTGAACAGCTAAGAGCGAAAATTGCATTTTATCTTGCGCTAATCCAATTAGATATTGAAAATAACTTTGGAAGACACACTCGTTTTCTTATTTTAGATAGTCCAAATAAAGAAGAAGGAGATTCTCAATACCTAAATGGATTAACACAAACTTTAAAAAATATAGATAAGAGATTTGGTGATAAACTACAGATAATTATAGGAACAGCTGAGAGACAATTAGAGAAAACAGTAGGAAATGAAAAAATCTTTGAGAAAGGAATTTATGTTTTCTAATGAATGATAAGAATGAATTTCAGACTTGGTCTATAATGGATAAATTCAAATTCTTTGATAATAATTGTATCGATGGATTGATTAAACAAGAGATAAAAACAACACAAAAGTTTTTAATTGAAATTATATTAAATTCAAATGAGAATTTAAATATTAGAAAAAAATCTCTTGAGAACTTTATGATTTTGGTTAAGCTACAAAAAATAAAGAAAAGAGTTGCTCTTAATCTATTATTAGACGATTGGATAGACACTGATGATGTTTTTTTAGAAACATTAAGATTAAAGAATTTATTTTTATTTTATGAAGATGAATCCGAAGAGATAGAAGAAGTATATTATAACTTAGTAAAGCATAAAGAATATGAGGTTAAATCTGAAAGCGCGTATCATTTGGGATTGGTCTATTTATTTAAAGCAAATGTAATGGTAGACAAAGTTGAATATTTGACGTGTCTAACAAGGAGCCTAGAATATTTCAAGAATTCGAGCGATTATATAGAAAATAGAGTTGATTCAGATTTTTTTATAATTACAGTTACAAATTTAATTAACATTATTAAAGGTAAGGAAATTGATTTTGAACAAAATATAAGAACTACAGCCCAACTTTTGTGGCAACAACACCTTTTTACATTAGATGAAACTGTATCACCATTACAGGTAGGTCTTTATCGGACACTATGTGCCTTTGGAAAGATTAAATTAATAAGACCAAAAGATTGGTTAGATTATAGAAAAGAATTTAATGATCTGTGCTATTATTTCTATGAGATTAAAAATCAAGAAATAAAAAATAATATAACAAAGAATATTTCAGAAAACTTGATTAGACGATCCATTGAACCATTATTTGCTCTTAATTTTAATGCGGAAATTTGTAAAATCAACAAAAGGATAAACGAAGTAGAGAAAGAGTCTAAAGAATATGATTTTCTTTTATACTTAAGGGGCATTGCAACTGATTCCAAAATTAATGAGAATGCCTCTACAGATTTAATTGTTAACAAATTTATAGATACATTTCCTAATATAGAGAAAAAAAGGATTGAAAATGAAGTAAAAAAGATTAATGAGGTGCATGATACACAAAGTATGATGCACCTTTTTGAAGTATTTTCGGAGTACTCATATGAAAATCTCTTAGATTCTATGATTAGTTCGTGTATCAATATGCAGGGGAATCAAATATATAGAAATGCGACAGAGAATGAAAGGAATACTTTCATAGGATCATTACTGGAAATGGCTGGTTTTAATAATAAAGATCAGACTTTGTGGGGGAAATCTAGAGCAGGAAAAACATCTGGAGAAATAGATTTATTTGTTAAAAAGAAGAATAGTGAGCCGTTTTCAATTATTGAAGCATTAAATTTGGATTCACTAAATAAATCATACTTAGAATTACATTTGGATAAAATATTCACTTATGATACAACTGGGCTGAAATGTAATTTTATTTTAGTATATTCAACCTCTAAGAAGTTCTCTGATTTTTGGAAAAGATATGTAGAATTTATTCAAAAACATAATTATCCCTACTCCTTTTTAAGATATGAAGAAGTAGATGGCTATGATTACACAGATATCAGGGTCTGTAAAACAATCCATCAAAGGAAAGGGAAAGAAGTTTATTTGTTTCATATTTTGGTTGATTTATATTAATTGGTTTGTTTCAGCTCAATAGTATTCTCCGAATTTGGTGGTATAGACTTATTGATTAAATATTTATAAGCAGTTTTACTTTTATTTAACAAACTGCGAAAGAGTCTTGGACACTTATTCAGATGAAGAACAGATAGAATCTAGGATAGCAGCGTCAGATATAGATCTGATTCAACGCGTGAGCAAGAACTCACCAGATGGCAAGCGATAGAAGGGGATGAAAATGAGTTTAAAAACAGACATTGAAAAAATTTTTTTAGACAACACCAACTATGCAAACCCTAGTCAAGCAGTTAACCAAGCAAGTTCACTTAACGCATTATCAGGTGACTTATATACAGATTCAAAGCGATTTATTTATGAACTTTTACAAAATGCAGACGATTCTTCTCAAAACAGTGAAGATGTGAAAGTATGGATAAAAATTTTTGATGATAACTTAGTCGTTGCTCATTCAGGGAGCCCCTTCATTACTCGTGATCTTCAAGGAATTTGTAATGTAAATAATGGAACCAAAAAATCAGATTTGACGAAAACAGGCTATAAAGGCATTGGTTTCAAATCGGTTTTTGGACAATCTGATAAAGTAACAATATTTACAAAAGATGAATATTTTAGATTTGATTCTTCCTATTCATTTGAGTGGAAATGGGAAGAATCAAAGACAATATGGGAGAAAAATAATGACCGAGAATTTCAATTCCCGTGGCAAATTATTCCAATATATACAGAAGTAAAAGAAGTTTATGAGCCAATTAATCAATTTCTTAAAGATATTGATGCAAATGTTGCAACAATAATTCAAATGAAGAACGTGAATGAGACGAGTCAGGCTGTTCAAAGTCTATCACAGAACTTAAACATGTTTATATTTCTTAAAAATATCTCTGAGATTAATTTCGATATAACAGAATTAGTTACCGTTGAAATCAATCGAATAGAAAATGATAGAATCTCTTTAAAGAAAGGTAACAGTTCAAAAGCCGACTGGTTGATGAATACTATTAACCTAACAGTCCCGAGTGACGTACAGACTGCCCTAAAAGATGAACGGAATATTCCTGAGAAATTACTGAATGCTGATTTTATAGAGTTATCGTTAGCTGCCAAAGTCGGTAGTGATGGTATTACTAAACTTTCTAATCAAGAAAAACTTCTATATTCATATTTACCAACTGATGAAACAAAGTATTCTTTTCCAGTACTTGTTAATACAAGCTTTCTAACTACTGCTAATCGTGAATCACTTCATGCTGATTCAAAATGGAATCAATGGCTTTTTAAAACAATTGCTATTGAGATTTTTAAGTGGATCTCAAAATTAGTGAATACTGAGTTTCATTTTCAAGCATATCAATTAATACCTAAGGAAACCTTTGCTGACGAGCTGGGTAAGAAATTTAATGAAGGAATTAAAGATGCTCTAAAAAATATTCCGTTTGTTGTTTCTAGAGAAGGGCAGTTAATTAAAATTGAAGACACAATAGTTGATTTTACATATCTATCTGAGAAAAATTTTGTAGGTGAAGAACCTATAAAGAAATTTATTGATGTGGATAATACAAAAGAAGTTGGTCAATCAAAACAATTTGCTAAAAATACAGGTTTTTTCTTTGAATTCAAGAGGCTTGGTTCTTCATGTTTTGAATGGAAACACCTCCAAGCTTTTCTCGCCTCGGTATATTTTATTAATTCACATACAACATCTTATAATATTGAACTTATAAAACATTTTAAGAAACTCTGTGAATCAGATAAAATTAAAGATATTTCAAAAGAAATACTAACGAATTCACTATTTATTTTGGATCATAAGAATTGTATTAATTATCCATATCAAGTATGCTTTCCTACAGCAGATGATCAAAATTGGGATAACCCTAATAGTGACTTATCTTTCTTGCATAGAGATCTGCAGATGTGGCTTCTCGAAGATTCGGAAAGTCGATATTGGTTAGAGAGTTTAGGTGTAGAAGAAAAAACAGATATCACCTATATAACTCAGACTATTATACCCAAAATTGATAGTTACGTAACAGCCCAGAATGCCTTACAAACAATTAGGGATTTGTTTAATTTATATAAAACAGGAAATCTTAAAGAAGAATTGATAAAACAATTGTCAAGAATAAAACTTCTTACCCAAAGAGATTCTTTGTGTTCAGCCAAAGATTGTTTTCTTTCAGATTATTATAAACCAAGGCTAGAAATTGAAAAAATAATTGAAAAAGATATATTTGTCAGTGAATCGTATTGTTCAAATGCCCTTGAAAAGGATGAATGGAAACGTTTTTTTAAGATGCTTGGGGTTCAAGAAGGAATTACAACACCATCGTACACAAATAGACATTATAGCTCAGAATTAATTAATGCCGAGTTTAATGATAAATATTTTAAAACTGAGGATAAAAAGTTTACCCCTTTTCAAACTACTTTTACAGCGAATTGTTTCAGCGATTTAATAACTATGAACTATATTCAACTTACAGAAGACAGCCATAAGTTTGCTTTCAAATTTTGGTCTGATTATATAGAAAATTATGAACCCAATATTATCAAAGAACCAGCAATTGCATATTGGGGGCATGAGAATAGACCTGGACGGACAAACGGTAATCGAGTCGAAAACTATGTTCCATGGTTTGTTAAAAACATACAATGCATTCCTACTCTTTCGGAAAAATGTGAAACTGCATCTTCTGTATTTCTTAACACAGAAGAGATAAATGCTATTTCTGGAAAATATTTACCTGTATTCAATGGTCCCGAATTATCGTCAGATTGGAAAGCCTTCTTTAATTTTCGAACAAGCTTTGAATTGTCGGACTACTTAGAATTGCTTAGTAAAATTTCGTTAGATATTGACGACAAGGGAAGCGTAAAGAATGATAATTACAAAAAAATTCAATCTATTTACTCCGCGTTATTAACCCAATGTGTTAATTGGAGTACTGACGATATGGAAAAAGTTGAAGAATGGGCTTCTACTGGTTTATTGTTAAATACAAAAAATCAATTCACAGAATGCAACTCTCTCAAATATTTCTTAGATGGTAATGAAGCTATTTTCCAAGAACAGTATTGTTTTGTACTGCTTAGTGCTGAAAATAGGAAAAATCCAAATCTTGAAAAATTCTTAATGCACTTTAAAGTAAAGCTATTGAGACAAAGTGAATTTGAGCTAGTTCACACTCAAGAAGAAGTAAGTTCGAGGTTGAAGAATAAATTGAAGATTATTATTCCATATTTTAAAATATGGATTGAAAATGAAGATAGTGATTCTAATACAAGAGACAGCTTAGAAAACCTAGAAGATAAAATTGAAACCTTAGAAGTTTTTCAGGCTGAAGAGCTTAAAATTACATATAAGGGCATTGATTTTATTAAGAGCGTAAATATTCATTTTAATGAAACCAGTCTTTATGTAACGAATCCTTGGAATGCCAATAGTGTATTATTAAAATTATCTGAAGTTTTATGTCGTTATTTTCATCTAGTTGGACACGATAAGAAATTAGACTTTTTACTTAGATCTACTGATGATGAGATTCAAAAGTACTTTATGCAAGAAGAGCTCAACATACCAGAAGAAGTTCTTGAAATAAGAAATAATTTTGAAACTGAAGCACAAAATCAAAAAATATATTCTTTTTCGGATCTTGAGACAGCGATCAATGAAAAAAATATATCTCCAGAATTCTTTCATTTATCAACGAATGATTATAGTCGATTGAAGTATATAGAACAACTTATTACAAGAGCAGTAACTAACGTAATAGAACATCTCAAGTCACTCCCGGAATACGACTGTTCGCATTTTTATAAGATTGCTGATAGTATTATTGGTGGTATTACCAAAAATGGGAATGAGATAACTGTAGTTGCAAGACCCTCAGATAATGATGAAGTGCTAGTTTATTACACCTCTGAATTTGATGTTCTTGAATATGTAGACGCTGAACTTTGGTATGAAGATGGTATCAACATCCCTAAACAAATAACTTTGGGGCAGCTCCTGAAAAAAACAGGCATTAATAGAATCCCTATAAAAAATATTGATATTACAGACTCTGAACTTGAAACAATATTAAATGATCCTAAATCTGAAGTATTAGAATTTAATGCTGTACCATATGTTCCACAAAAAATAGCGAAAATTATTTCATCCTTTGCTAATACCGATGGAGGAACAATGATTTTTGGACTTAAAGAAAATTTACCGACTTCAAATGAGATTGTTGGACTTAGTACTGATTTTCAGGTTGTTGAAATTACAAAAAAAGCAATTTCCCTACTTTCACCAATTCCATCAGTAACTTATGACTGGTTAAAAAGTGGAGAAAAATTCATTTTTGTGATCAAAACAGAAAAAGCAGATAATGATATATTGTTAGAGAACCAAAAGTATATCAGAGAAGAATTTAATAGTTTCTTAGAAGAAAAGACATCAGAGTATAAAACTACATTAAATATCTCTAGGATTAATAAAACTATAGCGATTATAATAGCAATAGAAAACTATGCCCCTAGACAAGAGAATCAAATATCAAACGTAAAATATGCTATCAAGGATGCACTTAAATTCAAAGAAATGTTGATTAAATCAATGAATGTAGATGAAAATGATATTTACATGATTAGAAATGAAGAGGCTTTGAAAAGTACTTTAGAGTATGAATTTAGAACTTTATTTTATTCTTTAACAGAACAGGATCGCTTGGTTTTTTATTATGTTGGACATGGTTTTCATAATGGTATCACAAATTACCTATCAACTTATGATATGCATCAATACAATATCGCAGATACTGCGGTTTCATTACGTAAAATCCTCCTTGATCCTTTACGAGAATCTAAATGCAAAAATGCACTTATTTTTATAGATGCTTGTGCACAAAGCTTCCGGGATGAAAATGAGCGAAGTCAGATTACTGATTTTAATGATGAGGAACTAAAATTGCTTACTAATGAATTTCCGTATTATGCAACATTTCTATCTTGTCAACCAGGACAAAGCTCTTATTCAAGTGACATCTTGAATAATGGAATATGGACTTATCATTTAGTTAAAGCAATAAGTGGTGATGTATCAGAAGTCCTACGTAGTAATAAATATATTACAGACAGATTATTGAATGACTATCTTTCTAGTAGTGTATCTATGTATACAAAAAAAGAGCTTGGATATAATCAAAATCCCAAAGCGATTCTAGACACAAGCTATGAAAATATAATTGCAGAAAAAAAGGAAAATATTCAATACCTAGATGTCCACGTGTAGAAGATTTAAAAAACTTAAAGCAAGTGTAGTTAAGTTTATGCAAAACCCGTAATTCACCCTAGGGTGAATTAATACCCTTCCGCCAAGGAAACCAGTGGGTCTTCATGAAATCATTTTTGTCTACTCAAGGCACGTTGAGACAGTTCGTTGATGGAGTTGAAATAGCATGGTATCAATATGCATAACGGATTCAATTGAGTTATAGTTCAAAGTTAATCCACAGTGTTATCTTGCTATAGAAATAGTTGCATTAATTTTTCCGTAAATGGCCAGGATTTTGGAGTAACTCTCTTATGTTACGTAGTACAACGATACTATTCAATAGAAAATGATATTCCACAATCGGGTGTATTTCGGAAGACCATAAGCCTAATTCCTCGGTAAAAATAAGGAGGAATAGGCTTTTTCACTTCAAAATCCTTGATGTTTTTCTATTGGTAAACGCGTTGACAGCAAATGGTAAATTCCGTGGCAACTGCTTGTAAAGAACATGGCAGAGGTGGTACATTCTTGTGGCTGTAATATTTGCTAAAGAAAGCAGGTTAACAGAAATAATTTTAAACTTCTTATTAATATTTACCATGTTTAATTTGGTCACATATTAATTTAAGATGTAGTATAATAAAACTAATTTGCTTACTAGAATGGTATAAATTGATTCAATTTGGAAAAGGGGAGTTAAAATATTGACAAATAAACATTTAATGATAGTAGATGGTATGGCACTTTTATTTCGCTCTTTTTACGCTACTGCTGTGAACAACTATTTTATGATAAATAGTAAAGGTGTCCCAACTAATGCGCTTTTTGGGTTTGTTAAGCACTTATTTAGTGCTAAGGATTATTTTAATCCGACACATATCATTTGTTGTTGGGATATGGAGGGACAAACACATAGATCAAAAATATTTCCAGAATACAAGGCTAACCGTTCCGAGGCTCCATTAGAACTATTACCCCAATTCGGTTTAGTAAAAGAATTGGTTACTTCACTAGATATTCCAAATGTAGGTGTTAAAGGATATGAAGCTGACGATTGTATAGGTACGATTGTAAATGAAATAAGTAACGATACAAAGATTACAGTTGTTACTGGGGATAAGGATTTACTACAACTAATTAATGATAATACTTCTGTTGCTATTTTAAAAAAGGGAATTGGAAATTATGATTTATTCTCAATGGATAAGTTTGTTCAAGATTATGGAATACTGCCGAATCAATTTAGTGATGTAAAGGCATTAAYGGGTGATTCATCTGACAATTATCCAGGTGTTAAGGGAATAGGAGAAAAAACTGCAATTAAATTTATAAAAGAATTTAATTCTATAAATGGATTATTAGAGAATTTGGATAAATTAACAAATGCACAAAGAATGAAAATAGAAAGAGACTTAGAAAACTTAGAAATCTCAAAAAAATTAGCAGAAATTTATAACCAGGTACCAATAAATTATAATTTAGAACATTCAGAAGTTAAAATAAAAAAATCAAAGGCTTTAGAAATGTTTGAAAACCTGGAATTTAAAGGTTTAGAAAAAATCATAAGTTAACAATTAACAATTGAAAATAATAAACAATTAGTGGGGAAATATGGGGTTTTTATATGATTTTTGTGTTCTAAATATGAACACAAAAATTTTTTTTTGTGAATTTTCCTCAATAATATTATGTTCATATTATTATTATGTTCTTGTGGATATTGAATGGAAGGAAAAGCTTGATTTAATCATATATTTATTGAAAAATTATTTTGTTTATATTGTTCAGAACGTACGTTTGTGTGTAGACTAAAGGGAACCGCGGTGAAGCACCTGTTGAATTAATACCGCAGTTTGATTTGGTCAAGGAAGTAGTGGAGTCCTTTGATATACCGAACATTGGATTAGTGGGTTATGAGGCAGATGACTGCATTGGGACGCTTGCTTACCAGGCAAAAGAACATGCACATGTGTCTATCCTAACGGGTGATCAAGATATCCTTCAACTCCTTGATGATAATATATCCGTTATCTTATTAAAAAAGGGCTACGGAAATTACCTGGTGCATACCCCTGATACCTTTTTTGAAGAAAAAGGGATTAAGCCTAGACAAATGATTGATTTAAAAGCGTTAATGGGTGATCCAAGCGACAACTATCCTGGTGTAAAGGGAATTGGCGAGAAGACGGCACTTAAGCTTCTGAAAGAATTTGAACACGTTGAGGGAATCATTACGAATCTGAATAGTCTTTCTAAGTCCCATAAGACGAAGATTGAACAGGATTTGGAAATGCTCCATTTATCAAGAATACTTGCGGAAATTAAGTGTGATGTACCCGTAACCTGTGTTTTAGAAGATGCGGGCCTTAAAATTGAAAAAGAAAAAGCAGTAAATAAATTAATGGAATTAGAGCTTCGCGGTCTGCAGCGGTTATTGCCGCTTGCTGAATCGTTTGTTTCATAAAATAAGTTGGAAGGCTGTCCCTTTGTGACAGCCTTTTCGATTTATATTATATTTTTGTATTACTTTTCTTAGCTCTATTTTCTAACTTGCTCTTTGGAGCTTCTGCAAAATCTGCGTCTTGCCCTACACCTTGAGGCGTCACGCCAGGTGCCTTCACCCCTCGATTTCGATGACCATTTTTACTCATATACGTTCACCTCCCGTTTTTTAGTATTTCCAGCAGGAATAATAAAACTCATCTTTCTAAACAATAAACATAGGGGTGATGAAATGAATAAAGGTGTTTATTTAGCCCTTTTCAGTATTGGTCTGGCACAGGGCATGAAAATTCCAATCCATTATTTTAAAAACCAGGAATGGCGTCCAGAATTGTTTTTCCAAACTGGCGGTATGCCAAGTTCACACTCGGCAGGTGTTTCAACCCTGACTACCTACATTGCTTTACAACGTGGACTTCCGACCTTTGATTTTGCTTTGTCACTTGTTTACGGGCTGATTGTTATGTACGATGCCCAAGGAATTCGTCGACAGGCAGGAGAACTCACTTTAAAGGTTAATTCAATGAATGAATTAATTGAAAAAATTCATAAAGATGAAAGTGTTGAATTTGAACAAGAAGCACCAAAAAAATTAAAAGAAATGTTAGGGCATCAGCCACAAGAGGTAATCGGCGGGGCTCTCTTAGGTACAGCAGTTGGATTAATTGGACACTTATGTACAAAAAAGAATAGAAAATTGTCGAATTTTGGTGTAAAATTTGATAAAAGCTGGTTTTAATTGGATGGGAGAGGAATGGAAATAGCAGTGTTAACAGTGGACGAATATGTGCATTATCTGCGGGGAAAGGGCTTTCAATTTGAAGAGGATGCCATTGGGTTTATTTACTTCGGCAAACACTACACAAATGCACCTGATGAGTTAATCAATACAGCAATTGAGCTTACATTAAAAGCTCAAAAAAGCTTTGATGGCAGCTTCTATGTGTCGCTGTTAGAAACATTAGTTTCAAATAAAATAGGAACTAGAACAGAGGCAATAAAATTTGTGAAAGAAAAAGAAATTATGGCAATTTAACTATATACAAAAAAATACTCCCTTACTAGATGAGGGAGTATTTTTTATTGTGCCTCTAGATTGTTTTTTCGGATTGCTAGCCTGGATAGCTCGTCAGCAACCTTATTTTCTATGCTGGGGATCCATTTCATGAAAAATAAATCAAACTTACTGGACAACCGCAGTGCATCTTCAAGAAGAGGAGAGTACAGTTTGTTTTTAGCAAATTGTTTCTCTACTGCTTTATTAACTAACTCCGAATCTGTACGGAATGAAACAACTGAGTGGGTATACCCCTTTTCAATACAAATTTCTAATGCTTTAATCAATGCATGATATTCCGCCTCGTGATTGGACATAATTCCTAAAGGAATGGAATACTTTTCTGCACTCCCTTGCCCTTTAATAAAAATACCAGCACCACTTGGTCCTGGATTACCAGCACTCGCCCCGTCTATATAGACTTCTATCAAGACTTCATTCCTCCATATCAAATAAATAAAGCTTTTTTTCTTATTTTAACACAAACCTGCCATAATTTATTTATAGGTCTATCGACGAGTAAGAAAATGGGTATGCTAAGAAATATAGGTTATACATATTTTAGTAGGAAGCCAATTTTTTTAAAAAATGAAATAAAGTAAGAAAGGTTGAAAATGATGAACTATAAGCTAGAATGGAATTATAAGGTAAAAGGAAACGAAAAAATTCAATTTAACTCAGATTATGTGTCTGCAGATTTAGCCATACAAGTTGCTCAGGAACTCGAAAAGACAGGAAAAGCGAGTGACATTTATTTTTATGATGAGAAAGGCACATCGTGGATCCTCAAGGAAATGATTAAATTAACAGCGGAAATTGAAGAAGACCCGCATGACATAACCGTATATTTTGATGGAGGATTCCATAAGGAAACGAATCAGGCCGGTCTCGGGGCAGTTGTTTTTTTCAATCAAGGGAAAAAGAAATTTCGGATAAGAGCGAATCAACTCTTTGATGAAATGGAAACCAATAATGAAGCTGAATATGCTGCTTTTTATTATGCACTCAACATATTGGAGGAGTTAGGTGTTCAGAACCTCTCTTGTGAATTTAAAGGAGACTCTCAGGTTGTTTTAAAGCAGCTGGAAGGTGAATGGCCATGTTATGAAGAAGTTCTAAACCAATGGTTAGATCGGATTGAAGAGAAAATCAAAGCACTAGGCATTACACCAAAATACACGTCAATATTAAGAAAAGATAATAAAGAAGCTGATAAATTAGCCACACAAGCATTAGAAGGAAAAGAAATATTTGCTAAGTCGCAAATACTTTAAGAATTGAGGTGAGTACCTTCTCGTGAAGGATTCGAATAGGAAAGAATTGTTTAACCATGTTGGAGCTCTATTAGCTCAATACTGTGATGGCTGCCTCCTGCATAAACATTTTAAACAAGAAGGTGGCAGAAGATCTGCACATCGGTTTTGTATTTCTCAATGTACGGTTGGAGAAAGACTAAAGAAGTATGGAAAAAAGCTTATGTGATTGTTCTTTCATGTTGAAATACATTTAAAGGCTGACATAAATGTCAGCCTTCGGTTAAATCATTAATGTAAGATTAAAGTTTTACTACGTTAGCAGCTTGTGGTCCACGGTTTCCTTCAACGATTTCGAAAGAAACTTCTTGGCCTTCTTCCAAAGATTTGAAACCTTCGCCAGTGATTGCGCTAAAGTGTACGAATACGTCGTCGCCACCCTCAACCTCGATAAAACCGAAACCTTTTTCATTGTTGAACCATTTTACTTTACCGTTTTGCATCTACTTCTTCCTCCTAAGCCTTTCAAGACACTTATTTTAGCGTCAAAGATCAATATTATCATGTAAAAAAATTTTATGTATAGTACATGATGCTTTAAATATACACGAAGAAAAAAAGTCAGTCAAGAAATGTAAGCGCTTTTTATTCTAAGTTATTAAACAGCTAAATTATTAAAACGCTAAACATAAAAAAGATTCAACTTCATATCTTAATAACAAAGCTGGATAAAGGGTGAGGGAGAATGTATCGATTTTCAATTGAGGAAGAAGAGTGGATTTTAAGATTCTCACCACAAGTTTTAATCGAATCTGATGAGCAGCAGGCAATCTTGATGTCTTTGCTGCAAATTGGTAAAGGGTTATCAGGTTATTCACATGGGGATGCCTTTCTGATCTTTACTGAACAGATTGGGGCAATAGTTTTCAATGTTGAAAGAATCCCATCCTTTATTTTAACCGTTTCAAATATTATTCCTGAGAGCAACTGGTATAGAAATTTCTCATCATAAATTAATGATCAAAAATGAGTAGAGTGAAAAAGAATCACTCTTCTTTCTTTTGGTTAAGGTTTGCTTCTTTTGAGTTGATCCAAGGTAGTTTTTCATTCTCCTAGTCTACCTTTAGCCAATTTTTTTATCTTTACGGATGAAGCAAGAAATGGGAAAATGAATCCGGAAAGTTTTATACAAGAAGGGGTATTCGAATGAAACTAATAATTGCTGAGAAACCCGACCAAGGATCAACACTGGCATCTATTTTTAAACACAAAAAACAAAATGGTTTTATTGAGATTTTTCCTAATGAACTTTTTACAAAAGGTGCCTATGTTACATGGGCAGTGGGGCATTTATGTCAGCTTGTTGCACCTGAAAAATACGAACCGGGTTGGAAGAAATGGGCTTTAGACAATCTTCCTATGATCCCTGAACATTTCCAATATGAAGTAACCAAGGATAAAGCGAAGCAATTTGCTATTATTAAAAAGTTAATTTCTAATCCATTGGTTACCGAAATTATCCATGCTGGAGATGCTGGGCGAGAAGGAGAACTAATTATTCGTAATATTCTAAGGGTAACGAACTGTAAAAAGCCGATGAAACGTCTTTGGATTTCCTCTTTAACGGCTAATAGCATTCGAGAAGGTTTTAATAAATTGCTAGATGAAAATGATACGAGAAGCTTATATTTCGAGGCTTATACACGAGCATGTGCTGATTGGGTAGTAGGAATGAATGCTTCTAGGCTTTATAGCTTACTATTACAAAAACAGGGATTTTCCGATGTGTTTTCAGTAGGAAGGGTACAAACCCCAACATTAGCTCTCATTGTCAAAAGGGAACTTGAAATAGAGAAATTTAATTCTGAACCATTTTGGGAAGTCATTGCCCATTTTGAAATGAATGGAAAAAAATACTCTGGTAAGTGGCAGAATGATGGAGAATCACGTGTAAAAACAAAAGAATTAGCAGAGAAGGTTGCAGCTTTTTGCCGTACGAAGGCAGCTCAGGTTTCCGAGATCCATTCTGAAAAGAAAGAATTTTTGCCGCCATTATTATATAATTTGTCAGCATTACAAGCGGAGGCTAATAAGCGCTTTAAATTTCCCCCGAAAAAGACACTGGATGTCCTACAAAAGCTATATCAAAAAGGAGTGGTATCATATCCCCGCTCGGATTCAAGGTATGTAACAAAAGAAGAAGCGAATACCTTCCCGGAAATCTTAAAAAAGCTAAGTCATGTTAACGGATATGAAAAATACTTCCCACTCCCTATAGCTTCTATCACGGATAATAAACGGTATGTAAATGAAAAGAAAGTTACAGACCACTATGCGATTATCCCTACGGAACAACTTCCCAATATGGCGAAGCTAGATGAGGATGAGAAAAAACTATATGATTTAGTTGTTTTAAGTCTGATAGCCGCACATTACGAAAAAGCAATTGCTGAATATACTACTGTTACGACTCTAGTAGATGGACGGGCAGTGTTTCTATCCAAGGGAAAAGTTCAAATTCAGGAAGGATGGAGAAAGGTTCTCTATCAAAAGGAATCTGAAGAGGAACCAGTACTTCCAAAGCTTGAAAAGGGTGAGCTGGGTCGGACTGTAAAAGTGGATGTTAAAGAAAGCCAGACACAGCCCCCTAAGCGTTATACAGAGGGGCAACTAATAACTTTAATGAAAACAGCGGGCAAACATATAGAAGATAAAGAACTGGAAAAAATCTTATCTAATACTGAAGGTCTTGGTACAGAGGCTACACGAGCAGGTATTATTACGATGTTAAAGGATCGTCAGTATATAAACGTATCTAAAAATATGGTATATGCAACAGCAAAAGCTAAAATTTTAATTGAGGCAATTGGGCAAGAAATACTTGCATCCCCGGAAATGACGGCAAAATGGGAGCAAAAATTAAAAGAAATTTCTAACGGAACCGCTTCCCCAAAACATTTTATGGAACAGACAAATAAAATGGTATTTCATTTGATTTCTTCTGGTATGGAGCACTCGGAAAATTGGAGTTTTTCAGAAGAAATTAGAGAAAATTTCACACCTGGCAAGCAGAAAACACGGATGAAATCGCCTGCTAAATTGGGCGCTTGTAAAAAGTGTGATGGTTCTATTATTGACAAGGGAAGTTTTTATGGCTGTTCTAGTTATCAAAAAAACAAATGTAACTTTACCATCTCCAAAAAAATCTTAGGAAAAAACATAACTCAAAAGCAAATTAAACAGCTTCTTTCTGAGGGCAAGACGGAAGTAATAGAGGGGTTCTCCAATAAAGAAAAAACCTTTAATGCGAGGCTTTCATTAGATGAAAGAGAACTTAAGCTCAAATTTCTGTTCGGTGAAGAACGATTAGAGGTATCACAAGGAAAGTGAAATTGTTAAACTAGCTTGTCACATATTTTTAACTATAGTAAACTTTTAGGTGATAATTTTTTTTGGAGGGTCCGGGATGCCAACACCTAGTATGGAAGATTACATTGAACAAATATATATACTAATTGAAGAAAAAGGGTACGCCAGAGTCTCTGATATTGCTGAGGCGTTATCCGTCCATCCCTCCTCAGTAACCAAGATGGTGCAAAAATTAGATAAAGATGGGTATTTAGTGTATGAAAAATACAGGGGACTTACGTTAACGGCAAAGGGAAATAAAATTGGTAAGCGACTTGTCTTTAGACATGAATTGCTCGAACAGCTTTTAAAGATCATTGGGGTGAAAGACGAAAATATTTACAAAGATGTAGAAGGTATTGAGCATCATTTAAGCTGGGACTCCATTGATCGAATTGGTGACCTCGTACAATATTTTGAAGAAGATCCGGCGCGGATACAGGCCTTAAAAGAAATTCAGAAGCTAAATGAAGCTGAAAATCAATAGACAAAAAGATGAAGCATCTGGCTAGAAATAGCCAGATGCTTTTTAAAATAGGTTTGGGATTTGGTCTAAAGACTCTCCTATCTCTGGGCTAAGTGTTAAATTTCCATAGTCATCTACAGTTGTTTGAACACCTTGAATCAATCCACTCTCTGTATCCATTAGAGCTTTACGATAGGAAATCACTCTTCCTGAAGATGTCACAAAGTTAATAATTTCACCAAAATGATTACGGTGAATGGCTACTAATGTCTCCACAATGATCCCCCCTTCTTAGTTATTTTCTCTAACTTTAACCAATAATAAACTTGCTTTGGTTGGTTTGTTGGGAAAATGATAAAAAAAACAGAGGGAGTCCTCTGCTAGTTTTCTTCAATATCAATATCAAAATTTGATGACAGAACCTTCTTTTCGGGCCTTTAATCCCAATTAAATGGTGTCTCTTGATAGACATAATAGTTAAGCCAATTAGAAAAGAATAAATGGCCATGGGCACGCCAGCGGTTAACCGGAGGACGGCTCGGGTCATTATTTGGAAAATAGTTCACAGGAACATGGATTTCCAGACCCTTATTTTTATCCCGAATATATTCCTGTGCCAAAGATTCTGATTCATATTCTAAATGTCCCGTAATCATAACATGCCTGCGATCCGTTGAGGCAATTAAAAGTGCACCTGCTTCTTCAGATGCTGCCAGAAGCTTTAACTTCGAATTCGCTTCAATCTCCCCGATTGATACATCGGTGTAACGAGAATGGGGAGCATAAAAATGATCATCAAATCCTCTCAGCAGGTTATCATTATAATCGGAAATTTGATGTGCATAGATTCCTGAACATTTTCTAGGCAGTTCATATTTACCGATTCCATAGTGAAAGGATAGTGCTGCTTGCGCGCCCCAGCAAATATGTAATGTTGATGTAACGTTTTGTTTGGTCCATTCCATAATCTGAGTTAGCTCATTCCAATATTTCACCTCGTCAAAATCTAACAGTTCAACGGGTGCACCAGTAATAATCATGCCATCAAACTTTTGATTCTTAATCTCAGAGAAAGTTGTATAGAACTGTTCAAGATGTTGCTTGCTCGTATTAGTTGCCTCGTAGGAATTGGTTTTTAAAAATCTTACATTCACTTGCAGGGGACTGTTTCCCAAAAGTCTAAGAAGCTGTGTCTCTGCTTTTTCTTTCTCAGGCATTAAGTTCAGAATTAATATATTTAATGGTCTGATATCCTGGCAAACGGCTCTTTCATCATCCATGATGAAAATATTCTCTTGCTCAAGTATTTCCCGTGCAGGCAGTAGCTTAGGGATATTAATAGGCAAGTGATCGACCTCCTCTAATAGGGTTGAAACCTAATTTTTAAAATATTTGGTATTTAATATTATAAACATTAACCTGAATTCAGAAAAGAATATTTTTTTGTTAAAAAAGTTACACGTGATAAATAGCTTATTTGTTACAATTATAGAGGCTTTTATTTTAACGTGAAATGCGAGGGGTTTGGATTGCATATGAAAATGTCAGTAAAGTCAGATATTGAAATTGCCCAAGAGTCAACAATGCATCATATCGTTGATATCGCAGTAAAAGTTGGGTTATCAGAGGATGACCTTGAACTTTTCGGGAAGTACAAAGCAAAATTATCTAATGAGGCACTTAACAAATTAAAAACAAATAAGGATGGAAAGATTATTCTTGTTACTTCGATTAACCCTACTCCTGCTGGAGAGGGTAAATCAACCGTTACCGTTGGATTAGGAGATGCTTTCAATCGAATGGGCAAAAAGGTGATGATTGCCATGCGTGAACCCTCACTTGGCCCAACAATGGGTATTAAGGGCGGAGCGACTGGAGGCGGGTATTCTCAAGTATTGCCAATGGAGGATATTAATTTACACTTTACAGGTGATATACACGCCATTACGACGGCAAATAATGCACTTGCTGCACTGATAGATAATCATTTACAACAAGGAAATGAACTTAAAATTGACCCTCGGCGTATTGTTTGGAGACGTGCACTCGATTTAAACGATCGAGCGCTAAGGAAGGTTATGATCGGTCTTGGCGGCCCACTGCATGGAGTACCAAGAGAGGATGCTTTTGATATTACTGTTGCTTCAGAAATTATGGCCGTATTATGCTTGGCTTCTGACTTAAAAGACTTAAAACTAAGATTATCTCGTATGGTTGTTGCCTATAATGATAAAAAAGAACCAATTACCGTTGGTGACCTTCGGGTGGAAGGTGCTCTAACCTTATTATTAAAGGATGCCATAAAACCAAATCTCGTACAAACGATCGAGCATACTCCTGCACTTGTCCATGGGGGACCGTTTGCAAATATCGCCCATGGCTGTAACAGCGTAATTGCAACTCGTGCTGCGGCTAAACTTGCTGATTATGTGATAACAGAAGGCGGATTTGGTGCAGATTTAGGTGCAGAAAAATTTTTACATATTAAAGCTAGAAGTGCTGGAATCAAGCCGGAGGCGGTAGTGATCGTTGCCACGATTCGGGCATTAAAAATGCATGGCGGGGTACCAAAGCAGGAATTATCAAAAGAAAATATTGCTTCACTGACGCTTGGTTTTTCAAATTTGCAAAAACATATTGAAACGATTAAGAGCTTCGGCCTTCCACTCGTAGTCGCAATCAACAAGTTTATCACTGATACGGACTTAGAAGTTAAAACACTGCTTGAGTGGTGTGAGCGCGAAAATGTGCCTGTTTCCTTAACAGAGGTTTGGGAAAAAGGTGGAGAAGGCGGGAAAGAACTTGCTAAGACACTTTTATCTGTAATGGAAAAAGAGGAGAATAAGTTTCATCCGTTATATGAGTTGTCAGATTCTATAGATCAAAAGGTAAGAACTATCGTTCAGAAGGTTTACGGTGGAAAGGATGTAGAATTCTCGTCTAAGGCTAAAAAACAGCTTATAGACTTTGAGAATTATGGATGGTCGAACTTAGCTGTTTGTATGGCTAAATCACAATATTCTTTATCAGATGACCCTGCTAAGTTAGGCAGACCATCTGATTTTACAGTAACCGTAAGAGAATTTAAACCTTCGATTGGAGCAGGTTTTATAGTCGCATTAACAGGTGAGGTTATGACAATGCCAGGTCTTCCTAAAAGGCCGGCTGCATTGAACATGGATGTAGATAACGAAGGAAATGCTCTTGGATTGTTCTAAAATGGGGTGATGATTTGTTTGACCCAACGGCCTTCGATAATATGAAGGTGGTAATTGAGGGTGCCTTGTATGATCTAGATCTTGAGGGAGAGATTGAAATTATCGACCGCAACGATCTCATGAACATGGCTAAAATGTCTCGGAGTTTTGATGTTTGCTTTAGGTTAGCTGACAAGTTTCCTCATAAAGGAACAGCTAAAATGGAAATAGAATCTAAGCTTAACAATCTTGCGTCGGAGCTGATGCAGAACGAGCATTTAAAGAGTCAGCAAGGCTGTCATCTAAGGCTGAATTTTTTTCATAAAGGGATAATCAATGAAGATTATTTAGATAGAATCAAACAAATTCTTGTGGAGATTTGGGGTGCAAATAGGAAGATCATTCATTCCGTTACGCTGATCCCTCCAGAAACAACTGCCAATCATACGATTACAATTGAATTTGATCGTATTGTCGGAGAGGAACAACTAGATGACATAATCGAAATGATTGATTTTATGGTGATAACCCTTCAAAAATTGCATGAAGAAGTGCCTGGAGTGTAATTCCACCAAATACTAAAAACCAGCTTTTATAAAAATAGCTGGTTTTTTTATAATTTTTAATATTTACAATAGTCCGATTTAAAGGTACGATTGTTTCGACTAGATATTATGACCTCATACTAATTTACTTATAAGGGGAGATAACATTGGTTAAAACAGCCTGGGTAACCGATAGTACTGCTTTCTTAGACGAAGATTTAAGAAGTCATCCTGATTTGTATACTGTACCCCTAACGATTTTACTAGACGGTGAGGAATATGCAGATGGCATTGATTTAACAGCAGCACAGCTCTATGAAAGACTTAAGGACCTTAAATCTCCGCCAAAAACATCACAGCCTGCCGTAGGAGTATTCCAAGAATTATACGAAAGATTATCAAAGGATTATGACCAGGTAGTAGCGGTTCTCTTATCTGGAAAGCTGAGTGGCACCGTATCATCCAGTGAGCAGGCTGCTAAGCTGGTAGATATACCAGTTACCACAATCGATTCAAAAATTTTGACCTATCCGTTGTCTGCCTTATTAAAAAGAGGTATTGAATTATTTGAGAGTGGACAGAGTCTTGAGAAAGTCTTGGTACAATTGGAAACGCTAAAAGCAAGCAATGAGACTTATGTTCTGATTGGGAGTCTAGAACAGCTTCATCGCAGCGGCAGAATGTCTGGACTGCAGTTTTTCCTAGGCAGTATGCTAAACGTAAAACCGATTATTGCAATTGAAGATGGGGTACTCTTAACAAAGGAAAAGGTTAGAAGCGAAAAGAAGGCTAAGGAAAAAATACTGGACTACCTAAGGTCATCTTACGAACAACATAAATTTAAAGAAGTGTATATTCTATACGGTTTTCATGAAGAGGATGCAAATGAATGGAAATCGGAACTGGAGAAACAATATCCCGAATTAAAGGTAATTTGTTGTCCGTTGGGTGCTGTTATCGGAGTCCACGCCGGGGAGAACACACTTGGAATTAGCTGGCATAACGAATTGAAGTAAGAATAATATTTGTAATCATATAAGTTTGCAAAAATAACCTCAAAGTCTTCGGGGTTATTTTTTGTGCGCCTTTCATGGTAAAATACAACGATAAAGGTAGGTGTTTACAATCATGCTTAATCGAATAATTGAACAAACAGAAATATATGTCCGGAATGAACTAGGCGAAGATGCAACAGGTCACGATTGGTACCATGTAGACCGTGTTCGGCAAAACGCATTACATATTTGTAGAAAAGAAGGAGCAGGTGACCCATTTATTATTGAAATGGCTGCTCTACTTCATGATATTCCTGATGAAAAGCTTAATGATAATATAGAGACAGGAAAAGCAAAGCTCGATTCTTTTCTTCAAACCATTGCGATGCCTGAAGAGATTCAAAGCTCTATTGTTCAAATAATCGAGTCAATTAGTTTTAAAGGTGGAAGAAAAATTGAACTTCAGACCATCGAGTCAAAAATAGTCCAGGACGCCGACCGTTTAGATGCTATAGGGGCTATAGGAATTGCTAGAGCTTTTGCTTACGGCGGGAAGAAAGGACAACCTATCTATGACCCCAATCTAAAGGTCAGAGATGAAATGAGTTTAGAAGAATATCGAAAGGGTAAGTCATCGAGCGTGCACCATTTTTATGAGAAACTATTAAAGCTAAAGGATTTACTAAATACAAAATCAGCGAAGGAAATGGCAGAGAGCCGTCACCAAATGATGGTTTTATTCTTAGAACAATTCTATCAAGAATGGGATGGTCACAACCGATGAAAATGCTCACAGTAGATAACTTGTCAAAAACCTACGGGGAGAAACAACTGTTTAATAATATTTCGATTACCATAGGTGAAAAAGAGCGTGTCGGCTTAATTGGTATAAATGGGACGGGCAAATCTTCGTTATTAAAAATTATTGCCGGTCTGGACCAGCCTGATGAAGGAAAAATAATCACTAGTAAAGATTACTCCATTTCCTACCTTGACCAACAGCCAGAATTAGATTTTGAGAAAACAGTGCTTGAACAAGTCTTTCACGGTGAGGCACCTATTTTAAAGCTTATGCGGGAATATGAAAATACACTTTTGAAGCTAAATGATTCTCCTGGCGATGTGGGAATACAAGAAGAGCTGTTTCGTATACAAAAACAAATGGATGCTTTAAATGCCTGGGACGCTAGCACAAATGCCAAAACAATCTTAATGAAACTTGGTATAGAGGATTTTACAAAGAAAGTTGGAGAAATGTCGGGAGGACAAAAAAAGCGGGTTGCCTTAGCGCAGGTGCTAATAGCAGAGCCCGATTTACTGATTCTTGACGAGCCTACAAACCATCTTGATTTTGATTCAGTAAAATGGCTGGAGGAATATCTTAGCAGATATAGCGGCTCTATTTTGCTCGTCTCGCATGACCGCTACTTTTTAGACAGGGTTACAAATAGAATGTTTGAATTAGATGGTGGTAACATTTATAGCTACAAGGGGAACTATGCAGCTTTCTTAGAAGCAAAAGCAATACGAGAAGAGAATGAAGCTGCAACCTTTGAAAAGAGAAAGAATCTTTTTAGACGAGAACTAGAGTGGATGAGACGAGGGGCTAAAGCGAGAACTACTAAGCAGAAAGCGCGCATCCAACGTTTTGAAACTCTTGAAGAGAAGGTTTCTGCTGGGAAAACAACAGGTGAGAAGGTGGATATATCACTAAACGGCAGTCGTCTCGGAAAGCAAGTTTTTGAACTTAAGGATGCAGCCAAATCCTACGGAGAAAAAACAATTCTAAAACATTTTGATTTGCTGGTAAAGCCAGGTGATCGTCTTGGAATAATAGGCAGAAACGGGACTGGTAAGTCGACGCTATTAAATATCTTTGCTAAAAAAATCCATCTTGATGATGGTGAGTTCAATATGGGCCAAACGGTCAAAATTGCTTACTATACCCAGGAAAGCGAAGATATGGACGAAAATAAAAGAATGATTGAGTATATTAAAGAGACGGCAGAGGTCGTTGAAACATCTGATGGAAAAACGATATCGGCAGCACTTATGCTAGAGCGTTTCTTGTTCCCTCCATTTTCACATGGAACACCTATCAGGAAGTTATCAGGAGGAGAAAAACGACGCCTATATTTATTGAAATTATTAATGACAGCACCTAATGTTCTCCTACTCGACGAGCCCACCAATGATCTTGATACTCAAACACTAACGGTTCTTGAGGATTATCTTGATGAGTTTCCTGGAGTGGTAATTACAGTATCCCATGATCGATATTTCCTAGATAAAGTGGTAGATCAACTTCTTGTATTAAGAGGTAAGGGGGAAATTGAAACTTTTTTTGGGAATTATAGCGAGTATCTCGAAAAAGAATCAATTACCGAAGTCCAAAAGAAATCAGCCATAGAGCCGCAAAGTTTTAAAGCTCCAGAAAAAGAGAAAAAGAAAAAAATGACTTATAAGGAGAAAAATGAATGGGCTGAAATTGACGAAGTGATTAGTAAAACTGAAGAAAGGCTAGAGGAAGTTGCTGTGGAAATAGGAAATACAGGGAGTGACTTTACTAAAGCACAAGATTTAATGAAGTTGGAAGCTGAATTAAACGAAAAGCTTGAATATTTAATTGAAAGATGGTCTTATTTAGCCGAGCTGGCAGAGAATGAGTAAAAGTCTAAAGAAATAGGTGATACATTGAGAATTAAGGCGATAGAACCAACACCAAGTCCGAATACGATGAAAATTATCTTAACCGAGGAACTTCCTTTTGGAAAGAGCAATAACTATAAGAAAGATACTGCTGCTGGGGCTCCGCCCGGCATTCAAGCTATTCTCAAAATAGACGGAATAAAAGGGGTATATCATGTAGCTGATTTCCTTGCAATTGAGAGAAATGCAAAATTTGATTGGAAAGATTTATTGCCTCAAGTCCGGCAAGCATTTGGGGAAAAGACGGAAGCTTTAGAAGAAGCTTTAAATCAAATGGATGAACACTTTGGTGAAGTTAAGGTTGAGGTGCAGATGTTTAAAGACATTCCTCTGCAAGTCAAATTAACGGACGGCACCACTGAAAAGAGATTTGGAATGCCTGAATACTTTTTGAACGCTAGAGAAAGGGCGCAATTACCAGAGGAGAATTATATCCTATTAAGAAGGTGGAAAAATCTAGGTGTTCGATATGGGGACTTTGACCAGATTGGACAGGAAGTAATGGAGGAACTGATTGCCGCCTATCCAAAAGAAAGACTTGAGGAACTAGTATCTAAAGCCATGGCCTTAGTAACGCCTAGGAAAGAAATAACCAGAAAGACAAGGAAGAAGGTCTCTTTAGAAGCATTGGAAAATCCAGATTGGCAAATTCGCTATCAGCTTCTAGAGCAAATGGATGATCCAGAGTTAGAGGATCTGCCTGTATTAGAAAAGGCTTTAGCTGATAACAAGCCGTCTATTCGCCGGCTTGCTACAGTTTACCTTGGTATGATTAAGGATAAGGCCGTATTACCACTATTGTATAAAGCTCTTAAGGATAAAACCGTTACGGTTAGGAGGACCTCAGGTGACTGTTTATCAGATTTAGGTTTCCCTGAAGCAACTGAGGAAATGGCAATTGCTCTGAAAGATCCAAGTAAATTAGTGCGCTGGCGGGCCGCAATGTTTCTATATGAAGTTGCTGGTGATCAAGTACTTCCAGCATTAATTGAGGCTGAGAATGATCCGGAATTTGAAGTTGCATTACAAATAAAAATGGCAATTGAACGTATCCAAGTCGGCGGTGAAGCCAAAGGCTCAGTTTGGAAACAAATGACTGAAGCAAGAAATACTGACAGCTAGTTTTAAATTAGTAGTAGTAATTGCATTGTTAACATTAATTATAGTATGCTATGCACAACAAGCAAGAATGGGGGAAAGGTTATGTCAATGGCATATGAAGAATATATGCGTCAAATGGTATTACCAATGCGCGAGGAGCTTACAAGAGCAGGATTCACTGAATTACTTACACCGGATAGTGTAGAAGAGTTTATGGAAAAGGTTAGTGGAACAACACTGGTTGTTGTTAACTCTGTTTGTGGATGTGCAGCTGGGTTAGCTAGACCTGCAGCGACACAGGCAGTACTAAACAGTGAGAAAAAGCCAAACCATCTGATAACCGTATTTGCTGGTCAAGATAAGGAAGCTACGGCTAAAATGCGTGAGTATTTCGATGGGGTCGAACCATCATCACCTTCAATGGCATTATTAAAGGATAATCAGGTGGTTCATTTTATCCCGAGACATGATATTGAGGGTATGCCTATGGAAGCTGTGATGCAAAATTTATTGTCTGCATTTGAATCGAATTGTTAAAAAGGTGTCTAATGACATCTTTTTTTTTGGCTAATAGGAAAGTATAAATTTTTTGAAATTTATACTTTCCTAAACTCATAAGTGGACACTCGCCTTAAACGATTATTATAACCTTGGAATGCTTATCTAATACCACTTTAACGTTCACCGTAGAAAAACGGCAAAGTTCCATTATGGTATCCTTGAAAAAGAAACGATTATAGTCAAAAGTTTTTCCATTTTTCTCAAAAAAGAAGTATAATATTTTGTAAGAATCAAAATTATTTACTTCAATGATAGAGGGGATACCGATGAACAAATGGCTTCGTAAATCCTTTGTGGTAATGGTTTCGTTACTAACATTTGGAATAGTAACACCATCACAATTCATAAATGAAGTTAATGCTGAGAAGGCTAATGATAGGGAAACGTTTGAATCAGCTTCAGTAAGGGGGAACTTTGGAGATCATAAGGATCTTTTTAGTAATCCTTTATTTGAAGAAAGTAAATTTGTGGAAGATTTAGTACGGCAGGCAGAATATCAATCATATCAAAAATTTGGTACTAGAATTAAACCGGTGATTGAAAATGAATTCCGAACGATTATTATGCCCAATATTGAACTAGCACTTGAAGAAACGGCATCTCAATTCCCAAATGAAGATTTACACAACCTGATCATTACCGAATCGCCTGGTGGAGGACTTTCAGAGAAGATATTTCATATTAGAAACAAAGTAACGAATCAAGATGTCGTTCGTTTCCATGTACGGAGAGAAAACCCACCACAAGCTGGGTATTGGTTTAATTTTCACTACCACACCTATCACGATAATTTTCAAACGCATCATGACCTCGGAACCATTTTTTGGGCCAAAAATACTCCTCCTAAATGGATGAGTTAATCAGTGTGTTTTATTTGCTAAAATATAGTAAAAAAATTTATTATAATAAATGAAACCTTTTTTAGAAAAACTCGTAAATAGACTATTATTAATTTGGAGGAATGAAAAAAATGGCAATTAGCTTATCTAAAGGACAAAAAGTTGATTTAACAAAAACAAACCCTGGTTTAACAAATGTGGTTGTGGGATTAGGCTGGGATACTAATAAATATGATGGCGGTCATGATTTTGACTTAGACTCTTCTGTATTCTTATTAGGTGAAAGCGGAAAAGTTACAGGCGAGACAGATTTCGTATTCTACAATAATCCACAAGGAGCTAATGGAGCAGTTGTACATACTGGGGATAACCGTACAGGTGATGGTGACGGTGATGATGAGCAAGTAAAAATTAATCTAGCAAACATTCCAGCTGGCATCCAGCGTGTAGCCTTCACTATTACCATTCATGATGCAGGCAGCAGAAGCCAAAATTTTGGTCAAGTTTCAAACGCGTATGCACGTATCTTCAATGAGGCTAATGGGGAAGAATTAATACGTTATGATTTAGGAGAAGATTTTTCAATTGAAACAGCAGTTGTGGTCGGAGAGTTATACCGTCATAATGGTGAATGGAAGTTTAGTGCAATTGGTAGTGGATACCAAGGCGGCTTAGCAGCACTTGCAACTGATTTTGGTTTACAAGTAGGTTAAAAATAGGATTTTGAGACCCAGCTAGTCTGGGTCTTTTATAAAACATGTGTTACTACTAGGAGGAACAGATTTAATGTCCGTTTTACAAGCAATTATAGATACTTATGCACAATTTTTTAACTGGGAAATGTGGGGAGAAGTACTGACAGACCCAGTGAGCTGGGGGTTAATTGGTACACTGGTTATTCTTGAAGGGTTACTTTCAGCTGATAATGCGCTTGTGCTTGCGGTAATGGTTAAGCATTTACCAGAGGAACAGCGTAGAAAAGCTTTATTTTATGGATTATTAGGTGCTTATGTTTTCCGCTTTATCGCCATTGGTGTAGGGGTATTCTTAATTAAGCTCTGGTGGGTGAAGATCCTTGGAGCAGGATATTTAGCTTGGTTAGCCATTAAGTACTTTATCGATAAACGTAGAGAATCGCAAAAAGAGGGCGAAGAAGAAAATCATGAAATAAACAAATCTGGTCTTTTGATCCGCTTATTTGGTAACTTCTGGGGAACAGTAGCTGCGGTTGAGTTAATGGATATTGCATTCTCTGTTGATAGCGTACTTGCAGCTTTTGGTATCAGTGAAGAGATTTGGGTATTATTGCTTGGCGGTATGCTCGGGGTATTAATGATGCGGGGAATCGCAGGGGTCTTCTTAAAACTAATTGACCGCATTCCTGAGTTGGAAACTTCAGCGTATGTCTTAATCCTGATTATCGCATCCAAGATGCTTCTGGCGGTATTTGGTATCCATATCGAGCATGTTCATTTCTTTATTTTATTACTCCTTACCTTTGCAGGCACTTTTGTTGTTCACTTCAGAAACAAGAAGAAAGCTGCAGGCGGAGAATCATAATCATACATGTTCAACATAAAATGGGGAGACGAAAGTCAATCCCCATTTCTTTTTATTTTGGGTGTGAAATGGTCTGTTTGATTCTTATATGTAACACATCCATTATTTCAATTAAGGAGTAAGTAGAATGAGGTTTTTTACATATCTTTATGAAAACGAGTTAGAGCAATTTTTCTATAAAAAGCCCCAAACATTTAATAAGTATTCCAATAGAGAGCTTCTATCCTATGGATTAGGGGCAACACTTTATATGCCTGCTACCCGCCCCAACATACACCAGGATATCCTATCTAAAAAGCATGAAGGTCTCACATCTCTCGTAATCGATCTTGAAGATGCCGTTGGCGACAATGAGGTAGGTAGAGCAGAAAGCATGCTAGTTGAGGAAATACTAAAACTTTATGATGAAATTAATAAAAACTTCTTTACCGTAGATGATTTGCCATTAATCTTTATCCGTGTCAGAAACGTAGAGCAATTTATCAGAATCAAAGAACAATTGGGCGGGAGTATCCAGCTTTTAACCGGCATCGTTTTACCTAAATTTAGCGTCGAATCTGGAGAAGAACTTCTTTACGAGGTGACAAAGATCCACAAAGAGAATCAGCCCTTTTATGCGATGCCCATTCTAGAAACAGATTTAGTGATTCAAAAGGAAACAAGAATGAATGAATTAATGGGAATTAAGCAGCTTGTTGATCGCTATAGGGATAACATCTTAAATGTAAGAATCGGTGCAACTGACTTTTGTGGTTTATATGGGATTCGCAGAAGTGTTGATACTACTGTTTATGATATTGCTGTTTTAAGAGACTGCATAGCTGATATTATTAATGTCTTTCAGAGATCAGATAGTCCATATGTTCTTTCAGGGCCAGTATGGGAATATTTCTCCTCCAAGCCTAGAATGCTAAAGCCACAATTAAGGCAGACACCTTTTCGGGAAAGGTATGGGGCTGAGGGTTTAAAATGGAGAGCAGAGCTGATTGACCAGCATATGGATGGATTAATGAGAGAGGTATTAATGGATATTGCAAATGGCTTAACTGGTAAAACGGTAATTCATCCTACACATATCAAAGCAGTTCAAGCACTGAATGTTGTTTCTAATGAGGAGTACATTGACGCTTGTGAAATTGTTGATGCAGCGGACGGCGAACTTGGTGTAAAGAAAAGTAATTTTGAAAACAAAATGAATGAAATAAAGCCACATTACTTTTGGGCAAAAAAAATAATTTTAAAGTCTCAAGCTTACGGGGTGCTGCATGAAGATATTACAAACATCGACCTTATTAAAAAAGACGCATTCGTTTACCATTCTTAATTCGATTCACGTCGATATTGAAGTAACGGACAATCCGTATCTGTTACCATTAGAAGAGCTATTTATAATGGCTGCAAGAATCAATAAAAGGCGATCCTTTTTGTTTGTTAGTAAGGTGCTCGGAAAGCATTTACCGATTAATCCAAACAAGGGTCTGTTAACGGGTGCACTTCTCGGTACTAGATACATAGAAACAATTAAAGGGATTGAGGCGGAGAAAAGAGAAAGCCTTATTAATTTGTTTCACCAGGAAGAACCTTTTTTTCATTATAAGGCTTTTATTCCAAAACATATTAATCCAGTTGTCATCGGTTTTGCCGAGACAGCTACTTCTCTCGGGCATGCATTTTTTGATTGCTTCGAAAATGCAGACTACTTTCATACCACTCGGGAGGAGATTTTTGATAAAGAGCCATCGATTACCTTTGAAGAGGAGCATTCACATGCGACATCACATCGTTGCTATATTCCAATAGAACTAATTGAAAATGACAGAGAAATAATTTTGGTTGATGATGAAATGACAACTGGTAAAACAGCAATAAACATCATTCGGTCAATTCACACTCAGTTTCCTAGAAAAGAGTATACAATTGTATCCATTTTAGATTGGCGGTCTGATGAACATATCAATCAAGTTAAACAGTTAGAGGAAGAATTTGGGGTTATCGTTCATATAGTAAGTTTACTAGCTGGAAAGATTCTTGTAGACCCATTTAAAAAGGTTGATGAAGTGCATGGAAAGCAAGCAGAAGATGATCTCCAAGACAAACCAACAACAGAAGTTTTGTCCTTGTCCTTGTCACCTTTTTTTAGTAAAACAAAGTCTTTCAAGTTAACAGGCCAACAGGGTAATACCCATTTTATAGAAGAAACTGGGAGATTTGGCATTAACAGTGACAGGAATGAAAGCCTGCATAGAAAAATAACAGCAGCGGCTTCTGTGCTAAAGAAGAATAGAACAGGTACTAGAACACTATGTTTGGGAACCGGGGAATTTATGTATATCCCAATGAAACTAGCTGCTGAAATGGGCGGTGACGTATCTTATCAATCTACAACAAGGAGCCCTATTTACACCGCAAATGTGGATGGCTATGGAGCTAGGTATGGGATTACCTTTCCAAACCCAGAAGATGAAGCCATTTGTCATTATGTTTATAACATTCCCCCGGGAGAATATGACGAATTATTCGTTTTTATTGAAAGGGAAGTAATGGAAGAGAAACTGCGTCCCGTGCTGACGCAATTGGAAAAATTACAGATAAAGTCGATAAAAATCGTCTTTTTCGCGCAATTAGAGGTGTAAGAAGAATGTCAATACTCACAAATCAACCTGCAAAAATCGGAAGCTATCACGAAGAAGATGTCAAATTCCTATTAAAGGATTTAAGTGAGATAAAGCTTGAGGATACAACTGATAATCGAGAAATTAGGGTTCAATCAGGCCAGCATTATAGTGAATCTTTGCCGATAGAGTACCAGCCGCCGAAAGAATATGTTAACCTTTTTTGGAAAACCCTTATGGAATATAAACAAAAAGTAGCATTATGCGTAGGTATTGTAGCAGAGCAAATCTATCAAAAAAAAGGCGACCAAGCCATTCTTGTATCCCTTGCTCGTGCTGGTACTCCTGTGGGGATCTTAATAAAAAAGTATATTAAGTTACGCTACGGATTTTCCATGCCTCATTATAGTGTCTCTATCATTCGTGATAGGGGGATTGATACAAACGCCATACAATATATTTTGGCGAAACATCCTGAAGGGAATCTCCAATTTGTGGATGGATGGACGGGTAAAGGAGCAATTTCACTGGAGTTAACAAAGGCATGCCAAGATTACCAACACAAGCATGGAATAGCTCTGGATGACACTTTAGCAGTAATTGCAGATCCCGGATATTGTACGACACTTTTTGGAACGAGAGAGGATTTTCTCATTCCGAGTGCATGTCTGAATTCTACGGTTTCTGGACTAGTAAGCCGGACTGTTTTAAACGATAGGTATATTGGCGCAGAGGATTTCCATGGTGCCAAATATTACCGTGAGCTTTTATCGGACGATGTTTCAAATGATTATATTAGATTAATTAGTGAGGAATTTCCTTTTGTTTTTGACGAGGCAGCTGACGTTGCAGCAGTTCGGAATCACGAAGAGATACAAACTGGGTTTCTAGGAATGGAAGACGTAAAGAAAATCCAACGTGAATTTGAGATTGAGAGTACGCACTATATAAAACCAGGAGTAGGTGAGACTACTCGTGTTTTACTTAGACGGGTTCCATGGAAAATACTGATGCGCGATCCGGAAAGTCCTTACGTCAGACATATCTTGATGCTTGCCGAGGAAAAAGGTGTAGAAGTCATTCCCTATCCTGAATTAAATTATTTGTGCTGCGGGTTAATAAAATCGGTTAAGGGGCTGCAAAAATGATCATTGCTTCTGACCTAGATCGAACCTTAATGTACTCTAGAAGAGCACTTGATGAGCTGGGGCATTCTAGAGAAACCAAATTGAAGCCAGTAGAAAGGAAAGATGGCAGTTGGGTAGGCTATATGACAGAGACGGCTTTTTCAGATTTAAAAAAGTTGAGCCGGGAGAGCTTATTTATACCAGTAACCACAAGGACAACAGAACAATTTAAACGATTTGTGATCTTTGAAAGTGAAGTTTCATTGCCCTATGCGATCACGTCTAACGGAGCCAATATTTTGTATAAGGGTAATCCCTTAAAAGAGTGGTCAGAAAATCTGTCTTCCCAAATGGCTCATGAAGTATTAGGACTGGATGAATTTCTTTCCACCCTATTAAAAGAAGGTTATTGTTTTGATGGACAATTAAAAAAAGTAGAGAAGTTATTCTTCTATTTTATTTTAAATGGTCTTCCATCGTCTTTTGAACAAAGGGGTATTCGTGCACTTGCAGCCTCATATGGCTGGAGATTAAGTCTGCAAGGAAGAAAGCTTTACTTTATACCAAAGCTTATTAGTAAAGGAAATGCACTTGAGTTCATTTGTGAAAGAGAAGGAATGGAAGCGTTTGCAGGTGCGGGTGATTCGGTTCTTGACTGGGATTTCCTCCAAAAATGCCGCTATTCTTTTGTTCCAAAACATGGAGAACTGAAAGAACATGTTGATGCTTCATTAATTACCCTTACAAATAAGCTCGGCATTGCTGCTGGCGAAGAGATTCTCAAGAATATCCGAGCCTCACTATTAATGAAAAGCTAACTCTTTTTAATAGAGGGATAGAAAAAAATAAAATAAATGCTATTAAAAACGATATAGCTGCCGCAAAAGAATAATATGGTCATCATTATTGAGGGAAGTACAGGAGAAAGAAGCAGCGTAAAAATGATACAGCACCAGAATAAGTCAATCATCACGAAGGTTTTAGAAACCATTAAGTCCATAAGGGTTGATAATTCTTCGTGTACATCCTCCAATCTTGGCCGCTTATATAGAAATCTCATTTGAGTCACCTACTTAATATGTGTGTACTCAAATATATGTTGGGACAAGAGAAAGGGTGAAAATCGAAATTACCCAATCTGTGAAACATTTTTTTGATTACTTCGTATAAACAAATGAACCAAATAATTAACTGTGTTATGATGGTAACATATCTTTACATAATTTTACTAAAAGTCGAAAGTGGAAGCGCTAGGGTGCTAAAGCTAAAAAAATCTGTCGCTTTTTTTGGCTAATAGGAAAGTATAATTTTTTCAAAATTGTACTTCCCTGATGCATAAGAAAAACTAAGGCACTCGCCTTAGAGATTGGAGAATGCCAAGTTTTTCTAAAGGGAAGGGATTATGAATGAAATTACCATACAACCAAATGAATGTGCGGATTTTATCCCTTTCGTATGAAAATTGGTTTGACCTTTTGAAAAAACCTCTTTCAGAACGGCCTGAATTTTCATCGGATAGGGGTACTGTTCAAATTGGCCAGGTTCTCGGGAAGTTCCTTGGAGTCCCGATTGATACGGATGAGTATTATAATCAGCTTTTTGATTATGTGAATTCTTCTGACAATAATTTGCATCTAATAAGCGAGGAATCCCTTAATAAAAAAATTGATAATCTACACTTCCAATCGATTCAAAAGGTGTTAAATATAAATCATGAACAGAAGCTGTCTATTAACCGTTTTACTGCTTTTTTAGATGGTGAACAGCTGCTGTTCAAGTCTAAAGTTCCTGCCGTACATCGGAAAATTAGGGAAGCGATGATTTATACACTTGAATTGTTTGCAGCAGAGGACAGTTCAGGGTTAAAGAGTCCTGAGTTGAGAAGGGTATTAGTCGACTTAATAAAATGGTCAATGAATCATTTGCACCCTTCCCTCGAGCATGCGGATCCTGAAAGAGGTATGCCTAAGTTTCTTTGGTATGGTGAGGCCAAAAAAAGCCATCAGTACTTCATCTCTTTTTTAATTAAACTTGGCTGTGATGTGGTGCTTTTTCATCCAGAAGGCAAGGACGTGTTGGAAAATGTTATGAATGAAGATATATTCACTCATCAATTCCCAAATAAAATGCCGCCAGAACCGTTTCCAAAGGAAAGAAGAAGCAGAAAAACGACAGTGGCTTATCGTGCCTCTAGGGAGATAGAAACCATTCTGAACCAAGAAGGGTCGGGGCTGTATAAACCATGGCAATTAAGGGACTACACACCTTCCTCGATAACGTTGAAGACAACCTACGACGAACTTTTTATACTGGGCAAAGAAATTGCAATGATCCGCCCTGGGTTTGAAGTCGGAAATAATCACGTTAAAGTACCTTCACTATTTGCCAAAATACAAGGGGTTAGCAGGAATAGAAAGGAATTTTGGGAAAGGATACAGGCACTTGCACAACATGATTATAGCCTGCTAATTCGCCAATTGCCCTTTACATGGTCAAGCTCAAATGATTTTCGGTTTCATTATCGAAATGCGCTTGATAAAGATGGATTACTAATTCCTGAAAAAATCATGCAGGCTCATTACTGGCCATATTCCTTTCTACCTACCGGTCTGCAAAGAGGGATTGCCAATGCTATCCGGCGTATCTGTGAAAATCCTGGATTAAAGCCCTTATCAGGGGAAAGTTTTGAAGAGCTTAAAATCTACTTGTTTAGTCAGTCAATGTATACTCCTAAAGAATTAATTCAATTGATGGAGAAATTCGACTATTCCCAGCATATTCCAAAATTAATTATCTACAATAACGAATCCAATGGAATGCTTTCCAGATCTGACGCAGCACTCTTGCTGTTATTAAACCAGTTTGGTATTGACATTGTCATTTATAACCCTCCAGCTCATAATGATATTGAAAATTTTCTTGACGAAAATCTGTTTGATACTCATTGGCTTGAGGATGTAGTTTTTGAATTAGAGTATAAAGAGCCTTCTAGGTTAAAGAAAATTTTATTCCAAGGAATCCTAAAAAACTTAAGGGGAGATTAAAGCGTGAACGTATCACAAAATCAATCTGCTAACTTAATGACTACGACAACTGAAGATACACTAAGTGAAGCAAAGGTTTCAGACATCAAGCTTGCCCTCAGGAAGGAAACGGAGGTACTGAACCTTGCTAGGTCAATTGATGAACGAGATCAAATAAAAATATTGGAATTCGGTAAAGAGCCTGCTGTTCAAATATCTCGTTTCTCTGATCAAATACTAGGGAATATGCGATCGACAAAGGTAGAGGATTCTGGGGAACTTATAAAACAGCTAGGCCGTATTATGGATAAGTTTGATGCAAAAGACTTTCAAAAATCTTCTACAGGATTTTTCGCTAAGCTCTTTAAAAAAGGCGAGAAAATGATTGAAAAAGTGTTTGGCAAGTACCAGACAATGGGATCAGAAATTGATAAGGTATACGTTGAGATTTCAAAATATCAGCATGAAATGGTTGACTCCACCAAAATGCTTGAACAAATGTATGAGCAAAACTACCAATATTATTTAACGCTAGAAAAATATGTAGTTGCTGGTGAAATGAAGGCAGAGGACCTTAAAAACACTCAGCTGCCACAGCTAGAAGCACGTGCACAAGCAGGTGATCAATTAGCATCCATGCAATTGGACACACTTAGAAATGCAATTGAACTGTTGGAACAAAGGATTTACGATTTAGAGATGGCTAAGATGGTTTCTTTGCAGACTGCACCACAAATACGTTTATTGCAAAGAGGAAATACAAAGCTGATTGGAAAAATAAATTCAGCTTTCGTTACCACAATCCCAATCTTTAAAAATGGTCTTATTCAAGCTGTAGCAGCGAAGCGGCAGAAACTTGTTGCGGAATCAATGAGTGAACTTGATCGCCGTACAAATGAAATGCTCCTGAAGAATGCACAAAATATTTCTAAGCAAAGTACAGATATTGCCAGGCTGGCTGGAGGACCAAGTATTAAGATTGAAACGATAGAAGAATCTTGGAACATTATCATTAAGGGTATGCAGGAAACAAGAGCGATAGAAGAGGAAAATAAGCGCCTGCGTTCAGAGGGGACTAAACGCCTAGAACAGTTACAGGATAATTTTAAAAAGCTAAAGCTACAATAAGCTTTACTATATAGTTTCAAAAATTTTCTTAATGGGGTGAATGATTTGGCTATTAGTTTGCAAAAAGGTCAAAGAGTAGATTTAACAAAAGGTAATCCAGGACTTTCAAAAATTTTGGTAGGACTAGGCTGGGATCCAGTACAAAGCGGTGGAGGCGGCGGCCTTTTCGGCTCTTTATTTGGCGGAGGTGGCGGTGCTAATATTGACTGTGATGCTTCTGTCATCATGCTGGGTGCCAATGATAAAATTCAGAATAACAATGATGTCATTTATTTTGGAAATCTAAAAAGTCGTGATGGCAGTGTTCAACACTCTGGAGACAATTTAACTGGAGATGGAGACGGTGATGACGAACAGGTAATGGTAGAGTTAAGTCGAGTTCCTACAAATGTTCAAAAACTTGTATTTGTTGTTAATATCTATGATTGTGTTAAAAGAAAGCAGCATTTTGGAATGATTCGCAATGCCTTTATTCGAGTGGTAAATCCGGCTAATCAGCAGGAACTTATTCGTTATAATCTTTCAGATGATTATAACGGGAAAACTTGTCTTGTGGTAGGAGAAATTTATCGTCACAACACAGAGTGGAAGTTTGCTGCTGTCGGAACCGGTACAAATGCCTCTGGCCTGAGTGAAGTAGTCCGTAATTATAGCTAACCAACCATGTGCCTTTGGGACAAGCATACCTTGTTCCAAGGCCTTGTTTTTATAACGTAAAAAATAGAGGTGATATATATGGGAATCAATTTATCAAAGGGACAAAGAATTGATTTAACGAAGACGAATCCAGGGCTAACAAAAGCAATCATTGGACTTGGCTGGGATACAAACCGCTATCATGGCGGACAAGACTTTGACTTAGATGCATCTGCCTTTTTAACTGATGCAAATGGCAGGGTTACTCAGGATTTGGACTTTATCTTCTATAATAATTTAGTACACACATCCGGAGTAGTAGAGCACACGGGTGATAACCGGACTGGTGAAGGTGACGGGGACGACGAACAGATTAAAATAGATTTCAGTAAAGTACCATCTCATGTTCATAGAATAGCGATCTCAGTAACGATTCATGATGCGGAAGCAAGAAACCAAAACTTTGGTCAAGTCTCAAATGCCTTTTGCAGGTTATTTGATGAAGAGACGAACCGAGAAATTCTTCGATTCGACCTTGGTGAAGATTTCTCAATTGAAACAGCCGTGGTTATTTGTGAGCTTTATCGACATAATGGCGAGTGGAAATTCAACGCAGTTGGTAGTGGTTTTTCAGGTGGATTAGCCTCCCTTTGTCGTAATTTCGGATTAGAGGTATAATAAAAAGCTGCGGCCTGCAGCTTTTTTTCCTTTTTATGGGTCTTTTGCCTAGTAATATTAAAACCTAGTTGTCCCCCTGCATGTTATAATTCTATTAAAATCTACTTTTAGGAGAATATAGCATGCGTAAATGGGTCGTTACCTCGTTCATTACTGCTTTATTTCTGTCGATGATTACCACCTCACAGGCATCTTTTGACAGCATTAAGCTTGCTGATTTTCCAAAAGACTCTCACCTGCACCAAGCAATCACTAACGAACAATCACAAACCTATTTGAATCATATTGTGCTGCTGCCAAAAAATTTATTTAATCAACAAGAAGCGGCAGATATCATTAATCGGATTGGAACTTTACCGGAATCTGTATTAACAGAACTAATAAAAGAAAATATTGTCCTAAAACTCTTTACAGGCAATTTAACGGATAACCCGACAGCCAGTCACCTTGCTGGTATTGTTCCAAGAGGGTACCCAGCAGATCAAACTTGGGATAATGTTCCTGGTATTGGAGGTTCAAAGGTAGTTCTTGTTAAAATTGGTTCAAGTGAAAAAGGCCAAGGACATAGCTCTATTAATCTAGAACTTCATGAAATGGGCCATTCAATTGACCGTTATCTCTATAATAATATTAGTCAGAATCCTGAGTTTAAAAGTATCTGGGAACAAGAAAGAGGTATTCTGTTTCCAGGGAATGCTTATTTCATTATGCACTCAGAAGAATATTTTGCTGAAACTTATGCGATGTATTATTTTAGTGAGGAAACGAAGCTGCAGTTACGTTCAAGTGCCCCCCAAACATTTTTCCTTATAAAAAGTCTAAACTAATGTTAAAATGAAAAAATAGTAATGATAGACAAGGGAGTGTCGGTTTTTGAAGCAATATTTGGAACTTTGTGAGCATGTATTGAAAAATGGCCATGAAAAGGGAGACCGGACTGGAACAGGAACCATCAGTACCTTTGGGTATCAAATGAGATTTAATTTACAAGATGGATTTCCGCTAATTACGACAAAGAAACTTCACTTGAAGTCTATAATCCATGAACTACTTTGGTTTCTAAAGGGAGACACAAATGTCCGATATTTGCAGGACCACGGTGTCCGCATTTGGAATGAATGGGCAGATGCGAACGGAGAATTGGGCCCGGTATATGGTCATCAATGGCGCTCTTGGACAGGTGCTGACGGAAAAACAGTGGACCAAATCAGTGAACTAATTGATCAGATTAAAACAAATCCTAATTCTAGAAGACTAATTGTTAACGCCTGGAATGTAGCGGAGATTGACCAGATGGCATTAGCACCATGTCATTGCTTATTTCAGTTTTATGTAACGAATGGGAAGCTTTCATGTCAATTATATCAGCGCTCTGCAGATGTGTTTCTTGGTGTACCGTTCAATATTGCCTCGTATGCACTGCTAACCATGATGATTGCCCAGGTATGTGATCTAGAACCTGGTGAATTTGTTCACACATTTGGTGATGTTCATATATACCAAAATCATCTAGAACAGGTAAAACAACAAATGTCGCGAGAGCCTAGGCAACTTGCATCAATCAAGTTAAATCCGAAGGTCAAAGATATCTTTTCGTTTGAATACGAAGACTTTAGCTTAGAGGGATATGATTCCCATCCACACATTAAAGGGGTGGTGAGTGTATGATTTCCTTTATCGTTGCAATGGATAAAAACAGGGTAATTGGAAAAAACAATCAATTACCCTGGCATTTACCTGAGGACCTAAAGTTCTTCAAAAAAGTTACAATGGGACACCCTATCGCCATGGGCAGGAAAACTCATGAATCAATTGGAAGGACCCTTCCAGGAAGAGAAAACATAGTAATTACCCGTCAAATGGATTTTCATTCGCCAGAATGTACAGTGTTCTACAATTTAGAGGATTTTTTAAAGAATTGTCAACATTCAGATGAAGAAGTATTTGTCATTGGTGGAGCAGAAATCTTTAAAGAGACATTCCAGTTCGCTGAGCGCCTCTATTTGACGGCAATCCTAGAAGAGTTTTCCGGAGACACTTTCTTTCCTAATTTTGATTTATCACAATGGGAACTTACCTCTTTTGAAAAAGGAATCAAAAATGAAAAAAATCCTTATGATTATGAATTTAGAGTTTATAACCGAAAAAAATAAAAGAAGCATCGCTCTGATGCTTCTTTTTTAGTAGGAGCCATTCAATTCGTAGTCGCTTAGTTTTGCGAGCATTCCTCTGAATTCATCTGGATGGCAGAAATCTTCCTCCCGGAAGTGTGCTTTCACCCATTCAATTAATTCGTTTGGACTATTGAAGAATTCCCCGCTTGTGTCGCTTTTGCGAATGGTGTACCTTCCATTGTCTTCGTCGATGGTGACTTCTACGGGCAACGCCCCATCAAAACTACTGAGTGAAAATTCCATCTTTCTCACATCCATTTCATTCAGGATTTCAATAGTATATGTTCCTTTTGTTGAAATTATATATGAAAAAAAGTATAGTTGTCAAAATATTTTTACAATTATAGCATTCTTTTTTACATTGACTTCAGATGGAGATATTGTTAAATTGTTAGGAGTACTTGGTGCTTTAAAAAATGCTATTTGTCACACTTAAGTAATTTTTAATAGATATTGTGAAATTCCTATGAATTAATAACGGTTTTTAACGCAAAACATCTTTTCTATACTATAATCGTAGTAGAAAAGATAATAACATTAAGGGGATGAAAATGTAATGTTTTCAAATATTGGAATACCCGGATTAATCTTAATCTTAACGCTGGCTTTGATTATTTTTGGACCAAAGAAACTTCCAGAAATTGGGCGTGCATTCGGACAAACGTTAAAGGAATTTAAAAAATCAACACGAGAGCTAACAAGCGATGTAATGGATGACATTGAAGAAGAAAAGAAAAAATTGACTAAATAAGGTGTAAGATTTCTTGCATCTTTTTTTCACTGATTTTAGACTATTAATATGTTAATAAACTTACATTCGATTAGAATACGGACAGGTATATAATTTTCAACTTTGATATTGGCAGGGGAAATACATGGAAGATAAAGAATTACAATTAGTTGATCATTTAGATGAACTTAGAAAACGAATTATTATTACTGCAATTGCCTTTGTAGCTTTTTTCATTGTTGGATTTATTTATGTAGGGGATATCTATAATTGGATTGTACGCGACCTAGATGTTAAATTAATTGTTTTAGGACCAAGTGATATCATTTGGGTTTACTTTATGATTGCGACAATCATTGCCATTGCTGGAACAATACCAGTACTGGCTATGCAATTATGGGTTTTTGTTAAACCAGCCCTTAAACCTCTGGAGAGAAAGATAACTTTATCTTACATTCCAGCATTATTCATTTTATTTATTGTCGGTCTTGCTTTTGGTTACTTTATTATCTTCCCGATGGTGTTAGAATTCCTAGTAAAAATGGGAGCAGATATGTTTGTAACTAACTTTACCGCGGATCGATATTTCCGATTTATTTTAAACATGACCTTACCGTTTGGAGTGTTATTTGAGCTTCCAGCTGTCGTCATGTTCCTAACGTCACTAGGGATTATTAATCCTTTTGTACTATCAAAGATCCGCAAATACGCATATTTTGTATTAATTCTTATTGCAATCGTTATTACTCCTCCAGATTTTATGTCTGACTTTGTTGTAACATTGCCACTATTGCTCCTCTATGAAATAAGTATTAATTTATCAAAGATTGTCTACCGTAAACGTTTGAAAAAACAGCAAGAAGAAGAACCTTACGAAGCCTAAACTTTAAAAATAATATGTTAGAAGACCTTCATCAGCAATCTTGAAGGTCTTTTTCTTGTTTTGAGATTGATTCGTTTAATTTCTAATTATTTAATATAAATCCTAAAATGTTCATAATATTTTTTCATTTTCCGAGCATATTAAGACACATTTCGAGTGGATTAGGGTGTATAATATAAACAAACGGGTGAAAAAGAGGATTGATATTTTGTTATTCAAAAGCCTAGAGTTCAAAAATGTTGTTGGACAGAAGGTTAAAGTCATGGATATTCCAGTATTGGAGGAAGATAGCACTTATAAATTTATGATCCAAGTCCGTTTGCAGGGGTTTATCTCGACCATTTATCAGGAGAGAAAACCAAAAAAATGCTACTCTTTTAAAGAGTACTTGAAAAAAGTGATGAAATGGCCTGACTATGAAGAATTGTTTAAGGTCGGAGAATTAAAGAATAATGCTTAATTTATTTTTGAACATCGGGTGACCGATGTTCTTTTATTTTTATAATTTTTCCCTTGAAATAGGGGAAATTATATCATAAAGATGCGGTTACCTGTATAATACAAGGGAGTAAACTCTAGGATGTGACTATATGAGCAAAATTAAGATTGTAACTGATTCAACAATGGATATGACAAAAGAAATGGCTGAACAATTAGGTATTGTAATAGTACCCTTGTCAGTAACAATAAATGGTGAAACATATTTGGACAGAGTCGATATACAACCAGCTGAATTTATTAAAACGATGAAAGGCCTAGAGGAATTACCAAAAAGTTCTCAGCCGTCAGCGGGTACTTTTCTTGAGGTGTATGACCAGCTTGGGGATGAAGGGTACGAAGTGCTATCAATACATATGACAGGGAAAATGAGTGGAACGGTCCGTTCTGCAGAAAGTGCAGCACAAATGACGAAGACAAAAGTGACGGTTCTTGACTCGAGATTCATTTCCTTTGCTCTACAATTTCAGGTGAGAGAAGCTGCTGAAATGGCGAAGCAGGGAAAACGTATGGAGGAAATCTTAGCTCGTCTTGAAACGGTTTGTAATCATACTAAACTTTATATTATGGTGGATACGTTAGAGAACATGGTAAAGGGCGGACGTATTGGTAAAGGGAAGGCTTTTATTGGATCCTTACTTAATATCAAGCCGATTGCCTCGCTTGAAGGAGCCGAATATAACCCAGTAGCCAAGGTGCGAAGTCATTCACAAGTTGTAAAATGGCTGGCAAAGCAATTTGCCGAAGATGTTAGAGGCAAGACAATCCGGGGAGCAGGGATTGTTCATGCCGAGGCATACGAATTAGCATCAAAATTAAAGGATTCAATTATCGAATTAACGGGGTTCGAGGATATTAAAATTGATTATACGGGTCCAACCATCAGTACACATACAGGACCAGGGGCTATTGCTTTGATGTACTATTTTGAATAATGGAAGTAAGGGATGGTGCATAATGCACCATCCTATTTATTTTGCTAAAGAAATTTCTGATTCCAGGACGGTATATCCAAGGCGGTGTAAATGCTTGCGGATCCCACTGCGCTCCCATGTTTTTAAGATCAACTTATCGAGCATATGTTTTGGATAAAATATCCCGATATTTGTTAACTCCTCAAAATTGATCCCTTTATTTACATATCCTTCAATGACTTTATCACGTTTGTCAATAACAGTTAGATATTTTTCCATTGCAGAATGAAATTCCTTTTTAGAGAACATCCCCTTTTGATGACCCGTAATATAAGTATCCGCATCAATGCTGAGTAGCCGCTTGCCCGAGTTAATAAATTCATTGATATCACCATCCGTTCCAAAATACCAGGGTCCAAATGACGTCATATCAAAATCACCAACAAATACAATCCCTAGTTCAGGGAAGTATGGGCTAGAATAGCCTTTCGTATGACCTGGTGTGTGCAGAAAGATTGTTTTTACGTCTCCGAAAACATATTCCGTTTCGTACTGATATGTTCCGGAAATATCTCCAAGGCTTTTAACCCACTCCTCGGGCAGATGCTTTTGGAACACATTTACTCCCTTTTCACCCCATTCTTGATAAATGCCGTTCCCCTTAGCTATACCTTCAATTGATTGAACTGTTTCATATTCAATCGGATTAATCCATTTTCTCGCATTCTTGAAAAGATGATTATTTAATGTATGATCGGGATGATAGTGAGTGTTTATCACTAAATCGACTCCGTAATCCTTGTCTATTGTAATTAATGCTGCTGGTTCTGCACCCGTGTCAATTAGGACTTTATCTTCACAATGAATATACAAGCTTCTAGAGAAAGGGACTTTGCTATTATTTGGACCCTCTACAATTGTGATTGGACCAATTCTTTCCACTGTTAACACCTCACTAAAATTCAAAATTAAGATTTTATGAATGAATATTCACTCATTATATCATATCTTTCTGAAAATATATAATATTCTTGCTCCCACACTCGTTCAATTATGGGTTTTATGGGTAAAAATCAGTTTATTGGTAAATATAATAAAAAATTACATGTTTAAAGGTGTTGCTTATGTTCAAATGGTTATCTGGAAATAAACCGGCAGAAGAATCAAAAGCACATAGCTTAGAAATTGAAATCCTCAAGGAACAGATACAGAAGGAATTGAATGTGGGCACAGACCTTGCCTATCGAATCTTAAAAAAAGAGCAGGAAAAGCTGATTTTTTGCTTCATGGATAGCGCAATTGATAAAAATCAGCTTGAGGAATTTATTATTAAGCCGATTCAAATGAATACTGAAGTGCAGTGGACTAGTGAGTCCTTGGCGAAGATTATTCCAATTGCGGACTTGTCTGGTGCTAATCAAATATACGAGGTTGTCGATGGTGTTAATAATGGTAAAGTCTATATCTATGTAGAGGGCCAGCCGTTTGGAATATTAGCTAACATTAGTAAACCACTTGTAAGAGGACTAGAAAAAGCTGAAACAGAATCTCTAGTTTATGGCCCTAAAATAGCCTTTACTGAGTCATTGAGCGGCAATATTAATCTGTTGAGGAATAATATAAAAACTTCAGATTTATGCATGGAAGACCTTACTATCGGCAGTAGATCAAAAACTAAAGTCAAGATTGTCTATATAAAGGGGATTGCCGATGAAGAAATTGTAAATACCTTTCGGCAAAGAATAAGGGATTTAGAGGTTGATTATGTAGCAGGAACGACTGTCCTAGGACAGTATCTCGATGGCAATAGCTGGTCAGTATTTCCTCAGTTAATGACAACAGAGCTGCCAGACAGAATCTCTATTGCTTTATTTAGAGGAAAAGTGGCCGTCCTTATGGACCGTAGCCCTGACGCCCTTTATGGCCCAACGCCATTTTTTACTTTTTTTGAGTCAACGGAGGATGTATATTTACGTTGGAACATGGGCTTGTTTTTAAGAATGCTTCGGTTAATTGCTACATTTTTGTCTGTATTACTTACACCAGCCTATGTTGCGGTTTTAACATATCATTATGAAGTGATTCCTTCACCCTTATTAGTTTCTTTGGGAGAATCAAGGTCAAGAGTGCCCTTTCCTCCTGTATTTGAAGCTCTCTTACTAGAATTTGTTATTGAACTATTGCGGGAGGCAGGGGCTAGGCTGCCGACTAAAGTAGGCCAGACAATGGGTATTGTTGGTGGTATTGTAATCGGGCAAGCAGCAGTTGAAGCTGGATTTACAAGTAATATTTTAATTATTATCATCGCGTTAAGTGCACTCGGTTCTTTTACAACACCAAGCTATATAATGGGGACTGCAATTCGAATGATACGTTTTCCGATTATTTTTTTAGCGGGTTTATGGGGCGGGATTGGTTTAATGATCTCTTTTTGCTTCATTTTAATTCATTTAATTAAATTAGAAACATTAGGTTCACCTTACCTCACACCTGTTTATCCGTTAAGGATAAAAGATTTTGGATATAGTTTTTTTAGAATTCCGCTTCAATACCTTTCACATCGTCCCTTAACAAATCGCACTGAGGACAATAATCGGTTTCCTAAAATGAAGGGTAGGAAAAAAAAGGATGTAGATGAATAGGAGCGATTAACATGAAAGTAAATTTACATCCGAAGGAAGGATTATTATTTAATGCGTTCATGCTAATCTTTATCATTCACTCTATTCAAGCGGGAGTAGGGATGGCAGGTCTGCCTAGAATAGTTTATTTAGAGGCAAAGCATGATGCATGGATATCTGTTTTTTTAGGAGGGCTGACAGCCTCTGTCGTTTTATGGTTTATTACCAAAATGCTAAGGCAGTATGAGAATGCTGACTTATATGGGATCCACTTGGATGTGTTCGGAAAATGGCTAGGCAGTATATTAAGCGTTATCTATATGACATATATGTCAACTAGTTTTTTTGTGATATATATGAATTATATTGAAATTGTTCAAGTATGGATCTTTCCTACTTTACCTACCTGGCCATTGGCACTAGTACTTATTGTTTTGTCCATTTATACGGTTTACGGGGGAATCAGAGTGGTTGTTGGATTTGCTTTCCTCTCCGTGGTCGGGACAATTTGGATAGTTTTTGTTATACTCATCCCCTTTCGGTACGGAGATTTCAATCATCTGTTTCCAATTTTTAATGTAAATATGAAAGATATCATCAAAGGGATTCACAGTACTTCACTTTCCTTAATGGGTTTTGAAATCCTGATGTTCGTATATCCATTTATCAAAAACAAACAAAGGGTAATGCTCTTTGCACAAATAGGAAATAGTATCACTACTCTAATATTTACCTTACTTACCCTTCTCTCCATTGTATTTTTTGCTTCAGCCAGCCTTGAAAGAACCATCTGGCCTGTTATATCGATGTTTAAAGTGGTTCGGCTCCCTAATTTAGAAAGGTTTGAGTTTATCGCTGTTTCTTTTTGGATGTTKATTATCCTGCCAAACATGTGCTTGTACCTATGGGCAGCCTCCAGAGGTTTTTCTAGAATGATGGTTCGACGGCAAAAAACGGGAATATGGATAATTGCTTTAGTTACCTTTTTTGCATCCTTCTTTATTAAAACGAGATATCAGATGAACACTCTAACTGATATGGTAGCACAAGCAGGTTTTTATATTGCCTTTTGTTATCCAGTCCTTCTTTCGATTATCGTATACATAAAAAAGAGATTATCAAGGAGGAAGAATGCTGATGCGGCCTAATAGGTATAAGTTTTTAATCGCTTTAGCTTCTGTACTGCTTATCACTGGTTGTGTGGATTCTCACCAATTGGAACGTTTAGGATTAATAACAGTAATAGGCTTTGATTTGGAAAAAGAAAACGAAATCAAAGGTACATTGGTAGTGTCTAAATTTGACCCGTTAGAACAAGTTCTAACTAAGCAAATTAGTTCAGAAGCCAATACGATCCAGACGTTAAGAGCGGAGATAAATCTTGAAACAGATCAACAACTTGTAATGGGGCAGCTTCGAAGTGTAGTTTACAGTCACGAATTGGCTAGAAAAGGCATCTTTCAACTTGTAGATGCTCTAAATCGTGATCCAACGGTAGGAAATATGGTCTACTTAACAATAGCTGAAGAGGATGCAAGCTCAATTGTGAAAGTGAATGAATCAAAGGTAAAGGTAAACATCGGAACCTATTTGTATAATTTAATAAGACAAAATGTCGAGAATGAGCAATTGATTTCCCCGACGCTGCATGAATTTAATCATAGCTTTGCAGATTTTGGTCAGGATCCAGTCCTGCCAATCATAAAAGCAGATAAGGAAAATGTTAGCATTACGGGGGTTGCGCTTTTTAATGATGATCGTATGGTTGCTCGATTAGATAATGACAAGCTTTTTTATTTAAAAGTACTAGCTGACAAATACCGTTCAGGTTCAAAAGAATTAGCATTTAACCGACAAGACTTTGAAAAGGTAATAAAAAATCAGATTGGACGAACAGATAAGGACGTGTACAATAAGTTATTTATTACGATAGATAATATCCAAAGTGATACAAAGGTGACACTAACTGATAAGAAGAATCTAGTTTTTAAGGTTGAGGTGTACTTAAAATCAAGATTACTTGAAGCGACACAACGACTTGATTTAGGAAAACCAGAGAATGTAAAGTTTATTGAAGATAAAATGAGTAAGGAAATAGAAAAACAACTTAAGGACCTACTCGTTTTTTTCCAAGAGAATAAAGTTGATCCTGTAGGATTTGGTAATGAATATATGGCAAAAGTCAGGGGTGAGGCTCTGGAAAATAAAAATTGGAAAGAAATATATAAGAATGCAAAATTTGATGTTAAGGTCAAAAATATTATTTCAAAAACAGGTGCCTTAGAGTAGCAAGCCATTCTCTTTCCTATTAATAAAATCTTTGTTAAACTAATCACGAGATAGGAAAAGTGAAGGCTGTAGGTGATATATTTATGAGAATAAAAGTAACAATTTTTATGGTAACGATTGCACTATTATTATCTGCCTGTGGACAAAAAGGGATCCAAAATCCGCTTGATTATCCGGTTAATGAATTTACAGCAATTGACCAACATGCATTGCCATTCGAAAGGAAGGATTTGGATGGTAAGATTTGGGTAGCGGATTTTATCTTTACGAATTGCGCAGATGTGTGTATTCCAATGACCGCGAATATGATGAAGCTGCAAAAAATGGTGAAGGATGGAAACTTGGAAAATGTCGAATTTGTTTCTTTCAGTGTCGATCCAACCGTGGATTCTCCGGAAGTGTTAAAAGCTTATGCAGATCAATATGAACTTGATACAAGCAATTGGACATTTTTGACCGGTTATTCCCAGGAATTTATTGAGAATTTTGCGAGAGAAACCTTTAAAACACTAGTGAAAAAACCAAAAGAAGGAGATCAAGTTATTCACCAGACATACATTTATCTTGTAGGCCCGGACGGTAAAATAAAAAAATACTATTCTGGTTTGAACGATGTTCCATTTGATGAAATGCTTAATGATATGGAGTCATTACAATAGACCTTAAAAAGGGGTCTATTTTTTTAGGTGTGAATATGATGTATTACTAGTTTGTTTTGAATTTATTTTGTCGTGTTATAATAATATTAGGTAAGGGGGTAGGTGAAATAAATGTATAAACCGTTCACCCTTCTTGTTCTTTCAGCTATGATCTTAAGTTCATGCAGCCAAACCACTTCCTTGAATTTGCATGAGGGAAAAGAGGCTACGGCAGTCGTCTATGAAGAAGTCCCAGCTGATTTTGTCCCTAGAAAATTAACAGTCATTTCTGCAGGTGATTCATTGACACAGGGGATAGGCGATAGTACAAAAAAGGGCGGATACCTGCCATATTTACGAACTATGCTCGAGGATGAAAAGGGAATTAAGGAAGTTGATTTTTTAAATTTTGGCATAAAGGGTAATCGTACAGACCAACTTTTAAAAAGACTACAGACACAAGAGTTAAAGGATGCTCTTCAAAATGCTGACTTAGTTATACTTACTATTGGTGGAAATGATATTATGAAAGTAGTTAAGGATAATTTCTATAACCTTCAGCTTTCGGATTTTGAAAAGGAGAGGGAATTCTATATAAATAATCTTTACCAAATCATGAACACGATTGTTCAAGTGAATCCACAAGTATGTATTGTTTTGGTTGGATTATATAATCCCTTTTCACAGTGGTTTTCAGATATTAAGGAACTTAATCAAATAGTATATGATTGGAACCTAGCGGGAAAACGAGTGATATCCAATTATACAAATGGCTACTTTGTAAATATTGAGGACTTATTTATGAATTCAGGTGAGAATTTATTGTATACTGATAATTTTCATCCAAACGATAGAGGGTATGAGTTGATTGCAGAACGATTAAATGAAACAATTGAGGAACGGACATTACCTGATCTAGTGAAAAATGCGTTTATGGTCAGTAAAGAGGAGAATTAACTTCCTATGAAAAACAAATGGAAAAAGGGATTCTTCCTTTTATTGGGGTTAGACCTTTTAATCGTGATTATCATTTTATTTTTATTTTTGATTCCACCGGGGAAAGAAGAATGGATACAACAAAAAAACCCAGAAAGTAATAATGTTTCGTTTCATGTTCGATCAAATAAAGATGATTTAAATAGGTTGATTAACCAATTTCTAAAAAAGGAAGCAGCAGACTCACCAATTGAATACGAGGTTCAATTAAGAGATGAAGTCGAGCTATTCGGAACAATACCGTTCTTTAGTCAGCAACTGAACATGAAGTTGACCTTCGAGCCAGAGGCTTTGGATAATGGTGACCTAATTCTGAAGCAAAATTCAATCTCTCTTGGAAGTTTGGATTTACCAGTTGCTTATGTTCTAAAGTTTATCAGGGACAATTACAAGCTGCCAAGTGGAGTAGATATTAGGCCAAATGAGAAACTTATTTATGTTAACATGGAGCAGTTAAATATAAAAAGTGACATAAAAGTAAAGGCAAATAAGTTTGACTTAAAAAATGACGATATTACTTTTACGATTTTAGTACCAGTAGAATAAAATCTTTACAGAGGCACCTGCTGTTTTCTTTTAATTTTATAGTTTTTTTGAAGGTGCTGGAAGCTAAATCCAGCACCTATTTAATCAGTGTGAATTAGGACCTGCAAACCGGGTTCCTCGTTTAAAAGTCCAACGATGGTAATGGTATATGCTTGATTTGGTTTAAAGTCTGCCTTAGGGATCGGAAAAATAACTTTGGTGCTGCCCGCTTCTCTCAGTTCAAAGTCTACGGACATAGGTGAGATACCTAAATAATCAGTAGTCTCTTTATAGGAGATATTTGGGAAAACGACATCCCGTTTCGTTACGGCAATATCTATTTCAGGTGCATTAGGGGAAAGGTGAATGAACCGTATTTTTGATTCATTAACTGGAACGGTTGGTTCATTGACAAAGGAAAGAAGACGGAGTTTTTTTACTGGATGAATTGCTGCAAAAGTATAAGATTTTCCTGGTTCTATGGAAATCTTTTTATTTAACACACTGTCGAGCATATTACCTGCAGGATAGATATCTATATGATATTTCCCTGCCGTTAATGAAAGATAATTGCTAATTTGTTTGAAAGCTAGATTTTTCAAGATTAAATGGCCGTTTATATAGATATCAACATCCTGGGCGTCTGGGGAGGTATGAAGGAATCTAATCTTAGCATGATTTTGGATGACTGTCTGAGTTAGCTGCTGATTACTCCTCTTCATGACTGCTGAATTAAGGTTTTTATAATGCTTTAGATAATAGTGTATGTGTAATTGGGGGCTTGAGTATTTATAGTATTGTGCTAACAGGTCATAGGAGGCTGCCTTTTGTAAGTAGTAAAGGTGGTTCTTATCTTCATGCATATAGCTCTTGCTCCTTTCTGATGTATCTTACCACTTAATTTATTCAATCAATATTAGGTAGGTGTCTAAAACCAGGTTTCCATTTAAAATTTAGTTTTTTTCCTTTAAAAGCGGAAAAATATCAAGAAACAAATGAATAATAAAAAAAATCTTTTAAATAATTTTAAAAACCGAGCCAGTTGAATGGGTTCGATTTTTTATTTTGATCTAGAAAATTTTATTTCTTTGGTTAGATTCTRTATACTCATATTCAGGTAGCAATGAATACAAGGGGTGAAAAATTTGGGAGATATGAAGCAAACAGCAACATTTGCTGGAGGGTGCTTTTGGTGTATGGTAAAACCGTTTGATGAACAGCCGGGGATCATAAAGGTTGTATCTGGTTATACAGGCGGCACTGTTGAAAACCCAACCTATCAACAGGTTTGTTCAGAAACAACAGGGCATTATGAGGCAGTCCAAATTACGTTTAATCAAGACATTTTTCCATATGAAAGACTTCTTGAATTGTATTGGCAGCAAATTGATCCGACTGATGCTGGAGGGCAGTTTTATGACCGCGGACAGTCTTATCAAACAGCAATCTTCTACCATGACGAGAATCAAAAAAGGCTTGCAGAAGAATCAAAACAAGCGCTGCAAGAGAGCGGACGGTTTCAAAAACCGATCGTGACACCGATACTGCCTATTAAAGCCTTTTATCCAGCGGAGGAATATCATCAGCATTATTACAAAAAGAATCAATCTCATTATGAACGCTATCATGTCGGATCTGGCCGGGAAGGTTTTATAAAAAGGCATTGGGGGGAAAAGAATGAAGAATAATGAGCAGTCGAAAGAAAAACTAACACCCATTCAGTTTGAGGTAACTCAAAATAACGGAACAGAGCCGCCCTTCCGTAATGAATATTGGAATGAGACAAGAGAGGGAATCTATGTAGATATCATCTCAGGAAAACCGCTGTTTAGTTCGTTGCAAAAATTTGACGCTGGATGTGGCTGGCCGAGTTTTACGAAGCCGCTAACAGATGAGGAAATTATCGAAAAAGCTGATCACAGTCATTTTATGGTCCGGACAGAGGTTAGAAGTAAATCAGGGGATTCACACTTAGGTCATGTATTTGACGATGGTCCAGGACCAAATGGTCTCCGTTATTGCATTAACTCTGCTTCATTGAGGTTCATTCTAAAGGAGAACCTTGAAAAAGAAGGATATGGAGAGTATCTCAACCTATTTAGCCAGAAATAAAGCCGCATTAACGGGCAGTAAGATCCCTCACCTTAAGGTTAGGAGTGAATACGAGAAATTATAGGTGGGGGGATAACTGCCCATAAAAGCTCGGGTGTTCAACTAACCATCAGTGTGGAAGAAGAAAACCCCACTGATGGAAGTTTCACTTTATTTTCCTTTTTGTTTGGTGGAAGTCATTCCACCAGATAGGATAAACTTCATAGCATCTTCTGGCTTTACATCAACGACTTCAACCTGCTCTTTCGGAATTAAAAAAGTAAAACCGGCTACTTGAAAGGTTTGCGGTACATAAACAGCTACATGGTCTTTAAGAGGACTGTAAAATTCCTCTAACTGCTCGGAAGTAATAAAGCCCATACTCCTCATTTCTGTGCCAGGAATGACAACAAGAACGACCTTGGAGAATGACTTTTTCTCGCCAAGAAAGGATTGTACTGTGTCTTTAATAACCGAATAGATTGTCTTCACTACAGGAATTTTTTCTAGCCAAATATCGAGTAGCCTGACAATTGTCCCAGTTATAAACTTCGTAGATAACCATCCTAACAAGGTAATCAAGATTATGGTGGTTAATAAACCGATACCAGGAATATAATCATCCTTCAAATAAGGTCTTAAAGTGTTTCCGAGTAGACCGTCCAGAAAAAGAAAGGTTTTATAAATAACAAAGATTACGAGAATAATTGGAACAATCGTTAAGATACCATTAACAAAACTCTTTATTAAGGTTTTCATTTCATCCCCCGCTGTAATTTTATCCCGCATTAACGGGCAGTAATACTCCACTGATGGAAGTTTCCTTTTATCATTGATTCTCATCATATAGGCGAATGCACATACAGGTCAAGTACCTAGCACATAGAATACTGGTGTAAACAGATAAAACAAAAGGAGTGATTGAGGTATGCATTATGGACATTATGGTCACGACTGCTGCATGTATGGTTACCCAGCACAAGTTGGTGGTTATGGGTTTAACCGTTTCGCGTTAATTGTGGTGTTGTTTATTCTTCTAATTATTATCGGAGCAAGCTGGTGCTAAATATGAAAAGGCTCAGGTTAATGCCATGAGTCTTTTTTAGTTTTTTCAGACAAGTAAGTAAAACACGAACGTTTTAAAAAATATAATAGTTATAGTTCGCTTTTATTGTTGACGGATGAGCTTTGCTCTGTTATATTAACCAAGGGTTAAGTAAATTCGTTTTGGAGGTTTTGGACAATGGAAAATAGATATGATGTGATAGTAGTGGGTGCAGGCCCTGCAGGGATATTTACCTGTTATGAACTTACACTGAAAATGCCGAACGCAAAGGTGCTATTAGTGGATAAAGGGCATGATATTTATCGGAGAAATTGTCCAATTTTACAAAAGAAAATTGAAAAGTGTCCTCCAGCTGTAGGGAAAAAAGAATTTGCAGGCTGTTTACCTGCATGTTCGATTACAAATGGCTTTGGTGGTGCTGGTGCATATTCGGATGGAAAGTTTAATATCACAAGTGAATTTGGCGGCTGGATGACCGATTATTTACCAGATTCACAAGTGGTTGATTTGATTAAATACGTAGATGAAATTAATTTAAAGCACGGTGCAACAGATAGCATTACCGATCCACTTACAGATTCAGTCAAGGATATTGAACGCCGTGGATATGCGGCCGGGTTAAAATTATTACGTGCTCAAGTTCGTCATCTTGGAACAGAGCAAAATCTTGAAATCCTGAAAAGTATTTTCGAATACTTAAAGAATAAGGTTGAGATGGCCTTCAAAACAGAGGTAGAAGATTTGATTACAGAAAAAACACCAGATGGTCATCAAATCAAGGGAATTCTACTGAAAAATGGCGAAAATCTCTATGCAGATAAAGTCGTTATTACACCAGGTAGAGATGGGTCAAAATGGCTATCGGAAGTTTTGAAGAAGCGCCGTCTGAAAATGATGAATAACCAAGTGGATATTGGTGTTCGTGTAGAGACATCAGACATTGTGATGCAGGAAATTAATGAACATTTATACGAAGGGAAATTTGTATTTAATACATCTGTTGGCACAAGAGTCCGTACGTTCTGTAGCAATCCATCTGGTCACGTGGTGGTTGAGAATCACTCTGGTATCATGCTGGCAAATGGACATGCGTATAAGGACCCGAAGCTTGGAAGTCCGAACACAAACTTCGCCTTACTTGTTTCCCATACCTTTGCTGAACCATTTGATAAGCCGAACGAATTTGCACATGAGGTATCCCGCTTGGCAAACGCATTATCAAATGGCGGTATCATTGTACAAAAATATGGTGATATCTTAAAGGGGAGGCGTTCTACAGCGAAGAGGATTAAAGAAGGCTTCATCGAACCAACGTTAAAGGAAGCCGTTCCTGGAGACCTTGGACTAGTTCTTCCATATAATACTCTTAAGAGTTTGATTGAAATGACGGAGGCTTTAAATCAAATTACGCCAGGCCTTGCATCTGAACATACGTTGTTCTATGGTGTAGAGGCAAAGTTCTATTCAGCTAGACCGAAACTGAATGATCGGTTTGAATCAGAAATTAATGGTTTATATGTAGGTGGAGATGGGGCAGGTATTACTCGTGGTCTTGCACAAGCGAGTGCTTGTGGTGTTTGGATTGCCAGGGATATCATTCAACAAACGGCTCCTGAACGTAAAAGAGAAACAGTCATGGCATAAGAGAAAGGGGATATCATTTTTGATATCCCCTTATGTTTTTATCCAATTGTTACTTTCTCTTTTGGATAATGTATTTTTTCTTGATCATTGCTTTTTCCGCGCAAGATTAACAAACAGGTGACGATCCCTAATCTTCCTATAAACATGAGAAAGATAATAAGGATCTTTCCAAATGTAGTTAAATTAGGGGTAAGACCCATCGTTAATCCATTTGTACCGAAGGCAGAGGAAACTTCAAAAATGACTTCAATGAGGGTTCCCTTTTCGGTAACGGATAGAATGATAATGGATGATAGGCAAAGAATCATAGCACTGGTAAGAACAATAAATGATTTGAGTACATCCTCTTTAAGAAGTTCTCTTCGGAATATTTTTATTGAACTTTTCCCCTGTGAATAAAATACAATGGCTAAAATGACAATAGCAAATGTAGTTGTTCGAATTCCCCCACTCGCACTACTAGGAGAGCCACCGATAAACATTAAAATAGATATAAATAGGTGGTTACTGGGTTGAAGTTCATTTAAATCCAGCGTAGCCAACCCGCCGCTCTTCGTGGTGACAGAATGAAATAAAGAGTAAAAAAATGATTCATGCCAAGCTTTGTCAGCAAAAAAATAACGACTGTCGAGTAAATAGACAAATAGAGCACCAACAATAGTTAAGATAATAAAGGTAACCGTTGTTAGTTTGGTAAATAATGTAAAGTGGTATTTTTGCTTAACCTTCCTGCTGAGGAAAAATTCGTAAATCTCCACAATAACAGGAAATCCAATTGCCCCTACAATCATTAGTAAAATAATAACCGACTGGACATAGTAGTCTGTACTAAATGGCAGCAACGATTCCCCAGTAATGTCAAATCCAGCATTAGTGGTTGCACTTATGCTTGCAAATAAGCCGTGTTTAAAGGCAGTAAGCGGGCTCTCAAAGTAATGTAATAAGCGAAATCCTAAAATAATTCCTCCAATAATTTCAAAAGATATGATCGTAATGAAAATTCTCTTTGCGAGCTGTACAAGTCCTGCCAAATTAGATTGATTCTGATCAATCATGATTAGCTGCCGTTCTCTTAAACCTACTTTTTTACCAAGCATAATCCAGAGGAAGGTACTGAGTGACATAACACCTAAACCGCCCAATTGGAGGATAATACATAGGAGAAAAATCCCGAAGTTATTAAAGGTTTCACTAACAGTAATTACCGTTAGCCCTGTTACGCTTATAGCACTAGCAGATGTGAAAAGGGCATCAATAAAGCTTAATGTAACATTTTCTTGATGGGCAAACGGGATCATTAATAACAATGTAGAAATAATTAACGCAGATAAATAAAAAATGACAATTAATTGTATCGTTGATAATTCTTTCTTTTTGGACCGACCTTTTTTTGGTATATTCATTTGACCCTTCCTTATGTGAATCTCAGTGTAATTTTATATTAATCTTCTTGAAAAGTAAAAGACAGTTTTCCCCGACATTACCTCTAGAATTTTCTGACATTTTTCTATATGCTAGTATTATCAGCATAAAGACGAGTTGGCGGAGGGGAATTATGACGATTATTGAACAGCTAAAAACCTTATATTTGCACAAGAATTTTGATCAAGCACTTGTCATTATTAATAAAGAAATTAACCGTATTAAAACTCTTCCTATATCTCTCATAAAGCAGGAATTGAATCAATTGCGAACAGCTGAGGATATCCAAGTGCTAATTCGGATAGCAGATCATTTTCTAATGTTCCAATATAGTTCATTTCTTGTTCGCTATGCTTACCGGCGTTTTCCCAATTTATTAACAATATCATGGTATTGTGAGGAGCTCTTGGAGAACGGAAAGCTGCTTGAAGCAGATGATATCATCTCCGCTTTTACGAGAGATGTAAAGGAAATCACAATAGATGATGCTTCCGAAGACCATGAAGGAATGGAGCGAATTCACTTTTGTAAAATTCGCTGCCTGTTAGAAATGAAACATTTTAAAGAAGCTGAAAAACAACTTGAAAATCTGAAAGGGTCCTCGAGGAAACATTTAGATAAAATTGGTTACGCGTATATGGAATTGGGGAAACGTGAGAAGGCTCAGCAAATTCTCTCCGCGGGTATAGAAGATCCTGAACGAGGTCCGTTCTGTTATCTATTATTATCCAATTTAAAAGCATCCAACGGTGAATTAATTGACTCCCTAAAGTTAATGGAGGAAGCAGAGCAGCGTTTTTCAAACTATCCTTCTTTCTTGCTTGAAAAAATTAGGCGTTACCGAGATCTTAGTATGTCGAACGAAATGTTAGACGCAATAAGGAATTTAAATCTGATGATTCCAGAACATGCCTATCACAGTTACTTCAGCCATTTAAAGACGGTTGCTTTTTACCAGTTAAATGATTTTGAAAAACTCGAGGCTATTGTGAAAGAAGAAAGGATAGAACACTCACAGTTCAAGCTTAAGGAAGAAAAAGGTGAATATAGTAGATTACCTATTAAACCTATTATTCAGAAAAGTAATTATTGCGTTCCTGCAAGCTTAGAAATGATTCTAACATACTATGGAGTGCAGAAGACTCAAGATGAGATCGCTGCCGAGATTTTTAACGTTACGGGCTCTAAGCTTTCTACCACTATTGATTTTCTTGAAAGAAATGGATTTGCCTGCCGCTATTTTATTGGCAATAAAGAGCAATATCAAACCTTATTACGAAACAATATACCTATTCTTCTCAGCGTGGATTTTGAGCATTCCTCACATGTTCAGGTTTTAAAAGGATATGACAGCCGTTACGATCTTTATCATATTCAAGATCCAAATATGCTTGAAACAATCTATGTTACGAGAGAAAATTTAGAAAAAGCGAATGCTGCTACCAGCTATTTATCGATTGTTTTTGTTCCAATTGATAGAGGAGAAGATATCAGCTTCTTATCCTGTGAAGAGGACAAATACTTCCGGAAACTGCATGATTTTGGTGAAAAAATGGAATGTGATGAAGTAAAATATAAAGACGCTTTTTATCAATTTCTTCAAGAAAATGGGCACGTACCCTATTCACCAATATATGTAATAAAACATTTTTCCTTTGAAGAAGATAGTGATTACATCAATCAATGTGCAGATAAAGTGTTGGAAATGTTTCCTGATAATGATTTCATGAACTTACATGTTGCACAGACATATATGCGCCTGCAACAAATGGAAAAGGCAAAAGAGCTATTGGGGAGAGTTAACAATAAAACCTTTAGTCCGTTATTTCATTTTATCAAGGGAAGAATAGCTCTTTACTTTGATCAAATGCAAACCGCAATTAAATATTTTAGGACTTCATTACAGCTTGATCCAGACCAATATTTCACCTGGAGTTATCTTGCCCTCTCCTACTTGTATTCAAATAACGTACCCAAGGCCGAATATTACTCAATAATTAGTCTAGAACTTGCACCAGATGACCGTTTTGTCCGGATGAACCACGCAGCGGTTTTAATCGAGAAAAACGAATTTATAGAGGCCCGAAAGGTATATAACCAGCTTATACAGGAAGACCCGCAAGATGGACATACTTGGTATGAAAGAGCTAGACTGGACCAGAAGTTAGGTAGTTTCCGTAAGGCTGCTAAGGGTTATCAATTGGCAATTAAATTAGAAACTAATGTCCATTATGCCTACCTAGCTACAGCAGATTTATATGAGTTTGAATTCGATCAGCCGCTGCGTGCAGAAAAGATTTTACTTTCAGGTATAGAAGCTGCTAGTCATTCCCAACTCTATGTTCGCCTAGGAGATTATTATCGTGAACAGGATCAAATAACCAAAGCCTCTTACTACTATGAACAATGTATAGAGCAATATCCGGAAGATATATTTGCTTACATTGGTATGGCAGAGGTCTATGCAAGGAGTGAAGGAAAAGAAGGGGCAGTTGAGTTTATTAAGGAACAGGTATACCGCTTTAATAATGACAGTGAGTTTTTAATTAATAGCGGACGTGTAATGGCAGAGCTGGTGGATAAAGAGGACGCCCAGCTATTAGAGGAGTCTCTCCAATTCATTGAAGAGGGGATTTCCCAAATCCATTCTAATTTAGCTGAAGCATTAGAGCTTTATGTTAGATTAGTCGAAAAAACAGCTTTTGAAAATCGTGCACTTGCTTTTTTCAATGAGAGGTCGATAGCAAATCCAGATATAATTGAATATAAGTGCTTTAGTGGCCTGCTGTTGGAGAAAAAGCATCATTTTGCCGCCGCTTTAGAATGCTATCATGCTGCATTGCTTAAAAGAGTTGATTCCTTCCCATATTTACGGATTGGCGAGGTCTACATGAAAATCGGAAAGTTACTCATTGCCTCTGAGGCATATGGTCATTGTATCTCTCTAGAACCTAATAACAAGCAAGCCTATTTAAGGTTAGCTGAAATAGCATCAATGGTCGAAGGGCATGAAGAGGTAGCCAAGCATCTCTTAGCTTTACTAGAAATTGAGCCATTAAGTGTAGACATTGAATACTTATCCTCCATACTTAATGAAGTGGAAAATGAGTGTTTGCTTAAGAAATTACAAACTCTAGGGGGATATGTTCCTGAAGTGTGGAGGCTCGATGCCATAGCGTATGTGTATGGTGCTCTAGGAGATACGGAAAATGAGGCAAAGACACTTTCTGCCGTACTTTTAAAACGGGCAAATTCTTTTGAATTACTTCATCACCAAGCAAAGCTCTTCATTAAGCTGAAAAAGTGGAAAAAGGTTCAATCCATCCTTGAACTGCTCTTAAATAAGAATGCCCAGGATGAAAGTGTCTATCTCACGTTAATTCATTATACCGCTGCTGTTAATAAGTGGTCCAAATTACCAAAGTTTCTATTATCACTAGATGGTCCAGAAGCAGAGAAGGGCAATCGCCTATTATTAACTGCAGAGGCTGGGCAGCAATTTATTGCAGAGATGAACTGGGGGGATGAGGAACAGGGGAATGCACTTGGGCGGTTAGTTCGAAAGATGAGAAATCGGACGAAACAGATTACAGTATTCGCAGCAATCATTGAATTATATGAAATGGCTATAAAGTTGGATAAGGAAAATACCTATCCAATCAGCCGATATGCTGAATTTTATGAAAACTTTGATCTAATAGAGGATGCTATTAAAATCTTACAAAAGGCAGTAAAAACCAAATATGACTCTCAACTTGCATACCAACTGGGGATGCTTTACTTACAGGTTGAAGATTTTCATTCTGCACTAGCATTGTTTGAACGCCAATTATCCATACTCCCGAATGATTCACATCTTCGCTACATGGCTGCCAGTACCCTATTGGAACTTGGACATACTGGTGAAGCTGAACATAAATTAGTAAGAATTATGGAAGAAGATCCTTACGAAGCTAACGTCCACTATAAGCTAGGGTGGTTATTGAACCAGCAGGGGCGGTATAGAGGTGCGAAAGAGATACTTGAACACGGGGTTTTATACCATCCGTTTGATGAAAACGTTAAGATCCAACTTAGTTTAGCACTAAGCTACATGGATGAATATGAAGAGGCGCTAAGGGTAATTAACGAGGTTGTTCTGTCAGAAGAAGGCAACCTGGAAGCTCGCTATAATAAAGCTTGTTATTTAGCGTTACTAAATCGTTCAAGTGAAGCAAAAAGTGAATTGGATTATGTTTTTGAACATGATGAAACGGGTTATTACTACGAATTGGCTCAAAAAGACGAAGATTTAGTAAGTTTAGTTATGCTTCAAGGTTGATTTCCACTCCATTCAACAAACATGTGGCAATGCATAGACAGACACCAATGCGTGTCTGTTTTTTTTGCGCTTAAATAAGTAGAAAGAAACAATCACTCGATTCATACAATTAACAAAGACGATTAATTATGAGTGAGGGAAGTGGTGCCAGTTTGGAGCAATCTTTTCTGATTAAACCGCTGCTTGATGAATCACTGCCAGTGATTGAATATGGTAAAGGAGTTTACTTGTTTGATATGGAAGGGAAAAAATATTTAGATGCATGTTCTGGGGCTGTAACGGCTAATATAGGGCACGGAGTACCAGCAATCATTGAGGCCATGCATGAACAAGCGAAGAAGGTTTCTTTTGTTTACCGTTCTCAATTTACAAGTGATGCAGGGGAAAAGCTGGCAAAAAAGATAGCTGAGTTGACACCTGGTGATTTAAATTGGTGTTTTTTTGTTAACAGTGGATCGGAAGCAACAGAAACGGCCATGAAAATGGCCATTCAATACTGGCAGGAAAAAGGGATTCATACGAAAACGAAAATTCTATCAAGGTGGGTAAGTTACCATGGAATAACATTAGGGGCTTTATCGATGTCAGGTCATCCCGGCAGGCGAGAAAGGTTTATTTCTCATTTAGAGGATTGTCCAGTTATTCACCCGCCCTATTGTTACCGATGCCCTTATCACCTCGAGGCGCCATCTTGTCAGTTTTTATGTGCACAGGAATTAGAGCCGGTAATATCTCGAAGGGGGTCAGATAATATTGCAGCATTTATTGCAGAACCAGTCATTGGAGCTGCAGGGGGGGCCATCACCCCACCTAAGGGATATTTTGAACTTATTAAAAAGATTTGCGATGAACATGACATTCTATTCATAGCAGATGAAGTCATGACCGGGTTTGGGAGAACAGGAACGATGCTGGCCATCGAGCAATGGGGAGTCATCCCGGATATTGTAGCTCTTGGTAAGGGAATGGGTGCTGGCTACGCTCCGATTGCTGCAGCAGTTGCAAGTGAAAAGGTGATCCAGCCTATCCTTAATGGCAGCAAGGTAGTCATGAGCGGACATACATTAAGCGCAAATCCTCAATCCTGTGCCGTCTCTCTCGCAGTAATAGAGTATTTGGAAAATAATAAGATAATCGAAAACGTAGAATCAAAGAGTTTATTTTTAAAAAAGAACTTGGAAAAGTTAAAAACTAAATATCCATTTATTGGTGATATCCGAGGGAAAGGATTACTGCTGGGAGTTGAGTTTGTATCTGACCCTGACAAAAAAACTCCTTTCTCAAGAAAAGCGGCAATAACACAGAAAGTGGTTAAACTTGCTAAGGAAAATGGCCTTCTTTTGTACCCGGCAGGTGCGGGATTAGACGGAGTAAATGGAGATTCCATTATCATTTCCCCGCCATTAACCATTACTAAACAGGAAATGAAAGAGCTTATATCACTACTAGATACTGCATTTGATGAGTTTTCAATGCTTTTGAAGAATGACAAGACAGTTGGTGGTTTGTAGGTGCAAAATCCTTTTGGAAAGGTTACGACATTAGAAGAAGTAATGAAATACTTTCATGACGACATGACGCTGATGTTTGGCGGTTTTGGAGGAGTAGGCAGTCCGCCGACCATTATCGATGGAATTATTGAAAAAGGAATTAGCGGCATTAGGTTAATTGGCAATGACACAGGATTTCCGCATATTGGGATTGGAAAACTGGTAAGCAGAGGAATGGCCAAAAAAGTAATTGCTTCTCATATCGGTTCAAACCCGATTGCAGGGAAACTAATGCATGATGGAGAACTTGAAGTTGAATTTTCTCCGCAAGGAATCCTAGTGGAAAGAATTCGGGCAGGTGGGGTAGGACTCCCAGCAATCTTGACAGATATTGGGGTAAACAATGAATTAGTCTCAAAAAATAAGCCCTGCTTTGTATTAAATGGAAAAGAGTACTTGGTAGAAACGGCATTAACAGCAGAGGTGTCGATCGTGTATGCAAAAAAAGCAGATGCATACGGAAACTTAATTTATGATAAAAGCGCACGCAACACCAACCCGCTAGTCGCAATGGCCGGTGACCTGACGATAGCTGAAGTCGAAGAAATTGTACCGCTCGGTAGCTTAAAGCCGGATGAAATCATCACACCTGGAGTCTTTATTGATTATGTCATATTGACAAAGGGGGTGAACTGGAAATGGGTTTGGGAATAGAAATCCGTAACCGAATCGCAAGAAGGGCTGCAGAGGAAATTCAAAATGGGATGGTCGTCAATCTAGGGATTGGCATACCATCCCTAGTTCCTAATCATCTGTCAAAAGATATAGTGGTTATGTTTCATGCAGAGAATGGAATAACCGGCATGGGACCTAGTCCGAAACAGGGTGAAGAAGATGAAAATTTATGCAATGCCGGTGGTTTCCCCGTAACTCTTAATCAAGGAGGGTCTTATTGTGACAGTTCCGTTGCCTTTGGAATGATCCGAAGAGGACGGATTGATATGACGATTTTAGGTTCACTTCAGGTTAGTAAAAATGGGGATCTAGCCAATTGGATTGTACCCGGAAGAAAAGTACCTGGAATGGGAGGAGCAATGGAACTCGCCCAAAAGGCAAAAAAAGTCATTGTTTTAATGAATCATTGCGACAAATCGGGAAAACCCAAGATCGTTTCCTCCTGCACACTGCCTTTAACGTCTTCTAACTGTGTTGATTTGATTGTGACTGAATTAGCGGTTTTTAAGGTAATTCCTTCAGGTCTAGTGTTGACTGAATTGTTTGCCCCTTATAACTTGGAAACTGTGGTTAAAAATACAGGCTGTGCGTTTAGCATTCAAGAAAACCTCCGAAATATCCCATATTAATGATTCCTACAGGGAGTGAATTATTTGAAAAAAAGAGAAGAGCTAGTTAAACAATGGCTCCGAAGTCATCAGGCAAGAGGAGCAAAACTCTTACAAATTCTTGTTCAGGAAAACAGTACTAGAGGTAATGAAAGCAGTGCACAGGCTGTCATTATTGAAAAATGCCGTCAGTTAGGGCTAACGTTGGATATATGGGAAATTGGCGGTGAGGAACTAAAACAACATCCTGCCTATTGCTGTGACAGAGAAAACTTTGATGGAAACCCAAATGTGGTGGCTGTATTAAAAGGGACTGGCGGCGGTAAGTCAATTATTCTAAATGGTCATATTGATGTGGTGCCGGTTGGAAATGAGAAAAACTGGAAACATGATCCTTTTAGCGGTCATATTGAGAATGGAAAGCTTTATGGAAGAGGAGCAACAGATATGAAAGGCGGAACCGTTGCTTTGCTAATGGCCCTTGAGTCGATTATCTCAGCAGGAATAAGGCTCAAGGGGGATATTATTTTTCAAAGCGTTATTGAAGAGGAAAGTGGTGGCGCGGGGACACTTGCAGCCGTTTTACGAGGTTATCAAGCAGACGGAGCCATTATTCCTGAACCTACAAATATGAAGATTTTTCCGAAACAGCAAGGGTCGATGTGGTTTCGAATAACAGTAAAAGGCAGGGCAGCACATGGCGGAACACGGTATGAAGGGGTTAGTGCTATTGAGAAATCACTAACGGTAATAAAAAAAATTCAACAATTAGAAAAAGATAGAAATCTTAAAATAACAGATCCTCTATTCAACAAAATCCCTATACCAATCCCCATTAATATTGGAAAAATAAACAGCGGTCAATGGCCGTCCTCTGTACCTGACCTTGCCATTATTGAAGGGAGAATGGGTGTGTCACCAGATGAAACAATCAAGGAGGCACAGCAAGAAATGGAATCCTGTTTACGGGAGTTAAATGAGCAAGATGAATGGTTTCAAAATCATCCTCTTCAAATTGAATGGTTTGGGGGAAGATGGCTTCCTGGAAACCTAAACAGTGATCATCCGTTGATAAAATCAATTTCTGAAAGGTTTCTAGAATTAAAAGGCTCTGAACCGATCATTGAAGCTAGTCCATGGGGAACAGATGGAGGGATATTGTCTACTGTAGGGAACACACCCGTAGTGGTCTTTGGACCGGGGGTAACAGAAACAGCACATGATGCTAATGAGCACATTGTCCTTAAGGATCTGTTTGCTGCAAGTGAAATTATTGCTCTTACCTTATTAAAATGGTGCGAAGTAAGCGATTAACTCCAAATATATCCAAGTAAACTGCTATAATAAAGTGAAACTTACATCAGTGGGGGTCTTACTGCCCGTTAATGCGGGATAAAATCATAGTCTTGTAGTAAGGAGGGGTTATTATGAAGCAATCACTTTGGATTAATGGAGAGAATCGATTGACAAGTGCCTATATGGAATTGAAAAGCCCTTACAATTTAGAAAAAATAGCGGATATAGCGATAGCTGATCGAAATGATGTGGAGATGGCCATTACAGCTGCCAGCGATGCTTGTCAAAGGATGGCAGATATGCCTGCCTTTAGACGTGCAGAAATTTTAGAGAGAGTTGCCGTTTTTTTGAGCAATGAAAAAGAAGAATGTGCAAGGCTGATTTCGAAGGAAGCAGCAAAGCCAATCAAAGCAGCTCGAACTGAAGTGGAAAGAACAATCATGACCTATACCTTTGCCGCCCACGAGGCGAGACGAATTCATGGGGAAACCGTCCCGATGGATGCTGCCCCGGGTGGTGAGGGGCGTCTTGCTTTTACAGTCAGAGAACCAATGGGTGTGATCGCTGCTATTACCCCATTTAATTTTCCGATGAACCTTGTTGCCCATAAAGTTGGCCCCGCTATTGCAGCAGGAAATACAGTTGTTCTTAAACCAGCTAGTCAAACCCCATTATCCGCTTTTAAAATTGCAGAATATTTTCACCGCGCTGGTCTTCCAGCTGGAGCTCTGAATGTAATTACGGGCAGCGGGAGCAAGGTCGGTGATGTACTGATAAAAGATAATAGAATAAAGATGATTACTTTTACAGGAAGTCCAGAAGTTGGAACCTATATTAAAGAAAATTCAGGTTTAAAACGAGTTACACTTGAATTGGGATCTAATTCAGCGGTCATTGTCGATAAAGACATCCCGCTTGAAAAGGTAGTTCCAAAGATTGTAACAGGTGCTTATGCTTTCCAAGGTCAAGTTTGCATCTCGATTCAAAGAATTTATGTTCATGAAAATATTTTTCAAGCTTTTGTTGAGGCGTTTATCAAAGAAACAAAGAGGCTACAGCTTGGAGATCCGCTCGATGATGCTACAGATCTCTCAGCTATGATTACAAGGTCCGATTTACAAAGAACAAAAGAATGGGTTGATGAAGCGGTTGATCATGGGGCTGTATTAAAGTTAGGGGGAAGCTTTTCTGAGGGAATATTCCAGCCGACCGTTCTGCTCAATGTGCCAGCGTCAGAGAAAGTTTCGTGTGAGGAAGCATTTGCACCAGTCGTCCATATTAATTCATTTAGTACCATTGATGAAGCGATCAGTCTAGTGAATAACTCAAAATATGGCCTACAAGCGGGAATCTTCACGAAAAACATTCAGCATGCATTGCAGAGTGCCAAAAAACTTGAAGTTGGCGGCGTAATGATTAACGAAATTCCCACCTTTCGAGTTGACCACATGCCTTATGGTGGCGTTAAAATGAGTGGTATGGGCAGAGAGGGTATTAAATATGCTGTTGACGAAATGACGGAAATAAAATTAATTAGCTTTAAGATTGAAATATGATGCAGTGTCTGACCGAATCCCGGTCGGGCACTTTTTAGGAAGGGTGATAATAATGGACAAGACTGCATCCGTTTTATCCTTAGATGCAAGTGGATATTTTCTTGAAGCATATGTAGATCCTTTTAATAAAAGAGTTCGAATTGATGACTACCGTGGCAATTTACGTTTACTTCTCCAAAAAGCAGAGGAGTTAGTCCATCTGCATGCTGCAGAAAAATTAATCATTAAGGGACGTGCTGAGGATTATCGAATGTTTTTGGAAAGCGGACTACTGCCAGAAGCCTTAGTGGATCGTTACTTTCTAGGTTCTGATGCACATTTTTTTGCAAAATACTACACAACTGACCGGAAGAAAAGTGATCACTGGGTGACGGAGGATTCAATCATTAAAAATATTTATCAATTAGATACAAAAGGCCTGAAAGCAACATCACTACCTAAAGAGTATGAATTAAGGAAAGTAAATGAAACATTTGCTAGAGAGCTGTCCTCCCTGTACCAGCAGGTATTTGAAATCTACCCAACTCCATTGCACGACCCTGAATATATAAAAAAGACTATGAGTGAAGGGACCATATACTATGGGTTCTTTCATCAAGGGAAAATAGTAAGTGCCGCATCAGCAGAAATTAACCATTTTTACAAAAATGCGGAGTTAACGGATTGCGCAACGATAAAAGAGCATCGAAAATATGGGTTAATGAAGTTGATTCTAAAAGAGCTTGAAGTAGAATTGGAGAGTAAAGGGATTTTTTGCGTGTATTCTATTGCCAGGGCGTTATCCTTTGGGATGAACGCTGCTTTATATCAACTTGGTTATAAGTATCGAGGCAGGCTGATGAATAATGTTTATATATATGACAAAATTGAAAATATGAATATGTGGGTAAAAGATTTGGCAACCTGCAAAATTTTAAGCGGGGACTGACAAAATTTCGGCACCTTCCCATAAGATGTAAGGAGGTGAACTAGAATGGCTGAATTAACGGCTTTAACAACGGAAGTCTTGACCGCAATCTTGAAAAGCATTGATGAAGGAATCCATGTTGTGAACACGGAAGGTAAAACCATTTTCTATAACACTGTCGCTGCCAAGCATGATGGATTGGATCCTAAAGAAGTATTAGGCAAGCATCTCCTCGACGTATTCCCCTCTTTAACCAAAGAATCTAGTACCTTATTAAAGGTCATTCATACGACTAAGCCAATTTATAATCAAACACAGGTTTATCAAAATGTTCATGGCAGGAGAATTGATACCATTAATACAACCTTACCGATTTTTTTAGGGAAAGAAATTATTGGTGCAGTTGAAATCGCTAAAGACTATACTCGGATGAAGCTCCTTGCTGAAAGTCTTCTAGATTTACAGAGGGGTTTAAAAAATAGTAAAAAACAAACCGTTACCAAACAGTTAAAGTATACCTTCTCAGACCTAAAGACTAACAACCTTCATTTTATGAGTATGAAGGAGGAAGCTGCTAAATTAGCAAAATCGGATTCAGCTATTTTGGTTTATGGTGAAAGTGGTACAGGGAAAGAGTTATTTGTCCAGGGCATTCATCATGAATCTCTCCGGTCGAGTGGACCATTTATTGCTCAAAACTGTGCTGCCATTCCCGAAACCCTGCTTGAAAGTATTCTATTTGGTACCGCAAAGGGCAGTTATACGGGTGCATTAGACCGAAAAGGCTTATTTGAATTAGCTGATGGAGGTACGTTATTTCTTGATGAGCTTCATACAATGCCTATAGAATTGCAGGCGAAATTGTTGCGAGTATTAGAGGATGGGTTAGTAAGAAGGGTGGGAGGCTCACAAAATATGGCTGTTAATGTCCGGGTCATTGCAGCAATGAACGAACATCCTCGGACTGCCTTAATGGAAAACAAACTGCGGTCGGATCTATACTTTCGGCTAAATGTATTTTCCTTTTCATTATTGCCACTAAGGGAAAGAATAGAGGATATTTTCCATTTAACAGACCATTTTATTAACCTTTTCAATCAATCCTTGAAAAAAGAGATTAAAGGCATAGACAAAGAACTCAAAGATTTTTTTCTAACTTATTCATGGCCCGGGAATGTTAGAGAGCTGAAGCATACAATTGAATATATGATGAACCTCTGTGAGGGTGAACAACTTCAATTTAAGGGATTACCGATTATGTTAAAACAACAGGTTGAACAGAAGGAGAGAAAAAGAGAAATACCAGTAGATTTTTCACTGCGAAAAAATATTGAGAAGTTAGAAAAGAGTTTAATTATGAATGCTCTTAATGAAACGGGCGGAAATATTAATCAAGCAGCCAAAAAATTAGATATTCCAAGACAAACCCTACAATATAAAATAAAGAAATTAAACCTGTAAACCGCCGATTTTTCGGCGGTTTTTTCTGATTTTTAATCATATTGGCCTTAATACAATAAATAAACTTCCTTTATTCGGTTTTTATCAACTGGCACGATTCTTGCATAATATTTGGTAAAGAGGGTATAGGAGGAATTTGAAATGAAACAAACCCTATATAAGCCGACAAGACATTGGAAAGATATTGAACTTTGGAAAGATGTTACTGAAGAACAATGGAATGACTGGCTCTGGCAGTTAACCAATACAATCAGGACGCTGGGTGACCTGAAGAAGGTAATAAACCTTACTCCCGATGAGGAAGAAGGAGTCAGAATATCCACAAAAACAATTCCACTAAATATCACACCATATTACGCTTCACTAATGAACCCTGACGATCCACGCTGCCCAATTCGAATGCAGTCTGTACCGATCTCAAAAGAAATTTATAAAACAAAATATGACCTCGAAGATCCATTGTATGAGGATGAGGATTCTCCTGTTGCAGGTTTAACACATCGTTATCCCGATCGTGTACTGTTCCTTGTTACCAATCAATGCTCGATGTATTGCCGATATTGCACGAGAAGACGGTTTTCAGGCCAAATTGGAATGGGGGTGCCGAAGAAACAGCTTGATGCGGCAATTTCCTACATCCGTCAAACTCCACAGGTGCGCGATGTGCTCATTTCTGGCGGCGATGGCTTATTAATTAATGATACGATTCTTGAATACATTTTAAAAAACCTTCGGGAAATCGACCATGTGGAAATCATTCGGATTGGTACAAGAGCACCTGTTGTATTCCCCCAGAGGATCACAGAAAATCTTTGCAATATCTTGAAAAAATATCACCCTATCTGGTTAAATACTCATTTCAACACTTCCATAGAAATTACCGAGGACTCAAAAAAGGCGTGCGAAATGCTTGCAAATGCTGGAGTGCCAGTAGGGAACCAATCTGTTATTCTCGCTGGAATCAATGACAGTGTACCAATCATGAAAAAATTAATGCATGATTTGGTAAAAATTCGTGTGAGACCGTATTATATCTATCAATGTGATCTTTCAGAGGGAATCGGACATTTCCGGGCGCCAGTTTCGAAAGGACTAGAAATCATTGAAGGCCTGCGCGGTCATACATCGGGATATGCAGTCCCGACCTTCGTTTGCGATGCTCCTGGCGGGGGAGGGAAGATTGCGTTGCAGCCGAATTACTTGATTTCTCAGAGTCCTGAAAAAGTGGTATTGAGAAATTTTGAAGGAGTTATTACTTCTTATCCGGAGCCTGAGAACTATGTACCAGGCAGAGCGGAGGATTATTTTAAAAGTATCTATACGGATTATGAGAAATACAAATCAACTGTCGGGATATCTGCAGTGATGAATGACAGCAAATTCAATCTCGTCCCTGAGGATCTGCAGCGGTTAGACAGAAGACATAAATATC
>NZ_MSLS01000017.1 GCF_001940785.1 Bacillus sp. MRMR6
ACCTCACCAACTAGCTAATGCGCCGCGGGCCCATCTGTAAGTGTCAGCGAGAAGCCGACTTTCAGCTTTCCCTCATGAGAGGAAAAGGATTATCCGGTATTAGCATCGGTTTCCCGATGTTATCCCAGTCTTACAGGCAGGTTGCCCACGTGTTACTCACCCGTCCGCCGCTAACCAAGAGGTGCAAGCACCTCAAGATTCGCTCGACTTGCATGTATTAGGCACGCCGCCAGCGTTCGTCCTGAGCCAGGATCAAACTCTCCATGAAAGTTGATATAGCTCATTTGTTACGTTGGCTCATGTYCTCTAATTTAATAGAAGAAACATGAAAATTTATTGTTTGTTGACTTTTTTGTTTGTTTAGTTTTCAAAGAACAATTTCAGTTGCTAGCAATCTACCCGCAGAAGCAACTCTATTAATATACCATTTCGTCGAATCACTGTCAACACATTTCGAAATGTTTTTTTACTTTCAATATGTTGTTAACGGCGTCATTAACGACTGCTTATATATATTAGCACCCGGCATATAATTCGTCAACAAAAATTTGAAAGTTGTTATTTCAAAATTATAAATGAAAACAAAAAGCCGGCCTCAAAGGGCCGGCCATACTTTATTTTGTAATTCTTACGATTCCTTTTTGTTTTAACTCAACTGGACCTTGCTTATCTATAACCACTTTCTCTCCCTCAGCTAAGTTGGTAAATACAATAGGAGTAATAATAGAAGTGGCATGTTCTTTAATATAAGCTAAATCAACTTTTAACAATGGTTGACCTTGTTTTACGATGTCGTTTTCTGAGACTAAAGTTTCAAACCCTTGTCCTTTTAGTTTGACTGTATCGATTCCAACATGGATTAGGATTTCACGACCTGTATCAGAAAGTATTCCAATCGCATGCTTTGTTGGGAATAGGTTTACGATTTTACCATTAACCGGTGATACAACTGTTCCCTCAGAAGGCTCAATCGCAAAGCCATCACCCATCATTTTACCTGCAAAAACTTGATCTGGCACTTCAGTAATTGGCTTTAATACCCCTTTAATCGGAGATACAATACCTTCATCTTCGACCTTCCGTGCACTTTGATCAGTGTTTACTTCACTGGTTTGCTTTTCTGGTGCAGCTGCACGAGGTCTTTTCCCTGACATAATATCTTTCATTTGACCTTTAATTGTTTCAGAGCGTGGTCCAAAAATCGCCTGAATATTGTTACCAACTTCCAATACACCAGCTGCCCCTAGCTTTTTCAATTGGTCTTTATTAACTTGACCAATATCATTAACTGAAACACGTAAGCGTGTGATACAAGCGTCTAGGTGTGCAATATTTTCTTTCCCACCCATTGCATCTAATACATTGGACGCTAAATCAGCATTTCCTGTTTTACTAGTTGCTCCTTGATCCTCTTCTTCATCAAGTTCACGCCCTGGAGTCTTTAAGTTAAATTTACGGATTGCAATTCGGAATCCAAAATAATAGATAACCGCAAAGACTAAACCAACCGGAATAACAATCCACGCATTTGTCTGAGGGTTGATTAAACCAAATAGAATATAGTCTATTAATCCCCCTGAGAATGTCATCCCAATTTTAACATCTAAGATATGCATAATCATAAACGAGAACCCTGCAAAGACCGCATGGATAGCGAAAAGAATTGGTGCTACAAATAGGAATGAAAATTCAATTGGTTCTGTGATACCTGTAAGGAATGAGGTTAATCCAGCGGAAGCCATTAGACCTCCAACAAACACCTTTTTTTCTGGCTTTGCTTCATGATAAATCGCTAATGCTGCTGCCGGTAAACCAAACATCATGAAAGGGAATTTACCTGTCATAAATGTACCAGCCGTTAGGTTTTGGACATTATCAGTAATCTGTGCCATGAAGATACGTTGGTCCCCACGGACAACATTTCCTGCTTCTGTCACATATTCACCAAACTCATACCAGAATGGTGAGTAGAAGATGTGATGTAAACCGAAAGGAATCAACGAACGTTCGATTAATCCAAAGATAAAGGCAGATATGGTTAAATTCGCATGTACCATGTTTTGCGAGAAGGCATTAAGACCACTTTGAATTGGCGGCCAAATAATCAACATCAATAATCCTAAAAGTACAGCGGCACCTGCTGTTATAATCGGAACGAAACGTTTCCCAGCAAAGAACCCTAAATAGGACGGCAGTTCTATTTCGAAAAACTTATTATACAAACCGGCCGCAATAATACCGACGATAATACCCCCGAACACACCTGTTTGCAGTGTTGGGACACCAAGGATACTGGCAAAGTTCAAACCATTAACCTCATCTGCAGTAATACCGAGTACAGTCCCCATCGTTACATTCATAATTAAATATCCGATGATCGCCGCCAGTCCAGCAACCCCTTCACCACCTGCTAATCCAACAGCCACACCTACTGCAAATAAGAGCGGAAGATTCCCAAACACGATATCTCCGGCATTTTGCATGACTGATGCTACCAAACTAACACCACTGTTATCTAGAAAAGGTGCAAGTTCTAATAATGCGGGATTTCTAAGCGCTGCCCCTAGTGCAAGCAATATACCTGCAGCCGGCAAAAGCGCAACCGGCAGCATTAATGCTTTACCGACTTTTTGCAATACGCCAAAAGCTCTTTTAAACATATTTTCTTACCTCCATATTATGTTTTGCCCATTATGGTTTCCCATTTACCTCAAACCACAAAAAAGGCATGAGTCAAAAGTTTAAATAAATGAGGCTATGGGTATAGAATACCCGTAACATATCATTTCAATTAAACTTTTTACTCATGCCTGATCGTATCAGTAACACGTAAAATGTTAGATTATTTAAATTTGGTTTGTATGCGTTGTAAATGCATCGTTAAGTAGACAGCTTCTGCATCAAAAACTTTCAATTTAAGTGTTTGCTGCATCACTTTAATGAGCTTCCACGAGAGATTATAGCACAATGGATATTCTTGTTTCAATAGGTTTGCAATTTTTTCAGGCTCTTCTACCCGTTCACCTTTTATTACTCTCTCAATCGTAAATCTAAGATGGCGAACAAGCCTCATATAATCGATACTTTCTTTATCTATTTGAATTTGAAACTGTTTCTCTACCATAGCAACCAGTCTGCCGACAAGCTGGGAGTGCTGGTTTATATCAGAAAGATTCTTATTTGTAATAGCACTGTGAATATGGAGTGCAATAAAGCCTATTTCGCCCTGAGGCAGCATAACACCAGTCTTCTCGTTAATGAAGCGGACGACATCTGCAGCAACTTCATATTCGTGCCGGTAAAGAGTTTTTGTTTCGACTAAAAAGGGATTTGTAATCTCTAAACCCTTTGTCATTCTTGAAATAGCAAACATTAGGTGGTCAGTTAATGCAACGTGAATATGTTCATTTAAAGGTACATGCATCCTCTGTTTAATATAATCAATCGCTAATATGATCACTTCTTGTGTTTCATTATCTATAAAAGGGAGCAGCTTAATATAGTTTTCTTGCTCTTTTTCATTTTTTAAAACAAATAATTTATCAACAGCATCCGTATCGATTAAGTCTCCGTGCTTCCTGTTAAAACCAATCCCCTTGCCAATTAAGACAACTTCTTCAAAAGATGGGTGATCAGCGATTAAAACATTATTATTTAAAACTTTACTGATTACTAAGTTGGCCATCCCTAATCCTCTTTTCGCCTAACTATCCAATGTATTTACATGGTATAAAAGTAAAAATAAGAAGTCAACGGCAAAAATTAGAACATATTTACTTATATGTGATTCCGCGTAAACCTATTGCTAAAAACAAAATGGTAAATAGCAGTAATGCAATGCAATCTTTAGCAAGTGTCATACTATGAAGCCCGCCGCTAATAATTTCTTTAAAGCCTGACATCGCCCAGCTTTGCGGGACCCCTAAGGCAAGTTTTTGCATAAATTCGGGTACAAAATCAATCGACCAATATACCCCGCCAAGCATACATGTACTAACAATCAAAATGGTACTAATAGCACCAGCCTGTTGTTTGGTTTTTACCAACCCAGCAATCATCAATCCAAAACTAACGACCGTAAGGATCACCAATGAAGCAAATGGTATCAAGTAGGTTAGTTTTCCCCAGTTAGTATCAAACAAAAACTTTAGTGCAGACATTAATACAATAAACTGAACCCACCCCATTAGGAAATAGGCAAATAGATAACCAAGGATAATTTGCAGCTTACTAGCCGGTGTAACCATCAACCTCTCCCATGTACCACCAGACCGTTCATCAAGGATTGTCGAGGCTGCCCCCGATAGACCGAACATCATAAACATGATGGTAAAGCCAACAAACATTAAATTTATTTGCACTAGGTTATTACTGTCCTTTTGAAGGATTTGTTGTTCGACTAGGACACCTTCACTTGTACTAATTGCACTCATTAATGCAGGAAAAGCCTCATCATCTATATCTTTTACTGCATCATATGATTGGAGAATTGTATTCGCCGTCCCTTGAAGGTATGGCTCTAAAGCCATATAATCTTGGGTTTTACTTCGAATAATGATATCAAACAGCGGTTCTTTCTTTACAATTACCTCATCGATATTATCTGGTATAACAACGGCCGCAACGGAGTCCTGTTCCGCTACATTTTCTTTGGCCTGTTGTTTCGTTTCTTTTTCCCATTGAAAGTTTTTATTTCTTATTAGAAGCTGGTAAATCTCTGTGCTTATATCATCTTCAGCTGCGACAACAGATACAGCAGGTTTGGTTTGTTCTGATTGGATGGCGATGCCTCCGAAAATCCAGCTAAAAAGACAAGGCATAACAAACATAAGGACAATTGCACCCGGAGATTTAAAAAACTCCTTTAGATGCAGCCAGGTTATAGTCCAAATTTTAAGCATACTTCCCTCTCCTTTCTAATGAAAGGCGCAGTAACCCTATTCCAAAAAAGAAAATTCCTAAAACAATTGAACCAGTAATCGCTGGAAGAATTTCGACGACGGATGCCCCATTCATCAGCTCTATATAGGTTTGAAGGGCGAGACCATTTGGTAAAACCTTTGTTACCGTTATGACCCAATCAGGAAAGATGTAGAGCGGAGCCATACTGCCTCCTAATGCCGCCATCAACTGTGTTGCAAACATTCCCGCAACACTAAAAGCTTTCTCAGTATTAATAAAAGCACCAGCTAGAATTCCTAGACCACAAGCATTTATAACAAACGCCAATGTCATTAAGAAAATCCCTAGTACTGAGTCCCCCCAATTGACACCAAAAATAAATTTTGTTCCCAAAATAATGATAAAAGCTTGCATGGAGCAGGTAATAAGCAGCCCCAGCATTTTCCCTGAGAGATATTGTGTGAAAGTTAAATTAGATAGAAGCAAACGTTTATAAACCTCATCTTCCTTTTCTAGGATCATGGTGGTAACTCCTTGGACGACTGTCATTAATAAAAACATTACACCCATAGCAGCTGCATAATACTGAAAGGAACTCACAGGTTTGGAATTTGCCTTAACTGTTGATTCATTGAGGAGTGGTTGGATAACATCTGTTTCTGAGGCGGTTTCTGTTTTAGGTGCTGCTTGTACTGGTAATGCCATCCTAGCAGACATAGCTTGTATCGTAGTTGATTGAACAAATTGTTCAATGATATTGGTTACGATCGTTGCTTTTATCCCAGGATCAGGCACTGAGAGTAACTTTATCTTAGCAAGATTTCCTGAAAGTAAGGAATCTGAAAAACCTTTTTCAATGACAATACCCACTGATAGTTCGTGTTCTCTTATTGCTTCATACATATCTTTTTCTTGAAAATATTTAATATTGATTTCCTCTGAGGCACCTTTACGAAAAACTTCTTCCGATAAAACTTCACCTAATTGTCCTTGATCCAAATTGGCTATTCCCAATGTGAATTTCTGAATCGCAAATTCTTCCTCCTCTTGAAACATATTTCCAAAGGCAGATCCAAGAATAGCAATTAATAATAGCGGCATTAACAAAAGAGTTAATAAAGCTTTTCTATCCTTGGTAATGACCATTAGGTCTTTCCAGGCAAGCCACCAGAAACTCATTGATTATCACTCCTAATCTCTTAAGCTACGGCCAGTTAAATGCAAAAATACACTTTCTAGATTCGGTTCAATTATTTCAACAGCAGCTATTTTTACACCAGTCTGTGTTACCAGCTGAATTAAATCACTTAAGACTGATTGCGGTTGTTGATGAAATACTATCAGCTGGTTTTCCTGAATATGTACGTCCTTTTCTAAAAAACGGCCCTTTAATACCTTTGATACATGATCCGAATGTAACGATTCTTTATCAATTGTTAAGACAATCTTAGAGCGGTTACCAATTGTTTCACGTAAATCACGCAATGTGCCACAAGCGATTAAATTCCCATGATCAACAATTCCGATCCGCTCACAAAGATATTCAACCTCCTCCATATAATGACTTGTATAGATAATCGTCATCCCTTCATTGTTTAACCTTTTTACTGTTTCTAAAATGTGGTTACGTGATTGCGGATCGATCCCAACAGTCGGCTCATCCATAATTAAAATTTCCGGTTTGTGTAAAATCGCAGCCCCAATATTAACTCGCCGTTTCATGCCTCCCGAAAAAGTTTCTATCTTTTCATTTGCCCGTTCGGTCAAACCAATAATCTCTAGAACCTCTTCTACACTTTTTTCAAGGGATTTTCCGGTTAAATTATACATTCTTCCCCAAAACTTTAGGTTTTCTCTTGCTGACATTGACTCGTACAGAGCAATTTCTTGCGGAACCACACCAATTAATTTTTGTGCCCGCTTCGGTTCTTTAATGACATCAATTTCTTTTATTTGTATCGAACCTGATGTTGGTGCAAATAAGCCTGTTATCATATTGATGATGGTTGATTTCCCAGCGCCATTGGGTCCAAGTAAGCTGAAGGACTCTCCTTTTTCAACTGAAAAGGCTACACCCTTTACAGCCTCAAACTGCCCAAAGCTTTTCTTCAAATCATGAACATGAATGATGTTCATAAGTATCATCTCCTTTCTTTCCTCATCTAAATCATACAGAAGTAAAGCCAAAATACTCCCATTTCATTCAAATAAATAGGAATATTTTGTGAATTTTTTCCAAACACAACATTAAAGAAAAGCGGATTTTTCAAATATTTTTGCGAAATCCACGAGACTCCTGCGGGAGCATGAGCCAGGCGAGACCCCACAGGTTGGAACGACTGAGGAGGCTCGCCGATGAACCCGCGGAAAGCGAGTGGATTTCGCAAAAATCTAACAAAAAAACGGAACTGCGCGAACAGTTCCGTTTACCTGGATTATTTTAAGAAGATGAAATAAAGCACAAAGATGACGAAGAAAAAGTACATGACCGGATGAACTTCTTTGATACGCCCTTTTACGATCATCGTAATTGGGTAGAAGATAAAACCAATGGCTATACCCGTTGCAATGCTGTATGACAATGGCATCGCAATAATCGTTAAGAAAGCTGGTACTGCAATCTCAAAACGAGACCAATCAATTTTCCCTAACGACGATACCATTAATACCCCAACAATGATTAACGCTGGTGCTGTAACCGGTGCCGTTACAACAGATAATAACGGGAAGAAAAACAGTGATAATAGGAAGAACCCTGCCGTTACAATTGCAGCAAAACCAGTTTTTGCACCAGCAGATACTCCTGCAGAAGACTCAATATAAGATGTAGTCGTACTTGTTCCTAGTACCGCCCCTACCCCAGTCGCTACCGAATCAGCAAGTAATGCTTTTCCAGCACGCGGAAGTTTGTTATCTTTCATCAATCCCGCTTGGTTTGCTACCCCTACTAGAGTACCTGCCGTATCAAAGAAATCTACGAATAAGAACGTCAAGATAATACCTAGCATAGTAGTTGTATAAAAGGAGCTATCACCAAAGGCAGAAAAGGCTGCCCCAAAGGTTGGTGCTATACTTGGTACACTGTCAACAACCTTAGTTGGTACGTCGATTAATTGAAAGAACATCCCAACGATTACTGTTAATACCATTCCATAAAAAACTGCACCGTTAATTCCTCTAGTCATCATAATAACTGTCACAACAATTCCAAAAATAGCGAGTAAGGTTGGACCTGAAGTTAAATCTCCTAAGCCGACAAGTGTTGCATCGTTATTTACAATGATTCCCGCATTTTGAAAACCAAGAAACGCAATGAACAAACCGATACCTGCTCCAACAGCATGCTTTAATTCTGTAGGGATCGCATTGATGATTTTTTCTCGTAAACCACCGATTGTTAATAAAAAGAAAAATACGCCGGAGATTAAGACAGCTGCAAGTGCATGCTGCCAAGGAATTCCGCTTCCTAAAACAACTGTATAAGCAAAAAATGCATTTAACCCCATTCCGGGCGCGAGTGCAATCGGATATTTTCCTAATAGACCCATTAGGAGTGAACCAATCGCTGCTGCCAATGCCGTTGCAACGAACACGGCACCGTAATCCATTCTTAAATAGTCTGGTAAATCTTCTATACTAGCAAGCGTTAACGTGATTGGATTGACTACCAAAATATAGGCCATTGCCAAGAATGTAGTTAAACCGCCAACGAACTCACGGCGATAAGTTGTACCTAATTCCTCAAACTGAAAATACTTTTTCAAGTCATTCTCCTCCTAGTATTTTTTTCTAGTATTTACAAAAAACGCCCCGGTATCCACCGGAGCGTTGACTAGGGCATGTGTAAATAGATAGAGGGATAGCTAACCTCATTTAATATACACTGCCTCGTAGTCAAGCCATTTACGGTAGCTCGGTAGAAACTTCTGGGCCATATTCCCAAGATTATACGAGTAAAATCGACAATATTCTCTTTACTCTTCATATCTTAGCAGTGATTTTCCTTTTTGTAAACAAAAAATACGAACGATATAATAAATATTATTAATATCATTCGTATTTTATTCTTAATTTTTTTTATTCCCACTCAATCGTTGCAGGCGGCTTACTTGTAATATCATAAACCACTCTATTGACATGAGAAACTTCATTGACAATACGGGTAGATATGACCTCTAGTACTTCCCACGGAATGCGGGCCCAGTCGGAAGTCATTCCATCAATGGAGGTTACTGCACGAATTCCAATTGTGTAATCATAGGTCCTGGCATCCCCCATAACACCTACACTTCTGACGTCTGGCAGCACAGTGAAATATTGCCAAATTTCGCGATCGAGCCCTGCTTTTTTAATTTCTTCGCGAAGAATCCAATCTGATTCACGTACAATTTCAAGCTTATCTTCTGAGATGGCTCCCAGAACGCGAATTCCAAGGCCCGGTCCAGGAAATGGCTGTCTCCAAACAATATCATCCGGAATTCCAAGCTCTGTCCCTAATGCACGCACTTCATCCTTAAACAAGGTATTTAAAGGCTCAATTAACGTAAACTGCATGTCTTCAGGTAAACCGCCAACATTGTGGTGAGACTTTATCGTTTGTGCGGTTGCTGTTCCGCTTTCGATAATATCTGTATAAAGTGTTCCTTGTGCTAGAAAATCAATTCCTTCTAGCTTAGTCGCTTCATCATCAAATACATAAATGAACTCATTGCCGATAATTTTTCGCTTTCTTTCTGGATCAGAAACACCTTCTAATTTGGATAGGAAGCGTTCTTTAGCATCGACTTTGATGACGTTCATCTGGAAGCCTTCTGAAAAAGTCTTCATGACACTTTCCGCTTCATTTTTACGTAGGAGGCCATGGTCGACAAAAATACAGGTTAACTGGTTTCCGATTGCCTTGTGGATCAGTACAGCAACTACTGATGAATCCACCCCGCCGCTTAATGCACAAAGTACTTGTTTATCGCCAACCAGCTCGCGAATCTTTGCTATCTCCATTTCGATAAAGTTTTCCATCGACCAATCGCCTTTGCATTCACACACGTTAAAGACAAAGTTTTTAAGAAGCTCATTACCATATACAGAGTGGCGAACTTCCGGATGAAATTGAACTGCGTAAAGCTTACGAGCTTCATCGCTCATGGCAGAGATTGGACAGGATGGGTTTGTTCCGTCTATGGTAAATCCAGCTGGTGCTTCAACTACAAGATCACCATGGCTCATCCACACAACTTGCTCTTTAGGCATATCGTGGAAAAGCTTCGTTTGGTTTTCAATATTAATAACAGCCTTACCATATTCGCGGTGCTTTGCCTTTTCTACCTTGCCGTCAAAATGAACGGTCATTAATTGCATGCCGTAGCAAATTCCTAAGATCGGAAGACCCATTTCAAAAATTTCTTCATCGCAGCGAAAAGAGTTTTCATCATATACGCTGTTCGGGCCGCCTGAAAATATGATCCCTTTTGGATTCATTTTTCTAATCTCGTCAGCCGTAATGGTATGTGGATGCAGCTCGCTGTACACTCCAAACTCACGAATTCTTCGGGTAATTAACTGATTATATTGGCTTCCAAAGTCTAATACGACAATCATATCCTGTGTACCTGTCAAAACGGCCACCTCTTCCTGAAATTTAAGTATTGCTGTTAGCTTTTACATAAAAAAGAAAAAATAATTAATTCCTTTTTCTATTTTGCTGTAATAGTGGTGGTGATTTTTGCGAAATTCACAATATTGACATTACCTTTTACACAACAAAAAAACTAGACTTCTCCTTCCTCAAGTGACTAGGAAGGCAGAAGTCTAGTTTTCTAGTAATAGCTATACAGAAAAAAACTCCGCCTTCATAGTCAGGTCATTTACGGCGACCCGGTAGAGACTCTCGAACCTTATTTTCGAGGATATATGAAGAACCTATTAATTTACACCATATTGTATCAATAGGTCGTTTTTCTGGTCAAGCGATTGTCTTTTTAATTAAATTTTCCCACAATTCTCTTGCTTCCTTCCAGCCTCCATCTGGAACCTGCTGATGGTAGAGGAATTGTTCATACCGGGCCGTGAGCTTTGTCATTTCCCTTGTAGAAAAGAAGGTATCGATGTAACGTGCATAGTTTCTCAAGGTTTGATTTTCCTTCCGTTTTAAACCATATCGCTCTAATTGATTCAATAGGACATGGTAGGCCTCACCCATATTTTCATCCTTGCTTCTCACATGAAACCTCAACATATAATAATAAGGAATCCATCTTCTACGGATCCTGTAAATCAACCAGCCTGTTCCTCCAAGGACAAGGGAAGAAAAAATAACCTTTCCCCAGTTTTCACTAACAAATGACTTTACCGCTAGTAAAAATTCTTTAAGACCAGATGATTTACTAGTAGTCTTATCCTGATCTAGATTTTCATCCTCTAATGGCTGCTGCTGCGGCACTGGTACTGGTGGAGGTGTAGTGTTTCCGGAAACTGGGATGCCATCATCAGATAAAAAATTGATGGACACATCATTTGTGAATCCTTTAGTAGGTTCAAATTGGACCCAGCCCTGATTAGGAAAATACACTTCAACCCAGGAATGTGCATTGTTATTAGTGATCTCGTAAATTTGTAGTGACGGGTTTTCCTTACTCGATTGTTTAAATTCCCCGCCAGTATAGCCTTTCACCCATCTAGCTGGTATTCCCAGTGTTCTTAGCAGCACGACCATGGAGGTGGAAAAATTATCACAATAACCAATTTTAGTATCAAACAAAAACTGGTCTACATAATCCTCAGCTTCTCCAGGTATTGCGACATCCTTCTGGTCATATGTGTAGTCTGATCGGCTGAAATACCGTTCGATTTCCCTTGCCTTATCAAACCAGTTCGTTTTTCCACTTGTGATTTCTTCTGCTAATTCACTAATTCTCTCCGGTAATTCCTCTGGAAGTTGGGTATATCTGTCTATAAAAACAGAATCGACTTGTACTGCACTTGTAGTTAAAATTAGATCACTTGCTTTGTATTTTGGAACCTTAAAATCAACCTTATAGGAGGGCGGTGCAACATTCGCTCCCCATACTTCTGCAAAGGTGATTTTTTCCCTTGCTGCATCAATGTTTAAAAAATATTCGTCTTCAAAATGATAGCGCTGGATGCCCGCTGGATAAATAAGATGTTTGTAGTTCATACGCATAGACAAGAAAGCAGTTTCCGTACGGCTTTCCACGTTTTCAGGAATAGACCCTAAAGGTATAAAGTCATTTCCACTTATTGTGTATTCTGAAGAGGTTGAAGCAGTCCAGCCTTTTCCTGTATAAATATCCTTCGTTTCCACTTTCCAATACGTTTTTGCATTTACCTCTGTCTCAAACACGACCCGATCATCACCAACAAATGGACCCCCAAGATTGGAATCATTTGTTCCATAACCAATTTTTTTAGTACCTGTACCTTCTCCCGTTCCCTCTTCCTTACCAGTTGCCTTCAGGTATGGAACAGGGTCCGGCCAAATCGGTTCAGCCTTTGGCGCCGCTATCCCAACCATCACGCTTAAAGCAATCATAATAGCTAACGGTCTCATCCACTTCCGTGTAACGGTAGATTCATTGTTCACATTTTCTTGTGTCAAGATCCGGTAATAGGTGAGCATCCCCATGACAGCAAATCCGGCAATAACGGTTCTAACGATGGCTGCTTTCGCACTATAGGCCGTAAAGGTATCCAGAACAGTAATATAAATGATAGTCATGAGGAAAAAGACAAAGATTTTTTGCCTATTCAACATCCAATAATGGATCAAATACACCATTAGCCAAAGCAGGATAAAGAATAATAATGTTCGGAATTCATTCGATAATTCCAGCCAGTTCCTAGCAAAAATCACCCTCACATTATCGCTCATATCCTGCAGGAACGTCTTCAGCCAAGCCATTTGAAAAAATCCGTCCTGATAATGAAAACGATTGATAGAAAAGAAGATAAACCAAATTTTTATGATAAACTGCCAGATCCACTTAAGCTTAATATAAGCAGTAGCAAAGGAAATCACTAGGAAGATAACAAATGTTTCAATGTGATCGGTTTTCGTCAATTGCTCAATGGGCCTTAACCATTCCCATAAAAGTAGAAATCCAAATGCATATAAAAGAAAGGATGAGTTATCCCTTTTTATCATCGAAAACTCACCTCCGAAAAGGCAGCTGCAAACTCACCTTCATGTATCATTACCACACGTACACCACGTGCATTAGCCATAGCGATTAGCGAACGTTCATTTTGTGGAGGTGATTCCTTTGCTCCCTTTATAAGAAACAGAGTAATCCTCCCATTTCTTTGGCGAACAAAGCTTGCCTTTTCAATTAAAGGCTTCGTTAGTTGTGCTGTAATCAATATAAATGAGACCGTTTGCTGAACAAATAAGCCTTCCTTCTCCATCACTTTATCAAGAGAGGAGATTCCATTTGCTTCTATACTTGCCAGATGGTAAAACAGCTGCTGTAAGTGACTTTCACCGCTCCTAATCGGAAAAGACGCCCTCTCGCCGCTGATTGTCAACAACCCGGTTTGGGCCCCTCTTTTTAAAACAGCCCGTAGTAATGAAGCCGTAAAACTAACAATGGACTCAAAGCGCCGGTCAGGGGCACAATCCATTACCACAAACACATCATGTGACTGCCGCTGCTCAAACTCTTTTGTCATAATAACATTTCGTTTAGCAGAGGCCTTCCAGTTTATCCAGGAAAAACGGTCACCTGGCTGATAATCTCTTACTCCTATCGCCATTGACGTATCCCGCTGTACACGTTCTCTTGATGCTGTCATTCCCTGATCAAATTGATTCTCAAAATGACGGTAAAGCAAATCAGTATAAGCTGGATAGACGATGATTCTATCTTCATTCGAATAAGTTCTTTCTTTTTCAATTAAACCAAGCGGGTCGCCAATTTTCACAATCGTATCGTTGAAAAAATGCTCTCCTCTTGGCAGCTCGGCTAATTCGTACTGATAGGCAAACTCTTTTTTGAAGCCAGGAAACAATAGTGCTTTTGCTTTCTGCGTCTGCCGTGAGTACTTTAGTGTATCCTCCAGCAGATCCTCGATAATCAAATAGAATAAGGGAAACGAAGACTGCCTTTTTATCGTTATCGTTACTTTCAACGGCTCTCCCGCATTGTAATCAGCTTTAGGGATATGACGAGTAATCTCAAACCCCTTCGTGGAATAGAAAGAAAGGGCTACACAATAGAGTGCAAATGGCAGGAAGCTATAAAGTAGAAACCAACTGACAAACCCTCCCTGAAACATGGCATAGGAAAAGGTGATTATGATTAAAAAGAGTAAGATTAGAAACTTCCATACCTTATTTAAAGGATTTAGAATTTTCCTCATATTACTTCACAAGCCTTTTTACCGGAACGGGAACTCTTGCAACAACCCGGTTGACGATTTCTTCTGCTGAGATCCCTTCAAACTTCGCTTCTGACTTTAAAATAATTCGATGAGATAGCACGAATTGTGCTAAATACTGAATGTCGTCAGGAAGGACATAGTCACGGCCATACATGTAAGCATAAGCCTGAGCGGCTTTCATTAATGAGATCGAACCCCTTGGACTTGCTCCAAGATAAACACCGCCAAATCCCCTTGTCCGGTTAACGATGTCGACGATGTACCGTTTAATCGTCTCATCCACATACACCTCTTTGATCTCTCTTTGTAATCCAATCAGCCCTTCTAGGCCAATGACTGGAGATAAATCTTCAATCGGAGGAACCTTTTGTACCCGGTTTAACACTTCAATTTCCTCATCCATATCTGGATAGCCCATCTTCATTTTTAAAAGAAAGCGGTCAAGCTGTGCTTCTGGCAACGGATAGGTTCCCTCATATTCGATTGGGTTTTGAGTCGCCATTACAAAGAATGGTTTTTGCAGGCGGTGTGTGACCCCATCTATTGTGACACTTGCCTCTTCCATTCCCTCTAATAAGGCCGATTGCGTTTTTGGAGAGGTTCGATTGATTTCATCTGCTAGAATAATATTCCCCATCAACGGACCAGGACGAAATTGAAATTCCATTTCCTTTGGATTATAAATCGAAACACCTGTTACATCTGATGGTAAGAGGTCGGGGGTAAACTGAATTCTGCGAAAGTTTGCATTGACGGACTTAGCAAGCGCACGGACCATCATCGTTTTTCCCACTCCCGGAACATCCTCCAGCAGGACATGCCCTTCTGCCAGTAAGGCAACGAGACTTAATTCTGCCACATTTCTTTTTCCAATCATTACTTTTTCAATGTTTAATAAAACCTTTTCTATTATCGGATTCATTTGCTCATTACCCAAGTTGAACTCCTCCTCAATTCATTCACCGAAATTACCAATATATCTATCTATTCTATTTTTCCTATTAAATTCCTTTATACATGACAGACAATCTTCAAATACAGCTAATTTATAGACGGCCTGAGCAGGAAATATGTTTCAGTCCATTTATTTTTTAATATTTTTTACAAAATTCCTTGGTATAAAATGGATACAAAAAAGTAGATTTCCACTTAAATCAAACCTAAAAAAACCATTCGCAACTATCGAATGGTTTCTTTACATGATCTATCAGTGATACGATCCTATCCGCCTACAGGCTTTGCCACTTTTACATATACCTAACCTATAAGCTGCTCCACTTCCCCTTTAGTCGGCAGCGCAGAGATGGCTCCTTTTCCTGTTGTCGTGAGAGCACCACTTGCATTTGCAAATCGGAGTATGTCGGTTTGATTGCCTCGAAGTACTTCCTCCATGTTAGCTGGGTTCGCTTGCAAAACTAGTAATTGATATAAGAATCCGCCAATGAAGGCGTCACCCGCCCCGGTTGTGTCTACAGGTTCAACAGCGTATCCGCTCGATTCAAACATGTCATCTTTTAAAAACAAATCCGCTCCAGCAGCTCCCTTTGTGTAGACAACTGCCTTCACATTTCCAACGAACAATGATTGGATCGCGTCCGACTCTTCTTTGATTCCTGTAATAAACTCAAGTTCTTCATCGGAAACCTTTACGATATCAGCAGTCGGTAAAAATTCCAGAATCGCCTTTCGACAGTCCTCTGGGTCTGCCCAAAGTGGGAGTCTAACATTTGGATCAAAACTGATCAAGCCTCCTGCAGCTGAAACAGCCGCGATCGCTTTCTTATGTGCCTGTTTCATCGGGCTTTCTACAAGATCAACCGAGCAAAAGTGGAGGATATCTCCCGCTTGAAACCATGCTGGATTGATTTCCTTCTCGCTTAACAGCAAATCTGCAGAAGGATTACGGTAAAATGAAAAATCACGTTCTCCGTTATCTTTTAACGAGACAAAAGCCAAGGCCGTATTCGCCTCTCCAGTACGGTATACTTTGTCCGTCTCAACACCAGCCTCAACAAGCTTCTCTACTAAAAAATCGCCAAACGCATCGTTCCCTAATTTAGAAATCATCGCAGCTTTCTGTCCATATTTGGCAACGGCCGCAGCCACATTTGCCGGAGCTCCCCCTGGAGCCCTCTCAAACGAGACAACATCCTTTAATGCCACCCCTTTTTCAAGGGGAATAAAATCAATTAACACTTCACCAATCGAAAATAGCTTTCCCATTCCGTCACCTCTAGTAAGTTTAAGAGTCTATGATATCCCATTTAACAGCCGTTACTTTCGTTTCGCCGCCTCGAGCAAACACACGGATTCCATTACTATTTTTACTAGGAAAAATCCTTGCTGTAAATACTTCTTCCCCATTATTTACAAACACCTCAACAGATGAAACATCTACAAAAATCCGAAACGACATTTTTTCAGCGTCGACCGTACATTTTCGAACGGTACCAAACTCCTCTGCAAAGGATTCGCCCGACTCCGTCCGATCAAACACCACCTTTTTCGAAACAGCATCAACCTTGATTACCGTTTTCTCCATTGGTCCGACACGTAGTTCCAAACCAAACTCCTCGGCTGTACTATTAGAGAACTCCGCAAAAAGCTCATACACTTCTCCCTCAAAGTCAGCCAAACCAGTATTTTCATTTTCGACCATTTGAGAGATTTCTACCTTTTTCCCGCGAAGGCATTCCAGCTCAGAGACAGGCTGCTGAACTAACTTTCCGTCCTTAACCGATAGCTCCCTAGGCAATGTTAAACAGTGTGCCCAGCCATTTTTATCAGTAGGATAGTCAATTTCCGGCAATCCCATCCAGCCGACTACAATTCGGCGCCCCTGCTGATCCACGGTTGACTGCGGTGCGTAAAATTCAAAGCCACGGTCCAACTCATGAAATGCACCATGCTTTAATAGGTTCTTCTCTAAATCTATTGGACTTCCTACTACATACCCTGATTGATAAATATTTTGATAGTGGTCACCTTCTGCTTTTAACCCTTGCGGGGAGAATAGGAACACGCCTTGCCCGTCCAGCTCAAAGTAGTCGGGACATTCCCACATATAGCCAAAGTCTTCTCCTAGCCCAGTCTTCACTTCTCCCGCAAACTGCCAGTCTTTTAGATCGCAAGAGCGGTATAAAACGACAGTTCCAGTCTCATTTTCCCTCTGGGCACCAATCACCGCGTAGAAATGATCTCCATCTTTCCAAACCTTTGGATCACGGTAATGATCTGTATAGCCAGATGGAACCTCTGCAATCACCGGCTCATCCATTTTGATAATACTTCCATCCGGATTCAGTACAGCCAAACATTGATACGGATGTCTCTTCCAATTTTCATCGCGTGTATTGCCCGTGTACATGAGATATAATTTCCCATCATGCTCAATTCCACTTCCGGAATACGCGCCGTGACAATCAAATTCATTCGTCGGTTCAATGCCCATTCCAACATTTTCCCAATGAACAAGATTTTTAGATTTTGTATGATACCAATGCTTTAATCCATGAACCGGCCCGAGTGGAAACCATTGATAGAATAAATGATATTCCCCGTTAAAATAGCTAAAGCCATTCGGGTCATTTAACAATCCTGTTACAGGCTGAATATGAAAAGACTGACGCCATGGGCATTGATTCACGAGTTTCGCTAACCCTTGAATTTCCTCTTTGCTCACATCAATCATGCTTCTGTATCGTTGTTCTTTAGTCCATTCCATGCTGTTCACTCCTAATACAGAAAGGAGAATCACAGGATTCTCCTTTTCATTTTTTATTATGCTGCTGCTTGATCAGATGTTTGTTTAACTGCTTTTTTTTCGTCTCTTTTAGCTAAAACAATCGTGACGAGAAACGCTACAGCAAAGGCGATGAGCATGCCGATAATATAAGAAATGATTGTATCTGGACGAATCGAGATGATTCCCGGGATACCCGCTGCCCCTAACGCCGTTGCTTTCACCTTGAACATCGTAACAAAGCCAGATCCGGCAGCTGAACCAATTATGGCACCGATAAATGGATAGCGTAATTTCAAGTTAACCCCAAACATCGCTGGTTCTGTAATCCCTAATAAAGCAGAAATCCCGGCTGCTGAAGCCGTTCCTTTGATCTTGGCATTCTTTGTTGTCTTTAGTACCGCAAGTGTTGCTCCTCCTTGAGCAATATTTGACATCGCGGCAATGACGAAGATAAACGACCCACCCGTTTTGACAACATCAGCAAGCAGTTGTGTTTCTACTGCAATAAAGCTATGGTGCATACCTGTAATAACAATTGGTGCGTATACTAAACCGAAGATGATTCCACCAATCACACCTGTTGTGTCATATAACCAAACGATTCCATCTGTTAATAGATTACCAGCTGAGCGTGTCAGCGGTCCTACCAAAGTGAACGTTAAAACCCCAGTAATAAAGATCGAGAATAACGGTGTTAATAGATTGTCTAATGCCGATGGTACAACCTTACGTAACCATGTTTCGATCTTAGCTAGAATAAAAGATGCGGCTAGAACAGGTAGTACCGTTCCCTGATAGCCCACCTTTTCAATTTCAAGGCCAAAAAGATTCCAAACTGGAACTTCATTATTCAATAATGCAGCACCGTAACCGTACCCATTTAATAAGTCCGGATGAACCATAAGCATCCCTAGAGTGGCCCCAAGAAACGGATTCCCTCCAAATCGTTTCGTTGCTGAAAACCCAATTAAAATCGGTAAAAAGACAAAGGCTGCATTTGCAAATGTATTAATAAGTGCAGCTAAATCCGCCATTTCTGGATTGGCATCCACTAAGGATTTTCCTTCAATAAACAAGTCCGGAGCCGTTAGGATATTGTTGATCCCCATTAGTAAACCACCAGCTACGATTGCTGGGATTATCGGAACGAAAATGTCTGACAGCATTTTGACGAATTGTTGAATTGGATTCAGTTTCTTCGTGGCCGCATCTTTGACATCACTCGTTGACATTTCCGTTTGACCAGCCATCTCCGCCAAGTGCCTATAGACCTCGTTCACCGTTCCTGAACCTAAGATAATTTGAAACTGGCCTCCCGTAGAAAAGGTCCCTTTTACAACATCCATATTTTCCAGAGCTGCTTGATTCACAACCGATTCATCATGTAATACTAGACGTAAGCGTGTGGCGCAATGTGCTGCAGCTGAAAGATTTTCCTTACCACCAATAGCATCTAGAACTTCCCGTGCAATTTTTTTATGATCCATCTTAATCCCTCTCTTATCTTTCATAATAAGGAACCGGTTCCAATTTAAAATTAAAATAAAACCTCTCCCCAAGAGGAACCGGTTCCAAAATACATTAAAAAAATATAATGGCTAAAAAGAGAAACCGAGTTCGTTTGATACCAAGTGAATGGTTCTCTTGATTGGAACCGGTTTCGTTGTTTTTATTATAGGCGACGATTTAAGAGATTGTCAACGCTTTCTCGCTCAATAATCTCAAATTTAGAAGTGGTTATTTTTTCTACTGGACGTTCATTAACTAATTCTACAATATGTCTTGCAGCCGTTTGCCCTGCATCCTTGTAAAAAAACTTCGCGGTCGTTAAGCCAGGATGGATGATTCCTGTCACATCATAACCACCAAATCCCGTTACCGCTAGATCTTTAGGAATCGTCATCCCCTCTGAATACGCTGCCTTCAGAACCCCAAGGGCAATATTATCGGTCGCACAAACAAAGATGGAAGGCTGAAATTCATCGATGATTTCCATTGCACTAGCTTGTGCAGCTGGAATCTTGAACAATGTCTCATAGAAGTGCACCTGACAATCCGCTACTTCTTTCATCGCCTTTTTAAAGCCCTGCTTTCGCTTTATCCCTACAGAAATGTCCCGCTCCGTTACCCCTAGGTAAGCAATTTTTCGATATCCTTTTTCAAGGACATATCGCCCCATCTCATAACCAGCGTTAAAATCATCATGAATGAGACTATGAAAGTTCTCGTGCTCTTGTCCTATTAACAGGACTGGAACATTAACTGCTTCAAAAGCCTCGATATGCTGATCGGTGATTTCGGTAGCAAGCAAAATAATTCCCGCCATCTTTTGATTCGCAAAGCTATAAATACTCTCAATCTCTCGCTCCAGATTTTGACTAGTATTGGAGATCAGCATTTGATAGTTCATACGCTTTAATTGCTCATCAATCCCCATTAACGTTTGCGAAGCAGCATACGAATCAAGCCGCGGAACAATCGTGCCAATAATATTTGTTCTCTTCGCTTTCAAGCTCTGTGCAAATGGATTTGGAGTATATCCGGTTTCCTTAATCGCCTGTTCAATTTTTTTCTTTGTTGCTTCCCCAACAGAGCCACCATTTAAAAACCGAGACACCGTACTCTTCGCCACACCCGCCAGCTTAGCAATATCTGATATTGTACTCATGATCCTCAACCTCATAACGTATTCATATATGATTATACTATCATAAAAAAATTCATTCACAATGGAGCAATTATGCCTAGCATGCTGTTTTGTAAAAACCAAAAAGGCCATTCATCAGATACTAATCTGATAAATGGCCTTCTCAAAATTGTGATTAATAGCTCAGTCCATGACCAAGTTGATAGATATTTCCATCGCTATCCTTATAGGCATATTGCAGTCCCTCAGGCATATATTTGTCTTTGTCATAGCCCGGTACATCATTTCTTGACACACAATCACCATTTTCATCAACTGCAATCACTGCTTCACTAGCTGGTAATGTTAACGGCAGGACGCCCACTGGTTGGAAATCACCTGCGATTACCTCAAATTGCGGCTTATAGAAGGTATCGTATCCAACAATCAACGCATCTGCTAACGATTCAACATTTCCAAGAATCCACGGCAAAGTAATATTCACACTGATGATTACTTTTCCTCCGCGACTATGAACGCTGTCACAAACTTCTTTCAAATGATCCATCCCCGTTAACGTAGTTTCTTGATACGTGCTGCCATCTAACGCTGTTAACGTTTTGTTTTCGCATAATTCAAGTTCTAACAGACCCGGTGTCGCATTGAAATAGGATCCGGATTTTGGATGTAGGAACAATACAGCTATGTCTGCTCCTTCATACTGATTGACCAGCGTGAATCGGCCAAGCTCTTCGCATTCTTTCCTTGCCTTTTCCGTGTAAGACGCTGCTCGTTCTGATTCCCTGTGAAATACTTCTACATAAACCTTCTTACCATCAAGCTTTTCAGCTGTTAACGGCATGGCCTGGTTTGAATTCTTTAGAATGGTTACCGACTTTTTATGTGCCTCATAAGCGGCTTCCCAATGTGCTGGAGTGTTAACCACTGAATTAGCATGTTCTGGTGAAACATACGTACGATCATCAAACAATCCCAAGGTAAACATTTCGGTAAGAAGTCGGACATTTGCTTCATTAATACGCTTTTCACTAATCCAGCCCTTTTCGATTGCTGTTTTAAGATTTTCGATATCATTTGTATCCGCAACAAGATCGGTACCCGCATTGACGGCCTTTGCAAAACGTTCAGCCTCGCTTAAGTTCTCAACACCCCAGGCCATTTTATTGACAATACCGCTGTCACTATTAATATAACCAGTGAATCCTAGTTTTTCTCTAAGGATATGATGGATGAAATAATGATTAAACGTAAAGCCAACCTCTTCGAAAGGAATGTCTTCGCCCTCAAATTCTTGAACCACACTCTTTTTGATGCTAGGAATCGAATAGTATGGCATAATCGAAGCTGTTCCGTGTTCTACCGCTGCTCTAAATGGTGGTAAGTGGTACTTTTCTAAGCTTCCAGGAGTCGGATATAAATTCCATTTCCCTTCTTCATAATGAGGGTCGAATCCATTTTCCCTTGCTCCACCGCCAGGAAAATGCTTCGTTGTCATCGCAATACTCTGACTACCTAAATTCTCTCCTTGGAACCCGTCAATGAGGCGGCCAATCACATCAGAAATAAATTCCGGATCTTCCCCAAACGTACCATATGTTCGCTGCCATCTAGGATCCGTGACCGTATCAGCCATATACATATATCCTTTTCTGATGCCAGTTGCAGCCCACTCATCATGTGCGATTTGGGCAAATTGGCTGATAAGAGATGCATCACCGCCATTTTTTATATCTCCTTTAGCCGCGGCAGCAAGTCCAAGCGTGCCTGGCCATGTGGAAAAGATCCCAGCAGCATCATTCATTCCAAAAATCGGTTCCGCATTTTCGTTCCTAGAATTTGATGCAATTAAGCAAGGAATACCAAGACGTGTTCCCTCACATACCTCATTCATCGTATTAATCCATTCTGCCATTTCTGCCGGACTCCAATTGTCCCGATGAATGAAATGACGCAAATGCATCTTTTCAATGGTATGTGTCGTTCCCATAATTTTATTGACAGCAAAAATATTTTCGCCTTTTTCAACAATCGCTTCATCTAATACACCATCATGGCTTGTCTTACTTTTATCTTTTTGAGAGAGCCCCATCTGACGGGTATTAATCAGCATCATGCCCACTTTTTCATCAGTATTCATTAATGAGACTAGGTTCTCAGCACGTTCTTTTGGACTTAAACGCCAATCTTTATAAGGCTCTAGTTTCCCACTGTTATTCAAATCTTTGAATTTTAAGCCATCCACTTCAATGATTTTTTTGACTCTAACTTCTAATTCAGGTTGTTTATCGTTCATCATCTAAATGCCTCCTAAACTTATCCCTTACTATTAATCCAGCTAATTTATCTTCTATTGGTACTCCATTTTGGATAGATCGATATAATGATTTCGCTTACAGTGTTATAATAACAACAAAAAGTAATTAATAAATATCATTTATTGCTAAAAATATTGTAAATGTTGCTATATGAAAGGGCGGCCGTAAATGAAGCAGTCGATTCATATCCCAGTAGTCCATCAAACGTTTGAAATTTATGACTTTAGCCATAAAAATCACTCCTATGATTTGCTCAAAAAATATAACAATTCAGTAGAAAGATTATATCAATTAGATCCTTTATTTCGCTTACACACTCACGACGTGATGGAGATTTTGGTGTTTTTAGGCGGGGATTGTGATTTTTTCTGTGAAGGAAAGACCTACACCCTTAGAAGAGGGGATGTTATGTTGGTGCCTCCTTATGCGGTTCATCAGGCAATCGTAAAGAATATCGATTCCTATCAACGGATCATCATCAACATTAGTAATCGTCTAATGGCAGACTTTGCTTCAAGTTCACCATCTATGAATGAGCATATGGTTTATCAAAAGACACAAGGTTCTTATTTGTTACATCTTAATAAAGCAAACTTTCAAAATATCACCTCTTTACTTCATGAAATATCAACTAGAAAACAAAATGGTGAAGAAAACATTTCCTTCACCTTACAATATCTATTATTCCAAGCACTTCAAGTCATATATACTTCTGTGGGCCGTTTGCAAGGGAATAAGGAAGAACACGATGAAAGGCTCGTGTCGATACTAGAATACATTGAAGCACATGTAACAGAGCCAGACCTAAGTTTAGACAAGGTTTCGAGCCATTTTCATTTAAACAAATACTATTTTTCTCATTATTTTAAAAAACAGATGAACCTACCGTTCTACCGGTATGTATCATTAAAACGCCTATCATTTGCTGTAACGATGATTAAACAAAATCAAATCCCGATCGAGCAAATTAGCTTAAAGTGCGGCTTTCCTGATTATTCGAGTTTCTATAGACTCTTCAAAAAAGAATACAACCTTTCTCCGAAAAAATTGCAAAAGGAATATAAAAATCAATAATTTGTATAATAAAGGGGCTAATCTTAAGCTCGAAACTTAAGATTAGCCCCTTTTTAATGATTCTCAATTGATGGGTTTTATTATTTACTAGCCCATTCGTCTAGCTGTTTTTGCTTTTCTTCAATAATTCTATCTATTCCAGCTGCTTTTAACTTAGTGATAAATTCTGGAAGAACCTCTTCTGGTTCCACACTTCCTGTTTCTAAAGAAAGCTTGTATTGATTAATAACATTGCTCACAGCTGTATATTCACTTCTTACTGGTTCTGCATTAAATGTAAAACCTAATGCTTTCGATGTTTTAGCCGTTTTGTTAAATTCTTTATATTGTCCAGCTAAACCTGGATCTGATCCATTCCAAACATATCCTGATCCAAACTGATTTCCGAACATAAAGTTTTGGTTCAAACCATATCCAGTAGTAGAGCCATCTACTCCTTCTGGGTAATCAATCACACCCTCAGAAGCCTCCACATAGTGCTCTCCTTCAATCCCAAAATGAATCAAACGAATGATATCTTGATCGCTATACATTAAATTAAGGAATTGAAATGCTTTTTCTGGATTTTGTGAGTTAATAGGTATCCCCCAGTTCAACCCAACAACATTTGAAGTAGTCGAGTAAGTATCGCCTAGAGGTACTGTAACCATTTCCATTCCAAACTTTTTAGATTCATCCCCTGCTGCACCTGGTTTTAATCCCGTAAACATGGATGCTCCTCTGTTAGACTTAACTAAATCAATTTGACTGTCTTGGTTTGTTGCTGAATCCTTCATAATATAACCAGCTTTATACCACTTTCTAAGTAGGTTCAAGTGTTCTGCATATTCAGGAGTTTCATATAAATTTACTACTTTTAAGTCGTTATCAAATCCAGGTAACACACCAATCCCATCACCTAACCTATCGTACCAACGATAATGGTCAAGCATAGAGAAACCTACACCTGCTGGAACAAGTGGAGCAACAGTAGGATTGTTCGATTTAATTTGTTCAAAAACGGACTCAAGATCCTCAAACTTCTGTACCTTTGTTAAGTCAATGCCCGCCTCATCTACATATCTTTTAGCAACTAATAATCCAGGCTGTTCAGCCATTTCATTATAGTTAGGAATAATGTAGTGTTTATTATTATGTTTCGCTGCTTCCAAATACTGTGGTTCAAATACATTTTTAATTCCGTCACCGTGTGCATCCAAAAAGCTGTCTAACTCGTTTAATGAACCTTTAGATATTAGACCATCCACTGTTCTAAAGCTAACCATTAACAAATCAAGTTTTTCATTACTCGTTAACATTAAGTTAAATTGTTGGTCATACGCTCCAATACTAATGGGTTCGAAGTTCACTGTTGCATTGATTTTTTCTTTTGTAATCTCACTAACAGCAGCCTCTATTTTGTTCATGTCTTTTGGCACAGGTCCAAATACCGGAAAAGCCATTACAATTTCATAAGTCTCTTCTGACTTACCATCTTTACCATCACTGTCATTTGAAGCAGTGTCATTTTTTGGCGAACAAGCTGAGACGAACACTACCAATGCAAGTAATAGGATTTTTAACATGTTCCAATTCTTCACCATTGCTATCCCTCTTTTTGTTTTTATTTTTAGTACAACTTAATTGTAAGTGTTTTCATAGAATGTAACCGCTACAATTCAGACATCTAGATATCACTATTTCGACTTCCCTAGTGCTATTTTACTGATCCAATGGCAATCCCTTTTACTAAATACTTTTGGAACAATGGATAAGCTACGATGATCGGCAATATCCCTACAACCGCAATCGCCATTCTAATCGTTGCAGATGGTAGTTGCGATATAGCTTCTCCTGATTGTGCTGCATAATCACTATTACTAGTTAAAAATTGGATGTCAGATAATATTCGATTTAGTATGTTTTGGATACTGTAAAGCGATGGGTCGGTAAGATAAATTAAACCATTCATCCAATCGTTCCAATACATAATCGTTTGCAGCAACCCAATTGTCGCTAAAATCGGAAGGGACATAGGTAAAACGATTGAGAAAAATGCTCTAAATTCACTCGCACCATCAATTCGAGCAGATTCTAAGACAGCATCCGGAATGGTATTCATGAAGAACGTTCTCATAAGCAGGACATTAAAACCATTTACAAGTAACACTGGTACGATCAGTGCCCAAATTGTATTCTTTATATCAAAGATTTGTGTATAAACGTAATAAGTCGGTACAAGTCCTCCATTAAATAATAGCGTAAAGAAGACCATAAAAGTGATTATTCTCCCTAAAGGCATATCTTTTCTAGACAACGGGTAGGCCAGTAAAGCTGTAAGCGCTAATCCAATAGAAGTCCCGACCACCGTTACAAGGATGGTAATTCCATATGCTCTAAACAACTGTCCTCGTTGCTCCCAAAGATATTGATAGGCTTGATTACTCAAGCTTTCAGGTAAAAAGGAATAACCATTTTTAAGAATTGCCATTTCATCTGTGACCGATGAAATTACTAACAAAAGAAACGGAATGATACAAATGATTGAAATACTAGCTAAAGTAATGTGTGAAATCCACTGCCATCTTCGTGTTTCTTTATTCATATAAAGCACCTCCTATTAAAATAAAGCATTATCCTTGCTAAATTTACGAACAATTAAATTGGCCAAAAGAACTAAAGCAAATCCAACGACTGATTGATAGAAACCTGCGGCTGAAGACATTCCGATATCTCCAAGCTGCAAGAGACCTCGATATACATACGTATCAATTACATTGGTCGTATCATATAACATCCCAGAATTTAATGGTACCTGGTAAAACAATCCAAAATCAGAATAAAAAATCCGTCCAATTGAAAGCAACGTCATCATGACAATTACTGGAGATATCAATGGAAGGGTAATTTTTCTAATTTGCTGTAACTTAGATGCCCCGTCCAATGTTGCCGCTTCATAATATTCTTTATCAATTCCAATAACGGCAGAGAAAAAGATGATGGTAAAGAAACCAATACTTTTCCATAAATTAACGATTGGTAAGATAAAAGGCCAATATTTCGGTTCCATATACCAAGAAATTGGCTCCAAGCCCAGGAATGGGAGGATGGTTTTATTTAGAATCCCACTTTCAACACTTAAGCCCGCATAAACTAAATAACTGACTACTACCATGGAAATTAAGAAAGGAATTAAGATAATACTTTGATATAATCTCACAAAAAAAACTTTTCTGATCTCATTTAACAAGATGGCAACAGCGAGAGCCGCAACTGTATTCAAAATAATAAACGAACCATTATACAACAACGTATTTCGGGTAATAATAAAAGCGTCTTGTGTCTTAAACAGGAATTCAAAATTCTTCAATCCAACCCAGTCACTACCAAAGATCCCCTTTGCAAAATGAAAGTCTTTAAAGGCAATAACGAGTCCAAACATTGGTAAATAGTTGTTAATTAAGAGGTAAAGTAAGCCTGGTGCAAGCATGATGAAAAAAGGAATATACCCCCTAAACCTTCTTATTTTCCTCTTAGACACTATACTTGTTGAAACATTAGGTTCCAGGTTTGGCCCATTTTTGTATTCCAGGTCTTTTCTTATTGTCTCTGCCATTAAAAAAGCCTCCCTATTCGATTTAGATTGATTAATATATACAAATGATAACGCATTCATTGCCCCCCCACTACTTCCCTATAGACTTTTCAATAGTAGTATTACGACCTAATAAAAAAATCCCGAACATATATGAACGGGATGATTCTAAAACTTTAGGGGGAGTAAAGCCTTAATGCTCTATTAACTTGTTTTCTATTGAACTTCTAGCCTGTATTCCACGGGTGTTACTCCTTGGTGTTTTTTGAATAGCTTCGAGAAATAGGAAAAGTTACTATACCCAACATAAGTAGCCACAGAGCTAACAGACATATCAGTTTTTTCTAATAGCTCTTTGGAAATATTCATACGTTCATTTACTAGATATTCTGAAATAGATAACCCTGTTTCCCTTTTAAAAATTCGCGATAGATAATCTGGATTTAAGAATACTTCATTAGCAATATCCTCACGTGAGATATTTTGATCAATATTCGCTGTGATATATTGAATCGCCTTTTCTAGCACAGAGTCTGATTTGTTGCTGGTCTCAGAGAACTCTTTCACTCTTGCTACACTATGCGAAATCCACTCGATAAGATTCTTTATCGACCGACACGCATGATTTAATTTATCGACAGATTGTTGATCATTGAAAATAAGATGTGCTTGAATCCCTTTTTGCTTTAACGTATAGTAAATCATCTGTTGAAAATCATGATAGAAGTTTCGTAACTTCTTTGCATCGATTCCTTCCTTGTTCATATCCTTCAAAACGGAACCAGCTTCATCGATCACTCTAGTGTAATGACCTTCTTGAAGCATGACGGACCACAAGCTCATGTCGGGGAGTGAAAAATTGGAGTCTATCACTATCTTTTCATCAAACGAGAATACCTTATTCAAAAAAGAAACGTTATTTCGATCCAATTCATATAAATCATCAACCATACCAATAAATGCATCCGCTAGTGTCATATTTCCAAGATAACAAGTAAGATCATAACCTAAAGTACGGTGACAACCTGTCACATAGGACTCACATAGCTGTTTCAATTTCTTCTGGCCTAACTCCTCAACTTCTGGAGCAAATAGAATCACGATCAGCTTTTCTTGTCCTTGGCGAATAACTTGGCCTCTATAACCATTTCTTTTAAAAAAGAACTCTTCCCCTTCTATTTTTAACGCTTGCTCAATCGCTCTCTCCTCATTACTACTTCGCGATTCATTCAAGCCTTGGAAACTAATGAGAATAGGCATGACCTGTTGTTTCTCCTTAAACTCAATCGACCGTTCATCCGCAGCGTGCTTAATTGCCTGTAAGTTACTTTCAATCGTTCCGTTTAGAATATCATGCCAAAAACGTTCCACTAAATAGGGTTGATTTTTCACCCATTGCTCTCCAAGCATGCTTCCTTGCTTTAATTCTTTTTCCTTATCTATTTTATTTATCGATTTTTTAATGACCTCTTCTAGCTCCACAAAAGGAACTGGTTTTAAAATATAATCCATACTCCCTAATTGAATGGCCTTTTTTGCAAAATCAAAATCTGCATGACATGTAAGAAAAATACACTCTGTATTTGGATAAGTTTCCCTAACCCATGCTAGAAGTTCTAAACCGCTTCCCTGAGGCATTTCGATATCACAAAGCATAATATCAATAGAATGACCTGCAAAAACTTCCTTTGCTTGTCGATTATTATGCGCTGTATATACTTTATTTATATGAAGACTTTCCCAGTTCAAACCCGCCTTGACGCCTTCTACCGCATGTATCTCATCATCCACAATCAATACCGAGTACATCTTTCTTCCCCCTTTATAATCTAGTTTTGCCTTTCAGGTAACATCAACTCAACCCAAGCACCACTTGGAATTGCATTTTTAAAGGATATCGATACGCGGTCTGGATAAAGCAGCTGCAATCTTCGTTGTACATTCCAGATTCCAATATGCTTACCTTGATTTCCTCGGATACGATTACCAGTATTCAGATCAGTTAACACCGCTTCAGGAAAACCTACACCCGTATCTTGTATGATTATCTTTATTTTATCCTCCATATCGAAATTGGCTGATTCTACTCTTATAGATAAATGAATGGAGTAATCCATATTAATCGCATATTTAATCGCATTCTCTACAAACGTCTGAATCACAACCGGAGGAAGCTCGGTATTCAATAAGCGGTCTTCCACATCAACTTGATAGGTAAATCTATCAGGAAAGCGCAGCTCTTGAATCCGTAAATAGTTTTTCACGTGAGTTAATTCATCTTTTAGTAAGACAAAGTCTGTATTGGCATTTAAGGTATATCGGAAATAGCGAACCAAACATAGCGTCATTTCCTGTACAAGGTCATGTTTTTTTACTTGAGCAAGATTAAAGATAATATTCAACGTATTCATAAAGAAATGCGGATTGATTTGATATTGTAAAAATTGCAATTCTGTTTTCTGTTTTAGGATTCGCTCTTCATATATATTAATCTTTAATTCTTTTATTTGATCCATCATCTGATTAAATGTATGGTTTACAAGCTGAAATTCTTCAGAGGTTACATCCTTCGGTATTCGAGCATCTAGATTTCCACTTCCGATTCGTTTCATTGCATAAACAATATTTTGAAGAGGAGCCAATACCCCTTTATTTAATAAAAACAGGCTTAAAGGGATGATTAACAAGGAACCCAACGCAACAATAGTAGCAATTTGTTTTTGAGATTTAAAATTCTCGGTAATCTTATCATCTGGTATCATGGCAACAAGGCTAAAATTAGCCATGGTTGATGGCTGCCCAACGATTAAAAACTTATCTTTACTTCCTGAGAGATAATAGTTGTCTAGATTACCTGTCAGGTTGATAAGATTCTTCTCAAGTAACCCCGTAGGCGCCCCAACTGTCTCACCAGCATCAGTTACAAAAAAGGAGGAACCTATCTCGCCAAAATCAATTAAATTTAGTGGAGTTAATAATGTTTCTAGATTTAGCCATGCCCCTACCACTACTCCACTAGTTTTTATATATCGGAATAAGTAGTGTTCACCATCAATCGCTTTTAGATGCCATCCTTTCTCGTTAACCTCCAAGCTGTCTTCATTAATCACATGACGGATATAATTTCTAGCATTTACTCGATCTTTATAAGGTGCACTATCAAGCTTAAATGCTTCTGTAAATTCTCCGGTATGGTTGGAATATAAAAAGAGCGAATCAATCGATTCGAACATTAGAATATGATCCTTTATTTTACTCTGGGCTCTTATCTTTGCTAATGTATAATCCTTCTCTGATAAAAAATACTCCAATTGCTGAATATCATGATCGAACGTTGCCGTATTAATGAGATATTCCTCTACTGTTTTTAACGTACTATCAATCGTACCCATATAAAGGGTGACCATTTTGTCATTAGATTCTGCCACTTCTTCACGAGCAACATCCATCGCATGATAATTACTATAAATGATTAATATGAGTAATGGCACAATGAGTACCAAAAATCCTATCACTAACTTTAAGCGGATTGAATTCCATGATATCTTTGTTTTCACCTGTTGTTTCCCCTTTTTATTTATAACCCTCTCCTAATTTTAACGAATATTCAATTATTTTTATATAATAATAATAGAAAAAACCTCTTCCACATGCTGCCAATAGACATGAAAGAGGTTTTTTCTAGAGCCGATACAGCATAACTTTATTGTAAGGGCTTTCTTATAGGTTCACTATTACTATTACGACTTGATAGTAGTATCCTTCCGACTTTTTTCATATTTTCGGAATAAGTTGTTGCTTAAAAACATTAATAATAGGGCAATTACACTTCCACTATAAAAAGGAATCACACCTGGGAATTTCAGAAAAAGGAAGCATAAGACCCCTGTTAAAACTGCCTTGCTAAAAGTGACTATAGGACTTACTGTCATTAATATGAAGGCATTTTTAATCACTTCCTTAAGCTTTATATTGAAGTGAACGAATACCGGAAAGACATATAAAAGTGTAAGAATATACACGGCAGTAATAATCGTGTATGGGATATAAAGCCATTTATAGATAGGGATGACTGTGGCCTCAATAATGGTAAAATTGAAATACATAACAAAACCTATAAATACAATAATTAAGCCTAGCAGGTTACTTTTTACAAATTCAGCTTTATAGGTTGTCCAAAACAATTTAAAAACGGGAACGTCCAAGTCCTTCCTTACCCATTTACGGACAACAGCAAACATGGCAACTGTTGCAGGAAAGAAACCGAGTATAACTAATCCTAACAGAGAAAAGATCATCCATAGTATGTTTACATAGGCTAATCTCATAACCCACTCTGAAATGCTATAAAAGCCACGCATCAACCCTGCCACATGTTTTCCTCCTTTGATGAAAGAGCCACTGTAGACCAACTTTGCAGCATTATTTAATCCATAAGAACCTCTTATAATATTAAATTCATTTTACATGGTAACGCTGTTATTGGCTATATCAATTACGGCTATTTAATATAACGATTATGACTTTTGGTTTCATTCCAGCAACTCCTTAGTGGATGTAAAACTAAAAAAAGAAGCGGCCAACACTATTGTGCAGGCCGCTCCCAAACCAATGTTTCTATTAAAATGGTACTTTTTTATAATATCTTCTCGTTGTCAGCGGGTGATCCCTTTGCTCTTCTAAGTGGCAGCTTACTCTCTCAAGTAACGCCGCAAAGACAATTGGAGAAACGAGACTACGCAGACCTTCGGAAATGCCCTCTAATGGATATTCCTTCGTATCAAAAATAGTTACTTCCTTCGAATAATGTTCAGCAAATCGCTCGACTCTTTCCGCTAGCGGACGGGTTCGATCTTCCCCTTTTAGCAGGATTATGCTCGTATCTTCCTCCACTAATTCCAAGGTACCATGGAAGAAATCAGAGGCATGAACCGGTCGTGTTTTAATCCACTGCATTTCTTCTAAAATACACATGCTATAATAATAGGTTTGACCCCAATCGATCCCTGTTCCTGAAAGGATATGGTACGGTGTATCTTTATGTTTCCTGGCAAACTCCGCCGCCCGCGGTTCTACCTCTTCCTTCACGGTAAGGAGGGCATTTGGGAGATGTCGCATTTCCTCAACAAATTGCTGATAAACTGGAAATTCATTACGCTTATACATCAAACGGAACGCTAGTAAATAGGACTGGATATAGAACGATTCACAGGAGGTATCATCGGCCGCATAATTGATAAAGGTATAATCGGTTCCCATCGCTAACGGTGTAGCGGCGTGCCCTACAAGGCTGATTGTCACCGCCCCTTTTTCTCTGCAAAATGCCGCTGCCTCCACTGTTTCTTTGGTGGTACCAGACAAAGAAGGCAAGATAACCAATGAATGTTCACCCAGGTGCTGATGATCCATCAACATCAATTCCGAAGAGATTTCTGTATAAACAGGCAGCTTGGAATGTGTCTTTAAAATATATTCAGCCGAGCGCATCAGGATAGCCGCTCCTCCAGTTCCCACAAAAAATACATTTTCCAACCCTTTTTCTACCACCGAATCGATTACCTGATCGAATTCATCCTTAAGAGATAAGGCACCATTTTGAATGGTTAAATATCTTTCCACATCAAAGTTAAACATGCCAATCGCCTCCTAGTAAGCCATTTTACGATAATATCTGCGAGTCTCTAACGGATGATTTCTTTCCCGCTCAAGATAAACACTGATTCGGCCCGTTAATGCCCAGTTCAGGCAGATTGCAAAGTGCTTTCTGAATTCATCACTAACTCCTTCCAAGCGGTAATCCTTTGTATCTATAATGAACAGTTCGTTGGTGATATTTTCTGCGAATCGTTCCACACGTTCTACCAATGGACGAGTTTCATCTTCGCCCTTGAATAAAATCACACTTGTATTTTCTTCAAGCAGCTCAAGCGTACCGTGGAAGAATTCAGCCGCATGAATGGATTTGGACTTGATCCACTGCATTTCTTCTAAGATACACATTGCGTAGGAATAAGTATTCCCCCACAGGTTTCCGGCCCCAACGAGCATATGGTAATCAGTATTTTTATGTTTGATCGCGAATTGCTCAGCTTGTGAGTCGAACTGCTCTAATGCATCGACGATCCCTTGTGGTAAGAGGGAAATTTCTTTTGCAAACTGGTCATATTGCGGAAACTCATCATTGTTGTGAATAAAACGGAACGTTAGCAGCTGCAGGTGAATAAAGAAAGTGTCAAACGAGTGCTTCTCATGACCAGTAGAGATGCAGTAATCAACCGCCTCAGCCAATGGCGTGCCTTGTTCTGCAACTAGCCCAATCGTTGTCGCACCCTTGCTCTTACAGAACTCAGCAGCCGCTACTGTTTCTTTTGTGGTGCCAGTAACTGAAGCAAAGATACAAACAGAATCCTTGGTCAGGTGGCGATTATTCATCACCATAAGCTCAGCTGCAATTTCTGCATGTACCTCCAGTGTGGAATTGGACTTTAAGATATACTCATATGGATACATCATCGCAATCGTCCCGCCGGAACCGATTAGGAAAATATTTTTAAATCCTTTAGCTGAAACACCATCAACAACCTTCTCAATTTCCTCTTTCTTCGCGATAGCCTCTTTCCCAACCAATTGTAAAAATAACTCAGCATCAAATTTCAACATCTACACTACCTCCAAATTTTTATTAGAATTATTAGCACTACATCTTTGGTGCCTAACACCATAAATGACACCACCAACATTTTTAGTAAGGCACTTTCCACATATATCTTCTTGTGCTTAGTGGATGGTTTCGGGCTGTTGCTAGCTCTTCTGCGTATTGGCGCAGGATGGTTTGCAGGACGAGTGGGGCTATGTAGCCTTTGACGCTTTCTGCTACACCCTTCAAATCAAAGTCCTTTGCATCAAGAACAACGACTCTTTCGCCATATCTCTGGGTGAATTCCAATGAGCGTTCTTCCAATGGCCGAGTCTCATCTAAACCTAACAGTTGAATGATTGGTACGTTTTGATCCAAGATTTCAAACGGCCCGTGGAAATATTCCCCGGCATGGAGAGCGTGGGAGTGAATCCACTGCATTTCCATCAGGAGGCATATCGCAAACCAATAAGCAGTTCCATAATTCGCGCCACTCGCCATTGTGTAAATTATTTTTTCATCCTTATAGGATTGAGCAAATTCCTTTGCCTGGTTTAAATACTTTGCTTTCTCCTGTACCAAAATTTGATCTAAATTCTCTAAGGAGGAAACGACATCAGAAAACTTTTCATTCCCTTCTTTGGCAGCCAGAAGTCCAAAAACAAGTTCCAGCATCACGGCTGGTGACTCATTCACATACTTTGCTTCTTTCCCATCTTCATAAACAATTACATGCTCGGATGCTTCGGCAAGCGGTGATCCCTGGTCAAAGGTTAACGAGACAGTAATTGCCCCTTTTTCCCGTGCAAATCGAGCGGCCTCTACCGTCTCCGGTGTTTTTCCAAAGTGGGAGCACAAAATCACCAGCGATTTCTCGTTGAGTCTTCGTGGGTTACGATGCACGAACTCATTGGAACTATACAGGTCCGAGTCAATCGTTGCACTTTCCCGGTCTAATACGTATTTACTTGCATACATGAGGGATGAAGAGCCACCGCAGCCTACGAAATAAACACGATCGATGTCCCGTTCACTAAAGACATCCAAAGCCTTTTGTACGTCTGCTAACATTTTTTATCCTCCTTTTTTTATGACTTTAACAGGTAAAACTTCATGTTGTGTATATTGGAGCCTTTGATAGGTACCAAAACAAATCAAGGCAAATCCACCAATAAAAATACATACATACAGTAGCACCAACGGCCCAAATTCATCGTAGAGCAGCCCGCCTAGTAAAGGTCCGATTGTTCTTCCCACATTGGCAGCACCACTCACTAAGCCCTGGTACATTCCTCTTTTATTTATGGGTGCCAGTCGATCCGCAATCGCTGGCACTGCCGGAAAAATAAGGATTTCTCCGATCGTCATAATCACCATTCCGGCAACAAACCCGCTATAGGAATGACTCTGTGACAAGAGGCTGAAGGTAGCCATAAAAAAGAGTACACCCAATAAAAGCTGCCACTTCATCGGTGCTTTCATGCGGGCCATAAACCATTGGATCAGTGGCTGACCCAATACGATCAGTACCCCGTTGATAGTCCACAAAGTACTATAGGCTGACAATGTAAATCCTAACTGGTGCATATAGGTGGAAATACTTGTTTGCCATTGGATATAGGTAACCCAGCAAAATATTAATCCTAAGCAAAGAACCAATAAGGAATGAAAGCTTTGTGCAGGACGAACCTCATGATTCGGCTTCAGGTCACGTTCCTTCTTCACCTTCGCAGCTTCAATCACTGGGTCAGGTTCTTCGAGAGCGAACCAAATAATGGAGATAAAGACGAGATAGGTAAAGCCATTGACCCAAAAGACGTATTGAAACGAGAATTGCGCCACTATGCCGCCTAAAGCGCTACCTACTGCCACACCGAAATTAAGAACCAGAAAGATGAGATTAAAGCTTTTTCTACCGCCCTCCTTCCAAACAATCCCTGCAAGGGCATAAATGGGAGGAAAAATGGTTCCAATGGCTAAACCAAGCAGGACCATCATTAGGATATAGGTGGGCCATGATAAACCAATGGAAATAATGAAAATAAAACAGGCAGCTGCTAGGACCGAAAGGAGAAGGGTTGGTTTCCCACGAATGCGGTCGTATAAGTAGCCGCCCAGGAAACTACCAACAATCTCAGCTCCTGAATGAAGCATTAGAACAAATCCTGCTTCTGACAGCGTTTTTCCCATCCCTTGTGTCATGTAGATGGTGTGCAAGGGCCAAAGAAAAGCCATACCGGTGGAATTGACCAACATTGCGATTAATAAAACTTTTAAGCTCTTGGGATAACTCCTCCAAATCGACATAGGATAAAACTCCTTTATATCACTGAATTAGTCACCCTAGTCGGAACAATCTTTCCGTCCATTACTCTAGAAATGGTGCAAGACTTCGCAGGGACTTTTCAACCGCCTCGTTAGGGTCAATCAAGTATTGTGAAGAAGTAAACTCCAACGTAAGGGCACGATCGTAGTTGTAGTTTCCTAGAGTTTTCATATAGGTTTCCAGCGGCAGGCTGCCATCCCCCCATGCTAAATGTCCACCCGGGTTCCCGTCGATAAAGTGGATATGGACCAAGTCATCCTGTAATTGCTGAAAATAGCTGGCCAGTTCCTCTCCTTCTACCGCAAGCGGAATGGTATCGACCATTCCTTTTAAATGAGGAGAAGCAACCGAAGCAAGGATTTCTTTTAACTCAGGCAAGGTAGTAATCAGATTGGACTCAATTTTTTGTAATGGCTCTAGGGCTAAAACAATTCCTTGTTTTTCCGCATAAACGGTTAGCTGCTCCAAAGAATCCTGGGTCCTCCTCCACGCTTCCTGCCTGCTTTCATTGCGGTATCCCCAGCCGGCGGTTACTAACACCATCGGCGCCTCTAATTCAAGCGTTGCATCAATCGACTTTTTAAAATAAGTGACACTTCTTTCACGAATCGCCGACTCTTTTGCGGCCAGATTGATCGGATACATACACTGTTCAGGAGTAAAGCAAACAACCTCCAATTCACGCCGGTCGACTTCTTTCTTAATGGCACGGATTTCTACTAAGGAAAGATCCTCCACATACAGGTGCGGCGCAGCACCCCACAGTTCAATTTTTTCAAACTCATACTTCACCATTGCATCTAAAAAATAGACCAGCGGATAGTGTAGATAATGAAAGTTCATTCCTGTTATTTGCGACCGTTTGATTTTGCCCATCTAATCCCTCCTACTTCGTTCCCAACGTAGTTTTAATAAAGTAACATTTGGTATATACCATTCAAGCCAATCTTATGAAACTAGAGTGATGGAGAGGAAAGTGGAAAGTGGAACCCTTTCCTTTTCATTCCCCTATACTCTTTACAAGTTTCCATTAACCTTTTACACCACCTGCCGAGAGACCGCGTACAAATTGCTTTTGGAAAACAATATACGCGATAATCATTGGCAGCGCCGAAATGGCTAACCCCGCCAATTGGATTCCGAAATTAGTATTCAACTGACTTCTCAAATTCATCAGACCCACCGGAATCGTCCTTAGGGCAGAATCCTCTATAAAAACTAACGCAAACATAAATTCATTCCACACGTTCATTCCCGTTAATAACGCACACGAGGCAATAATCGGTTTCCCCATCGGAACAATTATATGTCGGTACACCTTCCAACTATTACACCCATCAATAATCGCTGACTCCTCAAGCTCTTTCGGGATCGACAGAAAATAGGAACGCATCAAGAAAATTGAAAACGGCAATTGAAAGGCAACATAGGGGAGAATTAATGCCCAATAAGTATTGTACAGTCCAATCGCCTGCAGTAATTTGTAAAGTGGAATTAAGCTGACCTGCGGCGCAAGCATTAGTCCGCTTAGGATCATAACAAGTAAAATATTCTGTCCTTTAAACTGGAAGCGGCTTAATCCAAAAGCGGCCATCGACCCCAGCAGTAATACGATTACGACCGATACCACCGTAATGAACACACTATTTAGGAAAAATTGGCCAATCCCGGCATCCCAAGCTGCCCGGTAATTCTCCCATAGCCATTTTTCCGGAAGCGACCAAGTATTTAAGAAAAAGTCAGCATTAGATTTTAGTCCGCTCAAGCCGAGCCAAAGGATCGGATAAATGATCACCACTGCAAAGAGACTAAACCATATAAGCACAACCGTTTGAAAAATTCTATTTTTCATCTTCAAAGACAGCTTGGAATTTGTCTGGATTTCCTTTATTTTATTCGTCTCCACTACCGTATTATTATTCGCCATTGCCTACGCCTCCTTTCCCGATTTGCCTATTTTTAGCTGAATTAAGGATAGTGTAAGGGTGACGACAAAAATAATAGTCCCGATGGTGGACGCATAGCCCATTTCATCATTTCGGAAGGCTGCTCGATAAAGCATCGTTCCTAACACTTCGGTTGAACGGCCGGGTCCCCCATTGGTCATTACATACACTTCATCGAATACTTTGAACGCACCGATTACCGTGATCACCGTACCGACCAGAATCATTTCTTTCATTTGCGGTAAGGTGATGAAAAAGAACGTTTTTATCTTAGAAGCTCCATCAATCATGGACGCTTCATAATATTCATATGGAATTTTTTGCATGGCGAGCAAGAATAACATCACCATATAACCGGTGTACTGCCATTGTGAAACAGCAACTACAGCATAAATCGCCGTCTTACTGTCACCAAGCCAAGATATTGCCCATTCCGATTGTCCGATTGCATTTAACACCCCGTTCACTAAACCCACTTCTGGATTATAAAGGAGCTGCCATAACAAACCAACAACCGCAATTGATATAACAGATGGGATAAAAAAGACAGTCCGGAAAAATGGCTGAAACCTTCTAATCAATTTATCTTCTAATATGGCTGCAATGATTAAGCCCATACCTACCTGAAAAACCAATGAAATGACAGCGTACAGAGAATTATTTTTCAATGCAGTAAAAAAGATTGGATCTTTGAAAAGTCTGCCATAATACTCTAAGCCAACAAAAACTCTTCCAGCCTCAAAGGAATTCCACCGAAACAAACTGTTATATAGATTTAATACAATCGGCAAAAATACAAAAAACAGGATGAATAGGAGTGCTGGCAAAATAAAAAGTATCGCAGTTTGGCTGTTTTTAAATGTTTTTGTCATCCCCAACTTCCTCCTAGGAGGGGGTAAGCAGGTATCCCTGCCTACCCTTTCTCGTTTATAAAATAGGTAACACGGAATAAAATAGACTACTGTCTATCCCCTGAGCCCGAATGAGGACTAGGCTCAAAACGGGGCCTTCCGCTTTTCTTATTCCACTTCACTTTGTACTTGCTTAGCTACATCTTGTACTTCTTTGATAATTTCTTCTGGAGATTTGGATCCATCAAGCAATAGCTGAATATTGGATAGATACACATCCGCTACCTTCGCATGGACATCTGTGTCGAGCCATTCAGCCATACCTTCTGCCTTCTTCATGACTTCCACACCTTCAGCCACTTCCTTCAAAGCTGTATCTTGGTTTGTAGCCCCATCAATCGGACTTGGCCAGCCAATTTGCTTCACAAGCTTTAAGGCGTTATCTTTACTTGTTAAATACTTCAAGAATTTAATCGCTTCTTTTGGATGTTTTGTTTTAGAGGAAACGATAAATCCATCCGGTGCTCCGGTAATGAAACTCTGACTGCCCTTACCATCTGCCATGGACGGCATTGGGAAGAAGCCCCAGTTTCCTTTCATATTATTCTCGACCGTTTGGAATTCTTCTAATTCGACATAGAAGATTGCTCCCTTACCGGCCGCAAATAATTGTTGTCCCATATCATGAGAACTAGAGTTAACATTCTTCATAAAATAGCCCTTATTATTCAAATCAGCTAACATTTGCATAGCTGTTACATAGCCTGGGTCTGTAAACTCACCTGATTTCGGATTATAGTCTTTCGTTCTCACATCCTGGGCCACCATCTTTTGGTTTAAGCCTGTTAAGTAATGGATTGCTGCCCATGGACCTTGGTTACCCAGAATAATTGGCGTTTCTCCGCCCTTTTTCAAGGTGTCTAGCACTTGTATAAATTCATCCCAAGTAGTTGGTGCCTGCAGTTGATATTTATCAAAAATCTTCTTGTTGTAAACAAAAAATTTACCATTGAAACGAAGCGGAATCCCATAATTTTTTTCATCTGATGTGAAAGGCTGCAGAGATGCCGGAATAAAACTGTCCTTCCAAGCTGTATCTTCATTTAAATAAGGAGTTAAATCTAAGGCTGCATCAGCACGAACGAATTTCCTGGCAAATTCACCTGACCACGAAAACATAATATCTGGAACTTCGTTACCGCCTAGAATGACACGGAGTTTGTCTTTAATTGGTTCATCTGCAACCGCTTCCATTTTAATCTTGATATTAGGATTTTCCTTTTCAAAGGCTTCCACTACTTCTTCAAAATATGGAGCGTATTCTGGCTGCGGCCACTTATGCAAAAACTTTAATACAACTTTCCCCGACTCTTCATTGCTAGAAGAGGAACTAGAGCATCCTGTCAGGACAAGAGCGAAAACCATCAGTACTGCTAATAAAACGTTTATTTTCCTTCTCATTTCATTAACCCTCCTTATTTTTATAAAATCAACCTATACAAAAGCGGTATTCCTTCACCCCCCAACCTTCTATGAGCGGATTAATATTTTATCCCTTTAAGGAAATTAAAAGGGAATCCCATAACCAAAAGCACCATCTACAAGACACGTCTTTGCCGCAAACTTGGCCCCTTCCTCCATACTGTTTTGGAGGAGGATGGCTTCCTGAATTTCAGGATTTCCTTTTTTTTCAGAGAGATAATGTAAGATAAATGCAGTAAAAAAGGAATCCCCGGCACCGAGCGTATCAACCGGCTCCACAAAGTGCGGCTCCTGGCGGTAAAAGGAATGGCCGTCATAGACAATCGAGCCGCGTGAGCCCATTGTGCCCAACACTAATTTACTCCCATAGGAATTAGCACGCTTTAATAGATTCTCTACTTCCTCTTCGGCCAATTGCCCGCAGGAGAGCAAGCTTATATCGATATGAGGGCAATTCTTCGCTAGCAATTCATCGTTATAATCACTCGAGAAATCATAGGATACTAGGATCCCTGTTTCTTTTAATTTATGTAACTCTGAATCCATCTCACTGTAGATGCTGCTATGGGCAATGTCAAAGCTTTTAATATATTCCAAGTCTTCTGAGTTGAGGACAATCGGATGTTCCTTTTGCACACCACCCTCATTTCCTCCGATGAACACCCGGTCACCATCTACTAAATCAACTGCGGCAAAGCCATTTTCCCCTTCATGCTGACGGCAGTTAGACATATCAACATTCAATTTTTTTAAGGTGGCAATAATATGCTCTGCGGCCCGATCATTGCCGAACACTCCAAGATAGGCTGCCTCAATTCCTAACTGCTTCGCATAGACACTGAAATTCAAGGCATTTCCGCCTGGATACATCGTTTTTTTATAAACATATTTATCAACCACATTATCGCCAACACCGATTACCTTCATGAAAAAAACCTCCCCATATTCAATTATTGGTATATACCATTCAAACTAAGTTGAAATGATTATAACTATCATTTCAGCTTTAATTCTGAATAAAACTTGACTATATCACTTCTCGTTAAGGACTTGGAGAATTCTATTTCCTTTTCATTGGTATCAAAAGCAACTGCTTCTTGAAGGATACACGGACTCTCGGAACGTATTTTCAACAGCTTGCTCTCACTTTCATCGGAAACCGTGACCTGCATATATTCCTTTGCCATGACAAGGATAATCCCGTACTCTCTTTCTAAAATTTCATACAAGGAATCATTGTCGGTAATCATTTCATCGAGCCCGGGACACCGCTTCTCTGGCAAGAATGACTCTTCAATCGAGATCGGAGTCTCATTAACAAGCCGAAGCCGTTGAATAGCAATCATCATTTCTCCCAGGGGCAGTTTAAGCTTTTGAGCTAAATTAGGTGTGGCTTCCATTTTACGAATGGACAGTATCTGTGTGCTCGGTAATAATCCTTTACTCAGCATGTTCTTGGTAAAACTATTAAACGTAACAAAATCCATTTGGATTTTCTTATTGTTGATAAAGGTTCCCGCCCCTACACGCCGCTCCACTACACCTTCCCGCTCCAAGATCGACAAGGTATGTCTTGCTGTCATCCGGCTGATTTGAAACTGCTCAGCCAATTCCCGTTCCGAAGGAAGCTTATCACCGTGCTTAAGCTTACCGCTTTCAATTTCATCGAGAATTTTATTTTTTAATTGTTTGTAAAAAGGAACATCCTCTTCATCTCTGTTCATTCTGCTCATCTCTATTTCTCCCGTATATGCACGTATTCAATCCATATACAAAGGATATAGTATTTCTACTTCATTTGTAAATTCTTGTTTTTTGAAGTGGTATATACCATTTGGAGTAAAGCTATGGTCATTCTATCTAGAAATTAGGAAATAGAGAAGCACTATTTTAAAAGCGCTTACAATTGTTTTGAAATAAAAACCGGCTCTGGGATGATGTTTATCGAAGGAGATTTGTATAATGAGGTTCATTTTGTCAGCACTGAACTACCAAGGAATGCCTTTTGTGTTGTCAGAATTTTTGATTAACTATAGAATAATTCAAATCCAACCACTTGTCAATATATTATCTACTAAACAAAAATCTACAATATTAGTAAAATTGACCCGACTAAGGATTTGTCATTTCACCTTGCCCCCTGTCAATGCTAGAATTCGCCTTTAGTCTTATAAAAATATTGTCAATTTTTGTCTTGATATGGAAGAAAAGGGCTCCCAACAGTTTAGAAAACTGATGAAAGATCTTTTCTTAACTTTAAACGGATTGAAGGCTTATTACTTTTGACTTCACTGCAACAATTTCTAGTAGATGTAAAACTAAAAAAGAAGCTTCGCAAAAGTTTAGTTCTTTTGAGAAGCCTCTTTTAATTTACATGTTAGCATTTCATTCTCATCTTTATTTTTTTCAGCCAGAAAACAAAACTCTAGTTATTTACTTTCTTAATTTTATTTAAAGCCTTGTTAACCTCTATTACCATTGACATAGGGATGGATCCTCCTGATTGTTTAATCAGTGCTTCAACAGTCATGGCATTCATTATTCTAGTCATGGCTTCAGACTGTTTTACATTTTTGGCAACATCTCCGCGCTTAGATTTTGCATAAGCCATCATATCATCTAAGATTTTGGCTCCTTCGGTGTTCATACGTATATCCGCCATGACATCTTTAATAGAATAATATTCCTCTGGACAGTTCATTTCTGGGTCATCAAACCAATTTATCACTTCACGTCCTTTTAATTGATAATCCTTATTCGGTTCTGACACTTTGCGTATAGTCATCTCATCTGAGAAATTACCTGCTTTTACTTCAATTCTATGTTCGCCCTGAAGTTTCAGTTGGAATTTAAATATTTTATCACCACTTTGCTTTTCTACGAGCTCGCCGTTAATATATAGTCCAACTAAGCCAATATTGGAATATACCTTAATTTCAGTTTCTTCTTCGTGACGATCCACATAATTCCTGCCGCATAAATGTACAAAAGGTTCCTTACTCCAATTTGCCTTATAAAGATAGAACGCATCCTTCCTATATCTTCGATCAAAAGTAACAAGCCCCTTCTGATTGATTCCATTCTCCCCTCCTTCATCACGACCATCTGCAGCGAAATCAAACATATTCCATACATGTGTTGCCCATAGATATGGTCGGTCTCTGAACATATTTAACAAATGTTCATGATATACACACTGATATTGTTCTGTATAATCACCTTTCTCAGGCATTGCAGTTTGTAATTTAGGATTAGCATCGGCACCATATTCAGCTAAACCAATGATTGTATCAGGATATTTTTTATGGAAGTCATCAAAGAAACGATCATTATCAGTTAGATTTCCTAAATACCAACCATAGTAGAGGTTATAGGACATGATATCAGGTAAGAATACTAAAGGTTCATCCGTTTCAAGCATAAAAACGTGAGCCATCGTTGTTGGTCTTGTATGGTCCAAACGATGAGCCAAATCATTTAATAGCTTATGATTTTCCATTAAGTCATCCGTTACGCCTGTAACGCTTATTTCATTAGATAATCCCCAACAAATGATCGAAGGATGATTAACATTCTGTACGATTAATTCTGTCAATTGGCTTATTGTATTCTCTCTACCCTTTGGCAAATGCTCAGTAATATAAGGTATTTCAGCCCATACGAGCATCCCGTATTCATCACATAAATCATAAAAATACTGATCATGCTGATAATGGGCTAGACGGATAGTATTTGCACCCATTTCCTTGATGATTTCCATATCCTCTACCATCATCTCTTTTGTAATGGCGTTTCCAACACCTTTTCGATCTTGGTGACGAGAAACTCCTCTAAGAGGATAAGGTCTGCCATTTAATATAAATCCTTTATCCTTATCAAAAGAAAATGTTTTACAGCCAAAACGGCTAGCAACTTGGTCCACTAATTTACCATTCTTTATAAGTGCTGCTTTTGCTTCATATAAATATGGATCTTCCACTCCATCCCAAAAACGAACTTCTGAAATTTCAATAATACCAACAGCAACTCCATCTCTAACAGGTACTTCTAGACTTCCCACGCCCTCGATTGTATAAAGAACAGCTTCTGCTTCTCCGGTAATAACTGTTTTTAAATTTACAACTGCAGTTTTTTCATTTATCTCAGAAGTAATTTGCAGACCACTTCCTCCATAATAATCCATGTCAAAGTGACTAGCAGACACGATTACCATATATACATCACGATATATCCCACCATAGAAGGTGAAATCAGCTTTCTGAGGATACACCCGATCATTAGGAGCATTATCAACAGAAACGACCAATTCATTATCTTCTTTTAATGCTTCCGTTATGTTTACTCTAAAAGTAGAGTAGCCTCCATCATGTGTAGATCGTTTAATATTATTCACCCATACTTCTGCTGTTGAGTTTGCACCTCGAAATTCCAAATATACTTGGTCACCAGAATGTATTTCTGGCTTTTTAAACGTCTTCCCATACCAACAGGTCCCCCTGTAATAATCATTTCCTCCATCTTGTCCATCAATTGCATTCCATGTGTGAGGAATATTTACTTTCTCACCTGGTACCGTAAATACTTTCTCTAATCCCACATTTTCTTTTACAAATTTCCAGTCCTCGTTCATTAATATTGTTGTTCGCATCATGACTCCTCCTATAAATCTACTACTTCACAACTACTACTATTGCATCATTAATTCTATTTCTTTTGCCTAGAATCAATGGAAATCCAACCTAACCCAATGTTAACTCTTACTTCAAACTATTTAATTAAACCTCCTAGTATTTATCCGCTTTCATTTATTTAAATCGTATCATTCCTTCACTTTTCGATATGGTAATTTGGTATTGTTTTTTGTAGATGAAAGTCAATTTCTATTCAATTTCAGTACTACTATATTCTTTTAGTTAACCCACTTAATGAACCTATCATATAAAAAAGAAGCTTCCCACAAGTTCAATGGACTTGTGGGAAGCTTCTTTTTTTAGCATTATCTTAGCGTTTCACTAAATATGTGAACGCTCCCTTACAGCTGTAATCACTTTACGGGTCGAATCACTGATATTCTCTTTAAAATATGGTTCATACGCCTCAATTGGTGGTTTCTTAGTAGTGTAAACAGCAATTAGAACTCCGATTAAAGAGATTACACCCGCGACTAAGAACGGATTTGCAGCACCCATTGCTTTTGCAATAATATAGGTGACAGAACCAATAATAATTCCTGCATATCCACCTGCAGCATTCATTCTCTTCCAGTACAATCCTAAGAATACAGCTAAGAAAAAGGCTGCTCCAAAACCACCGTACACATATACAAATCCCATTGCCAAAAACCACGGCGGCTTAATGGCACTTATTACTGCAATCAGTCCCATGACCAAAATGATCATTCTTAGACGTTTGTTAAATGTCTTGTCGTCCACTTTTGTATTTTTAGCAAGGCCTAAATAAACATCATAATAGAGTGTTGTACCCGCCGTGAGCAGCATTGAATTTGCGGTTGAAACAGCTGCACCACAAAGAGCAACAAGTGTCATCGCTCCAACAAAAGGATGTGCATAATCCTGAATAATTAATGGAACGATGTAATCCGTCGTTTTTCCTTCAGGGATACTAGGTAATAACGCTTTTGCACCAAGCCCCATGATAATTAACGGACCCATAATGAATATTAATACACCAATCGTACTCATTACTTGTAAAATAGCTACTTTTGTATTTTTAGGGGCCAACATCCTGCCTACCCAATGCGGCGATGCTGGAGAACCTAATGAATTAGAAATAAAAATTGAAATAAGCGCACTTAAGCCAAAAGTTCCGAGTGGTGAAAGAAGGATCCCCGGCTCTAGCGGCTCTCCCCCTACATAGGTCGGAGCAGTCGTAGTAGCTAACTTATCTAAAATATTATCCATTCCCCCTGTTGCTACCAATACAGCCGCACTACCTAGGATCATCCCAATGACAATAAGTACTGTGTTAAGTGTATCTGTGGCTGCAACGGACCAGAAACCGCCAATACTTGTAAAAATTAAAAATACTAAAAATGCAAAAATAGCAATTTTATAATCAATTCCTGTGATGGAAGCAAATACAATTCCAAAGCCGTTAACCTGAATATGAACAAGTAGGAAGTAACCAATTGTCATTAAAATCCCAACAATCATTCGTAACGGACTGTTTTTCTTATGTGGCTCATACCTAAGGTGGATATACTCAGGAAAGGTCCTAACTGGAGTTTCAGGTCTCCTGATTTTGTAAGCAACAAGTGGAATTAACGCACCACCTAAACACCAGCCTGCAACCCATCCAATAATCGCAGCCACTCCTGAACTATATAAATAACCAGGTACTCCTAGAACAGAAGCTACACTTACCCATGTGGCAGTAGTTGTACCAATACCGATTAACAAGCCCATTCTATGCCCGCCTGTTGTAAAATCAGAGATGGATTCGGTATTTTTCAAACTCTTTAAACTTGACCATACAATGAATAATAAATAAAAAATTAGCACAATTACGTACATCATGTTGTTTTAGCCTCTCTTTATATCTTATTTATACCTAAAAATCTTTCCTGTAGCACCCCAACGTTTGACACCTGATTTTTCAATTTTATAGCAAAGGTAAGTACCTAAAAGAAACGAAAAAAACATCATGCCAACCCAAATCATCATCGCAATAAACACCCAACCCCCCCCTTTTCATTAAACTAAATAGCCCTAATTTCAAAAAAAACTAAGGCCTATACACAGTATTTTCAAAATATAAAATCTATTCTAGCATATCAGGTAAGTTCGTCAATACTTAATTGTACAATAGCCGAGATGTTTACTAGGAATAAGGAACATTGCTAATTAGAAGCAAAAACACTTTCCAAGGAATGCAAAAAGGCCTCCCACTAGATTTAATAATCCCAGGAAGACCTTTTGAAAGAAGAATTTTTTGGATGATTGTAAAAGAAAAGGCATATACAAATGACTAATGATATGCCCTGTTTTATTAAAGCATGTCGCCCTTGAGATGGTATTTCAAGAATTTGTTCCCTTTATTGATTATAAGAAATTACTTTGTATTTTTCTTCCGTGTACTCGATATGAGTAATACTAGAGTTCCTAATTTCTATTGGATCAATTGGTTCTTCAGCAAATTTATGGAGTAGATGCATAATCACGACACCGTGACTAACAAGCAGTATATTTTCATCTTCTTTTTTTCTTTCAGCCATAATGATCTCCAAGCCTTTTTCAACACGCTCTGAGAACGCTGCAAACGTTTCTGCATCTTGCAGTGGGTCTGCCTTATGCAACGAATCCACTACTTTTTCAATCGGTTGGTTGCGCATCATTTCCACATTATCTGAATAACCATTTTCCTTAGCGATCTTACTCCATGCAACCTCATTGTACTCCCCTTCGAAGCTGCCAAAAAATAATTCTCTAAATTCTTTAAGCTTTCGTATAGCCAGTTGATCGCTATGCTTGTTTTGTCCAATTAGAATTTCTGCAGTTTCAACCGTTCTTCCTAAATCACTAGTATACACACGTTCAAAGGAGGTATTAGCCAGCTTTTTCCCCGTCTCAATAGCTACTGTTTTACCTGCTTCTGTTAAAGGACTATCTGCCCAACCTTGCATTTTTTGATAATGATTCAAATAGGTCTCACCGTGTCTAATGAGATATAATTTTACTTTTCCCATAACCCCACCTACTTCCATCATCCATTTCAAAGCTAACTCACTGTAGCCTCACTATTTTCCAATATTCATTAAAACAGTGCTCCAACCCATCCAAGGATCGGAACACTGTCTATTTGAAATTTGAAAATTACAGCTCTTCCCCATTCGTTGCAATTACATTTTTGTACCAGTCAAACGATTTTTTCTTCGATCTTGCTAAAGTACCGTTACCATAATCATCTTGATCTACATAAATGAATCCGTAACGTTTAGACATTTCAGATGTACTTGCGGAAATTAGGTCAATACAGCCCCAGCTTGTGAAACCGATTAAGTCTACTCCCTCTTTAATCGCCTCGCCCATCTGATCAATATGAGATCGTAAATAGTCGATGCGGTAGTCATCCATGATCGAACCGTCTTCTTCTACCTGATCGTACGCACCTAATCCGTTTTCTACGATAAATAAAGGTACCTGATATCGGTCATACATTTTCTTCATCGTGATGCGTAATCCCTTAGGATCGATTTGCCATCCCCAATCCGATGCTTGCAAGTATGGATTTTTTACACCAGTGAAGAAGTTACCTAATTCTTTTTCCTTGTCATTAGCAGAAGCAACCATTGACATATAATAGCTGAATGACAGGAAGTCTACCGTATGATTTAGTAACAGTTCTTCATCACCTGGCAGCATATCAATCTGAATATTTTTCTCTTCAAAATAGCTAAGCATAAAGCTAGGATAGTATCCGCGTACTTGAACATCTGTGAAAAATAAATTCTTCTGATCTTCATTTAATGCAGCTAATACATCATCTGGATTACACGTTTCGGGATAGATTTCCATACGCGCTAGCATACAGCCAATCTTCGCACCGGGAATGATGTCATGACATGCTTTTACTGCTCTTGCACTTGCAACAAACTGATGATGCAGTGCTTGATATACCGTTTCCTCTTTGTTCTCGACTTCATCGATTAAAATACCGCTGCCAATATATGGCGAGAATACAGAAATATTAATTTCATTAAAAGTTAACCAATATTTCACTTTATCTTTGTAACGATTAAACACTGTTTCCGCATAGTTAACAAACATATCAACTAAACGGCGATCGGCCCAACCGTTATATTTTTGAACTAGGTTCAGTGGAATTTCGTAGTGAGATAAGGTCACCAACGGCTCAATTCCATACTTTTCCAGTTCATCAAACACTTTATCATAGAATGCTAAACCTTCTTCGTTTGGCTGGCTTTCTTCTCCAGTAGGAAAGATACGCGGCCAAGAAATTGACATACGGAAAGTCTTAAAGCCCATTTCTGCAAATAGCGCAATGTCTTCCTGATAACGATGATAAAAATCAATCCCACGGCGTTTTGGGAAGTTGTCTCCCTCTTTACCCGCTAATAATTCTTCTAACTCTATTTTACTCTTAACATCCATCTCAATGTCATTTGTACGGTCTTCTTTTGGCACAAACTGAACCATATCAAAAATGGATAATCCTTTTCCACCCTCATTATAGGCACCTTCTAACTGGTTGGCAGCAGTTGCTCCACCCCATAAAAAACCTTTTGGAAAACGGCTTTCTGTCATAAATATTGCCTCCCTCATTCTTTTATTATCGTATCTATGTTCAATCATACACATATGAAATTGAAAAAACTGGTCTCATTTAGACCAGTTTCGGGATGAATATTGCTCTTGATACCGATAAACTAACACATCAAACAGGCGTAATAACGTATATGCACTAACTGCACTGTTTTCTATTTTTCCACATTGTAATAATTCATCAAACACTTCTTGCTGTTTTAGGGCGTCCGAAAAGGTAATAAGTAATTTCTTCCCCTTGGCCATTTCAATTTTATCAATGATGGCTAACTCTTCCATTAAGATGTTTCCCTGAATAGAAATCGTGATGATCATATCTTCTTCCGTTAATAGAGATAAAGCGTCGACTTGTTTAAAAAGATTTGTACTGCATTCACAAAACTTTCCTAAAAGCAGTAACCTCTTTTGAAGCTCCAACGCTTGAATTTGATTTTTTTCAAAACCAAGAATTACGATTTTTTTAGATTCGTAAATACTGGAAGCGACCCGTTCCAACTGTTCCGTCTTAATATTTGCTATCATCTCTATATTTTCTTTTAATTTCTTTTCTAACATGTCTGGGCTCAATAACTTTTCATATTCATCACCTGAATAGGCACCAACCTGCATAGCAGCACTACTTCTTAGGTGCGAAAAATTCCTGAATCCTAATCTTTTACAGAAGCGATTGATTGTAGAAGGTGCAACATTACACGCTTCTGCTGCTGTTTCTAGAGAAAATCTCTCAATTTTATCGATATGCTCAAGTAAGCTTTTGGCAATGGAATAATTAATGTCCTTATCAAGGGAATTATTTATGTATGCTAACAGGGTATAGATCAATTGCTCCATATTTGCCACCTCAGAAAAAATACTATCACTTTTCCTTATGAACCACAATTGTATTCAATGGCAGCCATTTTAATTTTCATCAATGGTCGAGGGGCTTCCCTTCATTTTTACTAGCCACCCCTTTCGACAATTCTCTTCACACTTAGGATCATTAAATACAGGTGTAACAGCATGTAAGGCTTTTCTAATCAATCGTTTAGTTAACACCAATTTACCTAATTAATCGTTTAATTAATTACCGTCTAAGCCCTTTTAACAACAGAGCTTTCCTTGCTTTCAGGTAAATTAATTGTCGTATAGACGTTGTGATTTATAGGAATTATCTTCAAAACTGACAATAAAAACTAACAAACTACCTATTCTTACAATTGCAAACAGGTTTTTCTACCAACTAATCGTTTAATTAAAAGGACAGTAAATCCTTTCAAACCAAGAGTTACCCTGTATTCTTGAAAGATTTATGTCGAAAAATATAAGTGCGAAAAAAATCTATCAAACTGGTTCTCTATCAATCTTCCCCTGCAGTCATATCAATTTCATATATACGTGGGATATAGCGGCCACCCGATGAATTATTGAATAAATCACTAATCTTTGGCGGATTCGGCGAATGTGCCACAAATTCCAATAGATTCTCATGTGCTCTTTCAAAGGAATATTTTCGCAAGACCACATGCCAGGAATCCAGCTTATATTGATCAAACTGAAACTTTTCATAATAGGCTTCGATAAGTACCATCAACGTATAAATCTCTTTCTTATTCATCTAAGTCAAAATCATCCTCAGACATTCTCTTCTTACCTTCCTGCTGATTGAGATACGATTCAAATTTTGACCCAAACAACGTCTCCGGCCGCAGGAACTTATTCCAATCAGGGTCGCCCAGCCATTCAGCTGATTTCAAATCGACGACCCTATGAAAATGAATTTGCTGCAACACCACTGCCTCATTTAAATCAAGCTTAACTGCAAAACTCGGAATAATCATGATTGGACTTTCATTGATTAGTAACCTACTCATCTGAATCTCTCCTTTATAGAATCTTTTTGTAAGGAACATTGATACCGTCCCGTCGTAAGACGCGAACAGCCCGCCGAATGGATTAAGTCCCTTCAACAGATATATATATATATAAAGAAGTAAAAAGGTTAGGTTGGAAGAAAATATTTTTTGCTTAGGGAATTTGATAGTGGAAGAGTAAACTATACTCTGAAGTATTCTTTGAAGTAATCTAATGAAGAAATCTCTGGTACTGCTTGGGTCAATAGGAGTATTTCTACATGTCATTCTGAATCGAACTAAATGTCAGGATGATAGATTCGGGTTGGTCATTTTTTGCTGATGCAAGATCCAAAATGCCCTGCTAGTATTCCTAAACGGCATTGCTAATTTTGATATTCATTTAATTTGTATACTAAAGCAAAAAAAAACTCCCTAATGATAAGGAAGTGGCTTTAGCTATTGATATGGATTTTCTACATTTAGTACTTCTCAGTATGGGGAAAAATAACGGCTTAAAAGCCTTATCATGCGGCCCCTATGGTGAGATTGAAAAATCTTTAACGTGGATTTATTGTTATTCTTTGGATTGCGTTGGCAAAATGTTCTCAGATAAAAAATGATGTAGGGGTGTCATCTTAGAACTGCCAACTCTACTGTATATTTTACTAGGCGTTTCTATTTATTGTACTTAAATATAGGTTTAATGAATCTTCTGCTTCGCCCGCGACTATCTTAATAAAGTCATCATATTCTTTTTGTGTATGTGCTTTATCTAATGCTACATAATAAGCTAGGCGATTTTCTACTTTAATAACAATTGGTGGATAACCGTCTTTCATAAGTTCCAAATTCAACAACAACCGTGATGTCCGACCATTTCCATCAATAAATGGGTGAATTCCAACAAAAATGGCATGTAGCATAGCTCCACGAGCAACTGGATGTAATTTTTTTGTTTCTACTTGTTCATACCAGGCCATCAACTGCTCCATCTCTTCTTTTATAAGGAAGGGATTTGGAGGTATGTGTTTACCGGAAATAAAAACTTGCTGTTCCCTATATCCACCTGCATATTCATCATCAATTCCTTTTAGTACAAGTCGATGTAGATTCTTAATTTGCCACTCTGACAAAGGTTCACCCTTTTGTACAATTTCCTCTACAAAGTGAATCGCATCCCGATGATTAATAACCTCCAAGTGTTCACGCAGCATTTTGCCACCAACAGTAATTCCTTCTAGCACTACCTTCGTTTCGTTGATCGTTAGCGTGTTTCCTTCAATTGCATTTGTATTATATGTCCATTCGAGTAATAACTTTTCGCGTAAGCTTTTTACTGTATATTTAGGTAACGGCCGATTGGAATCAAATATTTAGTAAAGGTAAGGTTCATTATAGTAAGAATTTAATAAACTTGACTTAGCTGTTTTTGTATATCTAAAAGACTACTCTAAACATTAATATCTCTATCTCTATAATTAGCCAAGAAAACAATTCTTTAACAATATAAATCTAATGAAAATCACCATCAGATGAATTCATTTTTACTAGATCATCTTCTCGACAATATTCTTCCCGTCCAAGAGGATTTAACCCATGTTTATCAGCATTTTGAGTGAATATAATTAAACGTTTGGTTAGTGCCAATTCTACTAAACAAGCGTTTGATTAAATTGTGGTTAAGCCCTTTATCAAGCATGCTATTGTCTCTTTTCAAGAGTAATTATTGTCATAAAATAGTTATCGTTGTTAAGATTCCATTCCCATCCCCACAATATAAACTAGCAAAGTACATAGTTTTACAAATTCAGACTAGTAGTTATCCCAATTAATCGATTGATTAGTAGTGCAGTTAATTCTTTTAAACCGGTTTAATACCAGTTTTACTAGAAAAATTATTGTCGACGAAAAAGGGTGGTTAATACATAGTCTATTTCAATTCATCATTCCTGAATTTTTTCCTAAAATACACAAAAGTAACATATATTAACCGTTTATAGGTTTCGTAAAACGCTATAATACAAGTAGTCTCTGTAGTTTCCCTTCACCTCCCTCACTTCTTACCCAAAATCCACTCATGATGAAAGCAGGTTGATTTAATGAAGAACATCAACAGTACAAAGAATATTCATGACGAGAAAGAACCGCAGATGAAAGTGTTATTGAAACATTTTGAAAATCCACAGGAACACGAAATTATGGTAAGAAATATGAAGATAAGTGCTGAATTTGACATGAGGCACCGTGGACACTTTTTATTTTATGGAAAAGATTTTATAGATTACAAACTAGAACGCCCCTACGACAAAGACCGCAATGAGTTTCTCCGCATCTTATCAAACTTCATGTCCAACGTGTTGGAAGATGACTGTCCCTCCTCATGGAAAAAATGTAAGCGACCATTTTGGGAAGAACTGATTTTCACACACTTACCACTTGTCATGCATATTACCCCTGAACAAAAACAAGTAGAAACCTTCCTTTACCAATTAAAAATGTTTATCCAATGGCTTGATAAACGGAGTGGTACAACATGGTTTCCAGTTGTTAATAAGTTTTCAAAAGAAGCCATTTCCGACCTGAAATTATGTGAGGAAGTGCTGAATACTATTTTTTTAAGAGACTTTCCACAACTCCATCAGAAAGACTTTAGCCCCGAGCAGCAAATCGAAAAAGCGAATCAGAGTTTCAAGCAATGTACGAAAAGAAGGGACAGCCTTTTTGAAGTAACAAGTGTCATTGACCAGATTACTGTATTAAAAGAATTTAATACCTATATAACCTATTATGTAAAAGGCTTACCCACCCATATAATCGTCCCCGGACTCATTATGAGCGGTTGTATCGGCCGAAAGAGCGGTACCTTGCTATGGGAGTGGTTTCAAACTGATGGAATCTATCCGCAAAAAGGTAAGAAATACATTAAACTTAGTAGTTAAGATAGGCTCAGTTACGTGTAGGATAGGCGATTTTACAACAAAAAAAACCACTCCCAATATTTTAAAGGAGTGTTTTTTTCTTAGTTTGTTTGGAAAATGTACTTAACCAATATGGTTAAATTACATCATGCCGCCCCTAAGGTGAGAGTGTGTAATATCTTTAACATGGTGTGCTTAGAGAGCGGTAAATTAGAGTTTTGCTATAGTACCATAATTATCCTTTTATCTTAATTCATTTCACTGAACTTTCCTAATCCCCATTGTCCTCCCGTAATACGCCAAGCCTCCACATAGATGTGAATGATGGCGGTTAGTTTGTTTTAGGTATTAGACAGTTAGGTAAAGCAATTAGCAAAAGGATGGACATAATAAAAAAAGTGCCAGGCACCATCCAAGTAGAATTATGCCTGGCACTTCATTATATTTGGGGTGAGTTTCCGTTTTATCTTATCGATTAATCCATCGTAACAATCTCTTCTATTTACAAGAAAAATATCACCCTTTCTCAGGTTGTAGTCATCTTGATTTACCCGGATCTCCAATTCACCTTCAAGCACGAAAAGGATTTCAGTCGCTTCATGCCAATGATAGGGGAAATGTTCAACTGTATGTGTAAAAATTTTTATTGGTAAATCAACCTGATAATCAATCTGCTCATAATTCGTAATGCATGTTCCTCCGCCTTCAATTCAATAATTATCAATACTTTAGCATAAAAAAAATATCTAAACAATTTGTTGTCTCTCAGATTAATAGTGTTGAAACCCTTATTATTTAGTCGATGGGAAGGGTTCCATTCTTCTGAATTCCCAGATCATGAATAAAACTAAATCTACATGGCGGTAAATTTTTCGCAAGAAGTAATGTTCAGGTGATGAATTATTTATTATCTAACGTACTAAGCCGTAGTTCATAAAAATACTGCACAATTGGATGCTTTAACTTCATCTTCTCGCTCATCTTTAAAATTCGTTTTTTTCCTACCCGTCTGTCCACCAAAGCTAGAATATTCAATAGGATATCATTGCTCTCTAGGCTTTCCTCTATAGAAGTGGATAAAAACTTATTAGCTACAATGATAAAATTAGATTTACTTAATGATGACTGCGCTGACAAAAGCTCCTTTGCATATTCTGATAATTTTCTACCTCTAGCAATTACCTGTAGACGATCCTCAGGAACTTTCCCCTTGGTTTCTTTTCTTACGGCTTCAATTTCCTCACTGTTGATAGGAATTTGGATATCAGAATCATTCTTAATTTCCAACTCCGTCTGATACCATTTGATTAAGGTAGTTATGTCACTCATATTGAGTACATTCTTTTTATCTACTGCAATATAACAAATTCCTGCTTTATCAGGTAAATAAGAGTAGCTTGTTGCACGGTATTCAACCCTTCCATATAATGCAGGACAGAGAAAACTCTCCAGATTTTGCTTCAATTTGCTCCAGGTCATGTAGTTCTCCTTAACTTTTAAATAATATATATTTATTGAGGCAATCGTTCTATTATCCATAATACAATAACCAACACATCTAGCATAATGCATCAATAATAATCATCCCTATTAGAAATAGGAGGTGACCCATCAGGGTCACCTCCATTTCTTCAAATACTTCTGTATAAACTTCCCTTTTAGCTTTGCCAATATGATCATTCGGTGATCGGCATATCCTCCATCCACGTGACAAAAGAAGCTCCCAAAGGTTTTTACAACTGATGAGAAGCCTCCGGTTAATCTTTTATGTTAGCATTTCACTTTCATCTTACATACAGACCCTTATATATCAAGGAATTGACGGCTTTATTACCCTATGGTGAGAATGTGTAATATCTTTAACAATGTGTGCGAAAAGTGCGGTAAATCAAGGCTTTTCTAAATTTTGTCTGTAACATCTTTAACAGGAATATTTGCTTTTCACTGAATTGCGTTAGCAAAATGTTAGCATTTTGTTGCGTATATTTAAATAAATAATAAGAACTCAATGAGCGACCATCAACCATATTGGATTCCTTTCATTGCTTTTATATAGTCGTTTCATCTCGTTTTAAAATTACTCATATTGTTCTAGTATAAATTGATTTGATTTATTAAATATATAGGAATACAGAGGTCTACCTATACCATAGGTTAATGTTTCATCAATAACATGAACCTCATTTAAAAACTTTAAATACTTTCGAATGGAAACTCTCGAAATATCTGTCATTTCTGCCATTTCATCTGTCGTAAATGGAGCATTCCCTTGCTCCTTAATAGCGTAAAAAACGATATTTAAAGTCTTCCTAGATAGTCCTTTCGGCAAAGGCTTTAATGGTTCAGCCGCTTTAAATTCATCCTGTTTTACCAATAAAAGCTTATCTAGATCTTTCTGGCTCATCTCAGTTTGTTGATTTAAATAGAAGAATTTTTCTTTGTACGAAGTAAGTGCTTGGTGAAATCTTTCAAATTCAAATGGTTTAATTAAATAATCTACAGCTCCATATCTTAATGCCGTCTGAATTTTATCTATGTCAGTGGCCGCAGTGATTAAAATGACATCTAATTCTTTATTTTCTCTTCTAATTTTACTTAATAAGGTTAAACCATTTTCACCAGGCATATAAATATCTAAAAGGACAAGATCCAATTTTTGATTATCAATGATTTTTGTTGCTTCATTTACTGTATGTGCAGTACCAACTAAAAAGAAACCATCGATTTCTTTCAAGTAGCGTTTGTTAAACTCAGCTACCATCGGATCATCTTCTACAATTAGAACATTAATCATTTGTCTCTTCCTTTCCCTTATAATGAAGTTGAATGATAAACTCTGTGCCTTTTTCAACACTTAAGTTTAACCGAATGGACCCTCCTAAAGTTTCAACACTTTTACTAACTAAATATAATCCGTAACCTCGATTTTCTCCCTTTGTCGAAAACCCCTTTTGAAATATGTGAGAAAACTGTTGCTTTTTAAGACCCGGTCCTGAATCCCGTACTTTAATTAGAAGTTGATTTTTATTATAGTTTAACTTTAAATTTAACTTCTTTTCCTTCACTTCACTCATGGCTTCCATTGCATTATCTACGACATTTCCAATTATCGTAATTAATTCATGGGTAACATGTTCTTCACTGGGTTTGGGAATGATTGTCTCATTATCTATTTTCATCTCTACCTTATTTTCTCTAGCTGTACTAAGCTTGCCTATAATAAACCCAGCAAGAACTGGATCTTTAATATTTTTAGTAACATAACTAACTTCGTTTACACGATGATCCACAATTTCATTTATAAAATCCATTAAATCATCATAAAACCCCATTTTAACCATTCCAAGAATAACATGCAGTCGATTCATAAACTCATGTGACTGGGCGCGCAATGCTTCCGCATACATCCGAACACCTGTTAATTGTTCCGCTAATTGATGGACCTCTGTTTTATCCCTAAACGTTGAAATGGCTCCAACAATTTCTTTATTTACGATCAAAGGAGCCCGATTAGATAAAAGTGTCACACCATTGAGCGTAATCTCTTCATCTTTTTCAGACTTTCCTGTCTTTAATACTCGTTCCAATTTTGAAAATGGAAAATAATCGTTTAGTTTCATTCCTACAGGGTTACCTGACAATCCCATATTCGTAAATGTTCGTAAAGCTGATTTATTGACAAGAGTTATTATTGCATTTTTATCAACTGCAATAATTCCTTCATGGACGGATTGCAGCATCGTATTTCGTTCTTCATGAATTTTAGCAATCGAAGATGGTTCTAATCCTAATAAAATCTTTTTAATGTATCTTGCAAGGAAAACTGCGCCTATGATACCAACAATAATACCTAAGACCGAGCCAATTACAATATTTTTATGACTTTTTTCAAGTGCTTGTTCAACATTATTAAGAGATATCCCAACTACAACTGCTCCTATCTGTTCATTTACATTATTATAGATAGGAGTAAATGCACGTAATGACTGCTCTAGTGTCCCTTTCGATATCGAGACATACTCTTTTCCGTTTAATACCACTTCTTCATCTCCGCCGATAAAGTGTTTTCCAATTTCCCCAGGATCTGGATGAGATTTTCTAATTCCGTTCATATCCATCACTACGATAAAAAGTACATCAGCTGCTTGTTGAATATCGAATGTATACTCTTGGATTGCACCACTATCATCATCTTTCTCAAGCCCACTTCTAACAATTTCAGATTTGGCAACAGTTCTTGATACAATCTTTGCTTTTTCTTCTTGATTGTTACGAATCGATTCGCCTACTGTATGACTAATTAATAAATCAGTAAAAAACAATGATAAAAGAACAACCAAGCATACAAAGAAAATAATAATGGTACTTAGCTTCAATTTTTGTTTTAACAATGAGTCCACTCCTAAAAAGCGTTCCTGCATATTCTTTCATATAATGCAGCTTTAATTAAGCTATTGTAAAATAAAAGCCTTACCTAAACAAATTATTAGGAAGGCTTTAAAAGTAAAATTTCTATCTTAACTTAATTTGGAGGATTTTGGATAAGATAATTTCCTTACTACAAGCACAACGAAGCATTAGGTGGTCGTGCAATCAAATTTTTTCCGCGCAACCCCTGTTTTTATTGCTGCGGCTGCAACTGCAGCTGCTACATATTTCGCTACTCTTATATCAAATGGATCCGGAATGACATAATCAGCATGCAATTCATCACTAGTAATGAGTCCAGAAATTGCATACACTGCAGCAACTTTCATTGCCTCATTAATTTCCTTCGCACGAACATCTAAAGCACCTCGGAAAATTCCGGGGAATGCGAGGACATTATTAACCTGATTCGGGAAATCAGAGCGTCCTGTTCCAACTACTAGTGCTCCCGCTTCTTTTGCCTCCTCCGGCATAATTTCTGGTACCGGATTAGCCATAGCAAAAATGATCGGATTCTCATTCATCGAACGAACCATCTCTTTCGTAACTGCTCCTGCAGCAGAGACCCCGATAAACACGTCAGCACCTTGCAATGCATCTGCTAAAGTTCCTTGCCTTTGTTCTTTATTCGTAATGCTTGCCATTTCTTCTTTAAATTTATTCATACCGACCGGACGATCTCTATATATGATTCCTTTTGTATCACATAAAATGATATCTTTAACACCCATATTCAGCAATAGCTTTACAATAGCTACACCTGCAGCTCCGGCTCCATTTGCTACGACGCGAATATCCTCAATATTTTTGTTTGCTAGTTTAAGAGCATTTATTAATCCAGCTGCGGTTACGATAGCCGTTCCATGCTGGTCATCATGAAAAATAGGAATATCACATTCTTCACGTAAACGCTTTTCAATTTCAAAGCATTGTGGTGCAGCAATATCTTCTAAGTTGACTCCGCCAAAAGTAGGCTCCAGCATTTTAACATGCTCGACAATTTTATCCGTATCAGTTGAATCTATGCATAAAGGAAAAGCATCAACATTTGCAAACTCTTTAAATAACAATGCCTTTCCTTCCATAACCGGCATAGCTGCTTTTGGCCCGATATTTCCAAGCCCGAGGACTGCGGTTCCATTTGAAACGACAGCAACCAGATTTCCTTTCATTGTATAATCATATACTTTATCTTCATTCTCATAAATAGCCATACATGGCTCAGCTACACCAGGTGAATATGCAAGACTTAAATCTTTCGCATTACGTACTTGGACTTTAGAACTAACACTAAGTTTACCTTGATTTTCTTGATGCATCTTTAATGCTTCTTCTCGTAAGATTGACATAACAGAATCTCCCTACCTTTATTAAATTTTATATCTCTATCAAATTTCCGTAAAAGCTGAACAGTTGAGTCCGCTTTTCCTTATACTAAAGGTCCGCCCAGCTTAACAATCTCTTCAGATACGCTTGTGAACTTTTTGAAGTTTTCATTGAATTTGCTGGCAAGGTCTAAGGCTTTTTCTTTATAAGCTTCCTTATCAGTCCAAGTTTTTTCTGGAATTAATACTTCAACAGGTACACCTGGTACATGAAGTGGAATATCTAGACCGAAGATATCGTCCTTTGCAGTTTCCACATTTTCTAATTCTCCGTTAAGTGCTGCTTTCACCATTGCGCGAGTATAAGAAAGGTTCATACGTTGACCTACGCCATATTCTCCGCCAGTCCATCCAGTGTTCACTAAGAATACTTTTGCATTGTGCTTTTCAATTTTTTCTCCAAGCATTTCTGCATAACGAGATGCGTCAAGCGGTAAGAACGGAGAACCGAAGCAAGTAGAAAATGTTACTTGTGGAGATGTAATCCCTCGTTCTGTTCCTGCCAGCTTACTAGTATAACCGCTTAAGAAATGATACATAGCTTGTTCTTTAGACAGCTTGCTGATTGGAGGCAGTACGCCGAATGCATCAGCTGTTAAGAACACAATTGTATTTGGGTGTCCGGCAACACTTGGAAGCATGATATTATCGATTGCGTCAATTGGATATGCTGCACGTGTATTTTCTGTTAGAGATACATCGTTGTAATCTGCAAGACCAGTATTCTCATCGATGACAACATTTTCTAATACAGAACCGAATGTAATGGCATCAAAAATTTGAGGTTCCTTCTCCCTAGATAAGTTGACGCATTTTGCATAGCAACCTCCTTCAATATTAAATACACCATTATCAGACCAGCCATGCTCATCATCACCGATTAACTTACGGTTTGGATCTGCAGAAAGCGTTGTCTTACCTGTTCCGGATAAGCCGAAGAACAATGCCGTATTGCCTTCTTCAGATACGTTTGCAGAACAGTGCATAGGTAAAATGTCTTGTTCCGGCAACAAGTAGTTCATGATAGAAAAGATGGATTTCTTCATTTCACCTGCATACTCAGTACCGCCAATCAGAATTACATGCTTTTCGAAAGAAACAATGATGAACGTTTCAGAATTTGTTCCGTCAATTTCTGGATTAGCTTTGAATGTTGGAGCAGCTACGATTGTAAATAGTTCATCCTGATTCGGATAATCAACCTCTGACGGACGAATAAACAATTGATGTGCAAATAAGTTATGCCAAGCAAATTCATTTATTACTTGAATTGGAAGACGAGAGCTGTGATCCGCTCCAGCAAAGCCTTTAAATACGAAGATTTCTTCTTTTTCTTTTAAGTATTCTAATACCTTTGTGTACAGATTATCAAAATGCTCTTCTGAAATCGATTGATTAACAGTGCCCCAATCAATTTTATCTACAGTAGATGCTTCCTTAACAATGAATTTATCTTTAGGAGAACGTCCTGTATATTTACCCGTTGAAACAGAAACAGCACCGGTTGAAGTTAATTCTCCTTCTTCTCTCTTAATTACTTTTTCCACTAACTGTGAAACACTTAACTGAACTTGTGCATTACTTCCATTTAATAACTCATGTAATTCAATTTGAACGCTCACATTATTCATATCTATATCATCCTTTTATCTTTTTTAAAAATTTCTCGTAATCTCTATAAATAGTACATACATCAACGTATATGATTCATACTATTTTTAGGGGTTTGTTGGTACTTTTGAAAGTATTTGAACCTAAGTAATAAAGTCATCGACTCAAACATATTGCATATCTTTTTGTCTAGCAAACTGATTTGCTACTAGCTTTACGAGATCTACAACGCGGCAGGAGTAGCCCCATTCGTTATCGTACCAGGCAAGAACCTTTACCTTGCGAGTTCCCATAACGATTGTAGATAAGCCATCAATAATAGATGAACTTGGATTTGTATTAAAATCTACAGACACAAGCGGTGAATCACAGAATTCAACAATTCCCTTCATTGATCCTTGAGCCGCATTATTGAAGGCATCATTAATTTGTTCCACTGTCACATCACATTTCACGTCTACTACAAGGTCTACAAGCGATACATTTGGAGTCGGAACACGCAGTGCCATACCATGTAATTTGCCGGATAAATGTGGCAGAACCTTTGCTAATGCTTTAGCAGCGCCTGTTGTAGTTGGAATAATGGATTGTGCACAAGCACGAGCTCTACGTAAATCTTTATGTGGATTATCAAGGTTTTTTTGATCGTTCGTATATGCATGTACAGTAGTCATTAAACCATTCTCAATGCCGAATTGTTCATCTAATACCTTAACGACTGGAGCAAGGCAATTAGTTGTGCAAGAAGCATTAGATATTACATCGTGTTTTGTAATATCTAATTGCTCATCGTTTACACCAACCACAATCGTAACATCCTCGTTTTTACCAGGAGCTGTTAAAATAACCTTCTTTGCTCCAGCTTCTATGTGCAAACTTGCTTTTTCTTTTGCATTAAACTTCCCTGTTGCTTCAATCACAACATCTATGCCTAGTTCCTTCCAAGGAAGCTCTTGCGGATTACGTTGGTTTAGAAGTTGAACCACCTTACCATCGACCAATAAATGATCTTGTGATACCTCTATCGTGCCGTCAAACTTTCCGTGTACTGTGTCGCGCTTAATAAGATGTGCCAATGTTTCTGCTGGATAGCTCGCGTTAATGGCTACGACCTTGAATGAGCTTTCTTTTATCGCTTGACGAAACACCATTCTTCCAATACGGCCAAACCCGTTAATAGCAACATTAATCATATTAATATGTCCTCCTTAGTTAATTAGGATTACTATTTATCTATAAATCTAAAACGGCGTATCATGGCTCGGTTACACCTGGAGACTCGGCAAGGCTTAATTCCTTTTATTATTGACAAAACCTTGGAGTGAACACCAAACTTCCCTTGATTTCCCTCATCGTTTTAACTTAATAGCTTCATTAAGATCGTTGCAATGATTACTGTAGAAGCACCACCAAGTCTTGTTGCTACTTGTGCAAATGGCATTAATGACATTCTGTTGGAGGCAGACAGAATTGCTACGTCCCCTGTTCCCCCTAATCCGCTATGACACCCAGTTACAATCGCTGACTCAACCGGATGCATATTTAGGAATTTACCAACAAAATATCCTGTCCCAACCATTGCCAGCACAACAGACATACAAACTGCCACATATGCAGGAGTTACAATTTTCACAACATCCTCCAATGGAATAAATAACATTCCCAGCCCTACCATAAGCGGCCATGTTAAACCAGTAGAAACAAATTTATAAAGATGATATGCACCCTGTTCCATTTTTGCCGGCATTAGCTGAAGGCATTTAACCAATGTAGCAGCCACAATCATTAAAACTGGACCCGGAATACCTAAAAACATATGGGCAAATTGACCGAAGATGAAAAAACCACAGGCAAGCAGTAAACCTGCACCCATTAATGAAAAATCGACTGGGGCATTTATATTTGTATTCTCGTTCTTCATCTCTTTTACACCTTCATTTGCTTTGACTAATACGCCATTTCCAGTTAACTCTGGCTTTTTTTCACCTAATTTTTTCATTACTCCTGCACATATGACTGCAACGATATTTCCAATGACTGCAGCAGGAATCATTTGAGATACATACGTTTCAGCTGATCCACCTAAAATTTGCGAGTATGCTAGTGATAAGGGTAAAATCCCTTCACCAACTCCTCCACCAATAATAGGAACAATAATATAGAAAAAGGTATGCTTCATTTCATATCCAAAAAGTACTCCAACTAATAAACCAACAACAATAGATGCTATAGTTCCGAGAACAAGCGGTATAAACATTTTTGAGAAACCTTGAATTAGGACTCTGCGATTCATTCCCAGGATACTTCCAGCAACTAAAACAGAAATATACAAATAAAGAAAGTTAGACGTTTTCATTAATGTTGTTACCGCTTCCATCGAGGCCGGATTAAAGATATTAAAAAATACAAGAACAGATGGAACTAGTAGAGCTAATATAGCAGGTCCGCCAATGTCCTTTAAAATAGGAATCTTCATCCCAAGGTCCCCTAGTAGAATCCCAAGCACCATAATAACTGCAAATCCTCCTATCATGTCTGGAGGCAGTTGATTATAAACAGATGCACCATAAACTATTGCCGCTAATACTAAATAAAGTGGCAACGGAATAACCCCTACCTTTAATTGTTTGAACTTTGTAAGGAACCCCTTTTTTTCTTCTTCATATTGAAGCGTTTCCAATTTTCTTGCTGTTTCCATGAAATTATTCCTCCTTTACTGCTCTTGCTCTACATAGTAGTTGTTTCTTTAAAGGAAAAATAGTTTATGAAAGTTTTATTATTACTTTTGGCAATAAAAAAAGTAAACAACAAAAAGTAGCTTACTTTTTTTATCGATATTTTTTCTCAATAAGAGAAGATACAATGCCTGACCCTCGTTTGTCATTTTAAGTTTAAGATGACTGCATCAATCACCTCATGCATGTTTGATGTACCGTCGATGTCACGAGTTTTAATTCCTTGATTAATGGTGGTTTTGATCGATTTTAATAGAAGTGTCCCAAGATCTTGGTAACCAAGGTGATCTAGCATCATTTTAGCTGTCCAAAGTTGGCCAATTGGGTTGGCTGCACTAAGTCCCACAATGTCAGGTGCTGAGCCATGAACTGGTTCAAACATGGATGGATATTTTCCATTGATATTGATATTTGCAGCAGGTGCAATTCCAATGCTTCCCATAATCGCTGCACCTAGGTCTGTTAAAATATCTCCAAATAGATTACTAGCCACTATGACGTCAAACGTGTGTGGTTTAGAAACTAGGAAAGCTGACAATGCATCAATATGATTGCTTTCTGTTTGAATATCAGGATACTCTTGTCCCACTTCTCTAAAGACTTGATCCCAGAACGGCATACTATGGACAATCCCATTGGATTTGGTGGCACTTGTTACTTTTCCTTTACGCCCTTTCGCTAGTTCAAAAGCATAACGAATTGTTCTCTCTGTTGCTTTTCGAGTAAAAACAGCATTTTGAACAGCGATTTCATCCTGGCCACTATGAATTCTTCCACCAACTTCACTGTATTCACCTTCACTATTTTCACGTACAACAATAAAATCAAAATCTCGAGGATCTGCAAGAGGTGATTTAACACCTTGAATATATTTTGCAGGACGGATATTAATCACCTGTTCACATTCACGACGAATTTTAATTAATAATCCCCATAAAGACACATGATCAGGTACTAATGTCGGGTTTCCAACTGCTCCTAAATAAATCGCATCGGTTTCCTTTAGCCGCTTCATTCCATCCTCGGGTATCATTTCTCCATGTTCTAAGTAATACTCACAGCTCCACGGATGAGTTTCAAAATGAAACTTTACCCCTCCATGTAATTCAGCAAGAGTGTCTAATACCTTAAGTGTTGCTGGTACTACCTCTTTTCCAATTCCATCTCCTGGTATAACTGATATCTTTACGTTTTCCATACTGTTTTCTCCCTATGTAAGGTATTATAGTTAGTGTTAAACAAGTCTGTTGATTTGCGCTCCAGTCACTTCGCTTTCCGCGGGCGGTCGGTGAGCCTCCTCGGCGCTTAAGCGCCTGTGGGGTCTCACCCTGACCTGCTAGTCCCGCAGGACATTGATTTACATCCTTGAATTTACCCACGCACGAAGAAAATGCGATAGCATTTTCGAGGAGTCTCGTGCCTTCCGCGCAAATCAACAGGTTTATAAAATCAACAATATCATTTAACACAGCCAAAGTTTTAAAAAGATTGGAAAAGGATAGGATTTAGCTGGTTCATATTTCGAACAACTAAACCTATCCCTCTCCATTTTAAGCTGAAACTGTATTTAAATTATCTTTTTTCGAAAGGAAGATTTGAATTCCAACCGCTACAGCAACGATCACTAATGCAATTAAGTCTGTTTGGAGCCCAGCATCAATTGAGAGTAATGCCGCAACAAGCAATAAAACTCGTGTAACAACGCTTGTTTTTCGACCTGCAAACCAGCCTTGAACACATGCTGCAAGAAGATAAATACCAATTGAAGCAGTGATTACCGCAATACTTATTTCTAAAATACTTCCTACCATTAATAATTGAGGGCTATACATGAACATAAATGGTACGATAAAAGCCGCGATTCCTAAACGGAAGGCTTCAACCCCCGTTTTCATTGGATCAGTACCAGCGATGCCTGCAGCCGCATATGCCGCTAATGCAACTGGTGGTGTGATTGCAGACATTACCGCATAGTAGAATACAAACATATGCGCAAATAATGGCTCAATCCCTAAGTTAATTAAACCAGGGGCTACAACGGAAGCTGCCACCGCATAAGCAGCAGTTGTTGGCATTCCCATTCCTAGGATTATCGCAATAAACATTGCGAATAATAAAGCTAGTAATTCACTGTTACCCGCTACAGATAAAAGCATTGAGCTAAAGCGTAAACCTACACCTGTAAGAGCAATTACACCAACGATAATTCCAGCACATGCACAGACTGCTAACAGCTGTATTGTATTCTTCATACCTAATTCTAATGCACCTAAAATCTTCTTCAAGCCCATTCTTGTTTCTTTGCTGAATAAACTGACAATTAAGCAAGCAAAGATACTATAGGTACCTGACATAATAACTGAGAAGCCTTGTAAAAGAAGAGTGATTAATAGAACGATAGGTAAGAATAAATAGGCTTTTCTCAGGATTTCCTTAAAGCTTGGCAAATCCTTTCTAGCAATTCCTTTCATACCTTTTTTTACAGCCTCAAAGTCTACCATTAAGTAAACAGATAAGAAATATAATAATGCTGGAATCGTTGCTGCGATAACAATCTCACTATAGCGAATCCCTGTAATTTCTGCCATTAAGAACGCGCCCGCACCCATAATTGGAATCATAATCTGACCGCCAGCAGAAGCAGTCGCCTCAGTAGCTGCAGCAAAACGAGCATTGTAACCTACACGTTTCATTAGCGGGATCGTTAACGACCCTGTTGCAACTGCATTTCCCGCAGAAGTACCATTCATCATACCCATTAATCCACTTGAGATAACGGCTACTTTTGCTGGACCTCCACGCATTCCGCCTGCTAATGAGAATGAGAAATCAATGAAGTAACGTCCAACACCTGACATTTGTAAAAACGAGCCAAAGATAATAAATAATAGAATGTATTTTGAAGAGACATCAAGTGTTACTCCGAATATTCCATCAAGTCCATAAATGTACGTAGTAAATCGATCAATCGTATAGCCGCTATGATTTAAAATACTAGGTAAATACGGTCCGATAAAGGCATATAAAATAAAGATGCTTGCTAGAATCGGCAGCGTCCATCCACTTGTACGTCTAGTTAACTCTAATACTAATAAAACCCCAACCAAAGCAACGATAAAGTCCATTGTAGTTGGTAAAACTCCAAAACGGAAAAGTAATTGTTTTAAGTTAATGAATACATAGACAAAGACTCCAATACTTGCAAGAATAAGTACCCAGTCTATTACATGTATTTTAGATGAGGCCTTCTTCCATCCAGGAAAAAGCATAAATCCTAAGATTGAGCCAAATAATAAGTGGGCTGCTCGAAAAAGCCAAGGATCGATTGGGTGGTAATTTAAAACATATAAATGAAATAAAGCCCCGATTACAGCTATTGTTGTAAACGTAATTTTCCGCCATCCCCAAAAGTTTCTCGCCTCTGTCGCACTTTCAACTGATTCATCGTCTTCTGCCTCTGCTAGCATGTCAATAACTGGTTTTGTTTCAACTTCTTTTTGTTTGTTTTTTTCTTTGTTACTCATGTAAAACACCTCCTAAGCAAATTTAGCTGACTCATTGGGATTTTGACCCCTATATCTGAGTCAGCATATTACAATACTTTTATTTAGTTCTTCCACTCAGGTGGATATACTGATTTCGGTAGTTCAATCCCAATTTCCTCATAGTACTTAATCGCACCTGGGTGTAGTGGAACATTCTTATTGAGTTTGATTGCCTCTGCAACTGATTCTTCCATTGATGTATGAGTTTGAATAAGCATCTCTTGGTTCTCGTGGTATGCTTTTACTAAATCATAAACGAAGTCTTCGTTTGCATCCTTACGTACAATACCAAAGTTGAACATGGAAATTGTTTCTAAATCTCTGTCTAAGGTTGTATAGGTATCAGCTGGGATTGTGAATGGCATGAAATATGGGAACTCTTTAATTATTTTATCCCTCGTTTCTCCATCGACACCAAAGAAGTTTACATCACGCTGAACCTCGATTTCAGTAACTGCAGAAATTGGAATACCTGCCCCAAATCCAATGACATCTAATTGCCCATCCATCATCTGTGAAGCCAGGTCACTCCAACCAGCATGCACATTAGCCGTATCTAATCCTAATACTTCGTGGATCATCGGAACATACGTACCAGCTGTACCACCAGCAGGACCTGCACCAACACGTTTACCTTTGATGTCCTCTAGTTTTGTTATACCAGAGCTTTCAAGCGACAACCAATGCATCGGAGTGGTAAACATCGGAAAAATAATTCGAACGTCCTCCATTTTATTTCCTTCAGTCCATTCGCCAGTTCCTGTATATCCTTCATAGGCTGGTCCTAATGTTACCATTCCAACATCCTGATCACCCGCTTGAACTAATTGCATATTGTGTACAGGTCCACCTGTTACCTCAACGTTTGCAGTTACTTCCAGCTTTTGCTCTAAAAGATTAGCTAAACCTCCACCAACGATAAAGTACGTACCACCTTGGGAAGCGGTTCCAACTTTAACTGTAGTTGGGTACTCCTTATATTTAACTTCCCCACCTTCGCCGCTAGACGTTTGATTTCCACCCCCACTACATGCAGCCAATACTAGCAGTGAAAGACCAGTAAATACAGTGATAACTTTTCTTTTCCAATTGTTCATCCTTATTTCCCCCTTTTTTTGGTTAACTACTTATACCCCTTTGTATTTCGGTAGAACTTTTATATAGTAGCTCCAAACCGATTAATATATTTTTGATATACCGGCTTGAAAGCTTCCTCCCATTGTTATTTCTCTTCATCTGTTAAAATAAGAATTTCAATACATTCACATTCTCTGAATCTAGTTGATTCTTTGTTCTATCGCTCTCTAATTATGACAAAATTGTGTCTTTTTTCTGATATTTCAAATATAAAGCGCTTTCAGATTTTAAACAATATAAAAACCATAATGTTCATTTTGGTCTTTTTGGTCTCAAAAATGAACATTATGGTTTTTAGTTGTCTATTACTTTTTTTCTATAAAATAAAAATGACTTGGCCGGCCAACATTTCCATATTGAATATCAACTTGTATTTTGCCAGTTTGACCCAAATAATCTAAATACCTACGAACCGTCACCCTTGCCATTCCCAAATATGTTGCTAAATTTTCGGATGTTACCGGTTTAGTTTGTTTCATTAACCCCGTTAAAATTTGCTGTAGCGTTTTTTCACTCAAGCCCTTCGGAAGATGCTCATCACTTTCTTTCATTTTTTTTATTTCATCAATATCCTCCTGTTGTAAGGTTCCTGAGTCCTTGAGTTTTGTTCTCATTTTTTGATATGAATCGAGTGCTGACTTAAATCTCTTAAAATGAAACGGTTTCACCATGTAGTCCACAGCACCTAGACGAAATACCTCTTGGATGGATTTGCTGTCTCTTGCAGCTGTAATCATAATAACGTCGGTTGGCAGCCCTTGTTCACGCATTTGTTTTAACACCTCTATACCGGATATTTCGGGTAAGTACATGTCTAATAAAACAAGGTCAGGCTCTAGTTCTTTTATTTTTTTTATAGCTTCCTTGCCACTTGCAGCAAAACCACAAAGTTCAAACATCGTTATTTTATTTAAGAAGCTACTGTTCACTTCCAAGACCATCGGATCATCTTCAATAATCATTACTTTTATCACGGTACATACCTCTCGATATCAATTGTTATTTTGGTTCCTTCACCTAGCTTAGAATCAACTTGTATTTTTCCCTGATGAGCATCAACAATTTGCTTTACAAGAGCAAGCCCAATCCCATGACCATCCTTACTTTTTGTGGTATAGCCATATAAAAAAATTTTATCTTGATCTACTTTAGCGATACCTTTTCCTTCATCGCGTACCATGATTGATAAATGATGCTCATCGCATTGAATACAGCACCCAACGATCTTGTTTCTATCATGTGAAGAGTAGGAGTCAAATGCATTTTCAATTAAGTTTCCAAGAATAGTAACAATATCTCCTGCAGTAAACCCATCCACAATTTGAGTTAAATAACTTTCTTGGTCAATCGAAAAATGAACACCTAGTTCTCGTGCTCTTGACCTTTTTCCTAAAAGGATTCCTGACACAGAATGCTCACTGATATTTTCTTTTAGAAATTGAATAACATTCTCTTCTTCTGTTGTTTCATCGATAATGATTTCTAGGGCTTCTTCTATTCGTTCAAGCTGAATTAAGCCTGCAATACTATGAAGCTTGTTCATATATTCATGAGTTTGAGCCCTAAGTGCATCTACCAAAGTTTTTACACCCGTTAACTCTTCAGCTAAACGGTTCGCCTCAGTACGGTCAATCATCGTTAGGAACGAACCTGCCAACTTTCCTTTTACTCGAATACGACAAAGAGAAATTAAGTATGTTTTATCATAAAGAACTATCGTGCGATTAATAATCTTATCTTGTTGAGACTCTTCGTTGTTCATAAGGCTTGCAATGGATGCCAATGATTTGGGTAAAATTTCCGCTACATGTTTTTCTCGTTTTTGGTCACTTTGTGTATACTGCTTGGCCAGACGATTCATAAAGGTAATGTTGCCATTTTCATCTAGTGCAATAATCCCCATATCCATCTCCTGCATCACGGCGGAGCGCTCTTCTACCATTTTAGCAATCTCGTAAGGCTCCAGGCCTAATGTTTGTTTTTTGATATTTTGGGCTAACAGAAGTGAACCAAGAAGACCAATTAGCAGCCCCCAGACGAGTGATAGCAAAATATCGTTACGGTATTGGGCTACTAACGCATGGAATGTTGGGGTAAGCACACCAACAACAACTACTCCTACCTGCTTTACCCCTCCTTCATTCATTATCGGAACAAAGGCTCGCATGGAGTAACCGAGAGTTCCCTGGGCCTTTGATATATATTCTTGTCCTGAAAGCGAGGCGTGCTCATCCCCGCCTACAAATTGTTTTCCTATTAGTTCTTTAGTTGGATGAGAGTAACGAATTCGGTTCATATCAAATATAACTATGTAATCTACATTTGTTGCTACCCGAGTTCGTTCAGCAACTGGCTGAATATAAATCTCTCCTCCTGGTTTGCCCACATTTTCTTTAATGATAGACATTTGCGCTACTGTACGCGCAATCGCACGAGCCCTCTCCCCAAGCTCCTTCTCAAACGCATCCGAAATACTATAAACCATAATCCAACCACTCATCACCATCGAAAACGACACCACAATAAATGACATGATTAACATCTTTGTCCTTAACCGAATTCTCATTTCTTCACCTTCAATTGGGGACTTTTAATTTCTAAGTCAAATCAGCATAAGATATATCTAGTAGAAATTCGGTATTAGGAAACCGGATTTCTACTGTTCTTCTGGTAACTAGCTGTCCCTTTCGCATCTGCAACACCTGGCGTATATACAAGACTTAAATCCTGTTCATTTTCAAGGTTTACTTTACTTAATACTTTTATTTTACCTGCGTGGTTACCATGAAGATTAATCGTTTCCTCTCGTAGATTTCGTTTATTCATAAACCAACCTCCCCTGTAATCGTTTCCATATCTAATCACATCATAGTACTTCTTTTCTAAACTTAATAGTCTTTAAAATTAATGAATTCTTTTTTTAAATTAAAAAACGTAAGCGGTTTAATTCTCTTTTAAAATCTGACTCAAAATTTCTGTGCCTTTTCTTTCTATATTCTTCCACATTAGATCCACCCAGAGGGCAATAAAGACACTTAAAGAGCAGTGTTTCCTCTAAAGAAAACACTGCTCCTGAGATTTAAGACGTACAGCATTCGGTGCATTTTAAACATTTATCACAGAGTGGCCTGTTTGGCATCATCCTACTGCCATCTTTTGAAATTCTATGCATATAAACTGGACGACCTACCCCGCCATATTCAATATTCGTTTCCAAAGCATGAATATCCGCTAGAAAGTGGACATATTTTCTCATCGAAACTCTTGATATTCCTACTTTACTGGCAAGCTCCTCTGTTGAAAAAGCATTCCCGCCCATTTTGATGGCCTGTTTCCAGACTTTGCAAAGTGTATCTTTTGTTAGCCCTTTTGGCAACTCATATGACTCCAAAACGACCTGATCTTTATGAAGCAAAAATTGGTCCAGGTCTGTTTGTTTAAGCTGATCCTTGTTATCCATGACCCGTTGTTCAGTTTGATAGGTAACGAGAGCAGACTGAAATCTCTCAAACTCAAACGGTTTTATTAAATAGTCTACTGCCCCAAATCGAAGTCCTTTTTTAATGCTTTCCTTGTCGCAAGATGCAGTAATAACGATAACGTCCATTTCACTTTCCAAGCCGCGGATTTTAGACATTAGTTTCCAGCCATTTTCTCCAGGCATATGAATATCTAACAGAAGCAGGTCAACTTTCTTCTTTTCCATAATTAAAAGGGCAGATTCAACTGATTCAGCAATCCCAACTAGCTCAAACCCCTTGATTAGGTCTATAGATCGGCGGTTTATTTCTGCTACCATCAATCTTTCTTTATATTTTTTTCTTTTAGTGCCATTGGGTTTAGTAACTTTTGATATAGTTATGTAACTTTAGTAAGCGAAATTCTGTAACAAAAAATTCAAAAAGATGAACAAAGAAAAAGAGCCAATCATTTGGATGATTAACTCTACAGGCCAGGCCATATATTACTTCTGACTCTTCATTTTTTATTTAATAAACTTTGTAAAAAAAGAAAAAAGAGGATGCTCACTAATTTGGACAATTTGTGAGCATCCTCTTTAAATTTTTTAAAAACATCAAAACCCTTATCTATCAAGGCTTCGACGGCGTTATTACATCATGCCGCCCGTAAGGTGAGAGTGTGTAATATCTTTAACGGTGTGTGCGGAAAGTGCGGTATATCAAGGTTTTGTTAAATTCTTACTGTAACATCTTTCATGAGAGTTAATCGTTTTTCACTGGATTGCGTTAGCAAAATGTTAGCATTTTAATTGAGTATTTTAATGTTTGTAACTTACCAAGATAACAAGTTATAAAGTTGTGCATAAATTTATTACTTTTCGAATTATGACTGATGACATCTTAGATGCTTTAAAATTTTTTGAACTTATATTAGGAAATCCTTATAACCGAAGTATCTTAACTATTCTGCTTTTTTATTCAAGGAGCGATTGCCCATTGTTCTGCAATTATATACTTTCTTCTACTTCACTTCTTGTTGGCATCCCACCTTGTGCACCAAACTTTGTAACAGATAAGGAAGCGGTCCGATTAGCAAAACGAACGCTTTCTTCAAAATTCTTTCCTTCTGCCAATGCAACAGCAAAGGCTGCTAGCAGGTGCCGGATTCAATAAAAGTGGAACACCTAATTGAAGGCATTTTTTGCTTATATATTCCACTGTTTCTTCAGGTATTTCCTGTTGAATAAGGACAATATCTGATTCAGAAATAATATCTAAGGCCTTTGCGGCATAATCTGGAGTTATATAATCATTCGCACCTTTTACCACAATGATACTGTTGTCACCGTCTGCGAGCGTAATGTGGGCAGTGCCGCTTTCTGTATCTTTAACCTGTTCCATATAAGTTGTAATAACATTATTCGATTTAAAATTATCAAGTATGGTTTTTTCAAATGCATCGTCTCCAACGCATCCGACCATATACACATCTGCACCCAGTCGAGCAGCAGCAACCGCCTGGTTGGCACCTTTACCACCGGGCACTGTTTTAAATGATTCTCCAAGAATCGTTTCACCTTTATTTGGTCTTTTGGGTGCCGTAACAACCAAATCCATGGATGAACTTCCGATTACTGTTATTTTAACCATTGTCCCCAACCTTTCTATTCATTTTCCTTTCACCTCTGTGGTTTCCATAAGGGTAAACTTAAGAAATGTTTGGATATCCCAATTGGCACAGAAAAATGCAAAGTTATGTTACTCCTTAGCATAACTTTGCAATTAACCTACATGCCTAATCTTATTTGTTTGAAATCACATTCTTATAAATCAGGAATTCAACTAAGACCTTTGTGAAAATTTCCATATTCAAGTAAATACTTTTCACCAAAGCATGTCGCGTAAAGGAAACTGTTTAGATAATTCTCCTATGGAGAACTTTTTCGGATTACTGAAACAAGAAATGTATCATGGAGAAGCACTGTGCTCATTTGAGGAATTAAAAAAGAGAATTGAAGAGTATATCTATTATTATAATAACAAGCGTATAAAGCAAAAATTGGCAGGCATGAGCCCGGTTCAATTCCGTAACCATACCAGCCAATCAGCTGCTTAAGAAATAAAACTCTAACTTTTTGGGGTCACATCATAGAGGAAAGAGCCATAGAAGTGGAGCGTAAAAAGGGAAAACCTAGATATCCAAATATTTCAGAAGCTAAAAAATATCATAGCCTCTTTCCTCCTCTCGACAAATTCCATAACAAAGAAAGGGGATAAATCCAGCAATATTGAGTAAAATTACAAGTCTAATCAAACGATTAGTTAACAAGATTTTTACTAATTACTCGTTTGATTAACTGCTGGAAAAACCTTGTAGGAAAACACCCAACCAATAAGTTTTTACAAAAAATTTTGTCGAGAGGCAGGTTATCCAAGCATTTCTACTATTTACTTTTAGATAAACTTGTTTTTATCTTGAATATTCAAGTGGTGCTCTAGATTTATCAAACTGAAAAAGGGCCTCCCTATATTAATAGTTTGGGATACCCTTTTTCAAAAAGTTTCGTTTTTCCAGAATTTTAATTGAGCTAATTTTTATAACTTTGAAGACTCCTTGATAATATCTTTAAGTTCATTGATATTTTCTATGCTCATTTCACGTTGACCTTCTTCAATTTCTTGAATCATCGATACAATACTTCGTGTTAGCGGCATGGTAAATCCTAGTTTTTCTCCGATAGAGATGACAGGACCTAATTGATCAAGGACTTCTGTTTTTCTTTTTCGGACAGCTAGATCCCGCCAGATTCCTGTACGTGTCTTTGTATATCCTCTTAACAATCTAGCAATTTCAAAATAACTGTTCTCAAGTTCAATATCCTTTTTATTTGGATACAATAATCCCGGGGTCCAGTTATCAAATGGTTCAGGAGTAATTCCTTGTTTTTCTGCTACTTGTAAAACTTCCGTTCCAATTGCATTTAATAGAGGATGAAACTCACGCTCCTCAAAAAAGTCCGCAATTTCTTTATTGGTTAGAGCAGTAGCGGTTAAGATGGATCCATATGCTAGTTTGCTCCACAAATACCCAAATATTTTTTGGGTTGCTTTCGCCTTCCCCCAACACTGCAGCCTGTCTCGCAAGTCATTTACTCTATCACTTTCGCTTCCGTCCATTTCACCGATATACAAACTTCCTACCCCGCCGTACTCAATTTTTCCCGGACTCATGTAATCGGCAAATAAATTAACAAAACATCCTACCGTTCTAGATTTACCAACAATCGATGCAATGATATTTTCACATAATCCATTCTGGAAGGAAACAACAAATGAGTCTTTATGCATCAGCTTCTCAAAAGGTTGAATCGCTTCTTTTGTATGTTGAGCCTTCACCGCTAAAAATACAGTATCAACCGATTGTTTCGTTTTAAAAAATTCATCCACTGTATAAGCTGGTGCTTTAACAGTAAAACTGCTATCTTTCATTTGAATCGTAAGACCATTTTGGTTCATCGCCTCAACATGGGCGGTGTCACGATCCACAAAAACGACTTCTTCGCCATTTTTAATTAAATACGCCCCAATTACACCGCCGATAGCACCTGCTCCTATGATTGTAATTGCCATTGCTCTTCCCCCTTAGTAGCCTAGGCCATAAACACCAGGCATTTCCAATGGAACATTTAATTTTACTGCCGCATTTTTTGCCCAATGTGGATCCTTCAACATCCCTTTGCCAATTGAAACTAAATCCGCATAATCAGCTTGAATAACGTATTCCGCAACTTCTGGAATATCTAAACTTCCTACAGAGATAACCGGAATATTTAGTGATTCTTTTATAGCCTTCGCGTACTTAGCCTGATACGCTGGAAAAACATCTGGTCGATTTGGAGAATTTCCTCCGGTACTTACATCAAACATGTCGACTCCAGCTTGAATAAATGTTTTACAATAATCAATCATTTCATCAAGGGTATATGGATCATTAGTATATTCTGTGGCGGAAATTCTCATAATAAGGGGCATCCCACTTGGCATTTCTGCTTTTACTGCCTCAATGACCTCTTTTACGAATAAGGTTGGGTCCCCATACTTATCCTCACGCTTATTACTAGCCCTAGAAATAAACTGATGTAATAAATAACCATGAGCACCATGTAATTCTATAGCATCAAAGTCCGCACGAACCGCTCGTTTCGTACCATCCGCAAACTGTTGAATGATTCTTTGAATTTCATCTATAGATAATTCTTTAGGAACCCTGGAGTCATCACTAAATGCAATGGCAGAAGGTGCTACAATGTCCCCATCTTTCAACTGTGATTTTCTTCCGGCATGGGCAATTTGAATGGCTGCCTTTGCACCATACTTGTGAATTTCATGGTTGATTTTTTTAAACTCCTGCTCTTGCTCATCAGAATAAATCCCTAGACAAAAATCAGTGATTCTACCTATTGGTTCAACATTTGTCATTTCTGTCATAATCAAACCTGCCCCCCCCATCGCTCGGGAAACAAGGTGGATGAGGTGCCATGCTTCGGGTACCCCTTCTTTATTCATCGCTTGATACTGGCACATCGGAGAGAGAACAACCCGATTTTTCAATTCAAGATCCATTAACTTATAAGGTTCAAATAATTTACTCATTGCTTGCTTCACTCCCAAGCAAATGGTTAAGTTGAGAAGAAATTTGGTTTAACTCTCTTAAAGTAAAGTTCATTTTATTGATTCTTCTCTTTAAAGTGGTATAGATGACATTACTGTCATATTTTGATAGATTTTCCTTCTTTATAACCTTACCGATGGAAGGAACCGGCGGCTGGCCAAGTGCAGGGTCATGGCCAAAAACATCCTTATCTACATAATTAATCGGGACAAGGCTCTTGGACATCGTTTTATTCCAACCATTAATCTCATCTTTATACTGTTCAACAATTTTATCGTCAGACGCATATCTCTCAATCAACTTTACCGTATCATTCAAAGTTTGCAGTCTTTCAAATGCAGTATCTAGCATGCCTTTAAACTCAAATTCTGCTTGATACCCTTTAAGTACCTTTGTGATTTCTTCAACGGCTTTACTCTGTTGTACGGGAATAAGGTCAGCGGAGCAAAAATCGAAAATAATCGATAAATAAATCTTACAATCTCTTTTTAATAATTGAGGATCGATTTTATCGATCGTATCTTCTGTTGTATGCCACCACCAGCCAAAACCTCCGCCTTTACCTGAACCAAATAGTTTAGAAAAAGCACGCATCGCAGGAGTATCAACTGGAGCTTGTTCAGACAAGCCCATTAACGCTGAAGGGATTCCCGCTCCCCAGAAGGATTGATCACCAGACCGTCCGAATCGGGAACCCTCAAACTGATCTTCAGAAACTAAATTAATAGACTCGCCAATTAAATTTTTGGTTTCTGCCATTGTATTTCCTTCTGTTAATACAGTAGAATGAATCCCGCCGACAGAGTCGATATTTAAATGCAACAAGCAATGATCATAAAGTTCTTCATAATTTTCATCTACATATAAAGTGGACCCCGCATATCTTCCGTGGGAGTGACCTGACCAAAAGGCAAGTCGTAAGTTGCGTTGGAACTCTGGCTTGTTTTCACTGACAACCCGTGCAACTTCAAGCATTGTTGCATTTGCTGATCCATTATCCATGACCCCATAATGCCAAGAATCAATGTGGCCTGAAAATAGAAGGAAATCTTTGGAATTTGGATTAAAAGTATAATCAGCTATTAGAGTTGGAATATCTCTCCACTCTTTAAGAACTTCCGTTTTTAATTGTAATTCTGAAGATGCAGAACTAGTAAGAAGGGCTTTTATTTCTTGGCCATTTCGGTAGGTGACCGAAGCAACAGGAATAGTAGGATAGTTTTCAGCATCCTCCATAGATGGATTTCCCCATACAGCAGAAACAATCATCTCATGGGTATAATCCGCCGTAATAAAAACAGTTGCGGCTGCACCTTTACTTTGAGCTTTTATAACAGCAGCAGGAGTGGCTAAACCGTCAATAAGAACCGCTTTACCCGTATAAGAAATGTCATCTTGATAGTTTTCATCTCCAACATATACCAGCTCGGCTGCTAACCCAGATTCTCCCGTTGAGGTGGCCATTGAATGGGTAATGGAGCTAAATTGATTCCCATTAACGGTTAAATCAGATTGAATAGGAAGGCTAATCAAAGCTTTTCGATAAAACAATTGGGTTTGAAAGCCAAATTCCCTTAACGTTCTTTCTGCATATTCAAAGCTTCTTTTTTCCTCTTCTGAACCTGATAATCTTACCTCTTTGGAGATTTCCTTTGTGAATGTCATTAAATGTTCTTCAGAAACCTTATTCAGTAAATGGTCCTTAGCTTCTGTTGTTTGTATCACCTATTCCAGCTCCTTCCTTTATGCCAGCATAATGAAGTAACAATTCAGCAAATAAGGCACTTCGTTTAGGCATATGACTTACTAGTAAATGCTCATGATTCGCATGGGCACCATCCCCTACGGCTCCCAGACCATCCAAGGTTGGGGCAAATGGTGCTGTTAAATTGCCATCACTGCCGCCGCCCGTTTCTTTCTCAATTAAGGTAAAACCAATGTCATTCTCCGCAATATTCTTTGCAACTTCAAACATTTCTTGCACTTTCTCAGTTCTTTCCAGCGGCATTCGGTTGATTTCACCAGTTGTAACAACTTGGGTTTTCTCATTGATCGGTTTTAATCCCAAGATTAATCGGTCAATACGATTTAGTTCTTCCACTGTTTTAGCCCGTACATCAATTTCAGCATGAGCATGCTCTGCAATGACATTTACTGTTGAACCGCCAGAAATTTCACCTACATTTATGGTTGTTCCAGTTGTTAGGTCTGTTTCACTATGTAGTCTGACAATTTGTTTGGCTAATTCATCAATCGCACTTACACCTTTGTCAGGATCAATACCCGAATGCGATGGGATACCCTTAACACTTAGTTCATAAATACCTACACCTTTACGGGAAGTCTTTAAACCGCCTTCTAACGTCATAGCTGGCTCAAGAACAAAGACTCGTTCACTTTTTTGGGCTTCCTTTTCAATAAATTTTTTTGAAGTTGGGTTGCCGATTTCCTCGTCCGAATCAAAAAAGAAAACAATTTTTTTGTTTAATTTAATTCCTGCTTCTCTTAACGCTTTTAGCGCAAATAACCCTTGAATTAATCCGCCTTTCATATCAAAAACACCAGGACCATAGGCACGGTCACCCTCTATACGAAAAGGGTTTTTTTCTAGGGTTCCAGCAGGCCATACCGTATCAAAATGGGATAAGATTAAAATTTGTTCCTCCCCCTCGCCCCATTCGCAGCGAACATGGTTCCCATAATTTTCGACGGGAATGATTTCAGCCTTACCACCAACTAATTTTCTAAATGTTGATGCAATCCATTCCGCTAACACGTCAAGTTTCTCCTTATCACGAGAAGGAGATTCAAACTCTACAATTCTTCTAAGATACTCCACCATTTCATTATGGTTTTCTTCGATAATCTGTTTAACTGTTTTCATAACATCCTCCTTGAGAAAAATAATCTATTGATTAAAGCTTTTAAAAATTCTACCTGCTGAATATCCACCATCTACTAATAGGTTTTGGCCCGTAATATAAGATGCCTGTGGACTTGAAATAAAGTAGACCGCATCAGCAATCTCCTCAAGCCTAGCTGATCTATTGAGTGGTGAGTAGGATATTTTTTCCTTGTGCTCTGTTATTGCTTTTTCATTTGTCAGCGTGCTTAGAAGTGTCTCCGTTTCTACTAATCCCGGACCTACTGCATTTACTCGAATTCCACTCGGAGCTAATTCTAATGCAAGAACCTGTGTCAGCATTTTTACTGCCGCTTTGGATGAACAATAATGAGCAACCCCTGGTCTAGCTACTTCACTAGCAGTTGAAGATATATTAACGATATTGGCATCCTTTGCTTTCGTATCGATCATGAGCTGGCTGACTTTTTGTGTAAGAAAGAAATTGGAAGAAACGTTTAAGTCAAAAACACGATTCCATTCTTGTCTTGAAATGTTTAAAAATGGGGTGCTTGGGAAAATTCCTGCACAATTGACTAATACATTGATGCAGCTAAATTGTTGCTTACTCTTTTCAACTACTTCATCTGCGAAGGTTTCAGATGTTAAATCCCCTGGCGCTACTAATACAGTGATATCCTGATTGATATCTAATAGTTCATTGTACAGCTGATTTAATTTTTCCTCTTGAAGGTCTATTAAGATCAAATCGCTGCCTTGAGAAGCAAACTTCAAGGCAATTCCTTTTCCAATTCCTGAAGCTGCCCCCGTAATCATTGCTACAGATCTCGTCATTCTTGTCACTCCTCATACTTCAATAAAATGTGTGATATCAAATCTAACATCACACATTTTATTGTTTTATTTACCGAAAAATGGTTCCAGGTTTTCCTCTGGTACTGGTTTTGTAAACGAGCTTACAACTACTAATAAGATGGAAGAAACTAATACTCCCGGAATTACTTCATTGATTCCAAATGGCTTGCCTAATACGAATAACCAAACAAGTACAGTGATAACGCCGCCAATCATAGCAGTCATCGCACCGGCTGTGGTCGCTTTTTTCCAATTTAGTCCAAATAACACGATGGCGAAGAAGAAACTAGCCACCATCGATGCTTGAGCCATTACGATAAACTGAACCATATCAAATGGTTTTAACGCAAAGAGTAATGGAATAAAGGCTAAAACAATAACGGCGATTCTATTAAGTTTCATTTTTTGAGCGTCCGTTGCATTCGGTTTTATCAATCCGTAAATATCATGGGATATACCCGATGAAGATACAATCATGACCCCAGAAACGGTACTCATAATAGATGCTAGAATGGCAACCATTAATAGTGCCCCAACAATCGGAGGTAAAACGTTAATGGCCATGATCGATGAGGCACTGTCTCCCGTTTTTAAAATTGGGAATAGCGCTCTTATTCCTAATCCACCGAGAGTTACGGATAAGGCAACAACTGCTTGGAAAACAAACGAAAATCCAATCGCTAAGCGTACTGTTTTCGCATTTTTTAATGTATACATTCTTGCCAGCTCATACGGCGCAATCGCCATAGAAAATCCAAATGCAGCACCGAAACCGATTAGATCTTTTGCTCCAAAATGCCATCCAGTAATCTTGCTATCGAGACTCGTTAAGAAACTGCCTACAAAATCCCAGCCGCCAGCTTGACTAATTAACAATGGAATGGCTGCAATAAAACAACCTGCCATGATTAAGGCTTGGACAAAATCACTATATGCCGTAGCCTTCATGCCGCCCTTTAATGTATAAACCATCGTGATGGCGATCGTAATAAACGCTCCCCAAACCATTGGAATTCCAAAGACGGTTTGCATCACAATTCCGCCAGCGACATATTGAGCGATTAAGTAAACAGAGTAGGCAACGATGATTAAAACCGCTGCAATCGCCCTGCCAACCTTTGTGTTATATCGTTTTTCAACGTACTCTGGAACTGTAACCGCTTTTAACTTTTGGAACTTTGGTGCAACCCAAACGGCTGAAACAATCCAACCAGCCCATAAACCCGGCCAGAACCATATATAACTCGCACCTGTTAAATAGTGAACGCCCATCGTTCCTACGAATGTACCTGCACTCATTTGAGTAGCTGCTAAAGCAGCACCGCCTACCAATGCACCAATCGAACGTCCTGCTACAAGGTGGTCTTCACTTGTTTTATTCCCTTTCCCTGCCCACCAGCCTATTGCGATGACCATGACAAAATATCCAATTACGACGTAATAAAATTCTGGACTGATTTCAAACATTTTTCTCCCCCCTATTCCTCTTTAGAATTCTTATAAAATGCCCATGCAAAGTAACTAACTAAGAACACAACGGTATAGATTGCTAAACCCCAAAAAGGAACGCCCATTAATTCACAACTCCTTTACTGTTATTGTTATTGGAATTAATATTTTTACTTTTTAATTCAGAACGGATCCATATAAAAATAATGCTTAATAAGATGAGAATAGATGCCCACGAAATGATATTATGAGAGTTAAATAGATTCTTTTCGGGCCCAAATATATAGTTTACATGTGCAGGAATATTCATTAAATAACTTGTAACCTCGTTATCCTCCGCTTTCTTTAAAACAGGGAAACTATTTCTTTGAACCATATTTTCTTCTGTTGTTTGAAAATCAATTTGTACAACATTTGATTGACCATCAGCCGGGTGCATAGGCACAAATATTGGCGTTGCATATTCCCCTTCTCCCACCGATAATGTATAGCTAATTTCGTAGGTGAAAGTCCCAGAAACCCCACTAGGTATGTTTACAATATATTTGTCAAGTGATTCGAATTCTTCAACCGTAAATTCTAGTTGATTCCCTTCAGAAATAAATTGGAGATTTTCCGGTTTTATATCATTGATGTTGGAAAAAGTATGTTCAATCTGATTACCACTAAAGTCCCCTTCACCTTTTAGTACGATAGTTTGTTTGATTTCGTAATTGCTTTCGCCATCTGAGATAATCGAAATATCTGCTTTATCCAGCGTTTTCGCAACAGGTTCTGCAGCATAACTTGTAATTTGGAATGTTAGTAGAGATACAAGTATGACAAAAAAAGTAACAAGTTTCTTCATTTCCTTCCCCCCGCTTGATCATTTTTAATACATTACTCAAGGAAAAATTCTTTTTCTTTATACAAGTTCTGAAGTCTTAAAACTCGTTCTATCACTTCCTTTTCATATTTGGTTTCAATACCAGTAGCTATGATATTTAATAAACTCATTACAGAGCTAATGGGAATAAAACTTTCGGAACTAGCATTGATTTGAGTTGTAAGCGTTATATCTGAGATGCGGGAAATCGGTGATAAAAGATGATCGGTAATGGTAATTAACTTTGCCCCCTGTTTCTTTGCCATTTCAGCAATTTCTAAACTTGGAGTCGCGTAACTTGGCAAAGAGATAAATATAAATACGATTTTTTTATCCCTATCCACTAATAAATTATCTGGATAATTGGATGTATTAGATGTTATCAAGTCTACATTGGTTCTCATCATATTTAATTTCAAATAAAGCCAGTGAGCTGCAGAGTACGAAGCCCTAAATCCTACAATTTTCACTTCATCGGCACCCATTATTTCATCGATAGCCATCCAGAAATGATTCATATTCAAACTACTCTTTAAAGACTTTAATATATCTATTTCCTTATCAATTAGGTCATCGATAAAATCGTTACTGTTATTCTTTTCATCATTTAATGCAACAGGACCCATTTCTTTTTTTGATAGGTAGTCTTTTTGAATAAACTTTTGCATTTGAGAAAAACTCTCAAAATCCAACGCATACGATAAGCGAACAACGGTTGTTTCACTTACATCCGCTTGTTTGGCAATTTGTAAAGCGGTTGACATACTAAATGTGGCTACATCCTTTAATAAAAGATCGGCTACTTTTTTTTGTCCTTTCGATAACGTTAAATACTTTTCTTTCATTAACTCCTGAATACTCATTGAAAATTGCTCCATTCTAAAAAAAAGGATGAAATCTTTTTTTTTATAATAAAAAAGAATTAAATCATTCATTTCTTATTATAATATTCTAAAAATTTAAAATTGTAAAGAACTTTATCAGAACTTCTACCAAGAAATTTATGGGCACGGTCCTTTAAGGGGACAATCGAAAGTTTTGCGCGGAAAAAGGCCTGACTAGCGGTTATTCGCTAGTCAGGCCTTTTTATGTTTTTTTCGGGTAGGATCTTTTCGCAAAATTTTTGATTGCCCTAGAAGAATGAAGTCGCGGTTATGGCCGTTCATCCCAATCAAAAATGGGTTACAGATATGACTGAGGTTTTGATGGGACAGGAAAAGCTGTATATTTCTGCGGTTATGGATTTATTTAACCGTGAAGTGATTGCCTTTGAAATGAGTTCAAGCCCTAATAAGGAGTTGATAAAAGCCACCATTAAAGCAGCACAGAAAAGGCGAAAATTGGATACATTGGAGGGCGTTCTGATTCATAGCGACCAAGGAAGCGTGTACAGATCTCACATGTATCACAATTTAAGTAAGGAGCTGCACTTCATACCGAGTATGTCACAAAAGGCAAACTGTTGGGATAACGTTGTTATTGAGAGTTTTTTTTCACAGTTAAAAACTGAATTCCCTTGTTTTATCCCAACTGCCCTATCGATTCTTTTCAATAAAATCTAAAGAAATATATTCGCTATTACAACGAAAAACGAATCTATCATAGAATGGGATTCGTTTCTCCAAAACTATATTATTTAAATTACCAAAATGCATCATAAATGTCGAATTTATTGATGTCTATTTTTACGGGGCTTGACCACAGGCACGGAAATAATTTGTAAATACCTATAACGATATAATAAAAAAAGTATTCGAGTAGCAAATATTAATGATATTGTTCCTAACCTCCCCCCTCGGAGAATACCTCTTACTAACATTCAATATAGGCATGTTGATAAGAGATTTTCGATTAACTTTCATACATTTAGTATCCGACATAACCATCAAATAGAATTTTACTTTAGAGCACTATGCAGAATGTTTCCAACCGATTGCCGAATACTACCAGAAAGAATCAAAATTTAGAGTCCCCCCAATTAAAGTTCTTTAATTAGCATTCTTAGAGATCTCCTTAAAAAGATAATTCTTTACAAATAAAATGTTACCCTACTGGATTTGCTTATGTGAAAAAGGATAAGAAAAAGAAGAAGAGGAAGTTCAAAAGTATCTTGAAAAAGAAGAGCTTGCCTTTTTTTTATATTAAAATTTCCCACCTTTTCTTAAAACCAACAAAATCTTAAGATATAAATAATTTCCGACGGTTAATTTCATATCACGCAAGAAGCTAAAAAAAGCTCCCCAAGAGTTTAATCAACTAATGAGAAGCCTCTTTTATATACCTTATGTTAGCATATTGATAGCAAATCCCTCAAAACCCTTAAATATCAAGGGATTTAGCAGCAATTACATCATGCCGCCCATGCCACCCATACCGCCCATGTCAGGCATTCCCATGCCGCCACCAGCTGGTTCTGGTTTGTCTGCAACAACTGCTTCAGTTGTTAAGAACATTGCCGCAACAGATGCAGCGTTTTGTAATGCATAACGTGTAACTTTAGTTGGGTCAACGATACCAGCTTCGATCATGTTTACCCATTCGCCAGTTGCAGCATTGAAGCCTATGCCAACTTCTTCGCGCTTTAAGCGGTCAACGATAACTGATCCTTCAAGGCCAGCGTTGTGAGCAATTGTGCGTACAGGCTCTTCCATCGCACGTAATACGATGTTGATACCTGTTGCTACATCACCTTCAGCTTGGATTTCAGCTACTTTGCTGTATACGTTAAGAAGGGCTACACCACCACCGGAAACGATACCTTCTTCAACTGCAGCACGAGTAGAGTTCAAAGCGTCTTCGATACGAAGCTTGCGCTCTTTTAGTTCAGTTTCAGTAGCAGCACCAACTTTAATTACTGCAACACCGCCAGCTAATTTAGCTAAGCGCTCTTGTAATTTTTCACGGTCAAATTCAGAAGTAGTTTCTTCTAATTGAACACGGATTTGGTTTACACGTGCGCCAATTGCAGCAGTGTCTCCAGCACCTTCAACGATCGTTGTGTTCTCTTTAGAAACGACAACCTTAGCAGCGCGTCCTAATGAGTCAATTGTAGCTGACTTAAGTTCACGGCCTAACTCTTCAGTGATGACTTCACCGCCAGTTAATGCAGCGATATCTTCAAGCATTGCTTTACGACGGTCACCAAAGCCTGGAGCTTTAACCGCTACAGCATTGAAGGTTCCACGAAGCTTGTTCACTACTAATGTAGCAAGTGCTTCGCCTTCAACATCCTCAGCAACAAGCAATAATGGCTTGCCTTGCTGTACCACTTGCTCAAGTACAGGAAGAATTTCTTGAATGCTAGCAATTTTCTTGTCAGTGATTAAGATATATGGATTGTCTAAAACAGCTTCCATCTTGTCTGAATCAGTAACCATGTAAGGAGATGCATATCCACGGTCAAACTGCATACCTTCAACTACGTCTAATTCAGTTGTGAAGCCTTTAGATTCTTCTATTGTGATAACGCCGTCGTTGCCAACGCGCTCCATTGCTTCAGCAATCAATTGGCCCACTTCTTCGTCAGCTGCAGAAATAGAAGCAACTTGAGCGATAGAAGCTTTACTTTCGATTGGCTTAGAGATCGCTTTTAATTCCGCAACTGCAACAGCTGTAGCTTTTTCAATCCCTTTACGGATTCCCATTGGGTTCGCACCAGCTGTAACGTTCTTTAGGCCTTCGCGAATCATCGCTTGAGCAAGAACGGTCGCAGTTGTTGTACCGTCACCAGCCACATCGTTTGTTTTGCTAGCTACTTCCGCAACAAGCTTAGCACCCATGTTTTCGAATGCATCTTCTAATTCGATTTCTTTTGCAATCGTTACACCGTCATTTGTAATAAGCGGTGAACCAAATTTCTTCTCAAGTACCACGTTGCGTCCTTTTGGTCCAAGAGTAACTTTAACTGCATTTGCTAGAGCATCAACACCACGAAGCATCGCGCGGCGTGCATCTTCACTAAACATAATTTCTTTAGCCATTGTTTAAAAAACCTCCTCGTATTTTATAAACGTCGTAATAAGTTTTTTAGTAAGAACCTTACTCTACAACAGCAAGGATATCGTTTTCACGTAAAATTAAGTATTCTGCACCTTGGTACTTCACTTCTGTACCAGAGTATTTTGAGAAGATAATGCGATTGCCTTCAGAGACTTCAAGAGCTACACGTTCGCCATTTTCTAGCACACGGCCAGTACCTACGGCAACGACTCTTCCTTCTTGAGGCTTCTCCTTAGCTGAGTCCGGTAAAACGATACCGCTTGCAGTCTTTTCTTCTGATTCAACAAGCTCAATGATAATGCGATCACCTAATGGTCTTAACAATTGAAACAACCTCCTCAAATATATATGTAATTCTGTATTATTAGCACTCGCACCTAATGAGTGCTAACACAATTATTATCATAATGAATACGAAAAAATTTTGCAAGTATCATGCACACTTTTTTATAAAAAAATAGTTAATTTCTTACAACCCTACAAGTATGTGATTACCAAAGATTTTTATACCTACCAAAAAGATAATACGTTAAAATTGAAAGATTTACGCATTTATGAGTAGAATGAAGAGTAGTGTAGAATTAATATGATTAGATCCTAAAGGAGATTTACATTTGAAAAGGGAATATTGGATTATACTTATCGTCTATATTGCTATGCAATTATCCAGTTTGTTAGGTATACCGGGTTTGATGTTTATATTTGGCTATCTTGGCATGGATCAAGGCTTGGTTATCCCGTACTGGCTCATTTTTAGCTTTTCATTCGCTTTGATTATTATTTTATTTTTATTACGGAAAGAGATGAGAAAACCTCGGCTGGATGAGAGAGGAAGTTCTTTTTCTCAGTCCGCAGTCTGGGCTGTTGCGGGCATTTTTTTAGCTTTATTTTCACAAGCCCTTGCGGCAAATATTGAGCGCCTGATTGGAATCGAAATGGGTTCTGAAAATACACAGCAAATAATGCGGATCATCGAATCCTTCCCACTTGCCATTTTAGTAAGTTCCGTCCTCGGACCGATTCTAGAAGAAATTGTTTTTCGAAAAGTCATTTTTGGTTCGCTTTATAAACGGTTTAACTTTTTTGTTTCGGCCCTTATCAGCTCGGTGATATTTGCATTAGCTCATATGGAGCCGCAGCACCTGCTGCTTTATTCAGCAATGGGCTTTACCTTTGCTTTTCTCTATGTAAAGACAAAAAATATTATCGTTCCTATTTTTGCTCATGTTAGCATGAACACCTTAGTTGTCGTCATTCAGTCTGTATATAAGGATGATATTGAAAAATTAATCCGTGAGGCTGAGGCGCTGCAAAACTTTATCGGAGGCTTTTTATGAGACGTTCACCTTTGTTCTCTGCATTCATATATATCTTGCTAGGCTTTTTATTTACCTATTTCGCTGTTGAGGATGTTAGTCAAAATGGCTGGGGCTTTTTCAGTTACTTGCTAGTCCTCCTCGCCACCTTTGACTTTGGTTCAGGCGTAAAAATACTCTTCTTTTACTTTAAATATAAAGACAAATTGAAAAAATAACAGTTTTGGTCTTCATAACCGGATGAAGGCCATTTCTCTTGCTTTGCAACCGGGCTTTGGTCTTCATAACCCGGATGGTGACCATTTCTCTTGCTATGCAGCCGAGTTTTGGTCTTCATAACCCGGATGGTGACCATTTCTCTTGCTATGTAGCCGAGCTTTGGTCTTCATAACCCGGATGATGGCCATTTCTCTTGCTATGCAACCGAGTTTTGGTCTTCATAACCCGGATGATGACCATTTCTCTTGATATGCAACCGAGTTTTGGTCTTCATAACCCGGATGATGGCCATTTCTCTTGATATTCCACCGAGTTTTTGCCTTCATAACCGGAAGAAACACATTTTTTCTTTACTCGAAAAATTTTACCGAAAAAATATGGCCTTCCTTTTTGGAAGGCTTTTTTATTCAATTGCTTCTGTCGGATAATGTTTTAAAAAGTAAATGAGCGACTGGAGTTCCACTGCTAAATCAATATGATGGACACGAATTGAAGGCGGGACATTTAGCCTCGCAGGAGTGAAGTTTAAAATTCCTTTCACATTCGCTTTCACTAATCGATCGGTAATCATTTGAGCAGCAGCTGATGGAACTGTAAGGATTGCGACCGGGATCGTATCATTACCTAAATAGTTTTCTAAGTCATCCATATGATACACGGGAACATCGCCAATTGTCGTTCCCATTTTATTTGGATCGACATCAAATGCACATTCGATTTTTGTATTGTTATTTTTTAAAAAATTGTAGTTTAAAAAAGCGGTACCAAGGTTACCCACACCAATTAACGCTACCTTCGTTAGTTCATCCTGATCAAGGGTTTTACGGAAAAATGTCAGCAGGTAATTTACATTGTAGCCGTACCCTTTTTTGCCTAAGGCCCCAAAATAAGAAAAGTCCCTGCGAATGGTCGCAGAATCGACCTTAACCGCCTCACTTAGTTCTGCTGATGACACTCTTTGTTTACCCGATGAATGGAGGTTTTTCAAGAATCGATAGTATAACGGTAATCGTTTTGCTGTTGCCTGTGGTATCTTCATCGTTTCATTGCTCATATTCTCCCCACCCCATAAATGTTCTTTGCTATTACTTTATTTGTTCAGTTCGACGAAAATCACCGTTTTTCCCCCCGGTTTTTTCCACCAAAAAGGTCTGTCCAATCACCATACCCTTATCAACTGCTTTACACATATCATAAACGGTTAACGCACAAGCAGACGCAGCTGTTAGCGCTTCCATTTCAACACCTGTATTCCCTTTTGTTTTCACTGATGCAGCAATAGAAAGTTTATATGTATGATGGCCGTCTTGATCCCAGGAGAAAGAAATATTCACTCCTGTTAAAGGAATCGGATGACACATCGGAATAATGTCCCAAGTCTTTTTCGCCGCCATTACTGCAGCTATTTGAGCGACTGCAAGGACATCGCCCTTTTTCATCTCATTATTGGTAATCTTATCATAAATTTCTTTACTAACCGTTATGCTGGAATGTGCAATAGCAGTTCGAACAGTTTCTGGCTTATCGCTAACATCCACCATTTTTGCTCTGCCATCTTCATTAAAATGAGTAAATTCTGCCATATATAAAATCCTCCCAATAATAGATCATACACTATTTTCGCTTCTATGTGTGTGAAACTTCGAACGAATGTTGATAATTTACATTTTTTTCATATAGTTTTTTTATCCTACTGTCTTAACTATAACACAGTTTATTGCCGACATTCATTGAATGCGGTACACTAAATCTAAGTAATAGAGGTGAAAAAAATGATTTTGTTACAAGTTAATCAACTAGCAAAATATTATGGTGCTGACCTTATTTTATCGAATATAAAGTTAGAATTACAAACTCGAGACCGCGTAGCCCTCGTCGGCAGGAATGGTGCGGGTAAATCCACGTTATTAAAAATTATTGCCGGCCATCTATCCCATGATGGTGGGGAAATCATTAAGCCAAAAGGGGTAACCATTGGTTATTTGGCACAGAACACAGGTTTAGAGTCGAATTTGTCGATTTGGGACGAAATGCTGACTGTTTTTGATGATTTGCGAAAAATGGAGAAATCACTGCGTCAGCTCGAAGAAAAAATGTCGGATCCTGCTGTCTTGGAGAATAATGACAGCTATGAAAGAATTCTCAAAGAATATGACCACCTACAGGTTACGTTCAAGGAACAGGGTGGATATCAGTACGAAGCAGATATCCGTTCTATCTTGCATGGCTTAAATTTCCCTGATCACTCGCTAATGATTTCAAGTCTAAGCGGGGGACAGAAAACACGTCTTGCCTTAGGAAAATTGCTACTAACGAAACCCGATATTCTAATATTGGACGAGCCGACAAACCATCTCGACATCGATACATTATCATGGCTTGAGCAGTATTTGCAGAGCTATAATGGCGCAATTTTAATCGTATCACATGACCGCTACTTTTTAGATAAGGTTGTCACACAGGTATATGAAGTTTCACGGCAGCAGATTCAAAAATTTATAGGTAATTATAGTACTTACCTAGAGCAAAAAGCCGCCAATTATGAGCGTGATCTAAAAATGTATGAGAAACAACAGCAAGAGGTGGCCAATCTTCAGGATTTTATTAATCGAAATCTTGCTAGAGCCTCAACGACAAAAAGAGCTCAAAGCCGACGTAAAAAGCTAGAGAAAATGGAGTTAAGGGACCGGCCTCTTGGGGATGAAAAGTCTGCCACCTTTTCGTTTGAAATTAACAAACAAAGCGGTAATGATGTTCTGACCGTTGAATCTTTAGGGGTTGGTTATACGGGAGAAAAGGTATCGGAAAATATTTCATTCCGGGCTTATCGAGGGGAAAGCATTGCTTTAGTCGGTCCAAACGGTATTGGGAAATCCACACTTTTAAAAACATTGATTAATAAGCTTCCAGCCCTAGGTGGAACGATACAATATGGTGCCAATCTCGCCATTAGTTATTACGACCAGGAGCAGGCTGAATTAACATCAAACAAACGTGTTCTTAATGAACTTTGGGATGAATGGCCGTTAACTGGAGAAAAGGAAATTCGTACTGTATTAGGGAATTTTCTCTTTTCCGGTGATGATGTTTTAAAGATTGTTTCCACATTAAGCGGCGGGGAGAAAGCTCGGCTTGCTCTTGCTAAACTTATGCTAGAGAAGGGAAATGTTTTAATCCTTGATGAACCGACGAACCACTTGGACCTTGATAGTAAGGAAGTACTTGAAAATGCCCTTATTGACTATCCTGGAACGATTTTGTTCGTTTCCCACGACCGCTATTTTATCAATCGAATTGCCACCAAGGTATTAGAGTTAAGCAGTCACGGCAGTACAGAATATCTAGGCGATTATGATTACTATCTAGAAAAAAAGCTGGAGCAAGAAGAGTTAAAGGCTTTAGATGCTGCTAGTAGCAGGAAAAAAAACTATCAGACAGAAAGTATCGAAAAAAACAATTTTCAACAAGAGAAAGAAAGTAAAAAGCTCGAACGCCAGCGTAAAAGAAAACTTGAGGAAGTTGAATTGCGCATTGAGGAAGTTGAAGAACAAATTCAAGAATGCGAACAGTTGCTTTGTGAGCCTGAGGTGTTCCAAAACCATGAAAAGGTATTAGAAATTACCCTGAAGAATGAAAAGTTAAAAGCAGAATTAGAACAGTTAATGGACCAATGGGCAGAGCTGGCGGATTAAGATAAAGGACTTGGAGATTACGCTCCAAGTCCTTTTATTAGTTCAGTGGAATGGTTAGGATGTTGATTTTAGCTCCATCCTTTGCGGAGTATACAAAGAGTTCTAGTTGGCTCCCGGCTTTCTCCGTCAACGCTTTATCCAAGGTTATTGTAAATTCTCCCCATGCCGGGGCTCCATCTGTTTGATAATAATTCTCTAATAGAACTTCATTTCCAGATACAACGGCATATTGGAAAACACCTTCAAAAACGCGTGCTTTACCTGTAACAACAGTTTTACCTTCTACTTCTTCCAGCGTCACCTCATTAAATACTTCATTTTCATATACCTGCTTTTCTGGTACCTCGTCGACAATCGGCGTGGGCTCCTCTTGTGGTTTAGACTCTTGAGTGCATGCGGCCAGTCCTGATGCCACGATAAATGACAACAACAACCTCCATTTCATATCTTTCCTCCTCACTCTCTTTTAACTAATATATTCACACTCCTGCTAGAACAACGCTAGAGGATTTCCGACAAATAACATGTAAAATCGACAAGATCCCTACGTTTACTTTCTTAAAAGCAGCTTTTCCACAATCTTATCCACATATCAATACTTTTATTATCAAGTTTCCTTAGACTTTTCCACAATATCCACAGAAAAACCTTAAGTTATCCACATTATACACATGAAAACGGTTACTTACCCACACCTAGAGAAACTTCGACAATTTTTCAAGAAAGGTTATCCACAAGAATTTTTCGACAATTACTTTACAAAATCAAAAAAACCCTTCTAATACTAGAAGGGCTAATCATTATATAATTCAATATCTAAACCCGGATTAGCGTTTAATGATAAATCTGCTCGGATTCCTTTTGCAAACATGATGCTGCCTGCTGCCGCAATCATCGCTGCATTATCCGTACATAGTGACAATGGTGGGATCACTAGGTCTAAATCATCCCTGTTAGAAAAAGTATCCTCTAGAGCCTTTCTAAGCCCCCTATTAGCTGCCACTCCTCCAGCCAATAACAACTGCTTCACATCATACTCTAAAACAGCTCTTTCCGTCTTTTTGACTAACACATCAATAACACTTTGTTGAAAGCTTGCTGCTAGATCTTCCGGAGCAATTGTCTCACCACGCTGTTCAGCATTGTGTACCGTATTAATGACAGCAGATTTCAAACCACTAAAGCTAAAATCATAAGAACCCTCTTCTAACCATGCTCTCGGTAATTCAAGTGTGACACGCCCCTCTTGAGCAAGCCTGTCAATATGCGGACCGCCAGGATAAGGGAGATTTAATGTTCTAGCCACCTTATCGTATGCTTCCCCTGCTGCATCATCTCGCGTTTCACCGATCACCTTAAAATGGCCGTGCTCCTTCATATAGACAAGTTCCGTGTGACCACCAGATACTACTAATGATAATAACGGGAATTGTAATTCTGTAACTAGCCTATTCGCATAGATATGTCCGGCAATATGATGGACAGGTATAAGCGGGATATTATGGGCAAAAGCTAATGCCTTAGCTGCATTCACACCAATTAATAACGCCCCTACTAAGCCTGGTCCTTCTGTGACTGCGATGGCATCAATTTCAGAAAAACTGAGGTTTGCCTGATTTAATGCTTCTTCAATTACAATGGTGATTTGCTCTACATGATGCCTCGATGCGATCTCCGGTACAACACCGCCAAATCGCTTATGACTTTCTATTTGTGAAGCAACCACATTGGCGATAATCTCACGACCATTTTTTATGATAGCTACCGCTGTTTCATCACAGCTTGTTTCAATTCCTATAACCCATTGATCTTGTTTCATAAATTCACCCACATTACTAAAGCATCTTCTTGATTATCTGAATAATAGTTTTTCCGAATTCCGCCATCCTGGAATCCTAATTTACGATAAAGAGATTGTGCAACATGATTGGTCAGTCGTACTTCGAGCGTCATACTCCTTGCACCCATTTCCTTAGCGATCGATATCATTTTTCTTAACAAGGCATCCCCTAGCTTTTTCCCCCTATAAGAAGGCAAGATTGCCACGTTCGTGACATGGGCCTCATCAATGACGATCCAAGCGCCGCAGTATCCAATGATTTTTTCATCTTCCTCTAAAACGATATAAATAGCGAACTTATTATGATAAATTTCATTGTAAAAAGCTTCACGACTCCAGGGAGTTGTAAACGAAGCATGTTCCACCTCTAGGATTTGATCAATATCCTCTTCCTTCATATAACGAAAAACAAAAGAATCTACCATCACTCTCTAATCCTATCCATTTAAATTTTCCCTTTAGCCTCTAACCATTTCATCTCAGCCTCTGCTAAGCGTATATAATTAGGTACAAAGGAATGTATGTCTTCTCCATGCTTTTCAATGCCAATCTGTGCAAGCTCTGACGGACGGGGATTCTGTTCCGTATGAGCTGCTAAAACAGCCTTTCGGCCTAATATATCTTCTATTACCGCTTGATGAATCGGCAAATCATTACCCAAAAATAGAATTGGCTTGCCAGCCTCTTTTAAAGCCTCCACCCAATCAGCCAGCATGACGAGCCGATCATCCTCAACTGCATGAAGTTTTCCCTTTTTATATTGGTAAAGACCAGTATATACCTGTCCTCTTCTTGCATCAAACAGCGGCGAAATAAACCCATCAAAATACCTGCCTGGGCCTGCAGCTAAAACCTCAAGACTTGATACTCCTACAAGGGGTATCTTTAATGACCATGCTAAAGTTTTAGCAATGGTAACTCCAATTCTAACCCCGGTATAAGACCCAGGACCTTTTGCTACGACAATCTTTGTCAGGTCTGCAGGCTTACGGCCACAGTCCTTCATTAATGTCTCTACAGCCGGCATAACTCGGACTGAATGATTCTTTTTTAAATTTGTTATATATTCCCCGAGTACCTGATTTTCTTCGATTAGTGCTACCCCGAGAGTATAATTTGATGTATCGATTGCTAATATTGTCATGAAAAAATCTCCTTACACAATTGCTCATATCTTTTACCTTTTGGTACTAGTACCATTCTTCGATTCACTTCATCCTCACGGTACAAGTAAATAGTCAGCAATTCTGCTGGGAGCTGTTCTTCAATTAGATGAGCCCATTCCACTACAGTAACTCCCTCGCCTTCGAAGTATTCATCAAATCCTAAGTCTTCATAGGCATCTGCCACACGGTATACATCCATATGGTACAAGGGCATTCGACCTTTATATTCTTTGATAATCGTAAAGGTTGGACTATTTACCGTTTTCTTTATCTCTAAGCCCTTTGCCAGTCCTTTTGTAAATGTGGTTTTGCCCGCACCTAAATCACCTTCAAGTGCTATAACATCACCACTTAATAAAAAACGAGCTAACTTTTCTGCAAACAGATCAGTCTCTTCAGGGCCAGAAGTCTTTATTTCATATTGATTCATATAATCACCTTTTTATTAACCATAGTCATATCTTCATTCTACCTTATTTATGAAAAAAAAATCCTTAGGAGTTATCCTAAGGATGCCTATTCTATATGTATTTTACCTAACTTTTAACCGAAGAGCAAAAAAGACATAAAAAAAACGAAACCAAGTTTCGTAATTCTTAACATATAAATGGCGGTCCGGACGGGACTCGAACCCGCGACCTCCTGCGTGACAGGCAGGCATTCTAACCAACTGAACTACCGGACCAGATTGCGGGGACAGGATTTGAACCTGCGACCTTCGGGTTATGAGCCCGACGAGCTACCGGACTGCTCCACCCCGCGACAATAAGAATTAAACTATGTTGTTCATGCCCATAGTTTGAATGGACTGTATCAATCTCAGAATGCATATTCAAGCAGCAGCTCGATTGATACAACTCGCAGATTATTCATCGAAGCAACGCTCGTTGCTCCACCCCTCGACAATAGAAATTATTTCATTGTGAAAAATTTTAAAACAGCCTGGCAACGTCCTACTCTCACAGGGGCGCCTGCCCCAACTACCATCGGCGCTGAGAAGCTTAACTTCCGTGTTCGGTATGGGAACGGGTGTGACCTTCTCGCCTTAATTACCAGACTGTTTATAAGACAGTTATTATTATAACTGTTTTTTCAAGATATAGCAAGAGAAAAATTATAAAAAATTTCATTCCCTCAAAACTAGATATTGTAGAAGAAGTTTTGTAAAACCGAGTTCACCTTACTCATATTGCTATGTTTTGTCCAGCTTTGGCTCCTAACTTCTCGGCCGTTTCGATCCGTCCCTACAAATCCAAAACCAGGATTTGCAGTGCCGGCCCTCCAACGTCTGTCGAAGTTGACCAGTCGCCTCTGCTTTTCTATTTGGTTAAGTCCTCGAACGATTAGTATCAGTCAGCTCCACACGTCACCGCGCTTCCACCTCTGACCTATCAACCTGATCATCTTTCAGGGTTCTTACTAGCTTACGCTATGGGAAATCTCATCTTGAGGGGGGCTTCATGCTTAGATGCTTTCAGCACTTATCCCGTCCGCACATAGCTACCCAGCGATGCCTTTGGCAAGACAACTGGTACACCAGCGGTGCGTCCATCCCGGTCCTCTCGTACTAAGGACAGCTCCTCTCAAATTTCCTGCGCCCACGACGGATAG
>NZ_MSLS01000018.1 GCF_001940785.1 Bacillus sp. MRMR6
TACTCTGTCAATTCCTAGAACATCAATATCAAATCCACATTCCTCAAATATCTGTCTAGGTAATTTTCCCTTTTCATTTTCTGAAATAAAAATATTCTTAAATTCATCGGTGTAAGTAACCCCCTTTGGACTAACTGACTTAACATAAGGGTTATTTGAAAGTAACTTAATCTCTTTCTCTGCTAATACTTTTTTACTCATTTCTGCTGTTCCCCAATCCCCATTTTTCTTAATTATACAAAAAAGTACCCGGTAGGTAGACTTTTTTATAAGTGTCTACACTATCGGGTACATTTTAGATGTGATGGGTTCTTTTTATATACCGCAAACTAGTTTTCAATTTCATATCCCCAGTTATTCATTCCGCCTGTCATGTTGTAAATATTTGTGAAACTATTACTTGTTAAAATTTCACTGGCTTGAGCAGAACGATTTCCGCTGCGGCACACCACTAAATATGTCTCTTCTTTATCCAATTCATTCAATCTACTTTCTAATTCATCTAATGGGACCAATATCGCATTAGGTATATGTCCCTGCTGATACTCTTCAGTGGTTCTTACATCTAACACCACTACTTCATCCTTTTCAATTTGTTGCTTTGCCTCTTCTGTAGATACATTCCTATATCCTTCGATAATAGCCCCACATGCAGAAAGAATGACAACTAAAAATATGATTAAAAATTGCATTGATCGTTTCATAATAGATACTCCTCACATAAGTTGGTTGCTACTATTATACCTTATGGGGTAAATATATAATGACTATAAATGTGAATAAATATGAAATTCTAGATGGTGAATTCTGTTTTTTATGATCCTTTTTTATTTCTAATAAAACGGCGTGGAGATTACTCTAACGGGTTTACTTTCGGAGTGTAAAAATTAATAATAGGAAAATAACTGATTTGTTCTCATTTCTTTTAGCCACTTAATTTGCTGAAATTTTAAGAAGCAAGGGATGATGACCATTTTTCGTGCTATGTAGTTTGGTTTAGGTCTTCATAACCTGGATGAAGACCTTTTTTCTTGCTATGCAGTTTGGTTTAGGTCTTCATAACCCGGATGAAGACCTTTTTTCTAGCTATGCAGCCTGGTTTTGGCCTTCGTAACTTGGATGAAAGACCATTGTTTGTGCCATGTTATAATTTACTTCCGAGTTTTGCAGATATACGCAGGCTAGTTTGAATTACTTTTTCGATTAATATCTGCTCTTTTGCATCTGTTCGGTTGAAGGTTACGTAACCGATGCTTACTGCTCCTATTAGTTCGTTGGAGTGATTAAAAATCGGTGCTGCTACAGAGGAGGTGCCTTCGGTTTTTTCCCCATGGCTTTCCCCATAACCTTTAAGACGCATATTATTTAGCAACTGCAGGAAGGACTCTACCTCTTCTTTTGGTACTAAGGCTTTGACGATTTTTAATGCTTCGTCCTTATGCATATGTGCGAGCATGACCTTATTGGCAGCCCCTATATTCATTGGAATTCGGATTCCTAACTGGTCATAAATCCTTATAGGGTTATGAGGACAATCGATTCTTTCAATAATGATTGCTTCTAAGCCCGAGCCAATAGGTTTACTGAAATAAACACTTTCTTCCACCTCATGCATTAATTTCTCCATTTCTGGACGAACCAGCCCGACAAAATCAAAGGTATCGTACATCTTCAAGCCATATTCCAACCAGCTATATCCCATTGAATAGAGTTTTAGATTTGGATCCTGCTGAGCTAATCCGTGCTTAATCATGGACTGTAAAAGACGATGCATGGTACTAACAGGCAGGTCACATTCCTTCGATAAATCTGTAATCGAGAACCACTTTTTTGCATCGCTTCCAGCTAGAACATGAATTACTTGCATGGCCCGGTCAATTGTTTGCATTTTATACAACCCCAATCATCCTTGTTTTTATTTAATGGAAAAAATATTTATTCAGTAAATTCAAAATATATTGACATGCATTTCTACCTCTTATAATATCATATTATAAAGTTTCCAACATGAGAAAAGACTTTCCACTATACGGAAAAAGGAGGATGAGGAAGTTGTTATCATCCATGCATAAAAAACTCCAAAAGGTGATTTTGAAACATCCAAGGGATGCCTTTATCAGTCAGGAGCACTTAAGAGACCATTATGAAAGATTCAACTACATCAACGAACCAGATTACATAAGTGCCCAAGCGGAATTTGAACAATTTCTTACGATTATAAAAGAGCATGTGACTGAAATTGAATTTTTACCAGTATCAGAAACGGTTGGATTAGATTCGCTCTATGCCCATGACCCAGTTAAGTTCACAAAGAAAGGGGCTATTATTTTAAAATCGGGCAAGAAATTGCGTCAGCCTGAAGCAGATGTATATAGGCAATTTTTACAGGAAAAGAACATCCCGATCGTAGGAGAACTTACAGGAGATGCGGTTGCCGATGGGGGAGACCTCGTCTGGCTTGATGATCGTACGCTATTGGTTGGACGAGGGTATCGGACGAATGATGAAGCTATCCGGCAAATTAAAAAAATAACAGCTGAAATGGTACAAGAGTTTATTGTTGTACCATTACCGCATGACCGGGGGGAAGAGGAATGCCTTCATCTAATGTCTTTCATTAGTATCGTCGATGAAAATCTAGCAGTGGTCCATTCTAGACTGATGCCTGTATTCCTGCGCCAGTACCTCATCCAACGTGGTTTTGAATTGATTGAGGTACCTGATGAAGAGTATCACAAGCTGGGCTGCAATGTTCTTGCCTTAGCACCACGAGTTTGCGTAATGGTTTCGGGTAATCCGTTCACAAAGGAACAATTACTGAAAGCTGGTGCAACTGTTTACGAGTATGAAGGAAATGAAATCTCTTATTTAGGAACGGGGGGACCGACATGTCTTACATGTCCAGTAGTGAGAGGATAAAGAAGGAGGAAGGAATCATGTTTAAAAATACGATTGTAAAAATACCTAGTGAGAGTTATGTCAATGGCTTAACTACGTCAGATTTAGGAGTACCTATTCTTGAAAAAACAGTGGAACAGCATCAGGAATATATAGAGGCGTTAAAAAAATGTGGGACAGAAGTTAAGATTCTTTCTAGTAATCTACAATATCCTGATTCCACTTTTGTGGAAGATACAGCGGTTCTGACTCCGAGGTTTGCTGTCATCTCCAATCCAGGAGCACTCTCGCGTAACGGTGAGATCCATGAAATAGAACCTGTTATTAAGTCTTTCTATGAAACTATTTATACTATCCAATCTCCAGGAACACTTGAAGGGGGAGATATCTTGCAGATTGAAGATCATTTTTATATTGGTATTTCTGCGCGAACAAACCTTGACGGTGCAGAGCAGTTAAAGCAAATTTTAGAATCGGAAGGTTATAAAGGTACCATTATCCCTCTGGAGAAATTCTTTCATTTAAAAACTGGCATCAGTTACCTTGGAAACCAAACGGTTGTAGTAGCAGGGGAATTTATTGATCATCCCGAGTTTACTAGCTATCAAAAAATCGTTGTACCACCGGAAGAGGAATACGCAGCAAATTGTATTCGTATAAACGATTATGTCATCATCCCAGCCGGTTATCCTCTAACAAAGCAAAAAATTAACGAGGCAGGCTATCAGACAATTGAGCTGGAAATGTCAGAATTCCGTAAGCAGGATGGCGGTTTAAGCTGCTTGTCACTGCGATTTTAATAGATAAAGGGGTAAAAGGGGTAGCTACATTAAGAGGGTGGGGGAGCTATGGAAAATGTTAATCAAGAGGGGCAGCAAAATCAGTTAAATCGATCAATGAAACGGCGTCATTTATTTATGCTTTCATTAGGGGGAGTCATTGGTACAGGGTTGTTCTTAAATGCTGGTTATACGATTAATCAGTCGGGAGCAGGCGGTGCATTAATAGGCTATATGTTTGGCGGCCTTATTTTGTACCTCGTCATGGTCTGTCTAGGTGAACTTGCTGTCTATATGCCTGTAACAGGTTCCTTTCAGACATATGCTAGTAAATTCATAAGTCCATCTGCGGGATTTTCTTTAGGATGGATGTATTTTATCGGGTCGGCTACTACGGCGGGAGTGGAGTTTACGGCAGCCGGTATCTTGATGCAGAGATGGTTCCCTGATATCTCTGTCTGGATCTGGTGTGCAATCTTTATCCTGCTGTTATTTGGTCTTAATGCCTTAACTACAAGAGGTTTCGCTGAAACAGAATATTGGTTTGCAGGAATTAAGGTAATAGCTGTAATCTTCTTTATTATTATTGGTGCGGGTGCTATTTTTGGACTGATTCCTCTTGATGACCGACCCGCTCCATTACTAAATAACCTTGCTCCATCTGGTTTATTCCCAGCCGGAATTGCCATTCTGTTTGTGACAATGATGAATGTTATTTTCTCCTATCAAGGTTCAGAATTAATTGGGATTGCAGCCGGAGAGAGTGAAGAGCCATCTAAGAATATTCCTCGTGCGATTCGAAACGTATTGTTTAGAATCATTATCTTTTATCTTGCCTCCATTATTATCTTATCAGCCATTTTTCCAGCCGAAGAACTCGGTTTACTGGAAAGCCCATTCGTTACGTTAATGGATTTGGCTGGTATTCCATTTGCACCTGATATTATGAATTTTGTCATACTAACGGCCATATTATCAGTAGGGAACTCTTGTATTTATGCATCAACCCGCCTTCTCTGGGCGATGTCTCATGAAGGAATGGCGCCGAAACGGTTTGCTAAGCTTTCAAAACGCAAAGTTCCATTTGCAGCCCTTGTGTTTACTATGGTTTTCTCGCTATTATCACTACTTACAAGTGTGATTGCAGCAGATACAGTATTCGTTCTCTTGATGTCTGTTGCTGGAATATCTGTGACCATATCCTGGATTGGAATAGCTCTCTCCCAATTCATGTTTAGAAGAAAATACCTGCAAGGTGGTGGAAAAGTAGAGGACCTTCAATATAAGGTACCTTTCTATCCCTTAATCCCATTAGTATGTATTGTATTCTGCGTATCGATCCTAATCTTCCTGGCATTCGATCCAACCCAGTTGATCGGACTCCTCATCGGAATAGGATTCCTTGTAGTTTGCTATCTATCATACTATATTAAAAACAGGCAAACCAAAGCAAACTCAGAAACGAATATAAAAGGATAAAAACGGGAAGATTTAGGGGGACATTTGGGGCGCAATTTTTGGTGACAGGCACCGCTCGTGGACAGTGTCCACCTCAGGCGGACACTTTAGTAGGGGAAATTGGAATGGCAAAGGGGTATTGAATAGATGGAACAGCTTAGGTGGGGAACGCCGGATCAACTGCGGAGATTATTGTGTGAACTGGTGAGTTGGCGAAGTATGACTTTAACGGAGGGTGAGCGGACGTTTCCTAGTAAAGTGCAGGCTAAACTGCAGGAACTGCATTATTTTCAGAAGAATCCCGACTATTTGGGTCTTCATGAAGCTGACTTGGGGCGGCGGTTCTTAACAGGATTATATAAGTGTGAAGCAAAGTCAAAGGAAACGATTGTTTTACTAAGTCATTTTGATACGGTGAATACGGAAGAATATGGTGACCTTGAAGAATATGCATATCACCCAGAAGAATTGACGAAATACCTTTTAAAACGAATTGATGAGCTGCATGGGGATGCACAAAATGATCTCACGTCTGGTGAATATTTATTTGGACGGGGCACAATGGACATGAAGATGGGACTTGCGATGCACATGAGTTTATTGGAAAAAGCAACAGTTGAGAAATGGCCAATCAATCTTCTCTTGCTAACAGTTCCTGATGAAGAGGTAAATTCCTCAGGGATGCGGGCTGCCGTAACTAAATTACTGGAATTAAAAGAAAAGCATGAACTCAGCTATAAACTTTTCCTTAATGGAGAACCGGTATTTACCCAGGAACCCGGTGATCGAAGTTTTTATATTTATTCTGGTTCAATAGGGAAAATCATGCCGTCAGCCCTTTTTTATGGCAAGGAAACCCATGTAGGCGAACCCTTAAGTGGGATAACAGCACCGTATATTGCTTCGTTTTTGACCCAGCGGATGGAGTGGAACTTTAGTCTGCAGGAAAAAGAAATGGGGGAGGCCACACCGCTTCCGGTTACGTTACAGCAAAAAGATTTAAAAGTGGAATACTCTGTTCAAACGCCCTATCGGTCCTCGGCCCTGTATAATGTGTTTTTAATGAAACGAAATGCTGAAGAAATTATCGGGATTTTTGAAAAAGTTGCCATTGATGCAGCTAGTGCCTGCAATCAGGCATACAAAGAGGTCTGTTTGAAACAGTCTGCTGAGCCAGTAGGAGAGGTTCGCGTTTTACGATATGATGATTTACAAACATATGCAATCCGTAAATTTGGAGAGACGTATGTGGAGGAAATTAAGGCTGAAGTCCAAGAAAATACTAACTGGGATGACCGTGAAAAAGCATTGCGGATTGCGGACAGTCTGATGATTGAATGTCAGGAGCTTGCACCGGCCATTGTCTTACTTTTTGCCCCTCCTTATTATCCAGCAGTCAATTCTTCAGACGATGATCTGATAAAAACATGTGTACAATATATTAGGGAAAAAGGAATGGAAAAATATAATTTACCGGTAAAACAGGTTCATTATTTTAATGGAATTAGCGACTTAAGCTATGTTAATTATCAGGATGAAGAGGAAGGGTGGACTGCCTTTAAAGCGAATACCCCGGTTTGGGGAAGCAGTTACACAATTCCCTTTGATGCGATGAAACAGCTCCGAGCACCTGTACTAAATGTAGGTCCCTTCGGAAAGGATGCCCATAAAAGAACAGAGCGTCTTCACATGAAAAGTGCTTTTGAAGAGGTCCCGTCCCTAGTTGAGGACATGATTAAAATGATTGCTATAAGCTCGACCCAATGTATTTAAAGGGAGCATTTTCCTGACAAGAAGGCACCTGCTAACTTTTGGCTATCCCTATTAATAAAATGATAAGAAGAGACTGATTATTGAATCAGTCTCTTCTTAGTTAGGATTTTTGCTATACTTTTCYTCTAGTAATCTTTAACCATATCGTTCCGGTTAGCAACATAATAATACCTGCTAGTAAAAAGTTGTATATACTTGTAGCGGTATTAGGGAGTTCATGTTTGATTCCTCCTGGTTTTGTTGCATCAGGCTTTTCTGGTTTCTCAGGCTTTTCTGGCTTCTCTGGTTTCTCAGGTTTTTCTGGTTGCCCAGGATTTTCAGGTTTTTCTGGTTCTGAATCCTGTGAGTTTACAAGCGTTAGTTCGCCAAACACAGATGTATCCTGATACCCAAGACCAGTCATATCGTTCCATGTTGCGGCACTTTGACGTGCACCGTCTTTACCGTCATTAATCTGAACGTCAAAACCGATTTTTGTATTGCTTTCTGGTGAAATTGTTTTTAACGGGATCTTCACTTCTACTGTATATCCATTACCTGATACATGTGTAGCAGATTCAAAACCTTCTGCGATACTTTGAGGATTGAAGGAAGTCTCGTTGTCAAAGTTTACTCGATATTGACCGTCTCCATCTTCATAGGAAGATGTCTTTGCATTGTTCTCGTCCACAAAGATTTCGATTGAATCCTGTTCCCATGGATTTGGACTTGATTTGTCAAGCTGTGAATCACTTACCTGTATCAAAACATATAGATTTTCTTTATCCCATAGGACCTTAGATACTCCGTTTGCTCCCTGCCAAGCCATCTGATAGCGGTTAACTTGTATTTCTGGTGCTTCGCTCCAAACATCATCTACTGTTCCATCGATAGCAGGTTTACCGAAAACAGCGGTTCCTTGATTCACTTCTTTCTCATTAGGTTCATTTTCTGCTATAAATTTATCCGGGTCGATTACAGCAAAGTATGCTGGTTTTGCTTGCAAGTCCTTATCGAACAACAATGGACTTTGGGCGGCTCTCCAGCTCGTCGCGTCATTCAAGCCCCAGAATGTTACACGAGCGATGTGCTCAGCGTGCTCTTTATAAATCTTAAACAATTGTGCGTATAAATAACCTTGTGCAATTGCTTCCTGATCGGTAAGTACATTATTGGTTCCGGCTGTTATGTCAAGCTCGGTTACACTTATTTCTACACCTAAGGAAATAAACTTCTCTAGGGAAAGTCTTACATTTTCTGGGTTGGTGTTTTTATTATAGTGCGCCTGCATGCCGATTCCGTCGATGAGGAGTTCCCCGTTATGATTTGCTGCATACTTCGCATTGATTGCTTTAACCATCTGGTAAATGGCTTCTGCTTTGCTCTGATTATCATCATTGTAATCATTGTAATAAAGCTTGATATCCCAGCCTTTTTCATCGAGAACCTCTTTTGCTGCTAGGAAGGCCTGCTCCACGAAGTCTGGTCCAATGGATTTGTACCAACCGGATTGTCGCAGTGATGCTTTCCAATCCGCTGGGTTTGGCGAGTTATCTATGATTGCTTCGTTGACAACGTCCCAAGAAATAACTTTATCACCAAAATGCCCGACAACTGTTTTAACGTGATTCCTCAAATTATTGAGAGCAACTTCTCGACTTAAAGGCTGACCGTTATTATCAGTATGCAGTGCTTCATTTGACTGTTGATGCCAAACGAGAACGTGACCATGCATCTTAAGTCCCTGTGCTAAAACTTTCTCGACAAGTTCATCCTCAGCCGTAAAATCAAATTCTCCTGCATCGTTATATGCGTAACTTGGTTTCATTGCGTTCTCTGCTGAGACAACATTGTGATGCATGTTAAGAAGCTTTAGTCTGTCTCCCTCTAAGTCTGATGTTGAGATAGCGTTTCCAATTAAGAAATCGTCTTTATAAACCTCTTTTATCGGTGTTAAATCCTGGACTTCAATCGTCCCCGAACCGGTAGGCTCAAAAGTGATATCATCAATATAAAAGGATGCAGTATTGTTATTTGAGCTTTCCACATAAATGGTCAAAAACTCATTGCCTAAACTGCTGTAACGGTAAGTTCCCTCGAATTGAACCCAGCCGTCTTCGGTGCTGACTGTCTTTCCTTGAAGGTTGTTATAACTAGCGCCGTCACCATTACCAACCTGTGTAGACAGCTGAAGCTGTGATGTTTCCGGTGAAATAAGCTTGACCCACGCCGAAATTTTATATTCCTTACCCTTGTCAACATATTGCTCGACTCGCAATGCTGGCCCATGCCAAGTATTTGATCTGTTTTCAACTTTTAAAGCGTAGGAGCCTGCCTCAGTATGATTCGTTTCAGTGGTTACTGTCAGCGTTTCAGTACTTGCTCGGCCTTCGAATCCACCTGTTGTTTGATCTTCAAAATCAATTGTTGTGAATGCTAATGCAGGTGGTCTTTGTTCCTCTGGTTCCTCGTCACCGCCGCCAGAAGTTACCTTCTCTGTGATCAGGATATCTCCGAGATAGAAGGGAACCGTTTTCCCGGCATCATTTGATTGAATCCGTAGGGCTCTGTCTTTGCTTGTATCAACAGTATACTGACCTGTTACTGTGAAGGCTTGTCCTGCCTTATAATCTGCAGCTGCATACAAGCCATTATAGCTGTCAACATTCTGAAGCAAAGCTTGTGCACCTGCAGGAACACTCACACTAGCATCAACATAACCAGTGACTGTAATTGTATAGGTTTTGCCGTTGCCCATCCCGACATTGCTGATTGGGATATCAACACCGTCCCAGTTGTTCGTTCTTCCGCTTACTTGAATTGATTTACCGTCAGCATTGCCTTCAAAAGCGAGATCAGTAACAGGCTTCAATTGTGCGCTGCCCGCTGGTGTGGCAACACCTACACCACTTTCAAAGGTTTCGTGGTACACTGTTTTTGTAGATGTTTGATCACCAGGTGCTGGTGCAGGTCCGCCAACCCAGGAAGCGATTTCATTTAGAGTCGTAGCCATCATGACATAGTGTCGACCCATTGCGTAATTCCCAGCATTAGGGTATCCCACTTTAAATGCATACTTGATGCCGTTCTCTTGGTTTGCAGCTTCTGCGTTTGCATTATAAGCGCCATATGGGTATGCCATAAGAACCGGGTCTTCATTTGTAATAGATTTTAGGTATACATTTGCTGCTGCAATCTCTTCAGAGGCTTGATTCTTCGTTATATTACTGTTCCAAACCAAGGTTTGTTCGTGCGTTTTGGAATGATTTTGCAGACTGACAGTAGGTTCATTTGTTAGACTTTGCAATTGTTCTTTTGACATGCTATACCCCTTGCCAATCCAATCACTAACAACAAACAGAACAGAGTTCATGTTATATTGCTTTAATGCTGGAAGAGCGTGGGTAATGAAGTCAGGAGTAGCATCATCAAAAGTTAATAGAATTGGATTTGCAGGAGCTGCTTCAATTCCATCCATGATGTTCACATATTGTTCTGCGGACAATGTGTTATAACCATTATCATAAAGATACTTTAAGGTCTGTTTAAACTTTTCAACGCTGGTATCCGTCCATTCATTGGAAGGGTTTTCAACGATTCGATGGTAAAGAAGAACTGGAATATCTTCATTTGTTTCCGCTTCTGCAACTTGAGTAATCCAGCCTGACGGGATTATCAAAAAGGCTACAAGAAGTAATGACATAAATCTTTTTAAATTTCTACTCATTTTCTGCATTCCCCCATAAAGGATATTATTATAACGGGTAAAGCCTTTCAAAAAAGAACCAACCTCCTCTCATTCTATAATTCTAGCTTGGTAGTGAAATCATTGAACCTTAAAAACTAAAGATAATATTTAAGAAACTAAATGTGCTATCTAGTCACTGATAAAGAAAAGGCTAGCCTCAACTTGAGGCCAGCCTTCGACTTTATTATTTATCTCCATAGGGGTCTATCGTTTGAATGGTTCCGTCTTCGTTATATTTTAGTTCAGTATATTTTACAGAGCGCTTATGGTCCACACCGCCTGATAACGAGCAATCATGATAGAACAGATACCATTTATCATTAAATTCGACAATCGAATGGTGTGTAGTCCAGCCGCTTACTGGGGTAAGGATCGTCCCTTTAAATACAAATGGTCCCTGGGGATTTTCACTAACAGCATAAACAATTTTATGAGTTGTACCGGTAGAGTAGGAGAGATAGTAAAGACCATTGTATTTATGAACCCATGGACCTTCGAAATATCTTCGGTCTTCGTCACCCGCAAGAATCGGTTTGCCGTTTTCATCCACAATAGAGATTTCCTGCGGATCGCTTTTTAACGTCAGCATATCGTCACTTAATTCCGCTACTCTTGGACCTATAGCAGGTGCTGTAGCTGCTGGAGCTTCGGCATCTGGAATATATGTTCCTGTTTGCCATTTTTCCAACTGTCCTCCCCAAAGCCCGCCAAAATAAACATACGCTTTTTCATCTTCATCTACTAAAACAGCTGGATCAATGCTGAAGCTTCCCGGTATGTAATTCGCTTCTGGTGTAAAAGGTCCTGCAGGATTAGGGCTAGTTGCCACACCAATTCTGAAAATCCCATCTTTATCACGTGCCGGGAAGAATAAATAATACGTGTTGTTTTTATAAGCAGCATCGGGTGCCCATAGCTGCTTGCTTGCCCAAGGGATATCTCTTAAATGGAGAGCCTCGCCATGGTCCACACATGGAGCGAAACAATCGTCCATGGATAATATATGGTAATCTTCCATCTTGTATTGGTCTCCGTTATCATTTGAAGGTTCATTATGATCAAGGTCATGGGACGGATAAATATAAAGCTTCCCTTCAAAAACATGTGCGGAGGGGTCTGCAGTAAAAATATGCGTTACTAAAGGTTCATTAGGCTTTGAAGTTTTCATCATAATAACTCCCTTTTATAGTTTAGATAATTACGAATTTATTATAACTGAATAAGGTAACTTTGTATATCAGTACAACTAAGTTTTGTTGAATAACTTATGATACACCAAAAAACAACCCCGCTTCCTTTAATAGCGAGGGTTAATCGATTAAATTTGGCATATAGAAAGGAAGCACAGCTATAGCGCTTGTGCTTCCTTTCTTTTCTTTTCTATTTTATTAAATGCTAGATAACAGGAAGCCATAATGATTCCTGCCGAAATACTGCCGCCAAAGAATATGAACAGTGCCGGTAAAAACCTCATCACAACAAAGGCAGCGACAAAACCGATCAGCATCATAATATTTGCCATAGGATTGACCATCATGATGAAGAAGGCATTTTTAAACAATTGTAAAAACGGAACATTATAGTGAACGTATACGGGAAAGAGATACAAACTGGTCATAATCACTGTGAAAATCAATAGGTATATCGGAATTTGGAAACTAGGATTAATTTTTATATAGTTTAAATCAACATAAATAATAACAGCAATTAAAGCAATGACGAATCCTATTCCGTTACTTCTGAGAAAATCTTGTTTATAGGTAAGCCAAAAGGTTTGGAACACAGGGATATCGCTATCACCCATAATCCATTTCCGAATTACCGAAAACATTGCCACGGTTGCAGGACTAATTCCAAACAAAACTAGTCCAAGGAGTGAGAAGCCTATCCATAATATATTTACATAGGCGAACCTTGTGATCCATTCGGTAATGGTATAGAGACTGTTCATTTTCGTATTCATGAATATTTCTCCTTTGTATTTTACACTTACACAGACATCAATTTATATAAGTATAGTCTATTGTACCTTTATTGAAAATACCAATTTTTTGATAGTTTTAAATAGTAGGAACGAAATCATACATATATGATATAGTAAAACGTCAAATGCAACTAAATGGAAGCTGGCCATTATAACTCGCTCCAGTTGATTTTCGTCCATTCGAGAAAACAGCTTTTTAAAAATACTTTGTTTATCCGATAGACAATTGAATTATCTGTAGTTATAATAAAATAAAGGAAGTCCATTCGAATATAAGGGTATGAAGAAGTTTGTCGAAATATCTGTAAGCGTTGCCAAAAAAATAAATATAATGTGCTGGCAGTTTTTTATACCAGCGCATTTTACATATTTAATCCAGTCATAGTAGCTTGGAATCTTGTCGTGAATAAAGGTAATAGGTTTGTAAAAAGGTTGAATTTGAACTTCCTATTTACAGTACTGAGGTTTTTGTTAACCGGCAGACAGTTGATGAAGATCATGATGAAACTGCTACTTATATTGGAATAGAAGATAGCTTAATACCATCTTATTAATTGGAGGGGACTATGATGTCGAGGCTAGTGGAAAAGCAGGAAGGTTCTTTTTATACGGGTCAATACCGTAATCTATTTAAAGAGATTGGCAAAACAGATGAAGAAATTTCAAAAAGAATTCAGCAAAATTGGGACGAGTTATTCAATGGGGATGAGGATACAAGAATCTACTATCCAGTAGGTGACGATATGGGGTACATGCTAGATACCGGAAACCTGGATGTTCGGACTGAGGGCATGTCATATGGAATGATGATGGCTGTGCAAATGGACAACAAAGATGTCTTTGACCGCTTGTGGATGTGGACAATGAAGTATATGTATATGTCTAGCGGAGAAAATAAAGGCTACTTTGCTTGGTCCTGTAACACTGACGGTTCTAAACGAGCATACGGTCCTGCTCCAGATGGGGAAGAGTTTTTTGCAATGGCATTGTTCTTTGCCGCACATCGCTGGGGTGATGAGGCTGCTCCATTTAATTATAGCGTTCAAGCAAAAGAATTGCTCCAAACCTGCATTCATAAAGGTGAAAATGGAGACGGTTATCCAATGTGGAATCCGAAGAATAAACTTATTAAATTCATTCCTAATTGTGAGTTTTCCGATCCATCCTATCATTTGCCACACTTCTATGAACTATTTGCACTATGGGCTTACGAAGAGGATCGGCCGTTTTGGAAGGAAGCAGCAGCGGCCAGCAGGGAATATTTAAAAATTGCCTGTCATCCAGTAACCGGCTTGGCGCCTGAGTATGCTTATTATGATGGAACACCAAACAATGAAAGAGGCTATGGTCATTTCTTCAGTGACTCCTACCGCGTTGCAGCGAATATTGGTCTTGATTATGAGTGGTTCAGAGTAGATGAATGGGAGCGGGAGGAAGCAAATAAGATACAAGCCTTTTTTACGGATAAAGATCCTAGTGACTATCGCAGATACACCATTTCTGGTGAACCGTTTGAAGAGAAATCGCTTCATCCAGTCGGCTTGCTTGCAACCAACGCTATGGCCTCTTTAGCGGCAGATGAGACATCAGGTATAAAATGGGTTGAACTGTTGTGGAATACCCCCGTTAGAACGGGAATTAGAAGATACTACGATAACTGTTTATACTTTTTTAGTATATTAGCATTAAGCGGTGCCTATAAAATCTGGATGCCTAAAGAATAGTTTAATATAATTGAAAGGCCCGCAAGGTAATATTCTGTGGGCCTTCTCTATAAATGTGGGCATTTTTTATTGTTTAATGTAAGCGTTTTTATTGGATGAATCCATTGGGAACAGGGGAGGACGGAAATGAACAAAGTAATATTAGTAGACGATGAAATGTATTTCCGGAAAGGATTAAGAAATCTAATAAATTGGGAAGAATGCGGATTTAAGGTAGTAGGAGAAGCTGCTAATGGAGAAGATGCATTAAAGATGATCCATGATGTAAGACCTGATCTAATCATTACAGATATCCGTATGCCTGTACTTGATGGAATTGGCCTCATTAGACAAGCGATAGAAAAAGGGGCAGTTCAGTCTAAATTTATCATCATTAGCGGACATAGTGATTTTAAATATGCACAACAAGCATTGAGATATGGTGTTCATGATTTTGTTTTAAAGCCAATCGACCAAGATGAAATTGAGCTAACACTTAAGTTGCTTTCTAAGACACTAGACGAACAAAAAAAGCTTCATGAACAAATGCAGGAAGAACAGGCTAAAAAAATGTTTAATCAGCTTCTATTAGGAAAGATCGAAAAGAGTGATGATTCCATTGATCTTTTAAATCTCCTTTCTCTGGGAAAACCTAAAGAGTTTTTTTACATATTAATTGAATTAAATGGGATACCTGATGAATCTAACATAGATAATGTGGAAAGGGTAACACAGGTCAAACTTACATTAAAGGATGTTATTTACGATATTTGCAATAAAGAAGAAAGAATATGGTTCCAAGAAATATCGCCTAATTCGATTGGGGGTTTAATTACTTCTAACCACTTAGCCAGATTTCAAATGAATCTTAGGAAATTTATCAATTGGGTAAATCATGAACTTACTAAGAGGATTACTGAGAATCTTACGATTTATGTCGGTGAAGCGGTCCCAAGTCTAACTTCGTTGAAAGATTCCTATAGTTCCGTAGATGAGGCACAACAGCATAAATATGCAAATAACGAAAATGGAATCATTTTCTTTGAAGACATTATCAATAAACCAATTACTTCAGCAGAGCTAGATGATTCAGTTATTCAATTACTAATTGAAAAAATTGAAGAGGATTCAACTGCGTCGGTTCTTATTATTTTAGAGGAACTGTTGAATTCTCTGGTCACAAATAAACTAACTAAAAATGCAGTAATTTCTTCTCTTACTAGTTTTGTACATTCTATTCTAAGAATAATTAAGAAAATGGGAGGAGACCCTTCAAGTTTACAAACCTCTAAGATCGTTTATACCTTATCTAATTACAACTTGACTCTAGTTCAATTAAAGGGTCTAATATTTGGTTTTGTAGTAGAGTGTAAAGAGGAATTAGCCAATTTAAGAAAGCAGACTGCTCATGGCGAAGCCCACAAGATCAAACAATATATTGACCTGCATTACCATGAAAACATTAGTTTAAAAACGATTGCTTCTAAGTTTTTTATGAACCCAGTGTATTTAGGACAATTGTTTAAGAAAAGCTATGGAATCTACTTTAAGGACTATTTACTACAAGTAAGAATTAATGAGGCGAAAAAGCAGCTTCGCCAATCGGAAAAAAGAATTTATGAAATTGCAGAAAGCATAGGGTTTAATAATACGGATTATTTTGTGACAATTTTTGGTAAGTTAGAAAATATCACGCCATCTGAGTATCGGAATAATTTAATCAGCGAAAGAAAAGGGATTAAAAATGAGCAAGCCTAAGTGGAGTTTTCATAATATTCAATTAAAAAATAAAATGCTGATCATGTACTTTTTTGCTGTATTTATTCCAATTGTACTAACAAATGTAATCTTTTATATTGTTACAATTGAGAATGTAAAGAAACAGCAAATGCAAGATTCTAAGTTAGCTCTGCAGCAGATTAATAGAGAATTTAAAACCATTATCGACGAAGCGGTAGGCATTTCCTCCTCGTTATATACAAACTTAAATTTAAACCTATTTTTAGAAAAGGATTATACTTCAGATATAGAATATATTGAAAAACATAATAGTTTTCTTAGGAATTTTAATCAGTCTAGACCCATTAACCCATCTATAAACTCCATTCGCTTTTTTACGGATAACCCCACTATTATTTATTCAGGCGGGGTTTATTCAATTGGCAGCCTAGAACATGAATTAAAACACTTCAAGGATATCCTAAAGAATAGTAATGGCTCACAAATTTTGATTGATACGCCTTCTAATCAGAATTTTGAAACCTTTAGCATTATCCGGAATTTAGATTATTTTTACAATGATAAACAAAAGTTCGTAAAGGTTGAAATCAATCCGGCAGCAATAGAAGATATTTTTACCAACGTGACGTTTAAAGGAGAAGTATATTTACTTAATGAAAAAGGGGAGATTGAGTATACTACCAATCCCTCCATAAAACAGCTGGAAAAGCCAATCGATTTCAATCAAATAGAAAAAGAGAATAAACTGGTAACCATCTCTTCGAGTCTTAATAATGGCTCTTATTTAAGTGACTGGTCCGTTGTTGGAACGATATATGAAGAAACCATGCTTAAAACGGTTAATAAATCTAAGCTCTTTATCATCTTGCTGGCCCTTATAAATTTTTTAGCCCCTACTATCATTATCGTCATTATTTCTAGATCATTTTTGACTCGGTTACAAAGGGTGTTACGCAATGTAAAGCGGATGAAAAACCAGGACTTCGAGTTAATCCATGATCAGGAGTATCAAGATGAAATTGGTCAATTAACAAGTGAATTCAATCGGATGACCAAAAAAATTAAGGATTTAATTAATGATGTCTTATTAGTTAATATTCAAAAAAAGGATTTAGAAATAAAACGCAACCGTGCACAGTTAAGTGCGCTGCAAAGCCAAATCAACCCTCATTTTTTGTTTAATGCCTTAGAAACGATTAGAATGAGAAGCTTAATGAAGGATGAAATAGAAACAGCAAAAATCATCCATAACATGGCTAAAATATTTCGAAACTCTCTTACTTGGGGAAAGGACTTCGTTCCTATTAGGGATGAAATAAATCTCATAACTAGCTTTTTGGAGATTCAAAAATATCGATTTGGAGATAAATTAGATTACGAGATTATGGTGGGTAAAGACGCTGAAGAATGTATGATTCCAAATATGGCACTCTTACCGTTTATTGAAAATGCCAGCATTCATGGGATTGAACCATTAAAGGAATGTGGGAAAATCACCGTATCTATCTCTTTACATGCTGGTACCATAACCTGCGTTATGAAGGATAATGGTCCTGGAATATCAGAAGAAAAGCGAAAGAAAATAGTATCATCTCTAGAAAATGAGGAAGATATAAGGGAGAATGTTGGCATTAAAAATGTTTATTACCGTTTAAAACTATACTATCATGATCAGTTTTATTTTAATATTGATAGTCAGCTAGATTATGGTACAACCATTACGATTCAATTGCCATCCCAATTAGACAGTTCAATCACTAGTAATTCGGATAAAAATCTTTACTTTATTAAGTAACACCTATACTTTTCAAATGGTGCTAGAAACCCTTACATTATACAATGAAAGTGCTTTCACAAATAAAAAGGGGGTTCAAAAATGGCAAAAAAGTTTCTCTCTGTAATCTTAATGCTTATCCTGTTAATCGCAGTTGCAGGCTGTGAGAAGGATAAAAAATCTAGTGGTAATGCAGACGGATCTGGTGATTCAAAAGACAAAGCAACCTTTACTTATTTTAACGCAGCTTCCCCAGGTAAAGATGGAAATACGAATGAGACGACGATAGGGAAAATATTTGAAGATCAAACGGGAGTTAACTTCAAAACAGAATACCTAGTCGGTGACATTAACACCAAAATTGGGACAATGATCGCAAGTGGAAAGTATCCAGATGTTCTTGTTCCGGATATTGCTATTGATAAAGTACTAGACGCAGGTGCATTTATTGACCTTACTGAATTGATTGAAGAGCATGGTCCTAATCTTAAAAAATTATACGCACCTCATTGGGAGCAACTGAAAGATAAGGATGGAAAAATTAACTTTCTTCCATTCGCTGCAAAACATGGATACATCAAGGATCCGGCTATTATGCAAGGTGCGTTCTGGATTCAACGCGGCATTTTAAAAGAGGCTGGGTATCCTAAAATTAAAACTCTAGATGAATATTTTGCTTTAATTGAAGATTATCAAAAGAAACATCCAGAAGTGAATGGAGCTTCTACCATTGGTTTCACAGCATTGACTTATGACTGGCGCTTCTTCGCACTATCTAACGCTCCAAACCATCTAGCAGGCTACCCAAATGATGGTGAAGTGATTGTAGATATGAAGACACATAAAACGGATGTATATGCTGATAACGATATTACGAAACGTTATCTTAAAGAGCTAAATGAACTAAACAGCAAAGGTTTATTTGATAAAGAATCATTCGTTGCTAACTACGATGAATATCTTGCTAAGCTGGCTTCTGGCAGAGTATTAGGATTCTTTGATTACGGCTGGCAGGTTCAACAAGCAATGGACAACCTTAAAGTTGCAGGAAATGACGATTTACGATATATGCCGCTTCCAATTACGTTTGATGGACAAAAAGATCAGTATATCGATCCACCGGCATTCATTAATAACCGTGGTGTTGGTATAACTGTTAGTGCAAAAGATCCAGTTCGCATTATTAAGTACTTCGATAACATGGCTAAAGAAGAAAGCCAAAAGTTAATGTTCTGGGGTATTAAGGATGAGACTTATAGTGTAGATGATCAAGGCAAATTCTATCAAACTGAAGAGCAGTTTGCTAAGACAAGCGATGAAAAATTCCGTGATGAATCTGGATTAAACACTTTTGAGTATTACTGGCCAATGGGAGATATGCTTTATAGTGACGGAAACGCATGGGTCCCAGGAAAACAGCCTGAAGTTGCTCAAGTATCCTACACGGATGGTGATAAGACTATTCTAGAAAAATATGACGCGAACGTATTTTCAGATTTATTCGCAGATCCAGACGATCGTCCATGGTACCCAACTTGGAGTGCTGTTATTGAACAAGGCTCTGATGCTCAAATTTTTGGTCAAAGAAAAACAGACTTAACAAAAGTTTACTTCCCTAAATTAGTTCTAGCTAAGCCAGGCGATTTTGATAAAGTTTGGGATGAATATACCAAAGAATTTAATACATTAGACGTAAAAGCTTTAGAAACGTTAATGGATAAAGTGGTTGAGGATCGTATTAAGGCAGCAGAAAAGTAAAATGAATAGTTTAGCAGAATGAAGAGAAAGCAGGCCGATATTGCCCAATTGGCTATATCGGCCACATTTCTTTTAAAGGCTTCACCTATCTTGAAATCATAAGCCGCTCCCTTCTAATAGGGGATTATAAGGGAGCAGCTTATGATTTTAGGATATAGATTTTTCAGAAAGAGGAGGGGTAAGAATGCAGATGGGTTCCAAAGCAGCAAAAGATGTAATAAATCCTTCAGTTTCCATCTCTACAAAAACAAAAAAATCATTCTTTCAGAGGATGATGTCACAAAAAGCACTATTGGCCATGAGTCTGCCATTCTTGATTTGGTTAATTGTTTTTAAGTATATTCCATTGTGGGGTTGGTCGATTGCTTTTCAAGACTTTAAGCCAGCAAGAGGTCTATTTGACCAAGAATGGATTGGGGTAGAACATTTCAAGTTTTTATTTACCGACGATAATTTTTGGCGCGTGCTTCGGAATACACTCGGTATGAGCACGATTAACCTAGTATTAGGTTTCGTTACAGCTATTTGTCTTGCCCTTCTGATTAATGAAATCAGGCATATAAGATTCAAGAAGTCAGTACAAACCATCAGTTATCTACCACACTTTATCTCATGGGTAGTAGCAGCAAGTATTGTCTCTTACAGCCTCTCGTTAGAAAACGGAATCGTTAATATCTTATTAGTAAACCTAGGTATTATTGATGAACCAATTTTATGGCTTGGTAAGGAAAAATGGTTCTGGGTCATCAACGGACTAACCGAGGTTTGGAAGAATGTAGGCTGGAATACGATCATTTATTTAGCAGCTATTACCATGATTGATCCAGAACAATATGAGGCTGCTGATATTGATGGGGCATCTAGATTCCAACGGATTAGACATATTACACTCCCATCTTTAAAGCCAACGATTATCATCTTGCTCATCATGAACTTAGGCTACATTTTAGAATCCGGCTTTGAAGCACAGTATTTATTAGGAAATCCTATGAACCTATCTTATTCAGAAAACCTTGATATCTATGTATTAAAATACGGTATGTCGATGGGGAACTTCTCAATCGCAACCGCAGCAGGTATCTTTAAAACCGTCGTGAGTTTTATCTTCTTATTTACAGCAAACCATATAGCCAAACGATTTGATCAGCCAAGGCTTTTCTAGAGGGGGGAACTTTATGGCACAGAAACGTTTTTTCAAAGCCACTCGACATCATTCTGGTGTAGGCGATTATTTATTTGATATCTTCAATTATACTTTTTTAGTTTTCCTTTGTGTGGTCATGTTATATCCCTTTCTAAATCAACTGGCTGTATCACTAAATGAGGCCAGTGATTCTTTAAGGGGAGGTATTTACCTATGGCCCAGAGAATTTACTTGGGCTAATTATAAACACGTTTTTGGTGAAGCGAGTATCGTAAATTCTTTCTTCATATCAGTTTTAAGAACCATTATCGGTACACTAACCTCTGTTTTGGGTACGGCAATGGTTGCTTATACAATTAGCCGAAAGGATTTCGTACTTAAAAAATTTGTGACGATTGCATTTGTTTTAACCATGTATTTTAACGGCGGACTAATTCCGAACTATCTATTAGTGAAAGAATTAAATTTACTAGATAGTTTTTGGGTCTATATTATTCCAGGCATTATTGGAGTATTTAATTTAATCGTAATTCGTTCCTTTATTGAAGGAATCCCAGAAAGTTTATTTGAATCTGCAAAAATTGATGGAGCAGGGGATTTTACCATTTTCATTAAGATTGTCCTGCCATTGTCCCTGCCAGTATTAGCAACTGTATCGTTGTTTGTCGCGGTTTACCAATGGAATTCTTGGTTTGATGTGTTCTTATACAATTCATCAAGTGCGAACCTTTCTACCCTTCAATATGAGTTAATGAAGATTCTGCAGAATTCAAACGCATCGATGTCTGGTAAAACCGCTGCAGACGCGTTTGCCAATGCCAATGCCAGTGCCAACATGGTTTCGCCAACCTCTATCAGGGCTACGATGACCATCGTAGCAAGTCTGCCGATCATTATGGTTTACCCATTCCTGCAGAAATATTTTGTAAAAGGGTTAACACTAGGAGGAGTAAAAGGTTGAAAAAAGAATCAGATGAGTCTTCTCATCTGATTTTTTTAATAAAACTATAGGTTGAAGGAGAGATCATAATGGTAAAAACGACAGTAGAGATTCCCTCTTTATCAAAAGTGTATGTAGAATATTTTAATATTGGTGCCGCAGTTAATTTAAGAACGATAGAGTCACAAAAGGATTTATTAAAAAAACATTTTAATAGTATTACAGCCGAAAATGATATGAAATTCATCGAAATTCAGCCCGCTGAGGGACAGTTTACCTTTGAAAAGGCCGACCAATTGGCTGCTTTTGCTAAGGATAATGGAATGAAGATGCGTGGACATACATTAGTCTGGCACAATCAGACACCTGACTGGGTATTTCAAAATGCAGATAGAGAAACCCTTTTACAACGAATGAAAGATCATATTACGACGGTAATGAAAAGATATAAAGGGACGATTTTTTGCTGGGATGTTGTAAACGAAGCCGTAACCGATGAGGGACCAGAACTATATCGGTCAACAAAATGGTTAGAAATAATCGGAGAGGATTATATTGAAAAAGCATTTGAATTTGCACATGAGGCTGACCCCGAAGCCCTGCTTTTTTACAATGACTATAATGAATCCAATCCGGAAAAACGTGAAAAGATCTATAAGCTGGTTAAATCTTTAGTGGATAAGGGGGTTCCGATTCACGGGGTAGGGCTACAAGCGCATTGGAATTTAGTCAACCCAAGTCTAGAAGATATTCGTACAGCGATTGAACGGTACGTATCTCTTGGATTGAAGCTGCACCTAACAGAATTAGATGTATCCGTCTTTAATTTTGAAGATAAACGGACAGACCTCACAGAACCTACTTCTGAATTGTTAAAATGGCAGGCTGAAAGATACGATCAAGTATTTCAATTGCTTAGACAATATCGAGATCACGTTACTTCTGTTACTTTTTGGGGTGCAGCCGATGATTATACATGGTTAAGCGATTTCCCTGTTAGAGGAAGAAAAAATTGGCCGTTCCTTTTTGACGAAAAACATCAGCCAAAAGATTCTTTTTGGAAGGTTGTCCAATATTAGACATAGATTAATAGAGAAGTCAGGTACGAAGGGTTGATGGGGTTATGGCTTACTCCGGAATATAAGAACATAAAAAAATCTCTAAAGGGTGGGAACGTATGATCAATGTAGCGATTATTGGTACGGGAGCTATTGCTTCTGCACATATAAAAGCATATCAGCTTTTTCAAAATCGATGTAAGATTGTCGCAATCTGTGACATTTATTCGGAAAAAGCTGAAAAAATGGCGGCTGATTTTAACCTCGATGTTGAAATCTACAGTGACTATAAACAGATGCTGAATTTTTCACAGATTGATTTACTATCTGTTTGTACCCCTCCCTATACTCATGCAGAAATAGCCATTGCTTCTCTGAAGGCTGGGAAACACGTTCTAGTGGAAAAACCAATGGCTTCCTCTTTAGAAGAATGTGATGCAATGAACCTAGCACAAAAAAGAAGTGGGAAGATATTATCAGTTGTTTCTCAGAACCGTTTCACCAATTCAATGATGAAGCTAAAGGCTGTCCTTAATACAAACCTTATGGGACCTATCGTTCATACTCAAGTAGATTCGTTCTGGTGGAGAGGGCATTGTTATTACGATTTATGGTGGCGTGGTACATGGGAAAAAGAAGGCGGCGGATGTACATTAAATCATGCTGTCCACCATATTGATATCTTCCATTGGATGAATGGAATGCCATCTGAAGTTACCGCGATTGCAACCAATACATCGCATGATAATGCTGAGGTAGAGGACCTTTCCATAGCTATCTGCCGTTACCCGAATGGCAGTTTAGCACAAATTACAAGTTCCGTTGTCCATCATGGGGAAGAACAGCAATTGATTTTCCAAGGGAAGAACGCCCGTGTTTCCGTTCCGTGGAAGGTTGCGGCCTCCAAATCTAAGCCGAATGGGTTCCCAGAAAAGGATGAGGAGTTAGAGAATGAGCTTACTGAAACTTATCAACAAGTAAAGAATCTGGAATTTGAGGGACATGCAGCACAAGTTGAGGATGTGTTATCGGCAATTGAAGGGAAAAGGCAAGTACTTGTAGACGGCATTGAAGGAAGAAAAACCTTGGAATTCATCACTGCTATCTATCAATCTTCAAGCCTAGGGAAAACCGTAAAGCTGCCGCTTAATGAAGATAGTCCTTTTTATACCAGAGCTGGTGTCTTGAATAATGCTGTTCATTTTTATGAAAAGACAAACCATGTGGAAAACTTTACAGAACAACAAATTACATTAGGCGGAAAATATGAGTAATATCGAGGGGGAAAAGGGAATGGACAGAACCGATGGAATGAACTATGCCCCAAAGGGTTTGGTGAAAACTGTTGTAGTTGAACCTGGTACGTTTCTTTTTGCGGCAATTGGTCTCGACCATGGTCACATCTATGGTATGTGTAATGGTTTGATAGAAGCAGGTGGGAAATTGGCTGCAGTTTATGATTCTGATCCCAAAAAGGTGGAAGGTTTTATAAAAAATTATCCTGAAGCTAAGATTGCTTCATCAGAAGAAGAAATTCTAACCAATCCAAAAATTAAACTTGTTGCCAGTGCCAATATTCCCTGTGAACGCGGCCCTCTTGGTCTTCGCGTACTTGATCAGGGAAAGCATTATTTTTCTGATAAGCCAGCGTTTACAACCATAGAACAGGTAAAAAAGGCGAGGCAAAAAGTGGCGGCAACAGGTCTGAGATGGGGAATTTATTACGGAGAGCGGTTACACTCTGAAAGTTCTGTCTTTGCAGGACAATTGATTGAAGCTGGTGCAATTGGGCGAGTGATCCAAGTCATGGGTACAGGACCACATCGTGCGAATCCAAACAGCCGTCCCGATTGGTTTTTTGATCCTGAATATTATGGCGGGATTTTATGTGATATCGGCAGCCATCAAATTGAGCAATTTTTACATTTTGCTAGTGCTAAAGATGCAAAGGTACTGCATAGTAAAATAGGAAATTATCATTTTAAACAATATCCAAAGTTCCAAGATTTTGGTGACGCGACACTTGTCGCAGACAATGGTGCGACGTTCTATTTCCGTGTTGACTGGTTTACACCGGATGGACTTGGAACTTGGGGCGATGGCAGGGTTACGATCCTAGGGACAGAAGGCTATATTGAAGTACGTAAGTATATTGATATTGCCAGGGATTCACGCGGAGATCACTTGTATTTGGTGAATCATCAAGGGGAAAAACACTATCAATTAACCGGTAAAGTGGGTTGTCCATTCTTTGGAGACTTTATTCTGGACTGTTTAAATGGAACAGAAAATGCCATGACCCAGGAGCATACATTTAGAGCTGCCGAATTATGTATTGAAGCACAAGAAAAGGCCATATGGATAGAAACAGCAATTCAGCCAGAAGTATCAACTAAATAAAAGGCGTTTTATTAACGCCTTTCCCGTGAAAGGGTGAATACAATGCCAAATACTGTACAAGATGTACTTGATAAATTAATGGAACCAGTAGGACCTATTCAAAAGACTGTGGATACACTTAAGGCGGGGGATCCAGCTACTGAAGTAAAGGGGATTGCCACAGCCTTTATGGCTACACATCAGGTAATTGAACAGACAGTCGCTCTGGGTGCAAATTTGTTAATTACCCATGAAGGGATATACTTCAGCCATCGAGATCATAGCGAATTTTTGGAAAAGGATCCTGTATATAAGGAAAAACGGAGGTTAATTACGGAATCAGGTCTTGCTATCTATCGTTTCCATGATTATTGGCATCGGTATAAGCCGGATGGAATAATGGCTGGCTTCATTCAGGCCCTCGATTGGCAATCTTATATTGTAGAAAATCAGCCTGCTGCAACAATACTAAATATTCCTCCTATGACATTAGCAGAGATTTCCGAGTATCTAAAGACAAGATTAGGAATTCAGTATGTTCGATTTGCCGGAGATTTGTTGAGGAAGTGTACTCGCATCGGGATCTTAGCTGGTTATCGGGGCGGGGGCAGTTTATGCATCCCGCTTTATGAACAGGAAAGATTAGATTTGATTATTTATGGCGAAGGACCTGAATGGGAAACTCCAGAGTATGTGAGAGATGTAAACTATCAAGGAAAGCAAAGGAACCTTATCGTTCTTGGCCATATGGAAAGTGAAGAACCTGGAATGAGGTATTTAGCACAATGCCTGCAAAACATGTTTCCAAGTATACCAACCCATTTTATTCCAATTGAACAAGCCCTGCAGGTTATATAATTGGTCAAACCTTAATAAAATTCACAGGCGATAATAAAGCTTATATGCCCGATTGCCTTATACGTTGCACTCAATTATCCATTGAGGAGGACAGATATTGAAAAGTACGAATGAGATTATCTCAAAAAATACTACAGATTTATTGAAGGCGAAGCATAAAGAAAGTTATGCTGCATGGCTGCAATATAAAAAGATTGAAGATCAGGCTACAGCAAAAAAATATACCCAGTGGTGCGGAAGCATTACTGTTTTAGGGGATTCTCCAGTAATAGAATCTGCTAAGAAAGAACTTTTCCTGGGTATTTCTTCTATGTTAGGGATTCATCCTGGTACAAGATCTGAAATCCAACAACAATCTGGCCTTGTGATCGCCGTTAAGGATTCTGTTGGTGATTTAGTAGATATAGATTTTAATCAACTAAATGATGATGGATACGTAATTAAAACCGTTACTTTTGGTCAGAGAACTACGATTTTCCTTGTGGGAAAAAAAGATAAAGGTGTCTTATATGGTAGCTTTCACTTATTACGCCTCATGCAAAACAGAGAAAATTTACACCAGCTAGAGATCGTTGAAAACCCTAAAAATCAATTACGAATGCTGAATCAGTGGGATAATATGGATGGCAGTATTGAACGTGGTTATGCAGGAAACTCGATTTTTTATAAAGATTATCAATTCACTAATGAGCTTACTAGAATTGAAGATTATGCCAGGCTGCTAGCTTCAGTTGGTATTAATGGAATTGCAATTAATAACGTGAACGTTCACCAGGTGGAGACGAATTTAATTACAAGCTCCTTGCTGCCTAAAGTGGCTGAAGTTTCAGGTGTTTTTAGGGCTTATGGGATTACAACATTCCTTAGCGTAAATTATGCGAGTACCATTCAAATTGGAAATTTACCAACAGCAGACCCGCTGGATTCTGAGGTTCGAGAATGGTGGAAGGATAAAGCAGAAGAAATATATAGCTATATTCCTGACTTCGGTGGATTCCTAGTGAAAGCCGACTCAGAACACCGCCCTGGTCCCTTTACATATGGCCGAAGTCATGCAAATGGTGCAAATATGCTCGCAGAAGCACTACAGCCTTTTAATGGAATTGTTCTTTGGAGATGTTTCGTCTACAACTGCCTCCAAGATTGGCGTGATCGCTCCACAGACAGAGCAAGAGCGGCATACGACCATTTTCAACCACTAGATGGCGAGTTCCATTCCAATGTTATTTTACAGATTAAGAATGGTCCAATGGATTTCCAAGTACGTGAAGCTGTTTCACCATTATTTGGAGCAATGGAAAAAACAAATCAAATGTTGGAATTCCAAATTACTCAAGAATATACAGGCCAACAAAGACATCTTTGTTACCTCGTTCCGCAATGGAAGGAATTCCTTGATTTTGACACGTATGCAAAAGGTAGAGGTTCTGAGGTCAAAAAGGTAGTAGATGGCTCCCTGTTCCAAAATAGCTATAGCGGAATTACCGCCGTTTCCAATATTGGAAGTGATTATAATTGGACCGGGCATACGCTGGCACAAGCTAATCTGTACGGATTTGGTCGCTTGACATGGAACCCAGACCTTACAGTTGAAAGTATTACGGATGAATGGATCGGGCAAACCTTTGGCGATGATCAATTGGTTAAAGTGCTGGTAAGCAAGATGCTGTTAAATTCATGGAGTATCTATGAAAAATATACGTCACCACTCGGTGTTGGCTGGATGGTAAACCCGAATCATCATTATGGACCCAATGTCGATGGGTATGAATACTCCGTTTGGGGAACGTACCACTTTGCTGATTGGGAAGGAATTGGAGTCGACAGGAGTGTAAAAACAGGTACTGGTTACACTTCTCAGTATTTTAAAGAAAATGCGGATATGTATGAAAGACTTGAAACATGCCCGGATGAATTGCTGTTATTTTTCCATCATGTTCCATATACACATAAGCTACATTCAGGAATAACAGTGATACAACATATTTATAATTCGCACTTTGAAGGGGTAGAAGAGGCTGAGGAATTAGTTGAAACTTGGATACAGCTGAAGGAAAAGATCGATCCGGAGCGCTTTGAAGATATCTTAAACAGATTAAAAGAACAGGCAAACCATTCAAAAGAATGGCGGGATATGATCAATACCTATTTTTATAGAAAATCAGGAATCAAGGATGAGCTAAACAGAAAAATCTATTAATAAATCTGTTTAATCGATGTGAGGAGGCAGATTTTGATCTTTTTACCTATCGTGAACGTAAATAATAGGAGGTTACTTTCTAATGACAGAAAAAAATGCACTTGGAACGAACGTGATTGCTCAAATCGGTATCCTTGTTAATGATATTGAAAAAACAAGCCAGGCTTATGCTGATTTCTTTGGTATCGAAAAACCTGAATGGAGTTTAACGGACGCATTGGAACGCGCAAAAACAGAGTTTGAAGGTAACCCAACTGAGGCTCGCGCCAAACTAGCATTCTTTGACATGGGCTCACTGCAATTAGAATTAATTGAACCGGATCATAATCCAAGTACGTGGCGGAAGCATCTGGATGAACACGGTGAAGGACCTCACCATATTGCTTTTTTCGTACAAGGAATGAAAGAAAAAATTGCAATAATGGAAAGTAAGCAAATGCCATTACTGCAAAAAGGTGAATACACCGGTGGAAGATACGCATATATGGACACATTCAATGATCTTAAAATAGTCATGGAATTATTGGAAAACGACAGATAAATATAAACGGGAGGAGATTCTTAATGGGTTCTCCTCCACCATTATAAGGTGGGATAAAAGAATGCGGATTTTGATAACGGGTGCAAATAGAGGTCTAGGGTTAGCATTATCACAGGTTGGGGCAGAAAGAGGACATCAAATTCTTGCTGGGGTCAGAGATCCCCAGAAAAGCAAAGAAAGTTTAACACAATCTGAAATCTATAAGTCAATTTCATTTCTGCCTTTAGATGTAACAGATGAAGAATCGGTTTCTGTAGCTGCACATTTTGTGAAAGAGAATTTTGGAACCATTGATGTAATCATTAATAATGCAGGGATTTTATTAGAAAGGGGTAAGCGACTTGAGGACTTGGATCTTGACCAAGTAAAAATAACCTTCGAAGTGAATTTCTTTGGTCCAATTAGAGTGGTGAAACACTTCCTTCCTCTTTTAATGATGGGTGATCGTTCGTCAATTATTAATATTTCTTCTGAAGCGGGAAGTATAACCAATGCATATGGCGGTGATTATGCATATGCATCTTCAAAAACCGCATTGAACATGTTCAGTCAGCAATTGAGTCAGTATGTACAGAGTAATAATGTCCACGTTTACTCCATACATCCGGGGTGGATTAGGACAGACATGGGCGGCGAGAGTGCACCAGGGAGCCCTATTGACACGGCCAAAGGAATATTCGATATTATAGAAAGAAAACGAGTGATTGATAGTAGGAATGTTTTTATCACCTATGAAGGACATTCTATGCCGTTATAAAAAAAGGTGGTGAACGAAATGATTAAATTGGCAGCGGTGCTTGGCGATTATTATCATCAGAGTGAATGGGCGAAACAATCACTTGAAACTGCACTGAATTGTAATAAGGGAGACCTTCAAATTGAATATTTCTCCCCTGAACAATTAAAAGAGGTACTAAAGAATAAGCCGGATGTTGTGGTCCATTTTAAAGAAAATAGAGTCAATCCTGCTGAAGAAAACGTAGAAAAATGGATGACGGAAGATATTGCGTTAGAAATCACAAAATATGTACAAAATGGCGGGGGCTGGCTTGTATGGCATTCAGGATTAGCATCATTCCCTGTCGACGGTTCTTACATAAAAATGTTAAAAGGACATTTTTTGTATCATCCCGAAAAGCATCAGATGGTCCATTACCACTCTTCGGAAGGCAACTCTGTCCTTCCTCTATCTACTTCATTCGAAATGATCGATGAGCATTATTTTGTACATTGTGATACTGAGAATACAAATATATTCCTTTTATCTGAATCTATTGATGGACAGGCAGTAGCAGGGTGGTCCCACAGTTTTGGGTCTGGCAAGGTATGTTGTTTAACACCTGCCCATACGAAAGAGGGATTGATCAACCAAGATTTTTTACAAATCTTAAGAAGTTGTGTAAACTGGCTGATTTATAAGTGAAATTCGTCTCTAAATAGAATCCAACACGAATGTGATGGGTTCTTTTTGATATGGAAACAAATTGATAAAGTTCCTATCTGATATAGGTCAAAATAAAACTCCTTGATTTGCAGCCTCCATATTATATTAAAAAAATTTTCATTTACCTACAATAACATAACTAGTCTATAATATAAGGATATTCAAAATCGTAGTAACAGTATATTACTAACACTATGATCATGTAGGCAGGTGATTACAATCGACGTCATTGAAACAAGGGTGAGGGGTTTTGTTGAAGATATTCAGCACCCTAAACAAAAGAAGAGGATAAATATTAATGATTTGGAACTTCAATTGAGAAGGCTTACGGATGATTATTTCGAAATGGACGGGTATTCGTTGTTTTATCGTGCAATCGAAGCTTTGCAGGTGGAAGGACAACTAATTGCTATTCAAAATAACCAATATAATGGGAAAATACCAGCTCTGCCACTCTTTTACTGGGTTAATATAAAAATGAACATAGTCAAATGGGATCGACTCGAGATGATGAAACTAGGCGATCAGTTTGATTTTTCTTTTTATGAAAAGCATCCGGATTGGCAGACGGAGGATGAATGGGATCGAATCCTGAAGGTCTATACTTTTCTAAAGACCTGCCGGGAACGGGAAACCGTTTCATTAGAAGAAAGAAGCCTTGAACTTTTCGGGCATGAAAAGTTCTTATTAGATGCTGATAGCTTTCCTGAAGGAAAAGGTTTTTTAGCTAGAATTGGAGTATCAGAAGAGCAACTAAAAATGGTCAATTTCGGGGAACCTTTTGTATTTTGGATGAAGCAGGGAATAGAAATAAAAGATATTCAGCGAGTCCTGATCGTTGAAAATCTATCATTCTTTCATACTTCCATTAAGTTATTAGAAGCGAATGAACTTGATTATGAACCTGAGCTAATCATTTATGGGGAAGGGACTAAAATTGAACGAAGCTTTTCATTTTTCTTCCGAATGTTTCCGTCAAAAAATTATCTTTTCTATTACGCAGGAGACTTAGATGCCGCAGGATATGGTATCCTCATTCGGCTTATTGAAAAATACCGTGATTGCTGTATTCAGCCAGCCTTGAAAGTTTATCGCAAAATGCTTGAATGTCTTGAGCAAAGGAATGATCAGAAACAAGGTCAAACCCAAAACATCAAATACCGTGATGCTTTCTTTCAATGGTTTACGGAAAAGGAGCAAAACCTATTACAACAACTATGGCAGGAAAATAAGCGGATCCCACAGGAAGTTTTAACAATTGAAACATGGAGGAGATGGACGTGAACGAATCATGGGAAGGCTTCGCCCTAAGAATGCAACGATTAAATCCACTGTTTGAGCTTGGGAGGGGAATGGAAGTAGGAGAGCTGAGGCCGCATATCCAAACCATTCTCATGCAAGTGCTCCTTACCATTTTCTATAGAGAATTAAATGACGATGATCATCGACGTAAAGCCGATATCAAGTATATGGTGGGAGACTCCATCAAACAAATGAAGCTTTTAGCAGATGATAAGCAAATTGAAAGGATTACAAGCGGGCTCCTGTATCAGGGAAAAGAAGAGTATAGTAAACCGTTTGAGGCCTTATATTACGATGAAATAAGACAATCCTGGGAAACTCAGGTCTTTCGATATGTCACAATGGATGAATTGTATACGAATTTAGAGATGGGCGGATCTATTGTGTATAAACTAACAGATATCGCTCAAGAAATGATTTTTATGAGCAGGGAAATGGCTGAGGAATTCTCCATCACGATAGAACAGCTCTATAGTATGCAGCTCATTAAAAACGGTAATTTTCGAAAAGCTACTCGAAACCTCGATCACCTCATTTCACGAGTAAACCGCTTAATGGCAAATGAATTCACCTTTCAAAAGGAAATGATCAACAATCCCAAAATATTATTGATTGAAGAAGAAATGCAAAGGGCAGATAACCGTGTTGAGATTGAAAAGCAATTTGAAGAAGAGAAAAACCACTTCCGTACGATCACTAGTATGATCGAAAAAACGAAACGCAGGAACGAAGAGGATGATTTTATACAGAAGGAATTAATTGTTCTCCAAGAAAAAATTGGCCATACAAGACAATTACATGATCGATTTGCCAAGCTGGTCATTCAAAATATTTCATATGAGATGAAATTGAAAGCAGAAAATCCTTCCCTATTTTGGGAAAACAGCCTTGTCTCCTTTCGCGAGCATTTTTATGAAAATTGGTTAATGAAGGAAGGCATTCAAAGTTTTAAAGTGGCAGAAAGTGTCCTTTCACCATTATTCTCACCCAAGAATGAGTTTATTTTGCCGCTTGAATGGATTTGGGGCGAGCAGGAATATGATGAAAAACAAATTACCGAGACGTTAGTGGAAGATGAGATAGAAGAAGGGATTACTCGTCAGCGAGTCACGAACTGGGATTCAGTTATTAAGGCATGGAGTTATGTTTTTCAGTATTTACAAACATACGGAGAGTTTTCGTTAGCGGATTTAGTTGAGCTTCCATTAGAAGTACAGGATTTATGGTTTGAAGAATCCGAAACGATTGATTTATGGATGATGTTTGATAAAAAACCGCTAAAGGTTCAAGTTCTTCATCGAAAAGAAGAAACATTAAGCGACGAGAGGGAAATTCTTCTTTATAAATTAATGAGGGAGTATCCGCAATTTCAGGTGTTTGAAGGCTTGAAGATCTTTACGATGTTTGATCACCGAGCAGAGCCTTTCACCTGGTACAGAATGAAAATAACACCTTTTAAAATATGTGTACAGGGGGAGAAATGATGAATGCAGAAACGATTAAAAGAGCATCTGCTGTCTATTTTACATTAATAAAAGACAAAGTAATTGATGAAAATAGTGAACACTTTCAGACTTACTTTGATCCGGATGTGAGACAGACCGTTCTTTTATTAGCAGACGAATCAGGTACATATATCATTGAATCAGCTAAGCGTATTCAACTAGTGGTCCAGCCGACCGGTTCCGTCTTTGCAACGAATTTTACACATATGAAAGAAAGACATAAGCAGGTCGAAACGAAAAAACATTTTCATCTTATGAGCATGGTCATTATGGCTTTTTTAGCTAGTATAGACCGTAATCAGGCTGCGAAAATCCGTACGAAGCGGGAAGGGATCAGCTTCTACGCTTTAGAACGGCAAGTAAATGACCTCATCATGAGTTGGGACAACATTCTAAAGTCAAAACCTACCTTCGGAGAAGCGGAACGAATCGATATGAGGGAAGTGGTGACCACTTGGAAGTACATGGAGGTTGACACAGATGATTACGGTGTGAAAAAAGGGAATAGAAGAACCAGAATTGGGTTAATTGCAGGTGCAATGCGCTTATTAGAGACGGAGGGCCTGATCGTCATCCTCGATCGGGATGATATAGCTAAGGCAATTCCAAAACAAGAGCTTTTTGAGCGAATTGAATACCTATACCACGATTATGACCGTTACGAATTATTAAAAAAATTAATGACACCAGAGGAGGATGAGGAGCATGCCGAAAATCAATCGAATTAGAATTGTTAACCTTAAGTATGATGGCATGCAAAAGCAATATAAAGATACCACCTTTAATTTTCATAATGATGATACATCAACAAATGGCCTTATTGCGATGATGAATGGCGGCGGGAAAGGTGTTTTCCTTCAAACCATCTTCCAAATTCTCAAACCTGGAACTTCATGGGGAAAACAAAACAATCGTTATTATCAGCAGTTCTTCTTTAATAATAAGGAGCAATTTATTCCATATACTTTTCATGTTCTTATTCAATGGGAATTGGACGGTGCGGACCGCAGACATCTGATTACTGGAGGCATGTTTTCAGCTGAACAGCGGATTTCGATGAGTGAAGAAAATAGCAATGAAAGCAGGACTTTGGAACAGGAAGCAAATATCCTCCCTAACATTACTTTTTATACAAGAGAATTTGAACGGAAAGAAGAGGCAGCCCTTGAGCATATCCCGCTCTATGAAAATGATGAGGTTGCAGAAATTGAAAGCTTGAAGGACTATTTGAAATGGAACGGATATGACGTTTACCGAGATACGAAGAAACATTACCGGATCCTTGATACATACGGAATTAACCGTAAAGACTGGGATATAATGAAGGATATTAACAAGGATGAAGGCGGAGTTGGCAAATACTTTGAGGGAGCGGAGGATGATCATTCCTTGTTCCAGAAACGAATTATTCCAACTGTTAGTCAAGTACTGCACCGGACAGAACACCAAAAGAATGATCTTGTCGAGATTTTCAAAAGTCAGGCTAGTATCGCGAAGGACCTGCCTGTTCTCTTAAAAAGAGAGCAGGCCCATAAAGAGTTCTTAGAGGACATCGTCCCATTTGAAGAGCATCTGGCAAAAGGTGTAGAACATAAGGAAATAGTTCAGGGCAGTATAAAGGTAGGAAGACAGCTTCTTGGTGCATTAGACCATTTGAAACAAACGGAAGAGGAAACACTGTGTACTTTAGAAAAAGACATGGAGAAATTAACCATCAGGCAAGCAGAACTACGCTTTCAAAAAGATAATTTAGATTTTGCAAAAGCACACAGAGCGGTTATGGACTGGGAAAAGAAACTAGTAGAAGAAAAGAGTAAGCATACTTCCTTACTAGAAATTTTGAAGGAAAAACAGGAGCGAAAGGAACAGTTAGCCTTTCAGCTTTTATTGAAAGAGTGGAGTGAAAACGAACAGACGATTCGCTCTCTTTCACAACAAATAGAGAAATTGGAACAAAATAGCGGCTTAGAGCAAGTGAATCAAAGAATGGACGAAATCAAAAAAGAAGCTAAAATGTACTGGGAGCATTCTTATCAAACGTTACAAGAAGCTGTTAAGCAGTATTTAGCTTATCAAAAGTTCTTAAAGAAAAAGGGAGCGGAGCTTTCGCAACAGGATAAACAAAAGACGAAGGCGATCGCTCAGGCTTCTACAGAAATCGATTTACTGTATACGCAAATTCATGCCTTTGAGTCGAAGGAAACGACACTCATCAAAGAATTTGGCGACCGTGTAACCTATGACTTAAAAGGCTTTATTGAGAGTCTATCAAAGCAAATAGAAGACAAAAAGGCAAAACTAGATGAACTATACGCTAACGAAAAGGACTCTAATGAACGGCAAAATCAACTGGCCACTTCACATGGTACGCTTGCCCAAGCTATCCAGTTTTCAGAAGAAAAATGTGAAGAATTGAATAGAGCAAATGAAGAGCAAAAGCAAAGAGAAGAAAAACTAGGTAATAAGCTTCATGGTTTATTAGACGAAGTCACGGTGCCGTTTACTCACTCTCTTTTATCAAAGTATGGCTTACAGATAGAAGAAATACTTGGCAATAACCATCTACAAGGGGAAAAAATAAAAAAAGACCTTTGGGAAACACAAATCGACCATTCCTTAAATGATGAACATTTCTGGATTGCGAATAAAGATGTGAAAGAATTAAAGGAATGGATCGATGAGAAAACAGGCATTGATGTGTTCTATGGATCCCAATTTCTCCAATCCTTAAGTCCAGAGGAAATGGCAAAGTCCATTATAAAGGATCCGCTCCTTCCATATGGTTTGGTCGTAAGCAAATACCAATGGCAAAAAATTAATCAGCAGGTTCTTTCCGGAAGAATGTTTAAAAGTCCTGTTCCGATTTTCTTACGTGAGGAAATGAATAGCGAAACCCAGCAGACGTCATTTGTGATGATTAACGGAACTGAGCAAGAGCTATTAACAGATAAAAACACCTTCACTCATTGGAAAATTAAGATTGCTAAACAAATAGAAGAGAAGAAAGATACGCTAATAGAAATCGAAAAAACAGAAATTTCCTTACGTCGTACTCTAAAAGAAATTGATCGACTCTTATCGAGCGAGCTTTCTAGGGATATTGAGAAGGCGATTAATCAGGAACAAAACGCCCTCCTTGCTAAGAAAGCGAATTTACAGGAAATTACCACACAGCAAGACAAAGAAAAAGAATTACAACTTCAGCTAAAAGAACAGCTGGAGAAGACAAAAATAAAAATAAAAAAGCTTAAAAGAGACGTAGAAACATTAGAGGATTTTGTTCAAGAAAAAATGCTGCATCAAGAAAATGAACGCGTGAAACTAGAGAAAGAGAAACTAAAGGACACTTTAGTTCTACAGCAGCTAGAAATAGCTAAAGAGCATCAAATGGTCGTTGATCTGCAAAATAAGTGGAGTCAAACCTATTTTGAATGGAAGCTGACCACGGAACAAACGATAAAGGAAATTGCCTACTTTATTGAAGAAGCAGTATTTCCTGCTGATGAAAAAGCGGATCTGTGTGAAGAGGTCCCACGCCTTTCATCTCATTTATTAGAAGAAATTAAAGGAAGTATCGACGAGTTAAAACAGTTACAAAAATCAAAGGAAGAACAGGCTAGAGAATTACTCATTATCCAGGCGAAGAAAGAAACTGAACAAAAGCAGCAAAGGAAATTAGAGAAAAAACTCAGTACTCTTAATAACGATTGGAATAGTGTTCGAGAACCAGATGAACCTATGAGTATAGTAGAAAATATGCTGCAAACCGCAAACAAGGAAGCGAAAACAGCGGAAAAAGATGAACGTGAACAAGGAACAGCTGTCACAGTAGCAGAAACATCCTTACAGCTTGCGACTGAACAGCGAGACAAGTCAGGCAAAAAGCTAGAAAAGCATGAAAAACAGCCTGAGAAATGGGAAGAACTTGACTTAGAAGTTAAAGACGTAGAAATCAAAGACCAAGCGAAGTTAGCAAAAGAGGAAGTAAAGCAGACTGAGAAGCGTCGAAAAGAAACAGAAACAAATATTACGGGGTATGAAGGGGATCTGTTAACGCTGTCTGTTATTCTAAAGGAAGAAGCGGCGGCATTTACTGAGCAGGATATAGAAAAGATTAAGAATCAAGGCAAAGCTTGTATCTTATCCTGGTGTGAAGAACATCAAAAGATTCAGGAAGAAGGTCAAGAAAAGCACGCGAAAATTGATCAATCCTTACGTAATTTAAAGCTTACGATTGAAGGCAAGGATTGGGAGATTCGCTTTAAAAATGAAGTACTTACCACACTTGACCATATGGATACAAGGCATTATACGCATATTCAAAGCATTGTTAAAAATATGAAGCGTTTTTCACAGAGTGGTTTGGAGCAATTAGAACGCGACAAAGAAAGGGCAGAAAAGGCTCAAACCTTCTGGGCAAGCCGTGCGAGTATGAAAGTGATGAGTATTTCAGAGGCCATTCGTTCAATGATTGCCAAAATGAAGCTCAAAAATGAACGAGGATCCTTCCCGCTTGTCCAGCTAAAAGAAGATATTTTACCTAAAAAGGCTGAAGATATCGAACCACTGCTAAAGCAACATTTCGTAACAGCCATTAATAAAATTACGAATCAATTTGATATGATTGATGATCAAAATCGATTATTAGACCAAGAGATAAAGCAACTCATTAGTGATGAGCAAATTTTATTTGTCTCCCTTCGAAATCGATATCCTGAGTTACTTGTTTATAATATGAGGACAGATAATGCCTTTATGTACGGTAAACCGCAGAGAGAGCATTATTCAACCTGGCAGACCATTAATCAAGGCTCAAAAACGAAATCTGATGGCAGTGGAGGACAAAAATTATCAGCCAGAATGGTTATGATGATGATGCTATTGTCCGTTAAAAGCGAAACCGATCAAAGCTGGGTTCCTTTAGTCTGTGATAATCCGTTCGGACAAGCTGCATCGGCACATGTACTTGACCCCATCTTCGCAGTTGCTGAGAAACTAAAGTTCCAATTCATCGTCGTCACTCCGCCCGAATTGGTGAAAACGGAAATCAGCCAAAGATTTGCTGCCTACTATAAATTAGATTTCATTCGTGAAAAGGGAAAAGAAATTGTTTCGGACACCATTGTTCCAGCATTTCGAATTTACCAGGGAGAGGAAGCTGCTGAGGTAAAGTAACAGAATGAAATGAAGATTTCATCAATAGAGCTATTATTTATCCCACTGCTCAATAAAAACCGTCTGGAGACATTTCTTCTGGCGGTTTTTATTATTGCAAAATCAAAAAGTTATATATGTTATTTTATTGTTTTAGGGGATAACTAAGATAATCAGACTATTTTCCAATGGACTAAGGTATTAAATCTATGGATTAAATTGGGAGGCTTATGAATGAGAAGGATCAATCACGGTTCCGTCAATTCTTACATAAGGTATGGGAATCTTAAAATACCAAAGAGTATCCAAAGTGAGTGCCCAGTTTGTCATAACATAACGGAATTTAAGATTAATGCAAATTTCCAAAGCAGCAAGAATGGAGTGTTAACCGAATCCAGTTGTCCAACCTGTAAGAAATCGTCTGTGTTTGTGATTATGACGAAGGATGCTCATGATGAACAAGGCGAACACGCGGATACGTATATATATGATATACAAGCAGCGAAACATGCTGTCAATCAAATTGAAAGTCTTCCCAATATCCCAAAGGATTTGATTAGAGCCTACCGTTCGGCGATTAATGTGCATCAAGCGAGAGAAAATTCAGCTACGGCTGTAATGTCGAAGCGTGTGATTGAAAGTATCTTAAAACATTTCCTAAAAGAAAAAAGTAAAGGGCAGCCATTGTCACAGCAACTTGAAATTCTTCCGAATCATGTGGATTTGGCAAATCCTATTCATTCTCTGAGTCATTTACTCGCTACGGGAGGCTCACTACTTCAAATGCTTGAATTAGAATCTGAAATGGACTATGAGACAACCTCATTATTAATGGATTTACTGGAAAGTCTGATTGAGTACCTTTTTGTCCTTCCGGGAAAAATCGAGGTTACACATGATAAAATATCAAAGAAGTTCAACTAGTGCCTGTTTTCTAGAAAAGAACAGGCTTTTTTATTAGGTTTTAAGTGTTTTCTAATAGTAAACTTAATTTCATATAAACGAATATTTTAATTGACGCATCAACTTTGATTTTGCTATTGTATAAAAGAACTCCATAAGTTTAGATAAAGCTGCTTAAGAATGGCAGTTGTACTTATACGATAAAATAAAACCAGGGGGAATAACGATGGCAGAGATTAAATTTGATTCTAAAGTTCTTTCGATTTTAGAAGATAAAATACAACTAATTAAAACGGAACAAGGTGCAATTTATTTAGTTGGTCCGATAAAACTTCCTGTTAATTTGTACGGGGAAACCGTTGAATTTAAATGGTATTGCTGGCTAAATTGTAATGAAGTAACAGAGGATTTTGAACGGATTATTGATAAGTTGGCGTCCGTCAATTTAGCTGAACTTCAACAATCAAGTGTCCTTAGCTTTGGAGACTTTGAATACGGTGATGATGCCATTATTCGTATGCATTCTATATGCCATACTGGAGATATTTTTGGCAGTAAACGGTGTGACTGTGGATACCAATTAAAACAGTCTATGAAAATGATTGTCGAGCACGGCACGGGTGCCTTATTTTATTTAGCAAACCATGAAGGTCGAGGAATTGGCTTATTTAGTAAAGCATTAGCGTACATTCTTCAGGAAAATAACTATGATACCGTTGAAGCGAATCAAGCGCTTGGCTTTGTTGATGATTCTAGAAATTACAGTGATGCCATACAGGTATTAAAAGCATTGAGAAGTAAGCCGGTTGCTCTCATGACCAACAATCCTAAAAAACTAGAAGCCCTCAAAAACGCTGGGTTGCCTGTTTCGGGAAGAGAACCATTATGGGGCGATGTTTCAGAGTATAATGAAAAATACCTTGAGACAAAAATAAATCGTTCCGGTCACATCAGCGGTGATGAGGTGAACTGTAGTAATGACTAGCCACGAATTCTATATGGATTTAGCCTTGCAAAATGCAAAGGCCATGAAAGGGCAGACAGATCCCAATCCGTTAGTAGGTTCTGTAATTATAAATGAGAACCGAATAGTAGGGGTCGGTACACATTTAAAGGCAGGGGAACCGCATGCTGAAATTCATGCACTTCGAATGGCTGGTGATAAAGCAAGTGGCGGAACCATTTATGTCACGCTTGAACCATGCTCCCATCATGGGAAAACAGGGCCTTGTGCTGTTGCGATTAAGGAAGCAGGAATTAAAAAAGTGGTCATTGCAACCCTCGACCCTAATCCGGTTGTTTCAGGTAATGGTGTTAAAATACTTGAAGATGCAGGAATTGAAGTGGTGATTGGCATTCGCCAAGAAGAATCAATGCGAATGAATGAGGTTTTTAATAAATTTATTGTACAAAAAAAGCCATTTGTTACATTAAAATCGGGTATTACCTTGGACGGGAAAATCGCCACTCACTCTTCTGACAGTAAATGGATTACATCTGAAGGGTCCAGACTGGATGTACATCAACTCAGAAATGAAAACATGGCTATTCTTGTTGGAGTTAATACCGTAATAAAAGATAATCCAGAGCTAACAACTAGAATTCCAAATGGACGTAACCCCATCCGAATAATTTTGGATTCCAACTTGAGAATACCGCTAGACTCAAAGGTCATTACCGACCAACAAGCTGACACGTGGATTTTTACAAGCCAGAATGTTGACCATGACAAAGAGGACACACTCTTATCTAGAGGAATAAGAGTCTATCGCACAAATGCGGCAAAACATGTAGATGTGAAAGAAGTAGTAGAAATATTGGGTGAAAATCTTATTTCGTCAGTGTTAATTGAAGGTGGAGGTACCATTAATGCCTCTTTTTTAGAAAACCAATTAATTGATAAGGTCGTCTTGTATTTTGCTCCAAAATTAATTGGAGGGAAAGAGGCGCCTACCTTTTTGGAAGGGGCAGGAGTCAATAAAATGAAAGATGCAGTTGAATTATCGGATACTGAGATTATAAAAATCGGGAAAGACTTTAAATTCATTGGCTATCCGAAATACAACCATGAGGAAGTTTAGAAATGAGATTAGGATTCGATATTGATGATACTCTGATCGATTTAAGGCAGCATGCCTTTCATATTTATAATAAAAATTTGGGCAAAAAGGTGCCTACTGAAGTATTTCACGAACTCACTAGAGTAGAAATACATGAACCGTTTGGATTAACAGAAGAGGAAGGCAGAGCTATGTGGAATTCTTCATTGGAAGAGGTCTATTACACTTCCTGTCCGCCCTTCCCCAATGCGATAGAGACATTGCAGGATCTGAACCAGCAGGGTCATGAAATTTTCTATATTACATCTAGACCTAAGGAACATGGTGAACGGACAAAAGAATGGATGAAAAGTCAGGGTTTTCCAGTTAACGATGAACGGTTCTTTTATGGCATGCAGGATCATGAAAAAGTCCAAATCATAAAAAATCTTCAACTAGATTACTACTTTGACGATAAACCGGGAGTTCTAAACACCCTTTTAGATGAACCAAAAACGAAAGTGTTTATGAGGGACCAATCCTATAATCGTAATCTAAAATTCCCGCGGATAGTAGAATGGACAGAGTTAAAGCAAATTATAAAAAATAGTTAGAGTAAAGATTGTTGAGATATGTTCTCGACAATCTTTTTTATAAACAACAGGCTATGCGACATGGAGGAATTTGAAATATGTATTTATTTCATAGTTCAAGAAACTTCCCGTAAAAGGGAGAGTTTTTTTTATTTCGAATACAGTGTCTAGATACTTTATACTCCATTTAAATGACGGTATTTTTCTGGAGGAACACCAACTATTTTTCTAAAAGTAGCCACAAAGTGACTGGTTGAGCGAAAGCCCACTTGTAAGGCAATTTCATTGATGCTGATGGAGTTGTTTTCTAAGAGGAGTTTTTTAGATTGCTGGATTCGTAGACTTACAAAATAGGCATAGGGTGTAACATGAAAGTTTTTCTGAAACAATGAATTCAAATGGCGTTTCGATGTATGAATAAAAGCTGCCATTTCATCTAGTCCGATATCTGGGTTAGAAAGCCGTGACTTCATCCAGTCAACTAGTGAATATAACGTTACTAGGTTACTCTTTTCTCTGTTCTTATTCGTTTTCCCGTACATTTTTAAAAGCAGCAGAAATTCATAGACATTAGAGGAGGAGCTGACGCTAAAGCTGTCTGTAATTGCGTCACTTTCCTTTAACACGTTCATAATAAAGGGAGAAATCGGTGCTTCCTTTCCCCAACGAAAAAAAGCAGATTGATAAAGTCCGAGTGTCATTAACATCTCTTTTACCATTGTTCCTCCAAATGTTATATAGAGTGTTTTCCATGGAGTGCTATCATTTTGTTCATTTTTGTAGGCATGTGCCTCATTCGGCAGAAAGAGGACGCCGTTATGGGGAGGGAGGGATATTCTTTGATTTTGTAACTTGATTGTCCCTTGCCCGCTGACGGTTTGAATCCAATGGTAATAAGGATAACCATTTGGCCGGTTGATGTTTTCTTGAGCAGGATTAAAGCCAATCGTTTCAGCAAAAAGCGGAAGTTTACTTTCGTTCAATGGAATTAGTAAGTGTTTTTTCATCCTTAAGCTCCTTTCTAGGACAACTTGTAAAATGTTCCTTTTTCTTATATCGCTTTCCATTATATTATATTTAATGCCGTTTTGTAATCGTATACAATGGTAATATATCACAACTAAGTTAATTATTACATAGAGGAAAAAAGTAGGAGGTGGGACCTAAGACTATTGGCTGAGTAACATCTTTGACATCATGGTTTAGCAAAAATCCATTTATTATAGGGAGGAAATCATGTTTAAAAAATCAAAAACATTACTTGCTGGTATACTTACAGTATCAATGATGTCCGAAGTTGTTTTATTAAATAATCCAGTAGCTGCACTTGCTGAAACAAATGTCCAATCCGCACTATTAGCACCAGGTGGAATGGAAGTTCCTTCTGTAACTCAAGACTCTATTTCTTTGAAGTGGAATTCAGTAGATGGTGCTGAGAGCTACAATATTTATAGAGCAAGATTAGGGTATAAGGATTACAAACTAGTTGGAAACACACAAACAACAAACTTTACTGATAATCAAGTTGAAAGCGATTCCACTTATTTATATCAGGTTTCAGCAACAAACGCTTCTGGAGAAGGTGTGAAATCCAAAGAAGTGCTAGGTATGACACAATGGTCTTTCCCAAATCTGGTAAGTAAGATCGATATAAGTGCAGCAGGGACAGGAAATAGAATGCGAATCGGCGATATGAACGGTGATGGCCGTAATGATATTTTAATGGTTCAGCCAGCTTTTGAAAGCAGAGATGCATATAATCCGCGTTTTGTAGGACATTTAGCGGCATATGATATTGAAGGAAACTTGTTGTGGCAGCAGGGAACAGTCGACCCGAGAGTGACAACGAGCGGGGCAGATGAGCCTGTTCAGATTTATGATATTGATGCTGATGGTCAAAATGAAATACTCGCGGTAATGAAGATGGGCGAAGATACGGAAAAGTACTTTTACATTTTTAATGGTGAGACAGGTGAGATCGAGCAAAAGCATCAACTTCCAGATCAAAGAGCACATGATGCCATCTTTATTGCCAATTTCTCCGGCAACCCGACACCACAAGATATCTTATTGAAGGATAGATATTCAAAAATCTGGGCGATGGACAAGGATTTTAACCAGTTATGGTATTATCCAGGTAACACTGGCCATAGTTTGCTCCCTTTTGACTTTGACGGAGATGGCAGGGATGAGTTAGTTAATAACTATTCTTTAATTGCACACGATGGACAGGAAATTTGGAGAAAGAATTTACCGGATCACGTTGATACCCACTGGGTAGCAGATATAAACGGTGATGGAGAATATGAAATCATTCTCGGTGGTTCTGATACGTTTGCCTTCGACTTTGAGGGGAACCAATTATTCAGAAATGGTGATACAGTAGAACCTCAACAAATACTAGTAGGTGATTATCGCATAGACTCTCCTGGATTAGAGCTTGCAGGTCTGGACCGAGTGAACAGAGGAACCCCAGGGCAGGATGGAATGTTCCTTTTCACCTCGGAAGGTGAGACTTTATACCAAGAACAGCGTGCAATGGGAGATTGGGGAAGTATTGTACGCCCCCTTGACAACTGGACAGGAAGCTATACCCCGCTTATTACTGCATACAGAAGAGGGGTTGATGCAGATAACCCAAGTGGAATAGTACCAAAGCTTTATGATGGATACTTTAATCCGATTGTTACTTTTGAACAACATACCGATGCTAAAGAGCAAGTGATGGTAGCAGACATGGCAGGAGATTCTAGAGATGAGCTGATTGTTTATAATCTTACAGGCGAGCTGGCTGTATTTATATACTCAAATGGAACGAGCAATCTTAGGGAGCACATTTCAGGCGAAACACGTATGCCAGACTTCAGAAACTACAATTTCAGCAGATATGATTCCCGCAGATATGATTTAACCATTAAAAATCTTATTCCTGCAGGAATTAAGGCAGCTGTAAATAATAGTGCTGATATAAATGTAAGCTGGATTCCAGTATTGGGGATAGAAGAATACAATATTTATCGTTCATCAACTGAAAATGGTGAATACACCAAGATTGGAACGTCCACAATCCCTGAGTTTACTGATAGTGCAGCACCTGTTGGTACATCTTATTATAAAGTAACGGCTGTAAATGGCGAAGGTGAATCGAATTCACCGATTGTAGCGGCTAGAGAAACGATTCATGCGAGCGGTATTCTTGCACCTGTGAAAACGGATGAATCCACAACCTATAAGGCAGGCAGCACACTTCCGGTTAAGTTCCAATTAACGGATGAAGCTGGTAACTATCTTACTGGAGCGACTGCCAAGATTTATGTGGAGGACGCTAATGGTGTATCCACCAGTTCAGTAGTAAATGATAATTTGTTCCGCTATGATTCTAGTGCAAATCAATATATTTTCAACCTCAGCACGAAGTCAATGACTGCAGGAACATACAAAATTAGGGTAGAAGTGGGTAGCGGCACCATTTATACTTTCAATGTAATATTAAAATAGGTGTCTATCAAAACAGAATTTGTTATTAAGAATTGGCAGGAGCTTCCTGCCGGTTTTTTTTCGTTTAAAGGTGTAGAACATCATCGATGGAATGTCACTAATGTGCTTTTTAATTATATCAGCTTCCTTAATATTATATTTAATGCAACTTTGTAATCGTATACAATTGGAATATAATGATATAAAGGGATAGGTGATTGCTCGTGATAAATGAAAAACTTCCTAAAATATGGTATGGTGGAGATTATAATCCAGAGCAGTGGGAAAAAGAGGACTGGGACGAAGATGTCCGTATGTTTAAACTTGCCGGAATTGATGTGGCAACCTTGAATGTGTTTTCCTGGGCATTAAATCAGCCGGATGAAGAGACCTATCATTTTTCATGGCTGGATGAACAAATTGACCGGTTATATCAAAATGGCATTTATACCTGTCTAGCAACAAGTACAGCAGCACACCCTGCATGGATGGCTAAAAAGTATCCTGATGTGCTTAGAGTAGATTATCAAGGGAGAAAGCGGAAGTTTGGCGGCAGGCACAATTCCTGTCCGAACAGCCCAACCTATCGGAAGTATGCGGAGAGGATCGCTGACCGGTTAGGAGAAAGATATAAAGACCATCCTGGCGTGTTAATCTGGCATGTGTCCAATGAATATGGCGGCTACTGTTATTGTGACAACTGTGCAAAGAGTTTTAGAGAATGGCTTCAAGAAAAATACGGAAACTTAGATACTTTAAATAAAACATGGAACACTCGGTTTTGGGGCCATACGTTTTATGAATGGGATGAAATTGTACCGCCCAATGTTTTAAGTGAAGAAATGGCAAGAAATTCGAGCTATTTTCAAGGGATATCGTTAGATTATCGTATTTTTCAGTCCGATAGTCTGTTAGAGTGCTTTAAACTAGAGCGTGATGTTTTAAAAAAGCATAATTCTGCAATTCCCGTCACAACAAATTTAATGGGTACCTATAGCGAGCTTGACTATTTTAAGTGGGGTAAAGAAATGGATGTAGTTTCTTGGGATAACTATCCTCGCTACAATACACCACCTAGTTTTACAGCGTTGGCACACGATTTGATGAGAGGCTTAAAAAGCGGCCAGCCGTTTATGCTAATGGAGCAGACGCCAAGCCAGCAAAATTGGCAGGCATATAATTCGTTGAAACGGCCCGGTGTGATGCGTTTATGGAGCTATCAGGCAGTAGCACGTGGTGCGGATACCGTTATGTTTTTCCAATTGAGGAGATCGGTAGCTGCTTGTGAAAAGTATCATGGAGCAGTAATCGAACATGTGGGTCATGAGAATACAAGAGTGTTCCGAGAAACTGCTGAACTTGGCAAGGAATTAGTCAAGCTTTCTGATAAGTTGCTTGATTCACGTGTACCTGCTAAAGCAGCGATTGTGTATGACTGGGAAAATCGCTGGGCAACAGAATTATCAAGTGGTCCATCTAAGGCATTAGACTACTTGAATGAAGTTCAAAAATACTACACCGCTTTATTTGACGAAAATATATTGGTTGACATGATTAGTGTAGATGAAGATTTAAGCCAGTATGAAATCGTCTTCGCACCAGTATTATATATGGTGAAATCAGGATACGCGAATAAATTAAAAGAGTTTGTACAAAATGGAGGGACATTCGTTACCACATTCTTTAGCGGTATCGTTAATGAGCATGATCTTGTCACCCTAGGTGGTTATCCAGGAGAACTGCGGGATCTCCTTGGCATTTGGGTAGAGGAAATCGATGCACTGCCTCCTGAAGTGAAAAATCAAATTGTGATGAAAAAACCAGCTGGAAGCCTAAACGGCAGCTATGAGTGCAGTTTGTTGTTTGATATTATTCATTCTGAGGGTGCAGAAGTCCTAGCTGAATATGGTTCTGATTTTTATGCTGGTACACCTGTCATAACACGTAACTCCTTTGGAAAAGGTAAAGCGTATTACGTAGGAACCTGCCCTGACACAGCGTTTTTAACAGATTTCGTGAAGACGGTTTGCGTAGAAAAGGAAATAAAACCATTGCTTAATGTTCCAAAGGGAGTGGAAGTGACGGAGAGAAGGAAAGATGGCCGCTCTTATTTATTTGTCATGAACCATAATGCAACAACTGTAGAATTCGAGATTGGTGGAGGAACAGACCTGTTAACCGATAAGGAATTGAACGGGACCATTTCATTAGATGCGTATGGAGTGCTGATTGTAGAGAATTGACTTATTTACCTTTATTCTTATTAAATGTTTCGTTATAATGATTGTAAGTTAATATTTAACAGTTCGAGATCCTAATGAGATCAAAACGATGCTATAGCCCTTGCTATAACACAGTTTTGGTCTCTTTTTTACAACTAGTCAATGATTCTTCTAGGAGGAATATGTGTGACATTTTCGTCTTTTAATCGAGTAGACCAGCTTAACTCTTTATCGGATGAACAATATGACGTCCTTGTGATCGGGGGAGGGATCACTGGTGCTGGAATCGCTTTGGATGCTGCCCTAAGAGGGATGAAAGTGGCATTAATAGACATGCAGGATTTTGCGGCTGGGACCTCTAGCCGGTCTACTAAGCTCGTACATGGTGGATTAAGGTATCTAAAGCAGTTTCAAGTTGGGTTGGTTGCCGAAGTTGGTAAAGAGCGGGCAATCGTATTTGAGAACGGCCCCCATGTAACCACTCCAGAATGGATGCTACTTCCGCTTCATGAAGGTGGCACATTCGGTCTATTGAGTACCTCCATCGGTTTACGTGTATATGATTTTTTAGCAGGGGTAAAAAAGGCTGAACGACGCAAAATGCTGACAAGGGATGAAACGATATCAAAGGAACCTCTAATCAGAAGAGAAGGGCTTAAGGGTGGAGGTTACTATGTGGAGTATCGCACCGATGATGCACGCTTAACGATTGAAGTCATGAAAGCTGCAGTCGAAAATGGAGCAAATATACTAAACTATGTTAAAGCAGAGGAGTTTATCTATCAAAATAATGAAATAATGGGGATCAAGGCGAAGGATATGCTGACAAACGAAGCAATAAATACACGGGCTAACAAAGTGGTAAATGCGGGAGGGCCTTGGGTGGATTCTATTCGTAAAAAAGACTACTCAAGGAATAATAAGCAGCTACGTTTAACGAAGGGTGTCCATCTTGTGATCGACCAGTCTGTTTTTCCACTGCTTCAAGCTGTATATTTTGACACTCCAGACGGGCGTATGGTGTTCGCGATTCCTCGTGATGGGAAAACCTATATTGGAACAACCGATACATTTTATGAAGGAGATGCAACACGCCCTAAAATGCTAGTGGAAGACCGTGAATATCTATTAAATGCTATTCATTACATGTTTCCGGAGGTAAAAATTACACATAACGATATAGAATCAAGCTGGGCAGGAGTCCGTCCACTTATATATGAAGAAGGAAGGGACCCGTCAGAGATATCCCGTAAAGATGAAATATGGGAAGCAGAAAGCGGTCTGATTACGATTGCGGGAGGGAAGCTAACCGGATATCGGAAGATGGCAGAATCGGTTGTGGATCTGATAGTTAAACGCCTTGAAGAAAAAGGGCAAATCTATAAAGAATCTCAAACTAGAACATATCCAATTTCCGGAGGAGACGTTGGAGGCTCCGAAGGATTTAAACCATTCATTCGCTTAAAGGAATTGGAAGCAGTTGAATCTGGTTTTTCAAAGGAAGAAGGAAGAAGTTTGGCTAAAGTGTACGGCTCGAATGTGAATGAAGTATTCCAATACGGCAAGGCATTTGATGCTGACAAAAATAAAACATTATCCAGAATCATTTATGCTCAATTAATGTACTCAATTGAACATGAAATGGTCATTACACCTGCAGACTTCTTTATTCGCCGCACAGGAGCTCTATTTTTCAACATTGATTTAGTCCGAACCTGGAAGGAAGATGTCAGTGCTTTCATGGAGACAAGATTGGCGTGGACTAAGGTACAAACAGCTAAATATAAAGAGGAGCTGGAAATAGAGTTAAGAAATGCAGTCTTTCCTGATGGAATATAAGGAATTTGTATTTGGTTACGAAAACTCTAGTGGTCTACTTAAAATGGAATTAAGAAAGCGGAAAGACTATCATTTGAAAAATATCCATAACTTTGTTAAAATACTTTTAATATACTTTATCTGAAATATTTTATAATTTTGATGTTTTCTAAAGGGGAGTAGCTTTTACAGCATAGTCGTCATTACGGAGCCTAAGGCTCTCGGCTTTGTTGGCAGCTTCAGTTGTTAGCCAGACCTTTATCAATTGTTTAATTGGTAAAGGTCTATTTTATTGGGCTTTTACCGTTTCGGTAAAAGTCCTTTTTTGGACATCATTAGGGGGTACGTATGCTTTATTATAAAACATATAAGAATGACAATACACACGAGTGGACTGTTTTGGTACATGGTGCAGGTGGAAGTTCTGCTATATGGTTTAAACAAATTAAAGAATTTAAAAAAAATTTTAATGTATTATTAGTAGATTTGCGAGGACATGGAAGGTCTAAGGATGTTAAGAAGTTACAGCAACATTATTCTTTTGATGATCTCACTAAGGATATCATAGAGGTATTAAATCATTTGAAAATTAGGTCTGCCCATTTTATCGGAATATCTTTAGGTACAGTCATTATTCGAAACTTGGCAGAATTAGAACCGAGAAGAATCAAATCAATGGTACTCGGAGGTGCGGTTACTGGATTAAATAACCGAGTCAAAACCTTAATTACTCTTGGGAATCTAGGTAAAAAGGTACTTCCATATATGTGGTTATATAAGTTATTTGCTTGGTGCCTAATGCCGAGGAAAAGGCATAAAACTTCGAGGCTGGTATTTGTGGAGCAGGCAAAGAAATTATGCCAAAAGGAATTTATTAAGTGGTTTTCATTAACTAAGCATATTAATTCTCTATTAACCCGCTTTAATAAAAAACGAGTAAATATACCAACACTGTATATCATGGGTGAGGAAGATTATATGTTCCTAACACCTGTGAAAGAAATCGTAAGAAAATGCAATAAAACTTTTCTAACAGTTATCAAGGACAGCGGACATGTTTGTAATATTGATCAGCCAGAAATCTTTAACGATACTTCAATAAAATTTTTGAAAAATGTGGGAACACAGAAATATAATTCGGTATATTCAAGCTAAATGTAAAAAAATAAAAAATATTCAAAAAAGTATCGACTAGTTGTTTATATTTATATAAAATGAAACTTAAATATTTTTATATAATTAATTATTCAATCCTTTTTATTTTGACATCATTTTTTAGAGATATGGCAAAATAATTGGAAAGTACTTGGAGGCTGCTATGAACTTTGTTAGTACACGTGGAAACGTAGATAAAATTGGTTTTATTGATACGGTCATGATGGGTCTTGCAAATGATGGGGGACTATTAGTTCCTGAGAAAATCCCGCAAATCCCTGCAGAAAAGTTAAATGCAATGTCACAATTAACTTACCAGGAGTTAGCATTCGAAATTTTCTCCTATTATGTTAATGGTGAAATTCCAGAACATGAGCTAAAAGAATTAATTGAAAAGAGCTATGCAACTTTCCGCCACCCAGAGGTAACACCTGTTAAGAAAGTAAAAGATCAAATGTATGTATTGGAGCTGTTCCATGGCCCGACCTTTGCATTTAAAGATGTTGCTCTGCAATTTTTAGGGAATCTATATTCCTATGTAGCCAAGAAGACGGGAGAATCAATCAATATTCTTGGTGCGACTTCAGGGGATACGGGTGCATCAGCAATTGAGGGTGTAAGAGGAAAAGAAGGGATTCGCATTTGTATTTTGCACCCTCATGGGAAAGTAAGTAAGGTTCAAGAATTGCAAATGACCACTGTCCATGATGAAAGTGTTTTGAATTTAGCGATTGAAGGAACCTTTGACGATGGTCAAAGAATCATCAAGGAATTATTCGCAGATGTTGATTTCAAAAACAAGTACCACCTTCGAGCGATTAATTCGATTAACTTTGTTCGAATTTTGGCTCAAACCGTTTACTATTTCTATGCCTATTTCCAAGTGAATAAAGAGCAGGATGCAGAGACTGTTAACTTTAGTGTGCCGACAGGGAATTTTGGAGATATATTTGCTGGTTATCTAGCTAAAAGAATGGGGCTGCCGGTTGGTAAGCTGATTGTAGCTACAAACGAGAACAATATTTTAGAAGACTTTATTCGTGATGGCATATACAAGCCTGGTGAGTTCCGCAGTACGTATAGTCCTTCAATGGATATCCAAGTTGCGAGCAATTTTGAGCGTTATTTGTACTATTTGGTTGGTGAAAATCCAAGTGAAATATCTTCCTTAATGGACATCTTTAAGAGGGAAGGCAAAATTGTCGTGAATGAGGAGCAGCTCCGACAAGTGAAGGCAGATTTTGCTGCACATGGAGTAGTAGGGGAGGAATGCTTGCAAACAATCAGCAAGTATTATACTGAAACTAGTTACTTATTAGATCCTCATACCGCTTGCGGTGTTGCTGCCTATGAAGTATGTAATGGCCCGAGTGAGGTTTGTGTAACACTTGCAACAGCCCACCCAGCAAAGTTTAATGAATCAATTGAGCGTTGTGATATTAAACAGACATTCCCTGAACAAATACAGGATTTGTTTAATAAGCCGCAATATCTGGAAGTTATTGAGGCGGACAAAGAAGAAATCGTCCGTCACTTGAAAAAATTGTTTAATTAATTGAAGGAATGTAAAGAGGATGGCCAAGTTTTTGGCCATCCTCTTTTAGTAGAACGGTGTTTGGTAATGTCGATCATAAGTATGCAGCTTGTCATCTAGTATCCGCTACAAAGGATGATCCATCAGGTCTTTGTCCATTTTGCAGGTCGGCAATGGTTAGACCAAAATTCATTTGAAGATGGGGGTAATCAGGGAACTCCTTCCAGTCACCACCCCTCTCCGAAATAAAAAACTTCTATTATTACTTTCCAACAATCATTGTTGTCCATTATTAAGCATAAACCTTAAAAAATACTTAAAATGTTTTTTCTCCAAGTTTTCACTATACATGATTAAACTTAATCAAGATCCAAAAATAAATAATAAAGGAAATCTCGTAGACATGATACTAAGATCCATTTGCAAAAAATATTATCTAGTTGCAGGTGAGGAGGTAACGCTTTGTTAATTGTACATGAATTGTTGTCTAAGATTAGAATTACTTCCAATTCCAATAACAAACTAGTTACAATTCACGGGAGTTTAGAAGATTTGAGGTGTGTTGGGATTGGAACTGATGCGGCAGTTTTTCAATACATTCATAACCCAGCATATGCTTTTAAGTTGTATGCCGATGATAAAAAAGAAAAAGTTCAAATAGAGGCAAAGGTTTACCAGAAATTGAAAGGATCACTGTTTTTTCCAATATGTTATGCGGTTAGTGATAGGTATTTAGTTCTGAGTTTTGAATCCGGCATTACACTGTATGACTGTCTCCTTCAAGGAATAAAAATACCCTATACCGTTATACAGGAGGTTGAAGAAGCACAGAGATATGCAAGAGCAAGTGGTCTAAATCCTCGTGATATTCACTTGAAAAATGTATTACTTCAGAATGGCAAGGCGAAGGTGATTGATGTATCAGAATATTTGCGGCAGGGAAATGATTTCCGTTGGGAGCATCTAAAAAAAGCATACAAAGAATTCTACCATATATTCGAAGGCAGGACTGTTCCATATTGGTTACTGGAAATGATTCGAAGATGGTATAACAAAAAACAATATGATTCAATTGAAAAATTTTTGAAATTCAGCTCAGATATAAAAATATTCTCGAGAAAGAAAAGGACTGGTAAAGTATTACCAAAAAAGTAAAAGACATAGAATCAGTTTAGGAGCGGTAAGACCGCTCCTAAAGGATACCGTCTGCGTCAAATCGATTTTCTTGTTGAATATTCGATGAGCCAGTCAGGTAATGTAACTCGTTTGGTGCTGTTGTGTTGCCATCCAATTCGCTCACGCCCTTCGTGGATCCATTCCTGTAGCGTATCCTGAAACTGATTCTCTTCAAAAGAGAATACAACAATATCAGCAATCGCCGGTGGAAAAGGGCTTTTTCTAATGTGATTTTTCAGTTTTTCCATCACCTTCTCATAATCCATTTCTGAACAAAATGAGAACCACTGCTGAACGGTCTCATCTTTGAATGTACAGTTCGTATAGACAGATTCAATTAGTATTAATAGTTTCAATGCTTGTTCCTTAGTCATTGTATTTCCTCCGTAACATAATCTTCGCCGCTCAACTCGTTTAACTTCGGATCTTAAGCTGTTTTACGTTATTCTTTGTCTCTATTTTTATCCTAATCCCCTTTTGGCAATACCCAAAGGTTGCAGTATAGAAAAAGGAAGGATAAGATTTTACTATACAAAACTTTTTAAATGAGGGATGATCTTGAATAAATGTAATAATATCTATTGTGTTGGTCGTAACTACGCAGCACATGCCAAGGAATTGCAGAATGAAGTGCCAGCCTCACCTATGCTTTTTTCTAAACCAACTCATGCATTAGTAGAAGCTGCTGGTCAGGAAGTATTACTGCCAAATAATCGTGGATCCATCCATTTTGAGACTGAATTGGTCATCAGAATGGGTAAAGCCTATGAAAAAGGGATGACGGTGGATGAAATGGCAGAAGGGATGGCAATCGGCATAGATTTCACCCTAAGGGATGTCCAAAGTGAACTCAAGAAAAAAGGACACCCTTGGCTTTTAGCAAAAGGGTTTCCTAATTCAGCGCTTGTGAGTCAATTCATTCCTTTCCCTGGAACTGAAGAATTGAAGAAAAGTGACTTTTCTCTCCTTAAAAATGGGGAGAAGGTACAGCAGGGGAACATAAAAAGTATGATTTTTGATTTACAGACTATCATTGAATTCACAGCCGAAAACTTTGGATTAGGAGAAGGAGATCTCATCTTTACTGGCACTCCTGAAGGTGTTGGGCCAATAACAGACAATGATCATTTATCATTACTTTGGGGAAATACTGTTCTTGGTGAATGCTTGATAAAACTGAAATCGTGATAACGAAAAAAACCTTGCATCGCAAGGTTTTTTGTTTACTTCATGCTCAAACGCTGAATCCGCTCATCAAGGTCCGGATGTGTTGAGAAAAGTGATGATTTTCTTTGATTATTAATCTTTAAAGTAGCAATGGAAGCTTGTTCTCCACCATTGATACGATTAGTATACGCTTTTAGCATTTTTAATGCATGAGTCATCTTGTCTTTCCCAGCAAGGTCAGCACCGCCACGGTCTGCATGGAATTCGCGATGTCTAGAGTAGGCAAAGACAACCAAGCTTCCTAAGATGGAAAATGCAATTTGGAACACAATGACGGCAATAAAATGTACAATTGGAGCCATTTCTTCTCTTACGAATCGTGAAGCAATCCAGGCTGCGATACGCGCAAGGAAGACAACAAATGTGTTAACAACTCCCTGAAGCAGGGTCATAGTCACCATATCTCCATTTGCAATATGTGCAACCTCATGGGCAATGATGCCTTCGATGGCATCGTCGTCCAATTCTTGAAGCATTCCAGATGACACAGCAACTAAAGAACGTTTCTTAGAAGGACCAGTGGCAAAAGCATTTACTTCAGGAGAATGATAGATTCCAACCTCAGGCATATGTGTTAGGCCAGCCGCTCTTGAAAGGCGGTGAACTTTCTCCACAATAACCCTTTCCATAGCTGACAAATGGCCCTCCGGTTTTAACACTTGAACATTCATCATTTTCTTTGCCATCCACCGGGACATCGCTAGAGAGATAAATGCACCAGAGAACCCGATGACAGCACTAAAAATTAACAGCGACCCAAATTCAATTCCACCTTGTGCATTAATATAATTTCCTCCGCCAATGAGAGAAAAAATAATACTGATTGTTAGTAAAACCAGTACGTTAGTTAACAGGAAGTAAAAAATACGTTTACCCATTTCCTCACCCTTAATAAAAATTTCAAGGTCATATGAACTTGATTTATAAATATATTTTAAATTATTCCATAGAAAATTGCAACAAATAAATACTATTCCCATAGTTTTAAAGGAGCAATTGTGAGAAGCAGACATTGACTGAGGGATAGGAAAGATTTAGGATAAAGACAATATATATAGAAGAAAACGGGGCTGATTAACTTGGAATTATTCCAGCTATCGAGAAAAACCATGGCTGAATTTCTGTTTTCACTAACTAGTGTAGGTACAAAATTGCCAAAACAAATTCTTGAGGAAGCAAGGGCATCTATTATTGAAAAAGTGGTTAAGGAAGGAGCCTTAATAGGTTCAGGTACAGCCATGCCGCCCATTTTTGAGAAATTACTTAAGACAAATTCACCAATCATTGGTTTATCTATTAATCAGATTGTTGAGTTGGGGAACCAGATTGAGTTTACACATTTAACACCAACAGCTGTACAAAATTGGGTCAAGAGGGAAGTAAAACAGTTGATAGGAAGTCCCCAGTTAGGGAAGAAGTATACAGTCGAACAGGCAGCGACCCTCTTTATTGTGGAGGATTTGAAAGCCTCACTTGACTTTGACTCAATAGGAAAAATTCTTGCCCTTTTGTTCAATAATCCGGAAGACCGTGAAGATGATGTAATTGATCCTCTTCGATTTTATCACGCATATGCGACCATCTTTGAAAAAATTTATTATCACTCAGGGGAAAATATGCATCAGAATATGGACCAATTTATCCAAAAGGAAGCTTTGAAACTGGTAGAAACTTTTGAAGAATTGAGTAGAGAACAAAAAAATATGGTATCAAGTATATTATTGACGGCTTCCTTGTCCGTTTTTTCAGCATATTATAAAACACTTACCAGAAAATATTGCACTGCTGCATTGTTAACTAATGGGGAATGGTGAGTCAAAGCAACGTTTTTAGAATTATAGAGGGAGGGCAACAATGAATCATCAGCAACTTGATAATTACCTTCGTAAATTTGACCATATTGAGGAAATACAAATTAAAACTCGTAAGAATGTTAATGATTTTGATGGTCGTGAACTACTTATAGAGAGTGGCAGTAATATTCCAAGAATGCAAGAAGAATATTTTTTTAATAAGGGACCTGTTTTTATCAATAAGCATCATCGATTCGCCGACATGCCCCTTCATATGCACTCCTTTATAGAAATAAACTATATTTACTCAGGCGCCTGCAAACAAATTATTAACGGCAAGGAGATAGTTTTGACCAAAGGGCAAGTATGTATGTTAGACATAGACGTACCGCACAGTATTCCTGCACTGGGAGAAGGCGATATTCTAATCAATATTATTATGAAGAAAGAAACTTTCTCTGCGTCTTTTATGGGGCGTCTTGGAAACGCAGGGATTGTGTCTAATTTTTTGGCAAATGCAGTATCTAAAAACCAGAGACATGATCATTATATTTTATTTCACTCTCAAGACAATAAAAATTTACAATACATAATAAAAAACATAATGTGTGAGTTTTTTGATGAACAGGACTACTCCCTTGAGATGGTTCAATTTTATTTGCCCGTAATGTTTACTGAACTAATGCGTGTATATCAGATTGACATGAATTTCGAACTTACACGTACTGCTGGAAAGGCAAATATAATCGAGTTGTTACATTATATTGAGGAAAATTACCATAATTGCAGCCTCACATCTCTTGCTGAAAAGTTTAATTTTAATCCTAACTATCTTGGCAATTTACTAAAGGAAAGAACAGGTATGACATTTTTGGAACTCGTTCAAATGCAAAAAATGGTAAGGGCATCTTTATTATTAAAAAACACAACAAAAAGTATTGATGACATTGCTTTTGATATTGGATATGAGAGCAGCAGTTTTTTTCATCGGAAATTTAAACAGCACTTTGGGTGTACACCGAGTCAGTTCCGAAAAAAAAGGAATAGTTGACTAACTGTATTTACATACTTAGAATTTCCTCTTAACCTGTAAAAAGAGCAGTTTTAACTGTAATCTGTTTATTGTATGCGGATTCAGAAAGCGGTTAAATATACATAAGAACTAGTTCAAGATAAAGTGATAAACAGGGGGAAATAGTATGAACTCTACAGCAGGTGTATGGCGTCAGCGAATTGGTTACGGAGCAGCAGATCTTTCATGTAATCTTGTTTGGCAAATGATTGGGCTTTATTTAATGTTCTATTATACAGATGTCGTAGGTCTAGCAGCCGTTCAAGTTAGTTTACTGTTTTTGTTAACTAGGTTATTAGATGGTGTGACCGATATTACGATGGGAGTTATTATTGATAAAACCAATACAAAATGGGGGAAATCAAGACCATATTTTCTATGGGGTGCTGTCCCTTTCGCCCTGCTGGGTATTCTAGCATTCTATGTTCCTGACGTTGGACCAGCAGCAAAACTACTTTATGCATACATGACCTACATGGGACTATCAATGGCTTATACAATGGTAAATATACCACTTGCATCCATTTTACCAAGCCTAACTAGTGATCCTCAGGAACGGACGGTTCTCGCAACTGTACGAATTATCTTTTCATTTATTGGCGCAACGGCAGTTAGTGTTTTTACAATGCCAATGGTTAACCTCTTAGGCGGCGGTTCACAAGCAAATGGATTTTTCTGGACCATGGTAATTTTTAGTGTAATTGCTAGTTTATTTTTCTTCTTCACATTTAAAAATGTAGAGGAAAAGGTACAGGTGCAAATTGAAAAGGTAACTGTAAAACAAGCATTTTCTACTTTGAAAGGTAACAAGCCGTATTACATTTTTGCCCTAAATATCTTATTCATGTGGGGATCATACTTTTTTCAGCAAGGTGCACTAATCTATTATTTTACTTATAATCTTGAGCGGCCAGATCTTGTTGGTATTATTGCTGGGATTGGTTCATTTGTCCCAATTGCGGGTACCTTTTTGACTCCTTTTATTGCGAAAAAGATGTTAAAGCGTACTTTATTTATGATTGCGAGCGTTGTCAACCTTACAGGTATATTAATTATGTTGTTTGCTGGTTCGGTTGTTTCTGTCATTATATTTGGAGCAGTAATTGCTGCACTTGGCTTTGGTACTCGACAAAGCATCTATTTTTCCATGCAGGCCGACCCGGTTGATTATGGTGAGTGGAAAACAGGAATCAATGCGGCAGGAATATTATCAGCGTTAAACGGTTTTATCGGTAAAGTCACAATGGCTGTTGCTGGTGCATTGTTTGGACTTATGCTCTCATGGGGCAACTATGTACCAAACACTTCACAAACTGAAAATGCATTACTCGCTATTAAGATGGGGTACCTGATTATTCCAGCAGTCCTTGTTGTTATTTCGATGATTACTATGAGCTTTTATAACTTAGATAAAATTTACCCGCAGATTCGAGCTGAAATTGATGCGCGTAAAGTAAAAAAGGAAAAGCAGGTGATAGCGGTATGAGCATTCAAAAACTTGAAAACCAAGTGATTGTTAGAAACGAGCTATTTATCGAACAAGCAGAAAAAATGAAGCCTAAGCTTATTGAAACCATAGTGAGACCGACCTCTATTGTCGGAATAAAAAGCGATAAACATGCGATTCACGGCTGGAAACCTGAGTTTGTTGCTCCGGCTTCCACTTTATCTGACTATGAATATGGTAAAGGGAATTATGTTATCCTTGATTTTGCAGCCCACCAAGTTGGTTATCTTTCCATACATATCCGATCAGTGGGAAGTCCGCCGGATGCACCTCTCAAATTGAAGTTAACAATGGGTGAAATGCCAGTTGAAATGGCAGAACCATTTGAAAACTACAATGGATGGCTAAGCAGTTCATGGCTTCAGGAAGAGACGGTTTTCGTTGATGTATTACCAGCAAACATTGTTCTGCCTCGGAGGTACAGTTTTAGATATATAAAACTTGAAGTAGTCGATTCATCACCTAAATATAACGTCGTGTTTGAAAATATTGAGTGTAAAGCTGTTACATCTGCTGATTTAAGCGGTGTCGAAGCGTTAAACCATCAAGACGCCGAGCTCCAAGAAATAGATAAGATTAGCATTAAAACACTGGCCGATTGTATGCAGGATGTATTTGAGGACGGTCCAAAGCGTGACCGAAGGCTATGGCTGGGAGACCTTCGATTACAAGCATTAGCAAACTATGAAACATTCTGCGCCAACGACCTTGTTAAGCGTTGTTTATATTTATTTGCTGGTGTGCCCGATGATAAAGGTAAGGTTGCTGCAAACGTTTTTGTTGCTCCAAATCTAATTGCGGATGATACCTACCTGTTTGACTATTCCTTGTTCTTTGCTTCTACATTACATGATTATTATTATGCAACTAGCGATCTAGACACGTTAAAGGAACTATGGCCAACCGCTTTACGTCAGCTGGAGCTTGCACTTGAACGTTTGGACGAAAATCATCTTGTAAAGGATTCTTCTGACTGGTGGTCATTCATCGACTGGCAGGATGGGTTAAACAAACAAACTCCATCACAGGCAGTACTCATTTATACAATGAAACAAGCGATTCGTCTTGCAGAAGAATTGAACGTACCAGATAAGGATGTTCTGAAAGTTCGGTTAGAAGAAATAGTAGAGGCTGTAAAAGTTTATTTGTGGGATGTAGAACTTCAATTTTTTATCAGTGGTTCGGAGCGGCAAGTTTCTTGGGCAAGCCAAATTTGGATGGTGTTAGCAGGTGTTTTCAGCAAGGAACAGAATAAATATCTAATGAATCGCCTTTTGAAGGAAAATCCAAAGGTTGGAGTTGCTACACCATATATGTATCACCACCTGGTAGAAGCTCTGCTCGTCTCAGGAGAAAAAGAACAGGCAGTTTGGCAGATGAAAAAGTACTGGGGCGGTATGATAAAAGATGGTGCAGATACGTTCTGGGAGTTATATGATCCAAACAATAAAGACTTTTCACCTTATGGGAGCCATTTAATCAACAGCTACTGTCATGCATGGAGCTGTACACCAACCTATTTAATAAGGAAGTACAACCTTTAAAATAATGTTAGAAAAGGACAATCAAGTTGATTGTCCTTTCTTTTTTGAGGCTCCTAAAAAATCCGTACAGAATCAAAAAAATGGGACACTATCGGAACATTGCGGAATTCGGCTATGATTGTTTGTATAGGAGACCGGTCCTTATATTGAAAATTAAGAAAATTGAAAACGCTTTATTATGCAAGGGGAGAGGAAGTGTCAATATGAAGAAATCCCATCTCTATAAGTTGGGGAAGAGAACTTTATCTGTAATGCTTGTTACGACTCTTACAGCAGGATTAGTTGGTTTCAATACCCCGGTGAAAAGTGCGAATGAAAATATTATTTTTAAGAAACAAGTTGGTGGGGTATTTGATGGAATGCCGCTGTTTGATGGCAAGCCTGATCACCTAGACGAATTTGTAGATACTTATTTTGAGTATACAGGTTTAGAAGGGCCTGCTGTTTATGCAACGGGTTCAAGGAATCACTATACTTTACAGCGCGGACCAAATAAAGGGAAAATTATTCCGGGTGCGCTTTCAGCTGCTGATAACGTACAGGGGATTTCTACTGATTTTCCAGCGTTAGTCGGTATGGGACAGACCTGGAACAAAGAACTTCTATCTGATATTGGAAAAGTAATGGGAAGCGAAAAAATCAGCACGCTTAAAGTAAAACAAGGGGAATCGAATATTCACGGTGGTACAAATGCTTCCCCGACTGTTGCGTTCACAGTAGTCAGCGATATGCGAATCAATCCTTTAAGTGGAAGATTTGATGAAGGCTTCTCCGAAGATGCTCATATGGCAGCTGAAATGATCGATGGACTGGCTTCTGGATTAAGTGGCACTGACCAAGATAAGAGTGACAATGGCTTCTGGATGCGTGCAGCGGTAGGAACGAAACATTTCTCGGTCTATAATGCACAATGGTTCCGTCAATCTGCTAGCAACAGTGCAAGTGCACGTTCGATTTTTGAATACCAGACAAAAAGTCCTTTGAAAGCTCTTGGTACAGGTTCTGTCGCAGGGGTCATGACATCATTTGGCCGTACTAACGGTATACCTAATATTCTATCTCCTTATCAAATACATGCGAATAATCATTCAAAGTATGGGGTATACAGTTCACCTGATTTCAATGGTGACCAACTAGTCTTCCAAGAAAATATGCAAGGAAATGGCTATGATACGCTATATGCTACCGATCGGACGAATGCAAACATCTTAATGATATTGGCAAGGGCAAATGCCGGGCGTCCAGGACCAAGTGTGCAGAATGGACTTGCAGATGTGGCCGCTTTAGTGGATGCAGTCGAAGAAGGCAGATATGGCATGACAAAAGAAGATTTGATTGAAGCTGCACGTCAACATGTAAACCAGTTAGTTCGCGTCGGCGTTTTCAATGAAGTAGATGAAAACGGAATTCCAAAAAACTATCCATTTGTACAAGAGGCGAAGGATGTAAGAGCAGAACCGGCAACCTTCAATGTACCTGAACATCAAAACGTTGCGTTACGTGCTGCTCAAGAGAGTATTGTACTACTCAAGAACGATGGGGTACTGCCTTTTGAGAAAAATCAGAAAGCAGCGGTCACTGGTGTATATGCAGATTCAAGATTTAAGACCACCTACTCGGTAGGGACTACTCCTAAAATCGAAAATTCTGGAATATCACCATTGCTAAGCATTATTAAAGCAAATGGATCCAACAATGTATCATATGACTCTGGAGTAAAAGTAATAGCACTGGAATCTAAACTAAACGGTCAAACGGTTACTGCTCCAAATGTTGAATTAGGTGCACAACTTTCGACAACGTCTGAGCCAACAGATGTAAATAACCCCGCCCAATTATTTGAAGTATATGATTGGGGGCAAGAAGGCTATAGCATACGTTCATTAAAGAATGGACGTTGGATAACCTCTCCGACAGGGGCAAATGCATCTGTGGAAAATACAAATAATACTGCATTAAATTTAACAAGTAACGACTGGGATCTTGCACAGATGGTAGGTCAAACTAGCGCAATCCCACCAACCGTTAGAGTTGAGAAAAACGAAGATAACACGGTTTCCCTTATTTCAAGCGGTTTCCGAACAGGTTTCTCTGGAGATTTCACCAACTGGTATTACTCAAATGGTCGTTTGATTACTACTGGTGAGGATGGAAAGTTAAAAACGTCAGCAACAACTTTAGGTAACAAAGCAAATGCCGCTGTTCGTAACGATAATGTGAAATTTGAACAGACTGTAGTGAAAGAAGTCGGTGCTGATGCTGTTAATCGCGCCGAAACCGACGATTATGCAGTCGTTTTTGTTGGCGCAATCCCTCGTCACAGTGCAGGGGAAGGCAATGACCGCTCTGATTTAAACATGAGTAATTCAGACTATGAATTAGTCGATAAAGTATCTTCTGCATTTGCAGCACAAGGTAAAAAGACGGTTGTTGTTGTAAAAACCAGTTTCCCTGTTGGGATGGAAAAAATTCAAAACAATCCGAATGTATCGGCGATTGTTTACCAGCCATATGGCGGCCAGTTTGACAGCCAGGCATTGGCGCAAGTCCTTTATGGTGACTATGCACCGACCGGCCGTTTGTCTTCTACCTGGTATGCAGATATGTCCGCATTTCCAGAAATCAATAAATATGTGATTCCAGAAGGAAATAAAACGGTAACGTTAGACGGGATTGACCCACGCTTTACTGTGGATATGACTAACTCAGATCCAATCGAATCAAAGCTCACGTATATGTATACAGATGCAAAGGTTACATATCCCTTCGGTTATGGCCTTTCATACAGCAGCTTCGAATATAGTGATTTCAGTGTACCAAAAACGGCTAACGGAGATACACCTTTCCAAGCAACTGTAAAAGTAAAAAATAGTGGAAAGGTAGATACTTCGGAAGTTGTACAGTTATACGCGAAGAATAATAAATCTGCTTATGGCGAATTTGCACCTCAAAAACAGCTGATAGCATTTGAAAAGGTAACCTTAGCTGCAGGCGAAACTAAAACAGTAACTCTTTCAGTCGATCCAAAAGATTTTGCCATTTGGGACGTCAACAAAGGTGACTTCATTGTAGAAGAAGGAAACTATGCACTTTTTGTAGGGACTTCTTCAGAAGAACCTCGTGCAGAGAAAAAGATAGCTCTTACTGGCGATTCCGTTGCTGCACTTCCTGCGAATAAGCCGTTTAACGTTTTTGACCATTCATTCGCGACCAATGAGGTAATTTATCATGAGGTATCAAAAGGAAGAACAGCTGTAAACTTGAAAGCAGAGAAGGTTGTTGGCGAATATTATTCCGTTCGTTCTAAACAAAATGGTTCGTGGGTAGCCATTCCGAAAGTAGTTTTGACTGGCTCTAAGAAAGTGACCGCCTCCGTTGCTTCGGATGCTGCCGGTGGAAAAATAACCTTGCATGCTGGTTCCGTGGATAGCGCACCATTTGCAGAGATTAATGTTCCAACTACAGGAAAAAACACGTATACCATTGAAAATGCCGGGGTAACGGTAAATGAATTAGGTTATACAGAGGTAACCGTTGACTTGGGCAAAAACGCTCCAAAAGGACAGAACGTTATCTATGTTAAATTCCATGCACCAGACCTTCGAATTGATAGCTTGGCCTTTAAGGTAAAGTAACATTTAAAAGTCAACAATTAAGGGACAGCCCATGCCTAATCGGCAGGGGCTGTGCTTAATTTACTAGTAAAATTGAAAATAACAGTAATACTTTTCTTATATGGTAGAAATACTTTCTAATTCGGTTTATGATGATAGAAAATATAAAAAGACATACATAATTTTATAGAAGGCGGGCAATCATGAGGTTAATATTCAGAAGAGTCARAAATCATCTACGCCGAGACAAAATTAGATATAAGTACTTTTTTATCATGATTTGCCTATCCATCTTACCACTTATCCTGCTAGGTGTTATTTCCTTTAATATTGCTAAAAATACGCTCGTTCAAAATCAGTTAGAAACCACAGGAAATAATCTTCGGACTTCTAGTGAAGTAACAGATCTTCTGTTTCGAAATATCATTAATATGGAAAGAGTCATTTCTTGGAGCAATAGTGTACGCCAAGAGTTGGTAGATAGTGCTGCTTTTTCGGAAGTGGGTTTAAATGTTTTAGATGAGAACACAACAAAACGAATCCAAGATTTAATATCTAGTTATTTTATAGATACACAAGATATTGATTCAGTCTGTCTATTTGATGTTCATTATCGCCCTGTATGTTACGGTAATCACAATAGCATTGGGAGCTACAATACTAGTAAGGTCTATCAGGAGATCTCTAATTCTGATTGGTATTTAAAAAGTGTTAAGGCACAAGGAAGACCCATTTTCTTCAGTTATAATGTTCTAGCAAACGGAGCCGATGATACAACTTTCTCTTCCGTTAAACTTTTACGCGACCCGCATAATCTATTTGACCCTAAGCAAATTGGTTTATTAGTTGTTAATATTAAAAAGTCCATGTTTTCTAGAGTGCTAAATGATGATAGTAATAGTGTAATAGCTGTCATCGATTCTTCTAAGAATGGTGTACAGACGGTTTTTAACAGCCCTTCAACATTTGATATCGAATTTAGTTATGAGAAAGACACCTTATCGATGTTTCAAGATTTGGAACAAAGGGGTTATCTGATCAGCAGTTATACGAACCAAACGACGGGATGGAAATTTGCCCATATCACAAAAGAAAAGGACCTTTTAAAACAGTCCAATCAAATCGGGATCATTACAGCTGCCATAGCATCTGTTATTGCTTTAATGGCTTTATTCATTTCTTTCATTCTATCAGGAAAAGTTGCCCGTCCTTGGGTGCAGTTAAAGAAAATGACGGCTGACTGGGCGAAGGGGCTTTGGGGATCAGGAGAAGATCAAGGACCTGACACCATTAATTCGATTGGGAAAACATTCCAAAGGATTACAGTTGAAAACAAAGAGCTGAATGAGCGGTTAATTCACGCACAGTTAAAAGAACGGGAAGCTGAACTACGTGCTTTACAAGCACAAATAAAACCACATTTCTTATACAATACCTTAGATTCGATCTATTGGATGGCAATCCTGCAAAACAATCGGGATATCGCAGAAATTACTGTAGCCTTATCGGAAAGCTTTAAATTAAGTTTAAATAATGGAGAGGATATGATTCCTATATCTAAAGAGCTGGAGCATATTCGTCATTATTTAACCATCCAAAATTACCGTTACCGAGATCGTTTTCAATATATTGAAGATGTTGATCAAGGTGTATTGGATAAACCAATCCTTAAGCTGCTGCTTCAGCCATTTATCGAGAATGCCATCTACCACGGCTTAGAGCCGAAGGTGGGGGAAGGAACCATTGAGTTAAAAGGCAGGCTTGCTGAAGGCTGGACTACCTTCACCATCAAGGACGATGGTGTGGGAATAGAAAACCTGGAAGAAACCGAAAGCGGTTATGGAATTAGAAATGTCCGCGAGCGGTTAAAATTATTTTACGGGCAAGAAAGTAAACTTTCCATTTCTAGTAAAGTCAATGAAGGAACATGTATTGAAATTAAATTCCGTGCGGCAATAAAGGGGGATTAGTCAATGTTAAAGGCAGTTATATTTGATGATGAATATATAGTCCTTCAAGGCTTGCAAATGATGATCGACTGGTCAAAGTACGGAATTGAATTGGTAGGTACTGCAACAAATGGTTATGCTGCCATCGATTTAGTTGAAACCCATTCACCTGATATTGTGTTTACGGATATTCGAATGCCTGGTATGGATGGCTTACAGGTTGTGGAAAAAATTCTAGCGGCTGCCCCTGAAATTGTATGTATCGTTTTTAGTGGATTTAATGATTTTACTTATGTAAAGAAGGCTTTAAAGCTTGGTGTATCAGACTATCTGGAAAAACCCATCACTATCCCGATGATGGAGGAAGCCCTGCAAAGAATACAAGATAAAATCCAACAACGAAAAAAGGTTTTATCTCTTGAGGAAAAATGGGAGGATAGTAGAGTTGAACTTGTAGAGAAAGCAACCTTAGACTTACTTCTTCAGGGCGACGAGGCCTTACCAAAGTGGGCCAAAAGCTTTGAGAAAGAAATAAAAGAGATTGAGGCAGTGACAGTTCTCGCACTATCAGAAAAATGCGCTACCTTGCCTAGTCACTCTTCGTACTTATCCGTTTATATACGAAATGGAGAAGAACATCTACTAGTCATTTTCCATTTTCAAAAAGACTGTACAGAATTATGGCAGCAATTATTCTATTGGCAGAGTGAGTACCAAATAACCATAGGGTCTGGAAGAACCTACCAAAAGATTACCGATGCAGCCAAAAGCTATAAAGAAGCACTGCAAGCACTACGGTATGGTCAGTTTATGGAACAGGGAGAATGGACCCGTTTTGAGGAAATTGGAGAAAATCCAAATATACCAGGAGATTTAACAGAGCAGCAAGAAGCTATTATTTTCTACCTGCGGACAGGGGATAAACTAGGTCTTTTTCATCAACTTAATGAGTTCATTAACAAACTTCAATCCCAACGCTTAGATCCAGATGTAATCGAAACGGAGATCTTAAAGCTAATTTACCTTGGATTGGAAGTGGCAAAAGAAACAGGGGAGGATGTTTCAAAAATTACTCCGGGAAATTACCTGCCGCATATAGAGATCAGGAGATTAAAAACGAAACAGAAAATGTTTAGCTGGCTAAAGGATCAGATGGAAATGTTTATCGATTGGTTCCTTCATATTAGACAGGACAAAAAACATGATGCAGTAGAAAAAGCCTGTGCCTATATAGAAAGAAATTTTTCTAAAGAGCTAACCTTGCAGGATGTAGCAGATTATGTTGGGATGAACCCTACTTATTTTAGTCTGCTATTTAAGGAGGAAATGAAAATCTCCTATATTAAATACTTAACTAAGCTTCGGATTGAGCGGGCTAAGGACCTATTAAGGGAAGGAAATAAAGTGGCGGATGTTAGCGAAAAGGTAGGATATCATACCTATAGACATTTCTCCGAATTATTTAAGAAACAGGTTGGCGTAAATCCCGGCCAATATCGAGATTCCTTTTAATACTCATAGATTAACATCAACCATAGAGACAATTTTAAAAAAGAAGCGGGAATCAGTATGTTAAAAAACATCAAAAAAATAGTAAAGATATTATTATGTTTAGGATTAATTTTAGGTGTTATAGCTGGCTGTAGCAGTCATAATGGCCGTACATTAAACCTTTCAAATACTAATGAAGTTACTCTAAGTCTATTAATAGACAATCAGGTAGAACAAGATGGAATAAGAGCAGTAGCAGAAGAAATTGAAATAAAATACGGTATTAAAACAGAAATTGAGACTCGTCCAAGCGGAATGGAAGGTCAGCAGATGATGAAAACCCGGTTAGCTACTGGTGATATGACCGATTTGGTTTTTTATAATTCTGGTTCCTTGATGCATGCACTCAATCCGGAGGAATACTTTGTTGATTTAACAGGTGAGCCGTTTATGAAAAATGTGATTGACGCATTTAAGCAATCGGTTATGGTAAATGATAAGGTATTTGGGATCCCAGGCGGTAATGCCTTAGCTGGCGGCTGGCTGTATAACAAAAGGGTTTATAAGGAGCTCGGTTTATCCGTACCAAAAACTTGGGATGAGCTGATGGCCAACAGCGAAAGAATTAAAGCTGCTGGAAAAACAGCAATAATTGGTACCTACAAGGATGACTGGACTTCACAGCTGATCGTTCTGGCAGATAACCACAATGTACTATCTGAAAATTCAACATTTCCAGCCGATTTAACAGCCAATAAAGCAAAATTTGCTACCACCCCTAGTGCAGTAAGAAGCTTTGAAAAATTATCAGAGGTATCCCGAAATGGGTACTTGAATCAAGACTATCAAACATCTACCGTTAAGGATGGAATGAAAATGCTGGTGCAGGGCACCGGTGTCCAATACCCAATGGTATCTGGAGTTTTAACAACAATAGAAAAAAATTACCCTGATCAGATAAACGATATCGGATTTTTCCCCCAGCCCGGTGACAGCCTCGATCAGCAAGGATTAACTGTTTTTATGCCGGCTGCCATCTATCTAAATAAAAATACAGAAAATAGTGAAGCTGCAAAAAAATGGCTGGCCTATTTTATCTCAGCCGAAGGTCAAAAAACATTCTTATCTAAGAAGATCATTGTCGGTCCATTTGCAATAAAGGGTATGCGTGCTCCAGATCATTTAATTGCGGCCGTGAAGGAGATGCTTCCATATTTCGATTCAGGGAACACAACTCCTGCCCTTGAGTATCTTACTCCGCTAAAGGGTCCAAACTTCCCACAAATTACAAAGCAAGTTGGAAGCGGACAGATTACCGCAAAAGAAGGTGCAGTATTACTTGACCAAGATATAGAAAATCTAGCAAAGCAGCTTGGTCTTAAAGATTGGTAAATTAAAAGTCTATCTCTATTTTTAAACAATTAGAGATAGACTTTTTCTCTTTATATAAAATCTGCCTAGCCTAAAAAAATCGGACGTATATCCAAAAAATGCCTCACTTAAAAACGGGTATGAAAGCGCTTAAAATAAAAGTAACCACTAGGGATTGTGGTCTAGATCAGATAATATAAAAGGGGGAAAAAAGATGATCAAAAGTAAAAGAAATAAAATTTTCTCGTTACTACTTAGCAGTGCACTAATGGCAGGAGTATTAGCAGGCTGTACCAGCAAAGAAGAGACCACCTCAAGTGGTGGAGAAAGTACAGAAACAGAAACGATCACATTCTTAATTGATAATCAAACACAACTAGACGGAATCGAAGCAATTATTGCGGAATTCGAAAAGAAAAATAATATAGAAGTAGAAATCGAGACTCGTCCAGGTGGTTCTGAGGGCGATAATATTATTAAGACACGTCTTGCAACCGGCGACATGACAGACCTAGTTTGGAACAACTCAGGTTCACAGTTACAGGCACTTAACCCAGAGCAAAATTTTGTTGATCTAAGTAAAGAGCCTTTCATGGAAACTATCATGGACGGGTACAAGGATGCTGTTTCAGCAAATGGAAAGGTATTTGGAATCCCAGGGACTCCAACAAATGCAGGGGGCTGGTTATATAATAAGAAGGTATATCAAGAGCTTGGTCTATCCGTCCCTAAAACATGGGAAGAATTGATGGCGAATAACGAAAAAATTAAAGAAGCAGGCAAAACAGCTGTGATTGGAACTTTCAAGGATACTTGGACATCACAGGTAATTGTGCTTGCAGATAACTATAATGTCCTTGCAGAAAGTTCTACTTTTGCAGAGGATTTTACTGCAAACAAAGCAAAAATTTCTACTACTCCTGCTGCGCTCCGCAGTTTTGAGAAATTAGAAGAAGTGTTCAAAGGTAGTTACATGAACAAGGATTTTCTTGCTACCGGTTATGATGCTGGTTTAAAAATGCTTGCTGACGGTACTGGTGTTCATTATCCTATGATCACTTTCGCTTTAGCTAATCTTGCGACAAACTTTCCAGACAAAATGGAGGATATTGGATTCTTTCCACAACCTAATGACAGTGCAGACAAGAATGGATTAACCGTTTGGATGCCAGCAGGTATTTTCATTAACAAAAATAGTGAACATATTGATGCAGCAAAAAAATTCTTAGAGTTTTACGTCTCCCAGGAAGGTACTGATCTATATACATCAAAAATCAAACCTACTGGTCCAGTTGCTATAAAAGGAATAACTCTTTCTGATGATGTCTACGCAGCAGTAAAGGATATGCTTCCATATTTTGAATCAGAAAATACAGCTCCAGCACTTGAATTCTTAAGCCCGGTAAAAGGTCCAAACCTTGAGCAAATTACGACACAAGTGGGCAGCGGCATTAGCACAGCTAAAGAGGGAGCAGAGCTATACGACAAAGACGTTGAAAAACAAGCAAAACAACTTGGTCTTGAAGGTTGGTAAAACAATCAAATTAATTAATTCATTGGCCCTGACTAGACTCTAGCAGGGCCAATTTTCTAAAGGATTGAAGGGAGGAGCAACAGATGAATAAGCTAGCAAATAAAACATACACGTATTACTTTTTATTGCCAGCAGGAATTGTTTATTTTGTCTTTTTCTTGTTGCCAACAATCATGTCCCTATTTTTCAGTATGACATGGTGGACGTTAACAGATTGGAAATTCATTGGTTTTGAAAACTTTATTACATTCTTATCAGAACCTTCATTAAATATTGGTTTTAAAAATACATTAATTTATGCGGTAGTGACGTGTGGCTTAAAGGTTGTTCTTGGACTATTATTAGGGGTATTTCTAAGCTCAAAGCTTAAAACCATAGGATTTATTCGGTCAATGGTATTTTTCCCAACTCTATTGAGTACCATTGCTGTCGGGATTGCGTTTACAATGATGATGCATCCTTCACAAGGGATCATCAATATTGTTCTTCAAGGTTTAGGAATTGTAGGGCCAGACTGGTTAGGGGATACAAAAATCGCACTTTTATCGGTTGCATTAGTGGATGTTTGGAAAGGGATCGGGATGGCAACGGTCATTTTTATCGCTGGGATTATGTCGATTCCTGAGGATTATTATGAAGCACTCATGATTGATGGGGGAAACGCATGGCACAAATTTAAAAGCATCATATTACCACTAAGCCGCCCTGCGATGAACACCGTCATTATTCTCTCCTTTATAGGGGGGCTCCGTTCTTTTGATTTGATTTGGACAATGACAAAAGGAGGCCCAGGTTTTAGTACTGACTTGATCGCTTCTATTATATATAAACAGTATCAAGCAGGCTTTTTTGGACTTTCTACAGCAGGAAATGTGATTTTATTCGTACTCGTTTCTGCATTAGCATTCCCACTATATGCCTATCTCAATAAAAAAGAGGTGGATTTGTAATGAGCAGGATTGTCGTAAATGAAAGTAAAACAAATCCTACCGTCATTAAGAAAAGCAAGGTACAGAAACGCAGAAAGTTCTGGAAGATGATACTGGAATGTTTTGCTGTATTGTCTACATTAGGTATTTTTGGAATTCCATTTTATTTCGTTATTATCAATGCATTTAAAAATACACAGGAATCCGCCTTGTTGAATATGGATTGGCCAAGTTCCTTTCATCTTTTAGAGAATATGAAAGAGGTCATTAGTGCGCGAGATGGTATGATTATCCGTGCTTTCTTTAATAGTTTCATGATAACAGGTTTTTCTATTATTCTTTTAATTATTCTCGGTGCAGCAGCAGGATATGTATTGCAGAGAAAAGTATCGAAGCTTACCCCTTTTATAAATTTCCTTATTCTTGCGGGTCTTATTATTCCTCCAGCAGTCGTTCCAACCATCTGGGTGCTCCAAGAAATTGGGCTATTTAAGACAATGCCAGGTATTGTCCTTGTTGAGGTAGCATTAAATCTGCCATTTACGATTATATTGTTTCGAGGTTTTATGGTGACAATTCCAAGGTCGCTTGATGAAGCTGCATTAATCGATGGGTGTGGAAGATTTCGCTTATTCTTTAATATCATTTTACCGTTGCTAAAGCCAGTGTCTGCAACTGTAATCGTCCTAACTGCGGTGAGCGTTTACAATGACTTTGTTAACCCATTATATTTCTTTCCGGGTGCAGAAAATGCCACCTTACAGTTAACGCTCTATAATTTCATGAGTATGTACATTACAAAGTGGAATTTACTATTTACTAATGTGTTATTAATCTCTATTCCACCTCTTATTCTCTTTATTATTTTTAACAAGAAGATTGTATCGGGAATGACAGCAGGATCGGTTAAATAGAAAAATAAACCTAAATGAAGTAGAGACCCGAGGATGAATCGGGTCTTATTTTGGAGGTAACTACATGGAGTGGAAAGCAAGTTGGATATGGGATGGGAGCGGCAAACATCCTAGAAATCAATGGTCTTGTTTTAGAAAAAACTTTTCCGTTCCTGCAGATTATGAGTCAGTAAGGTTAACCATTTCTGCAGACACCAAATATTCCGTTTATTTGAATGGTGAATTTCTTGGTTCCGGTCCTGTTCGAGGCTGGACTAATGAATGGTATTACGACCAATATGAATTAAGCGGTTTAAATAAAGAGGATAATATCATTTCAGTATTAGTCAACCATTATGGGACCGGTACGATGCATTACATAGAAGGCCGGGGCGGGTTAATTGCACAAATTGATTTTGAACTAGGTGGTAAAGTGGTTGACCAGGTGCAGACCGATGATTCCTGGAAGACAGCCAATCATGATGCTTTTATAAAGGAAACCGTCAAAATGTCCAATTGTTTGTCATGGTCAGAAATTTATCATGCAGGGAGGTTTGACGATGAGTGGACAGGGCTAGTGTTTGTTGATTCATTTTGGTCAAATGCCGAGATAATAGGCAGCCATGGTATGCAGCCGTGGGGGAAACTTGTTCCGAAAGATATCCCCCATTTAACAAATGAGCCTGTGTTTCCAAAGAGTGTCTTATCCTTAAAAGAAGTTAAACCACTTTCACAACATTTTTCGATAGATCTAAAGCCAACCTTTTTTCCAGGAGAATTAGATAATAACTCAGGGAGGATAATCCAAGGATTTGTAGTGACTGAGCTCTTTTCTAAGGACGATGTGAAAGGGTCTTTAATGCTGACTTTTGATGCACATGCAGAAGCCAAATGGGAATTCAAACTAAACGGGGTTGAGTATAAAACAAAGAATGGAAAATACGAAAAGGTAGATCTAAGAAAAGGTGCAAATTTATTAATGATAGATGTAGGAGGGTCCTTTCATGAACCGACCATTCATCTAGGACTAGATTTTCCTGATTTAGTAGAGGTAAGAACCCCATTAGGCCAAGAAGATGATTCCAAATTTCTAGCAATTGGACCATTCTATAAGGAAACACGGCTCCAAATAGGTAAATCTGTTCAAAAAGTCTTCCTTCTAAGCGAGCAATATCAAAAATTGCAGACGGTTTCTACGTTAAGAGAATTAGTGTCGTTTAAAGAGTGGGAGAAATCCATTCCGAATGAACATGTCAGTACGGAAAATGTAAGTCTTCTCTCCATATTTAAAAAAGACATTCAGGTTCATTCCTTACATTTCCAGCATCAAAATATGGTGTTGCCAAATCATAGCTTTACAACTGTGGAACCGAAGGAACAAGGAGACTCAGAATTTTTGATTGACTTTGGCAAGGAATATTTGGGCCATATCGAATTTGAAGTAGAAGCTACAAAGGGAACTATTTTCGACTTTTTCTTATTTGAAAGCATCCATCAAAATGGGAGAATTGAACATACCTTTTCTTTAAACAATTCTTTAAGATATGTAGCCCGAGACGGACGTCAGGTTTACCGGTCATTTATACCGAGAGGTTTCCGATATATGTTATTAACGATTCGTAATCTTAATAAGCCATGTAAGATTTATAGAGTGAAAGTAGACGTAACGACTTTTCCTACCGGGAACGTTGGGGCATTTCAAAGTTCTGATTATCAATTAAATCAAATATGGGAAATCTCGAAGCACACGATACGTATGTGTGCACAGGACACGATTATCGATTGTCCAGCGTATGAACAGGCACTTTGGACGGGGGACTCCTACAATATTTCCTTAATGAATTACTACACTTTTGGTAATTATGATTTAGTAAGGCGATGTTTAAAGCTAATTTCTAAATCTGTCTATCGCTCCCCATTACCAGAATCACATATACCGAGTGGATGGCAGAATGTGTTAACAGCATGGTCGATTCTTTGGATGATGGCTTGCAGAGAGTATTATCGATTTTCCGGGGATTTAGATTTTATAAAAGAAATTTATCCTGAACTTAAGCTAACTGTTCAACGTTTTCAAGAATTTATGAATGAGCAAGGGTTAGTAGAAATAGATGCTTGGAACATGTTAGATTGGGCTCCCATGGATACTGAACATAAAATCGTAACGCACCAAAATGCTCTCCTTGTCGAAGCTTTAAGACAAACTGCTTACCTTTCTTCTGTTTTAGGAGAACAGGAAGACGAAACTGGCTTTTTATCTTTGGCTAAGAAACTAAAACAAGCCATCAACCTTCACTTATGGGATGAAGAGGAAAAGGTATTTGTTGACAGTATCCATGAGGATGGGACAAAATCGAAAACCAAGAGTGTTCAGACAAACCTCGTTGTTTATTTATCTGATTGTGCAGAAGGATATCGTAAAAAGATAATAGAAGAGTATATCATCCATCCCCCAGCTAGTTTTGTACAGATAAAAAGCCCTTTTGTTTTATTCTTCTATTACGAAGCCCTAATGAAACTAGGGAAAAATGATATGGTTCTAGCGAACATCCGTGATATATATGGTTATATGTTGGAAAATGATGCAACAACATGCTGGGAAGGCTGGGAATTGATTGAGGGAGATTTTAGCCGCAGCCATTGCCATGCTTGGTCTGCAGCGCCGACATATGTTTTTGGAGTACTGTTTTTTGGTGTAAGGCCATTAGAACCAGGGTTTACTAAAGTAGCCATTTCTCCTAATTTAAATGGACTAAAATGGATGAAAGGGTCGGTTCCAATTCCACAGGGGAAAATTGATATTTATTGTAAAGAATTAGATGAATATATTGATTTGCAAATTAATCTGCCGGAAAAAATTGAGGTCCAAATCAACACAACGAAAAATACAAAAGTAATGGTTAACGGTAAACCTTATCTTCAGGCACAAACAAAAGCTGATCAGGAGTTTTAGCAAAAAAAACAGCAAAGCTGACTACTAGAATATGATAAAAATGAGCAAAAAGGATTTAACCATGAAACTGTTAGAGCAATGGCTTCAGGAGAGTAAATATATATAAGATCAGGTAAAAGCTTGGTGGAATATTCCAAGCTTGTTTTTATTCGGTTATTATAAACTCCTTGGTAAATAATACTTATGAAATATTTATTATCGAGGAGTGGACAATTTGTCAGCATGTGGATTGACTCGAGCCTACATTAAAGTGTCAGGTATTAACGTGTTTTGCGAATACTTATTAAATGGCAAGCCGCCGATTCTCCTCATACACGGCTTTGTATCCTCAACTTATACCTTTCGTAGGATTATTCCTTTATTGCAGCAGCAATTTTCTATCATCGCAGTCGACCTGCCTGGTTTTGGAAAAAGTGAGAAATCAACTTCCTTTGTTTACACCTTAGAAAATTATGCACTCTTAATGCTAGAATGCGTCAAACAGTTTGGATGTCCTTCCATAAATATTGCGGCTCATTCAATGGGTGGACAAATTGCGCTTAATATGGCGAGGATAGCACCTGAAAAAATAAATAGGTTAGTGTTACTATGCAGTTCGGGATACATAAGTCGGGCAAAAAGGTCGCTAATATACAGTTCCTATTTACCTTTATTTGAACATTTCGTCCGTTATTATGTCGGACGCAAGGATGTTAGAGAGCAATTGAGGAACGTTTTTTTCAATCAAGAATTAATCGATGATGAATTAGTAACAGAATTCGGGAGACCATTGGCTGAAAAAGAATTTTACAAAGCCCTTATCCGTTTGCTTCGTCATCGCGAGGGAGACTTGGTACCGCAGAAACTAAAGGATATTGATATTCCTACCTTATTAGTATGGGGAAAAGAGGATCGGGTTGTACCAATAGGAGTTGGACACCGCTTAGTCAAGGATTTGCCCAATGCAAAATTAAAAATATACGACCAGACGGGGCATTTAATTACTGAAGAGAGACCTGAAGAAATATATGGAGATATCCTCAGTCATACTATCTAGACATTTCTTGCCGAGAGCTGCTTTCCGGGTGCTGGCCTGCTGGATTTGAATTAAACAGGAGAATGTTATTATCAAGCGGATGATGACCAAACTCCGAAAGTAATTCAGCGAGAATGTCATCATTAAGTCAATGAAAACAAATCCTCCGGAAGAAATCCTAAGAAATGGTCATCATTAAGATAATGATGACCAAACTTCTGAAAATAATTCAAAATAAAGTCATCATTCTACCAATGATAACCAATTATCAACCAGATGATGAACAAACACTCTAACGAATCCCTATAAAATTGTCATCATCAATCTGAAATGATCAAAACTTCTATTGAATTACAAAGGCAAGTAGTTTATTCATAATAAGTCCATTGCCGGACTCCAATCTTTTTATAATTTTTCACTAATATTCTCTTTATTGTCCTTTTAAACTCTATTATCTGGCACCAATCAAACATAATATTTGTGGTAATCTTCATCTGGGGAAAAAGAAGATTTATTTCGTTAACGCTTCGCAAAACCGCAGCCCTAACTAACTCTTCATGCCCACATTCAACGCATACGCAACGCTTGCCTTTAATGGAAATAGAAAAAGAGTTACAAATTCCACAAGCCAGGCCTTTTCGAAGCTGATTATATTCATATTTTGGGAGTGTCGAATAGGGGTTTTCATCTATATGATGAATTTCATCCCAAACAAAGAACGGAGACTGCTCGTTTAATCATAGGAGAGTCATAAAGGGAGTATTCAAGTTTCTAGTGAAGTTGGCAAGGGGAGTACGTTTTTAATAAGGCTCCCAATCATGGAACAGTAGCAATGGGTAAAAAAAGAAATCGAATGGAAATTTCATTCGATTTCTTTTTTTCTAGCAATTATGATGAAATATTACTACCGTGATAGTGGAGGTTGGTTGGTAAAAGTTCTTTAATTAACAGTTACTTTTGATGAAAATACCTTACGAAGGACCTCTTTTTCTTCTCCTATAATAGTAAAAGAATCCTTTAGTCGTATATCTTCCGATGAAGAACCTACATAAAGTTCCATCTCACCTGGTTCCACAACCTGTTGCATATTGATATTATGGAAAGCCAGTTGCCCCATGTTAACTGTGAAAGTTACTTCTGTCTCTTCATTCACACCCAAGCTTACTCTAACAAATCCCACAAGCTGTTTGCCAGGTCGTGCAATATTACTGAAACAGTCCCGGATATAGAGTTGAGCAACTTCATCACCTTGATAGGTGCCAATGTTTTTGATAGTGAATTTCACTTGCAATTCTCCATCAGTTAATACTTCTTTACTAAGTGTAAGATTGCTGTATTCGAAGTTTGTATAACTTAATCCATAACCGAAAGGAAATAATGGGGTATTTTTATCATGATCAATATACTCCGCCCATTCATTAATATCCATATAAAATGGTAATCGACTGTGATACATAGGAATCTGTCCGCTGTCCTTGACGACTGTAACTGGTAATTTACCGCTCGGATTGCTTTTTCCAGTTAATATGTTAGCAATGGCTTGTGCACCGGTTTGCGCAGGCAGCCAAGTATAGAGTACTGCTTTACTTTTTTCGCTAATGGATGGGGTTGCCAATGGTCTGCCGTCCACAATGACAGAAATCACTGGCTTGCCCAGTTGGAACACTTCTTCCATTATTTCTAATTGTGGCTGTTCAAGACCAATATTAATATTATCCTTATTCTCTCCAGCAGTAGCGTCCGGAGCTCTCATACTTTCTTTTCCGCCTAGAACTGCGATGACGATGTCCGCTTGTTGAACCGCTTTTTTAACTTCTTCATGTCCACCCTCAATCCGCTTCGATATGTCACATCCTTTCGCATAGAGAACATTCTCTGTTCCGAATTCATTTTCGAGAACCTGCTTCACAGTATTACAGTTTGGATAATACTTTTCGACGAACTCATCCGTCGTTTTATAGACCTTGTTTGAGGTAGATCTGTTCTTTTTGAGCATTTCAATGATTTTCTCTTTTTGTTCAGGAGATGGCCGCTGATCAAATACGATTCCTCTTGTTTTCAACATTTCCTTATGCTCTGTAATGACGACATCATACGCCATTTTAATAAAATTATCATTCTCAGATCGATCAAAATCACTGGTGGTTGTGTCAGCAGTTCCAACGGATGAATAGCCGCCAAAGAAATTAATTTTACTATCTGCTGAAGGGCCAATTACTGCGATTTTAAGATCTTGTGTCAACGGCAGGACAGAATCTTGATTCTTTACCATGACGATCGATTTTTCAGCAATTTCTTGAGATAACTCCTGATATTCTACTTTGCTTATTTCTTCATGAAAATCTCCTTCTTGATAGGGGGTTTCAAATAATCCCATCTTAAATTTTGTCTCTAGTACTCGTCTTACCGAGCGATCAATATATGCCATTTCCAATTCCCCGGATTCGACCGCTTCTTCCAAGTATCGATAACAGGTGTTATTTGGTTGTTCAACGTCCATTCCAGCCTTGAGGGCCATCATCGCCGTCTCTTTTTGAGTTTTTGCTACGCGGTACCGTGCATTGGCATGGCTGACACTGCCATAATCGGCTACAACAAGCCCTGAGAATCCTAATTTTTCACGCAAAACATCAGTTAGCAGCCATTTTGAGGTAGATACCGCTTGCTCATTCAAAATCCCATAGCTATTCATAATCCCCATTACCCCGGCTTCATGTATCGCTGCTTCAAACGGAAAACAATAGCTATCCAACAGTTTTCTTTCAGCAATTTGCTGTTCTCCTCCATTTCGTCCACCTTCTGCATTACCATAACCGACAAAATGTTTCGCTGCCGCCATAACTTGATGATTCCCTTGTACGCCCTTCACATAAGCTGTTCCCATTTGGGCGACTAAATAAGGATCTTCACCGTAGGTTTCTCCGATTCTTCCCCACCTTGGATCACGACCCAAATCGAAAAGAGGGGAGTGTACAGCTCTAATTCCAAATGCCATCAATTGTTTTCTAACCACTTCTCCCATTTTTTTAGCTAATTCAGGCTCCCATGTGGAGGCGACATTCATTGATTGCGGGAATGTTGTCGCACCTGGGATCTGAGCACCTGCTATCCCTTCATTATGAACAAGTGCAGGGATGCCCAAGCGAGTTTCTTCCACAAAGAATCTTTGGATACTATGTAAAGTTTCTATATCTTTAGTCGTGGTGCCTGTCTGAGAGCTGTTTAGGAAGCTTAGAGTACCAACTCCATCTTTATAATTTTCCTCGGCATTTTTAATCGGATCTTGTTGCCTTAGATTTACCATTCCAAACAATTGTGCAACCTTTTCCTTTAATGTCATTCTTTGAAGTAGATCWTCAACTCTTTCAGAGATACTTTTACTGTGGTCTTTGTAAATCATAATAATCCTCCTAAAAGTAATTTTGTTATTAAAAAGTTTAGCAGATTATAAAAATAAATATTATACTATTGTTGGTTTTTAGGTATTATTGTTGGTAGATAGATTTATGAAACGATAATCAGGGGGAAAGGAAGTGGTATGACAATGGAATACCATACACTGAACAAGGAGCTGTCAATACAATCAGAATATGATACAGACTATTCTGAAAAGAGCACGCGCCTAAAACAGTTGCTAGAAAGTGCTATTATTACCGGGAATATGGATTTGGTTCGCGAAGTGAAAACAATTGCAGAGCAATCAAAAGATATAAATATCATTTTGGAAGAAGAATTAGATATTCAAAAACTATATATTGCTTCAACCATAACTTCTTTTGTCGAAACAGCCATAAAACAAGGATTGCCAAAGGATGTTGCACAGGCTGCCAAAAAAAAGTTTTATATAAAGATTGCTCATTGTCGTAACAAAATCGAATTAGAGAATTATAATTTTGAAATTGTTGAGGAATTAATTGAAGTGATGAACCAATATTCGATGAGGAAGTATTCGCTAATCGTTAAGATGGCAATAGAATATATTCATAACAACAAATTTAAATTTTTCTTTGCAAAGGATGTTGCAAATGCGATCCACGTAAATCGAAGCTATCTTTCAGAAAAATTCACGATGGAGACAGGACAGACCATAACGGATTATATCCATAAAGTGAAAATGGATGTTGCCATTCAACTAATGGAAAGTAATTTTTACAAATTCAATGAAATTGCAGAATTATTGGGTTATAGGAATTATTCATATTTTAGTAAGGTATTTAGAAAAATACACAAAGAAACACCGGACAACTATTTGAAACACACTGATATGAAATCTTCGTAAGAAATCACCAAATATGTGACTAAAATACAATATTGTTTCCCATACGAATTTTACTATTTAATGAGGAGGATGTTTACTCCTAAATAAAATCATGGGAAGGTTGTCTATTATGCCATTTTCGGAAAATACTAGAATAGGTCAATTATTAAAGAGTGAAGCAGCAAAGGCTGTATTGGAAAAACATTTTCCAGGGTTCACATCCGCTCCAAGGCTTGAACTGGCTCAAGGATTTACACTTAAAGTAATGTCAGGTTTTCCGCAGTCAAACATTTCTCCTAAACAGTTAAAAGAATGTATCGAGGACCTAGAGAAATTAGAAGAATCAGGAATAGAAACAATAATTGTAGAAAGTGTTCAAAATTATAGAAGAGATGGTTTTAATACTGATTTAAAGTGGGGGATTATTGGTCCAGGTAATATTGCTAAAAAATTGGCGGAAGCGATTAAGGGCACTGAGGGCTCAGAGCTTTATGCTGTTGCATCACGTTCATTGGAAAGGGCAAGGACCTTTTCAGAGAAACATAAAGTAGAAAAAGTATATGGTTCCTATGAGGAGATGGTGAATGATTCTGCTGTAGATGTGGTTTTTATAGCTAATCTTAAATCGCAGCATCTGGAAACAGCAAAGCTGGCACTATCTAAAGGAAAAGCGGTGTTATGTGAGAAGCCGTTGACGGTCAATGCAGAACAGGCTGAAGAACTAATTTCCATCGCACGCCAAAACGATGTATTTTTAATGGAAGCCATGTGGATGAGGTATAACCCGAATATCATAAAGGTCAAGGAATGGATTGATGAGGGCTGTATTGGCCAGGTGAAAAAAATTGAAGCGGACTTTTCATTTGTTTGTGAGCCCGATTCAGTGCTTAGATTACCTGAGTTTGGAGGGGGAGCACTTCTTGATCTTGGAATTTATCCCATATCTTTCGCCAATTTAATTTTGGGAAGGTTCCCTGACTCTATTACATCAGAATGTATCATGACATCAACCGGGGTTGACGGGGTAGATACAGTAACCTTCCATTGGAGTACAGGTGAAAAGGCCGAGTTAAGTTTTGGCATCGATCGCTTCGGACCCATGAAAGCAACAGTGACTGGTACTGATGGGTATATTGAGGTTTTACCACCTTTTCATGGTGCTCAAGTGATTTGTCTTCATAATTCTCAGGGGGTTAAGGAAATTTCCATCCCCTACAGGATCAATGGCTATGAATATGAGGTAGAAGAAGTCATGCGCTGTCTTGATCTGGGTTTGAAAGAAAGTTCTATTATGCCGCTTGATGAAACGCTTGAAACCATGAAGCTTATGGATGGACTACGATCGGAATGGGGGATCGTTTTTCCATGTGAATAGTATTCCGTTTCAAATAAAACTTTTGCTAAGAAACTCTTCAGAAGAAAAGGAGAGTTTCTTTTTATTTTATTTGTTTTTCACGTACCATTGAAACAAATAAAATACCAAAATACTATAAATAATGAAGATAAGGAAGTAATATACACAATTACTATGGTAGATAAATGATAAAACAGAAAGTTATGAAAAATATCCCATTACTCTACATTCATATCTTTTTAACTAGAATTCTATTAGAATAATGAAAAAAGCATCATCTAGTGAAAAGGAGTGCTACATGCTAACACATTATCGTACTTTTTACACAGTACTTCTCTTAATATTTATTTCTATCACAACGGTAATGATCATGTATACAGTAATTATTAATACTAGCCTGGCGACTGTTCGAACTGATATTCAAGAAAATAATCTTAATCGACTACGTCAATCCGTAAACAATGTGGATGAGAGTGTTAACCAATTAAGTATGTTAGCCATCTCTATAGAAGTAAATCCAAACATTAAACTGCTTTCATCTATTGATCTGATTGATACATATGAACAAATTAAATTAAGGTCAGAAGTCGAGAACATGCTGAATATCCATAGGTTTTCACAAGGATGGAACCATGAAACCTCTATCTATTCTCACTTGATCAACAAATGGATTGGTACGAATGATATAAATCCTCCAGCTGCAGAGGACGATGGCTCTCTTTGGACCTTTCATTCACCCAAACAGCGTTTCGAAACCTACCGTAGTAATGATGAATTTACTATTCGTATAACCTTTCCAAAGAACAATTTACAGCAGGTTGTGGACAACGCTAGAATTGAAAACAATCATCCGTTTTTCTTTCAAGTTGGGAAGTCGGTTATTATGCATGAAGATTCGGACAAAGAAATCATGAACGATTTATTGTTAACGCTTTCCCCCTATTTGGTTAATCGTGACGAGGGTACAGATATTATCAAAATAGGTGAAACAGACTATATGGTCAACTTTGTTCGTTCCAAGACTTTAGACTGGTACTTAATTGATTATTTACCTTTAGATGAAGTTCTCCAGCCAATTGTTCATACGAAACGGATCTTTTATGCAACATGTGCGTTTCTCTTATTAGCTAGCATTATTACGCTAATCTATCTATATAGAAAAGTGCAGGTTCCGATTATCAGTATGATAAAAGGAATAAGACAAATTACGGATGGTGACTATTCTTACCGGATTAGTCGAAAAAGTAATAATGAATTTGATATGCTTTATAAAAATTTCAATGAAATGGTTGAAGAGATCGAGAATTTAGTAGAAAGGGTTTATAAAGAAAAGGTTATTTCAAGGGACGCGATGATTAAGACGCTACAGGCACAAATCAATCCCCATTTTCTTTATAACTGCTTGTTTTTTATTAACAATATGAATCGTCTCAGGAATGATGAAGCCGTTGAGGCAATGACACATAACTTAGCAGATTATTTCCGATACTCAACTAGGCTAGATGAACCAATAACCCCACTTGATAAAGAAATGGGTGTTGTAGAGAATTACCTTACTATTCAGCAACTAAGAATGAAGCGTCTAAATTTTGAAATTGACATTCCAGATTCGATGCGGTCTCTGCTTATTCCAAAGCTTCTCATACAGCCTTTGGTCGAGAATAGTGTTGTTCATGGGATCGAAAAGAAACAGGGAGCAGGATTTATTCGAATTACTGGAGTCAAAGAGGATAACCTGTATCGTATTATGGTTGAAGATAACGGTAGAGGAATGTCAGAGGAAGAAATACGGAAACTACTTGAACAAATGAAACAACCACTGGACGATACCATCGGGTGTGCATTATGGAATATTAAACAGAGGATGGCCATCCATTTTGAAAATCCTGCTGGAATGGAGATCAAGAGAAGTACCTTAGGCGGTTTGTGTGTTATATTGTCTTGGCCAATCGACAATTTTGAAGGAGGTTTACCGTATGTGTCAATTAATAATCGTTGATGATGAAACCTCTGTGGTCGATAGTCTTGCTCTTACTATTCCGTGGGATGATTATGGAATTAAAGCGGTGCATCGAGCATATTCAGCACAAGAAGCTTTGCAAATTGCTGCAGAACAAACCATTGATATCATGATTACGGATATCCAAATGCCTGAAATGAATGGTTTTGATTTAAATGAAAAAATGAGAACAATTTGTCCAAGATTAAAAACGATTATTATATCAGGATATGATGATTTTAAGTATGCACAAAAGGCAATTCGACAGCAAACAATCGATTACTTACTCAAACCAGTAAACATTAGACAATTGATAAAAACAGTTGAAAATCTTGTTCGGACGATTGACAAGGAGGTAAAGGAAACCATCTCTATTCAACAGATCAAGCATACATTAGATCTAAATATGCCAATGTTGAAAAGCCAGATACTTAATGATTTGCTAGAAAATGAAACAAGTGATCACATGGGTTTAGGAAAAAAACTAGCACTCCTTGATTCCTTTAAACTAGATGATTTATTTACGATGCTCGTTATTCGATTAGAAGAGGGATTTTCAGGGTATGAACTTCAGTCGATATCATTAGTTGAATTTGCAGTTAATAATATTGCAGAAGAGGTATTTCAAGACCTGTTTGAATTGTGGAATTGTATCACCGATCAAGGATATATTGTGTTTTTGATTAAAAGTAAAAACCGGGATAACTTAAAATTAGCAAATTCTTATGCGGAAAAGATTCAAGAATATGTTCGAACCTTCTTAAAAGGCTCCCTCAGCATATGTTCAAGCAATGTTGGCATCTTTCCCTATGATGTAAGGAATAGATATCAAACATTGATTGAATTAATAAAGCATAATGCGGGCAAATACGAGGTGGATTTTAATACAGTAAAGGATTTACCTAATAGTTTGAAGATAGAACATACGGTAAATTTACATGAAGCACCGACCATTCTAACATTATTGCAAGCAGAAGATTGGGATGGAGCGATTGCAAGAATTTCGCAATTTTTAACGGTTAATGATTCAAAACAAGAACATTCCCAAGACTATTTATTCAGGGTTTTACTCCACCTTTCCTCATCCTTTTCTTCTTTATACGTAACAGGTGATCAATCGATAGAGGAGCACCTAGGAGTAGAATTCCATCTCTTTATGCGAAAAAGGAGTATGATTACTAAACAGCGCATATTTGCTTGGGCAGAAGACTGGATTGAAAATTTCAAAAAACAAAAATCTGTCCATGTTGATGACTCACAAATGAGAATTATCGCAGCTGTTAGGTCCTATATACATGAAAATTTATCTGAAGATATGTCATTACAGACGATAGCCAATAAGGTATGCTTACATCCAGTTTATTTATCAAAAGTCTATAAGAATATGACAAATGAAACAATAGGAGATTATATCTATCAAGTACGTATGAAGCGGGCAGATTTCCTACTTCGTAATAGCAAACTTAAAATAGCAGATGTCGGCAATGAACTTGGCTTCTTTTCGCAGTCCCACTTTATTAAGGTGTTTAAGAAGCATTACGGGTGTACTCCTCAGAAATATCGGGATAGGAAAGGCTAAGTCTGAAAAAAAGCAAGGGGAAAAGTATGAATATGAAGTGGAGCCTAATCGTAATATCCATCGTTTTTTTTCTAGGTAGTTCTTTAGCTGGATGCAGTAATAAGGATGAAATCAAAAATGGAGTAAATTCACTAACTGATAGTGGTAATAGAAATATAGAAGAAATAACCATTGTGGATGGAAGGATTACTCCAGCTGTTACCGTTACAACCGTTCTAGCTGAGTTGCCTAATACTAAATTTAGAGAAGGAGAGTCTTTTTCTGATAATGTTCACACTAGATGGGCAAAGGAACATCTAGGTATCAACTTTGAGGTATTATGGCACTCACCCCGTATTGATCAATCTTACGAGGAAAGAATCAAACTTGTAATAGCCGCTGGTCAGGAATTACCTGATATGTTTATCTCATTAGATGAACAGTTAATTGAAATGTTAGTAGAGTCAGATTTAGTAATGGGTGTGGGGGAAGCCTTCGAAAAGTATGCTTCTGAAACCTATAAAGCAGCAATGGCTGAAATATCACCTCAAGGTTGGTGGCCATTTACTCGTGAGGGAAAAAAATATGCAATTCCGATTATACACGAATTTCAGGGGACACAGCCCGTCATGTGGATTCGTCAAGATTGGCTTGATAAATTTGGACTTGAAACTCCTACCACTATAGAAGAACTTGAAGCACTCATGCACGCATTTGCCACTCAGGATCCAGATGGCAACGGTATAAACGATACAATACCACTTGCCCTAGCCGCTAATCCTGATTTTTCTGCAAACCCAATAGGTAATCCATCTTGGGTATTCGGAATGTTTGGAGCTGTACCAGATAGATGGTACCCCGGAGAAGATGGAAGGCTTACATTTGGGTCTGTTMAACCAGGAGTCAAGGATGCATTAATAAAACTTAGAGAATGGAAGAAAAAAGGATATATTTCTGAAGAGCTTGCACTCGACAATTTTAACACGTTGACAGCACAGATTTTATCTGACAAGGTTGGCATCATGGGCGGACCAAATTGGCTAAATACGTATTCAACAAGTATATTACAGTCAAATCCGGGTGTAATCTATAAACCATACCCCCTGCCAGAAGGAGTGGATGGAAAAATCATGCGGACGGTGGATAACCCTTATCTTGGTGGGATTTTCATCAACAAAAATATCTCTGAAGAGGCATTAAGAGCGTTTTTTCACTATCAAAATACACTATTTTCTATCTATGAAAGTGAAAATCCATTCCTTTTCAAGGATTTTCAGGAAGGCTATGATTATGTAATTCAGGATGGGAGAGCTTTAACGACCAATGAAGTGATTCCAGGTGGACGAGCTCTTACGGCAAAATATATGCTAACAGGAAGCCCGCCTATTTATAATTCAAAACGCGTAGAAGCCAGCTTAAAACATGCAAGAGGAGAGAAACTAACTACCCATGACTATGCAGCCTTAGCTGGCAATGGAGATTTGGGTATGGGCCCGCTAGAATTAATTTCTAGGGAGGCAATAAAAATAGCATCAGAGCAGGCATTTGCAGATATACCGGAGTTTTTTCAAGGTCCTACAACCCCAACGATGTCACGCAGATGGGAAATGCTTAAAAAGATGGAAATGGAAACATTTATTGATATCATTTACGGTAAAAAGCCCATTGAGGCTTTTGATGATTTTGTTGAGAACTGGTATTCACGTGGCGGAGATGAAGTCACAAAAGAAGTAAATGAATGGTATGATTCTGTAAAGTAACAGTTTCAAGAACGGATGCCCCAAAACCAAGTGTCATTCACTTAGGCTTTGGGGCATCATTTTTTATATAGGAAGTCACCATAGTTAGAGAAAACAATAATATTATATGAAAGCCATCCGATAGAATGATTAATAGTTTAGATAACGCTATGTAAAGTTAAAGAAACGCTATATAAAGACGTTGGAAACGCTTTTATAATGAATGTATATCAACAAAGAATGTATCGTGCCTTTGAAAGGAAAGCGATAACATATTTGATCCATGTTGATTTTAGAAAAAAGTAGGGGGGAATAGTAATGTCTAGCGAAACGAAATTAACAGCTAAAGAGAAAAGAGCAGCAGAAAAATTAGAAAGAGAGAAAAAATTTAACCGTGCTAAGCTTTGGCAGTTGGCACTGTATCCTATTGGGAACGTAGGACAAAATGCATTTATGTTTGTCATGATGTTGGTATCCTTTTATGCAGCTGGTATTGTAGGGCTGGGTACTGTCGTTGCTTCAATCATTATTACAGGTTCTAGGGTTTTTGATAGTATTACGGATCCCATTATTGGTGTTGTTATTGATAAGACAAATGGGAAACTAGGTAAGGTGAGACCATTTTTCATCCTGGGCTATTTAATAATGGCAAGTTCTGTGCTTGTGATGTTCTTTACCTCACATACAGTTCCTGAAGGCATGCGGATGATTTACTTTATTTTCCTATATGTTTTTTATATTATAGGCTACACGTTTGTTGGGGTCGCCAACAGTGCTGGACTTGCTGTTTTAACCAATGATCCCGCACAGCGACCTGTATTAGGCGGGTTCCAAGTGGTGTATTCAACGACTTTCTTTGCATTAGGTTCGATTTATTTATCAAAGGTTTTGGCACCAAAATATCAAGGATTTAGTAATCCAGGTCTATTTCAAGAGTTCGCGATTACTGCAGCTGTTTTTGCAGGAGTTGCCTATACACTAGCAACCATCGCAATCTGGTCGAAGGACCGTATTGAAAACTTTGGTGATGGTAGTGCACAAAATATTTCATTTAAAGATATGTGGCCAATATTAAAGGGAAATCGACCATTACAAATGTTTGTTTTGGCAGCAACAACTGATAAGCTTAGCTTGCAAATTGCTGGTAACCAAGTGGTTAATCTTATGTTATTCGGTATTATTATTGGTAATTATGGATTCTTTGGCACACTGTCGGGAATTGCACTAATCCCAAATATCCTAGTAATCCTGTTCGGTATTCGTTATGCTACGAAGTTTGGTACGAAAAAGGGTTTTGTCATGGCAACGTGGGGCTGTATCATTAGTTTTAGTGCCATGTTCTTACTCTTATGGTTAGGTGATCCGAAACAGATTGGTTCTGGTAACTTGAATTTCATGACGGTTGCTTTTGTAGCGTTATTCTTAATCGGTGGCGGAGTTCGTTATCTTTCTTCTGGACTGGTTTCTCCGATGGTCCCGGATATTATTGATTACGAAACCTATAGAACAGGTCGTTTTGCACCTGGTATCGTCGCTACAACCTATTCATTCGTTGACAAGATGGTATCTTCATTAGCACAAACAGTTGTGGGCTTAATGATGGCAATGATTGGTTTTAAAGCAGCCTTTCCAGACTTAAATACTCCTTATTCTGAGACGATCTTCTGGGTGACGATGCTATTATATATTGGTTTCCTCATGCTGGCATGGATTGCATCACTAGTTGCCATGAAATACTACATCTTAGATAAAGCAAAAATGGAAGAAATTCAAGATGTATTAAGAGCTCGTCGTGAAGAGGCAAAAGTTAGTTAATTTTTTATACAGTCTTTGTTTATGAAAGTTTTATAGAKCCTAAAAAGGCTCTATTTTTATTAGAGATTCATATTGAAAGAGGTGATAAAGTGAGCAAAGTTAAAGTTGGTGTGATTGGATTAGGTAATATGGGGAAATCCCATGCACAACAGTTAGCTAAGGGACTAATTAAAGGGGCAGAATTAACAGCAGTTTGTGGTCGGAAAGAACAAATGAACTGGCTCAACGGTAACCTGACAAACAAGGTACAATTTTTTAAGGATGAAGAATCTCTTTTTAATGATTCTGGCATTGATGCAGTTATTATTGCTACACCCCATTATAGTCATCCAGAATTGGCAAAAAAGGCTTTTAGAAAGGGGAAGCATGTACTTCTTGAAAAACCAGCTGGTGTATACACTAAAAATGTCATAGAAATGAACGAAATAGCCAGCAGAAGTGGAAAGGTTTTTGCAATCATGAATAATCAAAGGACAAATCCACTTTTTCAAAAATTATGTCATCTCATTCAGCTAGGTGAATTAGGTGAAATTAAGCGGACAAATTGGACCATTACAGATTGGTATCGATCACAAAGCTATTATGATTCAAATGAATGGCGAGGAACCTGGGGAGGAGAAGGAGGCGGTGTCCTTTTAAACCAAGCTGCTCACCAAATAGATTTATTACTTTGGACCACTGGTTTAATACCGAAGCGTGTCCATGCTTTCTGTCATACTGGAAAATATCATGCAATTGAGGTAGAAGATGACGTTACCGCCTATATTGAATATGAAAACGGTGCAACGGGGGTCATTATCGCTTCAACAGGTGAAGCACCTGGAACCAATCGATTTGAAATTGCAGGTGAACTTGGGAAAATAGTGATAGAGGGTGATTCACTAACCTTTTACAGATTAAAAGAATCAGAAAGAGTATTTAATGTGGCGAATACAGCAGGATTCGAAACACCACAATATATAAAAAATGAAGTTTCTGTAAGCGGAGATTACCTAGGCCATAAGGGAATCATTCAAAATTGGATTGATGCAATCCTGTTTAATACCCCATTAATTGCACCAGGGGAAGAGGGTTTAAAGGCGTTAGAATTAATAAACGCCATCTATTTATCATCCTGGGAAAACCAAACGATTACATTTCCTATTGATCAAGATATTTATTTAAATAAATTACAAGAAAGAATAACACGATCAACCTTTCAAAATTAATGACAAAAGAAATAACCCTACAGACCAGTGTAAGGTTATTTTTTATCCAACAGATGGTGTCTTTCCCTAAATTGCTTTGGAGTCATGCCAACAACCTTTTTAAAAACCTTTGTAAGGTAACTTTGATCATTAAAATGAAGTAACGAACATATTTCCGATATGGGGGTTTTACTGTAGGCTAGTAACTTTTTCACCTCATCAATTTTAGTTTGTTGCATATACTCGCTTATTGTAATGCCAACTTCCTTTTTAAACAGTGCGGACAAGTACTTAGGACTTAGGTCAACGTATTTGGCTATTTCTAAATGATTAATTTCATCGTAAATATGTTTGAAAATATAGTCTTTACAGGCAGTAATTGTTTTCGAATATTTTTCATCCTTCACTTGTTTAACTTTCTCAGCAAAGGTATAAAGAACGTCTCTCGCTAAACTTCTCACTTCATCTAACCGATGTAATTCTTCCACTTGTTGAATATAGCGATCATGTAAGGAAAAGGCAATTTCCTCATGGAGGCCTCCCTCAATGGAGGCTCTAGAAACCAATGTGATAAGGGTAATAATATGGTTTTTTATAGAACGGAGATAACTAGACTTAGATAGGATACTAGCAACTTCTTCTTCTTTAATTAAAGATAGCGTTGATAATTCCTCGACTCTTCCTTCTCTTATAATGTACAAGATTTTCTTTTCAAATAGTCGATCATGATGAAAGGCATTGGACTGTAAATGCTGAGAAACAACTAAGTTTACTTCTTCAATATTATTGTTATCAGTTAACTTAGAATTCTCCATTACAATTGATTTAGGAGAAAGTACTTGATTATTAAACAAGTGATTGATAAATACACTTATATTTATAAGTTTCTCAGCCCCTATAACAGGTAAAGCTCTATAATATTGAAGAACTTTTTCACGGTAAAAGAATGCTCGTGAGTCATTGATGATCCCACTAATTCTGTCTTCAGATAATGGAAAGGATAGAGAAGGTCCCGTTATCACGGTTCCTTCCAAGACTTTATTTTTGAAAACACTAATTAGTATATATTTCTCTGAAAATACAGATTTCCTGATAACTGGAAATAGGTGTTCTTGACTAGCGTCAAAGCGTAATGGGTTAAAAAATTTCTCTTTCTGGTTTTCATATAAAGGGTTTAACAACTGATTCTTTAAGTTCTCATAGATCACTTTTCCATCTGGATTAATGAAGAAAACGGGTAATTCAAATGTATCTGCAACGAGATTGCACCTATTTTTAATCGTTTCCATATTTGTGTTCATCCATAATCAGCTCCTAACCCAACGACCATTTTAATTATCTATTAATAATACTAAAAAAAATACCAAAATACCATATTGAATTCTTATACGCTGTTACTATTAGGCTATTAAGAAAACAAGAAAGAGGGAAGTGTTTGTTAAATATCAAATACAGCCGCACATTTAAACTATTTTTAATATGTTTAACAGGGGAGGAAGAAGGAGATGCATGCTGTTGATGCCGTTAACCATCAACCTGTTGCAGAAGACCGAAGGCTTAGTACTAGAGAAAAAATAGCGTGCAGTCTAGGTGGATTGACTGGAACAATCCATACACAAATGGTTTCTATTTTTTTGTTATTTTTTTATACAGATGTGATGGGAATTAATCCAGCATATGTAGCAGGATTATTACTTACTAGTAATATTATTAGTGCAGCATTAATTCCAGTCTTTGGGGTTGTTGTAGATAAAGTAACAACTCCGTGGGGAAAGTACGTACCTTGGTACATGATATTGGGCGTACCGATTGCAATTTTTGGATGGCTAACCTTTACGGATTTTAATCTTAGCCCTAATGGCACACTAGTATATGCAACGGTAACCTATCTAATTTATAACCTATTAAATTCTATTAAAGCCGCACCATTTAGTGCTGTTGGTCCTGCTGTTACGAAAAGGGTTGATGACCGAGTTTCCTTGGGGCAATATACGTATTTCACTGTTATATTAGCAGCTATCATTGTATCAGTAGGTGCTCAACCTTTGTACAAAGCATTTGGCGGTGGCAATGATGCTAAGGGATTCTCTATCCTGATGGGGTTTATTGCTGTATTTTGTATATTAGTATCTGTATTCCAAGTGCGTTCCTTAAAGGAGAGATATGTCCTAAAGACAAGGAAAGAAGAAATTAAACCTTCTATCAAGGAAATGTGTATAGCGGTGTTTACAAATAAAAATGCTGTGATCATTTACGTAAATATATTTGCGGTTAATTTAGCAAGTGGAATAAGAGCTGCCATAATGATTCACTATTTCAAATACTATTTTCATATTGAGAGTCTAATTGTTTTATTCGGAATGATGAGCTTACTTCCAACCATTATCGGTGTAATGCTTAGTGGTAAACTGACAAAACGTTTTGGAATAAAAACGATTGTCCTGACTTGCACTTTTGTGAACGTCGTATGCACGGCTTCTGTTATGTTCATTCCTGCTACTTCCGCTGGTGTGGTAATCTTTCTTGCTACCGCTTCAATTGCAAGTTTGTTTATGGGGTTTGCAAATCCGGCTCAGGCTACCATGCTCCCAGCAGCGATGGACTATACCGAATGGAAGTCAGGAGTTAATATCAATGGATTCATGGGATCTTTTCAAGGAGTTATGCAGGTCGTTGCTATCGCTTTTTCTGGCTCAATTGTAGCTACTTCCCTGTTATGGATTGGCTATGTACCAGGAGCGGTGCAAAGCAGTGAGACGATTTTTGGATTAAAAGCTTTAATGGGAATTGTTCCAGCAATTATCTTTTTATTTACAGCATCGGTAGCTTGGTTTGATATTACGGAGGAGAAGCAGAAACAAATTGCAATCGAACTTGCAAAACGAAGAAATCATTCGCCGAATAACCATTAGAGAAGGGAACGAACTATTATGAAAAGATTCACTAATGAATTTTTGATTGGAGCGGCAACCGCAGCACACCAAGTAGAAGGAAATAATGTTAACAGTGATTTTTGGGCAATGGAGCATGTGCCTGGCACGATGTATAAAGAGCCATCTTTAGATGCTGTTGATCATTACCATAGGTATAAAGAAGATATTCAGTTGTTAGTCGAAGCAGGCTTGAATACTTATCGATTTTCAATTGAATGGGCGAGGATAGAACCAGCAAAAGGCGATTTTAATAAGGATGAAATTGAACATTATAGACAAGTCCTGGAATTTTGTCACCAAAACAATGTGACACCAATTGTAACATTGCATCACTTTTCATCACCTAAATGGTTGATTACTGAAGGTGGATGGGAAAGTGAATCAACGGTCGAGTACTTTGGGGATTATTGTAAATATGTTGTTTCCGAGTTAGGTGTTCTCATTCCTTACATCTGTACGATCAATGAAGCAAATATGGGAAAACAAATAGCTAAGATCATGAAAAGAATGTCAGGTAATGAAAGCACTTCAGCAAATAAAGAGGACAGTGTTGATGTACAGGTTGGGCTGAATGTTGATATGAAAGAAAAAATGGAAAATTATTTTCGTTCTGTAGGGGAAGCTTTTGGTATTGACCCTAGGAAAGTACAAACTTTTCTTGCTCCCCGAACTGAAAATGGCGAACTAATCATTATGAAATGCCATGAAAAAGCGAGAAAGGTAATCAAGGAAGTGAACCCTTCGATCCAGGTTGGAATCACCTTTTCACTTTATGATCATCAAGCATTACCTGGTGGAGAACAATCCGCTGAAAAGGAGCAGTACGAGGACCTTCTTAACTACCTGCCGTTCCTTCAAGAGGATGATTTTTTAGGTGTTCAAAATTATTCGCGAAAAATTCATGGACCGGATGGCATTGTAAAACCAGACGAAACAACTAGATTAACTAAAATGGGTTATGAGTATTATCCAGAGGCATTGGGAAATGTATTGAGATTTGTTGCTAAACACTGGGATAAACCAATCATTGTTACGGAAAATGGTATATCCACTGATCATGACGAGGAAAGAGTGGAATTTATCGAACGTGCTTTAACTGGTGTCCAGCAATGTCTTGATGAGGGTATTAATGTAATTGGTTATACTTACTGGTCATTATTAGACAATTTTGAGTGGCAATTAGGCTATGCCCAAACTTTTGGCCTGATTGCTGTTGATCGCTCCACTCAAACTAGATATCCAAAGCAAAGTCTATCATTTTTAGGGAATATTAAGAGGTCCGGAATTTAATCTAACTTCAAAACAGGAGGAGATTTATATGTTAAGAGAAAATATTGACCAAAAGTGGGAATTTATAAATGGTAAACCGTTCATGATACCGGGATATGGGCAAACAGGCAAAACGGTTAATCTGCCGCATGACTTTACCATCGAGACGGATCCATATCCGGAGGCACCAGGTGGGCAAGGTACCGGATATTACGGTGGAGGCATAGGGACTTATACAAAGATGCTCGATATTCCAGAAGGTTCTGAGAGTAAAAGATTATTAGTAGAGTTCGACGGGGTGTATATGAACCCAACCATTACTTTAAATGGACATGTCGTGGGCAGACACCATTATGGTTACTCACCGTTTCATGTTGACCTTACTTCTTATATAAAGCCCGGTAAAAAGAATAGGCTAGCAGTAATAGTGAACAACGATGCACAGCCAAATGCCCGCTGGTACACAGGCTCAGGAATCTATCGCCATGTCGATCTTCTTTCAGCTCCAAAAATCCATATAGCTCCTTGGGGAATTTTCGCTGATACCTCACATGTAGTTAACGGTACTGCATTTGTAATCGTTGAAACGACAGTGGAGAATCATACTGCTGACGACACGAATGTGTGGGTAGACGTAAAAATAAAAAAGGATCACTGTGGTACAGAAGCGGGCATCGGAAGAGTTAAGGTACATATACCTGCTGGAGAAAAGGTTAGTGGTCAGGTGAAAATTGCTGTTGAAAATGCGGATCTTTGGGATATCGAATCCCCTAATCTTTATAAGATTAATGCCCAATTATCCGATAAAGAAACGGCTCTAGATAACGATAGTACCACATTCGGAATAAGGACCATTTCCGTTGACACAAAAAATGGCTTTATGCTTAACGGCAGAACCATAAAACTTAAGGGCGGCTGTGTCCACCATGATAACGGTATTCTCGGCGCTGCATCTTTTAAGGACAGCGAATATCGTAAGATGAAAATTCACAAAGATAATGGGTTTAATGCCATTCGCTTTGCTCATAATCCGATGTCAAGGGATATGCTGGATGCGTGCGACCAGTTAGGTTTACTCGTCATTAATGAGGCATTTGATGTTTGGACGATGGAGAAAAACACCCATGATTATAGCCAATATTTTGAACAGAACTGGAAAACGGATATGGAAGCGTTTATTTTACGGGATCGTAATCACCCAAGTGTGATTATGTGGTCTACTGGAAATGAGGTTCCAGAGCGAGGTGGGTTATCTAACGGCTACCAATGGGCTGCAAAGCTTGCTGCTTTTGTACGTGAGTTAGATCCGACCCGTCCGATTACGAATTCACTGCCTTCCTTCTTTAACGGGCTCGAGGATGAAGATCAGTTGAAATTTTTCCAAGACCTGATGAAAAAGTCAAAGAATACAGGTGGAGGTATCACCAATTTAGATTCAGAATTTGGAAAAAGTGTTTGGGGCGAGTATACTGAGGCATTTGCAGCACCGTTAGATGTCGTGGGATATAACTATCTTAACTATCAATACGAAGACGCATTAAAAACCTACCCTAACCGTGTGATTTGCAGTACAGAAAGTAAACCGATAGAAATGTTTGATTACTGGACCGATGCTGAGCGCTTTTCGCACGTGATTGGTGATTTTGTGTGGACCAGTTACGACTACATCGGAGAAGTAGGACTTGGAAGACAAGATTATTATGAGCATTCAGAGGAAGCTGCTAATGCATATAAGACACTCCATATAGTTGAATACCCATGGCGTACTTTCGGTGGTGCTGACATTGATCTCTGCGGCTTTGCTCGTCCGCAGCTTGCATACAGAAGGATCTTATGGGGATCCGCGGAGACCTTTATTGCCTCATCTAATCCTATAAATAGCGGTTTGAAAGAAGTATTAGGTCGATTTGCATGGCCTGAACGTGAAAATTCTTGGAGCTGGGCAGGATATGAGGGCAAACCTGTGCAGGTAGATGTTTACTCAGCCGCAGATGAAGTGGAACTGATCTTGAACGGAAAAAGTCTAGGAAGAAAGCCTGCTGGTAAAGAAAACCGATTAATAGCAACGTTTGACCTTATCTTTGAACCGGGAACTTTAGAAGCAATAAGTTATACTGGTGGCAAAAAAATTTCCTCTGATTTACTAACATCAGCAGGAAAACCTGCTGGTATTCGTATTGTTCCTGACAAGGAGCAGCTTACAGCAGATGGTCAGTCACTAGTCCATGCAGTTGTGGAAGTGGTAGATGGAGAAGGCAGACTAGTTCCAACTGCTGAGTATAAAGCAACTGCCAAAGTTGAAGGAGCAGCCACACTTGCAGCATTTGGTACTAGTAAACCGCAAACGACTGAGAACTATACCACAGGCGAGTTTACTTCCTATAAAGGAAGGTTGCTCGCGATTGTCCGGGCGGGTTATGAGTCTGGTTCGTCTATATTAACTGTTAACATTGAAGGCTTTCAAAATGTGTCCTTAGAAATACCAGTGAAGTTAGAAAGTGAGAAAGAACAAGTAGTAGTGCATATTTAACAAAAAGGCATAAAAAGGAATCACAAATAGTGATTCCTCAGATTGTCGAGAAAGGGTAGTTTTCTCGGCAATTTTTCATTTTGTTTGATTTAAAAATTGATTGTTTTTGATTTAATTGCCTATGCACCAAGGCCTGTTGATTTCCCCTCCAGGTGCTTCGCTTTCCGCGGGCGTGCCGGGGAGCCTCCTCGTCGCTACGCTCCTGCGGGGTCTCCCACTGCCCCGTACTCCCGCAGGAGTCTACGCACCTTCCGCGGAAATCAACAGGGTTCAAATATCTTAGTATTGCCACACACTCTTTCAAGCCTAGCTAAGTGTGTGGCAATTTTTTCCATATTTTGGCACRCTGCCGTAAGGAGAGCCTGTTCGCTTGCTTTTCTTAATCCGCGTAACCTACAATAGCGAAGCCCATGCAGTTCTTTTGAATCTGCGAAGCTTCGCTCAACCATTTCCTTTCTAAATTTATAAAGCATTTTTCCAGACTTAGATAAGCGATTTTCTCTTACCTTTTCCTTGTGCTCTTCCCAAACATGACGTGTTACTACCTTTACCTTATTTTTGGAACGAGTACATTGGGAAAGAAGTGGACAGTTTCCGCATTTCTTTGAATTAGATTTATATTCTTTATAACCTTCACGAT
>NZ_MSLS01000019.1 GCF_001940785.1 Bacillus sp. MRMR6
TACTCTGTCAATTCCTAGAACATCAATATCAAATCCACATTCCTCAAATATCTGTCTAGGTAATTTTCCCTTTTCATTTTCTGAAATAAAAATATTCTTAAATTCATCGGTGTAAGTAACCCCCTTTGGACTAACTGACTTAACATAAGGGTTATTTGAAAGTAACTTAATCTCTTTCTCTGCTAATACTTTTTTACTCATTTCTGCTGTTCCCCAATCCCCATTTTTCTTAATTATACAAAAAAGTACCCGGTAGGTAGACTTTTTTATAAGTGTCTACACTATCGGGTACATTTTAATAAACCTTGGATTTTTTCATGGTAAAATATTTGTAAGACATACAATAGTTTGTAAGATACTTGTAAATTTAAGACAAAAGGGAGTGGAGTACTTGTCTTTCGATACTTTTCAGAAAACATTAGAATATGCTAAAAAGCTCGATGAAAAAGATCACTTAGCTCGGTTTCGTAAGGAGTATTATGGGAAACCAGGTTCAATTTATATGGATGGAAACTCACTCGGGCTCTTGTCAAAACGAGCGGAACGAACACTTCTATCCAGTTTAAACGATTGGAAAGAACACGGGATTGATGGCTGGACTGATGGAGAGTCTCCTTGGTTTTATATGGCTGAAACATTAGGCGAACATATGGCACCAATAATTGGTGCTGCACCTGAGGAAGTAATTGTAACAGGATCAACAACTGTGAATCTGCATCAGCTAGTCAGTACATTCTATAAGCCAAATGGGGTACGAACGAAAATACTTGCGGATGAACTAACTTTCCCTTCTGATATTTATGCTCTCCAAAGCCAGCTCCTTCATTACGGGTATAACCCAGAAGAACATCTTATCCGTGTCCAAAGCCCTGATGGCCGATATTTGGTTGAAGAAGATATTATCGCTGCAATGGGGGAGGAGGTGGCCTTAATTGTGCTGCCGACGGTATTATATCGAAGTGGCCAAATACTGGATATTAAGCGTCTTACGTATGAAGCACATAAAAAAGGAATTCTTATCGGATTTGATGCATGTCATTCAGTAGGTTCCATTCCGCATACTTTTAGTAAATGTGGTATCGACTTTGCGTTTTGGTGCAATTATAAATATCTTAACGGCGGACCTGGAGCTGCAGGCGGTTTGTATGTGAATCGTAAACACTTCGGTACGCTGCCAGGTCTTGCAGGTTGGTTTGGATCTCAAAAAGAGAAACAATTTGATATGGAGCATACACTCACACCAGCCTCTTCTGCAGGAGCATATCAAATGGGTACACCACATATCTTGAGCATGGCGCCGCTATTAGGGTCATTAGAAATTTTTGCAGAGGCAGGAATTGAAAATATTCGTGAGAAATCACTTGGCTTAACCACTTATTTCATGCAATTAATAGAAAAAGAGTTATCTGAGTGGGATTTTGTAATAGGGAATCCTAGAGAAGATTACCGCAGAGGAGGTCATGTGAGCTTAGAGCATAAGGAGGCAGCAAGGATTTGTAAAGCATTAAAAGTGAATGGTGTAATTCCTGATTTTCGTGCACCTAATATCATTAGACTCGCTCCCATCGCACTTTATTCCACCTATGAAGAGGTATGGAGGGTTGTCCAAGTACTGAAGAAAATCATGAATGAAAAACAGTATGAAAAGTTCACGAACGACCGAAATATTGTGGCTTAAAAACATAGTTCACACAAATACCCCGCCTTATTTTAAAGTAGGCGGGGTATTTGTTTTATGCATTCATGGGATTTGAAAGCTCTATGAACCTCTCAAACGGAAGTTCACATGCTGGGTATTTTTCTAATAAATCAAGCATGGTGAGTGTTTTCGGGTTAGCATCAGCCTGCAAAAGAGCCTCCAATTCCTTCTTATGAGGAGGGCAGACAGTATATTCTGCTAGCGTAAGAAGTTGAGCCGGAGTAACCGGTTCCTGCAATTTAACACTAAAGGATAACAAATCATAGACTCGTGTTGGAAAACCTAGAGGAAAATGTGCATAGCTTTTGTCATAACTATTAATCAAAATATAGCAGTTTTTATCCATTGCATATCGTTTAAGCACTCGTTCGACCTGTACAGAAGAGTTTTGGATGTAAAAAGGAATGGCTGGACCACTAGGGTGTGGAATATGATCCTCACTGTTAATAAATTGGACGATTAGTCCTCCCCGAGCAGACTGCGTACTTTCATCAACTGTAATTCCTAAAGTATTCAATATACTTGGCCACAAAGACATATGCCATTCCTCGAACTGTCTCTCAAAATCACTGCTAGCATCACCTTGACCTTTATGATATAAACGTTTTGCACCTTTTTCAGCAAGCTTCTCATCAATGAAATTCGGGATATTCTGGTAGGTACTGGCCCAGTTAAGATCACCACATCCGAAAACAGCATATTGGACACCACTAAGAGATTCCGTCTCTTTTTCTTTTAGCCACTTTACAAATTTACGGGCGTTTTTAGGCGGGTTTCCATTATAGGATGCCGTCACAATGAACACTACACCTTCTTTAGGGAGTTTACCAGTATATTCATCAAGGGTGGCTATTTCACTTTGAAATCCCTTAAAACGAGCCGTTTCCGCTAGAATCCGAGCCATACCCTCTGCGGTACCTAGATTTGAACCGTATAATACAAGAAGTGGTGTTTGATGTGCCTTACTATTTGAGAACTGCTCTAAATGGCTGACATCCAGATTTACAGAAGCGCTGGTCTCGTTATGCATAAGGACAAAAGAATCAAACTCATGGCGGGGACTAACCTTCATTGTTAAGCCATCAGGTTTAAGTGTCAAAGTTTCTTTTACCTTCAACTGATAATTTGCATGGTCAATCAAATTGAAATGCTTAAGAATCATGCCCAGCACAAGAGTAGCTTCATGTAACGCAAACTGCTGACCGATACAGGCTCTTTGTCCATTCCCAAAAGGTTTAAAGGCATGGTGTGGAATCTTCTTTGGATCTGCAAATCGTTCAGGAATAAATTCATTGGCATTTTCTCCCCATGCATTAACATCACGATGTAGCTTAGGAAGAAGGACGTTCACAACCTCTCTTCTTTTAATCGGATATTTGCCAGCAAGCAGAGTATCCTCTTTTGCATAAAGGGAGAAGAGTGGGGCGGTTGGCCAAAGCCTTAAGCTCTCATTCAAAATCATTCGAATATATTTTAAATCTCGAACCTGTTGGTAAGTAGGAATGGAGCCAGTCAGAACCTGATCAACTTCTTTATAAGCTTGTGAAAGCTTTTCAGGGTTCTTCATTAAAAAATATAGGGCAAAGGAAAGTAAACCACTCGTCGTTTCATGTCCGGCAATCAAGAAGGTAATAATTTGATAACGAATGTTTTCATCACTCAGTTTTTCTCCAGTCTGGGGATCTTCACTATTGAGCATACGTGACAATAAGTCGTCTTCATCATGGACGTCACTATTCTTTCGCTCATCGATAATGCGGTCAACTAGTGAAACCATCGTATGGATATCCTCATTAAACTGACGTTTAGATTTTATCATCAGTTTATCATGTATTCCGAGACGATTACTCTGGTTCATTGCTTCATTTAATGCACGACTCATGCTTGTAATGAAGGGATGAGATTGCTCACGATAAAAGCTATTAAAACGATAGTTAAAACCACATAACCCAATGGTATCTAAGGTGAGTCGTGTCATGTCTTCCGGAACATCAATCATTTCATCTGAATTAAGACGAGCCCATTTTTGAATTAGCTGGACAGCGATATCAACCATCATCGAGTGATAACCCTTCATCGCACTCTGACTAAAGCTGGGAAGGAGAATGTTATGTGCCTTTTTCCAGTTTTCTTCTTTAGTCCAACTTGTGAAAAGACCGTCACCAGAAAAGGCGCGCACCTTCTGTAAAGGCGTATTGACTAATTTATCAAAACGAGACTCATCAGATACATCTGCTGCCAATTCAGCGGACGAGATAAATATTCCCGTTCCGGCAGGAAATTTCATTTTGAAGATTGGACCGTATTCATGTGCAAGCTTTACGATTGATTGAGTAGGTTGTTCTAAGTCTAAGTGTGGAAGGTTCCCAAGAGGTCCATACGTTTTAGGTTGTGGGATAGCAGTAGACACAGTATTAGAATGAGTTATCATAACAATCTATAATCCTTCCTTTCATTTTGAGAACATTTATAATATTAAAATAATATTTTTCTAGATTATACCATTAATACTATTTTTATATAAGGTATTTATGAATGAAAGAATAAGACAAATTTCTACATAAATTGCAAAAAAATATTGTGCTTACCGAAAAACCTGTTGAAGACGCTAATATTTTAGTGTTCATTATTGATCTCGAGTGTGATTGTATGCGAATATAATCTTGCTCTGCTGCTTTTAGAAAAGGAGATGTTATTTTGACAGAATAACTCTAATTGTATTTAGGAGTTGATCATCTTTCTACCTCAACAAAAAAGGTGTCCTTTTTAATGGACACCTTTTCTGCTATAAGATCATGGCTGCAATCCAGCCAAAGATAATCAACGGAATATTATAATGGATAAATGTGGGTACACAAGTGTCCCAAATGTGATTGTGCTGACCATCTGCATTTAATCCAGCAGTAGGACCGAGCGTACTGTCTGATGCTGGGGAACCTGCATCCCCTAAGGCTGCTGCGGTACCTACTAGTGCGATCGCGGCCATAGGGCTAAAGCCTAGTTCAAGTGCTAATGGAACGAAGATTGTTGCTATGATCGGAATAGTTGAGAAGGAAGAACCAATTCCCATTGTCACTAATAATCCAACAATAAGCATTAACAATGCACCAATTGCTTTATTTCCTCCTATTAATGAAGCAGATTGTGTAACTAGTGAGTCAACATCACCAGTTTCCTTTAAGACATCTGCAAATCCGAAAGCAGCGAGCATAACAAATCCAATAAAGGCCATCATTTTCATTCCATTTGTTAGAAGCTCATCCGCATCGTTCCACTTAACCGCTCCGCTAATATATAGTATAACTATTCCTGTCAAAGCCCCCATCACCATTGAATCTAGAATGATTTGGGCGGCAAGAGCGCCAATAATTGCAAGGATAGAAAAGACAATTCCGAGCTTAGAGTATATTACTTTCTCAAGCGAAACAATTTCCTTTGACGTATAGTCTCGTTGTTTTCGATATGAAAAGAAAATAGCAATTAGTAAACCAACCACAAGTCCTGCTGTTGGAATCAGCATGGCAGCCGGAATGTCATTCATATCCACTGTTAACCCGCTATTTCCCATATTTGATGCTAAAATTTCGTGAAAGATTTTTCCAAAACCAACAGGAAGTAAAATATACGGTGCAGTGAGTCCAAAGGTTAAAACAGATGCAATTAAACGTCTATCAATCTTTAATTCGCTTAGCAGCATTAACAAAGGTGGAATTAAGATTGGAATGAAAGCAATATGAATTGGAATTAAATTTTGTGAAAAGCAGGCCATTAAAAGAATCGAAAAAACTATGAGTGCCTTTGATAACACTTTTCTTTTCGAATCGCCATTTTTTTTGACAATTCCCAAAACCCAATCAACTAGTAAATTCGGTAACCCTGTTGTTGATATTGCAACAGCAAAACCACCTAATAAGGCATAGCTAAGTGCCACTTCTGCACTACCGCCTAGTCCACTAGTAAAAACTTCAATCGTTTGGTCGATTGTCAGACCGCCTGTTAAGCCCCCGACAATTGCTCCTATTATTAAAGCTAGTACAACATTTACACGTAGTAAACTTAAAATTAACATAACAATTACAGCAACAACTACTGCATTCATTTAATGTGCTCCCCCCGACGACGCTTTAGTCTGATAAATTGGTAGAGTGTTAAAATACAAGTATAAAAATATCATATTTTATTATATTTGTATAGAGGATCTTCAAAAGAATTAATTGTTTTTAAAGTGCGTTAATTTTTCAAAATTTCGCAAAAATAAAGGCTGACTTCGTAAAGTTATAACTTTTTGAGTCAGCCGTGAATATTATATTAATGTAATGGGCATTGCACCAATTTTACAGTGAAGGTCCATTTTCTTACTTGTATTTAACACATATTAGGTGGAAGGGTTCCCACTCCATCCTTAATGACCGAAGGAAGGGTGTCATGAATGTATGGAGGGGCAGGATTTAACTTTGGTTTTTTGGCTAGCGGCTGTGGATTTGCTACATATTTGAACACACCTTCGCCATCCATACTTGAACCATTAGCCCAGCGTCCTGTCGCACTTTCCTCACCTCTAGAGAAATTAAATAGAACATGTGATACTTCTCGTTTCTCTAGTTCGCGCGGGAACGTGCTAGGGACCACCACATTTTCCTTTGCTTCTAATTCTTTAATCGCTGCAATCCATTGATTTTGATGCATCGTATCGCGGGCAATCAGCCAAGAAAGCATATCCTTCACGCCGCGGTCTGTGGTTGATTCGTATAATCGTACTACTTGGAGACGTCCTTGAGACTCTGCGTTTAAATTTGCTCTGAAATCCGCAAGTAAGTTTCCGCTAGCGATGATATAGCTAGCAGTCCAGCGGTTGCCTACACTGTCAGCTGGCATTGCTCCTAGACCAGAAACTATGGCATGCTGAGGATTCATTCCTCCAAGAATCGCACCAATTACAGGGTTTTGAGCTGCAACCATCTGATCCCCAACAGGTGCCCCATCTAATAGACGTGCAATCATCGTCGCTAACATTTCAATATGGGCTAATTCTTCTGCTCCTGTATCCATGAGTAAGTCTTTGTATTTTCCATTTCCTCTAACATTCCATCCCTGGAACAGGTATTGCAGGGCGACAGAGATTTCCCCGAATTGCCCTCCTAATACTTCCTGTAATTGTTTAGCAAACAACGGATCAGGTCTCTCTGGTTTTGCATGGTATTGTAGTTCTTTTATATGATAGAACACCTATAATCACCTCATCAGAATAATTGTTTCAAACTATCTTATTAAACAAGGTTCTTTAGGTGTCTGTACCATCTATAGTTGAAAAGTTCCATAAAAAATAGAACATACAAAATCTGCATGTTCTAGAGGATATGCTATTTTTTTACTCTTTTTTCTCGTTCTTTTTATCGGTGTTTTTCTTATCGCTTAAGGCGCGATACATTTGGGTATACATACTTCCTTCGACAATGTTTTCTAAGAAGAACGGACCAATTAACTCTAAATATTCTTCATCGTCAAACATTCTTTTGCTCTGTATTTCCATTTCTGCTAATCCATCATAAGTTGAAAGCATTCCATATGTATGGTCTTCACCGGAAATAGGCGTTAATATTTCAACATGATGGTTAAAATTTTCATTTCTAAATTTTTTAATTTCTCTTAAGTTGTCAATAGCGTCTTGAAACTTCTCCTGCTTAATGATAAAGGTCTGATACACATAAACAGACATCTTCCGTACCCCCAAACAAATATTTCACAAAGTGTACACTTATCATATCCGCATGAGAATTATTTATTCTATTGAAGTTAATTTATACTATTTTGAAATACACATTTTTAACTTTTGAATGAACCATAATAACTCTAGAAGGAGAGTGGTTATGGATTATTTTACATGTAGTTCAGGTATAGGGAAATCTTCAAAAGGCGGGGATAAAGGAGACTTAGCTTGGTGGCAGCTCTCCTTAATAGGAATTGGCTGTACAATTGGAACAGGCTATTTCTTAGGCTCGGGTATTGGGATCAAGATTACAGGACCATCGATGGTCTTTTCCTTTCTGTTTGCGGCAATAGGTACTTATATTGTTTTTCATTTCCTAGCAAAAATGACTACGGCTGACCCTCAGGAGGGGTCATTCTGTTATTATGCAGGGAAGGCCTACGGTCGCTGGGCAGGATTCAGCTGCGGCTGGAATTATTGGAGTTCTAAAATCCTCATAATGGGCAGTCAATTAACTGCTTTATCCATTCTATCACGGTTTTGGTTACCTAAGGTACCTTTGTGGATTTTCGCAGCAGGATACGCAGTGCTATCTATTATAGTTGTTCTACTAGGAACAAAGGGATTTGATCGCATTGAAAACGTTCTAGCTGTGACGAAAACGGCGGCAATTATTATGTTTATCATCCTGGCAGGTGCTGGTATCTTTGGTTGGATGCACGGCGGGGGGAATGACCAACCGGGAATACCGTCTTCAATGGGTGAAATTTTCCCAGAGGGCTATCGGGCTTTTTGGTCCTCCCTCATATATGCTTTTTATGCATATGGCGGGATTGAAACAATTGGTTTATTGTCCATGCAATTGAAAAGTAAAGAAGACGCACCAAAATCTGGCAAGGTTATGCTAATTGTATTGACTGTTATATATGTCATTTCTATCGTTCTTGCGATTAGTATGGTTTCCTATAAAGCAATTAATGAAAAGGAAAGTCCCTTTGTTACAGCTTTATCTTCATACGATTTAGCTTTTTTTCCTCATGTGTTTAACGGGGCAATTATTTTAGCTGGATTTTCAACCATGACGGCATCGCTCTTTGCAGTTACAAATTTACTGGTCACCTTAGCTAATGATGGAGATGCACCTTCACTATTTGCCAAGAAAATTGAAAAATTTAAGGACCTGCCGCTTCCTTCCCTAGGCCTTGCTGCGATTGGTTTACTCGCATCTGTTATTACAGCATTGCTGCTGCCAGGAAAAATTTATGGTTATATTACCACAGCAGCGGGAATTCTGCAGATGTACAATTGGGCTTTTATCATTCTTTCCGCTATGAAAATTCTTGAAATAAAAATGGGTGATAAATTTCTCTCTTTTTTCGGACTGGTTTTATTACTTGCCGCTGTAACGGGAACCATATTTGAGAAAAGTATCCGCTTTGGCTTTTTTGTAAGCTTGCTACTTGTTGCAATTATCGGTGTGGTTACTTTTATTATGACGAGAAAATGGAGAAAAGCAGAAACAAAAAATGCCTGACACTGATGTCAGGCATTTTCCGCTTTATCCCGCATTAACGGACAGTGGACCCCCACTGATGGAAGTTTCACTTTATAGAAGAGTTATATTTCCCTTGTTACATTCTTCGATGATTTCCGGATTCCATACCGAGGCTTGAACCTCACCAATGTGTGCTTTTCTAAGCAAAAACATACATAATCTTGATTGGCCAATACCCCCGCCAATCGTATAAGGAAGTTCCTCGTTAATGATTGCTTGGTGATACTCTAGTACTTTTCGATCTTCATTCTTAGACGCCTTTAATTGCCTTAACAATGCCTTTTTATCTACACGGATACCCATTGAAGATACTTCAAATGCCCTTTCTAGGACTGGATACCAGAAGATGATGTCCCCGTTCAAAGTCCAATCATCATAATCAGGTGAACGTCCATCATGTTTCTCTCCTGATAAAAGTTTTCCTCCAATTTGAGTGACAAACACCGCACCGTGTTTCTTAGCAATCTGATCTTCCCTTTCTTTAGGTGAGAGAGTAGGATACAGCGACTCAAGCTCTTGGGTGGTTATAAAATGAATCTTTTCTGGAAGAATAGGCTTTAAAACTGGATAAAGCTGGTGGAGAAACTTTTCCGTATTTTTAATCGTCTGGTAAATTTTTAGAACTTCAAATTTTAAAGTTTCCTCGTTACGCTGCTCATTCGTAATCACCTTTTCCCAATCCCACTGGTCTACATAAAGGGAATGCAAATTATCCAATACCTCATCGCGCCTAATTGCATTCATATCTGTATATAGTCCTTCTCCAGTAGAAAAACCATACCGAGCAAGGGCCATTCGTTTCCACTTCGCTAAAGATTGAACAATTTCAATGTTTGTACTTTTGATATCCAAAGCATCAAAAGTAATCATCCGTTCAACTCCATTTAAGTTGTCATTTACCCCATTTCCAGAGGCTAGCATGATAGGGGCAGAAACTCTTACCAAGTTCAACATTTTCGAAAGTTTATCTTCGAAGTGATCTTTGACTTGTTTTATCGCCATTTCAGTTTGTATTAATGTGAGTGTCGATTGATAAACGTTCGGAATAATTTGTGATTTGGGCACTTCTTTAATCCCTCCAAGTGATGTGTTGTAAAAATTTTATCTAGTTATTCAACTACGTTTTACTTTATGAACAAATTTACAACGTTGCGCTCAGCAGATGCCTATTTTTTATTTTGTACATAAGTGAGTGAAGTCGAAATTATCACCTAAACTCAATTTTTTGGACATGTCTCGGAGTTTTTTTCATAAAATGTACAAGTTGCTAAAAATTTGGGGAGTAGGGGGTGGTGTCTTGAGTATACCAATTTTAGCTAGTTATATTATCTTAGGATTTACACTAGCAGCTCCGATTGGTCCGGTGAATTCTGCTAGGTTGGATATGGGAATTAAAAACGGCTTTTGGCATGCCTGGGTGGTAGGTGTGGGCTCTATGATCGCTGATGCCATCTTTATGCTGATGGTTTACTTAGGAATGGTACAATTTTTGGGGATTCCCATTGTTCAAATCTTTTTATGGCTCTTTGGAGGGTTTATTCTAATTTATTCGGGTGTTGAAAGTATAAAAGGGGCAAATTCAATCAATCTAAACTACCGTCGTGAAAAAGACACTTTATTTAAATGTTTTATCACAGGTTTCATTATGTCGATTACAAGTCCTTTATCAATACTTTTTTGGTTAGGAATTTATGGTTCGGTTCTTGCAAAGACAGCTCAAACCAGTGGGACGGAGCAGCTATTAATTTACAGCAGTATGATTTTTCTTGGATTAACTTTTTGGGACCTCTTTGTGGCAGGACTAACAACCGGTTTCCGCAGGCTTTTAAATGTGAAAAGTCTAATTGCCATTTCAATCCTATCAGGAATTTCTCTAATTGCCTTTGGCGCCTATTTTGGCTATCAAGGAATAATGGCTCTTTTGGACTAAAATAAAAAAAGTCCCTTAACCATCTAACGGGTTCTGTTTAGAGGTCATTTCTACCATTTGAAGTCGAAATGACAAACATTTTGACACAGCGATTGGTATATTAAAACGCAAAAACTCGCCGCTAAATTGACGGGTTTTCTTAATATGAGGATGAAGACCACATCCCATTGGAAAACCGGAGAAAAAGGTCTTCATAAAGGTGATGAAGACCATTTCCCTTTGAAAAATCAGAGAAAAAGGTCTTCATAAAGGTGATGAAGACCATTTCCCTTTGAAAAATCAGAGAAAAAGGTCTTCGTAAAGGTGATGAAGACCATTTCCCTTTGAAAAACCGGAGAAAAAGGTCTTCATAAAAGTGATGAAGACCATTTTCCCTTTGAAAAATCAGAGAAAAAGGTCTTCATAGCAAATGTCATTTGTTTCACCAACCTGAATGGAGTAGCAATTAGAAAACTATTAACAATTACCCCTAAATCAACATTTATATTGACAGGTAATTTGGTAATATTTATTAATTGTACAAGAATTATTGTAAATCATAAAAATGATGTGAATTGTTTCTACATAACCTTTAAAAAAATGCTAATAACCTTGATAAATAAGGAAAATGACGTATGCCACTTCACATATCATACCATATGTCGTTTAATGAGAATGCACCCGTAAACGGAACCCATTATTACCCAACAAGGGGTTTTTTTATCTAAGATTTTCCCAAGTATTATAAGAGCCGTTTCCCTGACAGCTTGGACAATCAAATGAATTATAATAGGCATATTCATTATATGGATAAACAGTAAAGCCTCTGCCGTGACAATCTGGACATTTGTCTTGGTCTCTCATATTGGAAAGATGATTTTGATATCTTGTTTCTCTCCATTGGTTATATGCATTGAGTAATCCCATATTCTCACCTCAAGTGTTTTTTTTAGTTTGGCTCATAATTGGAATATTTATGCACTTTTTTATTGTGTATGTTTTAAGCGAGATTTTTTGATACTACCATTGAGGTGATGAAAATGGGAAAGTGGAATGAACAGGGAGCAGCCAATAATAATTTACCGGCAAATACGATCCGGACATCAGAAAGGCTATTAGGAAGCAAAGCAGATCATGAGTTTTCAGAAGAATTATCTGATGGCGGCGAACGAGATGAATTGATCCACCAACAAACGACCAATCCACAACGAAATGATGCTTAACTCTAAAAGCGCAGACTCCTCCAATGAGGTGGACTGTGTTTTTTGTTAGGTTTATTTTGTTACAATGTACTTTACAAACTCTTATTTTAATTGTAGAATTTCTATGTACCTAATAATTCTAGGTAGGTGAAAAAAATGTTTAATCGTGAATTAGTAAAAGGCAGTACCTCTCTAATACTCCTTCAATTGCTAAATGAGAGAGACATGTACGGCTATGAGCTCGTAAAGGAATTAGAGCTGCGCAGTGATCATGGCTTGAGTGTTAAAGAAGGCACCTTGTATCCTGCTCTTCATAAGCTTGAAAAACAAGAGTATATTGCATGTTATTGGCAGGAACAAGAAAAAGGTCCAGCACGGAAATATTATCGGATTACTGAGGCCGGTAAACAGGTTTTAAATGAAAAAACCCGTGAATGGCAGGACTTTGTGAAGGTGATGAACAAGGTTATAGGGAGATCGAAACATGGAACGGCCGAAGAATAGGTTTCTGGAAGAGCTGGGGCAGTTGCTTGGAAGTCATCAGGATAAAGAGGAAATCCTCCTTGAATACGAAAGTCATATTGATGAAATCCTTGTGGAGTCTTATGATTGTCAGGATGAAAATGCCTTCTTTGAGAGGATTAACACACGTCTAGGAAGTCCAGAAGAGATTGCTGAAATGTGGAAACAGGAGCTCTCTGTTACACCGAGTCATATGAAATGGTTGTTTATATTTCTGAATATCCTTTTCTTCGGCGGTGGCAGTTTGTTAACACTAGCTCACAATTTGTACGAGTGGAAGTGGCTTTCGGTCGTTTGGAGTCATTTAACCGCTATTCCAACACTGATTGCCATTTTATATTTATTTTTTTGGGCATTACTGGGATATGAAATTGGCAAAGGTTTTGGCCACGGTGGCAAAGTTTTATTAAGGAAGACATTCTTGCTGTCGTTAATTCCAAACCTAGTGCTAATGGTGCTTACTGTTTTTGAAATCATACCACATAAGTGGTTTGCTCCGTTGTTAACAAAGACATTCATTATTGCTTGTATCTTCTTTACTATGATCCTGTATCCTATTAGTCTGCTTGGTTATCGGTGGGGAAAGAAAGCTTCGATATAAGCACTTTTTTTTGCACAATTACATAGAAAATCTATGTATATAGAAATACTACTAAGGATAAGAGGGGTTTTAAGAATGGATATGAAAATTGGAAAGACTGATTTTATTTTTTTCTTGCTCTGCCTGTTTCTTGGGTTTGTAGCCGAAGAAAGCTTTTTACGGAGTGAAATAGGCATCTCCTATTTCATCTTTATAGCAGTCTTTTATAGTATCTTTTATTGGCGATATCGAGGCTTTTCCTTTACACACCAAAGACTTGGATATTTAGTGCTAATTTGTATTTGGTTATTATCAGCTAGCTATTTTATTCATATGAATTTCTTCTTTTATGCCTTAAATATCTTGGCAATACCAGTATTGGTTATTTTCCACCTCGTTTTGATTACAAGTCAGAAAAGTCTGCCTTGGAATAAACCTGTATTTGTTTATTACATCTTCAGGCGTTTGATTGAATCGATTAAATATAACTTTTCGTTCTTGGGCTCTATCGTTATATTCTTGAAAAAGGGGATGGATGAAAGTAGGTATGAGGTTTGGAAGAAGGTATTAACAGGTGTTTTAATAAGCATTCCGGTGCTGTTTATCGTCCTTCAGTTATTAATGTCAGCTGACACCCAATTCGAAAGATTGATGGGTGAAATTCCTCAATGGTTTAAGGTAATAGATGCTGAAGCGGTTATAAGGGTGCTGGCAGTTGTGTTTTGTACATTTTCTTTCTTTGGTTTGATGCAGGTGCTGCTCAAAAAACATATTAATGCCATACAACAGGAAGCAAATGATCAGTCTTCCTTTAAAATCGATGCAATTATTACGATAACAGTTTTAGTTTTAATTAATGCGGTTTATATTTTGTTTACAGTTGTACAGTTTAAGTATTTCTTTAGCAGCAGTTTACAAGGTGATTTTACCTATGCGGAGTATGCACGAAAAGGTTTTTTTGAATTACTATTCGTTACATTGATTAACCTTTCTATTATCATCTTTGTTTTATCATTTATGGAGAATGTGACTAATAGTATTAAAAGACTCATCCAATCTCTGCTGACCATACTTGTTCTATCAAGCGCCGTTATGTTGAGTTCGGCTTTCCTACGTCTTAGCATGTACGAAGAGGCTTATGGCTTTTCGTTTATAAGAGTGATGGCCCACTCGTTTATGCTCTTTCTTGTCGTCATCTTTGCTTATACGTTGATTAAAATTTGGATGGAAAGGCTGTCATTATTCCACTTTTATTTCATAAGTTCATTACTCTATTACACTTCAATTAATTTGATTGATATTGAACAGATTATCGTTTCTAAGAATATAGAGCGCTATGAAATGAGTGGGAAAATCGACCTTCATTATTTCAACAGCCTTTCCCATACTGGCACGCTCGGTTTAATCAATCTTTACGAAAAAAACAAAGAAATCCCTGGCCTAAAGGATATGCTGCGTGAAAAAAAGAGGGAGGCCTTCAATGACAATACGCCGTGGCAATCATATAATCTTAAAAGAGAACGGACAAATGAAAGGTTGAAAGATCTGACAATTGAATAAATGCAGGGAAGTATGCAATCATTAATTGCATACTTTTTTGTATGAAACTGAAACTATTATTGGGATTTTTACGTCTAGTTAAATTATGAATATTTAAAATATGGTATGGAATGAGCGAGGTAGAGGTATGAAACGATTTATCGATTTACCCTTGAGGTTTTTCTTAGTCATCACAGGCTTCCTATTTGTTTTTAATCTTCCCTTTCTTATGGGAATTGGAAAAGAGGCCATCGTTTTCAATTTTATAAACTTTTGGAAGATGGTTAAATCTGATGCCACCCTATTATTCAATGCAATTGATATGCAGTTTATCGATCTGTTAAATCAGCTTAGTTTTCTAGAAAGCTACAGTTATACGATGTCGTTATTTCTAGCATGTCTATCTTTAGTAATTTCGATTGCGTTGCTTATTGCGATTTTGGTACTGCTTGCACCAGAAACCATTAGCACGGGGCTAAAAAAGGGCATAGATTTTTTCGAGGCTGTGCCCGATTTGATGATCATTTTCTTTATTCAATTTTTTGTGATAACCCTTTATAAAACGACAGGTTTGAAGTTTCTTCAATTATATGGAGTATTTGGAGCAAAGCCATATTTTGTCCCGATTGTAACGATCTCATTTTTACCGCTTTTCTTATTTACTCAATTTCTAATTAAAATTATCGCAGAGGAAAAAACAAAGCTATATGCCTTGTATGGCACGGCAAAAGGAATGAGCGGTCTTAKAATCCTGCTTATACATATTCTTCGTAATGTATATCCATTGATGATTTTACAGTTGAGGACTATCATTTGGGTAATTCTATCAAATATCTATCTTGTAGAATATATGTTTAATTTACCAGGTTTTACGAGGTTCTTTGAAAAAATTATCTTCTTAGGCGGGGATATTGTATCACTTGTTATCTGTTTGCTCTTTTTTACCTTCCCCCTTATGGCCATTGAAGCCATTAGTTGGTTCACTTCAAAACGAATAAGAGGAAAAGACGTGGTGAGTATATGAGAAGCTACAAAAAAACAATATTGGGTTCAGCCATCCTTCTAATCCTTTTATTAGCTAGCTTGTTTTATCCTATGTATGGACCTGATGACTTTAACAAGCAAACTTTAATAATGGATGAACAGGGGAATGTAACTGGAAAAGCACCTTTCCCACCCTCAAAGGATTACTGGATTGGGACGGACCGTAATGGGAATGATATTTTATTACTCCTGCTGTACGGTGCAAAATTCACATTGATTACAACCTTTGGAGTAGCACTACTAAGAGTGTTGACTGGCAGCTTGTTCGGGATTTTTATCGCATTATGGGCCCCTTTTCTAAAAAAATATTTTAGTGACTTTTTTTTAGCCTTTCGTTTTGTACCACCGATTTTAATCGGAATTATATTAATGATGCCAGTTGTCGGTTTTTTCAACGATGTTGCCATTTCGTCCATTGTAACTTATCAAATTATTATTCTAGTGTTTATTGGGTTTCCATCTGTCGTTTTATTTACTGTAGATTTGATTGAGGAGTTACTAAAAACAACCTTTGTAAAGAGCTCTTTTCTAATGGGGGCAAGTAAATTTCATGTTCTTCGCAGGCAATTAGTGCCATACCTTCGCTTTTACGGTGTACTGTTTACCGTGCAGCAATTACTAAGTACATTACATATCACGATGCAGCTTGGGTTATTTGGTTTTTTCCTTGGCGGGCTAAATCGAGAAGGAGTTTTGGGATACGAAGAACCACCGAAGGCTGCTACCTTATCAAATGAATGGGCAGGATTGATCGGTCAGAACTTTGCTGATTTTGTCCGGGTACCATGGTCTGTATTTGGTCCAGTTATAGGATTTTTCTTAGTGATATTCATTGTTAATATGATTAAAAATGAAATAGAGGCGAACCTTTCTGAGGGGTATTTGGTCAAGAGGAAAAAGAAAAAAGCCAAAACTGTAAAGAGTACCGGAACTGCTGAGATGAAACAAAGTCAATTTGAATTTGTAGAGAAGGTTTAATCCAAAAGAGGAGAGATGACATGAACAAGAAAGAAATCATTTTAGAGCAGTTACAATTATGCCATAACAAGAGCTACTGGTTTGTCTCCTTCCAAAAAGCCATCACTGGCCTTACGGAGGAACAAGCTAAATGGAAAATTCATGATGCAGAAAATTCCATTTGGGAAATCATCAGCCACTTAGTATTTTGGAATGAGCGTTATTTAAACCGCTTTAAAGGTATTGCCAATCCTGAAATGGAAGGAAATAATGATACAACGTTTTCTTCTTTGAATGGATTAGTGTGGGAAGACGTGATGGAGAAATTTAGTCTGGTTATGACAGATTGGCATCATACCGTTAAAGAAAGTGAAGATGGAAAGCTCGATCAACAAGTTAGTGAGGAATCACCAGGAACTTGGCTGGAGACTTTGACCAGCATAACTCTTCACAATGCCTATCATATTGGACAAATTGTTACAATTCGAAAAATACAGGGCTCCTGGAGCAAGGAACAGGGTGTTAGCTAAAATAGGTTTTAAAAGAGCGAATTTTGTGTGGCTGAGTATGCCACACAATTTTTTACCTAAATATAAATTGTTTGGGAAAAGCTAACATCAAATAATAAAAAGGAGCTAATACATTAATGGCACTCAATGAGCATATCCCACATGATAAAAGTCTTGATAATAGTATTGCACTAATGAGAGAAGGGTATTTATTTATAAAGAATAGGATTGACCACTATCAGTCTAACCTTTTTGAAGCCCGGTTACTTGGGCAAAGGGTTATTTGTATGAGTGGAGAGGAAGCCGCAAAGGTTTTTTATGATTCGGAACGGTTTCAACGGAATGGAGCTGCGCCGAAAAGAGTGCAAAAAACCTTATTTGGTGAAAATGCAATTCAGACAATGGACGGAGAAATACATATCCATCGAAAACTCCTTTTTATTTCTTTGATGACACCACCCCAGCAACAACATGTTGCAGATTTGGTAAGAGATCAATGGCTGGCATCTATAAGTAAATGGGAAGGGTCACAGGAGATTATCCTGTTTGACGAAGCGCTTGAAGTTTTGTGTAAAGTTGCCTGCAAATGGGCGGGGGTTCCCTTAACAGATTCCGAAGTAAAAGAGAGGGCTGAAGACTTTTATGCGATGGTAGATGCCTTTGGTGGACTTGGACCGCGTCACTGGAAAGGCAGGAGGGCGAGACCAAAAGTTGAAGATTGGATAAGTAGTGTAATTGAAGAGGTTAGGGCCGGCAGACTTGAGGCCAAGAAAGGGACGGCGCTATATGAAATAGCTGCTTACCGTCAACCGGATGGAAGCCAGTTAAATTCTCAAATGGCTGCGGTAGAACTCATTAACGTTTTAAGGCCGATTGTTGCGATTGCTACATTTATCACTTTTGCTGCAAAAGCGTTACACGAGTATCCAGCATGCAGGGAGAAACTTCAAAATGGAGATGTTTCATACTTTGACCTGTTTGTTCAGGAGGTTCGCCGTTATTATCCTTTTGGTCCTTTTTTAGGTGCTAGGGCAGGGAAGGATTTTATTTGGAATAATTGCGAATTTAAAGAGGGTATGCTTGTCCTGCTTGATATGTACGGCACCAATCATGATGATAGGATATGGGATCATCCAAACGTATTTAGACCAGAGCGGTTTGAGGAGTGGGAAGGAAGCCTGTTTGATTTCATTCCTCAAGGTGGAGGAGATCCAGCTAAAGGACACCGTTGCCCTGGTGAGGGAATCACCATTGAAGTCATGAAAGCAAGTGTAGATTTCCTCGTCAATAAAATTGAGTTTGATGTACCTGAACAGGATTTAGGCTATAGCTTAGTTCGAATGCCGACTTTGCCGGAAAGTGGTTTCAAAATGAGTAATGTTAAGCGGAAAAGTTAAATAGATAAAAAAAAAGCAGAAGTAAATGCTCCTACTAAGCTACGTTTGTAACAAGGAAAAATCAATCTTCTTTAAACATTTCAAAAAGCCCTTTTGCCACACTTCCCTCACCCCAGTCTCGAAATAGTACAGCTACAAAGAATCTGCTGGAAAAATAAAAAAGACGTCTGAATTAACAGACGTCTTTGCGTATTGAGGCGAAAAACCACACTCCACATAGTGTGCTCCATAAAGGAATGTTCCTCGACTTACACAACTCAGCTCATCGCTTAATTAATATAACATAGTTATCTTCTTGTAACAACTAGTTTATTTTGGAAATGCTATAACGTTATTATCATCTTAAAGTCTAAAGGAAACCTAGGTCACTATGAATCGGTTGATGAAGACTGAAATCAAAGAAGGGAACAAAGTAATCTACACCTTAAAAGATCCTATGATTATTGAACTCCTACCTGTTGCCCGCCAAATCTTTAATAACCACCATGTAGATACGATAACAATATAAGATAAGTTCAAAGATGAAGAAGAGGAAGTAACCATGGGGCCGAAGAATTAATCACTTTGGCTTTTTACAATTTCGAAGGGCAAAAAGGTATTAAAAGTGCAAATGTCGTTTTCTAAAAAATCTATTAATTGTAATATTTTATCCACCATTTCCCACGTTTTTTGGTTTACTATTAAAATGTAACCAATATAGAAAATATAGAAAATATAGGAAGTGATCAAATGATTTACGACTTGGTACTGCTGCATCCACCAACCGTCTATGATTTCAGAAAAGAAATGCTTTTTACCGGTCCAATTAGTGATGTCGTTCCATCCTCTCCTGTTTTTGAAATGTACCCAATTGGGTTGACAAGCATCGGTGACTATCTTGAACGCTTTGGCTTGAAGGTAAAAATCATTAATATTGCAAATAGAATGTTACTAGATCCCAAATTTGATGTGGAGAAGAAAATTCGAAACATCAAAGCCAGGGCATTTGGCATTGATCTTCATTGGCTCCCACATGCACATGGCAGTGTGGAATTAGCGAAAATTGTGAAAAAATATCACCCGGGTACTCCTGTACTATTTGGTGGATTATCTTCGACCTATTTTCATGAGGAATTAATTGAATATCCATGGATTGATTTTGTCGTGCGCGGTGATACCACTGAAAAGCTAATACTGATGCTGCTTAATAAGCTGGAGAAAGGGGACGGTACAGGATTTGCTGATATTCCAAATCTTACCTGGAAGCGGGATCATCAATATTTCTACAATGAGATTACTTATGTCCCAGATAGTCTTGATGAATTTAATCTGCCTGGCTACCGCTATATTATTGGCTCAGTCTTTAAATATTTTAATTTACTAGATCCACTTCCATATAAAGGATGGATTCAATATCCAAACACAGCGATTTTAACCTCAAAGGGTTGCAGCTACAATTGCTTAATCTGCGGCGGATCAAAGGATGCCTATGAAATGAACTGTAATAGGAAAAAGCTAGTGATGAGATCGCCTAAAAAAATGCTAGAAGACATTGCTCTAATCCAACGATTTACCCGTGCTCCAATCTTTCTGTTAAATGATATCAGGCAGGGCGGAAAAAAGTACGTGGATGAATTCCTCGATGGATTAGCAAAGATGAAATTGAAGAACGAGCTTGTTTTTGAACTTTTTAATTATGCTGATGAGAAATTCTTTGCACGTTTAAATAAAGCAATCCCTAAATTTAGTATTGAGCTAACACTTGAATCGGCAGATGAAGAGATTCGTAAATATAACGGGAAACTGCCTTGTACGAATGCCAAAGTAATTGAAATGCTTCAATTTGCCCTAAAACATAACTGCTCAAAGATTGATTTGTTTTTCATGACCGGAATACCTAATCAAACGTACGCGAGTGCTATGAGGAATGTGGATTTTTGTGAAATTATTCACAAAGAGTGTAATGAAAGTACACGGATTTCGTACTTTGTTGCCCCACTTTCACCATTTCTTGATCCAGGCAGTCCTGCCTTTGAACATCCTGAGAAATATGGCTATAAGAAATTCTGTCATAAACTTGAGGATTTCCGCGAGGCCATGAAGCAGCCATCATGGAAAAATATGCTGAGCTATGAAACGAACAGCATGACGCGTGAGGAAATTGTTGCAGCCACCTATGATTCCGCCTTAAGGCTAAATGAATTCAAATGGATATATAACATCATAACAAAAGACGTACATGATGAAGTGGAGATGAAAATTAAAAAATCTGTTGAATTCCTAAAACGACATGATGAATTGGCCCTGCTTCCGGCAGAGGAACAAAAACAAGAGCTTGGCCTTATAAAGGAAGAAGTGGACAAAATCAACCGCCACAGTATTTGCGGGGAGAATGAATTAAAATGGGAAGTGAAGAAATTATTTGCCAATTTCCCTTCATTAACCTATATCGGACTTGAGCTACTGATTAAAGATGTGATAAAAGATATTAAGTGTAAATTGGGTAAAATTGACCGAAATAAAGTGATGGTAACGAGCTCTTCTACAGTTCGAAAATAATCATTTTTCTTCCGGGCTGCGTAAGGACAAATTAAGGCGGAAATCCAGAAAAATAAGGCGTTTTCAGTGGTTTTTTCATTGACAAATAAGCTAAAAAATGTTAAATTTTAGACAGCCGTTGCACGAGATTAGATTTATGTTTCAAAGCTTGTTCAAAGTTTTAACCGAAGTTTGGATAAGGAAGTGAATTTAAGCTATCACGTTGTAATTTGGTGAATTTTACACAAGGCTACGCTTTAGCCAATAGGGGGATTTTTTTACATGAAAAACGGTAAAGTAAAATGGTTCAACTCTGAAAAAGGTTTCGGATTCATCGAAGCTGAAGATGGAAACGACGTATTCGTTCACTTTTCTGCTATCCAAACAGAAGGTTTCAAAACTTTAGAAGAAGGTCAAGAAGTCTCTTTCGAAGTTGTTGAAGGTGCTCGTGGACCACAAGCTGCTAACGTAATTAAGAAGTAATCTATGAAACAACCATTTAACAGCCTGCCAAAGTGTCGGCTGTTTTTTCATGTCTTCCATTTCTTCAATATCCCTATAATATCCCCCGAAGTTCCTGTTATTTCTAGGCGAATGCCAGGTTTTTCTAGGCTAATAAGAAAGTATAAAAATTTTACTTAATTTTTTTACTTCCTTAATACGCATAAGCGTAACTACGCCTGTGTCTTCGCCCTAAGGGGCTCGCCAATCGGCGAGTTTTCTTTATCTTTCCAACCTCAAAGCAGTTGGTATTTTGCTATAATAGTAATTATGAGTTTATTAAGATGGGGTGAAAAGATGAAATTTATCCATACCGCCGATTGGCATTTAGGTAAATTGGTTCATGGTGTTTATATGACAGAAAACCAACGTGAGGTTCTTGAGCAGTTTGTAAGTATTGTGGCCGAAGAAAAGCCAGATGCAGTTGTCATTGCCGGCGACCTTTATGACCGGTCCGTTCCTCCAACAGACGCAGTCGATCTCCTAGACGAAATTCTTTTTAAAATAAATGTTGAGTTAAAAACTCCAGTAGTAGCCATTGCCGGAAACCATGATAGCGCAGAGCGTCTCTCATTTGGCAGTTCGTGGTATCAGCACAGTCAATTCTATCTTTCCGGTAAAATCACAAATAGCTTTAAGCCAGTTCAAATCAACGGAGTAAACTTTTATTTAGTACCATATGCTGAACCGGGTGTTGTCAGACAGCTTCTCCAGGACGATTCTATCCACTCCCATCAAGAGGCGATGAAGGCTCTTATTAGTAGGATGGAAGAGACAATCAATCCAAACGAACCGAATGTTTTGGTTGGACATGCGTTCGTCTTAGGAGGACAGGTATCAGATTCAGAACGAGTATTATCAGTAGGGGCATCAGGATGTGTCGATGCCGAATTATTTAGTCCGTTTTCCTATACAGCGCTTGGCCATCTGCATAGTCCTGAAGCAATCAAGCATGAGACAGTTAAATATTCAGGCTCACTATTAAAATATTCATTTTCTGAGGCAAAGCATAATAAGTCGATTAGTATTATTGAAATGGATGAAAAGGGTCAATTTTCACATCGATACCGTTCGCTGACACCTACACATGACTTACGAGAATTAGAAGGTTATTTGGAAGAATTGTTGGATCCTCAGTTTTATGAAAAAGAAAAACTGCATGATTACTTAAAAATTACTTTGCATGATGAAGGTGCATTAATCGATCCTATCAATAAATTACGCCAGGTGTATCCAAATGTTCTCCACCTAGAACGAAAAATTGATATTACGGACATGAAAAAGAAGCAATCCTTCAGTGCTATTCAGGGTGAGAAAAAGTCGGAGCTTGAGTTGTTTGAGCAATTTTATTCAGAAATGACTACCTCAGAATTTACAGCTGATAAAAAGGATGCAATGGCAGAAGTGATTGAAAAGGTGTTACGAGAGGAGATGGTAAAGTGAAACCGTTAAAACTAATGATGCAAGCATTTGGTCCCTATGCAGAAGTGGAAACGATTGACTTTACTGAATTAGGCAACCGGACGATGTTTGTTATTTCTGGTAATACCGGCTCGGGAAAAACTACCATTTTTGATGCCATCAGCTATGCCATCTATGGAAAAGCGAGCGGAGAGGACCGTAACGGACCTGAACTACGCAGTCAATTTGCCAAAGAGGATCTACTGACTCAGGTTTCGCTAGATTTCTCTCTACGAAGCAAAGTGTTTTCTATCACACGCCTTCCGCAGCAGTTAAAGAAGAAAGATAAAGGTGAGGGTTATACAACGATACCTGCAAAAGCAGAGCTGTCTATATGGGGTGAAAACGGAGAGAAGAAATTAATTGCTTCAAAAATTAATGACGTTGAAGAGAAAATTAAGGAAATTATGCTGATTGACAGTAATCAATTCCGGCAAATCTTAATGATTCCGCAAGGAGAGTTCCGCAAACTACTTACTTCAGATAGTAAAGATAAGGAAGTTATTTTGCAGCGGTTATTTCATACCCAAATCTATAAAATGGTAGAGGATCAACTAAAGGCAGAGTCATCTGACTTGAAGAAATCAGTTGAGGACCAGGTATTGTCACGAAACGAGGCGATGCGACGGATTCAAGCGGTAACGAATGAATCGTTAAAAGAATATGTAGCGGCTGAAAGTGTGAATGACACCATCATGATGCCCTTGCTGCAGGAAGAAATAGCAGGAATGACCAAATTGCTTGATCAGTTAAATGCAACTCTTAAGGAAAAGGAACTAGAACAGGACCGCCTAAAAGCACAGCTTTTTGAAGCGGAGACGACCTTAAAGCAACTGCAAACAAAGGAAACACTGAAGCTTCAGAAAGGTCAATTAGAAGAGCAGCGGGAAGTGTTTGTTGAAAAAGAAAAACAGGTTCAACTTGCACAAAAAGCTGCTCTATTGGCAAAGCAAGAAGAACTCTGCCATCGTTTAAAGCGTGAAGTCGATCAGGTTATGGCCAATGTTACAGCGATAAAAACGGAGTTGAATATATTAGCGGACCAAAGAAAACAGTCCGAAGAGCGCTTGCAAACCGAGCTTGCTCGTGAGCCAGAGCGCCAAGCTTGTCTAGATGAAATGAATCGTTTAGTAGGCATGAAAGAGGATGTTTATTCGTTTGCTGCGTTAGGGAAAGAAACTGCAGCAGTGGAGGCATTATTGAAAACATCGAAGGCAAAGCAGGGCCAAGAAGAGAAAAATCTTCAGTTACTAGAAGAGCGATTAAATTTTCTTCAGCAGCAAAAATTAACGATTGAACAAGGACAGTTAACTTACTTGGAGAATGAGCGCCAAGTAGAGCGGCTGCAAGCAGAGCTTGACCGTATTGAGAAATATGAAGCTTATCTTACTCGCCATCAAAAGGCCGTTGTCGATTTCAAGGATAAAACGGGGCGTTATGAAAATAGCTTAGCGCGATTTAATGATAGCAAGGTATTTGTAGAAGAATTAGAGAATAAGTGGATGCATGGCCAGGCTGCGCTTTTAGCAGCAAGGCTGCAAACGGGTGAAGCGTGTCCAGTTTGCGGATCTGAGCATCATCCATCCCCGGCCTCTGATCATCAAAATCATATGCCAAATGAAGAAGATTTAAAGACTGCAAGAATGCAGGCCGAAGCCTTAGAAAAAGAAAAGTCTATGGCAGAATCTAGTTATTATCAAAGTCAGTCAGCAGAACAAACACAGAGGTCAGCTATTGATGAGGTGTTACAAGAAATACGCGCTCATCGTGCTGATTTTGAAGAAAATCGGGTAGACCATATAAAATCAGAGGTTTTTTATGCACTAACTAATCTGGTAGAAAAGCAAAGAAAACTCTCAGAACAAATTAAACAGTTAGAACATGTAAAATTAGAAATTGAGAAGCGTGAAACAGAAAAACAAAAGATTCATACAAGTATCCAGCAGCTGTTACTTGAGGTGACTGATTTAACTGTTCAGTATACAGAGAAGAAGACGAATTTAACAAGAATGATGACGGTGATTCCTGAAAATCTTCGCTCAGAAGCGGCATATGAAAAGACTTTATCAGAGATTAAAAAACTGCATGAACAATTAATCAAGCAGCTAGAAGAAGCTAAGGAGCGTCTTCAGTCGATTAAAGAAAGACTAGCTACAGAGACTGCTAGATTGCAGGATGCAGAAAAGTATCATAGTACGAAACAAGATGAGCTTACACAAGAGCGTGAAAGTTTTAAAAACATGCTTACAGATCAAGGCTTTGAAAACTATAATGTTTATCATTCTGCGAAAAAGAGTGATATTGAAGTGCAGCAGCTGGAGCTGAAAATACGCAAGTTTCGTGAGGATTTGCGTTCTGTAACTGACCGTTTACAGGAGCTAACCGAGCTTCTAAAGGATGTTAAAACACCAGATGTGGAAGGGTTGAAAGCGGCTCTTGAAAAGGTTCATGTTGAAAGAGAGTCGATCAATCAGCAACGAACAGACCTGTTTGTGAAAAAGCGCGACAACGAGGAGATTTATGCTCGGGTGGTGCGCTTAAATGATCAAATGAAAGTTTTGGAGGAGCGCTATAAGCTGATTGGCCACCTTCATGATATTGCGAGAGGCCAAAACAATCTACGGGTTACGTTTGAACGGTTTGTTCTAGCTTCGTTCCTGGATAATATTTTACGTGAGGCGAATGGTCGTTTACGGAAGATGACGGCAGGAAGATTTCAATTGCTTAGAAAAACAGACAAAGCAAAGGGGAATGCACAAAGCGGTTTAGAATTGCTTGTATATGACCAGTACACCGGTCAAGAGCGACATGTTAAAACATTATCTGGCGGGGAAAGCTTTAAAGCAGCCCTTTCACTTGCACTAGGTCTTGCAGATGTTGTCCAAAACTATGCTGGTGGTGTTTCACTAGAGACGATGTTCATTGATGAAGGCTTTGGAACACTAGACCCTGAATCTCTTGAACAGGCAATTGAAACGTTAATCGATATCCAAAGCAGCGGCCGTTTGGTTGGAATTATCTCACACGTGCCAGAGTTAAAGGAACGGATTGATGTCAGACTCGAAGTAACTTCTGGTCAGACGGGAAGTAAGACAGAATTCATGTTTACAAATTAATTTGAAAAAGAGTGCCGGTTGTGCACTCTTTTTTTCGTTGAAATTAGTTGCGGATGGCGAGAAATAGTTGCGGATGGTGGAAATTAGTTGCGGATGGCGAGAAATAGTTGCGGATAGCGGAAATTAGTTGCGGATGGCGGGAAATAGTTGCGGATGGCGAGAAATAGTTGCGGATGGCGAGAAATAGTTGCGGACAGTGGTATCCTTTCTCCTACGTTTTGGAATATTATAGTAAAAAACAGCGGTGATGGAATGGAACAGTATTTTCAGGAGAACGGGAATGATGTATTTATATTATTCTCGTTAACACATCAATTAACATTAGCATCCTTCATTTTATTTATGGTTCTGATTTTTCTTTTTCGAAAACAGTTAAGAACACTATGGATTAACCGCACTTTTAGGATCGGATTAGCGGTTACTTTAATTATTTCTGAAATTAGTCTCCATTGGTGGCTATGGCACATTGATGCTTGGGAGATTAAACATTCACTGCCACTGCATCTCAGCAGCATTTCTTTATTGTTATCTGCAGTTCTGCTGGTAACAAAAAGTTATCGGCTGTTTGAGTTTACCTTTTTTGCGGGTGTGGGAAGTGCACTGCAGGCAATGATTACACCTGACATAAGTTCTTATACATTTCCGCATTTTCGTTATGTTCACTTTTTTATATCCCATGGCGGCATTGTGATTGCAAATATATTTATCGTATTTGTGGAAGGATTTAAACCAACTGCCAAAAGTGTGTGGAAGGCATTCCTTTATCTAAATCTATACACCTGTATCGTATTTTTACTGAACTTTTTCTTAGAGGGAAATTATATGTACATCTCGCAAAAGCCCGTTAACCCCTCTTTGTTAGATTATCTAGGACCATGGCCATACTATCTAATTCCACTAGAGCTTATTACCCTTGCTACGTTCTGGCTACTATATCTGCCATTCTGGCTATATCAAATCTACGCTAAAGTCCATCATCAGGTTTGAACTGATGGACTTTTTACAATTGCTAATAAAAAAGGGTATAAAACAGATTTTGTCGAATGTATAGAGCGTTGCATTTCTCTAGAAAGGATCAAAGAAATGATTAGAAAAATTGACTTAGAGAATCAAACGCTTATCCAGGAATTATTTTCGCTGCAAAGGCTAGCTTATTTAATCGAGGCAAAATTAATAAATTTTTATGACATACCACCACTTAAAGAGAGTATCGAGGAGCTAATAGAATGTGGGGAAACCTTCTTAGGGTACTTTGAGGATGATGAACTGGCAGGTGCCGTTTCTTTTACGAAAAAAAGAGAGGAATTAACCATTTGCCGTATGGTAGTTCATCCTAATCATTTCCGAAAAGGAATCGCGCATAAGTTATTGACAGCAGTAGAGGAAATGGAGCCAGCAGTACCAATCATTCGCGTATCCACTGGAAAGGACAATTTTCCTGCAAAAAAACTCTATCAGAAAAATGACTATCAATTAGAAACAGAAATCGAAGTTGCACCAGGGTTATATATAAGTAGTTTAAAAAAAGAAAGGCTTTATTGAAAAAAGAGGCTGATTCGAAATGTTGTTATCAAACAACCTAGAATCAGCCTCTTTCCTCAATCTATTAGTGCTGTACGTTTAGTTTTCTTCTTTTTTACAAACATCCAAATAATTAACAGTGCAATCGGAATTAACAAATAGTTTGCGTATTGACTGAAAATTTCGCCTGCACTTTCCCATTGCGGTCCAAGTACATAGCCTAGATAAACATAAACTGCTGTTACTGGAAGCATAGCTAAATAGGTGTAAATGATAAATTTCCAGACACTCATCTTGGCAATACCACATGGAATGGAAATAGCTGTTCTAACTCCAGGAATAAATCGCCCCAAAAATGCCACAGCTCCACCATACTTCTCGAAAAATTGATCTGATTTGTCCATATGTTCTTCTTTTATAAAAAAATATTTTCCGAATTTTAAAATCGCAACCCTGCCGCCATAACGACCTAGAGCGTATAAGGTCAGTGGACCGAGGACTCCGCCAATTGAGCCTGCAAGGATGGCTCCGAATAGATTCATTTCACCTTGATACACCCAATAACCTGCTAATGGTAACACAAGCTCGGCTGGGACAAATTCAAGTGTTAATGCAAGCGCAATGCCAAAATATGATAGCTCTTTAAAAGCTTCAATCATTTGCATAATGAGAGCTTCCACAATATACCTCCAAGATATTAATTTTGCCGTTTTTAATATAGACAAGTATTATTCAAAAAAACATTAACAAGAAAAAATTATACCATAGAAATGCTGAGAGAGGATTAACAAGTATTGCCTAGTAGATATTTTTTATAGTAAAAAAGGAAGACTCCTATTGGAATCTTCCTTCTCTATTATTTTAAGGAGTTTGTATCGAATTCCTGAATAAATTTTCCGTTTACAAATTTCTCGGTGAATTTTCCCCCTGTAAAGGAAGAAATTGTGCTCCTCCAAAATGCTTGTGCAGGTACATTCTTTTCGATTTGGGTTATATGCCATTTTCCAGGGAACATCCTGAATAATTCAGCAGCCGCAATTTTACCGTACCCTTGACCCTTGTATTTCCTTATGACAAAAAATTCGAGAATACAGTTTGGTTCTGTTTCTGTAGCACTTTCAACAAGTGCAAAACCAACCAGTTCGTTTTCCCGTTTAATAAAAAAAGGATGATGGTTAGAGTTACTCCAATACGGAGTTAAATCAAAAGGTTTATAAGCTCCGTTGTTTTCTAACGTTATCACGGGTAAATATTGACTAAATTCGTAAATATAGAATTGCATTAAGTTATGTAAAATTTGTTCTTCTTCTTTACCTACATTAACAAGTTTTATCATCTGCAGCCTCCAAGAAAGTTCTCAATCATTAATTTTTGACACACATCCTGTAAATTCCTTTAAAAATGAGAAAATAGAGGACTTTTGTAAAATTTCATCTAATAACTTAGTAGAGTGTTTTTATTAAGGGTTATCGGCACATTTTTTTAGAGACAGTGAGTCACCAAGCCTTATAGAATGGGAACAAATAAGTCCTGAACTTATCCGGCATTATGCATGGGAGTTATTCGAGGAACATACAGTGAAGTTAGATGGAGTTGAAGTTGAGGGAATTAAATAAAGAGAAAAGCCGAATTTAAATTCGGCTCTGTTTTACTTTTCTAAAAATGTTGTAAGTTCTTTTAGTTCTTTCCCTTCAAAGACAATTCCTTGGTTGTCGAAAAGAAGGTAGACTGTTTCACCTTCAAGGTCTAGTTCAGGATAAGCTTTTTGTGCCGTTTCCAGTTTTGGCAGACTTAAAATATTGCTTACAGCCTCCATAATTTCCTCGTTTTCTTCAATCGGATTTTGCTCATCGATTTCTCCAATTACAAGCAAGGTATAGGATTGCTCATCCTCTGACAATAAACTTTGATAGGGGAAAGATGCATCTTTGACTGAGTCAACAGGCTGCTGCTGTGCTTCTGTTGGTTTCTCCTTTTCAGCAGCCTTTGGTACAGTGTTTTGACAGCCGCCCAGTAGAGTAAGTCCAATTAGTATCGTAAAAATGTTTTTTTTCATGTGCTTCGTCCTTTGTCTAATAATCTCCTTCTTCAAGATAGCATAATAAATCAGACTATGAACGGTTCGAATATGAAAGATTCATGAATTGTACAGCAGGAAATTCAAGTAGATTGTCTAATACATTATAAAACATGGTACAGGATGAGGGAGAGTTTGCAGATGACAATGGCTGGGATTGATGCAGGTGGTTCGTTAATCAAAGTTGTTTACGAAGAGCAGGACAAAATGCATTATAAAATATATCAAATTGATGAGTTGAATCAGGTTATGGCATGGTTAAAAGTGATTTCATTGCACAAGGTTGCCTTAACGGGTGGAAAGGCGGAATTCATTAAGCAACAGTATTTTCCCCAAGCTGTAGTTGTTCCCGAATTTCAAGCAACCTGTGAAGGAGCCTTATTTTTTCTAAAAGAGAAAAGGGTAAATCCCTTTCTCCTTGTTAATATCGGGACAGGAACATCATGGTATGTTATTAAGGGTGAACACTATGAACGGGTTCTAGGAAGTGGGGTTGGTGGAGGTACCTTCACAGGCCTAGGGTCTTTATTAGCCACCTCATCCAATTACTTTAAGTTGTCGGAGCTTGCGGCTAAGGGTATAAAAGGGAATGTGGACTTGCTTGTAAAAGATATCTATCAATCCTCAGAAGCCCCGATTGATGGGGAGTTAACGGCTGCCAATTTTGCGAAAGGAACAAAGGTGGAGCAATCAGAAGCCGACAGGATGGCATCGCTCTCAAATATGATTGCCGAAACGATTACCTTACTAACTTTACAAACTGCTGGTCTTCATTCAATTAAAGATATTGTTATGATTGGCAGTGCGCTGACTGGTAATCCATCTTTAAAGAAAGGTTTGGAGTTTTATCTTAACATGGTCGGTCTATCCTTTGAGTTTTTAGCTAATGGAGAATATTGCGGCGCAATGGGTGCTTACCAATCTGTCTAAAAACGTTCGCTTGAACTGTGCGAATAATAAAGCTAAAGTAGAAGAGAAGTTAGTTAAAATGAAACTTCCATCAGTGGGGGTTTCACTGATGGTTAGTTGTATTAATGCGGGAAAAGTAGGTGGAATTCTTGGAGAAACGTTATTTTACAATCGGCATGGCCGGTCATATTGACCATGGGAAAACTTCGTTAACGAAGGCATTAACTAATGTCGATACGGATCGCTTAAAAGAAGAAAAAGAACGTCAAATCTCGATTGAACTCGGATTTGCACCATTATATGAAGACAAAGAAATTCAAATCTCTGTAATTGATGTACCTGGACATGAACGTTTTATTCGACAAATGATTGCCGGTGTTGCCGGAATTGATTTGGTGGTGCTGGTTGTGGCTGCTGATGAGGGTGTTATGCCGCAAACAAGAGAACATTTGGAGATTCTTAAGTTTTTAGGAGTGCAGAATGGAATCATTGCGATTACAAAGATTGATCGTGTGGACGAAGAATTCGTTGAACTGGTGAAAGATGATATCTTAGAAGAACTCACTGGCACTGTCTTTGAAGACGTCCCATTTGTTATGGTGGACAGTCTCTCGAAAAAAGGGATTGAAGACATTAAGGATTTAATTATTAGGACATTAAAAGAACGAGAAATGCGTGACGCCAAAGGAGCATTCCGGTTGCCAATTGACCAGGTATTTACTGTAAAAGGCCAAGGAACGGTGGTTCGCGGAACCGTATACGAAGGAACAGTGGAAGAAGGACAAGCATTAAAGATTATGCCGAAGGGGTTGGAAGTACGAGCACGGCAAATACAAGTTCACCACCATCCTGCTCAAAAGGCGTATGCTGGACAACGGACAGCGATTAATCTTTCTGGAGTCTCAAAAGAAGATCTGGAGCGGGGAGATGTTCTCGTCACATCCGAGCATTTTATCGTGACGAAGACCTTAGATGTGGCGATTCGAGTGGTCGAAGAGCTTGAACATATGGTCAAACAGCGGATGCCCATTAAGCTGCATATCGGAACCGCAGAGGTCATGGGCCGAATTGTTTTCTTTGATCGTAATGAGTTGAAGGAAGAGAACGGGGAAATTCTTTGTCAGCTCCGGCTTGAGGAAGAGATTTTAACAAAACGAGGAGATCGTTTTATTTTGCGTCGTCCAAGTCCGCAGGAGACAATTGGCGGCGGGTGGATAATTGACCCCCGCGGCAATAAATACCGATTTGGCAATGAAACCATTGAGGAACTTGAGAAAAAGAAGGAAGGTTCTCCGAAAGAAAGAATGATTGCAGCTTTATTTGAGGCGAAAAGTCTGCCGCTTAATGAGTTAATCAAGCGGATAGCCTTAGACGAAGCTACGCTGACTGAGTTTTTGGATGATACGGACTTTGTTTTATACAACGGAAAAGAGTATACGCTGCAAACATTAGTTGATAGCGTAGAAGAGGATATCTATGACCGTTTACAAGAATATCATCAGTTGAATTCTATGAAAATCGGCCTTAATAAAGCAGAACTTCTCCAATCGATGGTAAAAAGATTTCCAAAGTCACTGCTTGATTTTGTTGTTGAAAACGGGATAGCAAATGGGGCTTTTAACCGAAGAGAGCAGTTTGTCTTTCTAGCGGACTTTCAACCACATGTTCCAAAAAGCTGGCAGAAACGGGCAGAAAATATGCTGGAGGAATTAAAAAAGGACGGTATGAAGGTGAAGTATTACAAGGATTATTTTGCTGGTTCCGGTATACCTGATCATTTGGAAGCTGATTTAAGGCGCTTCCTTGAAGATGATGGACGGGTGGTCCATTTGGATGACCAATTTGCCTATCTTGGTGAAGTGTTTAAAGGTGCCGTAGAAAAACTTCGTAACGGAACGGGTGCCGAATTCGAAGTAGGAGACGCAAAAGAAATCCTCGACCTCTCACGTAAATACATGATTCCATTTTTAGAAAAGTTAGATGCATTGAAGCTTACCAAAAGATTTGAGAACAAGCGTGTTTGGCAGTAATAAAGAAAGGACCACAACCTAAGTAGTGGGCGTCCAACACCCAAAAACACCCCACTAGATATCGTAGGTCTAGTGGGGTTTGGATATTTTTTAAGATAAGAACTCTCCAGGATTTAAGCCGAGTTCGCGGCAAATATCGCTGACCATTTGCATTTCACTGTGGTCGAAGTTGCCATCAGCATAACCGATTGCAATACAATAACGTGCAACTAATCGAGCGATTTCCGGCTTGGATCTTATTTTACCAAGAGCACGAAATGCTTCAGCACGGCCAATCATCCGGTCCATTTCAATCCTAGATACGAAGTAGTTAAAACGCTGGATGACTTTATTGCTGTCAAAAACTCTTAATTCTTCACTCGAATGAACAAATTCAATCATCTTTTGGCGCTCTGATGCGTCTATGTAGCCATCTGCCATCGAAACTAGGGCGCAGGCTGCGACAACGGCTTCTAATACGTCCTGGCTCTTGTAGCGGTTAAACAGCTCTTGTGCTTTTCGCTTTTGCTGATTTGCCCATTCCGCATAATCTGTTTGGTTAGGGGACCAGGCATTACCACAGCTGTTACAAGTGAATTTTAATTGATTTTTACCAATGAAACCTCCAAGCAAACCGACAGGACCTAGAATTAAACCACCGATTGCTGCCTTACCAAGGCCAAAGCCCTTTTGCCCTGTACGAATATTGTTAGAATGGCAACGTGGACAGAACATATCACCTGAACCATGCGAATGCTGTGTATTCGCAGACGATGGGTAGGTTTGTGTAGGATATCCGTAAGCTGGCTGTGTATACGACGATTCCGGCTGTAACTGAATAGGTTGTTGCGGTTGGTTTTGTTGGTATGAGTTATTATGGTTTTGTTGAGATGAATTATTTTGATTTTGTTGATAAGGGTTATTGTTATATGGGTGGTTATTAAATTGGTTCTGACTATTGAAAGAATTTTGTTGATTACTTTGGTTCTGCTGATAGGAAGGCTGCTGGACGGGCGGCGGTGTTGATGGAGCTGGAGCATCGTCCACGGTTACACCAAAGTTGCGGCATAAGGCAGCAAGTCCCCCCTGGAAACCGCTTGCAATCGCATTAAACTTCCACTCGCCGTTATGGCGGTAAAGCTCTGCTGCTACAATCGCTGTTTCAATTGTAAAGTCTCGTCCAAGATTAAAGCGCAACAGCTCCTCATTTGTTTGTTCGTTAAAGATTCGTACATATGAATTAGAAATTTGGCCGAAATTTTGCCCTTTGGCATATGCATCATGAATCGTAATCGTAAAAGCAACTCGGTGGATGTGCTCTGGAACTCGCTTTAAATCGATCCTAATTTGTTCATCATCTTGATGCCCCGCTCCTGTTCGATTATCACCTGTGTAGACAATCGATCCATTTCCACCAGTAGGATTATTATAAAAAATAAAATCCTGATCACTTTGGACCTTCCCTGATTGTCCTAATAAGAAACTAGAAGCATCTAAATCAAAGTTTGAACCTTGCTGATTAGTATCCCAGCCTAAGCCAACTACTACATTTTGCAATCCGGGATGAGCCTTGGTTAAATCAACTTTTTGACCTTTACTAAGTGTTACACCCAATATTTTCACTCCTAATCCAATTTACTAGTTCTTTTATCATTATAAGTCTAATTATGAAGGGGTTAGAACTTACTTTCAATACAAAAGCCTTAACCTATCAAACAATACGTATTTTTGGGCAGGAGGTTTCATTTTTCCTCGTTTATTCTGTACTTAAGAATTAAAAACATTCCTCTTGTGATCTGCACATAGACTAGTAAAAATGCAGGAAGGGGTACGGCGATGAAACCCAATCGTTTAAATCGAGGAGATACTGTTGGAGTGATTGCTCCCGCGAGCCCGCCTAACATAGAAAATGTAGAGAGAGGGATTGATTTTTTAAAGGAGCTGGGGCTTAAGGTCAAGGTCGGTAAGAGTGTTAATCAGACCTTGGGGTATTTGGCAGGGAGCGATCAGGAAAGATTGGCGGATATCCATGAAATGTTTCTCGATACCGAAGTGAAAGCCATTATTTGTGCTTGTGGTGGATATGGAACAGGAAGAATCGCTTCAGAAATAAATTATGAGATTATAAAAAACAATCCTAAAATTTTTTGGGGATACAGTGATATTACTTTTTTACATACTGCCATTCGTCAAGAAACAGGATTGATTACGTTTCATGGGCCAATGCTAGGGTCAGATATGGGGAAAAAAGAGACTAATCCATTATCTAAACAAGGATTTCAGCAATTATTTCACCCCACTACCATTGTGTATACCGAGCATCTTTCAAGATTAGCAACAATAGTAGAAGGGAGAGCAAGCGGTGAATTAGTAGGTGGGAACTTGTCGCTTATAGTAAGCACACTTGGCACTCGATTTGAAATCGATACAAGAGGGAAAATGTTGTTAATCGAAGAGATAAATGAAGAACCCCGAGTAGTTGATCGTATGTTAAATCAGCTAAAGATGGCTGGAAAACTAAAAGAACTAAATGGGGTGATTGTCGGTGATTTTTGTGATTGCACCCCTCAAAGCAGCAAGTCACTGTCATTAGAGGAAGTTCTTGAACATTATCTAAAAGAAGCTGATAAACCATCTATAAAAGGATTTATGATGGGTCACTGTAACCCGCAGATTGCTGTGCCCCTTGGTGTTCACACAACCATGAATACAACTGATAAAAGTCTAATGATTGAGGGTGGAATCATATAGTTCAAAAATGAAAATGAATAGATTTTCTTCACTTGGAAAGAACAAGTTTAAATACATTTAATGAGGTGGCCAAGTGAAGACGAAACAAGTGCAAAGATACTGTGAAACATGTGGTAAAGAAACCGAGCATGTGGCAAGGGAAGATGCCTTAGAAATTGAATATATTTGTAAGGAATGTAATAGCCATGAGGAGATTGTGAAGACATTTTTCTAACAGGATAAAGCATAAATAGACTCAATAGGCATACACTACCATTCAAAAGGTGGTGTAGTAATGGAAAAAGAAAAATTCTTAATACCTGAGGAAATTCATTTAACAGCAGATGATCATACAAATAATTCCAATGATATGACAAATACAGGAGAAAATGAAAGCCAGCCAGAAAGTCTGCTCCTTACCGGTGGCGGCGACCCCAATCTTTCTCCAGATGCGGGAAAACCCATGATTTAATCCTTCTAAATGACCCAAAGTATACTGGGTCATTTTTGTTTCCTATTTGTGGTAAAATAAAAGGCACTTGTATCCGGTATTTCAAATATAAATAAAGAAAATTTATTACCCCCGTATCTTTTTAACCCTCCTTAAACGTTTATTGGGTAGAGAGTGTTCAAGAAGGAGTGAGCAGGATGTCAAATAAGCTTAGCCGTCATTTGTCAAAAGGGAGCGAGAGGGATTTGCAATCAGAGGAAGATTTTTGGATGGACTATTATCCAAAGCTCCAGCATTATTGCCATTTCCTTACTCAAAATAAGTGGGATGGTGATGATATTGCTCAAGAGGCCTTTCTTAAAGCCATAAAGCATTACTTACCATCCCAAAAGATCAGCAATGCTTTATTGAATAAAATCGCTTACCATCATTGGATTGATACGGTAAGAAAACGGAAATACGAACTGTTGGACTTGGAGGGTTCAGAAGATCAATTTAGTCCGCCAAAGGTTGAAACGGTTGACCTGCTGCTGAACCAATTCACTCCAAAGCAAGCGATTATTTTTTTCCTAAAGGAAGCTTTTCAGTATCAGACGAAAGAAATTGCAGACATTCTCGGAACAACCGACATGGCGGTAAAAGCTTCACTGCATCGAGCAAAAAAACGTCTAGAAAAAGCAAACCTAGAGGAAGATGATCACACGATTAACTCCTTTTGGAACGAGGAAGAGCGGGAACAGCTTATGGAGTTGTTTCATGAATCTTTACAATCCGAGGATCCCACTGGCTTAATTGAAGCCGTACCAGCTTTGGTTCGTGATGATGTACCTTCAATGATAACTACATGTAGACAATCGTCCACTCACACTCCTTCGAGCACTCTCTTAATGGCTGCGTAGCCAACTATTCGCTTTAAAAGGAGGAAGTTAAGTGAGTACAATTCCATATGTAATTGAACAATCGAATCGCGGTGAACGTTCCTATGATATATACTCTCGCCTGTTAAAAGACCGAATCATTATTATTGGTGATGAAATAAATGACCATGTTGCGAACAGTGTTGTGGCCCAGTTATTATTCTTAGCCGCGGATGCACCGGATAAGGAAATTTCACTTTATATCAATAGTCCTGGGGGATCAACCTCAGCAGGATTTGCTATCTTTGATACAATGCAATACATTCAACCTGATGTCAGAACGATTTGTACCGGAATGGCAGCATCCTTTGGGGCGATGTTATTGTTAGCAGGAACAAAAGGGAAACGCTATGCACTGCCTAACAGTGAAATTATGATTCATCAGCCATTAGGAGGAGCTAGAGGGCAGGCAACAGAGATAGAGATCTCTGCTCGGCGTATTTTAAAGCTAAGGGAGCATATCAACCAAATCATTTCTGATCGCACAGGGCAGCCGGTTGAAAAAGTCGCTAAGGATACAGACCGCGATTACTTTATGAGTGCTGAAGAAGCAAAGGAATATGGGATTATTGATGTAATTCTTTATCCAAAATAAGATAAACGCTGACTCGCTCAATTGGGCGAGTTTTTTGTGTTTGTTTCGTGTAATATTTTCCATTAAAATACAATTAGGAGGGGATGTAATGAAACACTGGGGATTTTATTTAGGAGCCTTGCTGCTTTATATATTTAGCTTCATATCTGGATTCTCTATTGGACTATATGTGTTTTTTGGAGCAATCTTATTGTTCCTATTAGGTCTTGGAAAAACTTTTAGTCTTTTAAAAAATACGATGAGCTATCTATTTATTATTGTTGCCTCCATTGGAATTTGGTATGTTACGGTTCGGAATATCGATGACTATTATTTATTTTATCCATTTACATTCTTTTTTTGATGACTCTAAGGATGGGATGTCATAAAGTTAATCACAAAATAGAGAGCAAGCTGTCCAAGTAAACAGCGTGCTTTCTGTTTTAGTATATTTTTTATAAAAGGCTGTGTTAATGGATACTGTTGATTTTAGAACCTGTTGATTGGAGCGGAAGGTGCTTGACTCCTGCGGGATGTACGAGCTACGTGAGACCCCTCGGAAAGCATAGCACCTGGAGTGCATATCAACAGCCTAGTTTAACACAGCCTTATAAAAAAAGAGGCTTTGCGATTATTCAACGATTACAGTTCCTCTGTACATATTCATTCCACAGTGAAAGGTGAATTGTCCTTTTTTATCAGGAGTAAAAGTTAACTTTGTTGTTCCTTTCTTAATAGGAACGTTATTTAAGTTAAAGTCAGGCATCATAAACTCAGAAAAGCAGCTATTGTCAGTTGGATTTGTAATTTCAAGTTCAACCGGTACACCTTTTTTTACACGAATCACATTTGGGCTGTAACCGGTCGGGGTAATCATTATCTTTACCACCGGGGACGTTTCATTTGTAACATCGACTTCTACATTTTTTGTACTTGAGCTACTGGTTGTCTCTGTTTGGCTAGGTTTTCCTGGTGGTTTGACCAAATCACTGCTATATAAAAATAAAAATAAGGAAAAGAGCAGAATCCCTGCCGAAAAAATGGTGAAGGGTGGAATCTCATTCGTATTAATCGATACCTTGGGATTATGTTCTACTATCAAATATAAAATAACTAAACCGAGGATAACTATACAAAGTCCTAGTAAAATTCCAAGCATGATCGCAGGATTATCAAATTGTATAAAGGCCCCAAGAATCGCGCCAGCTATACCGCTCATTAGTCCCGATACCGCTCCGCTAAGTATGGCCAAGATTCCGATAGGCTGTCCCGCGAGAAATCCAGTGAAAAATCCAATTAGTAATCCAGTTCCAACAGGTAGAAACAAATCAGTTGCTAGAATCCCCATCATTGAACCAGAAAGTAGTCCAGCCATTATCGCAATTGTAGAACTGATAATAATTCCTGGGAGAAGGGTGAGTTTTTCCTTTTTTCGATAAATAAGGTAAATAGAAATGCTAGTCATGATGGCTACAACAGCAGCAGCAATATATACAAATATCTCCATGCAATGTCTCCTCAAATGTAATTAACAACATATCAATATTATAAATGGATTATTGCATTTGATTTTCAGATTTTGAGTCATTTTTATGAACAAATAAAAAAAGACTTATCCGTCCTTAGGAAATTAGATTAGTCCTTTTTTTCTTTATCAATCGTATTTTTATAAATTCTTTTTAAGGCCTCATTCTGCATCCTAATATAATCGAGTAAGAATTTCTTCTCTTCTTCTTCCTCAACAAGCTGTTCCTTTTCCTCTTCTTTCATAGATTTCACTCCAGTCTGTTTCTAATTACCTAATTGTAACCTAAGACGAAAGCCTTAGAAAGGTGTACTTTAAGCCGGAATGCACCGGTAATCACTAAACTAATCTCCAAAAGTCGACTTTTTTAAGAAAAAAATTGACTTTTACGATTGGGAAATATATAATTTTCACGAAAATAATATTGAAACGTTGATGAGGATTAGTAAATTAATTCGGTCTTATAAAGAGAGGAAACCAATGGTGGAAGGTTTCTTAAGACAGTCAGTTGAACCTGCCTCGGAGTTCTGTATCGGATCCTTATTGAAGATACATGCGGATAAAAGTCCGTTATCATGTCGAGAGTATAAAGCGTATGCTTTATGAATTTAGGGTGGTACCGCCAGGCCTTGGTCCCTTTTTTGAGGATCAAGGCCTTTTTATATTCAATTTTATATTCATAAAAAATGATGAGGTGTCAAAATGGCAAAGGAATTTGTAAAAGATGTAACGAGTATGGACGAGGATTTCGCCCAATGGTATACAGACGTAGTAACAAAGGCAGACTTAATTGATTACTCCAGCGTCCGTGGATCGATGATCATTCGCCCTTACGGATACGCACTATGGGATAATGTGAAAAATGAACTCGATAAACGTATTAAAGAAACAGGACATGAAAATGTTTATATGCCTTTATTTATTCCTGAAAGCTTACTGCAAAAAGAAAAAGATCACGTAGAAGGCTTTGCCCCAGAAGTAGCATGGGTGACACATGGCGGTTCTGAAGAGTTAGCGGAAAGATTAGTGGTTCGTCCAACTTCAGAGGTTCTTTTCTGTGAGCATTATAAAAATATCATTCATTCATACAGAGACCTTCCAAAACTCTATAATCAATGGGCAAACGTAGTACGCTGGGAAAAAACAACTCGTCCATTTTTGCGTACATTAGAGTTTTTATGGCAGGAAGGACATACTGCTCATGCGACCGATGAAGAAGCAATGGAAGAAACGATTAAAATGCTGAATGTCTACGCAGCGGTTTGTGAAGAAATGCTGGCGATCCCTGTTGTAAAAGGACAAAAAACAGAGAAAGAAAAATTTGCAGGCGCTAAAGCAACCTTCACGATTGAAAGCTTAATGCATGATGGAAAAGCACTTCAATCGGGTACTTCTCACCACTTTGGTACAGGCTTTGCTGAAGCATTCGGCATTCAATACACAGATAAAGAAGGTAAGCTTCAATATGTACACCAAACATCATGGGGCTTTACAACAAGAATTATCGGAGCATTAATCATGGTACATGGCGACGACCGCGGATTGGTCATTCCTCCAAAAGCTGCACCAACACAAGTGATGATTGTTCCAATTGCCCAGCATAAGGAAGGCGTACTTGATTTTGCATACGAGCTAAAAGATTCACTTTCAAATGTTGCACGTGTTGGGATCGATGCCAGCGACAAAAAGCCAGGCTGGAAATTCAATGAGTATGAAATGAAGGGAATCCCAGTTCGATTAGAAGTCGGTCCAAAGGATATCGAAAATAAACAAGTAGTCCTAGCTAGACGCGATACAGGTACAAAAGAATTTGTCCCAATGGATCAGCTAGAAACTCGTTTAGTAGAATTGCTAGATGAAATCCAAGCTAACCTATACAACAAGGCATTATCTCACCGTGAAGATAGAACCACTGTTGCCGTGACTCTTGACGAGCTAAAAACTTCACTTGAAACAAAACCAGGTTTCATTAAAGCCATGTGGTGCGGCGAGCTGGCTTGTGAGGAAAAAATCAAAGAAGAAACAACAGCAACATCAAGGTGTATTCCATTCGAGCAAGAGCAGGTAGCCAATACATGTGTTTGCTGTGGAAAAGACGCTGATAAAATGGTTTATTGGGCAAAAGCCTACTAAAATTAACAAGGACTCTTCCGATTTGGAAGAGTCCAGTTTTTATTTAACGCAAGAAAAAAATAGTCACCATAAAGCTCGCAGGTGATTTATAGAAAAGTTAGATACTATGGAAGGCCGTTTCATAGATAATGCAAACTTCTTTTATATTGAAAATATTGAAAAAACAACAGACGAGGAATTATACAATCAGTTATTAAATGAGTTCCCAGAGTGGTTGGCGGAAGCTAAATCAAAGAGAATCCTATAAATACTTGAGTAGGTCGAAAGTTTTAAAATTCAAAGTAAGTGATGTACATCACTTACTCCTTGTGTGTTTTTTCATATAATCACCATAGTTATAGTGATTAATAGATAAGGAGTGTTATTTATGTTAGAACAAAAGACAATCGAAATCATTAAATCAACCGTACCTGTATTAGAAAAGCATGGAGAAGCGATTACTACACGTTTCTATCAACTAATGTTTGGGAACCACCCAGAGCTATTAAATATCTTTAATCATGCCAATCAAAAACAAGGGCGTCAGCAGAAAGCCCTTGCGGGAACGGTGTATGCGGCCGCACAATATATTGATAAACTTGAAGCGATACTTCCTGTAGTAAAACAAATTGCTCACAAGCATAGAAGTCTTGGAATTAAACCTGAGCATTATCCGATTGTCGGGAAGCATCTTTTGTTAGCCATTAAGGAAGTGTTAGGTGAAGCCGCAACCGATGAAATTATAGAAGCATGGAGACAAGCGTATGGTGTGATTGCTGATGTATTTATCAGCGTTGAAGCAGAGATGTATGAAGAAACAGCCAAGCAGCAAGGTGGATGGGATGGATTCCGCAATTTTATAGTCGATCGTAAGGTAGTAGAGAGTGATGTAATCACATCTTTTTACTTGAAACCAGAAGATCAAGGTGAGATTGCACCGTTTCTAGCTGGTCAATATATCAGCATTAAACTGGAAATCGAAGGGGAAGAATTTACACATATTCGCCAGTACAGTTTATCGGATGCCCCTGGTAAAGAATACTATCGAATTAGTGTAAAACGTGAATCAGGAGCAATGAATCCAGATGGAATGGTTTCAAACTACCTGCATGATGAAGTGAAAGAAGGTGACGTTGTAAAGGTAAGTTCACCTGCAGGAGACTTTGTCCTCATTACTAAGAACACCAGTCCAGTTGTTTTAATAAGCGGAGGTGTTGGGTTAACACCAATGGTCAGTATGTTAAAAACTGTAGTTAACTTACAGCCTGAGCGAAAAGTGACCTTCATACATGCGGCCGCAAATGGTAAAATGCATGCACTAAGAGAAGAAGTGCAAGCTCTAGCAACACTTGAAAATGTTAAATCCTATGTTTTTTATGATTCACCAACTGAAGCAGACCGTACAAACAAATCATTCGATGTCGAAGGCTATGTAACACTCGAATGGCTGGAGAAGACTGTCCCTGTAAATAAAGCAGACTTCTACTTCTGTGGACCAGTACCATTTATGAAATCCATCAACCGCTCAATAAAAGCATTAGGAGTAAAAGAAGACAGAATTCACTTCGAATTCTTCGGCCCAATGGACAGCCTTGAAGATGAAGCTAAAGAAAAAGAACTAGTTACTGTATAAAATTAAATAATCGAATAAGGACTGAGAAATTCTCAGTCCTTATTCGCATACCCAAGAAAGGCCAAGGGTACCTACACCTGTATGAACTCCTGCTACTGTGATTAGCATCATGCATTCGGTCTTAATAGTAGGAATAAGCTCTTTTACTAGCTTTTCAAGCTTTGTCGCTCGTTCCGGGTCGTTTGCATGGACAACCACTACTTTCCTAACCGTGTGTTTCTCCATATCATCTTTCAATTTATCCATAAGCCATGTTAAAGCCTTTTTATCCGAACGTACCTTATCCTTAATTCTCGCCGTACCCTCTTCAATGGATAAAATCGGCTTGATGTTTAAAAGGGAAGCTAATATCTTTTGTCCACCAGTTACTCTACCGCTCTTATGTAGCTGATCTAGGTTAGAAGGGACTAAGAAGAGTCTCGTCCGCTCTGGAAAGGTCTCTAATTTCTTAATAATTTCCTCTGCCTCTAGGCCTTGTTCAAAGAGTTCAACCGCTTTTTTGACGATAAAGGAGTGGGGATAAGATCCAGTTCTAGAATCAAATACAAAGAGTTTAAAATCAGCCATTTCAGCTGCCATTTTAGAGGTTTGAAAGGTACCGGATAAAATGCTAGAAGCATGAATCGCAAACCCAAAATCATACTCTTCTTTTAGCCTTTTATAAACGTCGACAAAGTCACCAATCGAGGGCTGAGAGGTTTGAAACGTCCCTTTTTCATTCTTCATTCTCTCGTAGAATTCTTTTTCCGTTATATCAATTTTTTCTCTAAAGGATTCTTGGTTAATAATTAGCTGTAATGGAATGACATTAATATGATACTTATTGATAAATTCTTCGCTTAGAGAGGCAGTTGTGTCTGTTATCCAAGCAACATTTGGTTTTGTCATCTTCTCCTCTTCCTCCAGTAGTAGCATTTTATAAAAACTATGTAGTTTTAATAACTACATATTAATATACGTATATTACATCCTGTGGTCAATGGATTTTAAAATTTTTAGTAGAAAAAAGGTTTAACTTTGAACATTTAGTGTCTAATTTTATCCCGCATTAACGAGCAGTAAGACCCCACTATTGGAATTCCTCTTTATTAGTGTACCGCTATTCTTTGTTTCAATCACAAAATATGTTTAAATAAAAGGTAGAAATAGCCAAGAAAGGAAGAACCATCTTGAATAGAAATTTAATTCGTTTCGTAACGATTATATCAGTTATTTTTTCAATCCTTTGGCTAGCAGGACTTGGATGGGCAGTAGGGGAGTATTATGCTGGAAAGCCAGACCAGATTCCTAAAAAAACAGCAGAGGCCGAGCAAGAGGACAAAAAGGAAGGTCTAAGAATTGTCGCCCTAGGTGATTCTCTAACGAGAGGAACCGGTGATGAAACAGGTAAAGGCTATGTGGGAAACGTATTAGATGAAGTTAAAAAGAAAACAGACCAGAAAGTAATGCTGACTAATTTAGGCATAAGCGGTCAAAGATCCGAGCAGCTTAAAGGGCAGGTCCAAGAAGTCGAGGTGCAAAGACAGCTCCAGGCAGCAGATGTTATTTTAATTACGATTGGTGGAAATGATTTGTTTAGAAGTGGACAAGGGTTAGAGAATTTAGATAACGAGGACATTTCTGAGGTCGAAAAAAACTACTTTGAAAATATGAATATCGTGTTTACACAAATCCGCCAGGCTAACAGTAATGCTAATATTTTTTTCATTGGGCTGTATAATCCCTTTATTGACTTTGAAGAGGGAAAAGACTTGTCAAAAATAGTCCGGCATTGGAATTATCAAAGTGCCGAATTAAGTGCTAGTTATCCAAATATTGTGTTTGTTCCAACCTTTGATTTGTTTGAATTAAATGTGAATGATTATTTATATACAGACAAATTTCACCCAAATACTAAAGGGTACCGTCTAATTGCTGAACGGGTTGCCTCATTGCTTACCTTTTAAGGAGATTACCCAAATGGAGAAAATAACATTATCTGTAGATCAATTAAGAAAAAAAATCGGTAAGAAGGAAATCATTAAGGGAATAAGCTTTGAATTAAGAGAAGGTGAGGTATTTGGCTTCTTAGGGCCAAACGGTGCTGGAAAAACAACTACTATCCGAATGTTAGTGGGGTTAATCAGACCTACATCAGGGACCATTCAAGTATCCGGTTATAATATCGTGGACAACTTTGAGAAAGCCATGAAAAATCTTGGCTGTATCGTAGAAAATCCTGAACTGTATCCATACTTATCTGGCTATGATAATTTGCTTCATTTTGCGCGAATGCTGGATGGAATTGGAGAAGAACGGATTAAAGAAGTCACCAATCTTGTGGGTTTAACGGAGCGGATTCATGATAAGGTGAAAACTTACTCACTTGGTATGAGGCAGCGTCTTGGGATTGCTCAGGCTCTATTAGGCAGACCAAAGGTGCTAATTCTCGATGAACCAACGAATGGATTAGACCCTGCTGGAATCCGAGAAATGCGGGAGTTTATCCGTTTTCTGGCTGAAGAAGAAGGCTTGAGTGTTCTCGTTTCAAGTCACTTATTAAGTGAAATTCAGCTTTTATGTGACCGTGTTGCCATTATTTCGAAAGGGTCTGTAATCAGGACGGATACAGTCAAAAATTTATTATCGAACCGTGAGCGAGCGGTGTGGCGGTTTTATCCCAAAGAAGTGGGTATTCAAATACTTAAAGGAGTAACGAATATCGAAGTGAAGGATGCTGAGACCATTTTAACCGAATATGATGAGGAAAAGATACCAGGGTGGAACAAGCTTCTTGTAGAAGCGGGTGTTTCGGTATTGGAAGTGAATCGGAAATTGCCAGTATTAGAAGATTTATTCCTCGAATTAACCGGGGGTGATTCGATTGACTAAGCTAATACAAAACGAAATGATGAAGCTTATCGCTAAAAAAAGACTAATTGTCATCGGGATCATTATCGCTGTTTTAGTCGCTTTATTTACATATGCACAATTTAAACAAGTTCAAACACAGCGAGAGAAGCTTGGAACGGATGATTGGAGAACGATTTTGCAGCAGCAAATCATTGATCAGCAAAATCGACTTGGAAGTAACCGGTTATCAGATGAATGGCGGAAACAAATTCAAATCTCCCTTCAGCAAAATCAGTATTATTTAGACCATGATATTAATCCCTCGGAACCAGGTGCCCCGACCTTTATGCGGATATTTTTAGAGAATTCGATTGAGTTATTTATCCCTTTAATGGTGATGGTGATTGCCAGCGATTTGGTCTCTTCGGAACATAGCCAAGGATCGATCAAATTACTCCTAACCAGGCCTGTAAAAAGGTGGAAAGTCCTATTGAGTAAGTATGTTACGCTTATTCTCGCAATATCTCTAATCGTTGCTATGGCAGGAATCATATCATACCTCATTTCTGGGCTTGTATTTGGCTATGAAGGCTGGAATGCCCCAGTTGTGACAGGATTTACTGTAACGGAGGCAGGGATTGATACCTCCAATGTTAAACTGCTGGATTTATGGCAGTTTCTCATGATGGACTTTGGACTAGTTTGGTTTGTGGCAGTAGTAGTCGGGACTTTGTCTTTTATGCTATCTGTGTTAATCAAAAGCACTGCTGCAGGGATGGGGGTTATGCTCGCTGCATTAATTTCAGGGGCGATTTTAAATAATATGGTTTCATCATGGGAGTCTGCAAAATATTTCTTCATGGTAAATCTACGCTTAACCAACTATATGAGCGGCAGCCCGCCGCCTATTGAAGGAATGACACTTTTGTTCTCACTTATGGTGTTATTTGTTTGGTGGCTGGCAGCATTATTTGTTTCTTTCTTTGTTTTTACAAGAAAAGATATTTATTAATAAAAAAATCCACCGCCCCCTAAAAGGAGAGGTGGATTTTTTTCATATTATTTCTTTAGCTTTACATCCTTGAAGAATGGAGTACCGCTGAAGTTTACAAACAATCCTTCGATTCCGCTCATACCGTGTACGAAGTCTGGGTGCTGCAAGTAAACCATTGGAACTTCTTCAACAAGAATTTCAGAGATTTCTTTGTATGCTGCATTACGCTTTTCTTGATCAGCTTCAGAACGAGCTGTATCTAACAATTCATCCACGCGCTCATTCTTGTAAAATGAACGGTTACCAGGAGAACCGAATTGTGAAGAGTGGAATAAAGCATATAAACCATAGTCAGCATCACCAGTTACAGTAGTCCATCCAAGAATGAACATTTCATGTTCACCAGCAGCTGTCTTATCAAGGAATGCACCCCACTCAATGATTTCGATAGAAACTTCGATTCCAAGTGGAGCTAATTGTGCTTGAACAAGCTCAGCGATATCAGCACGTTCTTTACTTCCTTCGTTTACAAATAGTGTTGTTTTGAATCCATCAGCATGACCTGCTTCAGCAAGTAATTTCTTTGCTCCATCCACATCATATGGCAGTGGAGTTAAACCTTGGAAGTTACCTACTACTGTAGGAGCTAGAGGTCCAATAGCGGCAACACCTTGGCCATCTAAAATTCCTTGTACAACATCATCTTTGTTAATTGCCATAGCAATCGCTTGACGAACTTTCATATTGTCAAAAGGAGCTTTGTTTAAGTTAAAGCTTACATAGTCCATACGTGTACCGCTTACACGGTCAATTTCAACTTGGTCCATAGCCTCTACACGAGTTACATCAGAAGAACCAATTAACATTACGTTAGCTTCACCAGTTTCAAGCATTGCAACACGTGTTGCTTGCTCAGGAACAACAATAACCTTGACAGTGTCAACGGTAGCTGCACCGTTCCAGTGATCTTCAAACTTGTCTAATAGAATCTCAGCACCACGGTTCCAAGTGTTTAATTTGAAAGGACCAGAACCAATTGGATTTTCATCAACTTTTTTACCGCCGCTTTGTTCTTCTTTAATAGCAGAAGGAGCGATAATCGAACCAGCGTTATGAGCTAAGTGTGCAGGTAGTGGAGCAAATGGAAACTTAGTCTTAAATTGAACTGTGTAGTCATCAACAATGATTACTTCTTCAATCATGTTAAGTACAACTGCACGTGGAGAAGCAAATTCAGGATCTATGATTCTATCAATCGTTAATTTTACTGCTTCAGCAGTGAAATCAGATCCGTCATGGAACTTAACCCCTTCACGTAATTTGAATTCCCAAGTAGTGTCATCAATATTTTTGAATTCGGTTGCAAGTGATGGAACAACAGAACCGTCCTCAGCATATTCAGTCAAACGATCAAAGATTTGCGTAGTTACGTTAGTAGTTGCAGTATCATTCTTACCGTGTGGATCAAGTGTTGGTGCATCTGATGGAGTAACAAATACTAGCTCTCCGCCAGTTTGAGTTGTTTCTTCACCAGCATTCTCTTTTTCCTTTTCTTCATTTTCATTTGTTGATTTGTCTCCGCCACAAGCAGCAAGTACTAGTACGAGAGACAATAAAAGCATAAGAAATACATTCTTTTTTGCTTTCATAGTTTAACCCCCTTTTTTTATTGTTTAAATTGGTTATGAAAAAACATGACCATTTTTATAATAGTCGAAATTTTGACATTGCACAAGGGAAAAATTCTGAATTATTACTAAAAGTGTTACGTTCGTAATAAAATTGTAATATACAAAAATTTCTTTTGATTTAATATTGCAATAATATTATTATTGTAATTCCGGAACATATTACAAGGTTGCACCTATATTCAAATAGTTTAACCTGGTGGTCAATCATAAACTAATAGAAAGGTGTAAATATATAATTTTAAAACTATTGTAATATTTCAGTTTAGTAGATATTATTAAAACAACTGTGTTTTTAAATGTTACATTTTTTAAGCAAAATATTAAAGAAGAGAGGATGGGAAAAAATGAGTCAACCGCAACTTCAACCTTCTACTACAGGAATTCCTATTATGGAGCAGAAAACAAGAGTAGCAAGTTGGACAGTTTTCTATAAAAAATTAGCAAAAAATAAGGCCGCTATGGCAGGAGGAATTATTGTAATATTTGTTGCTATTCTTGCAATAATTGCACCTCTTATTGCACCTTATGAACCAACACATATTGAAATGGCAAAAAAATTGCAGGGACCATCTAGTGAACATTGGCTGGGGACTGACGATAAAGGCCGTGATATTTTAAGCCGTCTATTATATGGATCTCGTGTTTCGTTAACTGTTGGCTTATTATCTACTTTACTAGGTGCAGCCGTTGGTATTCTTTTCGGAATTATCGCAGGTTATTACGGTAAATGGATAGATTCTCTTATTATGAGAATATGTGATGTCCTTCTAGCTTTCCCGGGAATCTTGTTAGCGCTTGCAATTGTAAGTGTACTAGGAGCAAGCACGACGAATGTTATTATAGCCGTAGCTTTTTTTGCTGTTCCAACTTTTGCTAGAATTGTTCGAGGCTCGACATTGAGTGTGAAGAAATTAGAATATATCGACGCAATTCGAGCAATGGGATCGAACGACTTTAGAATTATCTTTAAGCATATCTTACCAAATATTGTTTCACCCATTATCGTTCAAGCAACACTATATATAGCCTCAGCGATTATTACCGCATCTGCCTTATCATTCCTTGGTTTAGGGACTCAGCCTCCTACACCGGAGTGGGGAACGATGCTCGCACAAGGCCGTTCTTATATCGCACAAGCACCGCACCTTACACTGTTTCCGGGTCTTGTCATTTTAATAGTGGTAATTGGCTTTAACCTATTTGGCGATGGCCTGCGTGATGCGTTAGATCCTAAAACGAAAAAATAATCATAGAGAAGGTGAAATAAATGTTTGTGTTTATGATAAGAAGACTTTTTCAAACAATCCCTGTAATGATTGGGGTTACCTTAGCCGTATTCTTAATGATGCACTTTATTCCTGGTGATCCTGCACAAATTATGGCAGGGGAGAATGCAAATGAACAACAGGTTGAACAGATGCGTGAAAATTTAGGTTTAAATGATCCACTTTATCAGCAATACTTCCGTTATATTGGAAACGCTGTTCAAGGAGACTTAGGAACTTCTATTCGTACGAATCGTTCTGTAACGGAAGAAATCTTTACTAGCCGTTTTTGGATTACTGTTCAATTGGCACTGATTGGTACTGCACTGGCTGTAATCCTCGGCTTAATTGCTGGGATTATCTCTGCCACTAAGAAGTATACTTTTACTGACGTTTCCATAATGATTACTGCTCTCTTTGGTCTTTCAATGCCAAACTTCTGGCTTGGAATAATGTTAATATATTTCTTCTCTGTAAATTTAGGATGGTTCCCGGTTGTGGGCTGGGGCTCATGGGAGAACATGGTATTGCCTGCGATTACACTTGGAACTGGCGGGGCTGCTATTATTGCCCGTATGACTCGTTCAAGTATGTTAGAAGTTATTAATCAAGATTATATCCGTACAGCGTATGCAAAAGGTGTTAGTGATAAACTAGTTATTTATAAGCATGCACTGCGTAATGCGTTAATTCCAGTTGTGACAGTGGTAGGTTTACAGTTTGGTGGATTACTAGGCGGGGCAGTTATTACTGAATCGGTATTTGCAATTAATGGATTAGGACGATTAGTCGTTGACTCCATCCGGATGCGGGATTTTCCAATGGTGCAAGGAACAATACTTGTTTGTGCGGTGCTATTTGTATTAGTAAACTTTCTTGTCGATATTTCGTACCGTTTCATTAACAAACGAATTGAGCTTAATTAAGGACGGTGAACATGATGAATCTATCAAAAGAAAATATTCTAGAGGTAAGAAATTTACGAACATCCTTTTTCACGGATGAGGGTGAAGTAAAGGCTGTTGACGGTGTTGATTTTACCATTGAAAAAGGGAAAACAATTGGAATCGTTGGTGAATCCGGCTCAGGTAAAAGTATCACTTCCTTATCGATCCTACGGCTTTTACAGGAACCTGTTGGGAAAATAGTCGGTGGAGAAATTATTTTTAAAGGTGAGAACCTTATAAATAAGTCGAAGAAAGAAATGATGAAGATTCGTGGGAACAATATTTCGATGATTTTCCAAGAACCGATGACATCATTAAATCCAACCTTAACATGTGGAGAGCAAATTGCTGAGTCTGTCCGAATACACCAAAAATTAAAAAGAAGAGAAGCTTGGGTTAAAGCAGTAGATATGCTTCGGTTAGTGGGAATTCCTTCACCTGAAAAACGTGCGAAACAATTTCCGTTCGAACTATCAGGCGGGATGCGTCAACGTGTCATGATTGCGATGGCGTTAGCATGTAATCCTGAATTGTTAATTGCCGATGAGCCGACAACAGCTTTAGATGTTACGATTCAAGCTCAAATTTTAGACTTAATGAAGAAACTCCAAGAAGATCTGGGCACATCTTTAATGATGATTACTCATGATTTAGGTGTTGTAGCAGAGATGTGCGATAAAGTTGCTGTTATGTATTGTGGTAAAGTGGTCGAGTATGCAGATGTTAAAACTATTTTTACAAATCCAAAACACCCGTATACAGTTGGGCTGTTAAATTCTGTCCCGAAGCACGATCAGGATTATGAAGGAGATTTATCGGTTATTGAAGGCTCTGTGCCAAGTCCATTTAATTTGCCGAAAGGGTGCAGCTTTGCACCGCGCTGCCCGCATGCACGAGCGATTTGTCACACAGAATTGCCAGATTTAGAAACTGCATTAGACGGTGATCAAGTGCGCTGTTGGATTCATACAAATCGATGGGATAAAGAAGAGGAGGTTGCGGCGAGCCATGAGTAAAAAGGCCTTATTAGAAGTAAAAAATTTAAAGCAGTATTTTCCAATTAAAGGCGGTCTTTTTGGCAGAACCGTCAATCATGTAAAAGCAGTGGACGATGTAAGCTTTACAGTGTATGAAGGTGAAACGGTTAGTATTGTAGGGGAGTCAGGCTGTGGAAAGTCAACTACAGGGAGAGCGATTCTGCGTTTAGATGATCCTACTGCCGGACAAATAAACTTTGATGGAGAGGATTTATTAGCATTAAGTAAGACTAAAATGCGTAAGAAACGTAAGGATTTGCAGATTATTTTCCAAGATCCATATGCATCATTAAATCCACGCCAAACGGTCAGTCAAATCTTAGAGGAAGCACTGGCGATTCAAAATGTAGTTCCACCTAATGAGAGACGGAGAAAAATTGTTGAATTACTTGAAACTGTCGGAATTGGAGCACATCAAATTGACCGACATCCACATGAATTTAGTGGCGGTCAGCGTCAGCGTGTCGGAATTGCCCGGGCTTTATCAGTGAATCCGAAGTTGATCATTTGTGATGAAGCCGTTTCGGCACTAGACGTTTCCATCCAAGCACAGGTACTGAATTTATTAAAAGATTTACAAAGAAAATTTCAGTTAACCTACGTCTTTATCTCACATGATCTTGGGGTAGTACGTCATATTTCTGATCGAATTATTGTTATGTATCTTGGGAAGATCGTTGAAATTGCAGACAAAAAGTCTCTTTTTGAAAATCCTCAACATCCATATACAAAAGCATTATTATCAGCCATTCCTAGTACAAATATAACGGAGAAGAAGAAAGAGCGTATACTATTAAAGGGTGATATTCCTTCTCCAATTGATCCGCCAAATGGCTGTCGTTTTCATACACGATGCCCGTTTGCCATTGAGCGCTGTGCAAAGGAAGAGCCTAAACTTCATTCGTTAAATGGAGACATTCATCAGGCCGCTTGTCATTTAATCGAAGACGGACCAGTTGATTTTTCAAAAATACCTTCTAATTATTAGGCTGTGTTAAACTAGGCTGTTGATTTGCACTCCAGGCGCTATGCTTTCCGCGGGCTCGCCCGTGAGCCTCCTCGGTCGTTGCGACCTGCGGGGTCTCACTCAGCTCGTACATCCCGCTGGAGTCAAGCGCCTTCCACTCCAATCAACAGGTTCTTAAACCAACAGTATCCTTTAACACAGCCAATTATTAAAATAGTAAACCCACTCAAAATAGAGTGGGTTTGTTCTTTCTTAAAAGAAAAACCCGCCTTACTAAAGGTGGGTGGATGCCTAACATTGGGGGATATTAGGCTGGTATAAAATGGGATGTTGCTATTCAATTGGCTGGTAAGGAGGGAAGCCTGCAGCCAATGGTTGACTAGGTTATTGTTTAGCTGTTATTTGTACTGGTTCTTTGCTTACACCAAAGTGCTGTTTAATAATTAAAGCAGGACCACCAAGATTTAATAAATAGCGTGCTTCGATTACTTGTTTCATGAAGGCAGCAAATAATCCAGAAAGTCGGAAGTTTCCAACTTTGCCTACTGCAGAAAAGTTACCGATAGAAGCAACAGAGCCTTTATGGTGGTATTCAAAAGCTTTTAACTCTCCACCGCGAAGGGCAGCAATTATATTTCTTGCGCAAACATCTGCTTCTTGAAGAGCAACCTGTGCAGTTGGAGGGAGGGCATTCTTTTCATCCTTCATAAATAGGGCACAGTCACCAATACTGAAAATGTTTTTCTTGCCCTTGACCCGAAGGAAAGAATCTACAGGTAATTTACCTTTTTCCACTGGCAAACCACAATTTTGAACAATAGGATTTCCTTTTACACCACAAGACCAGATCAGTGTACGTGTTGGAAGTTCAACATTACCTTCAAGAACAACTTTTTCTGGAGTGCATTCAAGAATCTTTGTTGACATGTACATATCTATATTAAACTTCTTTAATACTTCTGTAGTATATTCAATAGATTCTTTCGGAAAGAATGGAATTACAGATGGTGCTGCTTCAACCGCAGCAATTTTTACTTTTTCAAATGGGGTGTTATGCTCTTTACAAAGCTTTGGAAGACCTTCAGCTAATTCTCCAAGCATCTCAATACCCGTGAAACCTCCGCCTGCCACAACAAAAGTGAGGCGTGATGGGTCTTGGTCTTCTTTATATAAAGTAAATTGTCTAAGAATTTGATTATAAATTGCTTTTGTTGTTCTAAAGCTGCGAATTTGGAAGGCATGTTCCTTTATGCCGGGAATACCGAAAGTTTCTACATCAAAGCCTAGGGCTATTAATAAATAGTCATATTCGAAAGATTCGCCGCCCTCTAGATTAACTGCTTGACGGTTGATATCTACAGATTCAACCGTCCCCTTAACAAAGCGTGTTTTCTCAGGGTTGATTAATTCAGGAATGTTCATGGCGATTTGACGATCAGCGGCAGTTCCTGCACCAGTTTTGTGAAGCTGAGTGGTAATATAATGATAATCATGCTTGTTGATTAGGGTAACATCTGCTTCACCAGATTTAAGAAGCTTTTCAAGTTTCTTTCCTGTAATAATTCCTCCATAACCGGCTCCTAAAATAACGATTTTTGGCTTTCTCATAATAAATCCTCTCCCATATACATTGTTTCWTTATTTATGATATTATTGTGAAGTTTTTCACATGTAAGTTTWAAAAATATAGAGCACTAGGCTCGTCTTTATTGTGAATCATTTCACATATCTTCTATACTCATAGATTACGGTATTTACTTACTTAAAACAAGTGATTTATAACTAAAATTATGTCGAAATGGTAAATTTTTTTTCGACAAAATGGGTATGATAACTTCGTCCGAAACATTTGGGTAAAATTTCAAGAAAGTAAAGGTGAACTTGATGATGTTTAGATTTTTAATATTGGTTTTAGGATTGTTCTTTTGTTTGTCAGGGATGAATATGGCTGATGCTGCCCTCAAGCCTAATCCGGATGTTAAACAGGGTGAGAAGGATGCAGAGGAATGTGACTGCGAAGAGCGGGAACATTCACACAAAGACTGGAAGGCAAAAATGGAGGAGCGGGAAAAAAACCTTTTAGCATGGGTTGATCAATACACTCCAGATCAGAAAGATGAATGGACAAAAGTCATTGCTGAAAAGAAGGACTTACGTGCAAAATGGTTAGCACCGGAATTTGCTGAAAAACGTGAGAAATGGAAACAAGAGAAAATGGCAAAAATTCAGGATTTAAAGAAACAGCTTGAGGAAGGTAAGCTTACAAAAGAACAGTTTGTTGAGAAGGCGCATGGAAGCAAAAGTTTGGCTCAGTGGAAAACGTTTCATGAACTCAAAGCTGCTGCTGAAGCGAAGGATGATAAAAAAGCAGCAACACTACTGAATCAATTGCTTGACCAGCAAAAACAGCATAATGAAAAAATGAAAGACATGATGAAATAATAAAAAAGAGGGCAGGTGCTCACGCATCCTGCCTCTCATTATGCCTAATGTTTATTATTCTTTTTAGCTTCTTTAATGTCGTCAGTGATTTCTTCTTTAATATCACTGGCGATTCCATCGGTTGCTCTTTTAAATTCTCGGATAGACTTTCCAACTGCACGGCCGATCTCCGGTAATTTGTTAGGCCCAAAGATAATTAATGCCAGAACTAAGATTAATATTAATCCTGGTACACCTATATTCGATAGCATATTGTCCTCCTTAAATCAACAAGTCTGTGCTAGATTACCAAGTTAGATTGCACATAGTGGTACAAAAGCTTTGCCGTATTTTCAATTGATGCTTGATGCGTTCTCTCAAAGGCATGTGAGGAATCTATTCCTGGTCCGATTAAACCATGGACGATATCATGACCTGAGCGAATCGCTGCTGAAGCATCAGATCCGTAGTAAGGATAAATATCAAGTTTGTAATCAACATTGTTTTCCTCAGCCAATCTTACAAGCTGTTTGCGCAGTTCGTAATGATAGGGTCCACTTGCGTCTTTTACACAGATCGACACGGTAAACTCATCAGTAGACTGGCCATCACCCATCGCACCCATATCTACTGCTAAATATTCAACCGTTTCTGATGTAATGTTTGAATTTCCCCCGTACCCAATTTCTTCATTATTTGATATTAGGAAGTAAGTCGTATAAGGCATTTGAATACTTTCTTCTTTTATCTGCTTGATCAATTGAAGTAGTATGGCGACACTTGCTTTATCATCAAGATGACGGGATTTAATGAAGCCGCTTTCCGTAACTTCAACACGCGGATCAAAGGAAATAAAATCGCCCACTTCAATCCCTAGTGCTCTTACTTCGTCCGCATTTTTTACTTGTTCATCAATACGAACTTCCATGTTATCCTGATTTCGTTCCGCTTTACCTGCATCTTTATAAACGTGAACGGAGGTTTGTCGCATCAAAATGGTGCCCGTGAATTTTTTTCCACTACTGGTTTCAATCTCGCAGTATTCACCTTCAATAGAGTTATATTTGAATCCTCCAATTAAATCAATTTTCAGCCTGCCATTTGCTTTGATTTCTTTTACCATTGCCCCTAGGGTATCCACATGTGCTGTCAACATACGATGTCTGCTTGAATCCTTCCCATTAAGGGTAGCTATTAAACCGCCTTTGCGATTTCGTTTTGTTTCAACCTGTAATTTAGCTAAATAGTTTTCTACATATGTAATGACTTCATTCGTATTCCCGGATGGGCTTGGGATGGATACCAAATCCACCAGTAATTTAAACGTTTCTTCAATATTCTTGTTTGCCAAAGCCAGCTCCCCTTTCACATACATTCTACCTTATTATACATATAATTGAAAATTGATTATAAAAACAGTCATCAAGTACAGAGTTAAGACATAGATTGAATTAGTGCGTTTACTTAGCTGCTTAAATAGGTAGGTATGTGGATATAATTGGAATAATTTACGCTATTAGAAAAATAGTGAGGGGAAATGGAAGATAAGTGAATTACAGACTAATGGGGAGAGAAAAATGACCAGATTAGAATTATATCATGATAAACCGAGGCAAATTTCCTGGAAGGGTCCACTTCTTTTCATTCTAATTTGTACGATTTTGACAGTTGGCATCTTCGTATTCAGACATTATTACCAAAGTACAATAAAAATTGAAGCACCACAGGAAAATCTAGGTCCAAAGGTCGTCATTCATCTGCCAAATGGGCAAAAGGTTTTTACTTACGAAAACCTGATTATTGAAAAAGATGGCAAGACGTTTTATGAAGGTGAGCGCAATACGATTGATGTAACTGGCGGTTTAGTGACCTATGAACATTGGGAAGAGTAAAGTAAAGAGACTAGGGGGTATCCTAGTCTTTTTACTTTGCTATTTGAACCAACCTTTTTTCTTAAACCAAAAGGACATGCCAAAACCAATGATGAACATCAAGAACAAGGTTGCAAAATAACCGTAGTCCCATGTCAGTTCAGGCATGTTTTCAAAATTCATGCCATAGATCCCTGCAATAAAAGTGAGGGGCATGAAAATCGTGGTGATAACGGTTAACACCTTCATAACATGGTTTGTTTGGTGTGAGTTAATAGATATATAACTATCACGAATATCTGTCGTTAGTTCGCGATTTGCTTCCACCATTTCCGTCAATTTTAACAAGTGATCATGTATATCAGAAAAATACTCTACCCGGTCCTTGGTAAGTGTTAATCTTTGTGAGTTAATGATGCGGTAGATAAGATCGCGCATCGGAGTAACCGTATGCCTTAGGGAAAGAAGATCATGGCGGGTATCGAATAACTCGTCTAGCAGGATCTCCATTGTCCGTCCCTTTGAATTTTCATCCAGTTCGTTTAAAGTATCTTCAATTCGGTACACAAGTGGAAAGTAATTATCGACCATCTTATCAACAACGTGATAAAACACGAGTGAAGGATTCCACTGTTCGATGCTTTTGGTTAGGTAAAATCGTTTCCAAACCTCATCAATTTCACTGGATGGATTGTGATGGAATGTAACGATAAATTTATCTGCCAGAAATATGTCAACTTCTTCTTTTGTAATCGTTTCTAGGTTCAATGCTTGGGTGACAAAAAAAGTACACTCCTCATAATAATCCAACTTTGGGCGCTGCAGAGTAAAAATACAATCCTCGACCGCAAGCGGATGGAACCGAAGTGGATTCCTAAGCAGCTCAATCTCATCGTCCGTCGGTTGGTGAAAATCAATCCAATACCAAAGGTAATCTCCTTTAACAAGTTCAGATACTTCTACGTCTTTCATCATTTGATAATCTGAGTTAACGGCAACCGTTCTAATCATTTTACTTCATTCCTTAAATTAGGTTTCCATACTATGATAGCTTTTTATGGTGAAAATTCAAAATGATAGTGTTGAGGGATAGCGGGAGAGAGGTGACAATAGTTGCGGATAGTGGGAATTAGTTGAGGATGGCACGAAATACTATCGGATGGCACGAAATACTATCGGATAGGACGAAATACTATCGGATGGCACGAAATACTATCGGATGGCACGAAATACTATCGGATAGGACGAAATACTATCGGATGGCACGAAATACTATCGGATAGCACGAAATACTATCGGATAGCACGAAATACTATCGGATAGGATGAAATACTATCGGATGGCACGAAATACTATCGGATAGGACGAAATACTATCGGATGGCACGAAATACTATCGGATAGGACGAAATACTATCGGATAGGATGAAATACTATCGGATAGGACGATAGAGACTAGCGGATTGCTGAATAAGCAAGGCACCCCAATCCAGGGATGCCTCAACTTTTTACACAGTTGCTTCTTTTTTCTTCCTCATTGACTGCGGGATGTAAACACAGAATGGTTCACTTTCCATATAGTCACCGGTTACAGCATAAGTTCTCGAACGGGAACCGCCGCAAATTTTGTTATATTCACAGACACCACATTTACCTTTGTAATTGTCAGGCTGTCTAAGGTCCTTAAAAATTTTGGCTTCACGATAAATTTCTGCAAGCGGGGTATCACGAACATTACCGCCAACAATTGGTAACAGACCGCTTGGCATTACCTCACCAATATGGTTTACGAACACAAAACCATTTCCATCATTTACACCCTTGGGTGCACGCTTTAAGCCATCATGCATGGAGGCAAAGTCAGTTGTAATGGAATCTTCATAACGTATATCACCTTTTGCAATTAGCTGATCACGTGCTTTTTCCTGTAGAACAACACGACGGTAATGCTGTGAAGCAGTTGTCTTAATATCATATGGAGCTGTTTTGCTTAACTGATACAGCCAACGGAATACCTTCTCGTGCTCAGCTGGTGTAATACATGCGTCCATTTGGCCTCTTCCTGTTGGAACAAGCAAGAAAATATACCACATAACTGCACCAAGATCAGCTACAAGCTTTGACATTTCTTCAAGGTGGTCATAATTATACCTTGAAATAACCGTATTGATCTGCAAAGGCATTTCTAATTCATTTAGGTATTTAATTTTTTCAAGTGTTAAATCGAATGAACCAAGCACACCGCGGAACTTATCATGTATTTCTGCTGTAGGTGCATCAAGGCTGAAGCCCCAGCGAGAAAGACCAACATCTTTTGCACGTTTCATTCTTTCCTTCGTAACATTTGCAGTCGCACTGGGAGTCATTGACACGCGCATACCTTTTTTAACTGCATAATCAGCAAGCTCAAAAAGGTCTTCTCTCATCATACAATCCCCGCCCGAGAATACGAGCATCGGATTATCCATATCATAAATTTGGTCAATTAGGTTAATACCTTCTTCATGTGTTAACTCACGCGGATCCGGTTTAAGCTGTGCATCTGCACGGCAGTGAACGCATTTAAGCTCACAGGCTCTTGTTACTTCCCAAATGACGATAAATGGGTTTACATCATAATCAATTGCATTTACTTGTCCATGTGGGTGTCCCATCCCATGAGGATGGCCCATCGCATGCGGATGTCCTTTTCCAATACCTTGCATCTTCATCACCAAGATTTCATTTATATTTTTTTAACCATTAAAAGTGTTTCTATAGGTTTATTATAAATTTGTCTTTGGTTTGTGCATGGTTGGTTTGTTACAATATTTCTACATTCCTATTCTAGAAAATACCAAACTAGTAAAATGGGAATAGGAATCCAATAGTATCAAGGGGTGAACGGCTCCTAGTATTTGTTGCAAAAAGTCTTACACTACCAATCTAGGGAAATTGTTCAAAATTACCCATAACTTGAGGATATCGGATCGAACTGAATCTCCTTTATGATGGATGTACAAAGAATGAAGGAGTGTTAACATGAAACATCTAATGTTAGTCGCAACAGCTGCCGGTATCTTGTTTACCTCAACAGGTGGGCAGGTTAGCGCACATGAAAACATATACACTGTACAATCAGGGGATACCCTTTGGAAAATTTCGCAAAACAATAAGTTAACAGTTAATGAAATCATGCAATGGAACAACTTAACCTCAGATACAATCTTTGTTACTCAAAAGCTCTCATTGTTAGCACCTCATAGTCATGAAACACAAACCACAGTTACGTACACCGTGAAATCCGGTGATACACTTTCTGGGATCGCTAAGGCTTACGGTACAACGGTCACTGAACTGAAAAGTCTGAATGGATTAACCAGTGATATGATTTACGTTGGTCAGAAATTAACAGTCAAGGGCGAAAATATTGTTACTCCAACACCGGTTCTTAGTAATCCAGTAAATACAAGTACTTATACAGTTAAATCAGGTGATTCATTATGGGCAATTGCCACGCGCCATAATCTATCAGTTGCACAATTGAAATCTATTAATCAATTAACTTCAGATACGATTTATATTGGACAAGTATTAACCGTGAACGCTAATATAACAGCACCAGCGCCAACACCAGCACCAGCAGAACCAACGGTGTCAAAAGTTCAGCAGGTGATTGAAGAAGCAAAGAAACATATAGGTACTCCATATCTATGGGGAGGGAACACTCCAGCTGGTTTTGATTGCAGTGGTTTTTCTAAATATGTTTTTGAAAGGGTTGGAATTAATCTACCTAGGACGTCAGCGACACAATGGTCTGGGTTAAAACCAGTTAGCACACCTAATCTAGGCGACCTAGTGTTCTTTGAAACTTACGCACCAGGTCCGTCACATTTAGGGATATATATCGGAGATAATAAATTTATCCATGCAGGATCATCAATAGGTGTCACGATTACAGACATGAATAATTCCTATTGGAAACCAAGATATTTAGGTGCCAGAACACCTTTTTAATATTGCAATGATATTAGTGACTTTATCCGCGGATAAAGTCTTTTTTTTATACAAAAATCTGAAAATTTTTAGTTTATCAAACTAAAGGGAAGGATTATACTTAAGGTAGATAGTTTCTGAAAAGTACAGACAAATACTCGTACTAGGATTCCCGGAGGTCAGCATGATAGATTCTATATTATTTAAAGAAGTTTTTTACCAATCGAGAATTCCTCAATTAATTGGAAGTCAGGATATGCAAAATACACAATACAATCCAGCTTTTAGTGAATTCCTAGGTTATACGATGGAAGATCTACATCGTTTGTCGGTTTTCGATTTGTCTCATCCTGATGATTTTGAACATGATTTCTTCTTATTCAAGGAAATTCTCGCTGGCAAAAGGAATGAGTATGAAATCGAGAAAAGATACCTCCATAAAAACGGTACCATCAAAACAGGAATGCTCAATGTTTCAAAAATTAAAGAACAAAGTACAGGACAAATCTATCTATTGGCTCAAATCATCGATATTACCGAAAAGAAGAAAATGGAAACTATTTTACGTAATCGTGAGCAGAAATATAGACTGCTGGCAGAGCATTCATCAGATGTAATTACCTCCCATGATGAAGATTTTTCTTTTCAGTATATATCTCCTTCAGTAGTAAATCTTTTGGGTTATCAGCCAGAAGAAATGTATGGTATTGACCCCCGAGAAATGATTCATCCAGATGACTTAAAGGAAATAGTCGAGCACAAGGGTTATGACTTAACCGACAATTCGATTCTTGTAACATACCGTTGCCAGAAAAAGGATGGTTCTTATATTTGGCTGGAAACGACCATTAAAGCGATCTGTAAAGAAGACACTGGCCGTGTGATGGAAATCATTTCCGTCTCTAGGGATATTTCATCTCGGATTGATACAAATGAGCGTTTACGAAAATCAGAAAAGCTAGCCGTCGTTGGACAAATGGCTGCTGCCGTGGCACATGAAATTCGAAACCCATTAACAGCAATCAAAGGATTCATGCAGCTTTTTTCTAAGGAAAAAGAAATTAATCCTGCTTTTTTAACGATTATTTTGGATGAATTAGACAGAGTTGAAACGATTATATCCGAGTTTTTGTCGATGGCTAAACCTCATGCCGAAAAAACTGTTCCAATTCAAGTGGACCAGCTTGTGGAGCAGGTTATTCAGCTTCTCCAAACGCAAGCACTGATGAAGAACAAGGAAATTCACTTTAATAAAATGGACCCGATTCTACCTATCAACGGTGACCCTAATTCCTTCAAACAGGTATTTATGAACGTTATTCAAAATTCTTTAGATGCGATTTCTGAGCTTGGACAAATAGAGGTTAGTCTGTTTACGGATTCGACAGGTATATTTGTGAAAATTACTGATAACGGTTGCGGCATTCCAAAGGAGCGACTTGCAAAGCTTGGAGAACCTTTTTACTCAACTAAGGAAAAAGGAACTGGTCTCGGACTTATGACCAGCTATCGCATCATTGAAAGCCATCATGGAAAAATCAATGTTGAGAGTATTGAAGGAGAAGGAACAACCGTTACGATTTGGTTCCCATCATAAAGTTATACGACTTTTTTTACAATCAAATCAGTTCGCTCTTCAATCGTGATAATTTCATTAAAATAGCTTTTCAGCATTAACCATCTGGCTGGATAGCTATAGATAAAATCCTCCATCACCTGTGGTGAGTAATAGATGAAATAATCAAACTGGGCTTTTTCTTGTTTCAAGTCATAAAGAAGAGCATGAGGGATGGTATAATATTCATTTAATTGGTATGGATTTAGTTTGACTATATGAATATTATGATTATGAAAGTGTTCAAGGATGTTTTGTTCCTGTAGTAGAAGGCTTTCTTCTTTTGAGAAACTATTCAAACTGATTCGGTCGTTGACAAAATATATTCCCTGCAAGTGTTAACACCCCATTTTAGTGTAATTGTTATTGTTATTGACTGGTATGTGAAGAAGTATACTTATTTTAAAAAAATTCGGAGAGTGATGGCCATGAATTTTTGGGAAAGAGAAGGTTTTACCATCAGCACGGAGAAGCAATATCTTAATCTAGAGGTTATTCATGCTTTTTTAAGTGGGGATTCTTATTGGGCTAGAGGGATTTCTCTAGACACGGTGAAGAAGTCTATTGAAAAATCCTCCATCTGTTTTGGACTGTATGAAGGGAATCCTGTCAAGGAGGATGCAAAGCAGGTTGGTTTTGCAAGGGTCATTTCTGACTTTGTTCGGTTCGCTTGGATTATGGATGTTTTTGTTCTCCCTGAATACAGAGGATTAGGACTTTCAAAATGGATGATGGAAACTCTGACAGAAGAGTCTGACTTAAAGAATGTAAAGAAGATGATGTTATGTACGTTCGATGCGCATAGACTGTACGAACAGTATGGCTTCCAGTCGATTGATGATCCAGAGATTTTTATGCAGAGGAAAAAATAGCATAAAAAAAGCTGCCGGCTTTCTGCAAGTGAAATTGCAGGCAGCCTGTTTTGTTTTCGGCTATTCACGGTTATTTAAAATGTAAATCATCATCGCAGCATATGTGGAAAAGAGTAATACTAGAAAAACAGGAAGCGAGATCGTTTCTGGCACTATTCCCACATCCTTCATTTATTTTAAATCACTTAGAGACGGATGGAAGAAAAATAGTAATATTATTATAATGGGTAAAGATACGGCCAAAGTAAACATGGGTTTACGAGAATGCAGGCGTAGTAGAACAAACATAATTGTATTAAATACAATTGACATCCCCAGTCCCCAGCCATTCTCATAAATGAATAGTCCTCTTTTGTAAAAGATATATTCAAGAAATGAAAAATAGGCAATCCAAACTCCTAAATAGATGATTTTCTTCTTTGGAGTTTTGGGAAAGTATTGTAAAAAAATCATAATGACTACAGGCAGAATGATGAATGAAAAGGTGATATCAATTAAAGTATGGTTTAACCAATTGACTGTCACTGCTTTATAGGCCCATAGTGTATGGTTATAAAAAATGAAGTTGTAAAGTAGATTCCCGATAATGAAAAATTGAATCGTTGGATAAAACTCTTTAAAACGTTTCCAGTCGACAAAAATTTTTGCAAAAATAATATAAACAATGACTACAAGTAAAAGGTACACAGCATAAAATCCTCTTTTTAAAATTTAGTATCACCTAATCTACAGGAAATTATATGTACATAGGAGATTAAAATGGTTGGTGCAATGATTCATGGTTTTATTTTAGCCCTTGGGCTTATTTTACCTTTAGGAGTACAAAATGTATTTGTTTTTAATCAGGGAGCCACACAACCCCGCTGGGTGTTATCGCTGCCCGTCGTGTTAACCGCATCCTTGTGTGATACTTTCTTAATATCAATGGCTGTCTTTGGGATTTCAGCAGTTGTATTAGGAAGTAGTTGGATTAAAGTAACGTTGATTTCTATCGGGATTCTGTTCTTACTCTATATGGGCTATGTCACATGGAAAAGCTTACCGGAAGAAGGCAGCCGCGAGGTAAAAAACCTCACAGCAGGCAAACAAATTGCTTTTGCAGCTTCTGTTTCTTTAGTAAATCCACATGCAATTATCGATACGATTGGTGTGATTGGTACTAGTTCGCTCTCCTACACTGGCATGGAAAAAGCAGCTTTTGCGGTTGTTTGTATTTTTGTATCATGGTTTTGGTTTTTGGGGCTCTCGATAGTTGGTAGGCTGGTTGGGAAGGTAGATCAAACTGGAAAATTTATCGTGATGTTGAACAAAATTTCAGCCATTATTATGTGGGGCACAGCGATTTACCTGACTTTTCAATAGTTGTGTAGCGTATTCTTAATATTATTTGCCAGGTAAACTTCGGTATGTGAGATGTGGTTATGACGCATTATAACTTTGGGTTGATGAGTTATCTCAATCCCTGAAATGTTGAAATCCTGTATCCAAATTGATACCAAATGGAGGGAACTGCGCATGCATACAACACAACACTCAATTTCACATATTAACCATGTCCGTCAAGTAACACAACAATTAGTGCAACAGACCCAGCAAGCAAACCAAATGTATCAGCAGATGCTTCGGAATGAACAACAAAATGTTCAGGTGCTAGAGCAAATGCTGCAAAAGGAGCGAATGGCGGTTCAAACCATTCAACAAGGCTTGCAAGGACATGAATTGGCAATCCAACGCTGTCAAGAGGTCATTGCGGAGTGTAATCAGATGGAACGTGAACTTTCTGGTCAATTTGGTACAACAGGGTTTCAATCAAGTACAGGATACCAAACAGGTTCAACAGGATATCAACCGTCGCAAAGCTTTGTCAATCCAATGTTCGGATCACAGCAGTTCCACCAAGTTCAAAACCCATCGTATCGTCACTAAAAAGAAAGAAGAAGCACACATGCTGTCATGTGTGCTTCTTCTTTCTTTTTAGTAGGAATTTTATTCTTGATAAAGTAAAGTTAAGGAAAAAAGATTTACCCGGCAATCAGCCGGGTATGGGATGGTTAAAATCTATATTAAAAGGGGGTGGAGGTTTGGTTCTTTTGGAACCTAAAACCATCTTAGCGGATAAATATGAATAAACTATGAAGGAATAATTAATAGTTAAAGAAATATGGAGAGGAGTAGGTGAATGCACATACGAGAGATTAAAATAGGGGATGAGAGACAGTTATTAGAGTTAATACAAGAAGTCGAGAACCATTCTGAGTATATGTTATTTGAACCTGGTGAAAGACATGCGACCATAGAATCTCAGCGAAAGATGATTGAGGCAATGGTGAAAGACGAGAATTCAACGATGCTAGTTGCCGAAGATAAAGGGAAGTTAGTAGGATATTTGTTAGCAAGAGGCAGTTTGGCTAACCGAACAAAGCATTCAATCTACCTAGTAATTGGAATTCGTAAAGAATATCGTGGACAAGGAATTGGGATGATTCTGTTCACAGAAATTAAAAAATGGTCCCTTGAGCGAAAAGTCCATCGCCTTGAGCTAACCGTTGCCGTAGAGAACCTGGCGGGAATTAGGTTATACCAGAAGATGGGATATGAAGTTGAAGGGAGAAAAAGAGATTCACTGTTTATTGCTGGGAGATATATCGACGAATATTACATGTCAAAGTTAATAGGTGCACAAGAAGGGGAAGTACAATGAAGGACTACCATTGCTGTGCCACCTGTCAGCACTTCAAAGCTAAAAAAAAGCCGGAAGGAATAAATTACTCCTGTAGCCGCCTCGGCTACCCAACCAAAACACAATACAAATTCAACTGCTGGAACCCAAAACCGCACATACTGAAACTAATCGAAAAGCAGAAGTGACCTCGGTGACAGGCACCGCCCGTGGACAGTGTCCACCTCAGGCGTACAGTTGAGAAGGGAAAAAGTACATAGAATGAGTGTTTTGATGTTTAAGTCGTTTGTTTATTTGTATTAGCTGGTCTTGCGGAGATTGGTAGCGGACGGTGTGTCAGTTATGCTTTGGGCACCAAGCCACTAAAGTGAAAATGTGACCAATTTACTTCTGGTAGATTGGTCAATTTTCTTTTAAATCTGACTCTTTATATGCTATTTTGAAGAAGGTCATCTATAATGGATTTAAGTTAAAAAGATTTAAAGGAGACTATCATAATGGCAAATACACATATTTTTTCTAAGAAAGAGGAAATTGCGAATTCAATTACTCATGGAATAGGTGCGGCACTCAGTATTGTTGCTTTGGTGATTTTAATCGTGTTTTCTTCTTTATACGGCAATGCTTGGCATATTGTCAGCTTTACCATCTACGGAGCATCGATGTTTATCCTTTATATGTCGTCGACCCTTGTTCATAGTTTTCCTGAAGGAAAGGCCAAAGACATTTTTGAAATCTTTGACCACTCCTCGATTTATTTTTATATCGCAGGTACCTATACGCCGTTTTTACTCGTTGTGATCAGAGGTCCACTTGGCTGGACATTATTTGGAATCGTTTGGGGACTGGCTATTGCGGGCACTATTTTTAAGTGCTTTTTTGTGAAAAAATATTTATTCACGAGCACGGCACTTTATGTAGTCATGGGATGGATGATCGTGTTTGCCTGGAGACCACTTGCATCTACTCTTGCGTTTGAAGGAATGGTCTATTTAGCTATAGGTGGCCTTCTGTATACACTAGGGTCAATTTTTTATGTATGGCGTGGATTTCAGTATCATCATGCAATCTGGCATTTGTTTGTCATCGGCGGTACAGTCGCCCACTTTTTTTGTATTTTGTTTTATGTATTACCAATCAAATAAGCGGGTGGTGGAGACTTGAACGAAGATAAAATTTTACTGCATTTAACAGGGGCTAAACTGTACGAAGACACGTTCGGAAGACCGTATTTTGCTCTTGAAGAAAATGAAGGAGTAGTCATACTGGCAAAAGAGGGTGACAAGTTCATTTTAATAAAGCAATACCGAAAGCCAGTGGGCGAGGTAGTGGTGCAATTGCCAGGCGGTGGTGTAAAAAAGGGTGAAGAACTAGAGCTGGCAGCACGGCGTGAATTTCTAGAGGAAACGGGTTATGAATGTGGTGCACTGGACTATTTAGGATTTTTACAGCCTGCATCATGGCGAACAAACGAGATTACCCATGTCTTTTTCACAGATGAAATAGGGCCTAATAGCCAGCAACAATTAGAAATTCATGAAAATATTGTAGTGGTTAAACGGCAAATAAACGAAGTACTTTCACTTATGACAGACAATCAGTTGCATGATTCAGAGCTATCTTATGCTTTGTTACAAGCTATTTTAAAAGGCAAAATAAAAACAGTCTAACTCAACTTGATTTAGACTGTTTTTTATTTGAAAACCTTTTATAGTATGTAGACCCCACGCTAACACAAAATGAAGATATACTTCCCAGAAATCATTAATCTTTGGGGTGACAGGCACCACTCCTGGACAGTGTCCACCTCAGGCGTACAGAACAGAATACGGCCCCTTTATGTATTATTAATTTTTATAATAGTAAAATGACTGCAAATTAAAGTGTATTTTTGATTTGCAGTCATTTTTGGGTATTGCAAATTATTGAGTATTACATTTTATTTTATTCCCCATTCTAATTCCAAGCGTGGAAACTGAACCAGCTGGGAGTTCTAAAGTAGAATGGGCTTCCTTTATCGGTTTTGTCATTCTCCAGGGTTTTAAACTATGGTGAACACCAACTACTTCATTTTGTTCGTTCAAAAGAACGATGTCTAGTGGAAACTTCATAAAGAACATGTGGACTGCATTGCAAGGTACAATCCATAGTCCCTCATTTCTAATAGGAACCTTTCGAAACATGAAACCCTTAAACCTTTTGAAAAAAGAATCTGCCATTTTAATTTGATAGGGGATCTCAATTACCAATTTGTTCATAATTTTTCGCTCCTTTTACTTACCTTTAGTGTTAATCCTTTATGTTCATTATATTAAACATAAAGTTCATTTAAAAGAACGAAAAACTAAGAAATAGCGAGATTCAAAGAGAAAAAGGAAGATTAATCTAAAAAAAACCTTTAAAACGAACAAAATTGGACATTTTCAAATTTATTAGTTCGTTATATATTTAACACAAGTTCTAAATAAAGAACGAAATAAAACTATAAAAATTACCAGGAGGAAACAAAATGTTAGCAAAAATGAAGAACTTAGTTGTGGAAGAAGACGGGCAAGGATTATCTGAGTATGGATTAATTTTAGCTGGTGTTGTAGTAGTTGCAGCAGCTGCTGTTGTAACACTAACTGGTGCACTTGACACTTTATGGGGAAGAATAGCAAGTGTATTAAAGTAGAAGTTTCTTAACAAAAAGCCCTACTTTCATAGGTAGGGCTTTCCTTCTATTAATAACTAGAGAGGTAGAGCTATGATCATTCACTTTGTACTCATAACTGCGTTACTAATTTCATTAATAACAGATATTAGAACAAGGAAAATATTAAATATAGTAACATTACCTACCATCCTATTTGGATTTTTTTATTATACTGCTTTCCAAGGTCTTGAAGGCCTTCTTTTTAGTGGTAAGGGCTTCCTGCTTGGTTTATTCCTTTTGTTARTTCCGTATTTATTAGGAGGAATGGGGGCTGGTGATGTCAAGCTTATGGCGGCAATTGGAGCATTAATGGGAGCGAGCTTCGTTTTGTATTCTTTCGTTTATATTGCTCTTATTGGAGGATTCATTTCTATTATTCTAATAATGAAGAAAAATGGAATGATGTATTCATTAAAATCTTTCTTTTTTCAAATCTTTTATTTAAGAGGTAATCTAGGGTCTGTTTTATTTAGTAAAGACAAAAGTTCAAGTATTTCCTTTCCTTATGGTATAGCAATCGTTTTAGGTACCTTTTGTACACTTGCTTGGGGGAGTTTTTTATGAAATCGGAAAGAGGTCAATCATTAGTTGAGTTTGCACTAATCGTTCCGATGTTAATATTCCTTTTGCTTGGCATAATGGATTTTGCCCGAATTTTCCATGCATATTTAACAATAGACCATGCCGGGAGAGAAGCGGCTCGAACAGCAAGTATCGGTAAAGACACATCTGCAATAACTAATATGGCTGTGAATCAAGGTGCTAGCATAAACTTACAAGCATCACATGTAACGGTTTCCACTGGATCATCTGGTACAAATGCGACAATCACGATTTCTTATCCAATAACTTTTCTTACACCAATGATAGGCAACGTTGTAGGTCCATTAACTTTGAAAGATACCACGGTTATGAGGGTTGAATAATATGAAAAAATTAATAGCGAAATTTAATGATGAAAGTGGTGGAGTATTAGCATTCGTTGCCATATTTATGGTGGTATTGCTCGGCTTTACTGCTCTAGTTATTGATGGTGGTAGATTATACACGGAGAAAAGCAAGCTACAAAAGGCCTTAGATGCTGCTGTTTTGGCAGGCGTCCATGGGTTGCGAATTAGTGATGACAAATCGTCAGAAATTGCAATAGATGTCTCAGAAAAAAATGGATATAAAGTTGAAAAAAGTGAACTTTTTTATACTAGTGATTCTATAAAAGCAATTAAAAAAATAAATGTTCCAATGACGTTTGCAAAGGTCATTGGGGTAGATAACACCATTGTTAGTGCATCAGCAAAGGCGATTATTGGTCCCTTAACAAAAGCAAGTGGTATAGCTCCCCTTGTAATTGAGAAAAACAATATTCCAAATGGCACAATCCTAAACTGCGGCTCAACTAATCCAGGAGACTTAAGTGGGAATTGTGGATATCTAAATTTTCCTAGTGGTAATCTTCGAGATGCACTATTGAATGGTGGAACCTATGAAGTTGGGCAGACTGTCACTACTGATCCCGGAGGCAGTGTTGGACAGGTAGACCAAGCAATTATGGGAGTCAATGGATTAATAGCATTAGATGCATCAAAAACCCATTGTCAAAAGTATGAAACAGCAGACAATACTTGTGCTAGGGTTATAACTATAGTAGTAATAGATGACTGGGTAGATATAGATGGCAAAGAAGTTAAAGGAACCAGTAAAGTAAAAGTTACTGGATTTGCCTCTTATTGGATAGAAAAATATGAGAATAAAAAATTATATGGGAAATTTATCAAAATGGTCGCACCTGGGGAAATAGGTAGTGGGTCGGTAGTTGGAGATTATGCTTTATATGGTGTGAAATTATCTGAATGATAACCAGCATTAGAAGTAGGAGGATATTATGCATACAAAAAAGATTTGGTTGGTTTCATTAGTACTTGGATTAATGGTTGCAGGTTTTGTTTATTTCACTATGTTCTCTAAAAATGAAGCCATAACTCCTGCAAGTACAACCGTTAACCAAGGGCAAGATGAAGAGGCTGAAAGGAAGAAGCTTGAAGAAGAAAAAAAAGCTGAAAAAGAAGCAGCTTTGGATAGAGAGTTCATTAATCCAATCGTCGATGTCAGTACTGGAAAAAGAGCAATTTCTCTAAAAGTAAATCTGGAAAGTGGATTATCAGGATATATCGCTCCCAATTCGATGGTAGATGTCATTGCCTATGAATCAATGAGAGATGACGCTACCAAGAAAGAGTATAGATCAGCCGTACTTGTATTAGAGAATGTAAAGGTTTTAACCTCCGGTAAATCTTCCGATTCGAAGGAAACCGTACTCAACTACGAGACGGTAACATTAGAAGTTACACCGGAAGAAGGAGTTGTTCTAAGCTTAGCTTCTTTAGACAAAGACGGATTTTATTTAATGATTCGCAATCCTGAAGATTCCGAAACTGGAAAGCAAGGCATAAAACAAACTAGAGAAATAATCAAAGAGGGGGCTGAAGAGTAGTGAGTATAAATTGGGTTTATTTTTCAGATACGAATACTCCTCCTGGAGAGATAAAGGAATTACTAGAAAAAAACAGCATTGAATTAACGTCCACAAATGAGTTTGAGAGATTACATAGTCTCTTAATAGAGAAAAATCTTTCTGTACTCTTTTTAAAAGCCCATACACTGTTTAATGTCTATGATCTTTGCCAAGAGATTTCAGCCCGTTATCCTCATGTCTATATTATTCTAATTGTTCCAGATAATCTGGAGAACTTAAGGAAAGCGATGCTGATGGGGGCATCAGACACTCTTCGGTTTTCCTTTGAACTGGAAGAGCTTTCTGAGGCAATTAATCATGCGAAAAAGTTCATGAAGCACCGAGCTAGTCAGGATACTAATTTTGGAAATCTAGTAAAAGAAAAGAGCAAAATCATAGCGGTTACCAGTCCTAAGGGCGGTGTGGGCAGAACTGTAGTAACTGTTAATCTAGCTGTTGCACTTGCTAGAATGGGCAAGAAAGTAGCCATCGTTGATGCAAACCTTCAATTCGGCGAGGTAGCGATGTACTGTAATATCAAACCCAAAAGAACGATTTATGAATGGGTAAAGGAAGGGTACGGCCGCCCAAATTACACCATTGATCAATATATGTCTATAAGTGAATCTGATGTTTCAATCCTTGCTGCCCCACAGCGACCTGAGTTCTTTGAAGGTATCACTGAAGAACATTTAAAGTCTGCGATTTTGGAAGCAAAAAAAGTGTTTGACGTAGTTTTAATTGACATGCCGATTTACTTATCAGAAATCCACTTACGTTGTCTAGACTTGGCAGACGAGATAATGCTGCTGACAATAAATGAACTCTCTGTGTTAAGACTGAGCCAGCTTTATTTAGAAACATTAGACTCAATTAACTTAAAAGATAAAGTCAAGCTAGTAATGAATAAATATGTTAAAGGACAAAATTTAGAAACAAATAAAATAGAAGATATTTTTGGGCTTGAAATCTATCATTCACTGCCAGACCATGCAAGTGTTGCCAATGCTTCTATAAATGCAGGCTATCCTTTTATACTCTCAAACTCAAGGAGTAATCTTGGAAAATCGGTAGTAAAGTTATCAGAAAAACTAATTGAATCAGATGATGGTAAAGAAGTTAAGAAGGAAAAACGGTGGTCTTTATTAGGAAAGTAAGGAGGTAAAGGATATGTCTTTATTTAAACGGTATATCGAAGGTGGAACGACTACGGCCACCTCCACAAACCAAAACACCCAAGAATTTCCTGTTGTTAAAAGGTCACAGGAGTTTTGGAACCTCGAAACGGAACTTCATAACTACCTACTAGAAGAGTTAAAAAAATACACTGGGCTCAATAGTGAACAACAAAGAGCGAAGATTGAGGAACTTGGCGAGGCCTTTTTTGAACTAGAGGGTGTACGCCTAACCTTTGAGGAAAAGAAAGAGATATTACACTATGTAAAAGATGAACTTCTAGCTTATGGGCCGATTACCCCATTATTGGAGAATCCGCTAATAAGTGAGGTAATGGTAAATAGTTATAACGAGGTTTATTATGAGAAAAACGGTAGGGTCTTTCGTAGCAGTGTGAATTTTATTGATAACAACCATGTTTTACGAGTAATTGAACGGATTGTTTCCCCAATTGGTCGTCGGATCGATGAAAGTTCACCGATGGTCGATGCGCGCCTGCCGGATGGATCACGTGTAAATGCAATCATTCCTCCGCTTGCGTTAAAAGGGCCTAGCTTAACGATCCGGAAATTCTCCGACACACCATTTACCATTTCCGATCTAATTCACTTCAGAACGATGGATAAGATTATGGCGGAGTTTCTCGAAATTTGTGTTAAATCTAGATTAAATGTGTTCATCAGCGGTGGTACAGGTTCAGGTAAAACCTCTACATTAAATGTTCTTTCTTCGTTTATCCCAAATAACGAAAGAATAGTCACTATTGAAGATGCCGCGGAACTAAAGCTAAATCAGGAACATATTGTTGCATTAGAATCACGTCCGCCAAACATTGAAGGAAAAGGCCAAATAACGATTCGCGATTTAGTTCGAAACTCGCTGCGTATGCGTCCTGACAGGATCGTTGTCGGTGAGGTTCGTGGTGCCGAAGCATTGGATATGCTTCAAGCAATGAACACAGGTCATGATGGCAGCTTAAGTACTGGCCACGCGAACTCACCACGCGATATCCTTTCCCGTTTGGAAACAATGGTACTAATGGCGGGATTCAATTTACCAGTAAAAGCCATTCGTGAACAAATTGCCAATGCCATCGATTTGATTGTCCATCAATCAAGATTAAAGGATGGGGCAAGGAAAGTAACACATATTACTGAAGTACTTGGGATGGAAGGGGAAACCATCGTCCTTCAAGATCTTTTTGTTTTTAAAGAATCTGGATATTCCGAGGATGGAAGAATTCAAGGGAAATTTGTCAGCACAGGAATTCGTCCAAAGTTTATTGAACAAATCGAATTAAATGGAAATAAACTACCCGCTTCATGGTTTGTTGGGGAGTGGTAAGGATGGAAACAGCCATTTTTTTAATCAGTATTTTTTTGATCGTGAGTATGCTCATCTATCTTTTCTTAAGGATTTACCTTAATAAAAAAAGAATCAATAACCGGATGAAAGAATTTTTACCCTTGCCTGAAGTGGAAGATGTAAATCTAGAACTTGAGAAAAAACCTAACTTAAGTAAACGGTTTGTTAATTCAGTTGCGACTGTCTTTAAGAGTGTGCAATTTAATAAAAGCACTAAAAAAACACTCTTAGAAGCAGGCAGCAAATTAAAACCAGAAGAGCTTTTTGCGGTTAGGTTACTGACCGCTATAGCAAGTGGTATTTTCACATTGTTTCTTGGACTACCTTGGTATCTTGTTATCATCGTTGTACTCATTGGGTTTGCTATTCCAGGATTGAGTATAAAACGAAAGAGAAAAAAACGTTTGGCAGTGGTTAACTATCAATTAATTGAAGTGCTAGGTATGATGGCCAATTCAATGAGGGCGGGATTTAGCTTTATGCAGGCCATGCAGCTGGTCGGTAAAGAAATGCCAGATCCGCTAGGATTAGAGTTTGAGCGTCTAGTCCGTCAGGCAGGATTGGGAATTCCATTAGAGGAAGCGTTAGAAGAAATGGTCGAACGCCTGCCTAATAAGGAGCTTGAAGTAGTGGTACGCGGGATTCTTGCTCAACGTAGGAGCGGCGGAAATTTAGCGCAATTACTTGAAACGATGGAAGAAACGATTCGGGGGAGAGTTCGTATTCTCGAAGAATTAAATACATTAACAGCACAGGGAAGAATGTCCTCTTGGATTATTACCTTGCTGCCAGTTGCTCTCGGTTTATATTTAGCACTCGTGAACAAGGAATATTTTTCACCCATGCTGGAACATCCACTGGGGTGGATGATGTTATTAGTTGGGTCAGTTTCCATCATTATAGGCTGGGCAGTAATCCAAAAAATCATCCGGATTGAGGTGTAGAGTATGCTGGATGTTATCATACTGTTATTGATTGTTGGGTTTACAACATCATTTGCCGCAGCACTCATGCTAACTATTTTTAAAAAGCAAATAGCATTTAATAAACGTGTAAGTAAGTTTTTTGTTGAACCAATTAGAAAGCAAAATGTAGATCCATTAGAAGCAAAGAAAAGCTCTAAAGTAATGATCGAAACTTACTGGAATAAAGGAATCGAAATACTAAATAAAAGAGTTTCAAAGGAAGAACGAAAAAGATTGGATATACTGCTTAGGGATGCAGGCTATCCCTTTAAATCAGCAATTGACTTCAGATTGTTTCAATTAGTCTTAAGTGCTGGTATGAGTTTACCAATACTATTCCTTATTTTGCCAAACTCCGACAGCAAAATAGCATCTTGGGTTATGATTATTACATTGGCTCTAATGGGACTTCGGCTCCCTGTGTTTTATCTTGGTAAGAAAAAAACTGCACGACTTAAAGCAATTAACGTATCTATGCCTGACTTCTTTGACACGGTTAACCTCTTACTTGAAGCAGGGATGGGACTCGATTTGGCATTATCTGAGGTTTCCAAAAAAATCAAAGGTCCAATAGCAGATGAATTTTTACAAACTTTAGAAGATATGAAACTAGGAAAATCACGACGGGAAGCTTTCTATGACCTGCGGAGACGTGTTTCTTCTGATTCATTTCAAAGTGTTATTACTTCCTTAATCCAAGCGGATCAGCTAGGGATTGGAATGGCGAAGGTACTAGGAAATTTGACAGTTCGAATCCGTGAACAACGGCGTGAAGCAGCTCGTGAGCAGGCAATGAAGGCTCCGGTAAAGATGCTCTTCCCAATGGTATTTTTCATTTTCCCATCAATATTTATTGTGATTTTAGGACCATTAGTAATAACGTTGATAACGAAGGGACTCGGAGGTTAAAGCAGATATCAGTTTTCAATAGTAGGAATGGTGTGATGTTCGAAAGTGTGCTTTCAAGAGGAGCGATACAATGGATGGTAAAAAAATAAAATTACTGCGAAAACAAAAAGGTATTTCCTTAAGCCAATTAAGTGAAATTACAGGTATTTCTAAATCATACTTAAGTTTAATGGAACGGGATATTCAAACGAATCCCAGCCTAGATATAATAGAGAAAATTGCACAGGCATTTGATGTCGCTGTAGCAGAAATTGTGCGAAGGGATTGCACGGACATAGATTTTTCAAAAGGGCCCTCACAAGTCAAAAGTACGCTAAAAGTAGAAATAGAAATAACTGACGACCAATTAAATCCTCAAAAACTAAGACAAATTCAGGAATTATTAAATGTTATCAATTCCAATAAATGAAAAAAGGGGTTTCCAATATGGAACCCCTTTTCATATGCTAATTTATTGACCCTTCAACTGAAAATAAGTATCCATAACTCTTCGACCGATCCGAAAGTTTGCCTTATTCTCCGAATCCCCTTGATATGCCCATGGAACTAAAACCGCCATCGCAACCTCTGGATTCGTACTAGGTGCGTAGCTGACTAAGCTCAGATTAATAACTGCAGGTGGTTCTTTACCGAAGCGCCAGCGTTCTGGTCCGTCGTAAAAGGCTTCAGCGGTTCCTGTTTTTCCTGCTGGATCATAGGTGACGCCTTGGAAGTATGGGTAGGCGGTGCCGCCCGGTTCTTGGAAGACCTTTTTAAAGCCTAAGTGGACGCGGTCCATCCATCCGGGCTGTAAATCAAGTGTATTTAGGACTGTTGGCTGGATGGTTTGGAAAACGGGTCCTATTTCCTCTGTTCCATCATCCACAGGTTCACGGATTTCTTTGACTAAATGCGGCTTCATGCGGTAGCCGCCATTTGCGATTGTTGAAACGTATTGTGCCAGCTGCATGGGTGAATAGGTGTCGTACTGACCGATCACTAAGTCCATCAGTAATCCTGGCAGTGTCTGATTACCCGTTACGCCAGTGCCCTCGTTCGGCAAATCGATTCCTGTTTTTACCCCAAGGCCAAAGGCAGCAAAATTATTTCGGACCGTTTGCCATGCCTGAGGTTTTAATGGTAACGGTTGATTTGGTCGATAATAGCCTTCGCCGATTCGGATTGCGGTATGGAACATATAAACGTTTGACGATAATTTTAATGCTTCAATATCGTTAACGGTTCCTAAATAGGTCCAGGAACCCTTTACAGGCGATCTTGCAATTTGGATGGGGGCATCGTTAAATCTTTGTCCTGGGGTGATCGCGCCTGTTTTATAACCAGTTAAGATGGTGGCACCCTTAATCGCTGATCCTACATTATAGGTCATTGTAAAAGTACCAAGCGCATCGTCCCACATTTCCGGCTCGCCGGTTTTCTCATTTTTAAAAATCCGTTTACCAGCCATGGTCAGGACTTCGCCGCTCTTTGGATCCATCAGGACAACATAGGCACGGTCAAGTAAGGTGGTGCCGGGTAATTTTTTTAAAGCCCACAATTCTTCTTCGATGATTTTTTCTACCTGAAGCTGTAAATCCATGTCAACGGTTAGGACTAGGTCCTTTCCGCGGTTTCCATCTGAAACGACCTGTGTTTCAACAACATTCCCTTGTTTATCGGTTACCGTTCTTACTTTGGCTTTCGTCCCATGTAAGACTTCTTCGTATTGTAGCTCCAGCTGGCTTTTTCCAACCCGATCATTTCGGTTGTAGCCCATTGATAAATAATGATCAAGCCGCTCGGCAGGGAGTCCCTCATCTGATTTCGTTACGCCGCCTAGGATGGATTTAAGTGTTGATTCGTAGCTGTAGGCCCGCTCCCAATCAGTTGTTGTGTCAACACCAGGTAGAGATTGCAGGTTTTCACTAACAATCGCGTATTCTTCAGGGGTGACATCTTCGTTTTTAACAATTTGCTGGGTGTATTTGTAACCGCTTGAAAATTCACGATAGATTGCCAGGACTTCAAGATCACCTTCGGTTAACATCCCTAAATCGGTATCTTCTTCAGTTACGGTTACTAGCCCATCTTCGTTAACGATCCTCTCACCGGTGATCCGGTCCAGCTTAAACTGATAGATATCAGCATTTTTTAACTCTTTCTCTTTAAACTTTTCTCTTTCCTCGTCAGTTATTTTCTCCTCAGCTAAATCTGGATACTTTAGAATCCAAAAATCCTTCATATCCCTTAAGGTTACTTTTTTTGTATCCTTTTCAATCAGCTTTGCTAATTTCTCTGCTGTTTCAATCATTTGCGTTTGACTTTCTCCCATATATGTATAGGTAATGGCACTTTTCGGTATGTTGTCGACAATTACCCGGTAATCGCGGTCCAGCATTTTACCACGAGGCACTGGATTATGAATGGTCACATCTTCTTTTCGCTCTAATTCACGTTTGAAGTTTTCTCCATATACAATTTGGACGAATCCAAGCCTCAATATAAGTATTGAAAATAATACAAAGACACTAAAAAAAAGTAGATTTAAGCGAAAGGGGAAATGTGATTTTTTCTTTTTCTTCTTCTTCTCCAAGAGGCACACATCCTTTTTCCAAACGAATGTTATTAATAGTATTTTACTAAAAATATGGTAATTATTTATTATTTTCGTTTAATCTTGCAAAAATGTAAAGGATTACCTTCCTTATAAGGAGACGAATTTCAAATTAAGTTCTCTTACTCTACTAATATTGTAGTATCATATTATAGAAAAATACATATAGTAAGGGAGTTTTAATCGTTGAAGAAAACCATGCTTGGAATGGCAGCACTGTGTTTAATCGTTCTTGGATTTTCGCTTGCACAGTTCAACCAATACGCAGCTGCAAATACCGAGGGCTATGAAAATGACACTAGTCCCATAACGCCTGATGAGAATGATACAGAAACAAAGCCTGAAACTAAATCTGGCTGGGTGCTAGAAGATGATAAGTGGTATTTTTATAAGGATCATCAACTGGCCAAGGGTTGGGTTGAAGATGGTTCCAACTGGTATTATCTTGATCCACAAACAGGAATAATGAAAACGGGCTGGCTCGAATATAACAAAAACTGGTACTATCTTGAGAAAAGCGGTGCAATGAAAACGGGCTGGCTAGAATACATTAAAAAGTGGTATTACCTTGACAAAAGCGGTGCAATGAAGACAGGATGGGTAGAATATAACAAGAGATGGTATTTTCTTGATCAAACCGGTGCGATGAAAACGGGTTGGGTATTGACCTCCAACAAGTGGTATTTTTTAAATAAAGATGGCGATATGAAGATAGGCTGGTTATATCAGAATGGGAAATGGTATTTTCTAAAACCAGCAGGTGATATGGCCATTGGCTGGTACCAGGATTCTTCAAAAAAGTATTATTATGCTTATTCCAATGGGGCTATGGCTGTAAATACAAGAGTTAACGGCTATTATGTTGGCTATACAGGTCAGTGGATTGAGTCCACGACTACACCTTATTATCTAAACGGTGTGTTACTTGTGAATAAGCACCATGGACTGCCTAGCACTTACGGCGGTGGTGAAAATCCAACAGCAAGAGACGCCTTTGAAAAAATGAAAACCGCCGCAAATAATCAAGGGCTTACCTTAACACTTACAAGTGGCTATCGTTCCTATGAATACCAAAAAAACCTGTATTGGAGATATGTCAGCATTTATGGACAAGCTGAGGCCGATCGTTTCTCTGCTTATCCCGGCTATAGTGAGCATCAGACAGGTCTAGCTTTTGACATTGGCGGCAGCAATAGTTCTGCATGGGTCAATAGTGGTTTTGACGGCACACCAGAAGCGAAGTGGCTTGCCAACAATGCCCACTATTACGGTTTTATCTTGCGCTATCCGCCTGGCAAAGAACATATAACAGGTTATATGTACGAATCATGGCATTTTCGTTATCTCGGTGTTGGGCTTGCAACCAAAGTATATAACAGCGGGTTAACGTTAGAAGAATATTTAGGAGAATACTAGACCATCACCGCTAGCCAAATTCAGGTTAGCGGTTTTTGTAACCTTTCTGTAAATTATTCCTATTCAGATGATGGTAATGTAAATGTAAGCGCTTAATAAGAGAGGGACTGACAATATGATGAAGAAACATTCAAAAATATACATTCACCCTGTTATTCTTTGCTGGCTACGTACTTTTAATGAGTTCCCTAATCTTTTTTGCGGTTTCATAAGAAGGGAGGAAGAAATCCGGTAACAGTAAAAATGCAGTATCCGCAGCATTTAGTACGGAGATGAAAAAGTATGAAGAGAAGAAGGTCCAAAAGGAGCTTATAAATAAAGATAAATGGAAACCTTCTAATGCGTTTATTATTACTGCCATTTCAATTGCTTCTGTTCTCGATGTGGTCATCATCCTGTTCTGGGCATGGAGCAGTAATAGAAAAGAAACAGAAAATAGGGGTCTAAACAAATGGACGGAGAAGAAATGGTTTTGGAATCTGGTCGCAATGGGCATTATTCAGCCAGAAAACGGACGTCCCGTTCTTAAATGGAAAAACTTAATTCTCTTAATAGCTTTAATGGTTGCATTGAAGTTTTATATCTCAAAAAACTAGAAACAAGAGAATCAGAATGGCAGCTATTGGGGATTTGAAACTGAACGGAAGGTATTGCTCAAATCTTTCGCTATATTAGAATATTTAATTTATAATAGAACACGGATCTGGTCAATCAACACCAAAATCTTTTCATAAAAAAAAGAAACATAGGAGGCTACATAAATGGAGAAAGTGGTCGATCAAACAGTCCAGACGGCTTTAGAGAAATTTAATGCTTTAGACGAAAAAATTTCTCATTTTTCAAGCATAATCGGTTTAGCAGATTGGGATTCAAAGGTAATGGCACCGAAAAAAGGACGCAATATATTTGCAAAAGCAACAGGTACATTAAGGACAGAGGTATTTAAATTATCTGTTTCACAGGAAATGGGAGACCTGCTGGCAACCTTAACTGCACCAGAACATGCTGAACATTTGGATAAAGTAACACGTGCAAGAATAAGAGAATACAAGGATTATTATCAAAAATCAAAAAGCATTCCAGCTGATCTGTTTCAAGAATATAGCGTGTTAACAGCTCAAGCAAATGATGCCTGGGAGGAAGCAAGAGAAACTAATGACTTTGCTCATTACCTTCCTTTCTTAGAAAAAATTGTTGAGTTTAAGCGTAAATTTGCTGAAATTTATGGCTATGAAGAGCATCCATATGACGCATTGTTAGATGAATTTGAGCCGGGATTAACCGTAAAAAGATTGGACCCACTTTTTGCTAAGCTTAGAGAATCAAGCGTTAAGCTATTAGAGCGGATTCAACAATCAGGCAATCCTACACCAGATGAGATCTTTGAGCAATCATACGACATCGAAAAACAAAAGGAATTTAATCGATATATCCTGCCACTTATCGGTTTTGATATGAATGCTGGCCGACTAGATGAAACCGTTCATCCATTCGCTCAAACGGTTACGATTGGGGATGTGCGATTAACGACCCGCTATTTAGAAAATAATGTTCGGTCTGCGTTATTCGGAACGATTCACGAGGCAGGTCACGGTATTTATGAGCAGCATGTAAATCCAGCATATGAGGAAACAGTTCTACAAAGCGGTGCATCGTTTGGTATTCACGAATCACAATCAAGATTCTTAGAAAATATGGTGGGACGCAGTAAAGAATTTTGGACGTATTTTTACCCAGAGTTACAAAAATATTTCCCAGAACAGCTTAAAAATGTTGATTTAAATAACTTCTATCGTGCTGTAAATGCTGTACAGCCATCGTTCATTCGTGTCGAGGCTGATGAGTTAACCTACAACCTGCACATCATGCTTCGTTATGAAATTGAAAAGGCGCTAATTGGCGGCGAAATTGAAGCAAAAGAATTGCCTGTCGTTTGGAATAAAAAAATGCAGGATTACCTTGGGGTTACTCCAAGCACTGATACGGAGGGTGTATTACAGGATGTACACTGGAGCTTCGGTGGAATTGGTTACTTCCCGTCTTATTCATTAGGAAACCTATATGCTGCCCAAATTCTACGAACCATTCAAAAAGAAATCCCAGATTTCTTTAACCACATCGAAAATGGCCGTTTTGATGTCATTCAAGACTGGTTAAAAGAAAATATCCATCAGTATGGTAAGCTGTACACACCAAACGAATTAATTGTTAAAGTTACTGGCGAAGAATTGAACGCAGAATACCTAGTTGAATACCTAGAGAAAAAATATTCTGAAGTATACGGACTCTAATTTTAAGGGAAGGGCGGTGGCCTTTCCCTTTTGGTCTGTTATAAAAGGGGGAATTTACTTGCGTATTTTTAATGAGGTTGTGGGGTCAAAAGAGGAGTTACGGTCATTTCATGGAAAGCCTTCGATGGTAGCCAAGAATAAGGTCATCACAAATATTGACGAACATATCCGTGAATTCCTTGCGCTTTCACCATTTTTAGTCGTTTCAACTTCGGATAAAGAAGGGAAATGTGATGTATCACCACGTGGCGATCATCCCGGTTTTGTTATGGTGTTAAATGAGAAACAGATATTAATCCCTGAGCGTCCTGGTAATAACCGGCTTGATTCCTTAACGAATATACTCGAAAATCCCCAGGTTGGACTGCTGTTCTTTATTCCTGGATTGAGAGAAACGTTAAGAATCAACGGGAAGGCTTGTTTAGTTCGTGATGAAGACCAGCTTGAACAGATGGCGGTCAATGGAAAACGGCCGTTAGTCGCAATTGCTGTAGACGTTGAAGAATGCTTCGTACACTGTGCAAAAGCTTTGATCCGTTCAGAACTTTGGAATCCTGAAAGTTGGACAGAACAAGAGTATTTGCTAATGCCTTCAAAAATGTTAGCTGTCCACGCGAAAATCGACAGTGAAACAGTCGAAGCAAGACTCAAAGAAAGCTATGAGAAAAAACTGTATTAAACAACGAATTCCCCTGTGATCACCAGGTAAGTTAATAAACAATCATTGATGCTAAAAACTTCTCACAAAAAAACGAAACCTTTTCCTAGGCTGTTCGTAATAATAGGTGTCACAAATTAGAGAAAAAAACCTATGGGGGAGGAAAAATATGACTACACCATTTGAAACAAATAACCGGCAGCCTGGATTTAACAAAAAACAAATCATTGGCTTAGTAACGGCTATTTTGGTAATTGCCGTACTTGTAATTGGAATTATTACGATGACAGAAAAAATTGAACCTGGGTACAAAGGCGTTGTCTATAGCTTAAACGGTGGTATTAAAGATGAGGTTCTTGATCAAGGTTTGCAATTCGTCATGCCGTGGGAGCAAGTGACACAGTATCCTGTATCAACTGAAACAGTTTATTTAACAAAAGGTAACGATGGTGGTTCTACAGCGGATGGATCCTTTAATATCAATACCTACGATGGTAAATCTGTAAATGTCGATGTTGTGTACTCTTATAAAATGGCGCCTGAAAAGCTGCCACATATATTTACTAAGTTTCGCCGTCAAACACATGAAGAAATTCAAGCAGGTTATTTAAAAACACAAATCAAATCAGTCATGCAGGAAGTATCGACACTATACTCTGTGTTAGGCGTTTATGCGGAGAAACGCGCAGAAATTACTAAAGAAATGCAAGAACTTCTAACAGCTCGACTTGAAGTTGACGGTATTATTATCGAAAACTTCTCACTATCAGATGTACGTCCAGACGAGGAAACTCTTGTCTCATTACAAAAAATTGCCGATGCACAGAATCAGCAAGAATACCTAAAGCGTGAACAAAAGAACAAAGAACAAGAGGCCATCAATGCAAAGATAGAAGCGGAAGGTAAGAAGGCTGTAGCAATTGTAAACGCTGAGGCTGAAGCGGAACAGACACGTATTAATGCTGATGCACAAGCAAAAGCGAATGAGCTTTTAGCAGCTTCGCTAACCGCTGAAATCATTCAGGATAACTGGATTAAGCGCTGGGACGGTATCATGCCAAAGGTTAGCGGCGGGTCAAATTCAATTGTTCAGATTCCTGCTGAAATGTTTGGAGACCAAAAAGCAGAATCAGGTCAGTAAAAAATCGATTGACATAACAAGCTCTATTATCATATAGTATTAGTAATAAAATATTTCCTTTTTAAAGGGGAGTAGCTAAGACAATAAAGTCGTCATTCCGAGATCCTAAATCTCCGGCTTTATTGGCAACGTCAATGTTGTTAGCAAGACCTTTACTGCACGCACGGTAAAGGTCTTTTTCTATTGTTTAGAGGCCTTTACCAATATGGGTAAAGGCCTTTTTAATTGCAGCAAAGGGATATTTTAGAAAAATACAAACTTTTTTAGGAGGATTTATCAATGGACTTTTCTCTTTTGCTGGAATACGGGTGGGTGCTAATTGTACTGGTGGCTTTGGAAGGGTTATTAGCAGCAGACAATGCTTTAGTACTCGCAATCATGGTGAAGCACTTGCCAGAAGAAGAACGAAAAAGAGCGTTATTTTATGGATTAGCAGGAGCATTTGTTTTCAGATTTCTTTCCCTATTCGTAATTTCCTTCCTTGTCGATGTATGGCAGGTTCAAGCAATAGGTGCTCTTTATCTTTTATTCATGGCAATTAATCATATTTTCCGAAAGCTCGTCGTGAAAGGAAAATCAGAAGAGGTAAAAGATAAAAAAGAGGGTAAAAAGAGCGGATTCTGGACGACAGTTTTAAAGGTGGAGTTAGCAGATATTGCTTTTGCAGTTGATTCTATTCTTGCCGCTGTTGCACTTGCTGTCGTTCTCCCAAATACACCGCTTCCGAATATCGGTGGTTTAGACGGCGGGAAATTTTTAGTTATTTTCGCCGGTGGATTAATTGGTCTTGTCATCATGCGTTTTGCAGCTAATTTGTTTGTACAGCTATTAGAAAGAAGACCAGGCTTAGAGATTGCAGCCTTTGTCATTGTGGGCTGGGTGGGTGTAAAACTTGCTGTTTACACCCTATCACATCCTTCAATCGGCTTCATAAGTGAGCATTTTGCCCATTCAACGGAATGGAAATTAACCTTCTACGTGGTTTTAGTCGGAATCGCATCATGCGGTTGGCTTCTTTCAAAAGACAAAGGAGTCAACACAAACAAGGTAGAAACAACAAAAATTACCTAATCAGATATATGTACATTACAGACGGTCTCCATTTCTTGGGACCGTCTTTTAATAAGTGAAAACACTCCATTTTGGGTATTAATATAAATATACAACCTGATAAGCCTAATTTGGAGGTGTGAGCCTTATCAATTGTAAGGCAGTCTATTGATAACCATTAATATTACCTTAATTGTCCTACTTATTGCACTTACTGCATTTTTCGTTGCAACTGAATTTGCTATTATCCGGGTCCGCGGCACGCGAATAGACCAATTGCTGTCAGAAGGGGTCAAGGGCTCAAAGGCTGCGAAACATGTGACAACTCATTTGGATGAATACTTATCTGCCTGTCAGTTAGGGATTACCGTTACTGCATTAGGACTTGGTTGGTTAGGGGAACCGACCGTTGAAAGATTACTGCATCCCATTTTTGCTAGCCTGGAGTTAAATCCATCCATATCCCATCTACTTTCGTTCGGGATCGCCTTTGCCCTTGTAACATATCTGCATGTTGTTATTGGAGAACTGGCACCTAAGACGTTGGCAATACATAAAGCTGAAGCCATCACACTGCTGTTCTCAAAACCGATTATCTGGTTTTACATGTTGATGTATCCATTTATTTGGGTGTTAAATGGTTCTGCTCGTTTGATTGTAGGTTTTTTTGGACTGCAGCCAGCATCTGAACATGAGTTAGCCCATTCAGAAGAAGAGCTGCGAATTTTGCTTTCAGAGAGTTATAAAAGTGGAGAAATTAATCAAAACGAACTGAAGTACGTGAATAATATCTTCGAATTTGACGAGAGAATTGCCAAAGAAATTATGGTTCCCCGTACTGAGATGGTTTGTGTTAATTTAAAGGATAATGTTGAAACCATCCGGGCAATCATTAGAGAAGAAAAATACACCCGGTACCCTGTGGTCGAAGATGGTGATAAGGACAATGTACTCGGAATGATCAACATAAAGGAAATTCTTACTGCTGAACTTCCTAAAGAGGAATTAATCAATAATGTATCGTTAATGCCGATATTAAAACCGGTAATTCGTGTGATTGAAACGATTCCAATCCATGATTTGCTGGTGAAAATGCAAAAGGAGCGCTCCCATATGGCCATTCTTTTGGATGAATATGGCGGGACATCGGGACTTGTGACTGTTGAGGATATTCTTGAAGAAATTGTTGGAGACATTCGCGATGAGTACGATATTGATGAAGTAGCCGAAATCCGCAAACTGAATCCGGGACATTATTTGTTCAATGCAAAGGTTTTGGTTGGAGAGGTTAACGATATACTTGGCACCCATTTATCAGAGGAAGAAATGGATACAATCGGAGGCTGGTTTTTAAATCAGAACTTTGATGCCAAAATGAATGATGAAATTGAAGAAGAAGGCTATATATTTAAGGTAAAGGAAATTGAAGGACATCATATTATCTTATTAGAAGTCAAGAAAAAGTCCGAAAACAACAACGTTGAAAATGAGGTAACCGAAAAAAGCAATTCCTCCCGAGTATGAGAGGATTGCTTCTTTATTGAATAGGTGTCAAGATGACTCCAACAGCAATCAAACCTACTCCGATCCCATTCATAAGACTAAGCTTTTCTCCAAAAAAGAAAACGGCTAAAAGCGGTGCAATGACAACACTTAACTTATCCACAGGAGCCACCTGAGAAACTTTTCCCACTTTTAATTGCTAAGAAATAAAACAGCCAGGAAGTGGCACCTGCGACACCGCTTAAAACAATAAATAAAAAGGTTTTTTTATCAGAGATAATTTCGGGAACTTTACCTAAATTACCTTGAAAAATCACGACAGCGATTAGGAAGAGGGCCATGATGACCGCCCTAATCGCAGTGGCAGTATTCGCATCAATGTTTTGTAATCCAAGTTTGTCGAAAATTGAAACCAATGCTGCGAAACTCTGATAGAATTGCAAAAATTAACCAGGACATTGAACCAATCATCCTTCCAATAAACATTAACTTATTTTTTGAAAAATATGCTTTAATCATACAATATCTCTATGTCAAGAATAACGCGCYATAAATTAAAAAAAGTTTGRCAATTTTGTGAACAAGATTAATAATATAAGTACAGGGGAGATGATGAAAATGCGGTCTAATATGAAAATCATTAATGCAACGGGGCATGTTGGGCTTACGGTACTAACAATAGGGGTTTTAGCATTTTTATTTGGGATTTTTGAAACCGATTACAGCTTTTTGGTTCCGATTGGCATTGGAACAGTCGTAGGAGCCGTCTTCATTTTTGTAATGGGCGTGTTCTTCGCAGCAACAGAGGAAATGTTAGAAAAAACAAATAGAGGATCGAATGTCATTCAAATTAAATCAAAAAAAGGAGCACCTCAACAATAGGAGGTACTCCTTTCTCTTTGTTAAAATTACATATCCCAAACCATTGCTAGCAGGGTGCCAAATATAGTAACTAAGGCAATGGTCAAGCCGTAAGATACATTTGTATAAATTGCGCCTTTATCTTCAGTTTCACCTGCGTGCATAAACACGACTAACTGAACTCCTGCCTGCACAAACGCAGTGACAAGAAGGATGGTCAACCCAACCGCAATCGACATGTCCAAAAAGTAGACAGATAAAGCAATCGCGGTAAGAAGTAGTGAAAAGATAAAGCCCATAACTTGTTTCATCGGGAATAATTCTCTCATATTACATCATTCCTTTCAGATAGACGAAGCTGAAAATGAAAATCCAAACTACATCTAAGAAATGCCAGTAGAGCGAGAAAATGAATGATTTATTTGCATTCGCAGGAGTCAACCCACGCTTTTTCACCTGAAGGATAATAAATAATCCCCAGAATAAACCAAGAGTAACGTGGATCCCATGTGTCCCTAATGTTGTCAATAGAATGCTCGTAAATGCACTTGTTTGCAGTCCAGCACCAATATGAACATAGTGGATAAACTCATATATCTCAACACTTAAAAATCCAAGACCTAAAATCAGGGTTATCGCAAAAAAAGTGATCATCGCTTTTTGACGCCCGAGGCGCATGGCATGGATACCAAGGCCAATCGTAAAGCTGCTTGTTAAAAGTAAAATTGTCTCAATTAACACTGGTGTAATTTCAAAGATTTCTGCTCCAGTAGGACCATTACCTGTACGATCTACTAATGTAAAATAAGAGGCGAACAGGGTAGCGAATAGCATAATTTCGGCACCAAGGAAAATCCAAAATCCTAAGATTTTTAATCGGTTTTCTTCCGTACTATATTCTAGTGGCAGCGAGTTATCAATTTTCATCATTTAAGCACCTCGCAAATTTGTTTCTGTTTCTTCAATTTCTTCTACAGAGATATAGCGTCCATGATCTTGTTCAAATGAACGAAGAGTCATACAAACAAAGATTGCTATGGTTGTAAAGATGACAGGAATCCACAAGCTGAATATAAAAGAGAATCCCCAAACAAAGAAGATTGAGCTCATGATAAATGGTATCCCGCTATTATTTGGCATGTGAATTTTCTCATATTTGCCCTTGAATAATTCATGTCCTTTTTTCTTTGCATCCCATAATGCCTCGTTAGACTTAACTTCTGGTAAAATCGCAAAGTTATATTCAGGTACTGGAGTGTGTGTAGCCCATTCCAGCGTACGAGCATCCCAAGGATCATTACCAATATTTCTAGATGCATAACGAGTACTATAGTAGATATTGTAGACGATCAAGGCAAAGCCAATGGCCATAATAGCAGCACCGACAAATGAAACCATATTTAATGGTCCAAAGCCAGTTGCTTCAGAGTAGGTGTACATTCGGCGTGCCTGCCCATCTAAACCTGTAACATACATTGGCATGAAGGCTAAGATAAAGCCGATTGATAACAGCCATGCTGTCCACTTTCCGATTTTTTCATTTAACATAAAGCCAAACATTTTTGGCCAATAATAAGTGAGGCCTGCTAGCATCGCATAAACCACACCAGGAATAATAACGTTGTGGAAGTGAGCTACTAAGAACATTGTATTATGATACTGGTAGTCTGCAGCAGACATCGCCAGCATGACTCCCGTTACCCCGCCAAGTGTGAAAAGCGGGATGAAAAGTAGTGAATATAGCATCGGTGTTGTAATCACAATTTTTCCTTTTCTCAGTGTTAAAATCCAGTTGAAAATCTTAACACCGGTAGGAACGGCAATCGCCATCGTTGTGATCGAGAAGATACTGTTTGTTAGTGCTCCTTGGCCCATTGTAAAGAAATGGTGCGCCCAAACTAAGAAGGATAATAGACTGATGATCACCATACTTCCAACCATCGATTTATATCCGTATAGATTACGACGGGCAAAGGTTGAGAAGATTTCACTATAAATACCGAAGGCAGGTAAAATTAAGATGTAAACCTCAGGATGTCCCCAAACCCAGAATATATTGGCCCAGAGCATATCCATACCGCCATTATCCATGGTAAAGAAGTTTGTTCCGAACTGGCGGTCAAGAGTACCCATAGCTAATAACACAGCTAATACCGGGAAGGCGAAAACGATAATGACGTTTGCAATGAAAGCAGACCAAGTGAACATTGGCATTTTCATTAATGTCATCCCAGGTGCTCTCATTTTTAAGATGGTCGTGATAAAGTTGATACCGGTCGCTAACGTACCAATACCAGCGATTTGAATCGCAATCATATAATAATTGGTCCCTACAGACTGACTGAATTCATTCCCTGCAAGCGGAAAGTAAGAGGTCCAGCCGGCATCAGGAGAACCACCGATAATAAACGAGATATTGAACAGCATTGCACCCATGAAGAATAACCAGAAGCTTAACGCATTCAATCGTGGGAATGCTACGTCACGTGCACCTATTTGTAAAGGAATCACGAAGTTCATAAAGAACATAATAAATGGCATTGCCATAAACAGAATCATAACAATCCCGTGTGTTGTAAAAATTTCATTATAGTGCTGAGCGTCCAGAAGCTTCATATCTGGTGCTGAAAGCTGGGCACGCATCATAATCGCGTCCACTCCGCCTCGGAAAAGCATCAGCAGGGCAGAGATTAGATACATAATTCCAATACGTTTATGGTCAACGGTTGTTAACCATTCACGCCATAGATAGCCCCATTTTTTAAAATAGGTAAGCCCAGCTAGTATTGCAATCACAGTCAATCCAATCGCAACCATCGAGGCATATATCGCAACACTTGGATGAGGTACGGCAAATCGCTCAAAGAACTCCATACTATTGTTTTCTCTCCTCTCGAGAATCTATTGCTAAATCATTCTTGTGAAATTAATGTTTGTTGTCGCTATGTTCATGGTCGGTATGCTCAGAATCATTGTGAGAATCTTCTTCTTCAGTCCCATGATGGCCCTCTGGCGGTGGCAAAAATTCTAAGTGAGTGCCTGTGAATGTCATTTGTCCAAGATGGCCAGGTAATAAGAGTTCGTCAAATTTTTCTTTTKTAAGAGGTTTAGCTGTTTCTTTTACTTCTTTTACCCACTCATCAAATTTATCTTGAGTCATGGCGGTAACATTAAAGGTGTTCTCTGCAAAGCCCTTACCACTGAAGTTAGCATTTCGGCCCATATATTCTCCTGGAACATCGGCAGCTAAATGCAAAGTGGTAACCATATCACTCATCGCATATTTTTGTCCGCCAAGCTGAGGGATCCAAAAGCTAGTAATTGGTCCATGTGAATAAAGCTTAAACTCAAGTGCACGGTCGGTCGGAATATATAAGTAGTTCACTGTCTCAATTCCTTCTTCCGGGTAACTAAAGTGCCATTTCCAGTTTGAGGATGTAGCATAAACCACTAACGGCTCTTTATCCTCATAACCCTTTGGAGCTGATTCCACAATATAATTACTTTGAACGGATACATAAGAGAGAAAAGCAACGATGATAACAGGGATTCCAACCATAATGGTTTCAACCCAAATATTTCCCTCAATATGCGGCGGTTCATAATCAGCACTTTGTTTAGAAGCACGATATTTAACTAACATATAAACCAATAGTGCAAAGACAACGAGGACAATAACAGACATTAGTCCAATGGATAACATGATGTCACTTGCTTGCCTTGCAGCTTGAGGTCCTTTAGGGTCTAGCACAAGTAATGGTTCGCAACCTGATAATACAGCGGCAATAGAGAAAATTGCTGCCAATAAAGCCCATTTCATCTTCATAGGGGTACCCCTTTCTTTTTTGTTAACATTCTCTGAGTCTGACTATCTCTTAACAAAAGTTAATACATTCTAATTGATATTAATATGTTCATATGTTCACAAACTACAATTCAATCGTGAATGTATTCACAAACTCAATTAGAATACTACATATTTTTAGTTTAGACAATAGAAACGAATGAATATAGTATATATTTAAATTAATTATTAAATGATAATCTATATATCATAAGTTTGGTTATCCGCTAACACAATATTAACAATTTATATATGATGTTAATATAGGATTTTGTGAAAATTTGTGACAAATTTGTTAAGGATTTAAATTCCTAATCAAGTATACAATGTGATATATAATTTTAGACACTGTAAATGCTGGTAATAATTCGTTCTATTGTTTATCCCTATATATAATGGATTAATGTTTGTAAATACAAATGAATAAGAGATTAATCATGAAGGTAGGAATAGCTTATTACCAACCCAGCAAAAGGGGGTCATCACCATCATCATTAAAATGAGTGATGCGCTTGGAGAAAAGCTCCGGGCGTGTTTTTTTCAAAACTTTTTACAGACGAAAAATTTAAAATACTTGTAATTGTTTACTGACTTTTCATATAATTCTTATGGTAATTTAAATTATAAATCATCAACAATGACACTTTATTTAAAGGAGTACAGCTATGATTCGTCGTTTTTTTTCTTATTATTTACCGCATAAAAAGCTGTTCGTGATTGATTTCAGCAGTGCTGTTGTCGTAGCGGTGTTAGAGCTGGCTTTCCCGCTCGCCGTTCAATGGTTTATAGATGACCTGCTGCCTGATGGGAACTGGCAGTCCATTGTCTCTGTCAGTGCCGGTTTGTTAACGCTTTATCTAATGAGCACCTTGCTGCAATTTGTTGTGAATTATTGGGGGCACAAGCTTGGAATTAATATTGAGTCTGATATGAGGCAGGAGCTCTTTGAACATGTTCAAAAGCAGAGCTTCCGATTCTTTGACAATACAAAGACTGGACATATAATGAGCAGAATCACCAATGACCTATTTGATCTGGGGGAGCTTGCACACCACGGACCAGAGGATGTATTCATTGCCATTATGACCTTTATCGGGGCTTTTTGGATCATGCTGACGATCAACGTGAAGCTTGCTCTTGTTTCTGTCCTCATCCTTCCATTATTAATTTTCTTAGTAGTGGTTTGTAATCTAAAAATGAATAAAGCTTGGACAAAAATGTATACAAGTATCGCAGATGTAAATGCACGTGTGGAAGACAGCGTTTCAGGAAGCCGTGTTGTTCAGTCCTTTACAAATGAAGAGTATGAGATTGCTAGGTTTAGAAAAAATAATCAAAAATACCGTGGCGCTAAGCTTGGCGGTTACAAGGTGATGTCATTCAGTCTCTCTGGCATTTATATGTTGACCAGGCTAATTACGATTACAGTTTTAGTGTACGGAGCATGGCTGAGCTTTAATGGTCTGCTAACCTACGGTGAACTTGTCGGTTTTATACTATATGTAAATGTCCTTTTTAAACCAATTGATAAAATCAGTGCCATTATGGAGCTATATCCAAAAGGAATGGCTGGGTTTAAACGCTTCTGCGAACTGATTGACTCTGAGCCAGAAGTAAAGGACGCTGAGGATGCGATTGAAGTTGCTACATTAAAAGGGAATATTGTTTTTAATGAGGTTACCTTTAGTTATGATCAGAAAAAACCTGTACTTGAAAATATTAACCTAAATGTTCGTGCTGGTGAAACAGTGGCATTTGTTGGCCCTTCAGGGGCTGGAAAAACCACCATTTGTTCGCTGATTCCAAGGTTTTATGACGTAAACATCGGTGACATTAGCATCGATGGGGTTGATATTAGGAATATGACAAAGAAATCACTGCGATCCCATATTGGAATTGTCCAACAGGATGTTTTTCTCTTTACTGGTACGTTGAAAGAAAATATTGCCTATGGGAAACGTGATGCAACGGACGAGGAAATTGCAAATGCAGCAAGGCAGGCACATTTGGAGAAATTTATTGCCTCATTGCCTAATGGTTATGAAACGCAAATTGGGGAACGCGGCTTGAAACTATCCGGCGGACAAAAGCAGCGAATTGCCATTGCCCGTATGTTTTTGAAAAACCCGCCAATCCTAATTTTAGACGAAGCAACTTCTGCTCTTGATACTGAGACAGAAATGGTTATTCAAGAGGCCTTAACAGAATTAGCTAAAAATAGAACTACACTTATTATTGCCCACCGTTTAGCTACCATTCGTAATGCTGATCGAATCATCGTGGTTACCGAGGAAGGTATTGCTGAAGAAGGCGGACACGATGAATTAATTGAACAAGGTGGAATCTTTGCTAATCTACACCGTGTACAGTTTCAACGATAAAAAATTCATTCAATCCCTGGTGAACCTCAGGGATTTTTTTAATAAATTATGAATGACACATAGGAAGAAGGAGAACAATTATTGTAGAAAATGACTTCTGCCTGAGTTTTAATAATAATAGGTCTAAAGGAGCTTATTAAGATTGGAACTGAACACAAATGATGTTGATATTAAATTGATCGCACTTGATATGGACGGGACCCTTTTAAATGAAAAACATTTGGTTTCAGAGGCAAACCGCCGAGCTATACAGGAGGCTCAGGATCTGGGAGTTCATGTCGTTCTCAGTACGGGCCGCTCGTTGAGAACCTGTAAGGAGCATGCTGATTCCTTACGGTTAACTTCCTATTTGGTAACGGTCAATGGCAGTGAAATCTGGGATGAGAAACGGGAATTGGTAGAAAGGAATACTGTTAACTCGGAACTAGTACAGTGGATGTGGGAGTTAACAAAGAAGCATCAAACCAAGTACTGGGCCATCAGCCCGCAAGGAAACTGGTTTGATGAAATGCCTGACGATCTTCATGATAAAGAATGGCTTAAATTTTGCTTTAACACTAGAGATGATGAAATCCGTGAAAAAATAATGCATGCACTCCATACTAAAGGTGAATTTGAAATCACTAATTCATCGCCGAGAAATATCGAAGTGAATGCAGCTGGTATTAACAAGGAAAAAGGACTTGGGATTGTATGTAAACGTCTTGGGATTAGCATGGGTAACGTTATGAGTGTTGGTGACAGCTTGAACGACCTAGCGATGATCAAGGCAGCAGGGTTGGGAATCGCAATGGGAAACGCACAGTCAATCGTTAAGGAATCAGCGGACTGGATCACAGCCACTAACAGAGAAGATGGTGTGGCCTTGGCCATACGGAAATGGGTACTTAACTAACTAACTAACTATATGAATATTTTTATCTAATTAACAAATAATAACAAATGCCTAATAAAATTTTTCTAGTAAAGAATATTCCGCGTTTAAAAAGTTTTCTACCGGGAATAATAATTGGGCAAGATGAATTGCAAAATCATGTATTTGTTACATGCTAGGAGGCTACAAAGAAATGGAAACAGGTAAAGTAAAATGGTTTAACAGTGAAAAAGGCTTTGGATTTATTGAGCGTGAAGGTGGAGATGATGTCTTCGTTCACTTTTCAGCTATTCAAGGTGAGGGTTATAAATCCCTAGATGAAGGTCAAGAAGTTACGTTTGAAATTGAAAATGGACAACGCGGTCCACAAGCAGTTAACGTTCGTAAAGCCTAATAAACCTTCAACAAACAGACTCCAAACTAAGGGGTCTGTTTTTTTGTCGTAAATCAATTTAATAAATCAATAAAAAGAACCCTCGACTGAACGAGGGCTTACATAGAAATAACATTATTGTTTCTGGCTAATTACTTCCTGCACTCTGCCAACTTGACCATTTGTTAACCTTACTTTTATCCCGTGGGGGTGAAAGCTGGAGTTTGTTAATAGATCCTTTACTATGCCGCGCGTCCGTTTTCCGGACCGCTGGTCTGCCTTCAGTACTATATCGACTTCCACACCGGGGAAAATATCCTTCCGATATTGTCCGTTCATTAAACACCCATTTTTCTACGGGTATTACTTACCTTTTTAGTCATTTGGCTTTTCATTTTCTTAGTACTTTGTGCATTATTATTGCCCATATTACCAGCGGCCGCTTTATTTTTCTTGTTTTCAAGCTGTTGCTTCATTGCCTCTTGCAAGCTCATTTTCTTCTTTGGCTCATCATTTTGGTTCATGTTCTCTGACATTTAAAAATTCCTCCTAAAAATAATCCCAACTTATATAAGTATAATCTATTTTTTGTTCAAATATCAAATCACGATAGGGCTAAGAT
>NZ_MSLS01000020.1 GCF_001940785.1 Bacillus sp. MRMR6
CGTTCTTAAAGTCTGATGGAAAGAACATTGATGTATTGTATGCCCATAACGACGATATGGCAATCGGAGCCATCCAAGCAATTGAAGAATACGGCTTAGTACCAGGTAAAGACATTACCATCATCGGTGTTGATGCAGTAAAAGGTGCATTTGAAGCAATGGCAGCTGGAAAAATGAACGTGACAGTGGAATGTAACCCAATGTTTGGACCGCAAATGGTTGATTTGATTGAAGCATACTTAGCTGGTGAAGAAATTCCGAAGCGTGTAGCTGTAGAGGAAAGCATTTACACAATGGACCAAGCGAAGGAGCTTCTTCCAACACGTGAGTATTAGGTCTCATTTTTCAATAGATATAAAGCCAATGAGAGTCACTAGGGAAAAAAGATAACTAGTGACTTTCCTCTAAGTTAAAAGTAAAAATAAGAGTTTACTAGGAGGAAAACATGTTGCATACGAAGACTCCGCTACTAATCATGGATGGAATTACAAAAGAATTCCCCGGTGTAAAGGCACTATCAAATGTTCAGTTGAAATTATACCCAGGTGAAGTTCATGCATTGATGGGTGAAAATGGTGCAGGGAAATCAACACTTATTAAAGTGTTAACAGGAGTTTATTCCATAGATGAGGGATCTGTAACACTAGAAGGTAGACCAATTCATATTCAATCTCCACTAGAATCACAAAATTTAGGGATAAGTACTGTTTACCAGGAAGTAAATTTATGTACAAATTTATCGGTTGTGGAAAATATCTTTATTGGTCGAGAAATAATGAAACGGGGAAAGATTGACTGGAAGGAAATGACTCGACAAGCCAAGGAATTACTAAAATCGAGAATGAATTTGGAAATCGATGTTACAAAACAACTGTCTGCATATTCTGTTGCTATTCAGCAGATGATTGCAATCGCACGTGCTTTAAATGTATCTGCGAAGGTGTTAATACTAGATGAACCTACTTCGAGTCTAGACCAAAATGAAGTTGACCAGTTGTTTAACGTAATGCGGAAATTAAAGAAAGAGGGATTAGCGATTGTTTTTGTTAGTCACTTTCTTGATCAGATTTACGAAATCACAGATCGATTAACAGTTCTTCGCAATGGAAAATGGATTGGGGAATATTTAACGAAGGACATTGAGAGACTAGAGCTCGTTTCAAAGATGATTGGTAAGGATTTAAATGAATTAAACGATAAGAAGAAAAGTGGCAGTGTCAATAATAAGGAAAATAAGGAACTCTTTTTACAGGGTACAAATGTATCGAAAAAAGGAAACATTGAACCATTTGATATTTCGATTCATAAGGGAGAAATAGTGGGTCTTGCCGGACTTCTAGGGTCAGGAAGATCTGAATTAGCAAGATTATTATTCGGTGCGGATAAAGCAGATGCTGGTGACATAACAGTTAATGGCCGCAAGGTACAGCTAAATTCCCCAAGACAGGCGATAGCTAATAAAATTGCATTTTGTTCAGAGAATCGAAAGACAGAAGGGATTATTGGAGACCTAACGATTCGCGAAAATATGATTCTTGCCATTCAAGGAGTTCATGGATGGTATAAATTTATTCCTAAGAAGAAACAAATCGAAATTGCAGATAAGTATATTAAGCTATTAAATATTAATCCTCCAAATCCTGAACATTTAATTAAAAATTTAAGTGGTGGAAATCAACAAAAAGTAATGCTGGCAAGATGGTTAATTACGAATCCTGATCTCCTTATTTTAGATGAGCCAACAAGAGGGATTGACATAGGGGCAAAAACGGAAATCCAAAAACTTATGCTTTCGTTAAGTAGAGATGGAATGTCGATATTGTTCGTCTCTTCTGAATTAGAAGAAGTGTTACGAACATGTTCAAGAATTGCAGTCTTAAGAGACCATAAAAAGGTTTCAGAAATTGATAATGACTATCAAATTTCACAACAAGACATAATGAAAGTTATGGCTGGGGGAAATATGAGATGATGAAATCAAAATTGTTTTGGCCGATCATTGTATTGTTAATCATTTTATTAATTAATCTATTCTTTGATAAAAGCTTTTTTAGTATTGAAGTGAAAAATGGACGTTTTACAGGGAGTCTTGTTGATATTTTAAACCGAGGAGCTCCACTTTTACTAGTTTCGATTGGGATGACACTTGTTATTGCAACAAAAGGAGTGGACTTAGGAGTAGGTTCAGTTATTGCAATGGCAGGTGCAGTGGGAGCTATGGCTGTTAGTGGAGCTAATGGTGATGGATTAGCACCATTATTTCTCGCTATTGCACTGGTCATTGTTATTTCTGTATTTACAGGAGTATGGAATGGTGTGCTAGTTTCTCGTATAGGGATACAACCTATTGTTGCAACATTAATACTAATGGTTGCTGGTCGAGGGCTTGCCCAATTAATCACAGATGGACAAATTATGACAGTCTATTATGATCCATTCAAGTTTATAGGCGGCGGATATTTGTTTATGATTCCGTTTTCCATCTTTATCGTGGGAGCTGTTTTAGCAATAGCAGCTTTTTTAACTAGGAAAACCGCATTAGGATTATTTATTGAATCTGTAGGGACTAACCCAGAAGCAAGCCGATTATCTGGTCTAAACTCCAAAAATATTCTTTTGTTAGTTTATATGTTTTCTGGATTATGTGCAGGAATCGCTGGATTAATCTTAAGCTCTAACGTAGCAAGTGCTGACGGAAATAATGCAGGATTATGGTATGAGCTTGACGCCATTTTAGCAGTCGTTATTGGTGGTACATCTCTTAATGGTGGAAGATTTTCCTTAAGAGGAACCGTGATAGGTGCACTTATTATTCAAAGCTTAACAACAACAATTTACTCTATTGGGATTGCTCCAGAAATAAATCTCGTTGTTAAAGCAGTTGTTGTATTAATTGTTTGTTTATTACAGTCAGCTGAGTTCAGAAAGAAAGTATTTGGTGGCTTTGGAAAAAAAGCGGCAATTAAAAGTAAAAGTGAGGGTGTGACATTATCATGATGGGATTACAGTTAGATTCTAAGCGTCTCCCTCTTATTGCGACAATCGCGTTGTTTATATCGATGTATCTATTTGGTTCATTTAGATATACAGGCTTTTTTTCAACACAAGTATTTTTAAATTTATTTATAGATAACGCATTTTTAATTGTGGTCGCGGTAGGGATGACATTTGTTATTTTATCAGGGGGAATTGATCTCTCGGTCGGTTCAGTCATAGCGTTGACAAGTATGGTTGCGGCAAGTTTAACGATGGAAGCTCAGCTCTCACCATGGATTGTTATTCCAATTAGTTTACTTGTTGGAACAACTCTTGGCTTTGGTATGGGGTGTCTCATTCATTACTTTAATCTTCAGCCATTTATTGTAACACTTGCAGGAATGTTTCTTGCAAGAGGGTTAAGTTATGTAATAAGTGTTGAAACGATTTCAATTAATAATGAATTTTTCAGCTTTATGGCTAGAACTCGAATTCCTTTAGGTGGAGGGAATTTCATTTCAATTAGTGTAATCATTGCTTTACTTGTTGTCATAGCAGCGATCTTTATCGCTCATTATTCAAAATTTGGCCGGAATGTGTATGCATTAGGCGGTAATGAACAATCTGCAGTCTTAATGGGACTACCAGTAGGAAGAACCAAGATTATGATATACACACTCAGTGGTTTCTGTGCATCACTTGCCGGATTAATTTTCACCTTCTATATGCTATCTGGATATGGACTTCATGCAAACGGTCTTGAGCTTGATACGATTGCCGCGGTGGTTATTGGTGGTACTCTACTAACTGGCGGGGTTGGTTATGTAGCTGGAAGTGTAGTAGGGGTACTTATGCTAGGAATAATCCAAACGCTTATCGTCTTTGAAGGAACGTTAAGCTCTTGGTGGACAAAAATTGCCATTGGAGCATTGCTATTATTGTTCATCGTGCTGCAACGTGTCATTGTTGCTAGAAGTAAGTCAGGTCAAGCTTCGGTTTCTCATTAAATTTATTTAATAATATTAATTATAATATTAAGTAATTTATATTATTTTAATGGGAGGATGAGAAATGAAAGCTTATAAGAAAATGACAGCATTTATTTTACAGACAGGAATAGTGTGWATATAAACATGTACCTTTCTTCTGAAGTGAAACTAGGAAGATAAAAATTTAGAAATTTCTCAAGTATCGCATCTGCCAAATACAGGTGCTGGTGATGCTTCATCTGGTAAGGTTGATTTCACGATCCGTACGACGGGTGAAATGAATAAAACCTTAAAGTTCAGAATACCTGACTGGGCTCCATCAAATCCTGAACTTAAAATCAACGGAGTACCTGTGGAGGATTACACAGTCGAAGGTGGATACATTGTCCTTACACAAAGTTGGACAGACGGTACAACAATTGAATTAGATTTCCCAATGGAAGTAGTCCTTTATGACCTGCCAGACAATGAGAATGTTGTTGCATTCAAATATGGCCCTGGATGGAAAGAAAATATTAAAGAGAATCTTGTTAAAACAGAAGGTAAGCTTGAATTTACCTTAAAAGGAACAGATGCTGATAATGGAATTCTAACTTTCACACCACATTTTGAAAGATATGAAGACCGATATGGGATTTATTTCGAACTTGTTACAGCTGATTCAGAGAGCTATCAGAGGTCAATTTTACAAGCGAAGGAAAAAGGAAGAGCAGAAACGGCAACGGTTAGTTCCGTTATTGTAGCAAATGACCAGTATGAACTGGCTGCAAATCGTCAAACTGTAAATTCGACAGTTGGAGTGTTCAATGGCAGTTCATACCGAGATGTGCGAGCAGGTGGATATTTTAGCTATGACTTAGAAGTAAAACCAGGTGCAGCGAACTATCTTTATGCTACTTACTATAGTGGTGATGTAGGCAGAACATTTGATATTTATGTAGATGATCAAAAACTGGTAACAGAAGTCATTCAAAATAAGAATCCTGGAGATTTTAATACTCAAACACATAAAATTACTCAGGACTTAGTTGAAAATAGTAGAACAAAAACTGTAACTGAAACAGATAATGACGGAAACACAGTGCAACGAGAAGTGAAATATGTAACAGTTAAATTTGCTAGTACAGGTGGTTTTGTAGGGGGGATATTTGATATCTTCCGAATCATTACTGACTACAAAACGAATCCGAATTTAGACAGCTTATCATTTAATAAAGGGGATTTATCTGAATCATTTGATCTTGAAGTTACTGAATATACACTAACAGTTCCAACTTCAACAGAATCTGTCGATATGTCAGTATCACTTCAAGACCAATATGGATTGGTGTACATCGGTGATACGCTAATCAATGACTCGGCTGAACGTAAAATTGCTTTAACAACAGATACTACAAAGGTTGTTTTAACGACAAAAGCAGAAGATCACAAAACCTCAAAACAATATACTATTACTATTGTAAAAAGGGATGTTGTTCAAGAAGAACCAGGCGATGACAATGAAACACCGGTCGAAGACAATGATTCAAAAGGAAAAGATATGGAATCTTCTAAAGGTGAAAAACTACCAAACACAGCTACGAATATATATAATTATCTAGATGCAGGTATATTATTACTAGTGACAGGTGCAATGACTTCACTTAAACTTAGAAGAAGGAAAAGTATGTAATACCTAACAGAATAAATAAAAGGGGTGTCTGAAACGGTCGTGATAAAGAGACCTGCTCGACACCCTTTTTACGTAAATTCATGCTAGCTTAAACAACTACATTGGTGCAGAAGGTATTTGGGGAGGAATAATAGCAGAAATTGAGTGTTTACCATTTGGTATCATATTTTATTAGCAGTGCGATTAGTAAAAGTAGCTAAACTATCTAAGAAATCAGCATATATAACTTCCATTATTTACTATTTAGTATTACTACTTTTTGCAGTGGTAAACGTTTTATTAGAAAGATACCATGAATTTCTGGAATTTCATAATCATTAAGGGTTCGACTTTAGATAAAGTACAAAAAAAGAAGCCAGTATTGGTTTCTTTTTGCTTTTAAGTCATGATTATATTTAAAAATATCAGTGCCGTGCCTAAAAATATTACAACCCTCCAAAAAAATTACAAATTATTAATTATCACTAATTATAGAGCAAAATATATAACATTTTTTTCGAACTTTAAACCATTCAAATTATAGTGAGAGGCTCTTATAATTAATAATAAAATAGTGAGGTTATGATTTAATTAAATCTAGGAGGTTATTTAGATGAACAGATCAAAAGTAAGTGAAATTATTTTAAATATTGAGAAGTATCGCAAGGAATTATATAAGTTAGTTTTGGAAAAAGGGGTGTCACACCCAGATGGCATTCAATTAAGTCAATGTATAGATGAATTGATTTTAGAAGTAATTATTACTAGAACCAATCATTCAAACCAAGATTATATTTACGAAATGTGCTCCTAAGAAAAAATTGATAGATAACATTTTCTTTTCCTTTTTTATACATCATATATTTTTAACATCTCCGCTGAAGTATACTTCTAATCATTCTTACAACCTGTTAATCCTCAAATGAAGATAAATTTAAAGTAAAGATTATAGTAACAAATATTCCATTAAATAAGTTAACAATTGAATGTACAACTTTTCTTTTAGGAATTAAGAGTTTGGTAGGGTACCTCACAATATATTTATTTGGAAATTTTACATTTTGTTTGAAAGATTTTACATTATTTCAAATAAGTGAATAAAAAGGGTAAAAGAAATAACAATTATTTCAAATTTTTTTCCATTCAAAACAAATTGGGAATTTTTTATAATTAATTTAACAACAGAGAGAAAAGGGAGGTAACAGTGTGTTAGAGCAATTGAAAAAAAATGTCTTAGAAGCGAATCTTCAGCTTCCAAAACATGGTTTAGTCACTTTTACATGGGGAAATGTGAGTGGAATTGACCGCGAACAAGGTCTGGTTGTTATAAAACCAAGTGGTGTCCCATATGAAGAATTAAAAATGGATGATCTCGTTGTATTAAATCTAGATGGAGGCATTATAGAAGGTTCATTAAGACCTTCCTCTGATACACCGACACATCTCGCACTGTATCGTGCATTTCCACAAATCGGAGGGATTGTACATACCCACTCTCTATGGGCAACAAGCTGGGCTCAAGCGGGGCGAGCGATTCCTGCCCTTGGTACTACTCATGCAGATTACTTTTATGGAGAAATTCCTTGTACCCGTTCGCTGCACAAGGATGAAATTGATCGGGGATATGAGCTCGAAACAGGTCAAGTTATCATTGAAACCTTTAAAAAAGAGGGACTTGATCCAATAGCAATGCCAGGTGTTCTTTTAGCTGGACATGCTCCATTTAGCTGGGGTAAGGATGCAAACCAAGCTGTTCACAATGCAGTGGTATTAGAGGAAGTTGCCAAAATGGGCTTAAATACGTTATTACTCAACCCGAATATTAAGCCAATTGATCAATTCTTATTAGATAAACATTATCTTCGGAAACATGGTGCTAATGCGTATTACGGTCAAAAGTAGAACAAGCATTTAACTCAACATGGTTAAACTTGTCCGTATATATTACCGATCTTACAAAAATACATTCATTTACTTAGGGGGATTTACCATGTTAACGACAAAAGCATATGAGTTTTGGTTTATTACTGGAAGTCAATTATTATACGGAGAAGATGTACTTCGTCAAGTGGAAGAGAACTCAAATACAATCGTAAATGGATTAGACGATGATTCTTCTGTACCTTATAAGCTAGTCTTTAAATCGGTTGTAAAGGATTCAGATGCAATCCGCAAAGTAATTTTAGAAGCGAATTCAAATGAAAATTGTGCTGGTATTATTACATGGATGCACACTTTCTCACCATCCAAGATGTGGATTGCCGGCTTATCAAATTTGCAAAAGCCATCACTTCATTTAGCTACGCAATTTAACCGTGATATTCCGTGGGATTCTATTGATATGGACTTCATGAATTTAAATCAAGCTGCACATGGTGACCGTGAACATGGTTTCATCGCAGCACGTATGAAAGTAAAACGCAAAGTTGTAGTGGGACATTGGGAAAATCCTGAAGTAAGAGAACGAATAGGCAGCTGGATGAGAACATCAGTTGCTTTCCAAGAAAGCAGGAACTTAAAGGTTTGCCGATTTGGTGATAACATGCGCCAAGTTGCTGTAACAGAGGGGGATAAAGTAGAAGCACAAATCAAATTTGGCTGGACAGTCAATGGTTATGGAGTCGGTGACCTGGCCGGGCGCATGAACGAAGTATCTGAACAAGAAGTGGACCAGTTAATGGATGAATATCAAGAAAAATATGAAATTTCTCCAGAGGGACTTGTTGAGGGTCCAGTAAGAGACGCAATCCGTTATCAAGCTCGAATCGAACTTGGGATGAAAGCTTTCTTGACAGAGGGAGGCTATACTGCATTTACGACTACTTTTGAGGACTTGCATGGAATGAAGCAGCTTCCTGGGCTTGCGGTTCAGCGCTTAATGGAACAAGGTTATGGATTTGCAGGTGAAGGTGACTGGAAAACGGCAGCCCTTGTTAGATTAATGAAAATCATTGCTGGAAATGAAGGGACATCTTTCATGGAAGATTATACGTACCATTTTGAACCTGGAAATGAGATGGTTCTTGGTTCACATATGCTTGAGATTTGTCCAACGATATCAGCAACACGTCCAAAAATTGAAGTTCATCCACTTGGAATTGGCGGAAAAGAAGATCCTGCGAGAATCGTGTTTGATGGACGAGGAGGATCTGCATTAAATGCTAGTATTATTGACCTGGGACATCGTTTCCGACTTCTTGTCAATGAAGTTGATGCTATCCAGCCAGAAATCGGTATGCCGAAACTTCCTGTAGCAAGGGTTCTTTGGAAAACGCAGCCATCTTTAGGCCAAGCTGTTGAAAATTGGATTCAGGCTGGTGGAGCTCACCATACTGGATACTCTTACAAAGTAACAACTGAACAGTTGAGAGACTTTGCAGAACTTGCTGGAATTGAAATGGTTGTTATTAATAATGACACTACTACACATGCTTTCAATAATGAACTGCGTTGGAATGAAGTAATTTTCCGCTAATTTTTTTAAAAAAAGAACAACCTATAAGATGTTGGGGCTATTAGAAAATAATAGCCCTAATGTTTAAATAAAAGGTTCGAGGTAATGGAGGTATAGATTTGAGTAAAACTATTGATAGATTACAAGTTGAGCAAAATGCAGTGAATACGATAAGAACACTTGCGATCGATGCCATTGAAAAGGCAAAATCAGGACACCCAGGTATGCCGATGGGAATGGCCCCGACAGGTCATGTTTTATTTTCAAAGGTTATGAATCACAATCCTGCCAATCCAACCTGGTTTAACCGTGACCGTTTTGTTTTATCGGCTGGACATGGTTCTATGCTGTTATATAGCTTGCTGCATTTAAGTGGATATAAAGTATCGCTGATGATTTGAAACAGTTCAGACAATGGGGAAGCATGACACCAGGTCATCCTGAGTTTGGTCATACTCCTGGCGTTGATGCCACTACTGGACCTTTGGGTCAGGGAGTTGCTATGGGTGTTGGGATGGCGATGGCCGAAACTCACTTATCATCTGTTTACAATCGCGATCAATTCCCTTTAATCAATCATTTTACATATGTTATTTGTGGTGACGGAGATTTGATGGAGGGTGTGCCTGCAGAAGCAGCTTCTCTTGCAGGCCACTTGCAATTAGGTAAGCTAATATTAATCTATGATTCTAATAATATTACATTAGATGGCGAAGCTAATCTATCATTCTCCGAAAATGTAGGTAAAAGATTCGAGGCTTATGGATGGCAAGTATTGCGAGTGGAAGAAGAAAATAACTTGCATGCCATTGAATCAGCTCTAAATGAAGCGAAAAACGAACTGAACAGACCTACTTTAATTGAAGTAAAAACAACCCTAGGCTATGGAAGCCCGAATAAAGGTGGAAAAGGCGGTCATCAAGGTACGCATGGTTCACCACTTGGTGCCGGCGAAGTAAAACTAACAAAAGAATTCTACGGCGTTCCGCAAGAAGATTTCTATATTTCTAATGAGGTAAAAGAGTACTATAACGAAGTAAAACGACAAGGAATTCAAGTTAATCAAGAGTGGGATGAATTATTTAATCATTATAAACAAGAACATCCTGATTTGGCTGAACGTTTAGAAAGAGAACTGAGAGGGGAGCTACCTGAAGACTGGGATAGTGAAGTTCCAGTGTATGAAATAGGTACTTCCGTATCTACTCGCGTTGCTTCAGGACAAATATTGAATGTTCTTGCCAGAAAAGTTCCAAATTTAATTGGAGGATCAGCTGATTTGGAATCTTCCACCATGACCCACTTATATGATTTAGGAAGATACGCAGCCGGTCATTATGAAGGACGGAATGTGTACTTTGGAGTCCGGGAATTTGCCATGGGGGCAATAGTTAATGGAATGGCACTTCATGGAGGATTGAAGCCATTTGGATCCACTTTCTTTGTATTTTCGGACTACCTTCGTCCAGCTGTCCGATTATCAGCTCTCATGAATCTTCCGGTAACATTTGTATTTACGCATGACAGTATTTTTGTTGGAGAAGACGGTCCTACCCATGAACCAATTGAACAGCTGGCAGCCCTTCGCTGCATTCCAAATCTTAAGGTACTACGTCCTTCGGATGCAAATGAAACAGCGGCTGCATGGAAATATGCGGTTGAAAATCAAAACGGACCAGTCGCGTTAGTTTTGACAAGGCAAAATCTTACAGTCAACGTCGATGCCCAAACAGCTAATCAAAATGTTGAAAAGGGAGCTTATATCGTTTCTAAAACAAAAACTGAAGTTCCGGCGGTACAGCTTTTCGCTACGGGTTCTGAGGTTGACCTTGCACTTCAAGTAAAAGAAAAATTAGCATCTGAGGGAATCAGCTCTCATGTTATAAGCATGCCTTCTTGGGAATTATTTGAAGAGCAGCCAAAGGCTTATCAAGATTCTATTCTAAGAAGAGATAGTAAGCTGAATGTTGCAATTGAATTGGGGTCACCGCAGGGGTGGGCACAATATGTTGGAAGAGATGGTATCATCGTTGGCATTTCTACGTTTGGTGCATCTGCTCCTGGAAGCCGCATTGCTATGGAATATGGTTTTACTGTAGAAAGCATTGTGCATAAAATTAAAGAACGCCTATAATGTTTTGCTTTTTACAGTTAGTATTAAATTTGGAAAAACTTAAGTAAACTTTATTTTTCATTTACATACCTCCTCTATCAATCATTTCCTGATAGGGCAGGTATGTAATCGTTTTTTATTTCATCAATTTTCCATAGAAACCCATTCATGAGGGATAGGCACGAGTAAATTGAAAGTACTAAATATAACCGTTACATATTCGCTACAAAACTCATGGATTTTAGAAAAGGATCAAGAATACAAAACGACCAAAACCTATAAATTTAGACGGGAGGAAGATTACATGAGTCTTGATGTAAGAAATGCCATACAAAGTGGAAAAACAGTACTTGGGATTGAACTTGGATCAACACGAATTAAAGCAGTTCTTATCGGAGAAGATCATCTACCGATCGCATCTGGCAGCCATGACTGGGAAAATAAGTATGTAAATAATATCTGGACCTATAGCGAAGAGGATATTTGGAAGGGTTTACAAGATAGCTATCAAGAGATGGCTAACGATGTGAAACGGCGATATGGAGTTGCCTTACAAACTGTAGGAGCAATCGGTTTTAGTGCGATGATGCATGGCTATATGACTTTCAACCAGAATGGACAGCTTTTGGTACCATTTCGCACTTGGCGTAACAATATTACCGAACAAGCTTCAAATGCACTTACAAAACTGTTTAACTACCAAATTCCTCAACGATGGAGTATTGCGCATCTTTATCAAGCAGTCTTGAATCAGGAGGAACATGTAGCTGACATTAGCTTCCAGACAACTTTAGCTGGTTATATCCATTGGAAACTGACAGGTCAGAAAGTTCTTGGAGTTGGTGAAGCATCCGGTGTATTTCCAATTGACTTGAATACGAAGAGCTATAATCAAACAATGATCAATCAATTTAATAAACAGATTTCAGCAAATAATTTGCCATGGAAACTCGAAGATATTCTACCTAAAGTATTGGCAGCGGGTGAAAACGCTGGCGTACTCACTAAAGAAGGAGCTAAGCTTCTGGATGTTACCGGAGAGCTGCAGTCGGGTATTCCACTTTGTCCGCCGGAAGGGGATGCAGGAACAGGGATGGTTGCAACAAACAGCGTAGCGAAGCGTACGGGTAATGTTTCAGCCGGAACTTCTGTATTTGCCATGGTTGTGCTGGAAAAGGAACTGTCCAAGGTATATTCCGAGATCGACCTTGTTACCACACCTACTGGTAACCTTGTGGCTATGGCCCATTCCAACAACTGCTCTTCAGACTTGAATGCATGGGTCGGATTGTTTGACGAATTTTCAAAAGTAATGGGTATGGACGTTGACAGAAATAAGTTGTATGGAACTTTATATAATCTAGGTCTTCAAGGAGATTCGGATTGCGGCGGCTTACTCGCTTATGGCTATCTTTCAGGAGAACACATAACCCACTTTGAGGAAGGTCGTCCGTTGTTTGTTCGTTCATCAGATAGCAAGTTCAACCTTGCCAACTTCATGCGTGTACATTTATTTACAGCATTGGGTGCACTGAAAATTGGTATGGATATTCTTCTAAAACAAGAAGAAGTGAAACTAGATGAAATTCTTGGTCACGGTGGTTTGTTTAAAACCCAAGGTGTCGGACAGCGTATCATGGCCGCTGCTCTCAACGTTCCAGTTTCCGTAATGGAAACGGCAGGAGAAGGCGGAGCATGGGGGATTGCCCTGCTAGCATCATATATGATGAACAAAGCTGATAATGAAGCCTTAGAAGGGTATTTAAGCAACAAAGTATTTGCAGAAAAAACAGGTATAACTCTATCACCTGATCCTAAGGATGTAGTTGGATTTGAGCAATATATGGAACGTTATACAAAAGGACTTGCAATCCAGAGAGTAGCAATAGACAGCCTTAACTAGGAATTACGTACCTGTGGACTATCCAAAAATATGGAAAGTGGAGGGCACTCAATCGTCGTTGACCCGCCAAGAACAGGCCTCGACAACCAGCTATTGCAAACCATCTTGCAGGTACAGCCAGAAAAGCTAATTTACGTCTCTTGTAACCCGTCAACATTGGCAAAAGACATTCAAACCCTCAGTAGCAAATACGAAGTGAAATACATCCAACCGGTTGATATGTTTCCGCAGACGGCGCACGTGGAGTGTATCTCGCAACTCATTTTAAAAGAAGGCAACTAACCCTTGGGGTGTTGCCTTTTAACGTTTCTCGAAACGTATGAGCAAATCTATTTGACTGACCCCAGTAAACTGAAGCGTTACCACACAGGGTCTAAGGCACCATTTTTTCGTTATTGGTAAAGTAGGAATTGACAGTTTAGATACTTTCCTCGTAAAGTTGCTTATGATGAAAATTAAAATGGAGGAAAACAAATGCAATTCATTAATAATCTACTTCTGGATATGGAATTAGATCCTAGATTAGTAGAATATCTTTCAATTATAATCAAGATTCTGCTAATAGGGCTTATCTGTATCGTAGCAAATTTTATCTCAAAGAAAATAGTGATCAGGATCATTACTCGTATCGTTATAAACTCCAAAGTCAAGTGGGGTCAAATCATCTTGGAAAGGCAAGTTTTTCGAAAGTTATCCCATATTGTCCCTTCGATAATTATTTATTCGTTTTCTTCAACCTTTCCAATCTATCAATCAACCATCGAGAAATTGGCCATTGCCTATACCATTATTGTAGGGTTAGTGTTTATACAAAGCTTACTTAATGCATTTAATGATATTTATCAAACCTTTGAAATATCCAAGGTTAAGCCTATTAAAGGATATATTCAGGTGGTTAACATTATTTTCATGACTCTCGGGTTTATCTTAGTTATCTCGAACCTAATAGGAAAGAGTCCTCTTATTCTATTAAGTGGTATTGGTGCTCTCTCGGCCGTTTTGATGTTAGTATTTAAAGATTCGTTACTAGGACTAGTGGCAGGAATTCAGTTGACGGCCAATGATATGGTTCGGGTTGGTGACTGGATTGAAATGCCAAAGTATGGAGCAGATGGTGATGTTATTGATATTTCTTTAAATACCGTAAAGATTCAAAATGGGGACAAAACGATTACGATGATACCCAGCTATGCCCTTATTTCCGATTCTTTTAAAAACTGGAGGGGGATGCAAGGCTCAGGTGGAAGACGTATTAAACGCTCATTGTATATAGATACAAGCAGTATCATGTTTTGCACAGAGGATATGATTAACAAATTTATAAAGGTCCATTACCTATCAGACTACATTATTCATAAGGAAAGGGAAATTGATGAGTACAATGCCAAAAATGAAATAGATAGGAACAATCACGTGAATGGAAGAGCCCTTACCAATATTGGTGTATTTAGGGCGTACATCAACAATTACCTCAAAAATCATCCTGGAATCAATCAGAATATGACCATAATGGTGAGACAGCTAGCACATAATGAACACGGAATGCCATTAGAAATTTATGCATTTACCAATGACGTACAGTGGGCAGTTTATGAATCTGTGCAATCCGATATTTTTGACCATCTATTTGCAGTTGCACAAGAGTTTGGACTTAGAGTATTCCAGAATCCATCTGGGGCTGATTTAAGAAACATGGTAGAAGAATCGAGCAACAAAGCCTTGATTGGCAAAAGAAGCTATTGAAATAATCAATTACAGTAACAAAAACGGCTGCTTTAAATAACACATTCGTTTTTTTCTAATTCAAGAAACTACTTTGGAAAGCCTTTATACCTTGCCGGTGTCAATTTTTATATATTAACAGCATAATGATAGCTCAAAAAAGACTCACCAACATCCCATATGTTGCAACATAAACTCTGGACATGTGGAGTGCGTATCGCAACTTGTCTTAAAAAAATAAAAAATACTATTCGGCCCTGTTACTAAACCGGGCCTTTTTTATGTAGAACTTTACAGGTCCTAAGTGTTTATCACAATAATTTAAACAAAAAGAGCGCTAATCCTACTTAGATTAGCGCCCATCCCAGTTACAGTTCATTTTTTTATTGCATTGGTAGCCAGCTGACTTTCCAAACATTCATTTTAGAATCTTTAATCAATCGGAATGCCGGGAGTGAGCCTTCTTGGCCCTTCCAAGTAATTATTGCTTCATTGTCGTTTAAATAATTGATTTTGAATTCTTTAACCTGTTGCAGTTCAGAATGTAACTTTTTATCGTTTTCATTGAATATAGCTCCATAAAATTCAGGCTCGCCAAAATATTCTTCTTCGGAAGGAGTACCAAACATTTCTCCTTTTATATATAGGGCATAAGTCGTTTCGGAATCCTCCAAATGCTTTGCATAAAAGTACAACTTAAATACATCCAATGGTGACAAACCAGCTAGAAGTTGATCATCTTTCTTGCTTGCATATCCCTTATACAATGCCTTTAATTCAGCAGAAGGCTCAATGTTTGTTTGAACACTTTTTGAATCTTCAATAGGTGCTCCTATTCCATCCTCTTCTTCATCGTTCGTTATCGATTCCTTTTCTACTTGTTTGAAAATTCTTGAATACATTTCTTTTATGTGTTCTTCAATCATTTCATCATTATAAAGACCAAAACCCCAGCTTTTTAATGAGTCATCTTCTGCAGATTTAAGAACTCCGACTGCATAGCTATTACCAGGAGTCCAATCCCATGACTCATTATATTCAGTAGTATTTACGGTAAAAGGAATATGGCTTTTCGCCGATATGAAAAAGAATGGAATCGTCGAATTTAGGTAAACATCTGCATATTGACTTTCAGCAGCTTGCGATAGATTCTCTTGCATAATAAACACTGCATCATATGAATCTAGATCATTACTCATCAACATTATTTTTTCAAAGGAAAATCCACTAAAACTTACTTGTTTCTCTTTAATTTCAGGTGATTCTCCAACGACTGCTATATTTAGTGGTTTTCCTTCGTACATTTCAAATTCGGGATCTTCATTTGTAATTGGGGGTTCCTTAATATTAGGAGTTGCTTTACCGCCACGAGTTAAATCTTGTGGAAAAAGATCTAACTGCTGGTTTACAATTCCTAAGATAAAAACAACCATCAATCCATATGCAATATAGGTTAATGCCTTTGGCACATACTTTGAAAAGTCTTTTAGAGGTTTCGATTGCACCGATTCAAGTTTTCGATATACATTTTCTCTATCTTTATTCGTAAATGTTGTGACATTCTGCTTTTCATAAACTCTCTTTAAATCCTTTAGTTGTTTATCCAAATATCTTCACCTCTTTCAGATTGGATAATATTCTTTAATTTCCCTTTACCACGGTTTAGGCGTGTTCTTACCGTATTTTGGTTAATTGACAGGGAATCAGCAATTTCGTTAACAGAGAATTCTTCGAAATAGAAAAGGATAATAACTTCACGGTACTTCATTGGCAGAGACAAGACTTGATTAAGTAATTGCTTTTCTTCATTCTTTTCTATTAGGTGCTGCTCTGGAGTATTAGGATGATCCGCGGATTTCACGAATCGTTCTAACCGCCCCTTAAGTTTAATGTTACGAACCTTCCAACTTCTCAGATAGTCCTTACATTTATTGATTGCAATCGCATATACCCAACTTCGTAGAGTTGACTTACCTTGAAATGTGTTCAATTTTCGATATACCGTTACGAAAACTTCCTGTGTTACATCATCGGCATCACTCGGATTTTTTATATAACTATAAACCAGCCTTTTAATTTCTGGACCATATTCATTCATAATACTTTCGAGCGTTTCTGTAGGATTAAATTCCATAGTTTCCAGCAGTTCCTTACTATATTGCAAATCATTGCGATTTATGTAATCCACATGTTCCCCTCCCCGCTTTCAAGAGTAAGACGAAGCTAGTTAGAAAAATAGTTCGTTTTTCTACAAATTTTTTTAAAAGCTACCTCATTGTAAATTAGTTCAAGAAAAAAGCGTTAAAATTAATATAGATATAGATAAAAAGCTCATTCCTAACGTTAGTTTGGATGAGCTTTTTTAAGAAAATCTAAAGTATAATTTTAGAGAAAATTTTAGATGGTTTAATAAAAGGGGTACCCAAGTGATTCATGGGGGTACCCCTTAATCTTAATTAAAATACTTTTGTAGTCCAATCCTCACAATTCCAAATATCGGTCGCAATTTCACGGTAGAATTCAGGTTCGTGGGATACCATCAAGATACTTCCGCGATATGCCTTTAAAGCACGCTTTAATTCTTCTTTTGCGTCAACATCCAAGTGATTGGTAGGTTCGTCTAGAATTAATAAATTCGTTGGTGTGTTAATAATTTTACACAAGCGAACTTTGGCTTTTTCGCCACCAGAAAGGACTTCGACTTTACTTTCAATATGTTTCGTCGTTAATCCACATTTTGCAAGAGCAGCTCGGACTTCAGCCTGATTCATACTTGGGAACTCGCTCCAAATCTCTTCAATACAAGTGTTGTAGTTGGACTGTTTAACTTCCTGCTCAAAGTAACCGATGTGTTGATACTCACCACGTTCCACTTTACCCTCCAGCGGATCAATCAACCCAAGAATACTTTTTAAAAGAGTAGACTTACCAATCCCGTTTGCACCCACGAATGCTATTTTTTGACCGCGTTCCATTTTCAAATTCAAAGGGCGAGAAAGTGGTTCATTGTAACCAATCACAAGATCATCAGCTGTGAAAATATAACGACTGGCTGCACGAGCTTCTTTGAAGTTAAACTCTGGTTTCGGCTTCTCTCTTCCCAATTCAATAACATCCATTTTGTCGAGCTTCTTCTGACGAGACATCGCCATATTACGAGTCGCAACACTTGCCTTGTTACGAGCAACGAAATCTTTCAAATTAGCAATTTCTTGTTGTTGACGCTTGTAAGCAGACTCTAGCTGTTGCTTCTTCATTTCATAAATATTTAAGTAGTTATTATAGTCACCAACATAGCGATTCAACTCTTGGTTTTCCATGTGATAGATCAAGTTAACAACATTGTTCAAGAATGGAATATCATGTGAAATCAAGATAAATGCATTCTCATATTCCTGTAAATAGCGCTTCAACCATTCGATATGCTGTTCATCCAAATAGTTCGTAGGCTCGTCCAGTAATAGGATTTCAGGCTTTTCTAGCAAAAGTTTAGCTAGCAAAACTTTCGTACGTTGCCCACCGCTAAGATCATCTACATCTCGATCGAGTCCAACATCGTCTAATCCTAGACCACGAGCGACTTCCTCAACTTTTGAATTAATTTGATAGAAGTCATTACTATCTAAAGTTTCTTGTAGTTCTCCAACTTCTGCAAGTAGGGCATCAATATCAGCACCTTCATCACCCATTTTTGCATAAAGGTCATTGATCTCTGATTCAGCATCAAAAAGATATTGAAAAGCAGTACTCAAAGCGTCACGCATCGTAGCACCTTTTTGAAGTACAGCATGCTGATCTAAATAACCAACCCGAACTTTTCTTGACCACTCAACTTTCCCCTCATCGGGCTGCAACTTCCCAGTAACAATATTCATGAAAGTAGACTTACCCTCACCATTTGCCCCAACGAGTCCAACGTGTTCACCTTTTAAAAGTCGAAAAGACACATTATTAAAAATCGCACGATCTCCGAAACCGTGACTTAAATTTTGTACGTTTAATACGCTCATTTTTTTAACCCCTTATCTAAAATCACATGAGAATATCTTATTAAATTTCGTCTGCTTTTTCTATCTTGAAGTTATTTTTATGGAAAATTAAATTCGATTTTTGGGGCTAAATTGAAGTCTGCCCCTTCTTAATTAAAATGAGTTTATTTAATTATATTAACTTTGGCGTATAGCAATTGTGTAAAAGTCTATTATACAACCGAACCTGGAGGTAAGATATAGGTTCTTCCCATATTGAATAACTGTACAAGCAATGAAAGATGGTTGGGTTCTAAACTGAAATAATAAAGTGTAAACTCCTCAACACCGCATGTGTTGCCACATACACTCCAAACATGTTTAGTGCGTGGCAAATCTTGTATTAAAATTATAAGTTTTTTCCGGCCCAGTAGATGCATACGGAGCCGTTTTTTTCGCGCAAAGGATATAGAAGTTTTCTGTCAAAAACCAACATACTTCGGGGTGTGTCAGGCACCAAGATTAGAATAAAACTTTATTCTACCTCGCAATAAAATAATTTGTCAATAAGAAATTTGTAATAATTTCAAAAAAATGTTATAATAGTCTTACAATTGTTTTTTCAATCGTATTCCGAATTACGCTGTATTTTTTTGCAGATCGAATTATGGAAACGTTTTTTTAATATCCTTTTTTAAACCGAAGAAAAATTCAAACAGTTGTGTGAGCTTTTAAGGTAAGTTAGTTGAATAAAGTTATTAATGTACTATCTAATAGTACCCGAGTTTTTTCTACAAGGAGGACTAGAATAATGAATTTAATCAATAAGAAAGTTACACACAAGAGGTTTGGCATAGGGAGTATAGTTGAACATAATGATTCAAGTATTGAAATACATTTCGCTTCGGAAAATAAAAAGTTTGTTTTCCCCGATGTATTTGGTGAGCACCTAAAACTACATGATAAAAGTGTTGCTAATTCACTCGAGAAAATTATACAAAAAAAGGAATTGGAACGAAAGGAGGAAGAATGGAAAAAGGAAGAGGAAAAAAAACTACAACGAAAATATCAGGAACTTCGCTTGGGACATGAAAAGCTTATGAAAAATCATAAACTTCATCCCGAATCACAAATGGTTTTTTGGTGTGACACAGAAGAACAGAATAGTTCTTTTGCAGAGTGGAAGGTTTTTTCAGGTGTAATAAAAAGTGGTAATAACCAGGGGAAGCCAAACAAACCCATTCGCTTGCACCAAAATAGCGCAGTTCTGCTAACAGCAATAGATTCAAGCATGCCTGAAAAAGACAGACGTATCTTAGGTGTTTATATGGTGAATGAGGATTTTATCGGTAAGCTTTGTGAAAATGGATATATTCCCGCTCATTCAGAATACAGACTCCAACTTACAGAACAGGAATCGGATCAGATGCTTTTCTGGAAATATTACGTAAACGAAAAATTCCCTCAAAAAATGACATGGAATACAGGTAAATACCGTTATTTTGAAAATTCATGGGTGGCTCAAATTTTGCGTGATATAGTTTCGTTGAAAAGTGACCCAAAGGAACGAGAGCTGGCACAACAATTTTTTGACCATTTTTGTAAAATGAATCAGATAATAGAGCAAGAGTTACCAAAGCCTAATGGCGCATTAATGCGTATTTAGACGTTAGCCCAAGGATAATAAGAATGCCAGGGGACTGACACATTTTCTCACCCCACTAATAGCGATTTTGTTTTGAGGTGAGAATAAATAGAGATAAATGAAAAAGTGGATGAGGCAACTCATTTTAAAAGAAGGCAACTAACCCCTAGTGGGCGTTGCCTTTTTTACGTTTCTTGACATGGATTGACGAAACTGTATTGAATACGGACACTGCCATCATGCTCATATGTGATCTTTTCAACTTGGAGCAGTTGCAGTTCTAGTTCGACTGGTCATCATCACTTGAACTGCATTAAACATTTCTTTTGGGATGATGGCTTCATGTGTATCTTCCATATTAATTAAGTCATCTTCGTTAACCTCACGCCGTTTTGCAGATGTGACTGTAATCGTCTCGGTTCTGCTTTGTATTAAGGTCGCCACTGTAATGATGGTTGTTTAAAATTTTTTTAATACTTGAAGCGTGCCATAAAGACGAGGCATTGGATTTATTAGCTACTTGAGATGGAGTTGGGATATTAGCTGTTGACGCGGCTTGATTAGAAAAATAGAACTAAAAGATTTGTTTTGTCCAATCAAACAAACCCCTCAACACATGTTATATAGTAAAAACATAAAAAGAGGGTTACGATGTTTGCGAATCAAATTATATCAACGGGTTTACAATTTTTAGGGACCCCATATATGTTCAACGCACCATCTTATCAATCAGATACATTCGATTGCAGTTCATTTATACAATATATTTTTGGAGTTAATGGAATTCATCTGCCAAGAAACTCCCGCCAGCAATTTGAAATAGGGGTTCCGATTCCTTTTGATCAGATCAAGAAAGGAGATTTACTATTTTTTACTACGAAAGCGCGAAAAAATAGGCAGGGCCTCTCAAGAATTGGACATGTAGCCATTTATATTGGACAAGGGCAGATCCTTCATACCTACAGACAGGGGAAAAAAGTAATGATCTCTTTATTGAACTCGTATTGGAAGAAATCATTTATTGGGGCTAGAAGAGCTTTATAGTGCTAAAAATATTTAAGGTTATTTAAATAATCAACTGCTTCAAAATCGTTCATGCGTATTTTGACAATTTTACACTGCTTGGCCACTTGGCATTGCTTTAGTGAAATGACGGGGTTATCAGAAGGGGATATCGGAAACATTAAATTTTTCCGGTTATTATTATGAGCAGGATCTACTCTTTTTGAGCGGGGATTAATATAGGGACCAGAAGGATCACTATGAATAAACGTATTTTCCCTTGCTTCATATCGTTTAAATAATATATGCCCTAATTCATGTGCCAATGTATAACGGCCGGTAGCCATGTCAGTTAGCAATAAACGTCCAAAAAATTCATAATCCGTGCTGCTTTTAATATCTACCATCTCTGTTCCAGAGACACCCACAACTTTTTTGCCTCTGCCTTCAGCAAAGTAATCTCCATTTAAATAAAAAATGTATATTCCTGTTTTATAATCATTGGAATATCTGGCGGCCCTGATTAAATCATCGATTAGCTTACTTTTGAAAACATTGGTTGCAGGAATTGAATCGGCATTTATGATTCGGTTTCTTTTACTAAAAAAAATCCCTTTTAAAGTAAATTGAATACAACCATTCCAAGCAGAATTAGCCATATATAGATCTCGTTTTATGCGTTTCATATTTTCACCAGGATTCACATTGTTTGCAAAAAAAACATACACGTCAACTGTATAGATAGTCAAACTAAAAACCCCCTTTCCATACAGTTTATTAAAAAATAGTACAAACTGTGTGGGTAAATTTAATAGCTATGAAAGACCTGGAGTAAAGAAATAGGGGATCGGTGACCCAGATAATATGTCAGTTGAAATCTATAGTCTCATGGCAAATTCTTTTTACTCAAGCTGGGGTCTTTGGGGTGATTTCCTATCTGCAGGTATTTAAAAAAATGCAAATTAATTTGAAAATCTTGTGTAAGCTCAACAGGAGAAATGAAAGAGGGAGGGTTGAAAAAGTCATTAAATGGCGAAATAAATTTAAAAGTAAAGTGGAATTATTTTCTAGCATTTTGCAAATAAAATGAATAATATTATTATGAGAAATGTTAGAAAACTCGTATCACTAGAATTAATGTGGTACTAGGTGAAAAAATGCTTATTCATGATTTTGAAGAGGGAGATAGAAAATGAGATTACAAGAAATAATTGGTATAGTTAGAGAATATTTTTTTCTCGCATTGATAGCAGTAATGGTTTTAGGGGTTATTTTCTTTATAGGGTATTTCCTTATTTATCGAAAACTCTTGAAGGGGAAAAAGAGACTTTCGAAGAAGCAATTACTTCTATCGGGTATGTTTACAGGCTATGTAATCATGGTTATAGGAGTTACCTTCTTGAATAGAGGTCCCAATTTTCAAGGTGGGATGAATTTATCTTTTTTTAGTTCATATCGTGAAGCTTGGCATAGCTTTAGCGTAAGACATTGGCAGTTCGTCATTTTAAATATATTTATGTTTGTACCATTAGGGATCCTTTTGCCGCTATTACACTCACGTTTTAAAAAAGCATTTTGGATCATCGGAGCAGCAGCATTATTTACCCTTACCATTGAAAGTGTCCAGTTAATGACCAAATACGGTAATTTTGTTGTAGATGATCTATTTAACAATCTACTAGGGGCAATCATTGGATATGGTGTCGTAATGGGCATCATCACAATAAAAGAAAAGGGAGTAAAGCACTCATTTTTGTACTTTTCACCTTTATTTCTAGTCGTTGTCCTATTTGGAAGCATGTTTACATACTACCATTTGAAGGAATTTGGGAATCTCTCCATCATGCCGACTTACAGGATTGATATGACACAAGCAACAACCACTGTGGATAACCAGCTTGATATTCATAGAACAACAGTCCCAGTATATAAAGCACCAAGCTATACAAATACTGCTGCAGATGAATTTGTAATGGCTTTTTTTGAAAAAAAGAATCTTGATCTATCGAAAATGGAGGTTATTGCCTATCAGAATGAAGGTGTTTATTGGATTCGTGATGAGATCTCTTATAATATATGGTTTCATTACTTGGATGGAAGTTACAGCTATACGGACTTTTCAAGTTATAACGAAGGTATAGAACCAAAAGATGTAGGTGAAGAAACCATCATAGATGGATTATTACAATTCGGAATCCATGTACCTCGAGGCTCACTGTTTCAAAAAGTTGATACTGGAAGCTATGAGTGGACTGTTGATAAAAAGGTAAGAGAAAATCAGCTTATAGATGGAGTTTTAAGAGTTGGTTATTTCAACGACGATACAGTGAAAATTATAGAAAATCATTTAATAACCTATGACAAGGTAAAGGATGTACAAATAAAAAGCGAACAAGAAGCGTATCAAGAAATTTCAAATGGGAAATTCCAATATGTCTCTGAAAATAAAAGAATAGAATCTTTACATATCCATAAAGTAGAAGTGAGCTACCATTTAGATTCCAAAGGCTACTACCAACCTGTTTATGCTTTTCTTAGTACAGTAAATGGAATGGAAACGACGATCTTAATTCCTGGTATTTAAACATCAATGCTTTTGAATTAGAATTTTATTTGTAAAGTGTTAAATAGCTTAAAATAAAATTTAAGTGTATTTTTGCTCCCTCGGATTAATGTTCGGGGGATTTTTTGACGAATATCGGTAATATAAAGGAGGATTCGAGAGTTATTATAAGAATATGCCTTGTTATCTCCTTTTACGAAGGAATAGCAGACGAGAGCCCTGATTAAGCTAGATTATCCTATTTGCTTGGTTTAGCCCCCTTTGATATAGTTTTACTATTCCCCTATTAACCTGTAAACAGATCCATACTAGATACCTCTGCTGTATTTAATCTATCTAATTTTTCATTAACCAAATAGAAGACAATGGTATTTTCTGAGATTTAGAATGTTGTATTTAGAGTAAATGCTTGAACGCAATTTTTAAGGGTTAAGTTTCATATTACTTCGTAAAAAATACTTTAATCATGTGGTTTTGCATTTTATATGTTCACCAATTGAAGTAAAACCCTCTGCGAATCTATCAAAGATGGGAGTTAAAATTTAATATGAAAAATGCTACAACTGTTTTTTATGTATCAATAGCCATATTGGCTGGGCTTGTTTCTATGGGTATCATGATGCCGGCATCGTTAGAAAATGTCACGAGTAGGGCACAAGGAGTTATCACGGATTCATTTGGATGGTATTACCTTATCCTTGTTTCGTTGTTTGTGTTTGTGTGCTTTTATTTATTGGTGAGTCCAGTTGGCCGGATTAAGCTCGGGAAACAGGAGGAAAAGCCTGAGTTTTCACGTCCAACCTGGCTTGCCATGCTTTTTAGTGCGGGTGTGGGGATTGGGTTAATGTTCTATGGAACATATGAACCCATTAGCCATTACATGATTAGTTCTCCTACTGGCCAAGAGGGAACAGATCAAGGTATTAAAGATGCGATGAGGTTTACTTTTTTCCATTATGGAATCCATGCATGGGCAATTTATGGTTCGGTTGCGATGGTTCTAGCTTATTTTACTTTTAGAAAAGGGGAACTAAGCTTAATTAGTCGAACTTTACGACCGCTGATTGGGAAACATTCGGATGGAGCAGTCGGGAAGGCGATTGATGTCATTGCGGTCATTTCTACAGTTATGGGGGTCGCTACCTCTTTAGGATTTGGGGCCATGCAGATTAATGGCGGTCTGACCTACCTGTTTGATGTACCTAGTACACAAACATCCCAGACGATCATCATTCTCGTTGTGACCGTCTTATTTATGATATCGGCTTTAACAGGGCTAAGCAAAGGGATTAAAATCCTAAGTAATGTGAATATGGGGCTTTCGGCTGTCCTCTTATTGATTGTTTTTATTCTTGGACCGACAATTTTCACCCTTAACTTATTTACAGATACGGTAGGGGCTTATATGCAAAACTTCATTAACATGAGTTTTCGGATTGCTCCACTAAATGAAGAGGGACGCAGCTGGATTAATGGCTGGACGATCTTTTATTGGGCATGGTGGATTGCATGGGCTCCATTTGTAGGGGTGTTTATTGCTAGAGTTTCAAAGGGCCGGACGATTCGTGAATTTGTTGTAGGTGTCTTACTCGTTCCGTCACTTATTGGATTCATTTGGTTTTCAACCTTTGGGAGTGCCGCCATTGTTACTGAATCTTCAGGGCTGCTATCGATTTCTTCATTAGCACCCGAGGAATCTCTTTTCGGCCTGTTAGAAGGATTTCCATTCGGCATGATGTTATCCCTTTTAGCCATTTTGATCATCGTTACGTTCTTTGTTACATCAGCAGACTCTGGTACGTTTGTTCTGGGTATGATGACAACGAATGGATCACAAAATCCAAGTGCATCGATTAAAGCTACTTGGGGAGTGTTTCTCTCAGTTACTGCACTCGCTCTCCTTTATTCTGGGGGCCTGCAAGCTCTTCAAAACACGATGATTATTGCAGCTCTTCCATTTTCAGTCATTATGGTGTTAATGGTTGTCAGCTTACTTAAATCTTTAAAGAAGGAAGCAAATGAGCTCGGATTTGGTCAGTTGCGAATGGATCGAATGAAAACGGTGGATAAAAAAAGGAAAGAGGAAGTTAAGAAAGCAATATAATGAACTTAAGCAATTAACAAGCAACGTTTCAACTACGGTTGGGACGTTGCTTGTTTGTATTTCCGTTTATTTGTTAAGATAATAGTTAAGAGATAATAACAAGTTTTAAACAATAGGACAAATAACAGTAAGGGGTAAAATACCATGACTAATAGTAATGAGATCGTCAATAAAAAGGAGTTAGCACTAGAACAACGTGAGGGATTACTCAGTGCATTGAAAGCCCGTTTTGAGAAAAATATGCACCGCCATAACGGTCTTGAATGGGCAAAAGTTCAAGAGAAGCTGGATGCAAATTCTGAAAAACTATGGTCGCTCTTTGAAATGGAAAGAACAGGCGGGGAACCGGATGTAATTGGTTATGACCAAGAAACGGGCGAATACATTTTCTATGATTGCTCAGTGGAAAGTCCTAAAGGCCGCAGAAGTGTTTGTTACGACCATGAAGCCCTAGAAGCAAGGAAAAAACATAAACCAGAAACCAGCGCGATGGAAATGGCAGCTTCGATGGGCATTGAACTTTTAACGGAGGAACAATACCGGGCATTGCAGAAACTTGATAAATTCGATATGAAAACGTCAAGTTGGGTGCAAACACCCTCTGATATTAGAAAACTCGGCGGTGCCCTTTTTTGTGATTGGCGATATGGGCATGTCTTCTTGTATCACAACGGTGCGGACTCCTATTATGGTGCCAGAGGGTTCCGTGGCTCGTTAAGGGTGTGAATTTTTTTTCCTCAGACTGATGGTTTGGGGAATTTTCACTTTTATTAGCGTAATATCCCTCAATGCCAAAAGTTGGGTTTTGTCCTAATGTTACATTGAAGGGATATTTAATTATAAAATTTATCTGGCAAGTTTTTATTCCTCCTATTAAAGATTGTTCTACATAGTATACCCAATCGGTTTGCTAATTTCCTTTTTATTTAAGGTCAGAACTTACATAGTTCCATTTAAATTAGCCACTATATAACTAGTTAGACAAAAAGGAGTGAAAAAATGAAAAAGAGTTGGACGATTTTAAGTTCTGCAGCAGTATTATCTTTGTGTCTTGCAGGTTGTGGCGGCGATAATCAAGCCGGTGGGCAAAATCGTGAAAATGGTAATAACAACACCATAGGTCAGAATGTACGCAATAATCAAGTTGGAACGAGAAATGTGAACAATAACCGTAACGCGATGAATGATCGTACACTTAGAGTTGCGGACCAAGCTGAGCAGCAGGTGGAGAAGATGGCAGAAGTAGATGAGGCCCATGTGATAATCGCCAATAATAATGCTTATGTTGCGGTTAGAATGGCAAATAACAACAATAACAACAATAATGCTAATAACAACAATGCTAACACAAATCCTACCAACACCAATACTGCCGGAAACAACGGGTTTGTTAATCAGGATGGCAGAAGCGGGACTATCCAAGATGGTATGATCGATGGACAAGGTGATGCGGGAACAAATCGCCGAAATACAGGAATGGGAACCAATGGTAATAATGCACGTAACAACAACAATAACAATAACTTTATCGGTACTGAAAGAACAAATCGCAATAATGGCACACAAGGAAATAATGAAGTAGGAACTGCTCCAAGGACAGTCCATTATACAGAGGTATCTAATGCTTTCGGGCAAAAAATAGCTGACCAGGTACGACAAGCTGATAATAAAATCCACAAAGTGTATATTTCAGTAAATCCTGATTTATATACTAGAATGAATACTTATGCGGAAGATATCAGAACAGACAGAAATAGACCAGGCTTATTTGAAGATTTTACGAACACAGTCAATGATTTCTTTGGAAGATAAGTACCACTAGGAATTCAAGTAATCTAATCATGGACTTCAGAAATTACCAGTGCCAGACACCTATTCGGTGCCTGGCACTGATTTGTTTAAACATTTGCTTGTCGATGGAGTTTCAGCAATTTCATCGTGGTCTCGGATACTTCGGCTTCATTTTTAATGGTCTGAATGACTTTTCCTTGTTCCATGAACAGGATCATGTCGCCAGTCTCAGCCGCTACATCCATCATATGGGTAGAGAAAACAATAATAGTTCCCTGTTCCTTGAGTTGATTTAGAATTTCTACGAATCGATTTACCCAGTAAGGATCGAGGCCATTCGTCGGCTCATCAAGCAATAAAACCGTGGGTTTGGCTAAAATCGATTGACCAAATAAAAGTCGTTGCCTCATGCCCTTGGACAAATTTTTGACTAACTCTCGTTTCTTATCCTTAAGGGCGATTATTTCCATTACTTCGTTTATCCTGTCTTTCTTTACCTTCCTTAAAGAGCCATAAAAACTCAGGAATTCCTCTACTGTCATCATTTCCTGTGCATGAAAATCATCTGGCATAAAACCAATCTCTCTTAAATAGTTCTCGCGATTATATTTCAGCACTTTCCCATTAATAGAAGCTGTCCCACTTGATGGATATAGAATGCCGGCAATGATTTGAAGTAATGTACTTTTTCCAGCACCATTTCCACCGCATAATACCAAACACTTTCCTTCTGCTACATCAAAAGAACATGGATATAGTGCAGTCTTTTGCTTATAATCCCTTGAGACATTCTCCACTTTCAACCCTGTCATCGCCTTTTCCTCCATTCCAACATGCATACGGAAACCAATAACATTAAGGTCAAGAATCCAATGAAATATAAAATATTTACTAATACTCCTGACGATGAGCCTAAGAATGTCATAAGCGAATCATATGCCTGTCCAAAAACGGCTCCTCCATCTAGTGAAATGACAAATGATACCCGAAGGAATTCAGCTGGATTGGCAAATAAACCAAATTTCATCAATGGAAAGATCCAAGGGTAGGGCACTAAACCTAAGACACTAATTAATGCCGTCGGCCAGATTAAGATGAGAAAAAACCAAATCATGACTGAAATCGATAATGCCTGCCACCTTGTTGAGGTACTGCACCCTACTGTTATCCCAAAAACGAGAAAGAAAAAAATCAGACTAATAGAGAAAAAGTAAATGGATAAAAGCCATTCACCCGAAAAACTATTTCCCATTAACAAGCCTATACTTAAGCTAATTCCATAACTAAACGTGAATACAATGAATTGTGCTGTAAATTGGCCGCCTATTTTCCCAATTATGTACGCTAGTGAAAATAAGGGATAAGTGGTTAACAACCGCCATTGACCATTTTCCATTTCATTCGTAATGGAGAAAGAACCGATGATTAACATAAATAGCGGAATAATATATAATGCAATATTAACTACTGTCCCAGTCAAATTTGTATAACCTGTTAACGAAGGGGCGCTTGCTTGCAATAAAAATAACAGGGACAAAACAGCAATCCATAAAAGTAAAAAAGAGTAATAGGATCGTTGTCGTACCGTCACACGCAGCTCATAGCGCCAAATATTCCACATCTTCATTCCTCTTTTCAAAAATTCTTGTTTACAAAATAACAGTAAAGTGAGTGAGGACCAGTCCATAATGGAACCGGTCCTCATTTTTTAATGAGACTCATCACTTTCTTCTTCATCAGTATGAGAATGTGAGTGGTTCTCTTTATTATGTCCCTTCATCATGTCCCGATTTTGTTCCCAGCTGTGTTCAGCTAGCTCGGCTGCTGTCATTAGTGTACTACCTTTGTTTTCTGAAGCAAACTCTTCTGCTGCTGCTTTATCTTTAAATGAGATAACATTATAGGCCATAGGTGTTTTAATTGACTGGTTATAGAGATAGGTAGCATCATCAACTAAAACCCACTCTTTATTATGGTAATCACGGACAAACTGAGCCTTAATTTCTTCATTCTCATTTGTATGAATCCATTCATACATGCAGCCTACATCGTCAAAAACCATCGATTTACCGTTTCCTAGTACAATCTGGGTCGCATATTGATTATTAACTACAGCCATATTACATACTTCACAGGTGTCTGTTGCTTCATTAATAGCGACAGGCTGTACCTCATTGTTACCACATGCCGCAAGAATTAAAACAAACCCTATCATTCCAACTAAATTTAATAGTCTTTTCTTCATCTTATTTTCCTCCCAAGTATAAATAAACTTAAACTAGCTAGTATCATTACTCCACTGATGATCCATAAAACAAACTTTGAGGATGTTTCCTTTTCGACTACTAATGTCATGTTCATTGATGGGGTTAAATCTGTTAACAGCTGTTCTGGCGGGCTTTTCAGCATATTTTGCAGCAGGATCAATCCAGGTGCTTGGAAAAATAATTGGTATTCCGGAACATTAGCGGTCAAGGTAAGGAAATACGGATCAGCTGTGAAGATGATTTCACTTGTACCATTTCCATCGACATCAACCTTGCTAGCAGCATCCCAATAGTTCCCCTCCATGTGATTGTTCGAGCTTGCAATTGCCTGTGCATCATTAACATTTCCAACGAAGGTATTGCTCAAGATTTTATTGTCAGTAGCTTTTTTAAACTGTACACCGATAAAATTATCAACGACTTTATTAGTGTGGATAAGGTTATGATCAGCATCTTCGATAAAAATACCTACCCGATTGGCATTAAACTCATTTTCAGTTACGACGGTTTCTGAAGCTGAATAAATTAATAAACCTTGTGAATTTACATTATCGCTATTTGCGTAAAAAGAGTTATTAGTAACAGATGTCCGTACTGATTCCATCAACATTGTTCCTGTTATGTTGGACCTAGACACATTATGACTAAGGACATTGTCATTTGAAAACATTAGATGCATACCATAACGAGAATTTTGGATGTCATTACGATTGATAATATTCTCATGACTTTTCTCTAAGTAGATTCCGTCAGATACATTAACGATGATAAGGTCTTTGAACTGATTGCGGTTGGAGCTCCATAAATCAATACCATTTCCGCGTTTTTTTCCAATAATCTTACTGTTGCGGACTACCACATCATTTGCATGATCGAGTCTAATACCAAAACGCTTAGTCACAATATTCAGTTCCTCAAGGTCATGGTTGGAACCAGTAACAAAGAGGGCCGTGTCTTCTAGTTGATCTCCACAATGTTCTATTGTTATATTTCTCAAGTTAACAGCTTCACCAGTGATCGACACGACAGGGCCGGCTTCACATGAACGAAGAATTACTTCACCCTTTCCTTCTAAGGTTATAGGCTTAGATATGGTTATGGCTTCCTCATACCTACCTTCAACTATTTCAATAACCGCCCCATTTGAAGCTAAATCTATTTTAGATTGTAAAGTGCTTGCTGCTTCTGTTATAGGCGGCATGAAGAATAATAGTAAGAGGAGAAATAGTATGTAATTCAAAATTTTCATTGTCTTACAATCCCCATCCTTATAGCATTATCGGACCGTTTTCTAGAACTAGTCATCCTAAACATTATAGACTTAATGAAAATATTTAGTAATAACCCCAAAGAGTGATTTTAGCTGATAAAAGTTAAAAAGATTCGAATAGATGTTAAAATATAGATACATTTTACATATAGGAAAAAGGTGAAGGTTTGAAGTATACACAAATAAAATGGCTCATTTTAATTCTGCCCACTGTTACGATTGCCTTATGGGAATATATCCGTCACGAATTTCTCCTCTCCTATATCTCAATGGAGATGGGAAATGTTCTAGCTCCTTTATTAGTATTTATCGTTACCCTTGTCTTTTTAAGGCATTTATTTTCAATTTTAGAAAGAATTCAACAAGAGTTAAGATGGGAAAAAACTAAGCAAGCGGCACTTATTGAGCGAGAAAAGTTAGCAAGAGAGCTTCATGATGGAATTGCACAATCACTTTTTCTCTTATCTGTCAAAATGAATAAGTTTGGCAGAAAGAACCATCTAGAACAGGAACAGGATTTTCAAAAAATGATGCAAACGTTACAGCATGTTCATGAGGACACACGTCAAGCGATTACCAACTTAAAATACATACCGAATGAGAATAGATTCAGTTGGATAGAAACGATCTATCAGTATGTAGCGGAACTAAAGAATCAGCATTTGGTGGATGTTCATTTAGCATGGGGAATTCAAGAAGATACATTATCTACGAAAGAAAAGGTTGAGTTGTTTGCCTGTATAAAAGAAGCCGTAATGAATGTCATTAAACATGCAAAAACAAACCAAATTTGGATCATTTCAAAAGAATTGAACAATGGTTGGAGTTGTCAAATTAAAGACCAAGGGGTAGGATTCACGAGTGAAACGCTTCAATCTAGTAAAGGCTATGGGCTTCAAATCATTAAAGATAGAGCAAAGGATATGGAATGGGGATTTTCTTGGAAGAGAAACGACCATGAAACGATCATTGAAATAAAGAAGGAGAGCAAATAGATGCAGCCGTTTCGGATACTCATAGTTGATGATCACTCTCACGCAAGAGAAGGAATTCGAGAAATCTTAGAAGAATATGAAGAATTTCTTATTGTAGGTGAAGGGAAGAATGGAGAGGAAGCAATCAAGCTTACCGAGGAATTAATGCCTGACATAATTTTAATGGATATTCAAATGCCGGTAATGGATGGACTAGAAGCAACTAAAAGGATCAAGCTCAAATTTCCTTACGTGAAAATTGTAATGATTACTGTATCGGATGATATCAGAGATTTGTTTGATGCCTTAAAAAAAGGGGCTCAAGGCTATTTATTAAAAAACATACAATCAGAAGCGTGGCGTGAGCATTTAAGGGCATTCGCCTTAGATGAAGTCCCTATGTCCAAAGAAATTGCTTTTCAAATTTTAAAGGAATTCCCTCAAACTAAGGCAATCACAAAAGAGAAAGCACCTTTGTCGACTCGAGAACTAGAAGTGCTGCAATTAGTGGCAAAGGGTTTGTCCAATAGAGACATATCAGAGGCTCTTTTTATATCAGAACACACGGTCAAAAGTCATCTGAAAAATATATTAAGTAAACTACATTTAGATAATCGTGTTCAATTAACCAGTTACGCCTTTCGACAAGGCTTAATGAAGTAGCTTCCCTTATTCATTAACTCCATTAAGGGGCTTTAAACTAAAGTAATCCAGTGCTTCATTCACTTGATAAAGATTGTAAATCCCTTTCTCTAAACAAAACTGGATCACTAAATCAAATGTTTCACTGTCTGATAATGAGTAACCTGCAGAACTTAGCAGGTTATCAAATTCAAGCTCTTCTAATTCCAAGGCTAGACCTAGGGCAACCACTGTAGTTTTTCCAGGACGATAACCAGGATTAGAGCGTATCTTTGAGAAAAGTCTGCGATCTAATCCCGCTTTTTTATAAATATCGGAGTCGTTTGATCCCAATTTATCAATATAGCTAAACAAAACCTTGTTAAAGGTTGGCTGCCGTTTGCTTTTAATAAATTCCTCTAACTCAAAATGCTGAGCAATGGATTTTTCTTGACTGGCCATGCTCTCACTCAGGTTAAAAACAATTAAAGTAAGATGACATTTAACATATTCCTTCAATTCTAGTAAAAGCTTTTTATCAAGCATAATATCTGCCTCCAAAATGTCGCTTCACAGGCGACCAAATACTGGATGTTCTCAAGTATTATCATATCATAACTACTATATTGAAGGGATGATTGTGATGAATGAAAATATGACAGAGATTATTTTTTTGCTTGATAGAAGCGGCTCAATGGGAGGACTTGAGAGTGATACGATTGGAGGGTTTAACGGTTTTATTGACAGGCAACGACAGTTAGAAGGAAAAACAATTGTTACCGCTGTGCTGTTTGATGATGACTATGAAATATTGTGGAATGGTATTGATGCTGCTAGTGCTAGACTAACGAGCGAGGATTATTTTGTAAGAGGTTGTACAGCTTTATTGGATGCTGTTGGAAGGACGATCATGGATGTTGGCAGCAGGTTATCAAGAACAAGAGAGGAAGAACGTCCTGGAAAGGTGATTTTCGTGATTACCACGGATGGGATGGAGAACGCCAGCAAGGAATTTACTTATAAAAAAGTAAAAGAATTGATCAAACATCAGCAAGAGAACTATAACTGGGAGTTTCTCTTTCTTGGAGCTAATATTGATTCTGCTAAAGAAGCAGACAGTATCGGGATTGATAGAAATAATTCCTATTCATTTGAAGCAACCAACGCCGGCGTTGAGGAAATGTACTTCAAGCTGAGTGAAACAGTTTCAAATAAAAGAAGAAAATGAAAATTGACTCGTCCTGTTAGGGGCGGGTTTTTTATTTTTTAAAGAGAATAAAAGAATTCTTTTTATGGAAAATAACATTGTATATGGAAGAAATGGAGATGACAGAATGAGAAGTGCGGTTTTTAAACTAATGATCCCTGTAACGATGTTCATGTTATTTGTAACATTAGGCTGCCTGCCAGTCAATGCCCAGAATGAAAAACCACCAAACCTGCAGGGCGGGCCCGAAAATAAGGAACGCGTTCGTTATCCAGTTTCAAATGTAATTCTACAGCAAAGATATCCAGAAACCATTGTTTTAAGAGGTCCGCAAACGGGGAATGCGGTAGCGCTGACATTTGATGATGGACCAGATCCTCGTTTTACTTCACAAGTCCTAGATATCTTAAAAGAGAATAACATCAAGGCGACATTTTTCCTAATGGGGTCACGTGCAAAGGCATATCCAGATCTTGTAAAGCGGATCATTAATGAGGGCCATATTGTGGGAAATCACACCTATTGGCATCCCAATCTTGTTAAGCAAGGAGATATTGCTACACTAAAAACAGAGGTGTCGAGTACGGAAGACGAGTTAGCTAATTTGATTGGGTATCGAACAAAGCTGTTTCGAGCTCCATATGGATTTTTATATAATGAGTTAGTCGAAAAATTAAGGGATATGAATTATACCGTTGCAGGCTGGTCAGTTGATTCACTAGACTGGCAAGAATCACCCCCAGAACAAATCACCTACAATGTGGTTAGTAATATCCATCCAGGTGCAGTGATTCTAATGCATGATGGTGCTGCGTGGGATGAGGATCGGACCAATACGATTAAATCCCTCCGTCAAATTATCCCAGCCCTGAAAGAGCAAGGGATGAAATTTGAGACTTTACCACAATTATTAAATATTCCTTATAAGAAATAAAAGCTGGGGCCTTTCTTTATGTAGAAAAGGCCCCTTTTACTTTATATATTGTTAAAATAAACGGATAGAGCATTTGAGATATCTTGATCTTGACCATTTGTTTCAATTTTGTAATGGTCTCCATCCAACGTGGTGGAAAAGTCATTGATCTCTTGATTTCGTAAAAAATCATCTATGTCGGAAAGGTGTTCCCCCTGAGTCTTAAGGGTTTTATGTCCTACTAACTTGTCGTTGACATAAACTTCGTACTTGTCTTCGGTTAATTTAACATTACTATTTTCATCAAGATTAACTAAAAAAGGGAAATTTCCATGGGGACTATTATTAACAGTCAAATGATTACCTCCAATCAAATTTTATCCCGCATTAACGGGCAGTAAGACCCCCACTCCCAAGGTTATGAGTGAAGACGAGAAATCTTAGGTGGGGGATAACTGCCCGTAAATGCCCGATAAGTTCAACTAACCATCAGTGGGGGATGAAGAAAACCTCCACTGATGGAAGTTTCACTATATATTATTACCATTTCCTTAAATGATCTGTTTATGAAGACATTTTGATTTGTATCATCCTTTTTTAATATTTGGTAAAATCATAAGAGCTAAGTATTTTGAAACTAAATGAGTATTTTTAACGTTATATTATTTATGAGCTTTACAATGAAAAATAAGGAGAGTATAGGATGAAACTAAAACTGTTTATCAAAATTACTGCAATAATAGCACTATTTTCACTCGGTTTCTTTACTGATAGAGGCGGATGGGTGATGGCTGCTGACAACGACGAGGAGAGCATTAATGAAAAGTATGGTTTACCAGTTGTTGTTTATGGGGCAGCCCTTTCCGAGGCTCAGAAAGAAAAGGTAAGAGAACTTTTAAATGTAAAAGATCTTAGCAAGGTGAAGGAAATTACCGTAACTGGAGATGACCTTGTTACTTATATTAAGGGTGACAAGCATTCCAATATGTATTCCTCAGCGAAAATCACGAGAAAAGATACTGGTGAGGGATTAGTGATTAATCAGGTAACACCTGAGAATATTACAGAGGTAACGGATGAAATGTATGCGAATGCTTTGTTAACTGCGGGAGTCCAGGATGCGGTTGTAGATGTTGCTTCTCCGGTAAAGGTAAGTGGACACTCTGCCCTAGTCGGTATTTATAAGGCATATGATGCAGGGGAAGGCGCTGGGTTAAACAAAGAACGTACAGAGGTTGCCAATGAAGAATTAAACTTGGCTACTGATTTAGCTAAGAAAGAAGGACTTGACCAGGATAAGGTTAGTGAATTGTTGACTGAGATTAAGAAAGAAATTGCAGAGCAAAACCCCGCAACGAAAGAGGAAATACAAAAAATAATTGATGAAAAGCTACAATCGTTAAATATTAACTTAAGTGCAGAAGACCGCCAGCTGTTAATTGACTTGTTTGAAAAAATGCGCAGCCTAAATATTAACTTTGATAATGTCAAATCCCAGCTTGAAACCCTTTCGCAAGACATACAGCAGCGAATTAAAGAAACCATTGGAGACGAAGGTTTCCTTCAAAAAGTAGCTGACTTCTTTAAACAATTAATTGACAGCATAAAAAGTATATTTGCTTAATATCCATTAACTAGTTGTAATATTGGGGATGGAATAGAGAATTCTAATATAAAAAGGAGGTCCATCCCCATGAAGATGTTTAAAGGTGAAAAGGGTGAAGAAAAAGAGATCCTTGAGGATGTTCTTAAAAATTCCATTGAAATAGAAGAAGATTTAATGCGGACCTATCTGATTACCGCGGAAAGAATTCATGATGATGATGAACTGAAGGACCGCTTAGAGAATTTTGCTGAAGGAAATGCTAAAAGAACGAAACAGCTTATTGATGAGTTGAATGATCTTAAACAATAATAAAAAAGGTACCAGAAGATTAATCTCTGGTACCTTTTTTAGCGAACTTATCTGATGCCTTTCATTAACCCCTGAATTTTCGGAGCTACCAGCGAACAATAATGCCAGTGAGAACTTTTGAGGTACCGTTGGTTGACGCCTGCCTAGTTTAACCCACATCCAAGCAAAAACAGGTGCAAAGACGATAATGAATAAAGGGTTTAACGATTGAAACCAGGCTGGTGAAATATGAATTCCAGCAATGTCTAATTGTGTCCGCTTATCCGCATAGCTCGCGAGGATCGTTGAGCCTTGTTCTTGAATGGACCAGAACATAACAGATGCTATGAAGAGTGGGATATACGCAATAATTCTAGAACGTTCCACAGCAGTTGTTTTTGGACTGCGATACATAACCACGAAATAAATAGTAGGAATTAAAATACCGAGTATTGTTACAATATTAATGAAGCTTGAGAACGTTAAGAGTCCCATTGGGATTAGGATAGCAGATAAAGCTACTAACCCTGCTAGGCCTAAACCAATAAAGGTGTACGTTTTTTTCTTTTCATCCTTTGATAATGGGTTTGGAATAGTAGTTCCAGCCAGGCCAAGGTTTGTCTTCTTTGTGACAACAAACATAACAAGACCTAGGAACATACCGACCGCGGCAATACCAAAGCCTAAGTGAAAGCTATAATTCATCACGCTACCCACAATTAAGGGTGCCAAAAATGCCCCCATATTAATTCCCATGTAGAAAATGGTAAAACCTGCATCTCGACGTTCGTCTTTCTCACTGTACATTTCACCAACAATGGTAGAAACGTTTGGCTTCAGAAGACCTGTACCGAGAACGATTAAGACCATGGAGACAAAGAACATGGCTATGCTGCCTGGTACAGCAAGAACTAAATGTCCGAGCATGATTAGTATTCCACCGTAAAACACGGCTTTTGAAGTACCGAATAATCTGTCAGCCATCCATCCTCCAATCACACCGGACATGTAAACAAGAGAACCGTATATGGACATTATGGAAAGTGCTAAGTTTTCATCCAGCCCTAATCCGCCTTTTGAAACCTCATAATACATATAATAAACAAGGATTGCTCTCATACCATAGTATGAGAAACGCTCCCAGAATTCTGTGAAGAAAAGTGTGAATAATCCCTTTGGATGTCCGAAAAAACCTGTTTGAGGAACACTATCCACAATTTTCTGCCTATTAAAGTTTGACATACTTACTACCTCCTTAATTACTATACTATAATACTTTTCTTCGTTTTGGCATGTCAAAAACTTTTTTTGGAAATCGAAGTATTTATTTGAAATACAATATTAAATCAGTAAGTTTATCGTTTTTAAAGCGAAATTGAAAGTTTTTTCGAAATAATGTATAAATTAAGTATGACAGAAATTAGCTCAATTGGAAAAATGCTATTCCACTAAAATATTGTCAATTAATTATTTTCTTGCTATATTAATAGAGAAAATTAAATATTACCTTATCATTCCGGTGGGGTAGAGGCGCGGTATTTAAGAGTAGGCTGTGTGAGGATGACAACGAAGATCACAGATGAAAGGGAATACTGCCGAAGCAAATAAACTTGTCGATCGTTTATTGTGCTGGGGTTACTCTGAATAAGAGTAAAACTGTCATTTTGAGGGATACCTTCATAATGAGGAGCTACAGATCGTGATGGAGAAACTTGTTGCTTATTTAGAGCAGCGATAGACTTTCTCTATTGCTGCTCTTTTTTGTATTCATTTTTGCAGTTGATCGTAAACAATGAATAGTAAAGAGTTACTCTTTTCATGTCAGGTTCCCCCCTCGAAAATTAGGAGGAGGACAAAGGAATGGAAAACACAATTTACTCATTAATACCGCCAGTTCTTGCTATTTTAATGGTTGTATTAACAAGAAGGGTACTGCTGTCGCTGGCTGCAGGTATCCTAGCATCAGCTCTATTGTTAGCGGAATTTAATATCGCTAAGACGTTTACGATTGTATGGGATGCTGCAAAAGGAATTTTCGTATCAGATGGTGAGTTAAATACTTATAATTTGTATATCATTTTATTCCTGCTTATGTTAGGTGTCATTACTGCGTTTATTTCGATTTCAGGCGGAAGCAGAGCCTTTGGTGAGTGGGCGATGAAGCGTGTTAAAACACGTACGGGCGCTCAGCTAGTTGGTGCAGTTCTAGGTATTATTATTTTTATTGATGATTATTTTAATGCGCTTGCAGTTGGACAAATTGCCCGCCCAATTACAGATAGGCAAAAGGTTTCTAGAGCCAAGCTAGCCTATATTATTGATTCTACTTCAGCACCTGTGTGTGTAGTGTCTCCTGTTTCTAGTTGGGGAGCATACATTATTGCTTTAATTGGAACAATTCTTACAGCTCATGGTGTAAAAGAATACAGTGCTTTTTCAGCCTTTATGCAAATGGTACCGATGAATTTCTATGTGTGGGCTGCACTAGGGATGGTCCTCATTGTTGCCTTTGGTAAATTTGATATCGGTGCAATGAAAATGCATGAAGATAAAGCTATGAATAAAGGGGAACTGTATAACCCTAGTAAACCTGTTCCTGGTGAATTGAAGGAGGACCTTCCAACTAGCACAACAGGATCAGTCGCAGATCTTATTGCGCCAATAGCAGCACTCGTGGTTGGAACCGTTGGGGCAATGTTATGGACGGGATCCCAAGCTGTTGAAGGAAATGCTTCGATACTTCAGATTTTTGAAAATACCGATGTAACAAAATCACTGGTTATTGGTGGACTGTTAGGATTACTTGTAACATTAGGTATGTTCTTTAGACAAGCTGTGGTACTGCACGGTGTAAATACAAATGTCGTTGGCAAAGGAATTGTAGAGGGAGCGAAATCTATGCTTCCAGCAATTTATATTTTAATTTTTGCTTGGGCTATTGTGGACTTGATTGGAAGACTTGAAACTGGAACATATTTAGCTGGAATAGTTGAAACTTCAAATCTTAATATTGCATTCCTTCCAGTTATTCTATTTCTCATTGCTGGTATTATGGCCTTCTCAACTGGTACCTCATGGGGATCTTTCGGTATATTGCTTCCAATTGCTGGGGAAATTGCAGCATCAACTGATATATCTATGATCCTACCTGCTTTAGCAGCAGTCCTTGCTGGTGCAGTATTTGGTGATCATTGTTCACCAATCTCTGACACGACCATTCTTTCGTCGACAGGTGCAGGGTCAAATCACATTGACCATGTCGTGACTCAATTACCATATGCGCTAATTGGTGCTTGTATCGCCGTTATTGGCTATCTTATTCTCGGATTCACTGGCAGCACATTAGCTGGATTAGCGGTTGTCGTTGGAATTCTGTTTGCCATTTTAATCTGGACTAGAACACGTAGGGTGAATACTCACGTTAAAAACGTCTAAAATGAATAAATAAGAGTAGAAAAGCTGTCCGCATGAAACGGACAGCTTTTCTTTCATGTATATATCCAAATCCAGTTTAGGAGTAATTTAATGGAAGAGCAGTATTATGATGGTATACTAAACGTAAAAACTTGTGAAAATCAAAAGGGGTTTAGTCATTTTGTCCATTACCATCGGTACGAACCAACACCCTATAGTGCCTTAGAGAAACTATTTGAACAATACGAAATAGCCCGCGGTGACCACCTAGTGGATTTTGGATGTGGCAAAGGTCGCCTAAATTTTTATGTTCATCATGTTTTTAAAGCCTCTGTGCTTGGAATAGAAATGAACGTTAATTTTTACAAAGAGGCCATGGAGAATCGGATTCGTTATTTAAGGAAATTTAAACGGCAGGGTGAAAATATTCAGTTTCAATGCCTAACAGCAGAGCAATATCAAATCAAATCAGTAGATAATAAGTTCTACTTTTTTAATCCATTTTCCATTCAAATTTTTATCCAGGTAATCAATAATATTTTTTTATCTGTTGAACAGTCAGCGCGGGAGGTTGACTTGATCTTGTATTATCCATCAAGTGATTATATCTACTACTTAGAAAACAAAACTCCCTTTGAAATGATCAGGGAAGTTAGATTACCGGAGATGTATGAACAAAACCCTAACGAGAGATTCCTAATTTATCGCTTTCACTATTAATTGCTAAAAAAGCAAAATAATAATGATCAAATTGTGCATACTATCAGTGGAAACAAAGGTGGGGCGGGTGTCCTTTATGATATGGCTACTCGTTTCATTCGTTGGATTAATAGTGGTGATTTTTGCAATTCGACATTATTATCTAATGAATATAGACATTATTAATAAGAAAAGAAGGGGAATTGTATTCGTTTTGTTTTTAGTTGCCTCTGTAGCAAGTGAGTCAACCGTGTTATATCTAGGATTATTACTTATAGTGTTTGGCTTAGTTAAAGCCGCAGGTCTCCTATAATTATTAAAAAAGAATACATAACCCTTAAGGGAAGGAGATGCTCGTTTTTGGAGCTTCTCCTTTCTTCGTAGAGGAGAGGATATGACATTTATCATGGGATTGGACATGACAGATGTGACTGCAGGTGATTATCTTTCATCGGCAATAATTTTTATCAAAAAAGGAAGGAACTGAAATTATGATTGAACAAAATCAAAAAAAATTGCGAAAGCAGATAATGCCATTTGAAAGGTCAAATTTAAGAGCAAGTTTATGGCAGTTGATTAATACCTTGGTCCCATTCTTCCTATTATGGATATTGGCTTATCAAAGTCTTTCTATTTCTTATTTGCTAACTCTTGTTATTAACGTAATTGCTGCTGGTTTTCTGGTGAGGACGTTCATTATATTTCATGATTGTTGTCACCACTCGTTCTTTAAGAATCGCCAGGCGAATAAAATAGTAGGAATGATCACAGGTGTCATGACGTTATTTCCCTACAGTCAATGGCAGCATGATCATTCAGTACACCATGCAACCAGCAGTAACTTAGACAAGCGGGGAACGGGGGATATTTGGGTCCTGACGGTTGATGAATATATGGAAGCAACCCCATTGAAACGTCTGCAATACCGTCTTTACCGAAATCCTCTAGTTATGTTTGGAATTGGACCGATTTACAGCTTTCTTATCAGAAATCGCTTTAATCGTAAAGACGCTAGAATAGCTGAAAAGCTAAATACTTACCTGACGAATCTTCTCATTGCTATTGTGATTGCGCTTTTCACTGTTACGATTGGCTGGGAAGCATTTCTTCTCATTCAAGGCCCAATTTTTCTCATCTCTGGTTCACTGGGAATCTGGTTATTTTACGTACAACATACCTTTGAGGATTCCTACTTTGAAGAAGACGAACATTGGGAATATGTCAGAGCGGCAGTTGAGGGAAGTAGTTTCTATAAGCTTCCGAAGATCCTTCAATGGTTAACTGGTAATATTGGCTACCATCATGTTCACCATTTATGTCCGAGGGTGCCGAACTATAAGCTTGAAGAGGCACATAATAATACTCCTCCATTGCACAACGTACCAACCGTTACGCTTGCAACCAGCTTGAGTTCACTTAAATTTCGTCTCTGGGATGAAAAACAGAAAAAATTTGTCGGCTATCGAGCAGTAAAGAGTCTTGTAAAGGAAAAGAGCCTTCTAGGAAGAAAGATGTCTGAAGGTTAAATAGGCAGATGGAAAACAAGCTCGGGACGGGCTTGTTTTTTTAAAAGGCTTTATAGTACCGTTGAATAGTAACGAGAGAGAAATATGTGATAAAATGCAGAGAGATTATCCATTCTTAACCAAAAGAGGTCCCTGTATGATAAAAAAGTACTTCACCTTTCAAAAACATAATGGAATTACGCCGTATATTTGGACAGTTCTTTGTATTTTACCGTTTTATTTTATTTTCCAAACAGCATCCCCTATAAAAATTATTATCGGAGTTTTTCTTACCGTTCTCTTTTTTATTTTTTATCGAATCGCCTTTTTTGCCAAGGGGTGGCCCGTATATCTCTGGAGTCTTATCTTGATAGGTATATCGATTACATCGACTAGTCTTTATAGTTACGTTTATTTCGCCTTTTTTCTAGCCTATTTTATTGGCAATATAAAGGACCGTATTCCATTTTTAACACTTTATTTTATCCATTTAATTAGCACATCAGCATCTATAAATTTTAGTATCGTTCAGCATGATGGTTTTTTCCTTAAGCAATTGCCTTTTGTCATCATCATCTGGATCAGTGTTATCTTGCTACCCTTCAGCATTCACAATCGGAAGGAGGTAGGCCAGCTAGAGGAGAAGCTAGAAGATGCTAACAAGAGAATTTCTGAACTAGTAAAAATAGAAGAGCGACAGCGGATTGCTCGGGATCTCCACGATACACTGGGGCAAAAGCTGTCATTAATAGGCTTAAAGAGTGACTTAGCCAGGAAGTTAATTACAAAGGATCCAGAGCAAGCTCGCAATGAATTGAAGGATGTTCAGCAAACGGCAAGAACTGCTTTAAGTGAGGTTAGAAAAATGGTATCGTCAATGCGCGGTATTCGCCTAAAGGATGAAATCATTCGTGTAAAACAAATTCTTAAAGCGGCTGAAATTGGCTTTGTAGAAGAACACGATTTCTCTTCAAAGAATGTATCCCTGCTAACAGAAAACATTCTTAGCATGTGTTTAAAAGAGGCGGTAAATAACGTTGTTAAGCACAGTCGTGCAAAATCGTGCTGGGTTACAATTGATCAAACCTGGAAAGAAATTGTGTTGACCATTCGGGATGACGGGAAGTTCAAAACCCCTCGTGAAAATGAAGTGAAGGGAAGCGGGCTGCTAGGAATGAAAGAACGACTAGAGTTTATTAATGGAAGCCTAGAAATCTATCCTGACAATGGAACAACTCTCGTAATTAAAGTACCGAACGATGTAAAGCCGATGGAAAAGGAGGGGCAAAAATGATTAAAATCGTGATTGCGGAAGACCAGCAAATGCTGCTTGGAGCTTTTGGATCGCTGCTTGACTTAGAAGAAGATATGGAAGTTGTGGGGAAGGCAACGAACGGGGAGGAAGCTGTAGCTTTAGTGAGGAAGCACCAGCCTGATGTATGTATTATGGATATTGAAATGCCAGGTAAAACAGGGCTTGAGGCTGCTGAAGAGTTAACAGGCTTGCCATGTAAAGTCATCATTTTAACTACGTTTGCCCGAACTGGCTACTTTCAGCGTGCCTTAAAAGCTGGTGTGAAAGGCTATTTATTAAAGGATAGCCCAAGCGAGGAACTAGCTAGCTCCATCCGCAGTGTGATGGCAGGGAAAAGAATCTATGCACCTGAGCTTATGGATGATGTTTACGGTGAAGAAAACCCACTTACAGACCGAGAAAAAGAAGTATTAGAACTTGTAGCAAACGGAAAAAACACACAAGAAATAGCAGAACAGCTAAGCATCAAAACCGGAACCGTCCGCAACTATATCTCCACCATCCTAGATAAACTCGACGTCAAAAACCGGATCGAAGCCATCACCCAATCCAAAGAAAAGGGCTGGTTTAAGTAAATACATTGGTATAACATTGGTGCCTGTCACCGTCCGTGGACACTGTCCACCCCAGAAATACATTTTGGAGTAAAAATGGAAATAAGGTTCCAATCTTATTTCTATTTTTTTTTGTTCTCGTGTTATAATTAGGCTGAAAATTGAGATAAATTTTATGGGAAAAGGGTGTGATTTACGGATGAATACTGCGTCACAGGAGACAGATACTCGGGGACAAAACATCTATACATTTGATGATTTTGTTACACGGCGTGAGAATTTAGATTGGTACAGGAATGAGCCTTTTTTCCAAAAAGTAGTGGAGAAATTCACTGGTGCTGATTTTGAAAAGGTCCATGAGCAAGTCCTTGCCTTCTCACCGACGATCTCTTCAAAATGGAACCAGCTTGCTGAGCGAATTGCCCGGCCTGAGGTCCGTCCATATTTACTTCATTATGATGCTTTTAACCATCGGATTGACCGGATCGTCCGCCCCTATGAAACACACAAGCTAGAAACTGAGGTTTTTGGACACGGGTTATTTTCTAGTAAAATGGCTCCGTGGGAAAGCTTTGTGAAACGGATGCTGCTCCATCAAATTGGTGAAGGTGGAGTCACGTGCCCCCTAACTTGTACACATGGATTAATTGCTCTTCTTGAGCAATTTCCTAACCAAGACCTACCGGAACTACAAGAAATCCTACTACATACAAAAGAGGGGGCAGGCGGAGAATTTGCAATTGGTGCCCAATTTATGACTGAAATTCAAGGTGGTTCTGACCTGCCTGCGAATGTCCTCGAGGCTGTACCTGATGGAAAGTATTATCGTATATATGGCAACAAGTTCTTTTGTTCAGCAGCCCATGCAGATTATTCTGTAGTGACAGCGAAAATAACAGGTACAGACAAAGTGTCCTCCTTTATCGTCCCGGCCTGGCTGCCTGGTGATAAGGAAAAGGAAAAACGTAATGGTTATGAAATTAACAGGATCAAGTGGAAGCTAGGGACCGCGGAATTGCCAACAGCGGAAATTCAATATAAAGGGGCGTTAGCCTATCCGATTGGACCAAAGAATAAAGGGATAGCGGTTGCTGTCGGAATTGTCCTTACCTTGTCCAGGCTTGAAATCGGCATTGCATGTGCAGGCTTTATGCTTCGTGCCTCAAGAGAAGCGAAGCTTTACGGTGATTTCCGAACGGCTTTTGGCAAGAAGATTAAGGAATTTCCATTAACGGCTAGTAAGTTAAAGAAAATTGAAAACGCTGCCAAAAGAACTACAGCAGGTGCCTTTAAGGTGTATAATTTATTTCTGCAATTAGAGAAGCCTTTGAACCCAGGGATTCATTCTGATCATCCGGTTGAAATGAGAAAACAGCTATTTAATTTACGGGAGCTTGTCCTATTGCAAAAAATTTGTGCTACGAACGAAGGGGCGGAGGTACTAAGAGATGCCATTTCAGTTTTTGCAGGGCATGGTGTGATGGAGGAGTTTTCATCACTGCCGCGCATCTTCCGGGATGTCGTCGTGAATGAACAATGGGAAGGACCTAGGAACCTGTTATTAACGCAAATTTACCGGGATCTTCAAAGAGTTTCAGATTGGTATTCACCTTCTGAATTCGTCAGCGGCATACTTGAAGGGGCAACGAAGGAAACAATTATTGAATACTCTCAACATTTGGAGGAGCTTCTCAAAAGGCCTGTATTAGGTGAAGTAAGCGATAGGTCAATCGAAGCAGCAGAAGAATGGGATGCTTTTTGTGATTCCTTCTTTAAAGCCTATCAGCAAGTTGCTCTATCAGAAATTTAATACATTTAGCCGGTATACGAGTTAAGAACACTCGGTTCCGGCTTTTTTCTTAGGGCTCCAGGTGCTTCGCGCACCTTAAGGAGGTCCGGGGAGCCTCCTCGGCGCTAAAGCGCCTGTGGGGTGGGCAAAATATTTATTGAGTCTCCCCTGTCCCTTCCTCCTGCAGGAGTCTCGCGCCTTCCGCTCCAATCATCAACCATTATCTTTAACACAGCCATTTCTAAAAAATACAGATAAAATATTAGTTGACCTTAACGTTACGTAAAGGTGTATGGTTAAGTCATGAGGAGGTATTTTGTATGGAGTATACAATACAAAAACTAGCACAGCTCGCAGGTGTTAGCACCAGAACTTTACGGTACTATGATGAGATAGCTATTCTTAAGCCGGCAAGAATCAATTCATCAGGATATCGGATTTATGGGCAAAGAGAGGTTGACCGCCTTCAGCAAATCTTATTTTATCGAGAACTTGGTGTAGGTTTAGGCTTCATAAAAGATATTGTAACGGCCCCTTCCTTTGACGGTGCTAAAGCGCTAAGAGAACACTTGGAAAAACTCCTCGAAAAAAGAGAACAGCTCGATGTATTAATCGCGAATGTGAATATGACCATTGCTGTAACAGAAGGGAGAATGGAGATGTCTAATAATGAAAAGTTTGAAGGTTTTAAGAAAAAAATGGTTGAGGACAATGAGAAGGTATATGGGAAAGAAATTCGTGATAAATATGGTAAAGACACAGTGGAAAAGTCAAATGCCAAAGTGATGAACATGTCTAAGCAAGAATACGAGGAGGTAACTGCACTTGAAAAACAAGTCCATCTAATCCTCGCTGAAGCATTCAAAACAGGAGATCCATCTAGTGACTTAGCACAAAAAGCAGCTGATTTACACAAGCAATGGCTGACTTATTACTGGAACGAATACAACAAGGAAGCACATGCAGGTCTTGCCCAGATGTATGTTGATGATGAAAGATTTACTGCTTATTACGACAAAGAACAGCCAGGAACAGCGAGATTTTTACGAGATGCTATCCTTATTTACACAGAATCAAAAAATTAACCGAACTATAGCTTTCTGTAAAAACCAGCCGATTTTAAGTTGATTCGGGTGGTTTTTGTATGTGAAACAGCTGAGCATAAGCAGGATACATACCTTGATTTTTTTAGTAAGTAACATCACAATATAATAGAGATAATTTTTAAAACATACGCTTTGTAAAGGTTTTGATATTTACGAAATCTGCGGATGATTACATAAATAAGCTTAATGAAAGGCGATTTGAAATGACAGAAACATTTAATTTAGATATTGATCTATTTTTTAAGTTATTTAATAATATGTCAGATTTGGTCTTTCTTACAAAGGTAGAAGATAAAGATAAGTTTAGCTATGTCCTGGCAAATAAGCCGGCTAAAGATTTATGGGGTCTGAAGGAGGAGTCGTTTGGAAAAAGAATCGATGAAGTCCTGCCCGAGGAGATATTTACGATAGTGGAGTCAGTCTATAAAGAAGCAGTGAAACAAAGAGAACCGATAACTTATGTAGAAAAGCTGGCTGCCTCACCAACACGGATGAAGCTTCAGCACAATCACACATTCGTGTATTGGGAGTCTACGATCACCCCTGTCTTTAACCAAAATGGCGTTTGTACTCATTTGTTAGCGGTAGTTCGTGATATTTCGGATCGTCAGCAAAAAGAGATGGAACTGAAAAAGATGAATGATCGCTTTGAACTGGTTTGGAACAGTGTAGCCGAAGCAATGTATACCTTTGATAAACAGGAAAATTATGTTTCAGTCAATAAATCGTTTGAGAAATTGCTGGGATGGTCAGAAGAAGAAATATTAAATGATCGAACCATTAGCATTATTCCTGAAGATAGTCAGGAAGATTTACGAGAAATTATTGATAAGTTAAAAATAGGTGAGACAATCCCAACACATGAGGTAAAACGGGTGACAAAAAGTGGAGGCTTGGTCGATTTCCTAGCTTCCTATTCACCAATTTATGATGAAACGGGTGAATGGGACGGCGGGGTTGTCGTCTACAAGGATATTACCGAACGGAAGAGGTACGAGGAAAGACTAAAGCATATCGCCTTGCATGACTATTTAACAGGGCTACCTAATCGAAACTATTTTTCTCAGAGACTTAACGTGGAAATGGAGCGGGCAAAACAAACTCAAAGTCTGCTCTCTGTTTTCGTTCTAGACATCGATAAGTTTAAATTAATTAATGACACCTTCGGACATGATGTTGGTGATGACCTTTTAAAAGAATTTGCCCATCGGGTTAGCAGTTCATTGAGAAGAAATGATTTATTGGCTAGATTAGGCGGAGATGAATTTGTTATCCTTGTTCCAGATCTATCACATCAAACAAACGCCAAAGAAATTGCAGATAGAATTCTCCAGTCACTCCGCAGGGATTGGGAAATTGCCGATTCAACCAGACAAATTACTTCAAGCATCGGGATTGCTTTTTTTGATAATGAAGATTTAGACGAAAAGACTTTATTTAAAAATGCTGACCTTGCATTATATCTAGCAAAGAAAAAAGGTAGGAATAATTATCAAATCTATAAAGGTGAAAAAACTGACTAGTTATCTATAGTCAGTTTTTTCTATTAAAGCCAATCCATGTTTAAGTATTTAACTAAGTAGTATTTGGTAATGGCTAGATATTCTCTGCCATAGGATTTAACTACGGCAACGGCTGGAGTATCTGCCGGCAGACCGGCGAGCTCTAGTCCCTGGTCCCTTGCAATTGATTTGGCTCGGTAAATATGAAAATCATTTGTGACCACTAATCCACTATTCCATTCATCGGTTAATAGCTGTTTGGAAAATCTAATATTTTCCACTGTGTCAGTGGATTGATCTTCTACTAAAATTCTTTCCTCACTAACTCCATGTTTAATTAATCTTGCTTTAATCGCTTCCGCTTCACTTATATCCTCCCCAGGACCTTTCCCACCCGATGCAATGGCAACCGTATTAGTATAGTTCTTCATATATTCAGCAGCCGTGTCAATTCGATACTGAAGTGCCAAGGAGGGAACCGTCCCATTTACTTTAGCACCTAAAATAATTAAGTAATCAACGTTAGCCGAAACCGCCATTTGGCTATGGTTCTTAATCTTTAGATGGAGAGCACTGAAATATACAATCATACCAAGGACTATGATACCTGCGCAAAGCAACCAGCGTTTATTCTCCCTCATCCTATCACCAACCCACACGTTTTCTCTAAACCTATTTTACCATGTTCTTTCATATACACTCTATAAGAAATAAAGTTGTACGATATGCTTGCATAACTCTTGTATAAATAATCCCAAGATATTGTAAGCGTTTTCAAAATAAATATTAATAAATACCAATAATAAACTGAAAAATGGGTTAATTTTTTATTGAATATTTATTACGTTGTATGTATAATGATTCATTATAAAGAAGGCATTGGAGTTGAGATTATGAAAACAGCTGTTATCGGAGGGACCGGATACGGCGCAATTGAACTAATTAGATTAATAAATAAACACCCTTATCTGGAACTTGGATCAGTTATATCCAACTCACAGGCTGGTACTACTTTTAGCCAAAGTTACCCACACACAGAAGGTGTCGTTAATCATACACTTGAAACCTTCGATGCTGAAAAAATCAGCAGCGAAAACGATCTCGTTTTTCTTGCAACGCCCTCAGGTGTGAGCAGCAATCTGGTTCCACAGCTAGTGGATAAAGGAATGAAAGTAATTGACCTTTCGGGTGATTATCGTTTGAGGTCACAAAAGGAATACGAAACATGGTATAAGCACAGGGCTCCGGATGCGAAATATTTAAGTCAGGCGGCCTATGGATTAAGTGAAGTTTATTCTGAAAAGATCAAGAATGCCTCACTCATAGCTAACCCTGGTTGCTATCCAACGGCAGCGACACTTGGGCTGATCCCCATTCTAAAAGCAAATAAAGCTGATTATAAAACGATTATTATTGATGCAAAATCAGGTGTATCCGGAGCAGGCAGAGGCCTTTCGTTAACCGCTCATTATGCAGAAATTAATGAAAACTTTAAAGCCTATAAACTAGGAGCACATCAACATATACCAGAAATCGAGCAGGTACTTAGTGATGAAAGCGGAGAAGAAATTACCATTTCATTTACGACCCATTTAGTCCCGATGACAAGAGGAATCTTGTGCACCATGTACGTTAATTTAACTGAACAAATATCGACAGAGGAAGTTACAATGCTTTACCGAAAGCATTACGAGCAAGACCCTTTTGTAAGGATTAGACCAACGGGCACTGTGCCTGCGACGAAAGAAGTGTCAGGCAGTAATTTTTGTGATATCGGTTTACATGTGGATCAAAGGACAAATCGGTTAACGATTATTTCAGTAATTGATAACTTAGTTAAAGGCGCTGCCGGTCAGGCGGTACAAAATGCGAATCTGCTAAATAATTGGGATGTCAGGACGGGTCTTTTAGACATACCAATATATCCATAAGTAGTTTTACAAGTTGAAGAATTAAAGCATTAGAGATTCATAGGAGGCATTTGCCACATGAGGACGAATGAGGGGGAAAATAAATTGACACCAGTACCATCAGTAAAGGATATGGTTGTTTTAGAAGAAGGAAGTGTAACTCTTCCAAAGGGCTTTAAAGCTGGAGGAATGCACTGTGGAGTAAAGAGAAAAAGGCTGGATCTCGGATATATTGTCTCAGAGGTACCGGCTATAGTTGCGGGTGTCTATACTACAAATATTTTTCAGGCAGCACCACTCCTAGTCACTCAGGAGAGTATAGCGAAGGAAAATAAAATCCAAGCGATCCTCGTAAACTCCGGGAACGCAAATGCTTGTACAGGAGAGCAAGGATTACTAGATGCTTTTGAAATGCAAAAGGAGTTCGCTAGTGAACTTGCTATACAGGACCATCTTGTTGCGGTTACATCTACAGGGGTTATTGGCGAAAACCTTCCAATGGATAAAATTAAAACAGGAATTAAACAAATTCTCAAGCAGGAATATCAAGTGGAGGATAATTTTAAACAAGCGATTCTTACAACCGATACATGTATAAAGCAAATAGCGGTCCAAGTCGAGATTGATGGAAAAACAGTCAGTATCGGCGGTGCAGCTAAAGGTTCTGGGATGATTCATCCGAATATGGCAACCATGCTAGGGTTTGTCACAACAGATGCTAATATCTCACATGAAGCTTTGCTTAGTGCACTTAAGGATATCACCAACCAAACATTTAATATGATTACCGTAGACGGTGACACCAGTACAAATGATATGGTCTTAGTCATGGCAAATGGTGTAGCAGGAAACAATCAGTTGACGAAAAACCATCCAGATTGGGAAATTTTCAAATCTGGTTTAAAAAAGGTCAGCGAGGAATTGGCAAAAAAGATTGCAAAAGATGGAGAAGGAGCAACAAAACTAATTGAAGTCCAAGTAGACAGTGCAGCCAATGTCGATGATGCACGTGCAGTTGGGAAGTCAATCATCTCTTCGAATCTAGTAAAAACAGCTATATATGGAACAGATCCAAACTGGGGACGGATTGTTGGTGCGATTGGTTACTCAGGTGTCCAAGTAGCACCTAATGATGTGAAGGTAGCAATTGGACCTTTCATGGTATTTGAAAATGGACTTCCTTGTCCCATTGTAGAAGAGGATGTTAAGGATTATTTAATGCTTGATACCGTTAAAATTTCAGTTGAACTTAATCAGGGAAATAGCAGTGCTACAGCATGGGGATGCGATTTAACATACGATTACGTTAAAATAAACGCGTCTTATCGCACTTAATAGGGGGACTAAAATGAAATATATTGTAATTAAGTGTGGAGGAAGCGTGTTAGAGAATCTGCCAAGATCCTTCTATCAGGATTTGGTTTCGATTCATGAATCAGGCGAATGGACACCCATTATTGTTCATGGCGGCGGTCCGCTCATCAATAGCTTGTTAAAGGAACTTCATATTGACACAACCTTCGTGAACGGGTTAAGAGTCACCAATAATCAAGTTTTAGATGTAGTTGAATTAGTTTTAAGCGGCTCGGTTAATAAGCAGGTTGTAAGAAACATCATCGAAGTAGGTGGAAATGCACTGGGGATTAGTGGTGTGGATGGTTGTTTATTGAAGGCAAAACCAACTAACCAGTCAAAAACGTTAGGGTTTGTAGGAGAAGTGGTGGAAGTTAACCAACAGATTATCACGGGGATTGTCCAATTAGGATTCATCCCGGTTATTTCTCCAATCGGTATTGGAGCCGACGGCCAGCGCTACAATATCAACGGTGATGTTGCTGCATCTGCAATTGCCAAAGCACTAGGTGCCAATCTGTGTTTTATTAGTGACATACCAGGCATCCTTGTCGAAAAAAATGGTGTGAAAAGGAAATTAAATAAGGTCTCAAAAACAGCAGTCGAGGAACTGATTGCCAATCAAACTATCTATGGTGGAATGATACCAAAGGTAAATGCAGCAATTGATGGCCTCGTTCATAACATACCAGAAGTGGGAATCATCAACGGATTTGAGAAAAAAAGCATAATTGATTACCTAAATGGTAAGGAAATCGGAACCAAAATAGTGTTAGAAGAGGAGATCGCATAATGACCCATAAAAATTCCGTCTCCACCATTTCATCTGTGATGCCAACATACAGCCGGTTCCCTGTAACACTTGCGAAGGGGAAGGGCAGTTATGTTTGGGATGATCAAGGTGAAAAGTTTTTGGATTTTACCTCTGGTATTGCAACCTGTAACTTAGGTCATGTTCCGGACAGTGTGAAAGAAAAGGTAGAAGAACAATTAAGTAAGCTATGGCATTGTTCGAACCTTTATCATATTCCCAATCAGCAGGAGCTTGCTGATTTACTAACTGCAAACAGCTGCGGCGACCAAGTTTTCTTTTGTAACAGCGGGGCCGAAGCAAACGAGGCCGCAATTAAGCTGGCACGAAGATATGCACAAAAGGTAAAGGGAACAGAAGCCTTTAAAGTGGTTACTTTTCAACAATCGTTTCATGGCAGGACTTTAGCTACCTTATCTGCAACAGGGCAGGAAAAAATACAACAAGGCTTCGCACCATTAGTTCAAGGTTTTCACTATCTCCCCTTTAATAATAGCGAGGCACTTGATCAAATCAAAACACTTCAGCCAGCGGCCGTTCTTCTAGAACTTGTACAGGGTGAGGGCGGAGTCATTCCTGCGAATCTAGAATGGGTACAAAAACTTGCACAGATTTGTATGGAAAAGGATATTTTACTAATGGTTGATGAAATCCAGACAGGGATTGGCAGAACAGGCACTCTTTTTGCCTATGAGCAATATGGGATCGAGCCAGATGTGATTAGTATTGCAAAAGGACTCGGGTCAGGATTTCCGATTGGAGCCATTATTGCAAAGGAAAAAGCGGCAAAAGCTTTTGAGCCTGGTACTCATGGTAGCACCTTTGGAGGCAATCCATTAGCTACAGCGGCAGGTGTTGCAACCATTCGTCATATCCTTGAAACCAATTTATTAAATCATGTGAATGAAATCGCAGCATACTTAGATGAAGAGCTACATGTGCTCAAGAATAAGTATCCTTTTATAAAAGAAATACGCGGCAAAGGACTATTAAAAGGTTTAGTCGTTGATACAAATGCTATAGAAATGGTGCAAACTGCACTTAAAAATCAGTTGTTGATATTAACCGCGGGGCCGAATGTAGTACGGATTTTACCGCCGTTAACAGCATCGAAAGAAGAGCTTAATGAATTTATTATAAAGTTGGAAAAGACTTTCCAAAGTAATTAGAGAAAGGCAGTGGTGGTTGTGAATTATGGTTACCTTACTTTGGAAACCGGCGAGATTTTTGAAGGAATGCTTATAGGAGCGAACAAGGACTCTCTTGGAGAAGTTGTTTTTAATACGAGTATGACAGGGTATCAAGAAATTATCACAGACCCATCTTATGCTGGGCAGATTATCACCTTCTGTTATCCGATGATTGGGAATTATGGAATCAATGCTTTGGATGATGAAAGTATTACACCTGCGTTGTCTGGAGTCATCATTGGAGATTTATGTGAAACACCAAGTCATTATCAGTCCATTCATAAATTTTCAGAGAAGCTTGAACAGGCTGGCGTACCTGGGATAGCGGGAGTTGACACGCGATTACTAGTAAAAACCATCCGAAGCAGAGGTACGGTTAAGGGGTATTTAAGTAAAACGAAGAAAACTGGATTTGCCGTAGAGAGAAAGGCTCCACTATGGGTAGAAAAGGTTTCAACAAAAAAAATTCAAACCTATAAAAACAGTGGACCACATGTTGTATTAATGGATTATGGCTACAAAAAGTCGATTCTCAATGCTCTATTAGATAAGAATTGCTCTGTAACCATCGTTCCTTATCATACACCATTTGAGAAGGTAAAAGCACTGAATCCAGATGGTGTTTTGTTCAGCAATGGACCCGGTGATCCGATGATGCTGAAGCAATGGTTTCCGGAAATAAAAAAAATTAGCCAGTATTTCCCTTCACTCGGAATTTGTTTGGGACATCAGCTGATTGCCCTCTCATATGGGGCCAAAACCGAGAAATTAGCTTACGGGCATCGAGGCGGTAACCACCCTGTGAAAGAGTTATTGACGGGTAAAGTAAAGATTACTGCTCAAAATCATGGATATGTTGTTGTCGACAATAGCATTGATACAAATGTTTTTCAAATCACATACCGAAATGTGAATGATCAATCAATCGAAGGATTGAAGCACCAGCGTTATCCAATCCAGACGGTACAATTTCATCCTGAAGCCCATCCTGGACCAAGCGATACAGCACATATACTAACAGAATTTGTAAGTCAGATCACATCTGCGGGAGAAGCGCGCTATGCCATTAAATAAAAAGTTAAAAAAAGTATTAGTTATAGGGTCTGGTCCAATTGTTATTGGTCAGGCAGCTGAATTTGATTATGCAGGAACACAGGCTTGTATCGCTCTTAAAGAAGAGGGAATAGAAGTTGTGTTAGTGAACAGCAATCCTGCAACCATTATGACGGACGAGACGGTTGCCGATAAAGTATATATCGAACCACTAAATGTTGAAACCATTGAAAAAATCATTCGAAAAGAAAAGCCCGATGGAATTATTGGAACTTTAGGCGGGCAAACAGGCTTAAATCTTACTGTTAATCTTTTTGAACAAAATATATTAGCTAAGTATAATGTTGAGCTGTTAGGAACTTCTGTAGCCTCCATCAAAAACGGTGAGGACCGTGAAAAGTTCCGAAACTTGATGCTTGAAATTAACGAGCCGATTCCAGAGTCGGCCATTATTCACAGCTATGAAGAGGGCGTTACCTTTGTTAAGGAGATTGGTTACCCGGTAATCATTCGTCCTGCCTATACACTTGGCGGACACGGTGGCGGGTTTGCGAACAATAACGAAGAATTAGAAATCGTCTTGAAAAAAGGATTAGCAGCAAGCCCCATTCAACAGGTACTCGTTGAAAGAAGTATCAAGGGTTGGAAAGAAGTCGAATATGAGGTCATGCGCGATGCCAATGACACCTGCATCATTGTTTGTAATATGGAAAATATGGATGCGGTCGGAGTTCACACAGGCGATTCCATTGTCGTTGCCCCGTCACAAACCTTAACCGATGTCCAATACCAAATGCTGCGTGATTCTTCCATTAAGGTAATTAGAGAGTTAAAAATCATTGGCGGCTGTAATATCCAATTTGCACTGCATCCAGAATCAAATCAATATTGCATCATTGAAGTAAACCCAAGGGTAAGCCGTTCTTCTGCACTTGCCTCTAAAGCAACAGGGTACCCAATAGCTCGTATGGCTGCTAAATGTGCAGTTGGCTATCATTTAGATGAAATCGTAAACCCCATTACGGGCAATACATTTGCATCGTTCGAGCCAGCCATTGATTATATTGTTGTTAAACTGCCACGCTTTCCTTTTGATAAGTTTCCAGAAGCAGACCGTACGCTAGGAACACAAATGAAGGCCACTGGTGAAGTAATGGCTATTGACCGGACATTTGAAGGAGCGCTAAATAAAGCCATTCGTTCAATGGAAATGTCAGTATATGGATTATGTACCGCAATCACCAAATCAATGGATCACGAAATGCTTATCGAAAAACTTGAAATTGCCAATGATCAACGTTTGTTTGTGATTGCAGAAGCGTTTAAGCGAGGATTATCTCTTGAGAAAATTCAGCAGTTAACCTTAATCGATCCATGGTTCCTGCACAAGATCAGCTCACTCGTTCAATTAGAAATGAAACTCTCAGCATACAGCTGGAATGAAGTCCCTGTTGAACTGCTGAAAACGGCTAAGCGTCATAATATATCTGATAAATACCTTTCACAACTCTTTAATATAGAAGAAAAACAAGTGCGTAAAAAGTGGAAAGAGCTGAACTGGAAGCCAGGCTATAAGATGGTGGATACATGTTCAGCAGAATTCGATGCTGTCACACCATACTATTATTCTACTTGGTTAGGTTTTGATGAGGTGGAGATTTCTGATAAGAAGAAGATTCTCGTCATTGGCTCTGGTCCGATTCGAATCGGCCAAGGAATCGAATTTGATTACTGTTCTGTGCATGCCGCTAAAGCAATCAAAAAGCTCGGCTATGAAGCCGTCGTGATTAATAATAACCCAGAAACCGTCAGCACCGATTACTCTGTGGCCGATTGTCTTTACTTTGAACCGTTAGCAGCGGAGGATGTACTCCACGTCATTCAAAAAGAGAAGATCGATGGGGTGTTAATTCAGTTCGGCGGGCAGACTGCGATTAATCTTGCACATGATCTTCAAGAAGAGGGGGTTAAGATTTTAGGAACTTCCGTTGCTGATGTAGACCGTTTTGAGGATCGAGAACAGTTTTATCAGCTATTAGAAACTCTCGAGATTCCTCATATCGAGGGAGAAATTGTAAACCATCCAGATGAGTTATTGAAAGCAGCCGAGAAGCTTGGCTATCCGGTTCTGGTAAGACCTTCCTATGTCATTGGCGGGCAGTCCATGTTCACGATTTTTTCTGAAGACGAACTTTTGCAGTATATTAGCCAATTAGCGGAAAACTCATCTCAAGAAAAGATGTGGCCGTTATTAGTAGACAGATATATACCCGGACTAGAGTGTGAGATTGATGTCATTAGTGACGGTGAAACAATCGTCGTTCCAGGAATTTTTGAGCATATTGAACGTGCGGGCGTACACTCTGGAGACAGCATTTCTATATTTCCTCCGATTTCATTGTCAGCGGAAGTGAAAGAAACTCTAATTGAATATGCAGGTAAAATTGCGAAAACAGCACCGATTATTGGCATGATGAATATTCAATTTGTTATTCATGAGCAAACAGTCTATGTGCTCGAAGTAAACCCGCGCTCCTCTAGAACCGTACCAATCATTAGTAAGGTAACTGGTATTCCAATGATTGAGTGGGCTGTTATGGTTCAATTAGGTGTACCATTAACATCACTTAGTTCAACAGAAGGCCTATTGAAAGAACCAAACTACTATTCAGTAAAGGCACCTATTTTTTCAGCTAGTAAGCTAAAAGGTGTTGACCATGTCCTAGGCCCTGAAATGAAATCTACGGGTGAAGTGCTAGGGATGGGAGCTTATTTTCATGAGGCACTTGTGAAGGTATTACCGGCAAAGGTAGTAGACACTGACGAGATTATTTTCTGCTCGATTTCAGATAGAGAGAAAGCAGCAAGTCTTCCGATCTTCCAGCAAATGGTTAAGAAGCAATATAAAATTGCAGCAACTGAGGGAACGGCAAAGTTTCTACAGGCAAATGGTATTGCAATAGAAAAAATCATCAAAGATGGTACGGAGGTTAACGAGCTTTTCCGTCAGCAGGGAATTAAAGCAGTCATTAATATTCCTAATCAAGGAAGAAATAAAATAAAATTTGGTTTTCAACTCCGTGAACAAGCGACACGCTACAATGTACCTGTATTTACACATTTAGATACAGTCGAGGCGATTTTGGGATTCCAAGAGCACGCTCTCGCTGACTCGACCGTAAGAACGGTAACAGAATACTACCAATTAGAAGAGAGGGGTGCAGCACATGTCAAATGTGATTAACTGGAATGCGATGAGTGTGTCTAAAAAGATGCAGTTAAAGGGAAAAGATTTTCTTAGTTTAGCAGATTTTCAGACGGACGAAATTCTAGCTCTGCTTGAGGAAGCAAAGGAGCTAAAAAGCTTACAAAAGCAAGGAAAGCCACATCCGTTTTTAAATGGTAAGGTATTAGGGATGATTTTTGAAAAATCATCCACCCGTACCAGAGTTTCATTTGAGGTCGGGATGTTACAGCTGGGTGGTCATGCAATCTTCCTGAGCTCAAAGGATATTCAGCTAGGCAGAGGAGAAAGTATCTCTGACACAGCAAAGGTACTATCCCGGTATGTAGATAGTATTATGATTCGGACGTTTTCACATGACTCGGTCAAGGAACTGGCAGAACATGCAACAGTTCCAGTCATTAACGGCCTAACAGACCTGCATCATCCAACTCAAGTAATGGCAGATTTGCTGACCATCTTGGAGCATAAGGGTAAGCTGGCAGGGTTAAAAATGTGCTATCTAGGTGATGGAAATAACAATATGGCACATTCTTTGATGGAAGGTGCGGTGAAGGTTGGAATGGATATTAGCATTGCCAGTCCTCCAGGTTATTTACCGGATGGAAAGATTACGGAGAATGCTATTAAAGCAGGAGAACAAACAGGCAGTAAGGTTATAATTACGAACGATCCGAAGGTAGCGATTTCTGATGCTGATGTGGTGGTCACAGACGTCTGGACGAGTATGGGCCAAGAAGCTGAAATGGAAAAGAGATTGAAGGCATTCGAGGCATTTCAAGTTAATGAAGAATTATGCAAGTTGGCAAAAAGCGATTATATTTTTCTTCATTGTTTGCCGGCCCATCGGGGGGAAGAAGTGACGGCAGAGATAATTGATGGTCCACATTCCGTTGTTTTTGATGAAGCAGAAAATCGACTGCATGCTCAAAAGGCAATTTTAAAACTTTTATTAGTTTAAAATAGTAGCAATTTTGATGCAATCTAGTGTATAATAATTCTATCATATGAATATTCATTCACACGAATGCAAGGAGAGTAATTATGACAAAAGAAAAAATCGTATTAGCCTACTCAGGCGGTTTAGATACATCTGTTTCAGTTAAGTGGATTCAAGAGAAATATGGCTATGATGTCATTGCCCTAGGCCTTGATGTTGGTGAAGGGAAAGATCTTGAAGCAATCAAAAATAAGGCACTAAAAGTCGGCGCAATCAAGGCATATATGATCGATGCAAAGGAATTACTGGCGAAAGAATACATTTTACCTGCGTTAAAAGCGAACTGTTTATACGAGGGTAAATATCCGTTATCTTCTGCACTATCTCGCCCATTGATTTCAAAGCTTTTGGTTGAAGTCGCTGAAAAAGAAGGGGCAGCTGCAGTTGCTCATGGCTGTACTGGTAAAGGAAATGATCAGGTACGTTTTGAAGTGTCCATTCAAGCTCTAAATCCAAGCTTAAAGGTAGTTGCTCCAGTACGTGAATGGGGTATGAACCGTGATGAAGAAATTGAATATGCCCAAAAACATGATATTCCAATTCCAGTAGATTTAGATAATCCATTCTCAATCGATGCAAATATTTGGGGGCGTGCTTGTGAAGCAGGTGTTTTAGAGGATCCTTGGGCAGAGGCACCAGAGGCAGCCTTTGACTGGACAGCTCCAATTGAATTAACTCCTGATCAAGCGGAATATGTAGAGATTGAATTCGAAAAGGGTGTACCAACTGCCCTTAACGGTGAAAAACTTCCATTAGTACAATTAATAGAAACTCTTAATGAACTTGGCGGCAAGCATGGAGTCGGCCGTATTGATCATATTGAAAATAGATTAGTAGGGATCAAGTCACGTGAAGTCTATGAAAATCCTGCAGCGTTAATTTTAATTAATGCTCACAGAGAATTGGAATTTTTAACTTTACCTCGTGAAATTACCCAATTCAAGACACAGGTTGAACAGCAAATGGCAAAAATCATTTATGAAGGTCTATGGTATTCACCTTTAAAGGCAGCATTAGATGCATTTATCGATGAGACGCAAAAGAACGTTACTGGAACGATTCGCGTCAAGCTGCATAAAGGAAATCATATGGTTGTCGGCCGTAAATCACCGTTTAGTCTGTACAATGAAGAATTAGCGACCTATTCAAAGGGAGATGCATTCGATCATAATGCAGCTGTTGGTTTTATTAAAATTTGGGGCTTACCAACAAAGGTATATTCTGAGGTTAATAAAGAAAACACTGTAATAGCAGAGGCAGATAAGGCTAAGACAGAAGCGTAATAATTATGAGAGTAAGGATATAAGTGAAACTTCCATCAGTGGGGGTTTCTTCACCCACTGATGGTTAGTTAAACTTATCGGGCTTTTACGGGCAGTTTTCCCCACCTAGAATTTCTCGTTTTCAATCATAACCTTTGGTGGGGATATTACTGCTCGTTAATGCGGAATAATAATTGTGCCCTCGAACTCCATTCGAGGGCAAATTTCTTAAGGTACTAGGGGGAGCTATTCATGTCTAAATTATGGGGCGGACGTTTTACGAAGGAAACCAACAAGTTAGTCGAGGAATTTACCGCTTCGATATCATTTGATCAAAAGCTTGCACAGGAGGATATTGCCGGTAGTATGGCACATGTCCAAATGTTAGGTGAATGTGGCATTATTCCAGTTGAGGATGCTGATAAAATTAAAGACGGGCTTCTTGCCATCAAGAAGATGGTTGACAATAATGAGGTTGAGTTTTTAGTCGAAGATGAAGATATTCATATGAATATCGAAAAGCTATTAATTGAGAAGATAGGTCCTGTCGGTGGTAAGCTGCATACTGGCCGCAGTCGTAACGACCAGGTCGCAACTGATATGCACCTATATTTAAGAACGAAGACAACAGAACTTATCAAACTCATTGAAGATGTACAGCAGGCTTTGATTGGGCAGGCAAAAGCCAATATCGAAACCTTAATTCCAGGTTATACCCATTTGCAGCGTGCTCAGCCAGTCTCATTTGCCCATCATTTAATGGCTTACTCATGGATGTTCGAGCGTGATAAAGAAAGAATGATTGATAGTTTGAAGCGTATTAATTGGCTGCCGCTTGGTGCAGGTGCCTTAGCGGGTACGACTTTTCCTATTGATCGTGAACGTGTCGCTGAACTACTTGGTTTTGAAACAGTTTACCCAAATAGCATGGATGCTGTGAGTGATAGAGATTTCATCCTAGAATTCCTCTCGATTGGTTCTATCATTATGACCCATATTTCAAGATTTGCTGAGGAGCTTGTGATTTGGTCAAGCCAGGAGTTTCAATTTGTCGAGCTTGATGATTCCTTTTGCACAGGTTCTAGTATTATGCCGCAAAAGAAAAATCCAGATGTTCCTGAATTATTAAGAGGAAAAACAGGAAGAGTTTACGGCAATTTAATTGGATTGCTAACCGTATTAAAAGGTCTTCCGCTAGCATACAATAAAGACCTTCAGGAAGATAAAGAAGGTATGTTTGATACTTTTGAAACACTTGAAGGTTCTCTAAAGCTGTTAGCACCAATGGTGGAAACGATGACGGTTAATAAAGACGTCATGAGAAAAGCGATTAACAATGATTTCTCAAATGCTACTGATATTGCTGATTATTTAGTTAGAAAGGGATTACCATTCCGTGAAGCACATGAAGTAATTGGGAAAATTGTTCTCTATTCTATTCAGCAGCAAAAGTTCTTGCTAGATTTGAGTTTTGCCGAATATCAGGAATTTAGCCAGTTATTCGAGGAAGATATATATGAAGTGTTATCACCTGAGCATGTTGTCGCCGTCCGCAACAGCTTCGGCGGAACATCACCAGAGCAAGTAAAACAACAAATTAAACTAGCTGAGAATAAGCTGGAAAGATAAAAAAACATTTTAGCCACCGCTAGCAAGGTGGCTTATTTTTTTGGATAACAAATTATAGAATTTAGACGTTGAGAAATGTCCAGCTCCAGGTGCCATCGGCTAGTGGGCTTCGCTCTTCTCCCTATGATAAGTCAAGCACGAATGCGCAAAAACCGCTCTTCGTGTTTCCTTTATCTCAGTCGAAGCGCTCCAGTCCATACGCCGATAGGCGGGCGCCTTCCGCTTTTCTTTGTATAATCAATTTATTTGTATTAGAAACTAAAATGTTAGATAATTTTTTCATAAAAGGCAATGGGAGGTAAGGAATGAAATTACGTGTATCTGTCGTGCAGTATCACCTGCATACGATTCAATCATTTGATGAATTCGCTTCACAATGCGAGCATTATATAAAAACGGCTGAGGAATTTGGCGCAGAGTTTGTCCTATTTCCTGAGTTCTTTACAACGCAGCTACTATCGATTGGAGATGGTCAAGGGAAAAGTCTAACCATTAATGATCTGCCAAGCTTTACAGAACAATATCGGGAACTGTTCACTAAATTTGCAAAAGAAACCAATATGCATATTATTGCTGGTACCCATGTGATTGAAAAAGATGGCAAGCTTTATAACACAGCTCATTTATTTTACCCAGATGGCCGTGTAGGTGAACAGGCAAAGCTTCATATCACACCAACCGAAGTAAAAGAATGGAATATGGCACCAGGTGATAGCTTTCAAATCTTTGAAACGGAAAAGGGCAAAATTGCTCTCCTAACTTGCTATGATATTGAGTTCCCAGAAATTGTCCGTATGGCAAAGGCGAAAGGGGCTGACGTTATTTTCTGTCCCTCCTGTACCGATGATCGTCATGGATTTCATCGTGTTCGTTACACAAGTCATGCACGTGCAATTGAAAACCAAGTATATGTCGTTTTAACGGGAACTGTCGGAGCGCTTCAGACCGTTGACTTTATGCGGGCGAATTTCGGGCAGGCTGTGATCATTACGCCAAATGATATACCCTTCCCACCGAAGGGTATCCTCGTTGAAGGGGAAATAAACGATGATATGGTGGTAACCGCTGACCTTGACCTAGACCTATTGTATGAAGTCAGAGAACGAGGAGCAGTCACAACCTGGCGCGACCGCAGAATCGACCTATACACCGACTGGAAGTAAAAAAGAATGGAGGATGTGCATGTACCAAAGTGAATTTTATGTATTTGATCAAGAGAAGCCAGTCCCAATTTGTATTCGTAACTATACAAAAGAAGATTTTGATCAGCTAATTCAAATTCAGTCAGAATGCTTTCCTCCTCCATTTCCATCTGAATTATGGTGGAATGTAGAACAGTTGAATAACCATGTAACCTTGTTTCCTGAGGGAGCATTGTGTGTGGAAGTAAAGGGCGAGCTAGCGGGATCGCTAACTGGTTTATGTGTTGAATTTGATCCTGAGCATATGGCCCACACCTGGGAAGAAATTACTGATCATGGATACATAAGGAACCATAATCCAAAAGGTAATACACTCTATATCGTTGATATTAGTGTCCGGCCAAAATACCGCAACCTGGGTCTTGGTAAGTTAATGATGCAGGCAATGTACCATGTTGTCATCCAAAAAGGACTTGATCGTCTTCTTGGGGGCGGCAGAATGCCAGGGTATCATAAAGTAGCTGAAACAACGTCACCTGAAGTCTATCTACAAGCATTAATCAAAGGGGACCTAAAGGATCCGGTTATCACCTTTTTACTGCGCTGCGGGCGTGTCCCGTTAGGAGTAATAGAAAATTACCTAGAGGACGAGGAATCGCTTAACTGTTCTGTATTAATGGAATGGAAGAACCCATTTTTGAAAAAGGGAGAACTGAAGAATGGAATATAAACGCATTACAAGCATTGAAGACCCTAATTTTAAAAAGCTTCACGACCTAATGGGAGAAATATTTCCACCTGAAGAAGTTTTAGAATATGATTTGTGGAAGGAACCGTTAGAAGATCCAGGTATTCGGGTATTTGTGGCTGTTGATCAGGACCAAGTTGTTGGAGCAACAGAATATCGCTATTATCCAAATTGGAATATTGCTATGACAGACTTTACCATTATTAGTAAGCCTGGATTAAGTTTGGGCCGATTCTTAGCACAAAATCGCCAAAGGGATTTACAAAAGCTGGCGGCTGAAAACGGAAAAGAATTGTTTGGGATGTTCGCTGAAATCTATGACCCATATCGGGTAGAACACCATGAGTTTGGCGGTGTAAAAGTAATGCATCCCTATGTGCGACGTGAAGTGTTATCGCATTTAGGCTATAAACGCCTGGATGTAAATTATGTACACCCTTCATGGGAAAACAATGGAGAGGCTGTGACTGGATTAGATTTTTGTTTCATGCCAATGAATGACGGTCTTGAATCATTACCAGCTTCGCTGGTGGCTGATTTCCTTACTACTTATTATTCCATTCTCTCCAATAAACCTCAGAAATGGGTTGAAATGATTGAAGGTATTAAGAGTAAAGAAACAATCGCATTGCTGCCACTTTAAAATTTCAAAATATATTGACAGTTTTTAATGAATCTACTACAATTCACTAATAACATGGAAAATTAGTGAAAATAAAAGTTAATAATACTCTTATCGAGAGTGGCGGAGGGACATGGCCCGATGAAGCCCGGCAACCTTCAAGGTAATCCTTGAAAAGGTGCTAATTCCTGCAGGTTATTTATTTAACCTGAAAGATAAGGGGAGGAATCTAGCCCTCTTCTTATGAAGAGGGCTTTTTCTAAATTAATAGAATTTTTGGTGAAGACAATTACTTGGGGGGAATCTTCTAATGTCAGTTATTAAAGTTGCAATATTGGGTTTCGGTACAGTCGGAGAGGGCGTTTATAAAACGATTCAATCACATAGAGATGAGTTAAGTGCAGTCCTTGGTAAAAAGGTAGAGGTTGTAGCTGTGTTAGTTAGGAATAAGCAAAAATCAAGAAATATTGCTGAAAGTGTATTAGTTACCACAGACTTTAATGACATATTACAGTTGCCCGAGCTTGATGTAGTGGTTGAAGCCATTGTAGATCGAGAGCCGACCTTTACCATGCTAAAGCAATCAATCCAAAAAGGCTGCCATATTATTACCGCAAATAAAGAAATGTTTGCACATCATGGACAGGAGCTTCTTGAACTTGCAGAAAATCAACATATATCTGTTGGTTTCGAAGCTACAGTAGCAGGTGGGATACCGATTATCCAGACACTTAGACAGTTACTAAAAATTAACCGTGTAAGTGAAATTCATGGAATTCTTAACGGAACCTCCAATTTTATTCTAACTGAAATGCGTGAGAAGAAGCAGTCATTTAAAGACGCCTTATTAATAGCTCAAGAAAAGGGCTATGCTGAAGCAGATCCAACCAATGATGTTGAAGGCCTTGATGCTTTCTATAAAACGATCATCCTTAGTCGAATTGCTTTCGGAGTAGAACCAGAAGAACATAATGTTGAATTGGAGGGTATTACCGCAATCTCAAGTGAACAAATTGTAGCAGCAGAGGTACTTGGCTTAAAATTTAAGCATGTTGCAGTTATTCAAAAAACAGGAACCAAGGTCACTGCAAAAATAAAGCCCGTGTTAGTTGGAACATCACACCCTTTTTATCATGTAGAAGGGGTTGAGAATGCAGTGAATGTTCATTCTGACATTGTGGGTAGTATTACTTTACAGGGTCCTGGTGCAGGAATGTTTCCTACGGCAAGTGCCGTCATCGAGGATTTAGTGTATGTCTGTCAAAACCAGTCTAGAAAAAGTATGGTTATTAATGCACCAAGTCAATCAGTTAATTTAAAGGAGCAAATGAAAGAATACTGGTTTATTCAGGGACTGAACAAGGAATATAAAAATATTAATTTGATAGAAAGAATTGACCATGAAACGGTTATCATAGAAGCGGCAAAACTAGAGGTGGAAAAGCTTAAAGGGTATAATCTAGGGATCCATGCTTATCCTATTATTGGTGATTATGTAAAGGTTCGTAAGGGGCTTTTAGTGATATAGTAGAATACCTTTTTGATCGGAGTTGTACACAGAACTATCCACATTAGAAGTACTATACTATAAAGTATTCCACAGACTTATGCACATTATCCACAGTCCATCAAGATGTTATCCACATGATTGTGTGGCGATGGAAAAGTAATTAACAATATAAACATAAAACAAATTCACACTATATTCACATTTTCACTATAAATATGTTAAGAAACTGTGAAAGTCATTGTCAATAATTCTAAAGGGAAGTATAGTTAAGACAAAGTTTTAGCGAGTTCCAGCTTTAAGGCATAACCTCTCTTGGAACTCGATGAATTCTTTCCCCCTTTTATTGAAAGAAGCAGGAATACCTGCTTCTTTTTTTTATCTATGGTTCGGCTTAGGTCTTAGCGGTTGTTTCTTACTCGCTGATTAGCTGCGTTCGCCCTTGCTTGCGCCTCTAGGTCCGCCTGATCAGCTAACTCAGCTGAATATTCCTCATCCACCCCATCTGTTTTCATATTCTTGGGAACTTGTGGAAGTGAACCCTTATTCTTATCACGAGTTTTATGTCCATGTGCACGACCCAAACTAAAAACCCCTTCCGTTGTAAAACTAAGGTGAACCTATAAAAGGTTCCCTTAACTAGTTTCTACAACTTAAAGGGGTTCATGAATGGAAAAAATTGCTTGAGTTTGTAATATTACAGACGAGTCTTTTTGTCTGCAAAACCTCCGGCACGGTCAGCCATTTTAAATTCACGCTGATACGAGACCTCCTGCATACTAGATAATTTGTATTTTCCTCCGTCCCTGCTATCTTTTTTCTTTTTTCCTCCCATAGCACTCATTCCCTTCAGTAAGTTTTATTTTGTTGTTATTAAATCTTGCGGTAATTATATGTACCTATTCCCATTTTTACCTTTAATAATAGGAATGATACAAGTTTTAGCAAAAATTTGTTTATCAATACTTGAAAGAATGAACATTATGGTAAAGTAATGTGGAGGTGAATAAAATTGGCTATCATTACAAAAGTCACCACTCAACAGAAAAATCAGGACCGCTTTAATGTGTTTATGGATTATGGTAAAGGTGAAGAATATGCCTTCAGTGTCGACAGTGATGTTTTAATTAAGTTTAATTTAAGAAAAGGGATGGAATTAGATGAGTTCTCATTTTTGGAAATCCAATTTGCAGATGATATCCGAAAGGCCTATAACTTAGGGGTTCATTATTTATCAAGAAGAATGAGATCTGAGAAAGAAATCAGGGATTATTTGCTTCAAAAAGAGATAGATGAGCCAATCGTAATTGAGGTACTACATAAACTCTCAGCTCAGAAATATATAAATGATGAGGAATATGCTTTTTCCTATGTAAGGACACAAATAAATACTACTGACAAAGGACCTGAAGTAGTTCAGTTAGAGCTGAAGGATAGGGGCATTACTGAAGATATTCAAAAAAAGGCTATGATGGAATATCCAGTGGAAATACAAATTGAAAAAGCAGCAAAACTCTGTCATAAAAACGCAAAAAAAAATATGAAAGAATCACAGCGAACCGCTAGGCAAAAGCTAGAACAGCTGCTTTTAAGAAAAGGCTATTCCTTTGAAGTGATTAAAGCAGCTCTAAAGGAAGCAGACACAGATAAAGAAATCGATGATGAGATGGAAGCAATAAAATTTCAAGGTGAAAAGATTCAGCGTAAATATAGTAATTACAGCGGCTATGAGTATACTCAAAAAGTAAAACAAGCCTTATACCGAAAGGGATTCACGATGGAATTAATCGAGAAATTCCTATCAGAAAAAGAAGAATCATGACCGAAGATGGTCATGATTTTTTACTTTCAATTATAATGGATTCCTCGTCTAAATGGTCAAAAATAAGTTGAGCCACCTCTTTCGGTAAACGGAATCGGGAAGTGTCTTTTACATGATCACTGCCCTTCCAGAAGGGAGTATCCATTCCCCCCATATACACAGCATTGATTTTGATCCTGCTGTTTTCAAACTCCTTTTGAAGGCTTTCAGTAAATCCTCTAATGGCAAATTTACTAGCGGCATAAACGGCTTCATTGACTTTACCACGTAATCCCGCAGTAGATATAATATTGATCAGTCGTCCTTCTCCATTTTGAAGAAGCATCGGCAGGATTGTTTTAGTCATAAGAATTGTTCCCAGTATGTTTGTATCAAGCATCTCTTTAATTCTTTCATCACTCATCTCGGTAAAGGGGCCAAAATGCCCGATGCCTGCATTATTAACCAGCCCGTAAATATCGTATGTACTGTTCAGTTCGGCTTTAAGCATTTCGATTTCAAAAGGGTTTCGAATATCGATTTTAATTATGTCAGCCGTTCCACCTGACCCTTCTATCTCAAGCCTCGCAGCAGATAATCTTTCGTAGTTTCTGCCAGCCATTAAGATATGAAAACCTTGTTGTGAAAAGAGTAGGGCCAGCTCTTTACCCAATCCAGAACCTCCCCCAGTTATGATCATTGTTTTCAAGAGAATTCCTCCTTAAGTTTCACTTTATCCCGCATTAACGGGCAGTAAGTCCCATACCTCAAGGTTATGAGTGAACACAAGAAATTCTAGGTGGGGGATAACTGCCCGTAAAAGCCCGATAAGTTCAACTAACCATCAGTGGGGGATGAAAAATCCCCCCACTGATGGAGGTTAAACTTTATTTATGGTTTAAATATCACTATACTAAAATAAATAGATGAATGATACGGGGAGTGTTTGTATGCAGCAAGATAAACGCTATAGTACGATGTCTGAACATGAATTGAGACAAGAAATGGCTCAACTTCAAGAAAAGGCTAGGAAAGCAGAACAAATGGGGATGGTGAACGAGTTTGCCGTTTTAGAAAGAAAAGCAATTATGGCCCGTTCCTATCTGCTTGATCCTAAATTATTTATTCCCGGAGAGATTTATGGGATTGACGGTGATCCGGGTCAATATTTTAAAATTGACTATATGAATGGTGTGTTTGCTTGGGGCTACCGCCTGAAGGGGTCTGGACAAGAAGAGGCTCTGCCGATTTCGATGCTTAAGGATTTAACAAATAACAAACCAGAATAGTTCCTGGTTTGTTATTTGCTTTATGCTTACCAGCCGGTGTTAATTTTTATTGCGATGGCTTGAGGCGTGCATTCTTTCCTGAGGATGCGTATTAATGGTTCCATCAGCTCTTCTTGAGGCAAATTCAGCTTTTGCCCGCGGCTCATCTTGCTGCATGTCTTTTGGGAAACCCGTTACTTTATTTCTCATCATTTAACCTCCTTCAACAGGAATGAGAAACGTGAAAGACATTGACACATCTTGCAATGCCTGACACGTGTTAATAGTATTCGACTTTAGCCTTCCGGTTATGTTATAAGAAAATGGCAGAAAGGGTGATATCTTGAAAGCAAATCAAGAAAGACTAATAAATCTGTTGCTAAAAAAGAATGACAAACTCTCCGAGTCATTAGTACGTACGTGGATTGAACTATTGTGGGATGACTTTGAAACAACTCAAGCAAAGGCTGGGAGAGATTACCTTGGAAGTGATATGACGGAAAGAATTGTTCAACAATGGGTAGAGAGCTATGGAAGCCGGCTTGATGAATTTGTAGCCAATAACCCCAAATATAAGCATTTTTTAAATCAAGAAAATAATAAATATCAATAAAAAAACAGAGGATGACTCAGGGAGGGTCGTCCTCTGTTGTAAAGAAGGTTAATTAGGAATAATACTTAGTTTCTTTCTTAGCTTATGCTCACTAAATACCCAGCCTGTGTAGGAACTTACTGGGTTTAACTCAAGGTCTAATTGAACAACGGCAACGAATGGATAGTGGCCATTACTGCGGTAGCGGAGGTCAATAAATCTTACTTCATAATGGTCATCATATTCATCCATTTCCCATCTATATACAGGTGAAAAGGAGAGAAAGGCAGCTAAATTTTTATCCTTTTTAGCAGCCTCCAAGACAGGTGTATTGGGAACAGGAACACGGATAAATTCATCTAAAATTTCAATTTTATGATCGATTCCTTTTCCGACATAAAATTTATCCTCACTCATCGCGGCAATTCTCCACTGATGAAATTTAATAGTTGGTGCAATGATGATTTCTGTCGCATTAGGTATTATTTTTTGTATCTCTTCCAAAACTTTGCGCTGTGCCTTAAAGCGTAAGAGATAGTACCCAATTAAAACAGCAAACATCAGAAGGAATGTATAGCCAGGGTCTGCTCCAAGTACCCAAATGATAATAGCGACAATATGAATGGCGAAGATAATCGGATCAAAGGTATTTATTACACCCAAAGCAACCCACTTAGATGAAAACGGGCGAAGTGCTTGTGTTCCATATGCATTGAATATATCTACAAATACATGAATGAATACTGCTGCAAACGTCCATCCCCAAAGGTGCAGTAGATTTGCATCTGGAAAGAAAGGATAGAGCACTGCTAATATCACGAGAGGCCATAATAATACTGCTGGCATAGAGTGAGTAACTCCACGATGATTTCGTATATAGATAGCATTATTCCTTAATTTTAAGACTGTATCAACATCCGGGATTTGTGACCCGACAATGGTTGCAATTAAAACACTGCTGGCGGTTGCAGTACTAGCTGCTACAACTGGATCAAGTGTAGCAAGTCCTCCTAAGGCTATTCCCATAACAACATGAGTTCCTGTATCCAAAAGGAAAAATCCTCCTTTAATAAGTTCTTGTCAAAACAAACATATTGGCTTATCGTAAATACTTACTATTATATTCCCTTATTTTTAATCGTTTAACTATCTGGAGGACTAAAAGTATGGAAAATGAACAAAAAAATATAGAAAAAATAAATAAAGATAAATTTCAAGAGGATTTAATCTCTTGGTTTAAGGAGGAACAGCGAGAACTTCCTTGGCGTAAGGATCAGGATCCTTATAAGGTTTGGGTTTCCGAGATTATGCTGCAGCAGACAAGAGTGGATACTGTTATTCCATACTTTAATCGGTTCATTGATTGGTTTCCCACGATAGATGACCTTGCCTCTGCAAATGAGGATAAGGTTCTTAAAGCATGGGAAGGGCTGGGCTATTATTCAAGGGTCCGTAATTTACATGCTGCTGTTAAAGAAGTGAAAGAGAAATACAATGGACAGGTGCCAAGTACGCCCAAAGAGATTTCAGAACTTAAGGGAGTGGGTCCATATACGGCAGGTGCAATTTTAAGCATAGCTTACGGAAAAGCAGAGCCAGCTGTTGATGGAAACGTAATGCGGGTGTTTTCGAGAATTCTTTCAATATGGGAGGATATTGCGAAACCATCATCAAGGAAGGTCTTTGAAAAAGCTGTTAGACAGCTTATCTCCCACGAGGAACCATCTGAATTCAATCAGGCATTGATGGAGCTTGGAGCATTAATTTGCACACCCACCTCTCCTTCCTGCCTTTTATGTCCCGTTCGAGAACATTGTCAAGGCTTCCATGAGGGTGTCCAAAAAGAACTCCCAATTAAGACGAAGAAAACGAAGCAAAGAAATGTACAATTAGCCACAATCATTCTCACGGATGAACAGGAAAGAATTTTGATTCACAAGCGTCCGAATAATGGATTGTTGGCTAATTTGTGGGAATTTCCAAATGTTGAAGTCCACCAGTCCATGGTCGTCGACCGTGATCAATTGGTAAATCTATACCGGGAATCATTTAATATGAATATTAAAGTAGAAAAAGCTATAGGTCAACTAAATCACATTTTTTCCCATTTGGTTTGGGATATGACTATTTACGTTGGCACCATTAACTCCGATTACTTACCAGGCAGTGAATGGAAATATGTCTCAATTGAAGAAATAGAAAATTATGCTTTCCCAGTCCCGTATCAAAAAATGTTTAAACTACATCAGGAACTAAAGAAATGAACGCCATACAAGGGGCGTTCATTTTTTAGCTAATAGGAAAGATAAATTTTTTCAAATCTATACTTTCAAACGCATAAGAAAACTAAGCACTCGCCTTTAGGACTTGGCGAATGCCAAGTTTTTTTAATCATAACTTACGGTTGTACCATGTGTATAATCAGCTTCGTTACGTCTAATGCCACCCCGGTTTTCAATTTCTTCAATGATTTCACGATGAATCGTGACTCCCTCACTATTTAAGTAAGGCATAATTTGTTGCAAGGAGTGGTGAAAAAAGGCTAATTCGCTGTCTGACCATTCAGCTTTCCCCATCATCGAAAGCTCTGTCATATCACGACCTACATACATTCTTGTTCCTCCCTTTTCGAAGCGAATAGGTTTAGGTTTTGTAATCGTTTGTCATCTATACATGAAAAAGATAAAATGAAAACAATACATTATGAGAAGGAGATATCGGAATGACACAAAAGGTAGCGCTTATTACAGGAAGTAGCAGGGGAATTGGGAAAGCTACAGCACTTCGACTTGCAGAAGCAGGATATGATATCGTCATCAACTATGCAAGAAGTAAAAAGGGTGCGCTTCAAACGGCAGAAGAAATAGAAGCATTAGGCAGAAAAGCTTTTATTGTAAAAGCAAATGTAGGTGATGTAAGTAAAATCAAGGATATGTTCAGTCAAATAGAACAAGAATTTGGACGTTTAGATATTTTTGTTAATAACGCAGCTTCAGGCGTTCTTCGTCCAGTTATGGAGCTTGAAGAAAGTCATTGGGATTGGACTTTAAATATTAATAGTAAGGCTTTATTATTTTGTGCGCAGGAAGCGGCGAAATTGATGGAGAAAAATGGGGGCGGAAAAATTGTTAGTATTAGTTCCCTTGGGTCTATTCGTTATTTAAAAAATTACACAACTGTGGGTGTGTCTAAGGCGGCTCTTGAAGCATTAACTAGATATTTGGCTGTCGAACTTGCACCGAAAAATATTGTTGTCAATGCAGTTTCAGGAGGTGCCGTTGATACGGAGGCATTAACTCATTTTCCGAACCGTGATGAGCTTCTTCAAGAAGCAAAGGACAAAACTCCTGCTGGAAGAATGGTGGAAATTGAGGATATGGTTAATTGTGTTTTGTTTCTTTTATCTGAGGATTCAAGCATGATTAGAGGGCAAACAATTATTGTTGATGGCGGTATTTCATTGCTTGTGTAAAAAGACGTTTAAAAAAATATTTTTTTAGGATAATCTCCACGGACCTTGGTCATATTAATTTCGTGGAGGTGATTACAATGGCAAACAACTTCAACCAACAACCAAACAAATCTCAATCTGGAACTAACATCCAGGAAGTAAGACAGCAAAATGCACAATCTGCTGGTGCTGGCGGCCAATTTGGTACTGAATTCGCGAGCGAAACTAATGCTCAAGAAGTAAGACAACAAAACCAACAAGCTGAAGCACGTAAATCTCAAAACTCTGGCCAATCTGGTCAAAACCAACAGTCATAATAAAACAGGAGGTACTCCCATACGTGGAGTGCCTTCTTTGTTGTGTCTAGCTCCTGCCCTTGACCAAGCCGCTTCCGCTTTTCTATGGCTAGCTCCAGCGGCTAGCCCCTCGAGGTCATAAGCCAATCCATCAAGAAGGTTAAAGAGCAACCTTCTTGCCGGCTCGTCTTATGCTTGTCGGGTCTGACCAAGCCGCTTCCGCTTTTCTATGTCCAGCTCCAGCGGCTAGCCCCTCGAGGTCATAAGCCAATGCATCAAGAGGGTTAAAGAGCAACCTTCTTGCCGGCTCGTCTTATGCTTGTCGGGGCTGACCAAGCCGCTGCCGCTTTTCTATGTCCAGCTCGAGCGGCTAGCCCCTCGAGGTCATAAGCCAATCCATCAAGAAGGTTAAAGAGCAACCTTCTAGCCGGCTCGTCTTATGCTTGTCGGGTCTGACCAAGCCGCTTCCGCTTTTCTTTCATTCGACAAAACTTCTAAATAGTCTACATAAGTAGTCAAAGGAAAATCACGCTTATTCAAGAATACATAGTAAGTACATTTAAAAAGGCGGTGTGGAAGATGAATCATTTTAACCGTTTAGTTTCCGAACAGATGATGACAATGGAAAAATTATTATATCTTCAATCTGAGCTTGAGCGTTGTCAGGAAATTGAAACTCAATTACAGAAACTTCAAAATGAAACAGAGCTGGAAAGTGTTCAATTTGATATCAATCAGATGAAAAAAGAATTGAAAGAAATCCAAGAAATATTCGAAAAGCAAACAGAAGAGGTCATTCAATCATACCGAGAAACAGATCTTGAACCCTCCATTTAGCAGTGAAATGCTGATTTAGGTCGAAAAATAAGAAAATTTTTAAAAAGAGCCATTGATTTCAATGGCTCTTTTGTTTTAAATTCTGTATTCAACCGTTATAATAATAAGAAATAGTATTTGAACTTTGTTACCATTTGTCGGAATTTGAATATATAGTTAGGTTACAAAGCGTTCAGAAATGAAAGAAGGGGAGAAATCATGTGCGTACCCATCGAAGGGGAACCAATACAAATACATAGCTATAAACACAATGGGCACATCCATCGCGTCTGGGGTGAGACAACCGTATTGAAAGGATCACAGAATTTGGTGATTGGCGGAAATGATCGTACGATTGTAACCGAATCAGACGGCAGAACGTGGATAACAAGAGAGCCGGCTATTTGTTACTTCCATTCACAATATTGGTTTAACATCATCGGTATGATCCGTGAGGACGGAATTTACTACTACTGTAATCTTAGCTCACCTTTTATTTTTGATGGTGAAGCAGTTAAATATATTGACTATGATCTTGATATTAAAGTATTCCCAGATATGACGTTTAATCTGTTAGATGAGGACGAGTATGAACGTCATCGCCGTGAAATGAGATATCCTGATGTGATAGATAAAATCTTGAAAAAGAATGTGGATGAGCTGATTCAATGGATTCGACAAAGGAAGGGTCCGTTTGCACCGGATTTTATCGATATCTGGTATGAGCGCTATTTGACCTATAGACGTTGATTAAAAGATAGTCCTGTTGGTTGTATTCAACAGGTTTTCGTTTTCGTATGGATGGGAAAGTAAATTTAGGAAGGGGGGCTAGTTTGGGCAGCGTACGCAGATACCTCCAATTCGTAAAACCATATAAGTGGCAAATTATTGGTACGATTTTTATTGGTATACTAAAATTTGCTATCCCGCTTGTGATTCCCATGCTTATTAAATATGTCGTTGATGACATTATCGGTAATAATGGGATTGGTTCAGATGAAAAAATAGATAAATTAGTAGTTGTAATGGTAATTATACTTATTGTTTTCGTGGTGCTAAGGCCGCCAATAGAGTACTACAGACAATATTTTGCACAATGGACATCAAGTAAAATTCTTTACGATATTCGTGATAAGATGTTTACTCACATTCAAAAACTTAGCTTTAAATATTATGCTAATACCCGGGCTGGGGAAATTATCTCGCGTGTAATTAATGATGTTGAACAAACAAAAACATTTGTTATAACGGGTTTAATGAATCTCTGGCTTGATATAGGAACAATTGTTATAGCAATTATCATTATGTTCTATATGGATGTAAAACTTACTCTTGTTTCAATCTTACTATTTCCTTTATATGCAGTTTCGATTAAGTACTTCTTCGGCAACTTACGTACACTCACCAAGTCCCGTTCACAGGCACTTGCTGAGGTTCAAAGTTATTTACATGAGCGTGTTCAAGGAATGCCCGTTATCAAAAGCTTTGCAATTGAAGACTTTGAGCAAACTAAATTTGATAAACAAAATAGAAATTTTTTAACAAAAGCCTTAGAGCACACAAGTTGGAATGCTAAAGCTTTTGCTGTTGTTAATACCATTACAGATGTTGCACCTTTAATCGTAATCGGCTATTCAGCATACCTGGTTATTAGTGGAAGCCTTTCTTTAGGGACGATGGTTGCCTTTTTTGCCTATATTGACAAACTTTACAATCCATTAAGAAGACTGGTTAATTCCTCTACTACTCTAACTCAATCATTGGCATCAATGGATCGGGTATTTGAGTTTTTGGATGCTAAATATGATATCGTCGATTCTCCGGTTGCTAGAGAGTGTAGTGAAGTGAAAGGCGACGTTACTTTTAATAAAGTGAGCTTTACTTACAATGAATCAGAAGAATTGATTTTAAAGGATATTAATCTAAATGTCAAAAGAGGGGAAACGGTTGCCTTAGTTGGAATGAGCGGCGGCGGTAAGTCATCACTTGTAAGTTTGATTCCTCGGTTCTATGATGTTACAAAGGGGAGAATCCTCCTAGATGGGATTGATATCCGAGAATATAAAGTCCAAACTCTCAGAGACAAAATAGGTGTTGTGTTTCAGGATAATATATTGTTTAGCGAATCAGTTAAGGAAAACATCCTGTTAGGAAAACCAGGTGCCTCCGATGAAGAAGTGTATTCAGCAGCGAAAGCGGCCAATGCTCATGACTTTATTATTAATCTTTCAAATGGTTATGACACGAAGGTTGGAGAACGGGGTGTAAAACTCTCTGGCGGCCAAAAGCAGCGGATTGCTATTGCCCGTGTGTTTCTAAGAAACCCTCCGATCTTAATCCTAGATGAAGCCACTTCAGCTCTTGATTTAGAAAGTGAACATCTGATTCAAGAAGAGCTGGAGGAATTAGCTAAGGACCGGACTACGTTTATTGTCGCTCACAGGTTATCAACGATTACACATGCAAACCGAATCATTTTAATTGAACATGGTCAAATTGTAGAAGAAGGTACACATAATGAATTAATGAATAAACAAGGGAATTATTATAAGCTCTTCCAAGTACAGCAGCTTGAAAAGAAAGAAGAGAAGACAGTTACTGTATAAAGGCTGCGGGTACAAAAAAACACACGATTCTTGAATAGAAGAATCGTGTGTTTTTTGTTTTTTTAGGAAAAAACCTACTCAGTGTCTACTTTTTCAATGGAGACTTCATTATGGTGATAGGAATGAAAGCTGGAAATTAATGTGTCTAGATGCTCAACATGTTCACCGTAATCAATAATGGAAGAGATAATCTGCAGAGCATTATAATGATCCGGCTTATTTTTTTCTTCTAAATGATAGTTCACAAACACATCGAATAACTCTTTATTATTTAAGCAGATACTCGCTTCAGTTGTAATATGAGAAGTAGGGACTTTACCAATATATCTTAGCATTAGCTGCTCATGATGATAGATAATGCAATCCAACTGTTGCCGAATTATTTGCTCTAGATTCTCTGGTAAATGAAGTAATTCATTTTCATACCGATGAAGCCTTTTTAATGTATCCAAACCTCGTTTAGCGGTAGAATTCATCTGTCTAAAAACCACTAGTTTCCTAGATTTCTCAAAGTCGTTTTTCTTAAAATAACCTCGTTCCTCTTTGTACATTAAATAAAATTGCTCCATTTTTAGTACATTTTCTTTCAGTTTTTCAATATCAGCTTTTAGAAGGTTATGGTCCACATCATGGCGGGTACTTAAACGGATCCATCTAATAATCTCTTCTGTTGTACATGAGATTTTAAGATAAAGCTTATTTTCATATTTAGGCGGTACAAATACAAGGTTTACGATAAAGGCAGAAAAAACACCGATCATAATAGTTGAAAAGCGTACGCCTGCAAAGGGAATAAAATCGACTCCAGGGTTAACCATTATTGAAATTAATGTAACAAGTGACAATGCAATTGTATTTTCAAGTTTAAGCTTAAGGGCTAATAAGATAACAATGATAGCGGCAAGACCAATAACAACAAAATGATTGCCTAACAGAAGTACAAATACTACCGCCAATACAGCACCTATTAGATTCCCTTGAATTTGCTCGACGATCGTTAAGTATGATCTATAGATTGTCGGCTGGAGAGCAAAAATGGCTGCAATCCCAGCAAATACGGGGGAAGGAGAGTGAACTAGCTGAGCTAGATAAAGAGATAAAACAATTGCTATTCCCGTTTTTAAAATGCGGGCTCCTAACTTCATTAAATTGATTCCTTTCAACATGTTGAATTTAAGTAGATTTGAATGGCAAACAATTATGTACTATACATGTAAGTAAATATATTATCAAGGAAAAGTATATGAATTCAAGAGGTAAATGTTGCTGATTTTTTTGAGAAAATAAAAAACCCGTCCACAAAACTTGGACGGGTTTTTCGATCATTCTGTTGATACGGATGGGTCGGCTTGTTCTTTTACTGGGAGAATTTGAATAAAATGTGCTTCGAGATTTTCTAATAGGATACGAAGCTGATTAGCTTCTGCTAATTGTCCGTCAGTCACAAGTAAATCGATATATTTGCTTAATAGTTCATTAACATCTTTTTTGCCGTTTTCATTTAAGCTAGTGACGGATACTTTAGCACCTTTAGCAATTCTTCTCTGAATCTTTTCTTTTGTTAAACCAACTTCTGGCTGATGTCGGACATACACAACTCCACCTGTCATACCTGCACAAATCCATGGTCCAGGATCGCCGAGAACAAGTCCTCTTCCGTTTGTCATATATTCAAACGCAAATCCTTTAATATTGGCATTTGCTCCAATGTTTCCTGCTTCATGCTCTGGTATTGGCTGCTTAACATAGCCTCCGATAATTAAATCTGCTCCAGAAAGACGGATTCCTGCTCTTGCATCTGCGTTTCCTTGAGCTACAAGCAGGCCTTTTTGTGCACCATATCCAAAACCTTTTCCGACAGAGCCATTGTAATAACGTCCGTCTTTTCCTTTTGATTTTAAGATATGGATGCTTCCGCCAAAGGAAGTTTTTCCTACACCATCTTGGCCGCCTCCATTAACGGTGATTTCAATTCCACCGCTATTATAAGCGCCTAAGCCGTTTCCAGGAATGGAACCTTCTTTGTACTTTAACTGGACTGTTGGTAACTGTTGATAAGAGCCATCAAGTCTTCCGCGTACCCGATGACAAGAAACACGGCTTCCTAACACGCGCTGCTCAGAAGTGACGCTTGCAAACTCACGTGAGCTATGCAATTGATCCACACTTGCATCTAGATATTCAGCACCAGCAGCGACTTGCATTTGAACCTCTTTGAAAGATTGAGGTTCTGCCGCTTTAGAAAATTGGCTAATCTCCAGTGTTTTTAATAAGTATGTCAAGTTAAGCTGATTAGTACCCTTAGCTTGCTCTAATAAATCAGAGCGGCCAACTGCATCCTGTAAATTTGTAATACCAACTGAAGCAGCGAGTGCTTTTAATTCGTTAGCGAATGAAGTAAATAGATTCATAAGCCCATTGACTGCTAAATCAAGCTGTCTTGGAACAAAACGACGAAGGCCATGCTCTTTTGCTTGAACTTCTGACTCAATTTGTGTGGCAATTCCAACATGACATGTATCCAAATGACAGCCACGGCAAGTTGTACACCCAATTGCCAGCATTGACAAAGTACCGAAACCAACTCGGTTTGCACCAAGCAGCATAATTTTCATAACATCCATTGCGCTTTTCATTCCGCCATCGGCCCATAATTCAACTTTATCACGGAGACCGCTCTCGAGTAAGGCATTATGTGCTGCTTTAACACCAATCTCCACTGGAAGTCCAACATGTTGAAGAGCATGAATTCTCGCAGCACCTGTACCGCCATCGAAGCCGCTAAGTGTGATAATGTCTGCGCCTGCTTTGGCGATACCAACAGCAATGGTACCGATATTTGGAACGACTGGAACTTTTACAGCAATTTTCGCCTGATCATTACCAGTCTTTAATTCTAGTATCATTTGTGCTAGGTCTTCAATTGAATAGATATCATGGTTGTTAGATGGTGAAATCAAATCTGAACCAAGAGTTGCATTACGGGCTGCAGCAACTTTTGCGGTTACCTTAGACCCTGGTAAGTGTCCACCTTCACCTGGCTTTGCCCCTTGACCAATCTTAATTTCTAGCAGGTTAGAAGAGTTTAAGAGCTCAGCGTTTACTCCAAACCGTCCAGAGGCAATTTGTTGACCTCTTGTTTTTGGATATTTTCCAAGCATATCCTTAATCTCTCCGCCTTCACCGTTCAAACTAATCATATTTAAACGATCCGCACCTTCAGCATAAGCTCGGAATGCAGTTTCGTTCTGTGAACCAAAAGACATAGATGAAATAATAAATGGTAAATCATGTTCCCCCACACGAAGATTTACTTCTTCAGGTGCAACTGTCTTGTCGCCCAGTTTTAATTGTACTAAATGGCGGATTGTTGTTGGATTTGCAGTTTCTTGCTCGCTGATTTTCTCACGGTAAGCACTATAATCACCGGTAGCGGCTACCTCACCAATTGCTTTCCAAATACGCGGGAATAGATGGAAAGTCTTTCCGACTCTTTCTTTTTCATTTTGGTAGTCTTCGGACCTTGAGAAGGCATCCTGCTTCATAGCCTCAAAATCATTTGCAATCTCTTTAGAACCAAAGAAATTAACGATATTTAACACAGCTGCTACATCTTCATGTAAGCCGATGCTAGAGTACAGTCTGCCATATCCGCGCAGTTCATGGATACCAAGCGTTGAAATGACCTTTTCCAGCCCTTTTGAAAGTGCACTATATAAGTTTACTAATGGCTTTGTTGAATCGTCCAAAACTGTTAAAAACATGTAATATGGGCTAATCAAATCAGCGCCTAATCCAAAAAGAGTGACGATATCGTGTAATGAACGAATTGCGGCAGAGCGAACAACTAGTGAACATTGCCTTCTTAATTCTGCCTTTACTAAGGCTTGATCGATTGCTGAAACAACTAAATGTGGATCAATCCAATAAAAGCCTTCTTGATGTGCTTTTCCGTCGTCAAGAACTAGTAAGCTTTTTCCACTGGTTACTGCTTGAACGGCTTCTTCAGCCAGTCTGTTAAGAGCTGTATCGACATTTTCGTCCTTGCTAAATGTGGCAGATAAGAAGGAAGCTAATTTTTGTTTTTGGAAATGATTTACAACTTGATCAAAGCTCGGCTGACCAATTTCTTCTGCACAGCTAAATCCAGCTTTGCCTTCTAATAAGATTGGTGTAGTCAATTCAATCACTGCATCGGGACTTTGCTTCTTAAATAAAGCTGGGCGCTGTCCAATGATAACTCGTGTAGAGAAGTGTTCAGTCTCACGGTCACGGTCAATCGCTGGATTTGTTACTACAGCTACACTCTCTTTAATATAGTCTGCAATATTCTTACGCTCAGGATTAAGGGCTGCAAGTGGTGCATCATGTCCTAAAGAACGAATCGGTTCGACACCTTTTTCAGCCATTTGTTCAAGCAATTGAATATGATCGCGTTCCCAGCCAAATGCTTTATACTGTCCATTATGAATTTTATCAGGATAATTCATGGTTACCGTTTTATCTACACTAGGTATCTGAAGACGTTCACGTGAGCCCTCAATGGAAAGCCTTGTTGAGAAACGGTTATAAACCTCTGTTTGGAAAGTATGCTGTTCGTAAACTTCTAAATCAGTTCCATTCCATTTAAAACCGACCTTTTCACCCGGTGCCAAAGGCTTTGGATCATTTACATACTCGCTTGATGATATAATTCCAGGTTCAGATGAAAATAGATAGGAGCTTTCAATTTCAAGCATCCAGAGAGGGCGAAGTCCAAGTGCATCAACACTGAAAACTGCTTCATCACCAAATCTTGAAATGATTCCAGCAGGACCTTGTGCGAAATGCCCCCAAGCTTCACGCAAATAAGTGTATAAATCTTGCATTTTGGCCGGATATGCTTTTATTTCATTAATAATTGGCGGGAATAAAAGGTCCATAGCTTCAAATAAAGAATAACCTTCCCGGCAAATAAGAGTTTCCATTGTTCGGCTAAGATCTTGAGAGTCACTGCCATCCTTAACAAGTGGAACACCGATCATTCTAGCTTCATCGCGAAGCTTAGCAATGGTATTAATTTCACCATTATGTCCGAGAACACTAAATGGCTGAACACGGAAAAAACTAGATAATGTGTTAGTCGAGTATCGATTATGTCCTAGCGTGATCGTTGAAGCAACAAGAGGACTCGCTAAATCTTTGTAATAGCGTGGAAGAATATCTCCTGCTCCCATTACTTTATAGACAGCATGATTTTGACTTAATGAAGCGACATGAACATCTTCATTCTTTTCGAAGTCAATTAATGCTTCGAAGAGGATTTTAGTCACTTCCTGTTTGCTCTTAGATGATTTACAAGCAAACTGCCAGAAAATAGGGTTTTCTTGAATCGCAATTGGCCCAAGAGCAGAAGAGTCGGTAACCTGATTTGTTTCAAGGATTACATCCAATTCATAGTTTGCAAGCTTTTGAAGCAGTTCTTGTTTGGTAGAATACCAGTTAGCTTTCTGACTGATAAAGACATGACCAACAGCAAATCCTTCTTGATCTGTTATGGAAGGGTCAAGACCTTCATTTTGTAGCTTTTCTTTCCATAGTGCAGTTGGGATGTCGACATGAATACCAACACCATCGCCCTCGCCATTAATAAAACCAGCACGATGATTCATTGTTACTAATGCTTCTATACAATCGAAAATATTTTTCCTAGTAGGGGTCTTACTTTTTTCAAGACAAGCTACAATTCCACAAGAATCATGTTCTTGCTTATGGAATTCTTGAAAAAGGGAAGGGTTCCATCTTTGAGTCATAGTGTTAGGCTTTAGCAGGTTTTCCTGTAAAGCCGTTTCACCTCCTATTTTAACTAAATGAATAGCAGTTTAACGGGGCACAGTGGTAAAGTGATACGAAAAAATAATAATCTAATAGTATCATAAGAATTTTCAGAAATCAAATAAATATACAGGGATTTGGATGAAAAAATATGGGGGAACGCTAGATCAAATTACAACAAACTCAGTATTGTAAACGTTTTCAAAATAAAATAAAAATTAAAAGGAAGTGATTTCCACTTCCTTTAGTGTATATAAAATGCATAATTATTCGGCTGTTAGTTGAGAAAATGCATTTTCTACTGCGTGAAGAGTTGCTTCAATGTCCTCTTGTGTATGAGCTATGGTTAGAAACCATGCTTCATATTTAGAAGGTGCAAGGTTTATTCCTTGGTGTAGCATATGCTTGAAGAATGTTGCAAACATTTGTCCGTCCGTGTTTTCAGCCTGGGCGTAGTTCTCAATTTTTTCTTTCGTAAAGTAGACGGTTAAAGCACCTTTTAAGCGATTAATCGTAATGGGAACATTATATTTATGTGCAGCCGCTAAGATTCCTTCCTCGAGAATGGCTCCTAAACGGTCTAAATACTCATAAATCCCATCTTGTTTCAAAACCTCTAGACAGGCAATTCCAGAGAGAATGGAGGCGGGGTTACCTGCCATTGTTCCTGCCTGATATGCTGGTCCGAGTGGTGCGACCTGCTCCATAATCTCTTGTCTGCCGCCATAGGCGCCAATTGGCAGGCCGCCGCCAATAATTTTTCCTAGTGCAGTTAAATCTGGCTTGATCCCCAGCAAATCCTGGGCTCCGCCGTACATGAACCGGAAGGCGGTAATGACTTCATCATAAATAACGAGGGCGCCGGCATCGTGAGTTAAATCGTTAACCTGCTGGAGGAATCCCGGCTTGGGTTCAACAATTCCAAAGTTACCTACAATTGGCTCAACCAAAACAGCTGCGATTTGATCGCCCCATTTTTCTAAAGCATCTTTAAATGGCTGAATATCATTAAATGGAACAGTTATGACCTCTTGAGCAATACTTTTTGGAACACCAGCTGAATCAGGTGTTCCAAGGGTTGAAGGACCAGAACCTGCAGCCACAAGGACTAGATCTGAGTGACCATGATAGCAGCCAGCAAATTTAATGATTTTATCTCTTCCTGTGTAGGCACGTGCCACTCGGATGGTCGTCATCACAGCTTCTGTACCGGAATTAACAAATCTCACTTTCTCAAGTCCTGGCATGGCTTCCTTAATCATTTTGGCGAACTTCACTTCATGTGGTGTTGGTGTACCATAAAGAATACCGCTTTCAGCTGCCTTTTTAATGGCTTCGGTTATATGTGGATGAGCATGACCAGTTATGATCGGCCCATAAGCAGCTAAATAGTCGATATATTGATTTCCATCTACATCAAAAAAATAGGCACCTTGTGCTCTTTCCATTACAACTGGGGCACCGCCGCCAACCGCTTTGTATGAACGAGAGGGGCTATTCACTCCCCCGACAATATGTTCTAGGGCCTCACTATGTATCCGTTCAGAATTTGTAAACTGCACATCTTTTCCTCCTTGGAATCATTTCCATTCTATTTTAGCACTTTTTCTTGCGACGTTTATCTATTTAACTTTTCGAAAAGTTCTACCGAATATTCAAGAGTTGAGATACATGCGTAATTTAGCTACACTATTTGCTTAGGGTAATACGTCCCATCAGGAGGGAAATGAATGAAGAACATGATAGAAGTGAAGAATCTAAGGAAAGAATTTAAAATTTATTCAAGCAGATCGGGTCTAAAAGGGGCATTTAGAGATCTATTTACCCGAAACTATAAAATTGTGCCAGCTGTTCATGATATTAGTCTTTCGATTAAACCTGGCGAAATGGTCGGGTATATAGGTGAAAATGGAGCTGGGAAATCAACGACCATCAAAATGCTTACCGGGATTTTAACGCCCACATCCGGGAGTATAGAGGTAAATGGAATGAATCCGCATAAGGAAAGAGAGCAGTTTGTCCAGTCGATTGGTGTGGTTTTTGGCCAGCGTTCTCAATTATGGTGGGATATTGCGGTGCAGGAATCGTTCCGCCTGTTGAAAAAGGTTTATAAGGTGTCTGACGAACAATACAATGAACATATGGCAGATGTGATTAAAACCTTAGATATTGAGAAGCTATTAGATAAGCCTGTCCGTAAATTATCACTGGGGCAAAGAATGAGGTGTGAACTGGCTGCTGCGTTGATACATAATCCGCCATTGTTATTTTTAGATGAGCCTACAATTGGTTTAGATGTGTTAGTTAAATTAAAAATCCGAGATTTTTTAAAGAAAATCAATGAAAAATACAATACCACAATTCTTTTAACAACCCATGATATATCAGATATCGAGGCCTTATGCGAGCGCGTGGTAATGCTGGATGAAGGAAAAGTAATTTACGATGGAGCGTTAAGGAGTTTAAAAGAAAAATGGGGCGAAGGAAAACAACTCCAATTTCAATTTCTTGAATTAATTAACATATCCGAACTGGATAAGGTGACAGAGGACTTACCAGTAAAATGGGAGCAGAATGAAAAGGAACAGGTTTATGTGGCTAGTTTGGAGGATGATGACGAGATGATTTCGCAAGTAATTGCAAAGGTCGTAGCAGCCTTTAAAATTAAGGACATTAAGATAAACGAAACCTCAACGGAAGAAATCATCCGAAATATCTATGAAAAAGGAATTGTTTAAGAGGGAGAGCGGAAATTGGATAAATATCTTGAAATGATTAGAATACGTTTTTTGATGATGCTCGCGTATCGGACAAATTATTATACGGGCATCCTCATCTATAGCATTAACATTGGGGCGTATTATTTTTTATGGTCGGCAATCTATGGAGGGAAGGAAGAAATCCAGGGCCTTTCGATTCTGCAAATGACTACTTATGTTGCGGTATCATGGATGGCTAGAGCATTTTACTTTAATAATCTTGATCGAGAAATGGCGCTGGAGATTAAGGAAGGTAAAGTTGCGATTGAATTAATTCGACCGTATAACTACCTAGGGATGAAAACCATGCAAGGGCTTGGTGAGGGTATATTTAGGCTATTCTTTTTTTCCGTACCCGGCCTTCTGATTGTGTCTTTTGTTTTCCCCATACAATTTTCGTGGGATATAAGTGTCTGGGGTATGTTTGCTCTCAGTATTTTACTCAGTTTTCTGATTAACACCGAACTAAATCTACTCACGGGAATTACCACCTTCTTCTTATATAATAATACTGGACTCATTAGGGCCAAACGTGTGGTAATTGACTTGTTTTCTGGACTGCTGCTGCCCATTAGCTTTTTTCCCGGGTGGGCTCAAGAAATGATGAAATTTTTACCCTTTCAAGGAATCAGTTATATCCCAAGTATGATTTTTACTAATGGTTTTACAGAGCAACAAGCGTGGGATGGTATTTTACATCAATTAATCTGGGTAGTCATTCTAATCCTTCCCATCCAAATATTGTGGTATTTTGCTAAAAAAGAGCTTGTTATTCAGGGAGGATAGGTAATGTTTTATGTTTCGATGTTTTTTCAGTATTTATCACAGTATTTAAAAACTAGATTGCAATATCGGGCAGATGTATTCGTCGAGTTCCTCTCTGATTTATTATCACAGGCAATCAATCTTATCTTTATATTAGTTGTTTTTGGTCATACCAGTTTGCTGAATGGGTGGACTAGAGATGAAATCATTTTTATCTATGGGTTTTTTCTTGTACCATACGCAGTATTTTCGGCTTTCTTTAATATTTGGGACTTCAATGAACGCTATATTGTAAAAGGTGAAATGGATCGTATTTTAACAAGACCGATCCACAGTCTCTTTCAAATTATCCTTGAACGGATCGAGCTGGAATCTTTACTAGGTGCTATAACAGGACTGGCCATTATGTTTTATGCGGGAGATAGACTTGGGCTGGATGTGAAATGGATTGACTCCATTATATTTATTATCTTTGTTATTGGCGGGGCACTTGTATATGGCGGGGTTTTTGTTATGATCGCTTGCATAAGCTTCTGGGCGGATGCAAGAACTAGTATTATGCCTATGATGTACAATATTAGTAATTATGGCCGTTATCCGGTTGATATCTATAATAAAGTCATCCGTTTTGTATTAACCTGGATTTTGCCATTCGCTTTTGTTGGAGTTTATCCTGCAACCTATTTTCTTGGAAAAGAAGAATGGTTCATATACGCCTTTCTTACCCCATTTATTGGAGTTAGCTTTTTCACACTCTCAGTTCTTCTTTGGAATCAAGGAGTAAAGAAATATCGTGGTGCAGGAAACTAAGGAAGTAATATTTGATATTTTATCGTCCAAGCCTGCATATGAATAGACTAACTGAGTTTATTGAGGTGGTTAGTTTGTTTTATTTTCTGCTTCCGGTTGTCATCTTTACAATATTTATGAGCCTAAGAACATTATTTATCCCCAACACGATTAAAGGAAAGTTTGTTTCAATTGAAAATGCACTATATTTAGGTTCAATGTATTTAACGGTCATCATCGGCTTTGGTCTTATTTACTTGTTATTTGAATTAAGAGGTGTTTCAATCCTAGTGGAGGCCAATAAGGATAACGTCTACAATATTTTTGAAACTAGCTTTTACTTCAGTGCGATGACCCTGTTTTCTGTTGGAAATGGGGATGTTGTTCCTCATGGTTTGGGGAGAATGGTAGCAGTAATTGAAGCATTAATTGGATATACCCTTCCTGCAGCGTTTGTAGCGCGAGCCTTATTAGATGGAAGGAACGAGGAGATATCTACTAAATAGTTGTCTTGTCAGTAAATTTTGGTTAGGCTATGGGAGAGGAAATCTTTCCATGGGGTGATTGAGAATGGCAATAGCGTTAGGAATGAAAGCACCAGAATTTACACTTGCTGCAAGTAATGGTGATACGGTCAACTTATCTGATTTTCGCGGAAAAAATGTTGTGCTTTATTTTTACCCAAAGGATATGACTCCTGGGTGTACAACAGAGGCATGTGATTTTCGTGATCAGATAAGTAATTTTACTGAAGTAAATGCGGTGATTTTAGGAGTAAGTCCAGACCCGATTGACCGCCATCAAAAGTTTGCTGAAAAATATGGATTACCATTTTTGCTTTTATCAGACACAGAGCATGAAACTGCAGAGGCCTACGGAGTATGGAAGCTAAAGAAAAACTTTGGCAAAGAATATATGGGGATAGAACGATCTACCTTTATCATTAATAAAGATGGTACATTGGTGAAGGAATGGAAAAAAGTTAAAGTAAAAGGACATGTAGGGGAAGCATTACTTTATATTAAGGAAAACCTATAAATAACGCCTATTTTCACGATTAAAGGCTTTTGTCCAATGCAATAAACCTCATTTTGAATATCATTTTATTAGGGCATACCTCCTCAGATAAACGTTTAGGGTCGTAAAGACCCTATTTTTTTTGGATTAACTCTATATTTTTTTTAAAAAATTGCCCATAGGTGWTATGATTTGTAAAAGTACAAATGAATACATATGAGTAAATAGAAGGAATTTATCTTAAGGAGGCTTTGTTAATGAAAATTTATACAAAAACAGGGGATAAGGGAACTACTTCTTTAATTTATGGTCAACGTGTTGCAAAAAATGACATGCGTGTAGAAGCGTATGGAACATGTGACGAAACAAATTCGATGATTGGTCTTGCATTGAGTTATATGCATAAAGAAAGTTTTCAAAAAAAAGAATTAATAGAGAACGCATATCATAAAATACAAACAAATCTTTTTCATGTAGGCGCTGAATTGGCTACCCCAAAAGGAAAGGAAGTTAAGTGGTCTCTTAAGCCTGAAGATATAGAAGAAATGGAAAAACAAATTGATCTTCTAAATGATACTCTTCCTGCATTAACCAATTTTATTTTGCCTGGCGGCCATTCATCTGGAGCGGCTTTCCATGTTGCACGTACAACAGCTAGAAGAGCTGAAAGATGTGCAGTAGCATTAGAAGAAGAGGTTAATCCACTTGTTTTAGCTTACTTAAATCGGCTCTCAGACCTCTTATTCGTTACAGCAAGATACGTTAATCATGAATTGGGATATACAGAACACACATTGCACAGTTAGTTAAAGAAGAAACATTTCTAAATTATAGATATTACAATATTGACAAAAGTATTAATTAGTTAGTAAACTAATTATAACAATTATAATGTAAGAATATCTTTTAGAAAAGAGGTCCATGGCGATGAATCAGTTAAAAGAAGCGTTGGATACCTTAAAGGAAACGGGAGTAAGGATTACCCCACAACGTCATGCGATACTTGAATATTTAATAAACTCGATGTCACATCCTACTGCAGATGACATTTACAAAGCCTTAGAGGGGAAATTTCCTAATATGAGCGTGGCAACAGTTTACAATAATTTACGAGTATTTCGTGAAGTAGGCTTAGTAAAAGAATTAACCTATGGGGATGCATCTAGCAGATTTGATTTTGTAACAACACATCATTATCATGTGATTTGTGAGAAGTGCGGGAAAATCGTCGACTTTCATTATCCAGGACTCGATGAAGTGGAGCACCTTGCCTCACATGTAACAGGCTTTAAAGTTGCCAATCATCGAATGGAGATTTATGGTTCTTGCCCGGATTGTGCGAGTAAAGAGGTACACTAAGGCTGCAGAGATATTGTAAAACACTTGGGAGGTCCCAAGTGTTTTTTTTCTGTTTATAATATAATTAATCCGGCAAATGCTGCAAGGGTACCGACTGTTATGGAAGTAATGACGTAGACAGCGGCTAGTAATGTTTTATTGGCTTGAACTAAAGATAAAGTTTCGAAACCGAAAGTAGAGAAGGTTGTATAAGCGCCACAAAACCCAATTCCAAAAAGATTCCACGCCCATTCAGGTATTTGGTTTGATAAATGAAACTTTAAGATAAGCCCTAGAAGCAATGAACCTGAAATATTAATCAACCAGGTTGAGATTGGAAATGGATAGAATACATTTCCCCCCCGATTGATGTAGTTTCCTAATAAAAATCGTGATGCTGCTCCTAAAGAACCGCCTAAACCAATTAACCAGATCATAAGGGTTCTCCTTCTTTTTTTCTATATAATGCCAAACTGTGGCCCGCAAATACCAATAATAATCCTACTATATTGCTTATTGTAATATAGAGAAGCGCTAGTATTATGGACCCAGATTGGAATAGACTAATTGATTCAACTGTAAAGGTTGAAAAAGTGGTAAACGAGCCAATAAACCCTGTACCTATTAAATAAGTCCATTCAGGTTTAATTATTTTACTTTGACTCATAACAGTCAAAAACCAACCAAGGGCTAAACAGCCAAGAAGGTTAACGAATAATGTGCCTAGAGGAAAGCCGTTTTCTGAGTAAATCCATTCTCCTAAGCTGTATCTGCAAATGGCACCAAGAAATCCACCAAACATGACTAATAATAGCTTCAACTGAATCAACGTCCTCTTTCATACTGTAAAAAAACTCCTGCCACACTGACATAGATTCTCTATGCCTTTGACAGGAGTCATTAAATAGATAACCTACATTCCTAATTTGGTGACTTTTTATTATATGCTTCATCAAATTCTTTACCTTCTAATTTCGGGTCAAGTGTTAATGGTTCTTTGCAGTACATGCACATATCAACCCGTCCCAGCATTTTAGTTGCTTTCCCGCAGCTCGGACATTTCACTTGAATTGTTTTTGTTGATAACATACCAATCCAAAAGTACACAACGGTACTTGCGATTATAAAAAGGAGACCAATTAGCATAAAGATGGTCATAACAAGTGGTGAGTTACGAAAATAAATACCACCATACATTACGATAAAACCGATGAAAATCAGTGATAACGCAAAGCTCCTAATTTTATTTATTTTACTTGAATATTTAGCCATTTTACTCCCTCCTGTAAAAGAATATACCATAGAATTGAACAGAGAATAAATGATATGTTATAGGATGTCGAATTTTGTCTCATTTTTTTGAAGGAGATTTAGGTTCACTGTCGAACATATAGCTATTGAGAAAATTGGAGGGATGCTGAATGAAGGACATTCTTCGGCCTATATATCAAGAAAGGGCTAGTCAATCCAATACACTTGGAGTATTGATGATCGAGAAAAAACATAAGGCGAGCCACACAACAGATTCATTTGATGTAGTATTATTAATCATTGTTAAAGAGGCTGATCAACCATTATTAATAAAACATTACACTTATAAAGATAGCAAGGCATCAATGCATATCTTAACAGAAGAGCGTTTGAAGGAATGGCTACTGTTAGGAACAAATAGAAAAATATTTGAGTGGATTCATAATGCGAAGATTTTATTTGACCGAAATGAGTATATGGCTAATTTGAAAACAGAATTACGAGAATTCCCTTTTTACGGACGTAAGGTAAAGATGGGGTTGGAGTTTTCGAAATTGATTCGCCGGTACGTGGACGGGAAGGCGCTTTTTGAAGGTAAACAGTTTTTAGATGCATATAACCATGTTGTTCATTCCTTGCATCATCTGGCAAGACTTGCAGTTATTGACAATGGACTGCATCCAGAGTTGACAGTCTGGCATCAGGTTAAACAAATAGAGCCGGAAATCTTTAAGTTGTATGAAGAACTCGTAAATAGTGAAGAATCAATAGAAAAAAGACTTGAACTATTGTTCCTTGCTAATGAGTTCATGATTCATTCTAGAACGAGTTTAGGTGCAGAACATCTATTAAATGTTCTTCAGAAGAAGGAATACTGGTATTTTAATGAGATTATGAATGACGAGGAACTATCGCCATACTCAGTAGATCTAGCGGTTTTTCTTGAATTTTCAATTGAAAAAGGTTTAGTGAATGTGGTTAACATTGAAACAAAGGGACAGGGGATTTTTCATCGATGTTACCAAGTGAATAAAAAACTATCGTAAAAAAACAAAAGAAGCTATTGACCTTTTTTTCGATACTTGATATATTAATAACCGTCGCTGCTAAACAACACAATAAAGTTTTTGTGAGTGACGGTTATTTTTAAAAAAGTGATTGACATTCTAAATCACATCGTGTTATATTATTAAAGTCGCTTACGAGCGATGAACAACAATTGTTCTTTGAAAACTAAACAAACAAAAATGTCAACAAACAATATTTTTCATTTCTTGATTGAAATGAAGCCAACGTAACAAATGAGCTATATCAACTTTCATGGAGAGTTTGATCCTGGCTCAGGACGAACGCTGGCGGCGTGCCTAATACATGCAAGTCGAGCGAATCCTGAGGTGCTTGCACCTCTTGGTTAGCGGCGGACGGGTGAGTAACACGTGGGCAACCTGCCTGTAAGACTGGGATAACATCGGGAAACCGATGCTAATACCGGATAATCCTTTTCCTCTCATGAGGGAAAGTTGAAAGTCGGCTTCTCGCTGACACTTACAGATGGGCCCGCGGCGCATTAGCTAGTTGGTGAGGTAACGGCTCACCAAGGCGACGATGCGTAGCCGACCTGAGAGGGTGATCGGCCACACTGGGACTGAGACACGGCCCAGACTCCTACGGGAGGCAGCAGTAGGGAATCTTCCGCAATGGACGAAAGTCTGACGGAGCAACGCCGCGTGAACGATGAAGGCCTTCGGGTCGTAAAGTTCTGTTGTTAGGGAAGAACAAGTATCGGAGTAACTGC
>NZ_MSLS01000003.1 GCF_001940785.1 Bacillus sp. MRMR6
TTTCTTTGATCTATTACTGGTTGTTTGTACCCATTCAGTTGCTTCATCAAAGTTCATATTCAAATACTTATACACAGTGTTTCTAGAAATATCTAATTTTTTCGCAATGGCTGCAATTTTAAATCCCTGATTTTTGAGTTGATGAATCTCAACATACAATAGTAATTTTTCCACCTTTCAAATCCTCCAGCTAAATATAATGTTATAAAATCATAATAGCTTAGCTGATGATTATTTTGGTAAAAAAGTGTTCATTCCTATCGAGCAGAAACTGTTGATTTTAGTTTAGCAGTTACACACCCCAGCAACTGTTATGAGTAAAGGGATTATATAAGTTATCATATTCATTTTGTGGCCTCCGTATAAGTATTAATATTCATACGGAAAAGAGGACAAATTGTTTCAAAAATAGAAAGGTCTTAAAATAAATTAAGAGCCCGAATAGATGGAATTTGTAAGCACAAAAGAACAGATTTCACAACCTGTTCTTTGCTCAAACAACTATACTAAACAATAATACCCTAGCTATTATACCCACCCGGATTCTTCTCCTGCCATCTCCAAGAATCCCGACACATCTCTTCAATTCCTCTTAAAGCAGTCCAACCTAATTTGTTTCGTGCTTTTGTCGGATCCGCATAACAAACTCCTACATCACCAGGTCTTCTATCTACAATCTTATAAGGTACCTTCATTCCTGATGCTTTCTCGAAAGCTGAAACGATTTCTAGTACACTATAACCGGTTCCTGTCCCTAGGTTATAGGCTTCTACACCATTAGATGACATTACTTTCTCAAGCGCTTTTAAATGCCCATTAGCAAGGTCTACTACATGGATATAATCCCTTACACCTGTTCCATCTACTGTAGGATAGTCATTACCAAACACTTGTAGTTCTTCTAATTTACCTACAGCAACTTGTGTAATAAATGGCATTAAGTTGTTAGGAATGCCGTTTGGATCCTCGCCAATCATGCCGCTTTCATGTGCTCCAATTGGGTTAAAGTAGCGTAATAAAGAGATACTCCAACTATTATCTGAAACATATAAATCTCTTAATATCTCTTCAATAAATAGCTTAGTACGTCCGTAAGGATTTGTTGCTGAAAGTGGGAAATCTTCTGAAATAGGTACTTCATCTGGGATACCATATACGGTGGCGGATGAGCTAAACACCAAGTTCTTTACCCCAAACTTATTCATAACATTACAAAGAATAAGTGTCCCAGTTATATTATTATGATAATAGTGAAGTGGTATAGATACCGACTCTCCAACTGCTTTTAACCCTGCAAAATGAATAACAGCATCAATACTATAGTCGAAAAACACTTCCTCAACAGCATTTCGGTCTAGTAGATCAACCTCGCAAAACTTAATATCTTTACCTGTTAACTCTGTTACTCTCATTAATGACTCACGATTACTGTTTGAGAAATTATCGAGCACAATTAGTTCATATCCAGCATTTAGTAGTTCCACACAAGTATGACTACCAATATACCCTGACCCGCCAGTTACTAATATAGCCATTTACAAGTATCTCCCTAAACTTAAATATTTGTAGTTCTTCTAATTCTTATAAAAATATGGGGAAGGTAAGTCTGCTTCTTCAAATGGTACTTTCATATTGGTACCTAAAAATGAGCTAAATTATCGGCAAAATTTTGCTGATTTTTCTGCCTGCTAATTTATACTGAAGATTAACTTTAGCTCCTTTTCTGGGAAAAATAGAAACAAACTGACTCTTTATAGTTATTTATCATAATATTACGTTTCTTACAAATTAGTATCTATAAAGATGATTCCTTTCACCAGATTCTTGGTGAAGCTACCAAAAATCATGAATATAATAAAAGAAACCTAAATAGTTTTAACGTGACGTTCATTCATTTCTAAATTTCTTTAAAAATACTGAGTTTAAAATATTAAATAAGTATTTAAATTCTTTAGTTTTGAAAAATATGATCAAATATACAATATTTGGTATACAAAAACTTATAAGTGTTTTAATAATTATTCCAAATATTCCATAAACTAGTATAAAGGAATTAATGTAAAAAGTTAATAGGCATGTAAATGATACTAATAATGCATATTTTAAATAGTTTTTTAGATATTCCATTATAGAAACTTTAAATCCAACTTTGTGGACCACATATGGTTCCCACCAAAAATTTGTTAACATTGTACTAAAAATTGTCCCTAAGAATATACCTGGCATTCCTATATATTTCAAAAAGAACAGTGAGGACAGTAAATTTAAAAGTGCTTCGATTAAAGATTTGTATCTTAATGGCCAAAATAACCCCATAGCATTTATATATACAATATTGGTCTGTCTCATACCTGTGATGTAAAACAAAATTATTATTAAAAAAACTGTTCTTAAGTCTAATAAATAACTTTCACCAATCCAAAAGTTAATAAAAGGATTCAGTAATGAAAACAATACACATACACAAATACCAAATATCCAAAAACTAATTAAATTTAAGGTTGAATATACAAAATAGGAATGTTGTTTATCCGACTCACTTGCACTAAGGTTACCTACACTCGCCGTAACAGAATTAAAGATTTGATTTATAAAAGATGTTAAAATACTTATAATCAATTTATAATTTGAATATACTCCTACAGATGTTATTCCAACAAAAGATGCTAAAAGAAGATTATCAGTACCACTTACAATAACTGAGCCTATTTTATGGAAAAACATTGCACCGACATTTTTATATATGTCTTGCTTACTACTCTTATCTATTCTTTCTTTTTTATTTTCTTTTAAATAGGGATAAAGTCTATCTACCTTTATAGAAATCACTATATTTGATAAAACGGTACAAACAATTTGTATAATTAAAAAAAGAAAGTAATTTTTAGTTAACAACAAGAATACAGCCTGTAATGAATATTGGATAAGTTGGAACGTATATATATTTTTTGTATTTATATATTGTTTCTGATCTGCTATTATTAGAGTTCTCTTAAATGTAAAAAAATAAGATATAGCAGAATTTGTCAAGAATAGTAAGTAAATTGTCTCAAGATTAGAAATATTAGTATTACCTTTTATCAATAATTCTAAAAAAGGTGTAAGACATAAACCAATAATAGCAACAATACACCCAATTGTTTTATATAATCTTGAAAATAAATTCATAATTGAACTTATTTTTTTTATATCATTTTCTAGTAATGGTTTATATAATGCAAAAGTTATAGCAGTACTTACACCTAATTCTGCTAGAGACAGCATGTATAACAAATCGGTAAATAAACCATTTATACCCAAATATTCTGCACCTAGAACATAGATAAACACGGTTCTATTGACAAAACTAAATAAAATAGTTAAAGCTTGACCGAATATTGCATATACTGTGTTTATCAATGAATTTTTTGTTCTCATTATTTAGATATCTTACTTTCTACTTTTTTAATTATTCTCAAAAAATTATTATAGTACATTTCTATACTGTACTGAGCAACATTTTTTCTTCCTTCTCTTCCCATGTTTTGCCGTAACCCTTTATCTAAAACCAACTTTTCTATAGCCATTCTTAAGCTCTCTACTATATTTTCATCCCGATCAATTAATATAGAGCAATCACCATTTACATATTCCGGTATACCTCCGACATTTGTTGTAATTAACGGAGAGGATGTAGCCATTGCTTCCAATAATACCAATCCAGCTGGCTCCTCCCATAAAGATGGAACAACATTAATATCCGCTATTGAATATATTTCAGGTAATTCATTTGGATTTATAAACCCTGTAAATATAATATTCCCCTTGTTTTTCTCTGATATTTCCCTAATTCTTTTTACAAACTCTGTATCATTATTATCACTAAACCAAGCACTTCCAACTAGTAAGAGCTTTATATTTGAGTTATTTTTAAATTGTAAAAAAGCCTTTATTAAAGGTTCAATTCCTTTTTCGGGGGATAACCTTCCACTGTACATAATAACAATATCATTATGAGATATCTTATACCTTTCACGGATAATATCCCTAATATCTAAGTATAATTCTTTATTAAATCTATCAACATCTACACAGTTTTTTAGCACTATAACATTACTTTCATCAAAATACTTTGATTCTAACACACGATTTTTAATATAATCGCTTACAGTAATTATATAATCAATCTTCTTTGAAAGCTTTTCTATATTTTTAGTTTTCTCATTAATAAAATCATTATGAAGATGAACATATATCTTTGTATTTTTTACTACTTTTGATAACTCATAAGCAAAGGTAGGATCATTTTCAATCACTATCGAATCATAATTTTCATTTTGTATTTTTTTTATTATTTGTGAAAGATATGCCCCTCTTAAACATTTAGTTGCATTAAACACTTTATTCATTATTCGTGCATAAATCTCATAATAACGCTTTTTTATAACATTAACATGAATAAATTCAAATTTAGTATTATTAAATTTTAATGATTTATTATATGCATTATTTTCATAAATACTAAATACAGTTAAATGAATTTGCTTGGCAGATTCATTTTTATCTATTATATGTTGTATTAGAGTTTCAACAGCTCCACCCTTTGTTACAGGTACCGGTAATTGCCCTACAGTTATAATAGCTACTTTCAAAATATCACCTCAAGAACTACTTACTTCATTAATTGGATATTAATTTATCTATAAATTTACTGTAACTCATATCAGCATTATACTTTTCTTCCCAAAGTTCCCTAGAATTATTACGCATTTTAATATATGACTGTGTATCCATATTAAATAAGAATTCTATTTTCCTTGCCAATTCAGAAGTAGAGAAATTCTTGGGAAGTAAATACCCATTTAGACCATCAATTACAATTTCCTTAGTACCTCCTACATCAGTTCCAATAACCGGGATACCAAAAGATATTGCTTCCATAATTGATACTGGAACACCTTCTGACTCACTTACATTAATAAACACATCATACTGATTGTCTTTATACTTATTTAATATATCCTTATTTTCTAATGCACCTTTAAATATACATTTAATGTTACTTTTTTCTATTTTTTTTGCACGCTGTTTTATTTCCTCTAACAATTCCCCGTCACCAATATGTGTCCATTCAATTGGTATATTCAACTCAATAAGAGCATCCAAAATTTTAGAAACCCGCTTTACAGGTCTTACCCATGAACAAGACACAATCCGAAAAATATGGCTACGTTTGAAATCCTTGGACAAACCAAAATCTCTTGTACCTAATCGGCTTACTTCAAATTTGTCTAAATGTTCAGGGTACTTACTTATTAAATAACTGAGGGCATCATCGGATATACAATAAATTTTTTCCATGTTATTAATGATGTATTGTCTCATTGGTATATATTCATACACATGTAAATCTTCATATAAATCGAATCGATGGTTCCTTGTAATTACAAAACATTTATTGGAATTCATTAAATTTTTCTTTAAAAGAATTGCAATATATGAAGGAATATGCATCCAATAGGAATAAATATATATGTCATACTCATTTTTATTAGGAATATTCGAGATATTACTTAATAATTCTTTAAAATAAAAATTCCCATTGGAAATAAAAGAAATTAAAACCTTTATTGTTGTAAGATTTAATTTGTTAATTTTATTCAGATATACAATTTCACGAATTACTTCTCTATTCAATAATGCAGCCATACCATTAAAAAGTTTTTTAAATATATGATTTTCCTTTTTATTTTTGATAATCTCAACATTCGCATCAAAAGTAAAACTAGTTTCATTATCAGGGCCAGACGGAAATGGATATATTAATACTTTATCAAACTTGTTATAATATTTTATTTCAGTTTCTAAAAATGTTTCACCCGGTTTGAATGGGAATGAATCATTGATTAAAACTAGCAGTTTTTTCTTTTCCAAAGATACCATCCCTTACTTTCCCAAACAAGCTGGGTAAATTTCTTCTAATAAATAACTTTAATTTTACTAATCCTAAAATACCATAAGTGAATTTTGTTTCTATTAATTTATTTAAAATTAATTGGTATATATTGATATTTGTAGATATCTTTGCAGCTTCCTGCACTCTTTTTTCTATTATTATACTTTTTATTAATGTTAATGACTCTTTTAAACTTTCATTTAAGGCAATTGATTCAAAACAATAACCAATTCTAGTAATAAAAAAATTAGCAATCGTCTGCTCTTTTACTTTTGAAATTTCCACTCCCCAGTTGTTTAATTTTACATTCAAGTCTTGATCCAATAATATACAAATTCTGTAATAATCTCTTGGTAATTTAAATTTTAAATTCTCATAAGGCATTGTTCTAATATTATAATAACAATTGTCATCTATAAATAAACTTTGTACATAACTGAAGTAGTTATTATTGAAAATAATATCCTGAGATCTACGTAAGTCGGGGAATTTTACTTTATTTTTATCTATTATATTTCTCTTATATAGTTTACAAACAGGTCCGTGTACTATACCTCTGGTATATAGATCAAGATATATTTCTTTACATTCATTCCTACCGTTAATTAATCTACTAGAAACTCTGTTATGCCCTATTTTTTTATAATTACCATCTTTAAAAACAAAATTGGTACTTCCAGTTATTACAAGGTCAACCCCATTTATCTCAGCGGATAACACCATCTTCTCAATCATATCGCTGTCTATCCAGTCATCACCATCTACAAAAATAATATAAGTGCCACTAGCATTTTCTATACCATTATTTCTTGCAGGACCAGATCCCATATTTTGTTGAGATATCACCTTAATCCTTTTATCTTTATAACAAATATTTTTTATTATTTTCTCTGTATTATCTGTAGGTCCGTCTAATACTAAAATAATCTCTATATCCTTATATGTTTGACTTGTTACGCTATTAATGCATTTTTCTATATATTGTTCAACATTGTAAGCAGGTATTATTACACTTACCTTAGGCATAATTCAATCACATCTCTCTATTTTCTAATTAAATAGTACTGGTTTATAATTCTTTTATACAAAGAGAAATTTGTTTTTGTTAAAAAAAGAATAGCTCTATACAAAACAGGAATATCTTTATATTTCTTTTCAAACATTAACCCCTGTACATTTTTTAAATGTTTCTCAATATCTTCAGTTGATTTGCCATACTTAATATATTCATTTAAAATTGATATTACAGATATACAATATGTCGTAAAGGCTAAACTATCTAATCCTTTATACTCATTTTTAATAAATTCATATCTTTGTTTATTCGCTAATATAAAATCTACTTTTTTTTCAATATTCTTAGATGAGGTTATACTGCCTTCTCTATTAACATAGTGATATAAAGTGGCATTAGTATAAACTATCTGGTCAGACTTAGAGAATAATTTATACACTGTAAATGTATCCTCATATATTTTAGAGACGGGAAATCTTATATCCTTAAAAAGTGTAATATCATATAACTTATTCCAGACATAACCCATAAATCCACTATTTAACTGAAGTAGATTTTTCATACCTTCAAAATTATTGAAAACTGAAGAAGTATTTATGTTTTTTATTAATAATTTGTCTCTAGACATATCTTCATTTTCTTGCGATATATTGCATACACTAATTTGTGCTTTATTATTTACTAGTGATTTATACAATTCTTCGATGAAACTAGGCTCAACATAATCATCACTGTCAATAAAGGAAATATAGGCACCAGTTGCAATCTCTATTCCCTTATTTCTAGCTCCTGAAAGTCCAATATTTTGTTGATGAATAACTTTAATACGGGAGTCCCTAATTGAATACTCATCACAAATACTTCCACTATCGTCATTTGATCCATCATCAACTAATATTATTTCCAGATCACGATAAGTTTGGTTTACGATACTATCCAAACATTTTCGTAAGTACCTTTCAACTTGGTATACTGGAACAATAATACTTACTTTTTTCATAATATAGCCCTTTCTCATTTGAACTATGATTAATAGATTGGAAGGAATATTTAACAATTCCATTTTAATTAGGTTTTAAAATGGAATATATTATTAAATATCCTTCTTCTTCCCAACAATATAATCATTCATTTTTAATATCAGAAAATAAAATAAAACAAACTTACTCCAAGACCAAACTATTGTAATTAAACAGTAGCACATTATTAAACCCATAACGACTGACATAAATACATACATGTATTTATATTTAACATCCTCTACTATTTGACTCATTGTTTCCATTCTAACTAACAAAAAAACCATCATTACATTCCCAAGAATCGCAAAAAGCCAACCAAAAACTGGTCCACCATATATCCACATTTGTCCTGAGAGTGTAATCATGGCCCCTGGCGACCATGGATAAAGGTAACTTAAGTATATATCTGTAGTTGAATTTATGGGATTAAACAAGTCCCTTATCCATATTAACCCTGGAATTCGAAATGGATAAAAGGATTCTACAAAGTCCTTTATAGGAGTTAAAACAGAAATACTCGATCTCATAGAATAACTTGCATCAAGGATTGAAGCCATTGGCCAAATACCATTTGTATAGTTCTCAATAATATTTGAAATTTCTTTGAGAGAAATATCGAATCCATTAGTGTTAGCTATATCAACTCCAAATTGTTTTTTAAAATACATATCTAAAATAATGTAAATTGACATTGGAGCCAAGAAGACTAATATCGCTTTTTTTTGTTTTGGAAAAACATATAGATATATTAATACCGTTGCCAAAATGGTTTGAACTACAAAAGACCTGTTTGACCCAAAATAAATACCAATATTTAAAAAGGCAAAAAAGTAAACAACTACTAATGGATATAGGCTTTTAGAAATGTTTTTCCTTGCCCAAATAAGTGAATTCACAAAGAAAAAGGCAGTAAGACATTTCACTACTAAAGCCTCGTATGAACCTAAGTCAATTGTTGGCTCTTTTAAAAAGAATATACCCATAGTCGGTATAAAACGATTACTTCTTAATGCTATTATTAATATTAGAAATGTACAAAGTAATATACCTCCAAGGGATAACCATTTAAAATTATTACCTCGAACATTAACCTGTAGTTTAGCTTTATTTACATATCTTTCCCAAAAAAAGTTTATTACTATGCATGCAATAATTAGTTCTACACAGATAATTAATGTTGCCAAATAGTTTGATGCGGCGGTAACATCCACCATGTGTATATTTCTATAACCTTCAGTAATACTTATAAAAAATGGAGAGATTAGATATCTAATTATTATGATGGTATAGAAAACCTTTAATCCAATTCCACCTTTATGAAATATTATAATCTTCCCAAAAATCAGCACACAAGCAGCAAATGTAAGAGGTAATAAAAATAATAAATCTAATCCTTCTCTTGGAACAGGTCTAAGAGCTATAAATATAAATTCTACCAAACCTATAAAAAATAAAAAGGTTCTTAATATTAGATTATTGTCGGTAATTACTATATTATTATTTTTTATCGTCAAGTTATCATTCAACCTTTTTTTGTAAAGATAAGGTATACAACTTTAGGTAGCTCTTATACATATTCTTTTTATCAAAATATGAGGCCGCCTTCTCCATACCTGCTGTTTTATATTTATTATTTCCATTATTATTTAGGTAAATTATTTTATTTATTAATTGTTTAGTATTTTCTTTTTCTATTACAAATCCCGTATCATTGTCAATGGTTTCTGGACTTCCCCCTGTATCAAATGTAATAACTGGTAATCCACATGCCATTGCCTCTAAGTTAGTTGTAGGGAAATTATCCTCTAATGTTGGGTTAACAAAGACATCTGCAGTTGTGTAGATCTGAGCCAATTCTTCAGTATTGTTAGTCCTTGTTATACCTAAAATATTATTAGGTAGATTCTTTTTTTGTTTATTAGTTAAACCAACCACAACTACCTTGAAGTTCTCTCCTAGTTGGTTTGATAGTTCTATAAAATATTTCAGCCCCTTTCTTTCGTCCCAAGTACTGGCAACCCCTAATACTATAAATTTATCCTCTAAATTATGAATTTGCCTAAACTGATTTTCGGAAGGCTTAAAAACAGTTAGATCAATCCCATTATTTATAACCTCTACAGGGTAATCACCTAAAAAGGAGTGATTTACAATGTTAGCAAGCCATTTTGAGGGTGTAACTATGGTCAAGTTTTTAATTTTGGTAAAAAGCTCTTTCTTTTTATTGAAATTACTTTTTGAATTATCATATAAGACACTTTCAGGATATCTTCTTTTTTGCGGGCAAGAAAAACACGCTGTCTTCCATTTATCACAACCTATATAATCAAAGTGCACGCAATGTCCAGTAAATGCCCAACAGTCATGTAATGTCCATATAATTGGTTTATTTGCATTCCTTAAATAATCAAATAATATGTCAATATCGATATAATATCCGTGTAAATTATGCAAATGGATAATATCTGGATCTATATCCATTATGACATTTATAAAGTCCTTTGTAGCCTTAGTTGATCCAAACCCTGATTTATCAAAGATACGTGTGTTAATAGCATGTAGATAATTGTCAACTTTATTTCCAATAGGTATAGCAGTATCACAGTTCATTGGTTCACCTCTGCCATATGCTATATAACTTTCATGACCAGATTCTTTTAGTACTTTATTGATATCTGAAGCTATTCTTCCAGTACTACCAATACCGCACACAGTATTTATTTGTAATACTCTCACTATTATTTACCCCATACAAACTTATCTATTATTTTAGAATAACTTTGAATTATTTTAACTACTTTAGCTGAAACATTTGTATCTTTATAATCTGGTGCTAGAACTGTTTGCTCCTCGTTAACTCTCATTAGTGCAGCTAATTCTGTTGCCTGTTCTAATTCCTTTCCATTAATTCCACCAATAATGACCGTCCCCTTATCAAGTACTTCCGGCCTTTCAGTTGAAGTTCTTAGTAATACTCCAGTAAAACCTAAAATTGCACTCTCTTCTGAAAGTGTTCCACTATCAGATAGTACACAATATGAATTCATTTGAAGTTTATTATAATCAATGAATCCAAATGGCTTTAAATTTTTTACAAGTGGATGAAATTTAAAGTTCCTTTTTTCGATATATTTCATACTTCTTGGGTGGGTTGAGTATATAATTGGCATTTGATATTTTTCAGCTATATTATTTATTGCCCCCATTAGAGAAAGAAAATTCTGTTCATTGTCTATATTTTCTTCTCTATGGGCTGAAACAAGGAAATACTTTCCTTTTTCTAAATTTAGCTTTTCTAATATATCACTACTTATAATTTTTTCTAAATTACCCTCTATAACTTCACTCATAGGAGAACCAGTCACAAAAATATGTTCTTTTTTAACCCCTTCTGATAAAAGATTTCGCCTTGAATGTTCAGTATAAGTTAAATTGATATCACTAATATGATCCACTATTTTCCTATTAATTTCTTCAGGTACGTTCTGATCAAAACACCGATTACCAGCTTCCATATGAAAAATTGGAACTTTTAGTCTTTTTGCACTAATTGCGGATAAGGCAGAATTTGTATCCCCAAGTATTAATAAAGCATCTGGTTTTTCTTTATTTAATACGCTATATGATTTAGCTATTATATTCCCCATTGTCTCACCTAATGAATCCCCAACACTTTCAAGATAGTAATCAGGTGACCGAATGCCTAATTCTTCAAAAAACACTTGGTTTAAAGTGTAATCCCAATTCTGTCCAGTATGGACTAACACATGATCAAAGTATCTATCACAAGCTTTTATTACAGAAGATAACCTTATTATTTCTGGACGTGTCCCAATTATAGTCATTACTTTTAATTTATTCATATTTAATCCCCCGATTTTTACAATCTCCAATATTCATATCCTTCATCTATGAATACTTTTTTATCTAGTATTCCTTTAACATCTATTAACACTTTGCTCTCGTTTGAATTATCATTGTACAAACTATTTATTTTTTCAAAAGTTAAATGCTTAAACTCATCATGGGAAACTGCAATAATTACGCCGTCGATATTATTGACACTCTCAATATTTTGAAGTTCATAGCCAAATTCATAAAATGCATCATTTTTTTCAGCAATAGGGTCAATGATTGATATATCAATTTCGTATTGCTTTAACTCTTCGATTATATCAATTACTTTAGAATTTCTTATATCAGGGCAATTTTCTTTAAAGGTAATACCAAATATCGCTATTTTAGAACCTCTAACTTTTTTATTTGCTTTTATTAATTTTTTTATTGTAGCATCAGCTACAAACTTTCCCATTCCATCATTTATTTTTCTTCCTGAAAGAATAATTTGAGAGTGATAACCTAATTTCTCAGCTTCATATATAAAATAATAAGGGTCTACTCCTATACAATGGCCGCCTACTAAACCTGGATAAAACTTAAGAGCATTCCACTTTGTATTCATGGCATTTATTACGTCCTTAGTATCTATATCCATTTTATCAAATACCATTGCTAGCTCATTCATAAATGCTATGTTTATATCTCTCTGAGAATTCTCTACTACTTTTGCAGCTTCTGCAACTTTTATAGATTGTGCCTTAAAAACCCCTGCTATTATCACAATTTCATATACCTTTGCTATATTATCCAGAGACTCTAGGTCAATTCCTGAGACTATCTTCTTAATATTCTCTAGTGTATTTATTTTGTCTCCTGGATTAATTCTCTCAGGAGAATATCCTATTTTAAAATCTAATCCACATTTTAAACCTGACTCTCTTTCTAAAATTGGGATACATATATCCTCTGTTACACCTGGGTATACGGTTGATTCATAAACAACATAAGAGCCTTTTTGAAGATTCCTTCCTATTATTTCACTTGCTCCAATAACTGGTGTCAAATCAGGTGTTTTATCAGCATTTATAGGAGTAGGAACAGCAACAATATGAAAACTAGCCTCATTAAGTCTTGATTCATCACTAGTAAAATCTACCTTGCAATTTTTAATAGCCCCGTTACCTACTTCGTTTGTTGGATCTATACCACTCCTATAGAGTTCAATTTTAGAAGAGTTAATATCATATCCAATAACATCCACTTTTTTGGAAAAGGCTACAGCTAGTGGCATACCTACATATCCTAATCCTATTACTGATATCTTACTTTTTTTTGATATTAAATTTTCATATATTTTCATATCTTATACCTCCAAATAATACGTATCAGGGATTTCTTTATTAAAGCATTCATTTACCCACATTACAGTTACTAAATCAGTTTCTCCAACATTCACGATTGAGTGAGTGTAACCTGTAGGTATATCTACCACTTGCAATTTATCTCCACTAACATGGTATTCGATGATCTCATCTGAATCTATTTTTCTAAAACGAATGAGACCTTCTCCACTTACTACCAAAAATTTTTCATTTTTTGTATGATGCCAATGGTTACCTTTTGTAATCCCTGGCTTTGATACATTTACTGAAACTTGGCCTCTTTCTGGTGTTCTAATAAATTCCGTAAAAGAGCCTCTTGCATCACAATTCATTTTAAGATCATATGAAAACTGATCTTCTGGTAGGAAGCTAAGATACGTACTATAGAGTTTCTTAGTTAAAACATCTTCCATATTTGGAATACTTATGTTCGCTCTGCTCTCTTCGAATCCTCTTATTAAATTTGCTAATGCACCAAGAGTGATTGTATGGGTCACAGGTACAAGGCAATAATTATCTTGAATAGTTGGATTTCCATCTAAAGCTCTTAGAAATTCCTCTAATACATCATCTATATAGCTTAGAGTAAGAATGGCCTCTGGGTTACTAACCTTAATATCTAGGTCTCTAGAAATATTATGGCAATAAGTAGCGACTACTGTATTGTAGTTAGGTTTGCTCCATTTTCCAAAAAGGTTAGGCAATCTATATACTAAAGCTTTGGCCCCAGTTTCTTTACCGTGAGCAAACACTAAGTCCTCTCCAGCCTTCTTACTCTCACCATAAAGATTATCCTTTTCGGCCTGAATAGATGAAGTGATAAGTACAGGGGATTTATTACCGTGTCTCTTTAGAGACACTAGTAATTCATTCGTAAGACCAAAATTACCTTCCATAAATTCTTTGTCATCCTTTGGCCTGTTTACTCCTGCTAAATGAAAGACAAAGTCACATTCTTTCGTATATTTATCTAATAGTGAACGGTCACTTTCTCTAGTAAACTCAATAATGTTGTTAAACCCTTTATTTTTCAGCTCAGCAACAAGATTTTTTCCGACAAAACCATTTGCTCCGGTAACAAGAATATTCATAAATTTACTCCATCCTCTAGTTCAATACGTGAATATTTTTATTCCATTCTTTAAGTTCATTTTGAACATACTCTAACTCTAATAATTTTTCCTTTATCTGCTCAACATCTAATATCTCTGTATTATGAGAGTTATATTCTTCTACTGTTGTTAGCTTCTGATCGCCTTCTGCGAAGTATTTATCATAATTAAGGTCTCTATTATCAGCCGGAACTCTATAAAAGCCACCCATATCTTCTGCTACCACATATTCTTCTCTTGTAAGAAGAGTTTCAAATAATTTTTCCCCATGACGGGTACCTATTACTTTAATCTCATTATCAGCATTAAATAGCTCTTTAACTGCTTGAGCAAGATCACCAACAGTACTAGCTGGAGATTTTTGAACCATAATATCGCCTGCTTCAGCATTTTGAAAAGCAAACACAACAAGTTCTACTGCCTCTTCAAGACTCATTAAGAATCGTGTCATAAAGGGATCTGTCACCGTTAGTGGTTTTCCACTTTTGATTTGATCAATAAATAATGGTATAACCGACCCTCGTGAAGCCATAACATTTCCATATCTGGTACCACAGATTAGAGTTTTGTCAGGAGAAACAGTTTTTGATTTAGCAACCAATACCTTCTCCATCATCGCCTTTGAAATCCCCATTGCATTAATTGGATAAGCTGCTTTATCTGTTGAAAGGCAAATTACTTTCTCTACTCCATAATCGATAGATGCTGTTAACACATTATCCGTACCCAAAATATTGGTTTTTACCGCTTCAAGAGGAAAGAATTCACATGAAGGAACTTGTTTTAACGCTGCAGCATGAAAAACATAATCTACCCCATGCATCGCATTTTTTACACTAGCAAGATCTCTAACATCTCCTAGATAAAACTTCAATTTATCGTTTTTATATTGTTTTCTCATATCATCCTGTTTCTTCTCGTCACGGGAAAAGATTCGAACTTCTTTTAGATCGGTATCTAAGAACCTTTTCATTACCGCATTTCCAAATGAACCTGTTCCACCGGTTATTAATAATGTTTTATCTTTAAACATATCCTCAACCTCACTTTTCGAAATGTTTCTCAAGTATTTCAACAGAGTAATTGACATTAAATTTTTCTTCTATATACTTACGGCCGTTCTCACCCATAATAGAAAGTCTTTTTGATTTGGCCAATCCTTTAGCTTTATTAATAAAGCTTTGTAAATCACCTGACCAAGCCCACTCACCACAATCCGCTTCTTCAATCAACTCTTTAAGATCAGTTATCTTATCTGTAGCTGCTAATACAGGCTTAGAGTACTCCATGTATGACAAGATACGAGATGGGAAGTTTGGTATAGAGAAACGTGGATCAAGTACTATTAGTCCAACATCACATTCTTTTGTTATTTGTTCATACTCATTTCTTGGTAAGTTTTCAATGACAAGAGCATTGTTAATATTATTTTCTTTTATGGTTTGTTCTAACTTATATCGATCAGTACCTCTTCCTATAAAGAGGAAGTACATATTTTTCTCGTTTTTACAATCAATAATTAATTCAGTTAAAATATCAATATACTGTGGTCTCCCCATATTTCCACCAAAGAGAAAAACACATGCATCTTCAGGAATCCCTAACCGTTCTCTCATCGGAAATCCATCTGGAAATATGTTATTTGTTAACTTCTTTGTATTTGGAAAAATCTCGACTTTTTCTTGATTGATCCATAAATTATGTTCCAATATATATTGCTTATTTGCAGGTGACATACACCCAATAATATCCGCAGTTTGTAATAATTTTTTTTCTTTGGATTTGAAATATTTTTGAAGAAAACCTTTATCTTTAATTATCCCTAAGTCTACTGCATTCTGAGGAAATATATCCTTCAACATAAGATAAGAAGGACAATTAAATTTCTTTTTAGCCCATGCTACCAAGCCTGCATTTGTCACTGGTGGTGATTCAAATAATATAAAATCAAATTTCCTACCACCTAGATACTTTTCTATCCCCTTTTTCATAAGAAAAGGAATTTTCAAGGTAGTTATTCCTTTTTCTATAAAGCCTACATCATAATAATTCCCAGTAACAATTCGCAGTACATCAAAACCTCGTTCTTTCTTCATTTCAGTATGTTCTTTATTTTTAGCTTGTTCAGATACAGCAACTGTTATTTCGTGACCAGCTTCATTTAATGCTTCTGCTAAGTCAGTATATATTGTAGCTCCCTTATCCGGCTCTGGGAACGAAGTCGCAATGTAAAGTACTCTCAAAAAAATCTCTCCTCAATTCCTTACTGCAAACAAGTCTTAATTCTATAAATTCCATAAATGGTAAATTTGATGACAACCAACTTGCCTACAACCTACTTTATGATAAAAGTTTACCGCTCCTAGATTTCTTACCTGAGTACCCACTTTAATTATTTTCGAACCATTTTTAATGGCTGAGTGCTCTACAGTATTGAATAAACTAGTACCGACGCCACTCTTAGGAACCCTTTGTGATACGGCAATGAGCTCTATAACACATGCATCATCTGAATAGGAGTATAATAAAAAACCATTTATCTCCTCATTCTCATCTTTCGACAGAGCAAAATACTTATTAGGCTTATCAAAAGAGTTAATTAGCCATTGACTATAAACCCTCTCTCCTCCACGATTAGCAAGTTCAATATCAGCTGTAAATTTTGAAAATTGAAAGTCCGCCATTTCGACGATTTTATCATTCCTCTTTAAAGAATGATGAAGAGTAATATTATTGAAAAGGTGCTGCTCATCTTTTTCTTCGAGATACTTTACAAACTGAATATTTATATCCGCTAAAAATGCTGGTGTATCTTTCCCAATTAATTGAGCATTAATAGGGTCTGAATTTTGATTTTCAATAGAAATAAATTGGTACTCTTTAAAGAGTAACTTTAGTTCAGTCCATACATCCAATGTTAACGGCTTATGCAATATGGCTTTGGCACATTTCACTCCAAAAAACTCAGTATCCCACTCTAATTTATAGAATGTTACTCCATTTCTTGTATCAATATCGCTCATTCTGTTCAAAGCCTCCTAAATCCCTGTCGGAGTATGGCTATCAGACTTTTCTCTCTGATCCGTTACAAAAACATCTTCTCGTTTCAATACAGAAACTGCTGTTTTAAAGAAGATTTTAATATCCATCCACCATGTTAAGTGATCAATATAGTAAATATCATTTTTAATTCTTTCTTTCCAAGGAACTGTGTTTCGAAAGTATGCTTGATTATACCCGGTAACACCTGGTCTAATTTCAAGCTTCCGCTCCTCATTCCCAACATATAATTTATAGTGTTCTGGTAAATCAGGCCTTGGTCCTATAATACTCATATCACCTTTAATGATATTTAAAAGCTGAGGTGTCTCATCCAGACTTGTTTTGCGAATAAACTTTCCAATTCGAGTTAATCTGGGGTCATCTTCAGAATTAAAAGTGGATCCATCTTCATTTCTCAAATCAGGAGCATTCAATTTCATGGAACGAAATTTGTACATTTTAAATACCTTTCCATTCTTTCCAAGCCTCGGTGCATTATAAAAAATGTTCCCCTTGTCCTGGAAATATATGAAAGGGCCAACTAGGGCCAAGATTAATATCCAAAAAGGTAAGGCTACTATCGAAAGTATTAAATCGAAAACTCTTTTAAAAAATAATTTATACATTTTCTCACCCCACTCTAGACTCATCATAAATAACTTCTTTAATGATCTTTTTGAAGTTGTCAGTGATATACTCCAAATCTTCATTACTAAGTAAAGTGTGAAGTGGTAGGGTTATCTCGTTTACATACATATCAAATGCATTCGGATAGTCCTTAATGTCAAATCCTAAATTCTTATAAGCGGTAAACATAGGTAATGGTTTATAGTGTACGTTACAAGAAATTCCCGCTTCCGCCATCTTAATGATGATCTCATTTCGCTCATCTTCTTTAATTCCCGGTATCCTAGTTAAATAAAGGTGACCTGATGAAGCGAAGTCCTCACTATAATGTTGCAAGCTTTGAATTCCTATCGGTAAAAGTGCATCGTCGTACATATTAATGATCTCTTTACGTCTTTTCATGATGCTTTCATATCTATCTAACTGTACCAGACCCACACCGGCCATCAAATCTGTCATATTACATTTATAGGCGGGATATACAATGTCATACTCCCATGCACCTTTTTGTGTTTTTGCCAATGCATCTTTAGACTGACCATGAAGGCTGTATAACATATATTGCTTATAGAGCCATTCATCATCTAACCTAATTTCATTCCGCCATACAACAGCACCGCCTTCAGCTGTTGTCAAATTCTTTACAGCATGGAAAGAGTAGCAAGTAAAATCCGCAACCTCTCCGCATTTCATTCCATTTCTTTCAGCCCCAAACGCATGAGCAGCGTCAGTCATTACAATGATTCTATTAAATATCCATTGGAGTTCATTATTAGGTTTAAATAAACCTTTTTTGCTTTGCACAATTTCAAAAATAGTATCGTAATCACACATCTTCCCTGCAATATCAACAGGAATGATTACCTTAGTCTTTTCAGTTATTGCATCTGCAAGCTTTGAATAATCCATCTCAAAAGAATCAGGGGCTGTATCAACTAAGACAATTTTTGCTCCAACATGCTCAATAATTGATGCAGACGCTGTATACGTATAAGCAGAGGTAATTACTTCATCCCCAGGTCCTACTCCCAATATCCGAAGAGTAAGTTCCATAGCAGCTGTCGCCGAGTTTAAACAAACTGCCTTATTTACACCGACATATTTAGCAATAGCTCTTTCAAATTCCTTGGTCCGTGGTCCGGTTGTGATCCAGCCAGACTTCAAAGCCTTAATAACTTCTGTAATTTCAGCATCTGTAATATCTGGTGGAGAGAAGGGTATGTTTCTTACCTTTAAATCAATCATTTCTAGATAACCTCACTTTAGTATTTATTTGATCGTTAAGTATAATTCTTTAGTCGCTTAGTACTTAAGCAGTACAAGGAGATTAGACTATTTAACTACTAAACAACTAAATCCAATTAATTTTTCTTTAAAGAATCGTGCAAATCAATCGCCTTCAAATGCTATGCTCCTCTTCTAGTAAATTTATTTAGAAAAGGAGCATTAAAATTCAGTTATTATTTTACTTTTCTAGATTCCAACAATTCCTCAAGATAAGTTAGCAATTCGCTTTTAATTTCATCATTCTGAAGAGCAAACTCAACCGTCGTCTTCACAAACCCAATCTTCTCCCCAACATCATACCGCTTACCCTCAAAATCATAGGCAAATACTCTTTGAATCTGATTCAACTTCTGAATCGCATCCGTTAACTGAATCTCCCCACCAGCACCAGTTTCCTGCTGTTCCAAGAACATAAAGATCTCCGGCGTAAGAATATAACGTCCCATAATAGCAAGATTAGAAGGTGCAGTACCTGGTGCAGGCTTCTCCACAAAGTTCTGCACCTGATATCTCCTACCTTCTTGAACAGAAGGCTCAACAATCCCATAGCGATGTGTCTCATTATCAGGAACAGTCTGAACTCCAATCACAGATGAAAGAGTTTCTTCATATTGGTTAATAAGTTGTTTTAAACAAGGAGTTTCACTCTGAACAATGTCATCCCCTAGTAATACCGCAAATGGTTCATCCCCAATAAAATTACGAGCACACCAAACCGCATGTCCAAGTCCTCTTGGTTCCTTCTGACGAATATAGTGAATATCCGAAAGGTCAGTAGCGTAACGGACCTTCTCAAGGATATCTAATTTCCCTTTTTCTAAAAGGTTTTGTTCTAGTTCATGAGCAATATCAAAATGATCTTCAATCGCCCGCTTCCCTTTACCCGTAACAATAATAATATCTTCAATCCCCGAAGCCACCGCTTCTTCGACAATATATTGGATCGTTGGTTTATCAACAATCGGCAGCATTTCTTTTGGCATAGCTTTCGTTGCTGGAAGGAATCTCGTTCCAAGTCCTGCCGCAGGAATGATTGCTTTTCTAACTTTTTTCATTTATTTACCCACCTTCATAGTACAAACATAGTCATAAATCATCGTTCTTCATCGAATATTTTTATAAGTAAGCCTAATTTGCTAAAGCTACCAATGACGTTGTTTCAAACCTGTTGTTCGCAACATCAATTAATGTATCGTGCATGTCCTTTTCAGACATTTCTAGTAAACTAGCAATTAGCTCAGCCAACACATCCGCATTAATAACCTTAGCTTTTCCAATATGAATCTTAGGGAAAATCTGCTCTGGATGGATTTCCCCTTCATTAAGAAGCTCTTCGTACATCTTTTCACCAGGACGAAGCCCAGCATAATGAATCCCGATTTCTTCTATAGAATAACCAGACAGCTTGATTAAGTTTTTAGCCAAATCGACAATCTTAACCGGTTCGCCCATATCCAAAACAAAGATTTCTCCACCACGTGCTAGTGTACCTGACTGAATAACAAGACGAGATGCTTCTGGAATGGTCATGAAGTAACGTGTCATATCAGGATGAGTAACCGTAACAGGTCCGCCTGCTTGAATTTGCTTTTTAAATAACGGTATAACACTTCCGCGGCTGCCAAGTACGTTTCCAAATCGTACCGCAACGAACTTAGTATTACTATGCTGCGCTAAACTCTGGATGATCATCTCTGCAAATCGCTTTGTTGCACCCATCACATTCGGAGGATTAACCGCCTTATCAGAAGAAATCATCACAAAAGTATTCACACCGAAAGTGTCCGCCGCCTCTGCAACATTCTTCGTACCATATATATTGTTCTTAACCGCTTCTCTCGGGTTATACTCCATCAATGGAACATGCTTATGCGCTGCCGCATGGTAGACGACAAATGGCCGATGCTCTTCCATTACTTCAAAGATTCTAGTCCGGTCTTGGATATCGCCAATCACCGGAACAATCTCAATTGTATGTTGATAAAGCTTCCGAAGCTCCATATCAATTAAATAAATGCTGTTTTCGCCGTGACCGACTAGAACAATTTTTCGAGGTTTGAACTTACAAATCTGACGGCAGATTTCCGAACCAATTGACCCACCTGCACCTGTTACTAACACGGTTTTTCCTGTAACAGATTCTGAAATACTGCCCATGTCCAACTCTACTGGCTCTCTGCCTAATAAATCTTCTACCTCAACTTCGCGGAACTGGTTAACGGAAACCTTACCCGTCATCAAATCCTCAAGCTTTGGAATGATCTGTGTTTTCGCTTTTGTTTTGACACACTCATCAAAGATCCGCGTAATTTCACTCTGTCTTAATGAGGGGATGGCGATAACGATATGGTCAATTTTATATTTTTCAACTGCTGTTGTGATATAGCTTGAATCCCCGACTACTGGTATCCCAAGGATATCTAATTTCTGCTTCAATGGATCATCATCAATAAACACGACTGGCTTCAAATCAGTATCCGGGTTATGAAGCAATTGACGAACAACCATGGTTCCGCCTCTACCCGCACCAATGATCATCGTTCTTTTGATGTTCTTTTGCTGATTCATATAGTTGTCGCGAAATACCCTCCAAGAAAACCTTGATCCTCCGATTAACAGGACATGCAGCATCCATGTAATCATTAACGCTCTTACGTTTATATGACCAAACACGAGCGATTGCATCAATGCGGTTACCATGACCGAATAGGTGATGGCTTTAACGATGGCTAAGAGCTCTCCGATACTCGCATATTGCCAGGCCTTGTTATACAGTTTATAAATAGAAGCAAATACATGATGGCTGAGTAATAACGTAACCGCGCTGGCCAAGATCATCGGGCTTTTAAAGATATTCAAATCTGGATTTAACGTAAAAATACTTATGTAAATCGCAGTTATGACAATCAGTGAATCTAACATCGCAAGTGCCGTCAATCTTTTCCCGTATGTCATCTCTTCTCCCCCTTTTTGATTATTTCGTTTATCTAAGCATCTTGTTGCAAAAAAATAAATACCTAATGGAAATGCAAGTGCTCGGTCACCTATATTTTCATTAGATATTTATTATTTTCTTTATTTTTCTATCATCTGCCCTATCCTCGTAAGATCTAGTTGCCGATACCTATTATAGAGGGGAGGATTACCCTTACCTCCCAAATTGACCTAAAAAATTTTAAAAAACTTCTTCTTTTTAATTCGCTCTGGCACTTCCTGATACGCGTGTTTCCCGTCGATGGCAAGTGCAGCATTTTCACTAAACAGATACACCATGTCATTCCCATACTTCGCTTGGATCGTGCTATAGGCTTCTCGCAGCTTAAATGTCCTGGTGCTCGTGTTATGAGCATCAGAAGCAATGAAATGAGTTAAATTAGCTTCAATGAGTTGATGTGTAAAGTTCTTAATCTTCTTCCCGAAATCCCCGCAAATACTAGCAGCCGTCACCTGCGTCATTGCTCCCTTTTTCACAAGCTGATACAATATCTCGGGGCGTTCAATGATTTCCTGATTGCGTTCTGGATGGACAATTACTGGAATCAACCCGTTCAGCTGTAAGTCATAAAAGAGCTTTTCGGTATACCGCGGTACATGACTGGATGAGAACTCGACTAATACATACTGCGTGTGATCAACCGGCAGGATTTCTCCTAGCTTGTACCCATCGACCATTTCTCCATGGATCCGTACTTCTTGACCTGGAAGTACCGTTAGGTCAATTTTCTCCTGAAGCAATGCCTGGTTTAATTCTTCTACTCTATTGATAATTACTTGTTTAGGATTTTCATAGCTGCTAGTTAAATGATGTGGTGTGGCCACTATGGTAGTGATTCCTTGTTCGACAGCCTTCCTCGCCATACTGATGCTTTCAGATAAATTCTGTGCTCCATCATCTAAACCTGGTAGTATATGACAATGTAAATCGATCATCGGCAACACACTCTTTCCAGCTAATTGCTAGTTTTCTAAGACTTTTTTAATGGTAACACCGTCGAAAGCACTAGTAAAGGGAGGAATTTTGTCGAATTATATAACTTTACTTTGAACCATAATAATAATAGTAGTCGTTATTCTTGATCTCTTTGTGGTTTAGTACCACGCCAAGTAACTTGCTTTTCGCATTGCTTAACAGCTCTTTCGCCTTTTTCGCTTGGTCAATTTCGGTCTTGCCACTATAAACAACGAGAATCGAACCATCGCACTTATTCGCTAAGATTTGCGGATCGGCTACTGCTAATAATGGCGGTGTATCAAAAATGACATAATCAAAATGTTCTTTTGCTTCCACTACCAATTGCTCCATTGATTTCGAGCTTAATAGTTCAGCTGGGTTCGGAGGAACTGGACCGCTTGTTAGGATAAACAGATTTTCCTCCTCTGTTTCAAGAACTGTCTTTTCAAGTGTTGCCTGCTTTGTTAGGACTGTTGTAAAACCGAATAAATTGTTAACGCCAAAGGTACGGTGAACCGTCGGCTTGCGCAAATCGGCATCGATTAGCAGCACTTTCTTGCCCAGCTGTGCAAATACAACTGCCAGATTTGCCACCGTTGTCGACTTTCCTTCTGCCGGACCGGCCGATGTAACCATCAGCGTGCGAATTTCTTGGTCAATCGACGAATATTGGATATTTGTCCGAATCGTTTTATATTGCTCTGAAATCGGCGACTTTGGGTCTAACTGAGCAATCAACTTTCGGCTAGGATCTGTTGTTTTAAGTTTCTTATTTCTCTTAAGCACCAAAGGTCTCACCTCTTCCTGCTGCTCTTCTTGATTTCCCTCTGCGGAGTTTCAGCTCTTCCATCTTCTGATCGTCAATCGTTGCGATCACCCCTAAGATTGGAAGTTCAAGAATTTTTTCAATATCCTGCTCGTTCTTAATCGTGTTATCAAAATACTCTAGTAAGAAAGCAAGTCCGACAGCAACCATTAACCCAACCACGATGGCAATCGCGATATTCATAACCGGCTGCGGTTTGATTGGTGATGGATTTTCCCCAATATCCGCTTTCGCAAGGATGCTGACATTGTCGACCTTCATAATTTTAACAATTTCTCTTTGGAACACTTCTGCTGTTTTATTCGCAATTAATGCCGCAACTTCCGGTTTCGGGTCTTGAACAGACATATTCACTACCTGTGAATCCTTTTGGCTGCCAACCGTGATTTTCCCGCTCAACTGAGAAGCTGTCATCTCCAAATCTAGTTCTTGTGCTACGATATCTAAGATTCTCGGGCTAGTGATGATGACATTATAGGTGTTAATTAACTGAAGGTTGGTTTGGACTTCACTTGGATTGTAAAAGGATTGTTCACTCTTCACTTGGTTTACAAGTATTTGTGTTGAAGCCTGATAAATCGGCGTAAGGAAAAAGTAGCTAACCACACCGCTAACTAGGGCAAAAGTCGTGGTAATCAATATGATCATAACGAATCGTTTTTTTAATGTATCCAGCAATTCTTTTAAACTAATAGTCTCTTCCATAAGATCCTCCCTTTTGTACATGAAAACAAAAAGTATTATACCATGAAATCTGTCAATTTTTGTGTTTTTATGATGATCTTAACAGGTATTTTTTTGCTGAACTCATTGTAACAGGTTTTTTTGTAAAAAAATGTAGTTTTTTTAGATTGGCAACAATTGCCTAGTCGAAATTTGCTATAATTAGTGGAGGGTCTTATTGCCCGTTAAAACGGGATATACTGGTTAACAGGAGGTACTAAGTATGAAATACATATTAACAGCAGCCTGGTCGCTTGTTTGCATCATCGTTCTCTTTTATGGACATACGCACTATCAAGAACGAATCGAAGCGAAATCAGCCAAAGCAAGTGTGTCTGCGAATGCCGTGAAAGAAGTGAATAACTACGATTCTTATCTGTTGCTCGCCAATAACTGGCCAGACTCTGCCAAACAGCAGCTACAAGCAGCCTTAGAAGCAAAAACACCCTTTCACATCCTGTTCGCCGGCTCCACCGCGTTAGGTGAACCTGCCCAAAACTTGATAACCGCAAGCTTAGCAGAAGCCTATGGCGAACATGTTACCACTAGCGTTCATACATATGATGTCACTTCGGCGGATTTTGTTGCGAACCAGCACGTTTTAGAAGTAGCCGCGCAAAACGCTCAACTGATTATTTTTGAGCCATTTCTATTGAAGGACAACGGTGAAATTGCGATTGAGGATACACTCGCAAATATCACGACGATCATGGAGACAATAAAGAACCTAAAGCCTGACACCACCTTTATTCTCCAGCCGTCCTATCCAATTTATAAGGCAAAGATTTATCCGCTTCAGGTGGAGGCCCTAAAAGCCTATACAGCAGAGAATCAGATTGCCTATCTCGATCATTGGGCAGCCTGGCCGGATTATAATAGTGAAGACTTGATACATTACCTCGAGGCTGACCAGAGCGCACCAAATGAAATCGGATATGAGGTATGGGGGCAATCGATTGTTGATTACCTTATCCACAATTAAAGGCAAACCAGATTGGTTTGCCTTTCTTATCTATATAATTAGCCAACTAGCATCTTTTTTAAATCCGCTTCAATATCTGCAACTAAGGTTGATACCGTTGCATCCTGATCTCGTAACCCTTTTTCATAGGCTTTTTTAATAATTTCTGTAAAATTTTGTTGGTCTTCCTTTGACTCCACCCTCCCTATTCCCCCTTCACAAGATTCTCTTAATTAAACCATTCTAGTAGAAAATCCAGGAACTGTAAATATCTTTCCAGTAGAAAATTGTTGAATTTTGGTGAATCCGCTTTCATTTACCATAACCCAACAAACTCCACTATCTATTTAGTTACAATTTTGATAATCTGGTTGTTAGGTAGAAATTTGTCAAATTTCCGGAGGACTCTTATGAAGAAGAAAAAAGCAGTAAAAATTACCGTTTACATCCTTCTAGCCTTCCTACTTATTGGAGGAACCTATGGCTTTATCGTCTATCAATCATTAAAGTCAGCTGTTAAAACGATGCACGAACCAATCGAACGCGAAACCATCAAACGCTCCGACCCTGTTACCTTTAAAGAAAAAGATCCATTTTCCGTCCTATTGCTTGGAACCGACTCTACTGGCGAGAAAGGACGTACCGATACGATTATCGTGTTAACCGTTAATCCTAATACAGACAGTGTCCATATGCTAAGTATCCCGCGTGACACCCGAACCGAAATCATGGGTTTAGGCTACGAGGATAAAATCAACCACGCGCATGCCTTTGGCGGAGTAGAAATGGCGATGGATACCGTCGAGAACTTCCTTGATATCCCCATTGATTATTATATGAAAATCAACATGGAAGGCTTCAAGGATATTGTTGATGCCGTCGGCGGTGTAACCGTCACTAACACATTGGACTTCAGCGTTGGAAATACCCACTTTCCAGTAGGTGAAATCACCTTAAATGGGGAAGATGCATTAGCATATTCCCGAATGCGGAAAGAGGACCCTAACGGCGACTTTGGGCGTAACACAAGACAGCGCCAAATTATCCAGGCAGTAATCAAAGAAGGTGCCAGCCTCTCAAGCATAACGAACTTTTCTGATATCTTCCAAGCACTTGGAACCAATATCAAAACCAACTTAACCTTCGATGAAATGGTGAGTATTCAAAAGCACTATAAAAGCGTCGCAGGCAATGTACAGCAAATGCAAATGAGTGGTACCGGTACGATGATTAACAGTATCTATTATTTGCAAATATCAGCGGAAGAACAGCAACGGGTTCAAAAGGAACTAAAAGCCCAGCTCGAACTAGACAGTGCCACCGCACAAAACTAATTGATACAATGCGCCCTTACTGTTAGACACAGTAAGGGTGTTTTTTTGCGCTTAAATTGTAAGTTTATGTAGGGTGGTGAGGGAAATCATGGTAGAATATAGATAATATAGTAAAAACATGAGGTGATATCTGCATGAAGAAAACAATCGTCCGGGTGGTTTCGACAACCGCTCTCCTTTCGACGGTTTTTGCCGGCTCCGCATTCGCCAGCACCTATACCGTCCAAAAAGGTGATACTTTAACAAAGATCGCCATAAAGTATCAAACATCCGTTAGTGAACTAAAAACCATGAACAGCTTAACGTCTGACATGATTTATGTCAACCAAACACTAAAGGTTGCACCTGCAGCTGAACTGTCAGCACCAGCAGCTACACCAACAGCCCAAGATATGTATACCGTTGTAGGCGGCGACTATCTCGGGAAAATTGCTCGAGCATACAGTATGACCGTTGCTCAGCTAAAATCACTGAACGGTTTAACCTCTGATATGATCTATATTGGTCAAAAGCTGAAGGTATCTGCAGCGGTAACGGTCGTCAATCCGACACCTGCTCCTCCACCAGTACAGACAATAACACCGCCGCCGGCTAGCACTACTCCTGCACCAAGTGCACCCTCCACCACAGTGTCTGAGTACAGTGTGAAAAGCGGAGATTATCTTGGAAAAATTGCCAAGGAATTTGGATTGACGGTCGCGGCGTTAAAGGCGCTGAACGGTTTAACGTCAGACTTGATCTTCGTTGGTCAGAAACTAAAGGTATCTATCGGAACAACGACAGTGGTGGAAACAGCTCCACCAGCAGCCGTGACAGCTCCTCCTAGCACGCCTGTATTGACAACACCTGAAGTTAGCAATCTGATCGACATCGCCAAAAGCTTAATGGGCATCCGTTACGCTTGGGGTGGACAAACCGTGAACGGCTTTGATTGCAGTGGCTTTATCTATTATGTAGTGAACAAATCAGGCAAATCGATTGTCCGTACCTCAGCTGATGGCTATCACAACCGTTCTTATTACGTCAATCAGCCGCAAATTGGCGATCTTGTCTTTTTTCAAAATACATACAAACAAGGGATCTCGCATCTCGGCTTCTACATCGGCAACAACCAGTTCATCCACGCCGACGCAACACTTGGCGTTACGATTACGAGCCTTAGTAACTCGTACTGGTCCAAGCACTTTGAAGGATTTAAACGATTCTATTAAACTACCGCCTAGTCTTTGGACTGGGCTTTTTTCTACTTGCTTGAGAGTCTGTTTTGGTTGAGGGGGTAGAGTACTGACCTTATGAACCAGTTAGGGAACTGTTTAGGAAGAAATGGGTTTTAGTTTTTACCTTAAAAGCTAATGAGGCGGTTCCTCGGGCAAAACTCGTTAATAGTTTTTACCCTAAAAGCTTGTGAGGCGGTTCCTCGGGCAAAACTCGWTAATAGTTTTTACCCTAAAAGCTTGTGAGGCGGTTCCTCAGGCAAAACTCGATAATAGTTTTTACCCTAAACGCTTGTGAGACGGTTCCTCGGGCAAAACTCGATAATAGTTTTTACCCTAAAAGCTTGTGAGGCGGTTCCTCRGGCAAAACTCGWTAATAGTTTTTACCCTAAAAGCTAGCGAGGCGGTTCCTTGGGCAAAACTCGATAATAGTTTTTACCCTAAACGCTAGCGAGGTGGATTTTCGGGCAGAACTGGGTGCTATTTCTGACCAACAAGCCAGCCGGAGGAGTAATTCCAACAAAGTGCAGCCCTCCACCTGAGCTTTTATTTTTTCAACAACAGTTAAATATTTATATATTATAGTAGAAACTAAATTTTTTTATCATAAAAGGTATATTTCAAATCCTTCTCCCTTATGATGTATAAATGTGGTACTGTTAGTGTAATGATTTTTCCAAAATGAATTGTTTAGGAGAAGGATGATGAACGAGACACTACTAATCTTTAAAAATGGGCCCTTCAATAAGTACTGGCGGATTATTACGAGTGGTAACACCTTGGAAGTGACCTATGGAAAGGTTGGTTCCGTTCGTTCTGTGAAACGAAAAAGGTTCTCAAACTCTGATATTTGCCGAAGAGAAAGTGAAAAACAGATTAAATCTAAACTTGAAAAGGGCTATGTGGTCGTTCAAAGCTCCTTCCAGCTGACAATGGCAAGCACAATGAATGAAGAGTTGTTCTGGGAGCTGCTGGAGCTGTGTAAGCAAAACGAGAACAGCTTTGACGAGCAACAGCAATGGCTGGTCGAGCAATTAACAAAGAAGACGATTAAAGATCTTGTCGTGTTTGATTTCATTTTCAGTCAACAATTCCGCAAGTCGTTCACGTCTGATTTATGGGCGGCAAGTTTCATTGCCACCGGCGTGAGCACGGATGAATGCTTTGATGGTTTCAGAGCCTGGATGATTACCCTCGGCAAGGAAGCGTACGAAGCTGCCATCAAGGACCCGGAAACCTTACTCCCCTACTTAGAGGAACTAAGAGAACAGGGTGAACAGCCTCAGCAAGAAGAAATCTTGGATGTCGCCAGCCTGGCCTATGAAGAAAAAACAGGTCTAGATGAAGATGCTTTTTATAATCTATACAATCAGTACGTACACGATCTCTACCTTGACCCCGTCCTCCAATTTGATTGGAATGAGTTTGACCATGAAAGCCTGAAGAGGAAGTTTCCGAAGCTGTGGGATGTGTATGGCGAAAAACCGTTTAAATAGGGCGTTTCCACTTTGGTGGAGACGTTTTTTTTGTATTAGATTTGGCGTTGGCCCGCTCTCTCGACTTTCGGGCATCTAAGTGCTCCAAGATGACCGTATTGGCTGGCTCCCTCGACTTTCGGGCATCTTAAGTGCTCCAAGATAACCGTATTGGCTGGCTCCCTCGACTTTTGGGCATCTTAAGTGCTCCAAGATGACCGTATTGGCCGCTCTCTCGATTTTCGGGCATCTTAAGTGCTTTGCTTCATGCGACCGAAACTCCACTGCCTTTATGTTCACCAGGTTATACTGAAACTACTCATTATAGGACGTTTTACCCTCTACCCAAAATTAAATTAGACCGATTGACATGGTATAGTTTTTGACTAGTTGAAAAAACTAAGGGAAAATCTGGTTGAGGGGACATGGTGATGAGTGCAGATCAGCGTAAATTAACTTCAGTTGAAATGGGAAAGCTTTGGATTACCTATGCAGGCAATACGATGTCTCAATGCATCTTCAAATATTATCTTCAGCATGTCGAGGACGCAGAGATTAAAAAAGTAGTCGAGTACGCTTTGAATTTATCAGAGTCGATTTTAGCAAGCATAAAAGAAATCTACGAAGAAACAGGTTTTCCTGTACCCATTGGAATGACAGAGGAAGATGTAAACATTCATGCACCAAGATTATTTGCCGACGAGTTCTATCTTTTTTATCTAAGATATGTAGGGAAAACAGGGCTCAGCATTTATTCGATTGCCGTCCCTTTAGTCATGCAGAATGATATTCGTGACCTTTTTATCAGCTGGCTTAACTCTACGGTGGAGCTATCCAATATGGTGAACGATTTGTTGCAGACAAAGGGTCTATACGTTCAACCACCTACCCTTCCTATCCCTGAAAGAGTGACTTTTATTGATAAGCAATCGTATTTACGTGGTTTTTTGGGAGATACTCGCCCCCTTCACGCGATGGAGATCACCCATCTTCACAATAACATGGATAATAACGTAACGAGCAAGGCCTTGCTGACTGCCTTCAGTCAGACCGCTCGGGATGAGAAGGTTCGGGATTTTTTTAAAAGAGGAGAAAAAATCGCCCATAAGCATATTGAAAGCTGTTCTAAACAGCTAAGCGATGAGGATTTACCCGGAGCGCCACTCATAGACCATTTAATCAGCACATCGACCACTCCGCCCTTTTCTGACAAGTTAATGCTGGCGCATAAAATTGATATGTTTTCGATGAAAATCAGGTCGTATGGAAACGGTGCCTCCCTTAATGGCAGACGTGATATCGGTGCGATGTATGCAAAGTTTTTGCTCGATGTCTCACTTTACGTCGAGGACGGAGCCAATTTGATGATTGATATGGGCTGGATGGAACGACCACCCTCCGCCGCCAATCGAAAGCATCTTAATTCAGAATAGTTTTTCGAACTGTCTTTTCAATTAAATGTCCGATGTACCCAAGTACTAGTCCGAGGATCAGTCCATTGAATACCGGCATGTCGAGTATAAAAGTAACAGGGTTTTTCCCCAAAAAGGTATAATCATGCAGCATTAAGCCCAAGTCCATCCCAATGACCATACCAATAAAAAAGCCAGTCAGATAGGTTCTCCGTGCAATCGTATGATGGAGGACCTGGGCGTTGTTTGCTATAGCTATATTGTACGCATGCCATAATGAAAAACAATAGAGTGATGGGTAAAATAAACCCCATTTAAAATTGATGATTTCGTGTGCTTGGAGGAAATCACCTTTAATAGAGTAGAGAAGAGCCAGGTTTAGATTTGAATAAACATTTACTAGAATTTCAAAGACAATTAGTACCCCGCCAATAAAGTAATTTTTATTATATAATTGCCCGAATCCCGGTAACACCATTGACCACACTAGTGCAGCCCCTGGGGATTTGTACCCACGTTGTTGTCTCATGATGTTTGCCTCCTCTTTTCTATATATTACTAGTTTTCACAGTATTTTTGGGGGTTTTTTTGCAGTTTTCACAAATAATGGTAAAATAGTTATAGCAAAATAGCTTGCGCATTGGGTACTTTTACCTATTATCGGTATATTACTAGATACCCTTATTCTCAGTCGATTTTTGTCGGCTGCTACTGCAGAAATTGTCTAACGGTTATGTGTGAAAAAAGGGAACTGAGATGGTACCCTAAACGTCATATATGTTAGAGATTATTCAGGGGGCAGTTTACATGAAAAGAATGCTTATTGCATTATTTATTACGTTGGTGTTGTTTATCGCCACTGGTGGCTTGAACAACTTTACCGTCGTCGACAACCAGGTTAACACCACAGAGAATTTATAGTTAAATAGTGGGCAACCACTTTGAGATTGAAGTCATCCTTTTTATGGGGGTGGCTTTTTTATGTTTAGTGGCAGATAAATGGTTGATTTCTCTAAAAATTGTCACAAATTTAGTTTTCTTTTTGGGAAATAATGTGGTATTTTACATAATGGTGATAAATGTGATTATTAAACAACTTTTTGCAAATTTGACGATACTTGTGTCACTTTTGTTCTTATACACGCAGATTTCTTCTAGTGCTCCTCTTCAATCTAGTTCATCGGCAACGCGGAAAATATTTGCTGGTATCATTGGCGGACTATTAAGCAACATACTCATGCACTACAGTATTCGGATTGAAACAACGATGATTGATTTAAGGCATATCCCCATCATTTTGTTAGCGTATTACGGCGGAGCATTACCCACTGTAACAGCCATGATCTTAGTCATCCTGGGCCGTTTTATGATTGGAGTTAGTCCAGCTGCCTATGCCTCGATTATTTTAGTAACTTTCATAGGATTTTTTGCCCTTTTTATATCAAAATGCAGTTATCTAAAAAAGTTAAAATCCTTCTTATGCTTACTTTTTCAAATATCGTCTTTTCAAGTTTAGCTTTGGTACTTATTAAGGATACAGATTTACATGGTCCCATCATCGTCACCTATTGTGCAATCTCGTATATTGCCGGCTATATGTCCTTTTACATCGTTCACTTTTTGCGGTCAAGCCAGGAGATGTTCAATAAATATAAGTCGGAGTCAACGACAGACCGGCTGACTGGATTAAATAATGTCAGGAAATTTGACGAGGTTTATAACAAGCTAATCAATGATTTAAAAACAAACAATCAAAGCCTGTCTCTTCTTTATATTGATATTGATTTTTTCAAAAAAATAAATGATACCTATGGCCACACGGAAGGCGATGAGGTTTTAAAAGAACTAGGATCGCTTCTTCTGAACAATACAAGAAATTTTGATTTAGTCAGTCGAAACGGCGGCGAGGAATTTACGGTGATATTACTAGATTGTCGATTGGACCGGGCATTCGAAATCGCTGAGCAAATCCGAAAAAAGATTGAAAAGCACAACTTTACCTTGAATAGCGGTAAGGAAATTAACCTCACCATTTCCATTGGAATTGCGAGTTATCAAGAAACCACCGAGGATTCGGCCATGCTGATCAAAGATGCCGATCAAGCATTGTACCAAGCGAAAAATACGGGGCGCAATAAAGTGGTTGCTTTTAAAAATACCCTTAGCCAGGCTTAATGCCTGGCTTTTTTCCAAAGGACACGCTTTTCTCTAAAGTGGGTAGTCATACTTGGGTATCTGCCATTTTGGTGTGGCTATCTGCCAAATTTGCACTTTTATCTGCCAAAATCCACATCCTATCTGCCAATCCAGCCTCTCCCCCCACTAGAGCTTGAAAAAGCCAGGCTTGAGCCTGGCTCAGGTAACTAAATTACCTTTTTTTGGAATTTCAAGGTGCACTCTTTGCTTTAAAGTGGATGGTCATACTTGGGTATCTGCCATTTTGGTGTCGCTATCTGCCAAATTCGCACTTTTATCTGCCAAAATCCGCATCCTATCTGCCAATCCAGCCTCTCCCCCCACTAGAGCTTGAAAAAGCCAGGCTTGAGCCTGGCTCAGGTAATCAAATTTCCTTTTTTTAGAATTTTAAAGTTAGCGCTTTGCTTTAAAGTGGGTAGTCACACTTGGTATCTGCCATTTTGCTGTGGCTATCTGCCAAATTTGCACTTTTATCTGCCAAAATCCGCATCCTATCTGCCAACCCTGCCTACCCACCCCATTAGAGCTCGAAAAAGCCAGGCTTGAGCCTGGCTCAGGTAACTAAATTACCTTTTTTTGGGATTTTAAAGTGAGCGCTTTGCTTTAAAGTGGGTAGTCATACTTGGTATCTGCCATTTTGGTATGGCTATCTGCCAAATTTGCGCTTTTATCTGCCAAAATCTACATCCTATCTGCCAACCCTGCCTACCCACCCCATTAGAGCTCGAAAAAGCCAGGCTTGAGCCTGGCTCAGGTAATCAAATTTCCTTTTTTTGGAATTCCAAGGTGCACCCTTTGCTTGGTCATACTTGGTATCTGCCATTTTGGTGTGGCTATCTGCCAAATTTGCACCTTTATCTGCCAAAATCCGCATCCTATCTGCCAATCCTGCCTTCCACCCCACTAGAGCTTGAAAAAGCCAGGCTTGAGCCTGGCTCAGGTAATTAAATTACCTTTTTTGGGGGTTTTATAGTGCGTGCTTTGCTTTAAAGTGGGTGGTCTTACTTGGTATCTGCCATTTTGGTGTCGCTATCTGCCAAATTTGCACCTTTATCTGCCAAAATCCGCATCTTATCTGCCAACCCTGCCTATCCACCCCACTAGTACCACCAGAAAAGCCAGGCTCTTTGAACTAGGATGGATATTTAAGGTGATAATTGGGGAATTTATTTGATAGTATTTCTTTTTGGAGGTTGCTTATGGAAGAACACGAAAAGCAGATTAGGCTTACGGCCGGTGAGCTGGCCCAACTTTGGTTTCAGTACTTAAATGATAGTGCAAGCGTATGTCTTCTAACATTTTTTCTAGAAAAAGCGGAGGATGGTGAAATTAAGCCATTAATTGAGTATTCTTTAGCCTTATCTACGTCACATATTGAAAAGGTTACAGCCTTCCTGACTGAGGAAAAAAATGCCGTGCCAACTGGTTTTAGCCTTGAAGAGGATGTTGATGTAACGGCACCTAGGCTTTATTCTGACAGTTTTGTACTTAATTTTATAAACCAAATGTCTAAGGTTGGACTGACAACCTATGCAGCAAGTGTTGGAACATGTGTCAGAAAGGATATTCGTGCCTATTATATGGACTGTCTCGCGGAAACCATGCAATTATATAATCGATCTACCGAATTATTACTATCCAAAGGATTGTTTATCAGATCACCGTTCCTGCCTAATTTAGAGAAGGTTGAATTTGTGAAAAAGCAATGGTTTATGCTAGATGTGTTTGGTGAAAAAAGACCATTGGTTGCCGCCGAGGTCGAACATATATTTGCAAATATGCAAAGAAATGCCTTAGGTGTGGCTGCCCTTACTGGATTTAGTCAGGTGGTTACGGACAAGGACGTCAAACAATTCTTTTTAAAAGGATTGGAAATTGGCAATAAGCATATTCGATTATTCAGAGGTAAGCTAGAGGAAAGTAAACTCCCTGCACCGATGGGCTGGGATTCAGAAATAACCAATAGTATCTCCCATACTTTTTCTGATAAATTAATGATGTTCTTCACCTCTGGATTGATTGCTTTAAGCGTTGGCTATTACGGTACCGCGGTTAGTCAAAGTCCTAGAGGCGACCTTGCTGCCATGTATAATAGACTATCAATGGAAGTTCAGATGTACTCTGAAGATGGTGCCAATATCATGATTAAGCATCGATGGTTAGAACAGCCTCCAATTGCATCCGATCGAGATGAGTTAATCCGACAAAAGAATAAATGAGAATCTAAGCTGCCGTCATTTGACGGCTTTTTTTTGTGGATGGTAAGTGGATAGTAACCGGCGCAACTTCCCCTTCTTCCCTACTGAAACGTTCTCTCTGCCCATTAATCAAAGGACTTGTTTCCTGAAGGTAGACGACTACATACCTTATTAAAGATTATGAAGGGAGGAATATGATGGATTATCAACAATTACAACAAAGAAGGCAACATTGCCTTTCAAAAATGCAAAAAGCCGTTGCCAAGTATCATCACTATCAAAATATGCTTCAACAAACAGAGTCTTTATTGGCTCAGCAGCCGTTCCTGCAAGTTAATCCTGCTACTCAAATTAACCCGCACTTAAATGTCAGCCCGTTCACACAAGTTAATCCGCATCTAAATGTGAGCCCGTTAACTCAGGTGAATCCACATGTAGAAGTCAATCCAATTACACAAATTAATCCGAAGTTATTTAGCGATATTCAAGTAAGCCCTACGACACAAACTTATTTAAATTTAGATCCTGATCTTTATTTGAAACTAAAGTAAAAACTACCTGCCCTGCTCCTTAAAAGGTGGGGCTTTATTTTCTAGAAAGTGACGGGTGTGTGTTCATGCAATATTTTAGCGTAGTTTCAAATGAAAATAGCATCACGATTATTAGAAAAAATAAGACGGTACGAGTAGACAAAGTTTCAATTTTTGTAGACCAATCTCTAGTCGGTTCGATGTCATTGGTGGATTCGATTGTGATCAATACCCACGGCTATCAGCCTAGGATCGTGCAAATTCAGTCAGACCTACTCGTAAACGGGAAATCATTCCAGCACCAGGAAGCACATTTCATAAAACAAACTGCCTTTCGTGAACCTTCATACAAACCGGGAGATATTCTCGTGAGCTGCGATAATGTAAATGGCCTGCCATATGGCTATATGGGACATGGGGCGATGGCGATTGATGATCAGCTGGCGATTGAAGTGGCACCGGATGATCCCATTGTGAGGGTGATCCCGATTGACAGCTTCAAAAAAGACCACCCGATTCATGCACAGTTTCGCCCAGTTTCTGAACAAATGGGACAAAATGCCGTGACCTATGCTTTACAATACTTGAAGGGATTTGAAGAGCATAAAAAAAATGGCATCCATAAACCTATTTTTCACTTTTCTCTCGATACCCCGTTGTATGATGAATGGACCTATATTTACTGCACCAAACTCATTTGGTTAAGCTATTACTATGGGGCTGGCTATCAATTTATAAATGATCACCTATGGTTCTCACCTGAAGACGTCTACTCTAATTGTATAAACAATCCCTACTTTGAATTAATTTATATCCATCCAAACTTTAAATTTTACGTTGATTCGTAATATTTTTTTCTCAAAAAAAAAAAAACACCCGACTATTCGGATGCGTACTTAATGATTCCATGTAAATAAACGGAGTATTCACGCTGGATACATTCTCTTAACCTGATCTTTCCTTCGCTTTCTAATTCTCTAATCCATTCTTGAATCCTTTTTTCATCTTCCTTTGTAGCCTTCGGAATCTCTGTTGAAAACAAATTTCCTCGACTGGCATTTCGTAATTTTTTTAATAAATCAACTTTATTCATTTGGGTCAGCCCCTTTATTTATTTAATTTCGACATAAAGAGGGATTTCTCCTTCAAATTGACATATTATAGTTGATAAAAGAATAATAATTTTAATCATTCGCTTTTTTAGTGATTGTGCTTGTTGATGATGGTCACAGGTGTTTTTCCTGCGAAATTCCAGCGTTTCGACTCCTCCCTTCTCTCTTTGGAAAATGTTTACTCCACGGTTCATAACAAAAACACGTTATACTTTATATATTATACCGCATGAGTCAAATCATGCGTTTTTTTTATTGGTATTCTATTAATTACTATAATAGAAAGTAATTTTACTAGAAGGGGGAACAGCTAGATGAACAGGATTAAACTACTAGTGGCGTTTTTGCTCGTCATCTCTTCGACGTTTGCTAGTTTGGCTGCGGTTGCGTCACCTATGGAGCTGTCCACGTGAAAGTGCCGACACGCTGGAAGGAGTTCCTCATTGAACTACTTTTTTACATGGTGTTGACAAAAGATTTTATCTGTTTTACAATTATCTCGAATTCAAGATATTCCGAAACGTCGGAACATCTTTTTTTTAAAAATAAATATCTTGAATTCGAGATAAAAATTTAGGAGGATTTTAAAATGATGAATATTGGATTATTAATCATTCGTGTAGTCATAGGATTACTGTTTGTAGGTCACGGTGCACAGAAGTTGTTTGGCTGGTTCGGCGGCCATGGTTTAAAAGGAACCGGTGGCTGGTTTGAATCGATCGGCATGAAACCTGGAGTGACGTTGGCCCTTTTCGCAGGCTTGGCAGAATTTATTGGCGGCGCCTTGTTTGCTTTAGGACTGTTAACTCCTCTTGCAGCAATCATGATTGCCGGAGCGATGGTCATCGCGATCGTGAAGGTTCATGGAGCAAACGGAATATGGTCAACAGCAAATGGGTATGAATATCACCTCACCTTAATTGCCGTTGTGATTGGTTTAGCTTTAATCGGTCCTGGTCAATATGCGATTGACGCATTTTTATTCTAAATTTCAGGGAAAATAAATGTTAAAAGGGGCGTGAAAGAAATGAGTAAGAAAACGATGGGGATTCACCATATCACAGCGATTGTCGGTCATCCACAGGAGAATGTTGATTTTTACGCTGGTGTTTTAGGGTTACGACTGGTAAAAAAGACAGTCAATTTCGATGATCCGGGAACGTACCACCTTTATTTCGGAAATGAAGCGGGGAAACCAGGAACCATCATTACTTTCTTTCCTTGGGCCGGAGCACATCAGGGAACCATCGGGGACGGCCAAGTTGGGGTCACCTCCTATGTGGTTCCAAAAGGGGCGTTTGATTTTTGGAAAAAGAGGTTGGAAAGGTTTAATGTATCATTTATGGTTACGGAACGCTTTGGCGAGCAGTATTTGGTCTTTGATGACCCGCACAGTCTACATTTGGAACTCGTCGAAAGAGAAGAAGGCGAAGTCAACTCGTGGACCTTTGGTGAGGTCACACCCGAAGTGGCAATCAAAGGCTTTGGCGGAGCAATGCTGCTATCAGCACAGCCTACCCAAACCGCTGAATTGTTGGAAAAAGTAATGGGCCTTGAGTTCATCGGAAAAGAAGGAGATTTTGCCCGCTATCGTTCTACGGGCGATCTCGGAAATGTCATCGACCTTAAATTAACATCCAGCGGCCGAGGACAAATGGGGGTCGGAACCGTTCACCACATTGCATGGCGCGCGGTTGATGATGAAGATCAATTAGATTGGCAAAAACACGTGGCATCCCATGGCTACCGGGTAACTCCGGTACAGGATCGAAACTATTTTAACGCGATTTATTTTAGAGAACACGGTGAAATTCTCTTTGAAATTGCGACCGATCCACCGGGATTTTCCCATGATGAATCTGCTGAGACCATGGGTGAAAACTTGATGCTGCCAGAACAGTATGAAATTCATCGTGATAAAATCGAACGCATTTTACTGCCGTTTCAAGTGAGAAAATTAGATTGACTATAAATCTAAAAAGAAAGAAATAATAGGAGGTGTATTGCAATGGGTTTCTTATCTAAATTATTTGGGTATTCAACTGACAAGGAGGAAGAAAAAATGACCAATGTAAAATTAGCAGTAATCTACTACAGCATGGGCGGCACAAACTATCAACTCTCAAAATGGGCAGAAGAAGGTGCCAAAGAACTTGGTGCTGAAGTGAAAGTCCTAAAGGTTCCTGAATTAGCTCCGGAATCAGCAATTGAAGGAAATCCCGCATGGAAAGCACATGTAGAGGCAACCAAAGATGTACCAGAGGTTAAACTAGATGACCTCGAATGGGCCGATGCGATCATTTTCAGCGTGCCAACTCGATTTGGAAATATGCCGTCACAAATGAAGCAATTCCTTGATACAACCGGCGGCCTTTGGTTTAACGGCAAGCTGGTCAATAAGGTCGTCAGTGCGATGACCTCCGCCCAAAATTCTCATGGCGGTCAAGAAGCAACGATTCTCTCACTATACACCACGATGTACCACTGGGGTGCGATTGTCGCAGCGCCAGGATATACCGATCCAGTTATTTTTGGATCAGGCGGAAACCCTTATGGAACCAGTGTCACCGTCGGTCAAGATGGAAAAATGATCGAAGATGTGGAAGCCGCCGTTAAACATCAAGCAAAACGCACCGTCACCATCGCAGAAGCGGTGAAAAAAGCAAATCAATAAGTTGTCATGGTTGTCATGGGGACGGTTCTCCTGCTTCTTTAAAGAAGCAGGAGAACCGTCCCTGATTAGTTTTCCAGAAGACTCTATAGTGGGCTTTGGCATTTTGACCGCTTTAAGATGACCGGGTTCGGGGTTTTCTCGTGGGTTCAAGGTTTTCTCGTGGGTTCGGGCATCTTGAACGCTTTAATACACACAGGGACGGTTCTCCTGCTTCCTAAAGGAAGCAGGAGAACCGTCCCTGCGCGTTTATAGTTCTTGGCCATTTGTGGCAATGACGTTTTTGTACCAGTGGAATGATTTTTTCTTTTTACGTTCGAGTGTTCCGGTGCCGTCATCGTTTTTGTCGACATAGATGTAGCCGTAGCGTTTGGACATTTCTCCTGTTGACGCACTGACTAGGTCGATACAGCCCCATGATGTGTACCCCATTAGTTCGACACCGTCTTCAATCGCTTCACCCATCGCTTCGATATGTTCACGCAGGTAGTCGATTCGGTAATCGTCGTTAATACTGCCATCCTCTTCTATTTTGTCATATGCACCAAGGCCGTTCTCCACAATAAATAGCGGTACACGGTAACGGTCATATAATTGATTTAAACTAATTCTAAGTCCAACCGGATCGATTTCCCAGCCCCAGTCACTAGCTTTTAGGAATGGATTTTTTATGCCGCCAATCAGATTCCCTTGGCCAATTTCTTCTGGAGTTTTATGCTTCTTCTCTGTGCGCGACATATAGTAGCTGAAGGAAATGAAATCAACTGGATATTGCTTGATCGTTTCTAAGTCGCCTTCTTCCATCTTGATGCTGATGTCGTTTTCTTTGAAGTAACGCTTTGAAAACGCCGGATATTCCCCGCGGACTTGTACATCCCCGCAAATATAGTTAAAGATTTGCTCTTCTTTTAACGCATGCATAACATTGACTGGATTACAGTCGTAAGCGTAAACAGGAGCGTAAATTAACATACAACCGATTTGTGCGCCAGGAATGATTTCATGGCATGCTTTTACAGCTAAACTGCTGGCAACAAATTGATGGTGCAAGCCTTGGAAACTTTCCTGAAGGCGAACGTCTTCTGTGGCAGGGGAAAACCCAAGACCGAAAATCGGCATATGTGTGGCACCGTTAATTTCGTTAAACGTTAACCAATACTTGACTTTGTTTTTATAACGGTTAAATAAAGTCGTTGCATAGCGCTCGAAGAAGCTGATGACTTCTCGGTTTCTCCAGCCGCCGTACTCTTTAATTAAATATAAAGGCATTTCATAGTGAGAGATGGTTACGACTGGTTCGATTCCATGCTTCAAGCACTCATCGAATACGCGATCGTAGAATGCAAGACCTTCCTCGTTTGGCTCAAGCTCGTCCCCATTAGGGAAAATGCGTGACCAAGCGATAGACAGACGGAATGCTTTAAAGCCCATTTCCGCGAATAGAGCGATATCCTCTGCATAACGGTGATAGAAATCAATTCCGTCATGGTTTGGATATGTATATTTTTCTTTGTCAATTTCAAAATCGAATCCAGGAGTAGAGATCACCTTTAAACGAACTTTTCCGCCGGGCATAACATCTGCCAAGTTCATTCCTTTGCCGCCTTCAAGATAGGCACCTTCTAATTGGTTCGCAGCTGTTGCCCCGCCCCATAAAAATCCTTTTGGAAATTGATAAGTTGTTTTACTCATAGAGAATCCCTCCATTTTTTAGTGGTTACACCTCTTAGTTTCTTATAAAACTACACAAAAAAACCTAAATCACCTAACAAAGACACAACAGTCCCATAGTTAAGTGATTTAGGTTTTGCCTGCATAATCAGTTACAATCCTAAAAGGTTGTTTATTGAATTACGCTTACTATAGCATACCTTTTTTAATCTAACAACCATTTTTGAAACCGTTATTTTTTTGCCATATATATAACAATAAGAAGCTTTTTGGATTTTTTTAAAAAAATTATTTTTTAAAAAAGAAAGCGTTGACACCAACTAAACAACCATGCTAAATTACACGTATCAAATAAATTTTAATAAATTCCTCTCAGGAATGTAACCTTAAGCGGGCATAACCTGATCTGATTAAAAACGAACGCACAGCGCTATCTTTGTGTGCAGTTTCTAATCGGATCAGGTTTTTTATTTGATAAAAATCAAATTGGATAAAAATAAAAATCAAATAAAGAAGGAAGTGTCAGAAATGAAACACGAACAGTTAGCTACAGATATTCTTGCAAATGTCGGCGGAAAAGAAAACGTTTCTAGTGTTGTTCATTGTGTAACGCGCTTACGCTTTAAGTTAAAGGATGAAAGCAAGGCAAATACAGAAGTGTTAAAAAATATGGATGGTGTTGTGACCGTTATGAAGAGCGGCGGGCAATATCAAGTCGTAATCGGAAATCATGTACCGGATGTGTATGCAGCCGTTTTACATGTAGGCAATCTTGGTGCTGAGAGTGAAAACAGTGATTCAACTAGTGATGAAAAAATGAGTATGGGTGCAAAATTTATTGACTTGATTTCAGGCGTTTTCCAGCCAATTCTGGGCGTTTTGGCTGCAACTGGTATGATCAAAGGATTTGCCGCTTTAATTTTAGCATTAGGCTGGGTTGATGCAACTTCAGGAACTTACCAGCTAATGAACATTGCCGGAGATGGTTTATTTACCTTCTTGCCCATCTTCTTAGGGTATACAGCCATGAAGAAATTTGGTGGTTCACCGTTTATTGGGATGGCGATCGCCGCAGCATTGGTACACCCTGCATTGTCAACATTAACGACAGGAGAAGTTTCAAAGGTGCTTTTCCAAGGTACCGTCTTTGAATCACCTATCCACATTACATTCTTAGGAATTCCTGTTATTATGATGAGTTATGCATCAAGCGTTATTCCTATCATTCTTTCTACCTATGTCGCTTCAAGAGTAGAAAAAGCTTTAAAGAAGATTATTCCAGATGTAGTAAAAACGTTCGTAGTTCCATTCTTTACCATCGTGATTATGGTGCCATTAACATTCCTTGCGATCGGACCAATCTCTACATGGGCTGGCAGTTTGTTAGGTGCAGCGACTTTATGGATTTATGAATTAAGCCCTCTTGTAGCAGGTTTAATTATCGGCGGATTGTGGCAAGTATTTGTTATTTTCGGTCTTCATTGGGGCCTTGTTCCAATCGCCATTAACAATTTAACGACTTTAGGTTACGACCCAGTTTTAGCAACAACGGTTATGGTATGTTTTGCACAAATCGGTGCCGTATTAGCCGTCATGTTAAAAACTAAAAACAAAAATTTAAAATCACTCAGCGTTTCATCGTTCATTTCAGGTATATTCGGGGTAACTGAACCAGCCATTTACGGTGTTACATTACCGCTTAAAAAGCCATTCATCATGAGCTGTATCGGTGGTGCAGTCGGCGGCGGTATCATCGGTGTTGCAACAGGGAAATTATGGATGTTTGGTGGAATGGGAATTTTCGTTTTCCCAGCCTTTATTAAACCAGGTTCAGGACTTGATATGGCTTTCTACGGATCCATTATTGCATTAGTTGCAGGTTTTGCAGTTGCATTTGTTTTAACTTATTTATTCGGCGGAATGAATCAAGAGAAATCTTCAAACCTAACAAATGAAACAACATCCGCTTCTAAGGAAGTAGCAGCTACAAAAGTTGAAAATGAAGAAGTAGTAAGCCCGTTAAATGGAGAAGTAAAGGCATTATCAGAAATAGCAGATGCTGCATTCTCATCTGGTGCTCTTGGACAAGGTGTAGCGATTGAACCGAGCGAAGGGAAGTTACTCGCTCCTGTGTCTGGAACAGTTTCCGCATTATTCCCGACAAATCATGCGATTGGGATTACGACCGATTCAGGTGCAGACATTCTCATTCACATTGGAATGGACACGGTTCAATTAGAAGGTAGGTATTTCACAGCACATACCACTCAAGGTGAATATGTTAAAAAAGGCCAGCTACTAATTGAATTTGATATGGAAGAAATTAAAAAAGCAGGCAAGCCGTTAACAACACCAATTGTTGTAACGAATCTTAAGGAATTCAACTTAGAGTTATCCAAGCAAAAGCAAGTCAAAACTGGCGATTCCTTATTTACTTTAGGTAAGAAGTAACAACTCTTCAGGAAAAGGAAAGCGGTCCTTTCCTTTTTCCTGTTGTGTTAGAATAGCGGTAATTTCCTCCTAATATTGCAACGAATGGAGAAAATCTATAGTATATAGTGAAGGAAAGCTCGTTTTAAGTTTCCTTCTCTTAAAAAATTTCTGATCACTCGTCCATAGTATATACTATATTTTACCTATAGGTGATTTAATGAAAATAGCCAAAGTTTACAATAACAACGTAATCAGTGCATTTAATGAAAAAAACGAAGAGCTAGTGGTGATGGGAAGAGGGCTCGCTTTTCAAAAAAGGCCTGGAGATTTAGTGGACGAACAGAAGATCGAAAAGATTTTTACGATAAAAAATAATGATCTTTCAGAGAGATTCAAAACTCTTTTACATGAAGTACCGATTGAATACATGGTCATCACGGAGGATATTATTAAAATTGCTAAAAGCAGGTTAGGAAGAAACCTTAACGAGAGCCTCTATATCTCTTTAACTGACCATATTCACTTTGCCGTAGACAGACACAAAAAAGGCTACGACATAAAAAATGCCCTATTGTGGGAAATCAAAAGGTTCTATAAGGAAGAGTTTTCCATCGGAACCGAAGCACTAAAGATGATTAACGAGAAAATCGGTGTTCTCTTGCCCGAGGATGAAGCTGGTTTTATCGCAATGCACATTGTTAACTCTGGCTTGAACGAGGAAATGCCAAACGTCGCTAATATTACTAGAGTGATGCAAGATATCCTAAACATTGTGAAATACCATTATAAAATGAGCTTTGATGAGGAATCATTGAATTACTTCCGATTTGTCACTCATTTAAAATTCTTTGCCCAAAGACTTTATAACCAAAGCTATATAGAAGACGATGACCCCTTCCTGTACGAATCCTTCAAGCAAAAACATAAAGAAGCGATCGAATGTACAGAAAAAATCAACGACTACATCGTCAATCAATTCAACTATAACCTCACCAACAACGAAAAACTATACCTAGCCATCCACATCCAGAGAGTCGTAAATCGCTGAAAGACACAGGAAAGGACACGGGGACGGTTCTCCTGCTTCCTTAAAGAAGCAGGAGAACCGTCCCCGTGTCTTTCCTTCTTTCATAAAATTACTCCCCTTCTACTGGCCTTTCGAAAATAATCTCATATTCTGTTGGTTTTCCATGGCCGTTATGCTTTAAAGGCAATACCTGCACTAACCGCCAGCCCTTTGAAGCATGCTCCTCGATCGTCTCCCTATGCTCGGCATCTGTGAAAAATCCCCCTAAAGTAGTCGTAACAAACTTATATTCGTACATCTCAACACCTCCATTTTCTACCATTATATACGTGAAGTCTCAAATAATGGTTTCAATTTATAACTAAATGTTTTTTCTTTTAATGCGATCGCTATTGTCTCGATAAGAAATAGCAACTGCGAAACCCATCATTTACTGGTATAATTAAAGATGAGATTCACGAACGTTTAACCGATTAGACAGACAGATCCGTTGTATTGGTACGGACTAAGACGGTCTAAATATCCAAGTATATTGAAAAAATAAAATTAAAATTATAATAGACGTACACATGGCTCAGTAACTACTAAGCCATTTTATTTTTGTTTGCAAAATATATTTAATTAGAACATCTTCCGGAGCTTATCATGAGTGGTTGGAAACAAGACTATTTATTTGGAATTACAAAGTCTTGAGCTTGATCTCATGATTACCGACAAATCCAATTGAAAGCAGGTTCTATATGGCAACATTCTTTTTAATCATCATCTACCTGGCATTTATCAGCCTCGGTTTACCCGATTCCTTGTTGGGCGTTTCCTGGCCATTGATGCGATCGGAACTTGGCGCACCCCTTGAGACCGCAGGATGGCTGTTTATGACCATTGCTGCCGGAACGATTATTTCGAGTTTGGCAACCGGCGCTGTCCTTAAACGGTTCGGAACCGGCATGGTCACGTTTGTCAGCGTCCTCATGACGGCTGGAGCCCTGCTCGGATTTCATTTTGCTCCTTCGATTTTTTGGCTGTTTATTTGTGCGATTCCACTCGGACTAGGTGCAGGTGCCGTTGATGCGGGAATAAACAATTATGTCGCGACGCATTACCAGGCACACCACATGAGCTGGCTTCATTGTTTTTGGGGAGTCGGGGCTACGATGGGTCCCGTTATTATGGCTCAGTTTATTACAGGGCAGCAGTCTTGGCGAAGCGGGTACCTTGCGATCGCTGGGCTTCAGTTTGCATTAGTGGTTATCTTGTTTTTCTCTTTGCCGTTATGGAATAAAATTGCCGGCGATGCCCCTAAGGAGCCTGAAACGACTAGACCAGAGCATGATACGCAAAAACCCCTGCAAATTAGCGGGGTAAAACTAGCTTTAGTCGCTTTCTTGTTTTATTGCGGTGCAGAAGCAGCGGTGGGCCTTTGGGGAAGCAGTTTCCTGATTAAGATGAAAGATTTATCCGTCGATACCGCCGCTAAATATGTTTCTTTCTATTATGCTGGTATAACAATCGGCAGATTTATTACAGGCTTCATTACGTTAAAAATAAACAGCACCACACTCATACGAGGCGGGCAAATCATCACGTTGGCTGGTGCCGTACTGCTGTTCCTGCCGCTACCGTCGACTTTTTTGCTTGCCGGATTTATCTTGGTCGGGCTAGGATTAGCACCTATTTTTCCATGTATGCTACAAGAAACACCGATCCGCTTTGGAGAAAAGCATTCTCAAACGATTATGGGCTACCAAATGGCGGTTGCCTATACAGGCAGTACGTTCTTGCCTCCGCTTCTTGGTTTCGTTGCAGCACGCTCCACCATCGGGATTTTCCCCTTTGTCATAGCGGGTTTTATCGCATTTATGCTTTTGGGGTCTGAACGATTAAATAGCTTGTTGAAAAAGAAGGATACGAACTCAACAGTATTTTAATTGAATAGTAGACTTACAGGGAAAAAGATCATTCTCAATAAAAACAGTACCGCAAATCGCAGTGCTGTTTTTTACTAGAAAATGAATGATTTGTACATACTTTGCTAGTGTCCTACTATTGATCCATCCTGTTTCGTCATCAGTAGGAACTTTCCTTTTTTAAAAAGAGAAAAGCATTACCGTTTATTCAGTAATGCTTACTCTAGAAATCGTCATTCCATCACCGATTGGCATCAGGACAGATTCTAGTTGAGGATGGTTGGCCACCGTTTCATTGAATTTCTTCATAAAATCCGTATAGCGTTTTGGTGCGGCATCTAGATCGGCAACACTGCCCCCGGCCAGAACGTTATCGATTACGATTAAAGCTCCCTCTTCTGCCAGGTTCACACAGGCTTCAAGGTAATTTTCGTAATTCTCTTTGTCAGCATCAATAAAGAAGAAATCAAATTTCTTGTTTTCTTCGGATAGTTTTTCGATTGATTGTAGTGCGGGGCCGGTTAGATAGGTGACCTGCTCACCAAAGCCTGCCTTCGCTAAATTGCTGTGAGCTAACTTTGCATACTGTTCCTCTAATTCGAGAGAAGTTAAATGGCCTTCGCCGCCGCCGAATCCTCTGGCCAGGCAAATCCCGCTATAGCCGCCCAGTGCTCCGATTTCAAGGATATTTTTAGCCCCAGAAATGGATACGAGCATGGAAAGCAGCTTTCCGGAAGCCGGAGATACTGAAATCGAGCGCATTCCGTTTTCTGTTATTGATAAAAGGACTTCCGCTAAAAGAGCATCCTCACTGCAAAACACGGAATCGATATAACGATTAATTTGTTTCATCTGCTTCATTACCTTCCGCACCAAGACCCGGCTCATTCTCTTTCTCAACATCATTTGGTTCTAATTTAGCTGCTTCACTTTCATGGATCTCAAATAACTGCGTAAATTCGTTGATCATCAAATCAAGCATCTTTAATTCCCCAATTAAAATTTGGTTAATTGATTGAAATTCAGGTTCCTCCAGCTGCTGCTTAATCGTTGTCCGCTTAAGATTCATCATCTCTAAAAAAGCAATCGCCCGACCGCGACGAAAGGTTTTCGGCCCACGATGTTCACCTTTGGAACGCTCACCACGGTGATGAGAACCACCTCTCCCTTTTGAACCCTCACCTCGATGCGAACCATCCTTTTCATTAAAACGTTCACCTCGATGCGAATCATCCTTTTCATTAAAACGCTCACCACGATGCGAACCATCCTTTCCTCTTGAACCCTCACCACGAGGATGCCCTTCTCTTCTAATTTCATTTCTCATAATAAAAATCCTCCTTGTGTATACAATTGTATACTTACTACTTACAAGTTAATTGTATACCTTTGTATACACCATGTCAATTATTTCCTTAAATTGATAAAGTTGCAATTTTAAACTAGATCAGTTTGCAATTTGCTGCCCTATAAGTGACCTCTTTCTCTTAACCGGACTGGTTTTAGGTCACTTAGAAGCTTTCTAAGTTACCTCTTTCTCTTTATACCACTGCTTTTAGGCCACTTAGAACATCTATACGTGAACTCTTTTTTTACCCTACTGCCTTCAGGTCACTTATCCTTCTATACCAATCATTGCATTTATTTTTTAAAAAAATCACTATACAAAAAAACGAGCCCCTATAGCGGGGACCCGTTATGCTGCTTTTTCAATTAGTGTTTCATTGGCGCGACCACGTTTGAAGCTAAATGCAAAGTAACTGAAGGTTACGAGCATAAACCCAAGCATGCAGGTTAATAGAATAAGATTATTTTGCCACATGTAGTGGAAATCACCGCTTGAAATGACCGCTTTGAACGCCTGCACGGTGTACGTCATTGGGAAGAAGGCGTTCAATGGCTGCAACGCTTCTGGAATCAGTACGAGCGGGAACGTTCCAGCACTTGTTGTTAATTGGATAATGAGGATCAGGATTGCGACGAATCGACCTGCATCCGCCATCGTGGTGACCAGCATTTGAATCAGTGTCACGAACACCATACTGGTAATCATCGATGTGACAATGAACAATGGCACACTTTGCACTTGTATGTCCAAGCCGACCAATAAAATAACATCCACTAAAACGGCCTGGATCACGCCGATGATCGCGATCATGCCTAGTTTGCTTAAAAACCATTGCAGAGCTGACTGGGGTTGAATAGCTGGTTCCTTCAATTGGTACACAATCGATATAATCAACGCGCCTACAAATAATCCAAGCGAGATAAAGTAAGGGGAAAACCCTGTTCCGTAGTTTGGCACAGTGTTAATCTCCTGTTTCTCAACCGTGACCGGTTCGCCCATCATATCATAGGTGTTGTCATCGGCTTGAACCGACTTGGCTCCTTCCGCACCTGCTGCTAGCTTCTCGTTCAATTCAGTGTTGCCTGCTGTTAATTTTTCAGAACCATCCTTTAGAGACTTTGACCCTTCAGCCAATTTCCCTGAGCCATCAGCTAATTGCCCGGCCCCAGCTGAAAGCTGCCCCATTCCTGAAGTAAGTGAGTCGGCACCATTTTTCACAGCGCTTGATCCTTCAGCCAGCTGATGAATTCCTTGCTGCAACTTAGCCTGATTGGAACTGATTTCTCCAAGCCCGGCAATTAATTGGTTAAATACAGGATCGGTTTGCTGTTTCAGCTGGCCTTCAAGCCCGTTCACTGAACCGAGCAATTGCCCATTTACTTCTGTTTTAAATTGGGTAAAACCTTGATGTAGCCCAGGCTGAATCGCCTGTGAAATCTGCTGTTCCACTTCGGACTTTGTTGGTGCCGCTTGCTGCTGCTGAGCCATGATCTCTGAAACGGTTTCTGCTGGGACGCCATTTTCGATTAAAGCACCGGCAAGCTCCTGCATTTTTGCCGTCTGCTGTGCAATCATTTGGTCCGCAACCTGTGACGATAACCCGGCACCAAGCTGCACTTCAAACTGGTCTATCCCGCCGTTTAACTTCTCACTGCTTCCCTTTAGCTTATGATCAACTTCTGCTGCAATCCTTCCCGGTAGTTCCGCTTTGATTTGTTCCGCACCCAGCTGCGCTTCTTCGGTGCCTGTCACCAATTGCGGGAGTTTCGCATCTATTTCTTCTAATGCTTGACTGATTTGCGCTGTACCTTTTGCAAGATCATTTGAGCCTGTTGCAGCACTTTTTACCCCTTGCTCGAACTCGATCGATTTGCTTGCCAATGTTTCAAGGTTTGTTTTGATTTGGTCGACACCATTGTCAAGCTCTGCGGTGCCATCGCTTAATTGGCCTGCACCATCACTTGCTTGCGCTAAACCGTCGGCCATATCGCCTATTTTGTCAAAAATAGTCTCCGAATAGGTTGCAATAATCTGTTTGGAGATCTCGGCTTTGATTTCCTTCACAGCCGTTTCACCAATCTGCGCGGTAAGAAAGTTTGCCCCCTCATTCGGGACATATTTCATTTCTAGCTTCTGAGGCTGATCCTCTAGCAAGGTGGTTGCATTTTTTGAAAAATCCTTCGGAAGTTCTACCACCATATAATATTTCTGTGACTCCAGACCTTGATAGCCTTCGTCTCTATCGACAATATGAAAATCAAAGGTTTTGCTTTCCTCGAGTTTTTTGACTAAGTCACCGCCCAGATTGAGCTGTTCCCCCTCAAGCACAGCACCCTCGTCCTGATTCACAATCGCAACGGGTAAATCGGAAAGGTGTACATATGGATCCCAAAAGGCCCAAAGAAACATTCCCGCATACAATACAGGAATAAAAAGAATCGCAATCACCGGAATAAGCGTTTTACGATTGAACAGTATACTTTTTAACTCAGCAAAAAATGAAGATTTCTTCATGATGTATTCCTCCTTAAGTATCACTGACTAGTTTTCCCAATTAGTCATTTTGGGTTAAAAAATTTTGATGTGGATTCTTGAACTTTTTTTGTATTAAACACCCAAGTTGGGCACTTGACTGTTTTCCTCATTTGGTCATTTTGTTGCAAAAATGAATGACTATTGCTAGTCATTTTGTTGATAAACCCTTTAGTAAGTAAAGTTCAAATAGCTTTGAAATTTCTTCCTTGCCTAGTGGCGGGTGATTTCTTTGCCAATCAACGATTAAAGAAAAATACATTTTCAACATCACGAACGCCGTGATTTCAGGGTCACACGATTTGATTTCACCCATTTCGATCGCTTTTTGAATAATCCCCATCATGTACTGGACAATCGCCTGCTCGATCTGCTGCATCGCTTCCACCACTGTTTGCGTACCCATATCTCGTTCTTCCTGAATCAGTTTAATCGTCAGCTGATGACTCTCACGAAATTCATGGATCATAAATAAAACTCGGTGTACATTTTCATGAAATGAAGCATTTTCATCTAGGACCTCTTCAACAGCCATTTTGATATCAAAGATGAGTGTTTTAATGATTTCTTCAAATAGCTCTTCTTTCGTTTTGTAAAACGTATAGATTGTTCCCTTTCCGACATTAGCTAGCTTGGCAACCTGCTCCATCGTCGTCGCTTTATACCCATACAAAGAAAATGACTTTGCCGCAGCCTCATGAATCAAATTCCTACGATCAATAATCGCCACACCGCACACCTCACCTTCAATAATGACCAAAAAACCATTTCGGTCATTTTCACAAAAAGTACTATAGCATATAAAAATTCATTTAGCAAGGAAGTCTAAATTCAGCCTTTATGTTAAGTGGCAGGTAACCCTTTGAAAGTGGAAAGTAAATCTCGGGAAATGGAAAGTGAATCTCGGGAAATGGAAAGTGAATCTCAGAAAGTGAAAATAAATCCCACAAAATGTAAATTAAATTTCGGAAAGTGAAAATAAATCCCGTAAAATGGAAATAAAATCTCAGGAAACGGAAAGTAAATCTCAGAAAGTAATAACTTAAATCTGTGAAAGTAGCAAATTCGTCTCTGAAACTGGAATGTAACCTCCTCCACCTTATTCATCTTCCCTTGAACTCTTTTTTATTCTAAACTCTTCTCTCCTCTAATGAGCAATTTTTGGGTATAATAAAGGAATATGGATTTTTTGAGAAATCTACTTGCGTTTTTTATATAGAGATTTTTTTATAAAGGGGGTTGTGGGCTTGGAATCTATTCATGCTACGGAACGGATTGGATTTATTTCAGAGGACTTAAAGGAATTGCTGCATCCACATTCCACCGATGATGCGAAGCTTGTGCAAAAGGGCTTGATGCTCTACCGGCAAGGGTTGGTGAAGCAGGTTCAAATTTGGAATGAAAAAGTGACGGCTATGGTTCAGGATGTTATTCCATGCCATGTTTCATTTCATTTACGTTTCCTGTCGCAGAGTACGTGTACCTGTCCTTCTGACGGATTGTGCCGCCATCAGATCGCTGTGTTTTTTGCTGCCTATGCGAAGGTCGGCAAGAGTGTAGCCGATTGGGTAGCAGAATGGCGCGAACCGATGAAGGAGAAAAATGATGCGGCGAATTGGGGACTGCAGACGGCGAAGGATTTGGTGAAGGCAAACGGCGTGATGAAGCCTGATTATGACCGCTGGGTCGAAGCGTTTGAGGTCAGCTTTGATACGATTATTACCAAAAAGCATACGAGTCCGTACGTGGTGGCCGAGCTGTTTCAAATTTATGAGCGGAGAATCAAGGCGAGCTCGCCGGTTGAGAAGGAATGGCGCTTGCTGTATGAATTGGTCGGGAATATCATTTCATTTAAAAAACTTGCTGTTTTTACGGCCGATGCCGGTTTTGCTGAAGAGGTTGTCAAACGGGTTTACCTGCATGTGTTCCACAACCTTGTTGACGATGCCGAGGATCTCGTTCAACGAATCGGCTTTCAATCGCTGCCGTTTGACTTTGATGAGTTTATTTTAAAATTAAAGACCGATGTGTTTGAACTTTTGACGGTTGTTCAAGGTCTAGAGGCTGAACGGGTTTATTTGTACCGCCACTTGTGGACTAGTCTTTTTAAAAAGAAGGAATGGCGCCAGGAGGAAATTCAGAAAATTCGCGACCGGATGCAAGCATTGGAGTCTTGGGAAAATTCCACACCGCTTATTATTGCGGCGATCCATCTGACTATTTTGTCTCAGGATGATGATGTTGCCCTTGACATGGTGGAAAAATCAGCTAATGAAGTGATTGTCCCTTATTTGATTTATTGGATTGAGCTTTTGGCACAGGCAAAGGCTTGGAAACGGGTCGGTCCGTTCATCGAAGTGCTGATTCAGAAAATAAAAGGCTATTTTGTTTATGTTCGAACATATCATACATGTGCAAGCTTTTCGCGGATGGCAATGAAACACATTTCGGCATACGCTACGGAGACAGGCCGAGTGGATGTGTATGAGCGGGCATTGCTTACGACATTGCCGTATAGCTATGCCGATTATGAACATATGCTGTTTGAGCGCCGCCAATATGATAAATGGGGTGAGCTCCAGGCGTTCATGGGCTGGAACTTTCACGATATCCCGAAGGAACGGGTGAAGGTGATTGAGAAGGAAATGCCGGAAGTGCTCCTCGGCCTTCTCCATCAATCAGCGATTCAAGAAATCAACCAGAAGAACCGTCAAAGCTACAAAATGGCTGTTCGCCACCTAAAGAAACTGCGGACCCTATACAAAAAACTCAAGCGCCAAGACGACTTCCAATACTTCCTGGACACCCTAATCGAAAAAACCAAACGCCTCAGAGCCTTCCACGAAGAATGCCGCCGCAGCAAACTCATCGAAGAGTGACAGCGGGGGGCGGGCGCGGCGGCGCTGTAGTGCTGTGACGCAATGATGGTGCCTGTCACCGGAGATGGACAAATGGGGCCATTTGTCCATCTCCGGTGACAGGCACCGCCCGTGGACACTGTCCACCTCAGGCGTACAGTTGATCGGTTTTTTACACTTACATATTAGAAACGCTAATTTTTTTATCCTCCCCTAGTTGAAGGAGTGACGTGGATGATGCTTAGTACGAGATTTATTAAATTGTTGACTTTGAAATTAGAGGATGGACGTTATTTTCTTGCTGCGCTAGATGATCGTGGCGATGATTTAAGGCTGTCTGAATGGAAGAATCTTGTCTTCAGCCGCCATGAAGAGAGCTTCTTTGGCACGCTTTTGGAGCCAGAAACGGTCGATGGGATCGAGGGTGTAATTATCAGCGGCTGGCACCTTGTTTCGCTTTTTGCAAAAGAGTCGTTCAACCGGTTCATTGATTGGGACTGGAGCGATCAGTCTGAGATTTCTCTTGCTTCCGCTCATGCCCTATACGAAGGCATTCTAGAGAAAGATTGGCTGCCTGACTTTACGGTTTGGGAAGACGGCGAATTTCGCTGGAAGCTCCCTGAGCGTGTGAAAGAAGAGTTTGACCCTTCCTTCTGGGAACAAGAGGTATCCATGCTTGCCAATGATTCTTTTGAAAAAGCGGAACCGGCGGATGAATATATTTCCGATTTGTACAACGACGCCCTTGATGCGTATCTCACACGGAATGCCGCAATGAAGCAACTGTTTGGTCCGAAGCTTGATTTGCTGCGGAAACAAAACATTTCCGGCAGCGAGCTTGCGCGGTATTTTGACGAGGAAAGCTGGCTTGAATGGGTTGGCATTAAGGAAAATGATACCCCGTTTACGATTGGGTTGCGGCTTGAGGAGCCTGAAGATGGTGAAGGCCCTTGGAACCTTGGTGTCTTTTTACGCAGCAAAAAGAATCCAGATGATGTCCATGAGTTAGGCGGGAAGATGCCTGCAAGATGGCGGCCTTTTTTAGAAAAAGCGGACCGCGAACTCGAGCGCTGGGTGCGGTTAATCCCGTGGCTGAGCGAAGACGGAGTGACGTTAAAATCTGGGCTTACAGAGGAAGAATCGTGGATATTTTTAACCGAGGCGAGCGAAACGCTTGTCGCTTTGGATGTTGAAATCCTCCTCCCTTCCTGGTGGCAAGCGATGAAAAATGCCAATTTGAAGGTGAAGGCATCGTTGAAGGGTTCTGGGAGCCATCGTCCATCGTTTGTCGGATTGCAGGCGATGCTTGATTTCAACTGGCGTTTTTCAATGAACGGTGTTGACCTCTCTGAGGAGGAATTCGGAAAGTTAGTGGAAGAAAAGCGCCGGCTTGTGTTTATCCGTGGCCGTTGGGTTAAGCTTGACCCTCAGTTTATCCGCAGCATTCAGGATTTAATGAAGCGCGCTGAAAAGGAAGGCTTACACGTAAGAGACCTGCTCGAGCAGGAGCTAATCGAGTCAGAAGCAACGGAAGATGAACTTGAAAATCCAAAGGCCTTTGCCAAAATACAAATCGAACTGAACAGCCAGTGGAAAAAAATGATCAAACAGCTGTCAGAAGTGCACGAACTTCCGTTAGAAACCGTTCCTGCGGGCTTACAAGGAGAACTGCGACCCTATCAGCAGCTTGGGATGAGCTGGCTCTGGTTTCTTCGCAAATTTGGCTTCGGTGCCGTCCTCGCTGATGACATGGGACTCGGAAAAACCGTACAGTTGATCACGTACCTTTTAAAAGTGAAAGACGAACAAGCGACTAGTGGTAGGAAGAGTTTAGCGGTGGTGCCAGGCACTAGGGCTGGAATCGAAAAGGTGGACGATGGTACGGTGACAGGCACCAAGGCCGAGTCCGTGGCGGTGACAGGCACCGAAACCAAGGAAGTTGCTTCGACTACCACTAAGTCCAAAGCAAAGCTTTCGACCAAGTCGGCGTTAATTATTTGCCCGACGTCGGTACTAGGAAACTGGCAAAAGGAGCTTGAACGGTTTGCACCGGAACTCGACGTGTATCTGCATTATGGATCTAACCGTTTGAAGGGAGAAGCATTCTCTGACAATGCACAGGATGTTGATGTTGTGTTAACTTCCTATGGTTTGAGTCATTTAGATTCTGAGGAATTCGAGGGTATGATTTGGAGCTCGATTTCTATTGATGAGGCCCAAAATATCAAGAATGCCGGGACAAAGCAATCCCGTGCGGTTCGCAGGCTCCGTGGCCAGCATCATATCGCACTGACTGGTACACCGATGGAAAATCGGTTATCTGAGTTGTGGTCAATCTTTGATTTTACCAATCATGGGTACCTTGGCAGCCTCGGACAATTCCAAAAGAAGTTTGTTGTTCCGATTGAAAAGGATGAAAAACGAGAAAAAGTCACCCAGCTGCAGTCATTAATCCGTCCGTTCCTGCTACGCAGAACGAAAAAGGATGAAGAGGTGGCTCTTAACCTACCAGATAAGCAGGAGCAAAAAGAATATTGTCCGCTTACCACGGAGCAGGCCTCACTTTATGAGCAGCTAATTCATGACACATTTGCGGAGATTGAAAAGCTATCAGGATTTGAACGTAAGGGGTTAATTTTACAAATGCTCAGCCGCTTGAAGCAGCTATGTGACCATCCGGCCCTCTATTTAAAGGAAAAGGCGGCAGATCGGAAGCTGCTCGATCGTTCGAATAAAATGGAGAAGCTTGTTGAACTGGTTGATGCAGTTCTCGATGCTGGTGAAAGCTGCTTGATCTTCACTCAGTACATTGAAATGGGTGAAATGATTCGAACGACAGTGAAAAAGAAGTTCGGTGTTGAGGTACCATTTTTGAATGGAAGCGTTCCGAAGACACAGCGTGATGAGATGATTGAGAGGTTTCAAAACCATGAGTTCCCGGTATTCCTCTTATCGCTTAAAGCTGGTGGGACGGGACTGAATTTGACCGCCGCCAATCATGTCATCCATTATGACCGTTGGTGGAATCCAGCTGTCGAAAACCAGGCCACCGACCGTGCTTATCGGATTGGGCAATCTCGATTCGTCCACGTGCACAAACTCATCTGCACCGGCACATTAGAAGAAAAAATCGACGCCATGCTCGAAAAGAAACAACACCTAAACGACCAAATCATCACAAGCGAAAACTGGATCACCGAACTCTCCACCGACGAACTGCGCGACCTCGTCTACCTAGGATAAAAGCGTAACAGTTATATAGCCGTGATGAATTGACAGTGACAATGTCGGTGTCATTGTATGGTGACAGGCACCGCCCGTGGACAAAACCACCCCATTTGTACGCCTGGGGTGGACACTTTTTTTCAAACTTATACTTATAGATAGAAGCCCAGTCCAAATTGGACTGGGCTTTTGATTTTATCTCATTTAAAGCACGATGTTCGGCTCAGTGGTGAGCCGGCGGAAAGCAAGATTCCGCAAAAATCACCGCTACATCTTAAGTGCCGGTAGTCCAATATTTTACAAATATGTTTCCTTCTGGCCAATATTGGGTATTACTTTCCTAAACACAAAAAATGATTAGGAGACATGCCCATGTTTGTATGTATGGAAAATGTTGAAATATCAAGTAGAATCCATGAACTAAGGGAGAAAATGATTGAGTCTGGTAAGCAGAATGGTTTTCTTAATTCAGAAACCATAAAATACAGTCAGGAGCTTGATAAATTAATATATAGACAACAAACTGTTAAAAAGGTTTCCTATGGTAGTCAAACTAAGTCAAGATTGCCTAGGTCCAGCCCAAACCGTTGATCCCTGAAACCTTTTTAATCCCCTGTGTAGAGTGGTTGAGTTTCTACTTTAAAGAATACTTTTATCATTTGGTTTCATACTAAGAATAGTGGACATAAATTTTACGGGGTAGTTTATGACGAATAAGGAAAAGACGATTGAGATCACAGACGAAGTGAAAAATCAAATTGAAATGTTGATTCACAAGAAGATTGAAATCTGGTTTGAGCATGTACTATTTACTGGTTTGTGGTGGATGGGGGTCGGGTTATCGACCATTCCATGGGTACTCTGGTTTATTTTCAGAAAAAAGGAAAGCACTGACCGCTTATTGTATGCAGGTTTCTATGTAATGACTATTTCTCTCATTCTTGACGTTCTAGGTGACCAGCTGGGGTTTTGGCATTACCGCTTTAATGTCATGCCGATACTACCAACGTATTTTCCATGGGATATTACGTTAATGCCTGTAGCTATTCTTTTTTTACTACAAGTAAAACCTAACATCAACCCTTGGATTAAAGCCGTATTTTTCGCCCTAATCACTTCCTACCTAGCAGAACCTTTTTTTCATTGGATAGATGTATACGCACCAATGGCATGGAAGTACACTTATTCTGTGCCTATACAGATTTTCATTTATATGACCGCGCATTATCTAAGCTCGCGGAATCAATTCGCCCCATTAAAAAAGACCTGACATTTTTTTAGAAATGTCAGGTCTTTTATCTTGTTAGTTTAATACAATTACTTTCACCGTTCTTCTGCCCCATTGCAGTGCTGCTGCTTTTGTTGGCATTAAGAGATCGATTTTGTAACCTTTGATCGCACCGCCTGTGTCGCCTGCAATTGCTTCACCATAGCCCTCGACCCAGACTCTGCTTCCTAGTGGAATGACAGAAGGATCGACTGCGATTAATTTCATATTGGGATTGGCTTGAATATTATAGCCTAGAGCCGTATACGTTCCAGACTCTTCTGGGCTATAAGCCGTTGCCGTTACATAGAACGCTTCACCGGCTGGTGCTGCTCCTGTCGCTGCTGTAGCTGCTGGTGCAGATGGTTGAGTTGCTGCTGCCGCAGTAGCCTGCTCTCTACGAACCTGCTCTTGAGCCGCTTTTAACTGCGAAGCAATCCCAGCCAATTGCTCGTCCACTTTAGCAAACTTCTCTTCCAATGCCGTTAAGGTTTCTTGACGCTTTTGCAGGTTTTCTGCAAGTTCTGCCTGCTGCTTCGTGAGAACTTCTTGTTCCTCTATTAAAATTCTTTCTTGTTTATCAATCTCTTTTTTATCTTCTTCTATCTGGTTCAAATCTTCCTGCTGCGATTTTAATATGTCCTTATCTGCATTAAAAAGAGTAGAAACCGCGCTCGCACGTTGAATAAAGTCATCTAAGTCCTTTGACTCTAGAAAAACCTTAATGACTAGATTAAGATTATCATCTTCCTGAAGAGCCACGAGTCTAGTCTTCATGACATCTTTACGTGCTAACATTTTATCTTGAAGGATAACAATTCCTTCCTTTTTACCTTCAATCAACTGTTGTGTATCGGCAATTCTCTTTTGTGTTGCTGCCATTGCTTCTTTATTCTTCGAAATGTAAGTATGTAGAGCTTCCATTTCCTCTTCAATCTGTTCTATTTCTCTATTAATTGCTTGCTTTTCTTCTGCTTTTTGCTCAAGCTCTCGCTGTGCATTGTTTATTGCTTCATTACTTGCTTGTGCAGATGAAACCATCATTCCAGACACACACAAAACAAATGTAAGCATTATGAGAATCATACGCTTCATTGACTTCTGCATACTCTTTCCCCCTTTAGATACTCTAGTTATACCAAAAGAGTATGTTAGCCATGTTACAAAGATATTAAAAAAACCAGCTATTTTGTCATATAACAGGAAAAATCAACAAATTGTAACAATTTATAGGCGATACACAAGTTGTTACATTGAAAATAATGGAATTTTGCGTTGCTTTACATTCACGAAAACTTTATAAAATCCGACTAACCCAATCAAAAAAACTACTGCTGGCAGACCAATGGCTGCTAAAATCAGAACATTTATTTCACCAACTCCACTCTAGTTTCTCTATCTTATCTGAATCTAAGACTCCCAGACATGATATTCCTCCATATGGAACAAAAAAATAGACCACAGCTTTGAGCTGAGGCCTTCAAATATATAACAGGGGGGGTTTTATATTAGTTTTACCCTTTTTGTATGATTGTATGCATAAAAACTGAAAAATACTCAAAAAAACTACCGGCGAATATTCACCGGTAATGGGTTGTTGTGGCAGATGGGAGAGTGGATTGATTCTATATAAGAAAGGAATCACATTACGGGGAGAATATTAAATATGAAAAGGGAAATTCTCCGAGATTTCGGATATCATGTTGGTGGGTGATGTGGGGTAAACTTTTAGTGGACCCATTTCTCTGTGGTGTAGCTGCCTTTTCATGATCCATTCCAGCTGGCAGATTCTTTTTTGCAGACTTTCTACATCTTGATTGGCCACATGCAGCTGTTTTTGCAAGCTATCGGCATTTTGGTTTGCCTTGCCAACCATCTTAATCAGGCTTTCTAGCAATTGTTCCAAGCTATCTGCTACTTGATCATTCAACACCAAAAAGGAAACCTCCTTCATCATTCGCATGAGGAAATTTATTCCTCCTTTATCAACCTAAAAGGGAAGATCGACAACTAATTCTTTCTTCAATACTGGCGGCTCTACATTTCGTAACGGAATCTCTGACTCCGCAAACGTTTGAACATGCGCCTGGCCCTGAACTGAGCCCTGTGCCTGCCCCTGCGAATAATTTTGCGCTTGAGCCTGTGATTGAGACTGCCCTTGAACTTGAACCTGAGGCTGAGGCTGCTGTCCCTGAACCTGTGTGGGTTTACTCAAGAACCGAATCGTTTCTGTCACCACCTCGGTCACAAAGACGCGCTTTCCTTCTTTATTGTCGTATTGCCGGGTTTGCAGCCTTCCGGTGATTCCGACGAGTGCCCCTTTCCGACAATATTGAGCCGTATTTTCAGCGGCCTTTTTCCACAGTGTGCATTGGACAAAATCGGCATCAACCTCTCCATTTTGATTCCGAAAATGCCGGTTTACTGCCAAAGTCACATGCGATACAGGCGTACCATCCGTCGTTACTCTCAACTCGGGATCCTTTGTCAACCGTCCAACAAGCGTCACTTGGTTGATCATGAATTTTTCTCCTCTCCTTTTGATGGCTCTATCATAGCGCCTCCCTGATACTATTGTAAAACAGCCAAATTCAAATTTTCTCAGCCCTTTTCCTTCGAAAACACTGAATTTCACCACGAAAATGATTATTTTTGAAAAGCTTTTTTAAAAAAATAACCAAAATACGACAATCGACAAATATTTTTCGACATTTGTTTCTCTTTCAGGTATGTTATAATTTAGAGAAGTGAACGTAACGAACAGGGGGGAATGTGGATGAAAACCTTTAAATTAATCGCGTTAGAAATCGTGGATGATGGTAACACGTTGAATGTACCATTAGAAGATGGATTAATTATCAATAAAGAAAATGAACGCTCGACCTGGATCCTAGAAGCATACACGACCACGGCCCTCTATGATTACTTTAAACGCATCCATGACCAAAACCGTGAAGTCATTGTTCAAGCGGTGATCACCAAACTCGAAAACGACCCTGCTTTCTTCCAAACAAAAATTGCTGTCATAACCAAGTTTGAGCATCACATTAGTGTTCTCTTTGAAGGTCAGCTTCGCCGGAACCGAAGTGACTATTCAGAGCTTCTGCTCGACAGCCTGCTTGAAAAAGGCCTTGGCGGTCAAGCGCTGCTTGTGGAGTTTAAAGAAAAAATGAAAAGCAAACCAAAACTTAAAATCAAAAATACAAGCCCGTCAACATGACTGGCTTTTTTTTATAAAAAAAAGAGAATCGCCAGGAGCCTTTTGTTCGAACATTATATAAGAAAGGACAGACTGTCTTACAGTCTGCCCCCATTTCCTAGCGGTCTCTGTTGTCTCTGTCATTTCTGTCTAATCTGTCTTCAAACATTTCTTCACCGCGAGTATTTCTGTCTCTCACTGGGTCCATATCGTTAGGTGTGTTGATGTCGTTTTGGTAACGAGTGTTTCTGTTGTTCAGGTCATTACGATTGTTCACGTTGCGGTTATTCATGTTGTTTGTACGGTTGTTCATGTTGGTGCCGTTGTCATCACCATCTAAAGTGCCATTGTTGTCAAGCGGAGTATCGACCTCATCGTTGACAGGAGGTGCAGGGTTTTGGTCATTATTTGCATTACACCCCGTTACCATCATCGCAGATAGAACAGAACCAACAAGAAGTAATAACAGCTTTTTCTTCAAAAGTAAAAGCCCCTTTCGTAAAAAATTTGTGACCTTTTCACTGGTCTGCTGTTAGATTTCCCTAAAACCGACAATAATTATTTATCAATTTTTTCCAATAATAAGATGCGAACTATTAAAGGACATATCCGGAATAAATTGACAAAGTCCTTCATCATTCGATGAAGGACAACTTTTAAAAATAATATTCATACAAAAGTAGGTTTTAGCTCTGCACCGCAAACATAATTTCTGCTTCCATAGCTGTCTCGCCGTCTACTTTGGCAATGGCCTTCCCTTTACCAATTCCCCTGCGGATGGAAAGCAATTCAACCTCCATAATTAGGGTATCACCAGGTCGAACTTGACGTTTCCATCTACATTTCTCAACGCCCGCAAAAAAAGCGATTTTCCCTGCATACTCTGGCATCGATAAAAGTGCCACTGCACCAGTTTGCGCACAAGCCTCTAGCGTTAAAACTCCTGGGAAGACAGCGTAGTTTGGAAAATGTCCGTTAAATACTTCTTCATTAGCAGTAAGATTTTTCTTTCCCACTGCCCGTTTGCCCGGCTCCAATTCCACGATTGAATCAATTAATAAAAAAGGATAACGATGTGGAATGATTTCTTTAATTTGCTCGACATTTAGTTCCATTATTAACACCTCATAATAGGATTTAGTACCAATATACCTTTTGCTTATTATACAATAAGATAATCCTATTTAAAAACTTCTTTAATGAACATACTAAAAAGGAGGCAGGGATTTTAAATCTGTATCCCTTGCCTCCTCAGATTCTTTAGTTATTGCTTTTATAAGCTTTCATTGTCATCGTCATTATTAGTTGCTGATGGTGTATTTGGATCTTCAGGCTGTTCTTGAGGAACCTCTTCCGGCTTTTCCTCTGGTATTTCCTCTGGTTGTTCGTGTGGTACCTCTTCAGGCTGTTCACTCGGGACTTCCTCTGGTTGTTCGCTAGGGACCTCTTCTGGTTTTTCGCTCGGAACTTCCTCTGGTTGTTCGCTCGGTTCCTTTTCTGGCTGTTGGTTTGGAACTTCTTCTGGGTGCTCATGTGGTACTTCGTTAGGTTGCTCATTCGGCATTTCTTCCGGATACTCGTTTGGTACTTCATTTGGCTGCTCATTCGGCACTTCTTCAGGTTGTTCGTTTGGCATCTCTTCTGGAAATTCACTCTGTACTTCTTCTGGCTGGTCATTTGGATCCTCATGGGGCTGCTCTACGTGTGTTTCGGTTGGTTCTATATTAGGAATTTCTTCAGGGTGGTCGTTTGGATTCTCCTCAAATTGTTGTTCTTCAGGAGTTTCTGGCATTTCCTCTAGTTCCTCTTCTGGACTGTTCTGTTCTTCCGGTTGCTCACTTGGCGAGTCTTCAGGATTTTCTTCTGCCACTTCTTCTGGTTGATTTTCCGGACTTTCCTCTTGAACTTCTTCTGCCTGTTCTACCTGTTCCTCAGTTTGGTCGCTTTCTGAACGTTCTTCTGGTGTTTCTTCTAATTGACTGTTCTGTTCTTCCGGCTGCTCACTCCGGGAGTCTTCAAGATTCTCTTCTGCCACTTCTTCTGGTTTATCCTGTGGATGATCGCCTGTTTCTTCTCCTGGGCCTTCACCAGATCCATCTCCTGTGTTTTCACTAGGTTCTTCTCCCGGGCCTCCACCTGAGCCTTCCCCGGGACCTGTTCCTGAGCCTCCGCCCGAACCCCCACCTGGACCTTTGTTCGAGTCTTCTCCATTATTTTCATTTTTAGCATCATTTTTTTTGCGATCTGTCACCCTATCATAAGCCTCTTCTGCAATTGTATCACTCACTTCGGAGAAAACATTAACCGCCTTGTTATCTTCGAACATATCCTTTTCAGAGTTACCATCTGGTTCTGTTTCGTTATTTTCTTGTGAGTCTCCCTCAGACGAATCTGCATCCTCTGTGTTGGAATCTTCGTCCGGGTTTTGTTCCGATTCTCCCGGCACGGCCCCTTCCTCAGGGGCCGTATCATTTTCTTCCGTACTCGGCTCTCCTTCTGGAGCGGTCTCCGGCGCACCATCCTCTCCTCCTGTTGAACCGCCATCAGTTCCTGCCCCTTCCTCAGGGGCTGTATCATTTTCTCCCGTACTCGGCTCTCCTTCTGGATCGGTCTCTGGCGCACCATCCTCTCCTCCTACTGAATCTCCATCAGTTCCTGCCCCTTCCTCAGGGGCCGTATCATTTTCTCCCGTACTCGGCTCTCCTTCTGGATCGGTCTCTGGCAATACCTCATTTTCTGGTGCAGGATTTTCACCTGCAGTCTCATCACTTTTGTCGGGTTCTCCCCCAGAGTCTGAATTTTCCCCAGGAGGACCGTCTTCACCTGGTTTTGGCTCTTCTCCTGTCATATCCTGTTCCTCGGGCGTTGCTTCTTCTTGAGATGGAGGCCCCTCAACCGAAGTCGGCGTCGGTTCTTCCCGTGGCTCTGCCTCCTCGCCTGAGACCGGACTTTCTCCTCCATGACTTTCTTCTTTCGCTAATGGCATTTCCTCAGAATTAGTCCCATCCCCTTGTCCTACATCTTGCATTTCCGATTCTGTCGGGGTGTCCTTAGCCTCTGACTCCCCCATTGTATCTTTAGACGCGTCATAATTTTCAACTTGCTGGTCCATATCCTGCAAATCCGAGGCTTCGACTACAGTAGGGTTTTCAAAGAGTATATTTTTCGTTCCAAAAGGAAGAACATCTTTGGCCATATCAAAGCAAGCTGATCGGTATGTACCTGCCTTCTCGAGAATCTTGGATTCGTCCTTAAATCCTTCAGTCCATTTGCCGAAAGCTTCCTTCATCCTGGTATTTCCTTCACGCAAATCACCATTGGACCAATGATTCCATCCTTCTTTCACCGAGGAAAAGCCTTCTTTCGCACGATCCAAATCTACAAAATCCTTTGTCCAAAATTCTTTTTTCCAATACCCACTCACAGAACCATGCTCTTCTTTATAATCAACTGCTGCTCTCGTAATTTCCTGAGCTTTTGTTAAAGATGGCCTTACAAATATAAAAAGCGGTCCTGTAAGACCTACGCCGACTGCTTCCCCTATTTTGTAACCGAACCGATTAAAATCCCGGTTCAAGAATTGTTGTGTTAACCAGGAGGGCATACTTTATTCCCCTCCTGCTACCAAGGTCATTAAATCATGACACATCAGGTATGGAATAAACTCATAAATTGCTTCCTTGGCCTCTTCGTATGTACAGTTTGTTTCTTCTAGGAAAAGCCTTTGTAATTCAGTTAAACTTCCATTTACATTGCTATTTGACCAAATTAAAAAAATTGGAAATTCAATTTTGATTTTGTCTGCGATGGGTGATGCTATTAAAACTACTTGCCCTTTATCATTACTAAGTCCAATCCCTAACGGCAGTGGCCGCAAACCATCCAATGTTCCTGCCGATTTCAATGACCAAGGAGTGATCAGCTTTTTCTCAATCATGGGCTTAATATAGTTCGTTATGAACTGATCTTCCTGTTCCTCCAACGCCTCGATCAGGTCACCTATCCTTAAGACGTTTCGGCGAACTAGCCTCCAGAGGAAGTACTCTCCTGGACTTAAAGCTACTGTTCCTTGCCCATTTGTCACATAAAAGGTCGATTCATCTTCAAATATTCCAAGTTCCTGACCTAGGGGCAGCATGACTGTATCAAATGTCAGGTTTTCAGCTAATGGTTTTTGCGCACTAGGAACAGATCTTTTCTCCACAACCTCACTATTCCACATGCCTTTTTGAATAAACTCACGGCCATGCTGACCGAAGAATGTCAAGGCTTCCTCTAAAGAACAAGCTCTTCCCTTTTGCACTTCCTTTAAGACTTCAGCCACACTCGAAAGCCCATCGGCAGTCCCCCACAGAAGGTACATTTCCTTTGACAGCTTAATCATTTTGTTCTCAATACCCTGCGTTCCAACATACCAGCCACCATCTTCATTCAAACCAAGCCCGGTTCCGTTTCTTGAAATTTTGACCTGGTCCAGTTCCTTTTCTTTCCCTGTTACGACCTCCACCAATAGTCTCTTTCCCGAATAGAAATCTAGCACCTGCTTAAAATCTTGCTCATTCTCAATCAGGTTCTCCCTAAAAAGCTGGCTTTTCCATTCTTCTAGGTTAGTTGAAGTCTTGACCAGCTTCCACGCCTGGTACTGCTTCAAAGATAGCAGAGTGATCGTACCTGCACTGCGAACCGCAAAAACCGTTTCGCCTTCTTTTGTAACCCATTTGCCAAGGCCGCGGCCGGTACTAAGCAATAGACCCGGCTTCTTTTTTCTAAAGAAAAACATCCAATCCCTCCTATAGATATAAAAATAGGAACAACCGCAATTGTCCCTACTTTTCTTACAAATATTCTGTTGGGTAAAACAAGAATGGTTCGCCATTTGGCAGTGATACAACACATTCCCCAATATTGAGTTTGACGATATCCCAGTCCTCGACGACATGGCCGTCGATGAGTGTGTCCTGTACTCCTTTATTAGAATTAGAGGATAACAGACTCACCCACTTTTTCGACTTGCCGTGACGTCCGGAAACAAAGGTCCTGCTCTCAAAGTCAAACAAGCGGAACGCAAACACGGAGCCGAATCCGCTCAAGATACTGCCTGCGAGTGTTTTCCCGTAGCGGTACTCAACCTGGCCGACGTTTTGAATTCCGGCAATTACTTTTACACCTAGAGAACGTCCAAAGTTCAGGGCATTATCCATATAGTTCAATTTCGGAATCAGCGGAAACTCATCAAGAACAAAGTACACATTTCCGTTCGACTTGGAGCGCCCAAGCACTTCCTTCATCGCTAAATCCAATAACACGGTATAGACGGACTCAAGCACATTTCCGCTCGCAAGGTCATATTCAAGAAAAACAGCTTTGCCGCCCTTTTTCGTGACCGCTTCGCGAATCGAAAAGTCTCCTGCCTTTCCAAACGAACCGCCGAACAGCTTATAAATCGTTTGATAAAAGTGGACCATAAAGCTTTGTGTAGTAGACCCGCCATCTTTTTGAATGTAGTTCCGCACCCATTTATGCTCTGGATATTCTAAAAATAAATTCCGTAAAATTAAGTCTGTTGAATCCCGCGTATATTCGATCAATTTTTCATGGTCCCAGTTTTTCTTACCGGCTTCCATTTCCTGAACATGAATATCGAGCAGTGCCGCAAGGATATCCCTTGCCCCCATGCCAAATACAGGAGCCTGGGAATTTTCAATATCCTCTTTAAACAATGCCGAAGTGATTTCACGAATCGTTTCTTGGCGCTTTTCCTTTGGAGTATGCAAAATATCTTTATAAATATTCCAGTTCACACTCCCGGGATGTGGCTCAAGGCTATTGGAAATGACATAATCAACAGGCTGATAAAACTTTTCCAAATAATCGCCTTTCGCATCAAAAAACACCATGACATCCTCTTCGGTCATCATCTTGCGTACGGCCTCAATGACATGATACATCGTATTGGATTTTCCGCTTCCGATGGCTCCCAATGTCAGGATATGCCGGGCAAGCAGTCCTTCATGAAGGGTGATGCCGGTATTTTGATTACCGCGGATTCCGACCTTTGCCTTACCCTTGCCAACAACCGTACCTGCTTCCAATGTCCCGAGCGTTTGCCCATTTAATACATTATTTTGCAAGTATGACATTATCCAAAGATCTCCTCATCTTCTTCTTTCTTTACCTTTTTCCCGCAACTGCCGCAGAACATATCATCTGCTCCAACCACCGCACCACAAGTACAGCTTGCACTTGCCTTATGAGCAGATGCTGTTCTCTCTTGAATTTTTTCAACAGTTGCTGCTAACTGTTCTTTGATCAAATTCGTTTGCGGCTCTGAATTCATTTTCGTTGCTTTCATTTCCACTTGACCCCATTTTTCAATCGCATGGTCGCCCATTACCTGGATGTCTTGAATCAAGGCACCAAGTTCTCTGACCATCACTTCCGTATGCTTGCCAGGTCCTGCTGCTGCAACCGACATCCATGCATGGCTCCCACCAAGACCTAAAGAGCTAAATAATGTTCCTAAAATCCCTGTATTGGATTCAACGGCAACCCCAATCGGACTTGGAGACTGAGCTGTTGCAATAACCTGTAATGCCATTTGGTTACCAGGGTTTGTTACCATTTTATACACGATATAGGCAGGCCAAGCTAACGCCAAAAGGAAAAGAAAGCTGATCCCCACGACGCCGTAAGGGCTGCTCGTGGCACTGTACATCATAAGGAAAAATATCGTTAAAATAATAGCTAAAATTAACTTCCCAATACTCCAGCCTTTTCCATAAAAGGATTCAATTCCAGAGATCTGGTCAATTTTCACTTCGCGCACGAGCACACTTTTACCAGAAATCCCGCTTCCCTCACCAGAAAAAATCAAGCGGCGGTTTGTAGCAATTAAATACCCCTTTGACTTCGGCTTTTTCAGCACAGAAGCCTCATATTTCCTTACAACCTTCTCCCCATTTGCCAGGGCAATTCCATTTACATAATCCATTTTTCTCCCCCTAAGTTGTTGCTATATATATATATTTTCTAGGTAAATCCTAGAATGGACAACCTTATAAATCTCTGCTTTCCAACTCTTTCGTGCTTAATAAAGTATGAATCCTTAACCCATCCTTTAACAGTGTGACAAAAAACTCTGACTCAAAGGACTTGTATTTTCCTGTGTCATCACCATAAAAAATATGATACTCTTCATTGGTTCTAACCTGAAAGCCTCCTTCAACTTCCTCGTAGCTGAGAAGCTCCATACTGAGATATTCTTCCGTAATGCCGCGTTCCTCAAGAACCTTTAAGTAGTCGCGATGCTCTGTGTAAGCCTTGCCCTCTAAGTCCATAACGAACCTTGCAACAGAAGCATCTCTTGTATTGATCGAGGCAACCATCGTTGAAAAATAAGAATCCATAAATCGTGCTATCTCAGCTTCAGTAAAGACAATTGGTTCTTCTAACGTAAAGCGAACCCTTGTGTCCTCGAAAATCTGAATCTGGTCTGATTTCACTGTTTCTCCTTTATGGGTTCTCTCGACATGCAATGTGACAGAGCCGTCGCTTGCAAGCGGGCCTACGGTTCCTATTTCTCGTATACTTTTACCTGTGCTCTTTCCATTCACGAACAGAATCGCATCATCAAAATTGGCATCAAGTTTAACAGTAGTGCTATCAAACTCTAGCATGGCTTCTATCTGATTATTTGCCGCAGCCGAAAAATCAATTTCCTCTTCTAGCTGAAAATTGGTATATTCTGAAGCCGCTTCTGCCTTTATTACATGCTTTCCTGGGAAGAGATAGCCAGCTTCGATGTAGGCGTCTTGCTCCGTTTGCCTTTTGAGCTTTTCACCATTCAACCAAATTTCAGCAGCTTCCAGATTTGAACCAATTCTCAATTCCATAGGATAGAAAATGATTTCATACTGTTTGTACAAAAACCACTTCTTGTCAGCCTTTTGTTCAAGCTTGAACATATTGTTTCCATTCCGGTCTGTGACCGGATACGAAGATTGGAAGTTTAAATCCTCTAGTAAAGATAAGTAGTTCTGCTCATCCTCTGTTAAATACTCTATGTATGATGCTGCTTCCTCTTCAGAGACTTGAGCGGCTGATTGCCCCTCATTCATCATCTCCGCTAGTGCATCTGCATCGTTCCCCTGGATGGCAGCATCAAACTTGTCAATCACCTTCAGCAGGTCGGCTTGTTTCATCATATACATATGACCCCCGCCTAATGAGGCAGCTATCACAATGCCTATGACTACGATTGTCACTAGCTTCCACGGAATCTCCACTTTTTCGTTCAAGGCAATCCTTGAGGTTTTTTCTTGTTTCATTACTCTTTCCTGAGAGGCAGCCGCCTCTGTCCCACATTTAGTACAAAATACCTGACCTTTTGCCAACTGATTACCACACTTTTTACAGAAAAACATATTCCTCTCCTCTACTTTTAAGCTTTTTATATTATACAAACAATCTAGGAGTATAGTACCCTAAATTCAAAAACTGGTCTTCATTTCCATATTTAAAGGATTAATGCCTTATGATAAGATTAATTAGATTTACGAACTATTTAATTATGGACCATTTTACCCTACTTTTCACAAAATTTTAACATTTTTTTCAAAATCGGATCATTTTTTTTAGGAATATAGACTTGCTTTTTTGAAATAAACTAGAAAACTTCCACAAAAAAGGGATTTAGCTACAAATCTAGTGAATTTACTATATAATGGACAGTAATTTGCTTTTTTTAACCGATACATACTAGGGGGTACAACATGAATTTCTGTAAAAAATGTGGAAATCCACTCGCAGCTGAAGCAAAATTCTGTACGAAATGCGGCACGCCCGCAGAAGTCACTGCTGTGGCAAAACAAATTACGAAGGACAATAAATCAAAGCAACCAGAAAAAGAAGAACAACAAGTTAGTGTACCTACTAGCACCTTAAACTTAACGAAAGAGACGAAGGACGCTAAACCGGAAAGAAAAACACCTGCGGCTTGGGAGAAAAAAGTTCCTAAGTGGGCGATTGGTGTCGGGGCAGCGGTCATCTTAGCAATTGCAGGTATTGCCGGCGCGATGACCATGAATAACGGCGGCGAGAAAAAAGAGACAACAGCTCTAGTAGCCGAACCTGAAGAAACAGCTGACAAAAAGCCGCCAGAAATGAGCGATGAAGACGTATCTGCTCTATTCCCAGGCTGGCAGATGATCAAACAGGAAGTAGTCAATATTAAAGGTTCCTACTACACGCTCCTAGCTATTGGAAATAACGAAGTCGAGTTTGAAGAAAAGGTAAAAATGGCCGTAATCGACTACGATTCTGAAAACAACTGGGATAGTGTTTGGGAGTCAGAAGAATATTATGCAGATCCCATTATTGATATCGAATCATATGTAGGAGATTTTTATCTGTTAAATCCTAAGGGCGCGAGTGCAGCCTTGGTTGTATTTAATGTCATGCACAGTGGTACAGCTCAAACCTATGATACACACGCCATTCAAATCGATGAAAAGGGAACAGGTGAAGTTGCTTGGACAGGCAGCGGAAGCTATATCGAGGAACATGAAGATTATATAGAAGTCATGGTTCATGGCGCTGTCCAATTTGCAGTCGAGAAGGATCAAGTAAAGATTACCGAAATCCTCCGCAGTGAAGTAGGCTCAAAGGATGCTTTGAAAATAGAGTTCACACTCGATTCTAACGGCTACGTAGTTCCTACCGGAGACGAAGCCATCTATGTTAAAGTAGGCCAGCCAATTACGTTTGTACCCGCAGATGATGAATCGAAACGCCTGTTTGATAAAGGGGATATTAGTATTTATAGTAACAGCATGGAATATGCGCCTATCGATACTTCTAATGCTAATTTTGTCGCGGCAGGGAATGAATTTACTTTTACCTCTGAAGGTGAGTATGGGTTTTTACTGGAAAACTATACAGGTGACATCGATTCTATCCTTCCTCCTTACACCTTTGTCGTCCATGTGGGAGATGGAAAAAAGCCTGAAGCAAGTGAGAAAAAGTCAGCAACATCTGAAATTACCTCTCCTTTCCCATTGGGGACTAGCTTAAGCGACTTGAAGGCCCATTATGAAGAGCCGGATTTTGACGATTATTATTCAGGTGCCAGATTGGTTGCATTCGGTAAGGAAGGCTACTTCATCGATGATTTTGATGAAACGGTTACCGGCTATTATTTCTCTGCTCCTACTCTATCGGTGTTTGGGGCAACAGTTGGAATGACAGGAGAAGAAATCAACAGCCTTTACTCCGAAAATGTTGAGGGATCTTTCAATGAAGTTGAAGGCGAAGGATATGTTTATACTTACTATAAAAATGGTTATAAAATCTTCTTCGACGCCGAAGAAGTGGATGGTCCAACCATATCGGTTATCGTTGTAAAGGAATAGACGCCGGTTGCTTGCTCCTATGATAGGGCAAGCTTTTTTATTTATAAAACAAAAAGGAAGAGCTGAACAGCTCTTCCCGCTATTTTTTTTCTATTAATTCAAGAATATGATTCCAAGTTGATTGCTTTAGAACATCTCCAGCCTGCCCGTCTCCAAGTATACCATAGCCAACCGCTGCTCCACCGATGACACTAACGACAATCATCATCACCAGTAATAGAACGCGGAGCCAAATAGGAATTAAGCGGATCCGAACCCGTTTGTACGTATTTGGACGAACTGCTGCCGTCGTCTTACTACTTTCCTCTTCCTTGATCTTCTTATATTCTTCTCTGGATTTTACTTGTTGATGGTTCAGATGGTTTACTGACATCATTTATTCCCCTTTAAACGATCTATATATAGGTTTGGACCTTTAGCTTGTCCAAAAGGTTTCTTTTTTCAAGAGATTTTATCTAATATTATACTCTATTATAAAAAATAATTAGTGAATAGACAGTATTTTTTTGCGAAAAAAGTATTTCCATGGAAAAATAACGCAAAAAAGGCGGAAATCTGCGGAGATTTGGCACCTTAAAATGCTCCATTACCCTCTCATAATGATAAAAACAAGATAAATGATATACCCTATGGCAAGGATGATTCCTTCTCCCCTTGAAATTCTAAGCTGAGACCTTGAGAAAATGAACAAAGCACCGGTTACGCCAATTAATATGAGCATATCTGTAAAGATATTGGGGTCTACCGGAAGCGGGGATATGACGGCAGATGTCCCGAGCACAAAGAAAATATTAAAAATATTGCTTCCGACAATGTTACCTAAAGCAATTTCACTTTGTTTTTTCATCGCAGCGGTAATCGAAGTGACAAGCTCAGGCAGTGAAGTTCCAATTGCGACTATCGTCAGCCCAACAAGTGTTTCGCTCATCCCAAATGAAAAGGCAATTTTAACTGCGTTTGTAACAACCAGCTGCCCCCCGAAAATAATCGCAGCAAGACCGCCGAGGGTTAATAAGGTATTCTTTCCCCATCCGGTCTTCGGTGCAGGCTCGTCATCCACCGTTTCGGTTCGATTATTTCGTGCCACTTCAAAAATATAGTAAATAAAGATGCTAAAGATTGCCAGAAACACAAGCCCGTCACTTCGGGTTAGAAGGTTTTCATTTGAGCCATTCAGAGCAACATCGCTGATTAAAACTAACAAAACGATGCTTCCTAGCATGGTAAAAGGAATTTCCTTGCGGATCGTAGAGCTTTCAACCATTAAAGGACTTAAAAAGGCTGTTACACCCACAGTAAAAGTAATATTAAGGATATTGCTCCCAATGACATTTCCGACGGCAACATCTGCACTTCCTTCCAATGCCGCCAGGATACTTACCGTACCTTCCGGTGCACTCGTGCCAAATGCCACAATGGTCAGCCCAATCAACAGCGGGGAAACCCTAAGTGTACGAGCAATATTAGAAGCCCCTTCAACGAAATAGTCTGCTCCTTTAATAAGTAATGCAAATCCAACCAGTAATAGCAGATACGTCATGCTTTCATACCTTCCTTTTTTTATTAGTTCTTTAAAGTTGCCTGTTGACGGGTGCTCCAGATGCTTCGCTTTTAGCAGGAGGTACGGGGAGCCTTCTTAGAGCTAAAGCCCCTTACTGCTGAGTCTCGCACTTGGAACACATTTATCATGATACAAAATCAACTTTTTACTTTGACATTTCCTTAATACAAAAAAGCCCAATGATTCAGGCTTGTCTGCCCATTCATTAGACTTCTCTTGTTTGCAAGCTTTTACCCAAGCAGCTTCCTTTTTGCAATGCGGTCGATGTTGTCGAGCATGATGCCTGTTCCAATGGCGACGCAGTCCATTGGATTCTCGGCAACGAGTACGGGTACCTTCAACTCGTCTGCAAGAAGCATGTCTATTCCGTGCAGCAACGCGCCTCCGCCTGTAAGAATAACACCGCGGTCGATAATATCAGCAGATAGTTCTGGCGGTGTCCGCTCAAGAACACTTTTCGCTGCCTGTACGATCACGGCAACAGATTCTCTTAAAGCACCTTCGATTTCTTCTGAACGTACTGTGATGGTACGTGGTAAACCGCTAACCATATCACGGCCGCGGATTTCCATTTCCTCAGAGCGTGACCCTGGGAAAACTGTTCCGATGTTAATCTTGATATTTTCAGCGGTGCGTTCACCAATTAATAGCTTGTACTCACGCTTGATATGGCTGAGGATTTCCATGTCGAACTTATCCCCGGCCATTTTAATGGAGGAAGACGTTACGATATCACCCATTGAAAGCACGGCAACATCTGTCGTTCCTCCTCCGATGTCCACAACCATGTTACCACTAGGCTGGAAAATGTCCATTCCGGCACCAATGGCAGCAACCTTAGGCTCTTCTTCTAAGTAAATCTTCTTGCCGCCGCTCTTTTCAGCAGCTTCACGAATCGCTTTTTGCTCTACACTTGTGATATTTGTTGGGCAGCAAATTAAAATCCGCGGCTTTGACAAAAATCCCTTTACATTAAGCTTATTAATAAAATGTTTTAACATTGCTTCAGTTACATCAAAGTCTGCGATGACGCCATCTTTCAGCGGGCGAATCGCGACAATGTTCCCAGGTGTCCGTCCGACCATGCGACGAGCTTCCTCACCAACGGCAAGAACACGGTTCGTATTCCTATCAATAGCGACGACAGAAGGCTCATTCAATACAATTCCACGGCCTTTTACGTGGATCAACACGTTAGCCGTTCCCAAATCAATCCCAATATCCCTAGCAAACATTCTCTTTTCTTTCCTCCTTGAAACGGTCATACTTACCTAATTGTTTATTTTACCATACTCATTAAAATTTCCATACTTTTAATAAAAAAAGATGTAAAATTTTGCAGGATGGTGTCGATAATGGAGGAGTCCAAGAGAATCATCTTCTTACTTTACAACTTCTCCTTCCTTTTCTTCCTTCTGGTACTTCATTTTCGTGGCTTCTCCACCTCGGAGGTGGCGAATTGATTTATGATAATCTAATATTTCTTTCACTTCATTTGCAAGTTCAGGGTTAATTTCAGGAAGTCTCTCTGTTAAATCTTTATGGACTGTACTTTTGGATACGCCAAACTCCTTCGCTATGACGCGAACTGTTTTCCTCGTCTCCACGATATACTTTCCAATCTTGATAGTTCTCTCTTTGATGTAATCGTGCACACCACTCGCCCTCCCTAAATTGGATGTGAGAAGTGTGAAATGAGACTCGCTTATCACTTCAACGAATTCTGCTCCGCACAATCATGATCTTGCGGCAGAAGGTACTCATACCTTCTAATCATACAATGAATAGTCATGTCCCCGACTGGATCCACGTTAATTTCAAACGACTCCTCACCTCAAACACTCTCTTTGTAAAGGTTTGTAACCATTCTATTAGCTTGGATACGAGAATATGCACGAATTAAGTAAACAGGACAAGGTATAAAGTAAATTTTTTGAAAAATCGGACATTTTACCGATTTTAAACTCTTTTTCGACATCTCGGCGAAAAGGCTGTAATCCTCTTTGTTAACATGTTTATCCAGGAAATGGCAACGTTTTTGATTATTTCCCAAGGAATTTGTCGCAGAACCATGTCGAATGAAAAATTTTCAGCTGTATAATAATTTTTGTGAATTTTAAGCGTTTTGAGCGCTAAACTAATGTTCCAACAATAACTTTCACTGCCTTCAACAGGTCCTCATCTGACCATGAAGCCATTTCCTTTTTACTATGGATCGCCAGGCTATGGGATGCTGGAATATGAATAAATCCTGCTGGTATTTTATATTCATGAAGGTTGAGATACATGATATTATTGCAGAGATAGGTTCCTGCGGTATTTGATATTTTTGCAGGATAGCCACGAGTGTTGGAAAGGAACAAACTGTATGCAGCCTTTTACAGAAAAAGTGATTACAATTATACAATTTATCCCCGAAGGAAGAGTGATGACCTACGGACAAATTGCAGCCGCAGCAGGTAGTCCGCGTGCTGCCCGTCAAGTCGTCCGCATCCTTCATTCGATGAGCAAAAAGCACCGTCTCCCATGGCACCGTGTCGTTAATGCCAAAGGACAAATCGCAATGCAGGACGACGAGTCCTACCAAGAGCAGCTGTTTTCACTCGAAAGCGAAGGCGTTGCGGTCGGCCTCAAGGGCATCATTGACTTGGAAAAATATCAGCATCATCCAGAGAATCTTTTAGTGGAAAAATAGACCCGAGACCATTTTCCTAGCACTAGAACCATGGTCCTACACACAAAAAAACCGCATTTTTTCTAAAAAGTATTAGTGAAAAGGACAAAGCCTTGAGCCATCAGGGCTTTTTTTCATGCAAAAATGTGTAATAGACGGGTTATCCGGGCGGGTGATAGGATGAAAATTCAGAATAATCTTTTTTCTGACAGAACACTCATTTTGGCTTGCTGACTTTTGTATCCGCTTGCACGAGTGTTTGAAAGGGGGATCAAAAGGACAAATGAAGTTTTCTTGACACAACAGGATGTACATATAAGAATCTTATCTTAATCGGGGGAGACATTCAGCACGATAAGCTTCTTTCCTTGGTCAAAAAACAGAGGAGTGGAAATGTAAATTGAGAAATTTTCAAAAGTTCTTTTCAATCGTTTTGGCATTTGTTCTTGTTTTTTCAAGCCTGCAGTTTGTTGCTAGTGCTGACACCAGCAGCTATAGCCTCGAAACAGGCACTGATTTCGAAGACAACAGTACATGGGGCTTTACTACTGCAGCTGCTACTGTTTCAATTAATTCCGAAAATGTAAGCGGTAACGATACCTCGAAACTACAATTTAGCATTAACAATCAATCTGGCGGCCGCGTTGCCAGCAAGAATTTTGATACAGCGGTAAAAGGACAGGACATCCTGGTCAAATTTGACTGGTATCCTGGTAAGAATAATGATAAAGGTTCGCGAGCTTTTGAAAATGCTGGTGAATTTAGAATCATCGATGCAACAGGTAACATTGTTTTTACCTTAAATAACACAAATAATGCTCCTTTAACCTACTTTGCGGGCAGTCAGACTCCATCAGAAACAAGCATCATCAATCCACAAGCATGGTACGAAGTGGCTGTGAACTTTGATCTCATCAACAATGAAGCTACCTTAACACTGACAAATAAAGAAACAGGTGAAACGGAAGAATACACTTCTACATTAGAAGGCGTTGCTTTTGACGGTTCGGTTGCTGCAGTGAGACTTGTCGGCATCCGTACATCTGGAAACAATCATTCATGGACCACCTACCTTGATGATTTCGGCGTCTACAGTGTGCAGATTCCTGGCAATACCATTTCAAAGGTGAATCAACTACCATACCACCGCGTATATGCTGGTGAAACTACTGCTAACTTCGATTCGATCGGTTTGCCTGAAACGGTAAAAGTCACTCTTGCCGATAACCGGAACGTTGATGTGGCTGTAAGTGAATGGAGAACAGTAGGAAAGGCTTGGACACCAAGCGAAGCAGGGGTTTATGAATTCAGAGGAACTCTTGTTGAAACAGAAGGGATTGTTAACAGTTTTAATAGAGAAGCAACGCTCTACGTATACAACCGCTTAGCTCCTCCTGAAAATGAAAGACAGACAGAATGGCTTGATCGCGGCGTCATCGCGCTTAAATCAGAGGATGGCGTCTTCGTAAGCTGGCGTTTGCTTGCAGACGAGTATGCCGAGGACGTGAAATTCAATATTTTCCGAAATGGCAAAAAATTAAATTCTAAAGCTTTGAATGTGACAAACTATCTTGATGCAGCCGGTAAGCCTGGCGATACCTACACAGTAGAAACACTTGTAAACGGCAAATCTACTGAAAAAAATAACGCCGAAGCTGCAGGTACTGATTACCTGTCGATCCCAATGCAAAAGCCTGAAGGCGGCGAAACCGCTACAGGTAAGTATACGTATACGGTAAATGATTCAAGTGTCGGCGACCTTGACGGCGATGGCGAGTACGAAGTTATTGTAAAATGGTATCCTACCAATGCCATTGACAGCTCGCAAACTGGGATGACTGGTCCAACGATCTTTGATGCGTATAAGCTCGACGGTACGCTTTTATGGCGAATCAATATGGGACTTAACCTGACTTCAGGTGCCCATTATCATCAATTTATCGTTGCTGATTTTGACGGTAATGGAAAAAGTGAATTCCTGATTAAAACAGCTGACGCTACCACTTCCTACGGTGTAACCGATGGTAAGTTTGACAGCAGTAAGGTTTTAAGTGTGATTGGAAACGCTGAGGATAATGGAAAATGGTTAGGAGCTAACGGTCACGTCATCGGCGGACCTGAGTACATCTCTGTTTTCAATGGTGAAACGGGAGAAGTGATTGATACGATTGACTACGCCTTCCCTCTTGGCGAAGATGGCGGGGCTTCATGGGGCGACACGTGGCAAAACCGTTCTGACCGCTTCCTTGCTGGATTAGCTTATTTAGACGGTAAAAAGCCAAGTGCGATCTATGGCCGTGGTTATTATGAAAGAACAAGCTTTGTCGCTTATAGTTTAGTGGACGGCGAGCTTGTTGAGGAATGGACTTTTGATTCTGATGTGGCGGGCCGCGGGAAAAGTATGGGCTTCCATAGTCTGGCAACAGGCGATGTGGATAATGATGGTTTTGATGAAATCATTGCCGGATCCTTGACGCTAGACCATGATGGCTCTATTTTATACGTAATGGATGGCGAAATGCAGCGTGAACAAGGTTCCCACGGCGATGCCATGCATGTTGGTGCCTTTGATCCTGACCGTGAAGGTTTGCTGTTCTTTGGTGTCCACGAGGTACCAGCTGTAGCTTCTTTAGAGCTGCATGATGCAGCAACCGGTGAAACCTTAATGTCCTACTTTGGCTCTATTGACGCAGGCCGAGGTGTTGCCGCTAATATCACCTCTAAGCCAGGCTATGAATTCTGGGGCTGGGGTGGCGACACAGTCGAAACTGGAGGCGGAATCTACAATGTTCAAGGCAGTGTAGTCGCTGACAGCTCTAGAGCTGCAGGACTTTCTTCTAACTTTGCCCTTTACTGGGATGGCGATTTATTACACGAGCTCTTAGATAACACTTCTATCACAAAGTATAATGAATCAACAGGTAAAACTGACCTTGTAGAAGCTTTTAAAGGCGTTCATAGCAGCAATGGAACAAAGGCTACTCCTACACTCCAGGCTGATATTCTTGGAGACTGGCGTGAGGAAGTGCTATTACCGACTAATGACGATACTGAGCTTCGCGTATACAGTACAACCATTCCAACTGAGTATCGACTGTTTACCTTAATGCATGATTCTGTTTATCGAAATGCAATTGCATGGCAAAACGTTGCCTACAACCAGCCGCCGCATATCGGATTCTACCTTGGTGAAGACATCCGCGACGCTGTGCTAGCCGGCGAATTGGCAGCACCGGCAGTAGGCTATACAACCACTCTAGGTTCTTTAACACATACTGTTAACTTAAAAGTAGCTATTCCTGTCTTAAAGAACACCCTAGATCAAGTACAGCACCACCTGGAAAAAGGAAACACGAAACAGGCAATCAAACATATGCAGGACTTTATCAAGCACGCACACAAAAATAAGGTTGATCAAGCACTGATTGCTGCTGCGGAACAATTGATTGAGGATTGGAAGTAAGTCTTATTGAGATGAGGTTAGGCAGAGGATTCTGCCTAACCTTATTTTTTTGGGGTTCTGATTACCGTTCCAGCTATTTTTCCTCGATTACTGGCATCGTTCGTGGTGTATGATTCCCTTGCCAGGTGAAAAATGGTTACCACGGGCATCAGGGGTGGCGTTTGATTCCCTTGGCCGGTGAAAATTGGTTGCCACGGGCATCAGTGGGGACGTTTGATTCCCTTGGTCGGTGAAAATTGGTTGTCATAGGCATCAGTGCAAGTGAATGGTTCCCTTACCCAATAAAAAATGGTAACCAAAGGAATCAAACACTCCCAAAAAAATAACGCCCAGGCGAGTACCCCAAGGCGTTATTTTTCCAATCATTATTTCATTAATTCAAACACATTCTTCACTTTGCCCACCGGAACCTTGGAGCCGCCGCGTTCCTGCACGTTTTCGACCATCATTGCGATCATTAAATTAGGCACGCTGGCGTTATAAGCAATAAACCAGCCATTTTCTGTGCCCTTCTCTCCTTGTTTCTGTTTGATTTCAGCCGTACCTGTTTTACCAGTAAGCGGGTAGTCAGCCATTTCCGCCGAATGCGCCGTTCCTTCCTTACTAGAAACAACCTTCCGCAAACTTCCGTTAATCAATCCTACATGCTCCTTAGCCATTACGCCCTCTTTCAGCACCTGACTTTTCTCTTCATCCGCTAAAAGAATCGACTTAATCATATTGCCACCATTCACAAGCGGTGTGTAGGTTTGCAATAAATGAACAATGCTCATTTGGATTTGGCCCTGACCGTACCCTGAGTCAGCGAGTGAAATCTCCTTCCCCAAATCCCCGATCGTTGATTTTTGCAATGGGAATGGATAATCTAACTCCGCTTCAAAGCCAAATTGCTTCAAGCCCTCGGCAAAAGCATCCTTCCCAACCGTCAAAGACGCCTGCGCAAAATAAATATTGTCCGAGTACACCAGTGCTTGATCAAGATTCACAGAACCTGCTTCATGAACACGGGTAACAAAATAGCCGCCCCATGATTTATCCTTTTGCCATTTTAAACCGCTCACTTCCATCTTTTGCTCTGGTGTAATCGCCTTGGTACCGAGACCAATCGAGGCCGTCAGCGGCTTCAACACCGACCCCGGTGCATACCCTTTATTGAAGCGTGTCGTCATCGGTCGCAAAGGGTCTTCCTGCAAAGCTTTCCACTCACTCGTAGAGAAGCCCAGAGCCGCCTGATTTGGGTCAAAAGACGGGCTACTGACAAGTGCCAGGGTTTCGCCCGTAGTAGGGTCTATTGCGGCTCCTGTGCCTGCCTCCCCTTTCAGCTCATCATATAAATCCAACTGTACATCCCCGTTGATGGTAAGCTTGATATCCTTGCCATCCTCCACGGCTTTTTCAGCAAGGAGTTCCTCTTTACCATCCGGTTTTTTAATGGTAATTTTCACGCCACTCTTGCCCTTCAGCTGCTCATCATACACTTCCTCCAGACCTCTTTTTCCAATCAGGTCTGTGCTGGTGTAGCCTTTATCCTTCAGCTTTTCCAATTCCTCCGCGGTAATCGAGCCGACATAGCCAATTAAATGCGCTGCCGCTTCCCCGTATGGGTAAATCCTAGCCCCGACTTTTTTCGTCCGAACCGGTTCTAACGCAACCAATTGAGCAATCCGCTCCTTTTCATCCATCGAAACCTTCTTCAATGGTACAAACAGCTCTCGCTTTACCCAGCTGGCATTCAATGCCTTGTTTATTTGATCCGGGGTCATTTTTAACAGGCTTGAAAGCTGTTGAATCACCGGCTCCTTCTGACCTTCCAGCAACTCAGGCACCACGCCGATTTCATAGACTTGGCCATTGACCGCCATTCCATTGCCGCTACGATCGAGGATTTGTCCTCTTTGAGGTGCTACGAAACTAAGGCTGATTTTATCAGCATCCTTCAATTCTGGAAAAATAAGCGTCGTGTTCCAGTTTACATACCAGTTGTTTTTATTCTCTCGCTCTTCTTTTTTCATCTTCGCATTATGTGTGAATTCAATCTCTCCTGCGATGCTATTCATTTTGGCAGAAAACGTATAACCGGCTGTTTCTTCCTTGGCCTGCTCATCTTCTTCCGGCTTGTCGAAGGTCATCTTGAGGTCAGTAATCTGTAGGTCGTCGTAGATTTTTTGATAGCGGCTCACGAAATCTTCCTTGGTGATGATTTCTTTCGAACCGTCGGTAAGGTAGTCATACATTTTATCAAATTTCTGTTCATTCCATAATTCTATGTACTCAGCGAATCGGTCCTGAGGCGTCGGTTCCTTGCTGCAGCCAGCCAGCACAGCGATCAACACCAGCAGCACCCCAATTATTTTTTTCAAAAAAATCCCCTCCCTGTCTACTTTACCATATGCTAGAAACTCCTCTTTAATAAGACGATTGAAAGAGAGAAACGTTCCAAACTTTTACAAGATTACTTATAAGTATCCTCTTTCTCTTGGCACAATCCCATTTTGGTCACTTTTCGCCAAAAATCAACGAAAAAAAAGAGGAAGGTTTTTTCCCCTTTCCCCTTTTGTCACTAGTCAACGACACCTAATCGGCATGGTTTCTATCTGATTATGAATTTGTATTGTTAGTTGATCCAGAAGACTCGTCTTCAGCTGGAGTTCCCTCTTCAGCTTCCTCTTCGGAAGATGCAGGGTCTTCAACTTTCTTTTTATCTTCTTTCTCTTCCACAAGAGGTTCTTGCTGTAATACGCTTAACGATTTGTTAAAATAGTTTGCAGGATTAACAGCTACACCATCTTTACGGATTTCAAAATGTACATGTGTTCCAGCTTCTTCATTGAACAAGCTTTGTCCAGCCATGGCAAGGACTTGTCCCTGTTTTACTTGCTCGCCAACCTTGACCTTAACATCTTTAACCGATTGATAATGTGTTACAATACCTTTATCGTGTTCGATTTCGATAACGTTACCAAGTACGGCATCTTCTTCGACTCTGATTACTTCACCGCTGAGAGCAGCCACTACTGTAAAGGATTCGCCATCTTCCATCACGATGTCGACACCAGTGTTTGGAACATACGTATTATTGTAAAATACTAATGCTGCTTCCTGGTCTTCGTCTTTAGCTTTGAAATCATAGAATCCCATTTTGATAACAGCTTCATCTGCTTTTTCCACAGGCATTTTGAAGTTTTCCATTACGGTATTAACTTCAATTGCTGGTTTGTCATTGTTTTTACCAGCTATGTCAGTGGCATCGTAGTTATACTTGTCTGTTGCATTGTCACTGCCTTGGTACCAAAGGACTCCTGTCAAAATGATTGCTGCACTTGCAATATAAATGGCTGGAAATACCCAACGCTTTTTGAAAAAGCGTTTTACGCTGGAACCTTGAGAAGATCGTTTGTTTTCTTCCTCTCTCATTTTCATCACCTCAGCAATCATTCTGAACAGATAAGTAGAATTATATACACTAGCAAAAAAAAAATTTTAAAACTTATTTTTCGACAAGGGTACTTGTTTTATACATAGATTGGGGAAATTTTTTTATTTCCTGTAAATGACTAGGAGGAATGAGAATTATGAACATTTTAAAATGGCTGCTGCGCCTGCTGCCTGTAGCTTATATGGCCGCAATCTGGACGATGTCGAGCCTGCCCGCCAATCATTTCGTCGAGCTGCCAGACTCACAAATTGACCGGACGATTAAGGAATCCTTGCATTTAATAGAGTTCGGTATTCTATATGTATTACTCGTACTAGCTTTCTTAACCGGACGGCGTGAATTCACACCTGCCCTCAATCTGGTATGCGCAGTGATTGCCGGCCTGTACGGGATAACGGACGAACTTCACCAATCCTTCTATCCGTACCGTTCCGCATCGTGGTTTGATTTGGTAAAAGATTTCATCGGTGTGGGTGTGGCGTTTTATTTTATAAGAGGGGCACTGTTTAAAGGGAAATTTAAGCGGCTTGGAAGTGCATTAAATTTAATTAGGAAAATCTAGCCATTACAGATTACTGGAACGGGTTCTGTTTTTGGGTGCAAAATGCCAAAAAACACTTTAATTATAAGTTGTTTTGCACCCCTTGCTACACTTAAGTAGAAGAGAAAAACGAAGGCGAAATGATTGCCTTCTTTTTAAATTATGATGTACGTTTTCTTCGGACTGTGTAATGAACCATTTGGAAATTATTTGAAGAACAAAAAATAAGGAGCAATATCCTCCTTATTGGTTCTTTACTATGCGCTTAAAGTCTTTCATTTCACTTTCGTGCTTAACAGAACGAGCTGCTAAGGTATCAATGACCCGTTGTTGGTCTTCTAATGAACCTTTTAGTTCTACTGTCTTTTCATCTATATGTTTCTCTATGTGTTCAAAGTATGGACCCAAACCGTTGATCAGGTTATCTTTAATACTAGAAACGTCCTTCTTTAGTTCTTTCTGTCCTTCTTTAAGATTCGAAACGTCTTTCTTCAGTTCTATCTGTCCTTCTTTAATATTCGAAACGTCTTTCTTCAGTTCTTTCTGGCCTTCTTTAATATTCGAAACGTCTTTCTTCAGTTCTTTCTGTCCTTCTTTAATATTCGAAACGTCTTTCTTCAGTTCTTTCTGGCCTTCTTTAAGCTCTTTTAATTCATTGAGAATTAATTTTAATGTTCTTTCCATTAAAAATCACTCCGAATTTTTTTTATATTATAACACGGTTAAGTCAAGAATAAATTGTTTTAATCTATTATTTCTTTCTTAGATTATTTTGAGATTTCTATGGTGGTTTTTATTGTGTTTGTTGATAAATGGTGTGTTTATATTTACCAGTTGCGGTAAGATTCATTGAGTTTAAGAGGTGATGCATGATTTTAGGAGAATCAATTTGAAGAAATTTACGGGCAGCAGCGTTTGTGATAGTAGGATTAATCAGAAGGAAGTAATCATGAATAGAATCTTCAAAAGCCGTTTTGGACTCTAGTCGGCACTTTTTGCACCTCCATTTCCCGGCATGGTAAGACATCGGTAATGCATTACATTCGGGACAGTGAACCCCTGGGCGGATATCCTTGCTCGTAAGGTTATACTTTGAAAATAAATTTGGCTCGTCCGGGGTGTTCTTTGTTAACAGCAGCTTATTTATCCTATTTAAGTCTTTCTCGTCAAGTGTTTCATTTTTATAAAAGTGAGCTAGTTGTTCAATTCTTTCCAGTAGAAACTCGCTATTACAGGCATTCCACCTTTCTTTATTGTCCTCAGTTATGAAAATACTCGCTTTTTCATTTGCATTAACGAATAGATATAGAATCGGCAAACCTTGAAAACCATGTGCTCTTAACCACCCCTTCAGTTTATAGGCTTGGAGCTTTGCTTGCAGAATTGGATTATTTGCTCTTTCTTTTTTCCCCTCGTTATCAAAGCTGGTTTGATTCATTACTTTATCAAAGTGCCAGTCTCTCGCTCTATTTTTCACTTCCAGAACTAATGCAAAGTATGTATTTATGATTAGAATATCCATTTGAAAATAATAATTCCCATATAGGAGTCGCAGGTTATGGTAGATTCTGAAGTCTGAATTGGCTAGGGGATCAAGATGGAAGTTCATTACTGATTCTTCTCCTAAACAACCTGTTAGTCGATTGTTATAATCATTAACTAATCCGAACTTTGATATATTACTATCTGAAACCCTCCTTATTAATGCTTGATACATCTCAATACTTCTTAGCATTTTGTATGGCTTTGCTATCATGGGCAACAGTCCTTTCTTCTTTTCCTTCTATTTTCTCTCTTTCCTGTATTACCTCCTGCTAAAAGTTTGTTACAAAATTATGTATTATTTTAAGGCTGGAAAGGCGGCTATGTAGATTTCAGATCCTATCTGCCGTTTTACTAGTTCTATCTGCCAAAACAGCAGTTCTATCGGCCAAAATCCTCATCCTATCTGCCAATCCCACCTGGCCACCCCTCTAGAGCTCGAAAAAGCCAGGCCTGAGCCTGGCCCAGGTCTCTAAATTACCTTTTTTTGGAATGCGAAGTGTTAATCTTTGCTTTAAAATGGGTGGTCCCACTCGCTATCTGCCTTTTTGGTAGTTCTATCTGCCAAAACAGCACTTCTATCTGCCAAATTACACATCCTATCTGCCAATCCCACCTGGCCATCCTCTAGAGCTCGAAAAAGCCAGGCCTGAGCCTGGCCCAGGTCACTAAATTACCTTTTTTTGGAATACGAAGGGTCCATCTTTGCTTTAAAATGGGTGGTCCCACAAGGTATCTGCCTTTTTGGTAGCTCTATCTGCCAAAATAGCACTTCTATCTGCCAAATTCCACTCCCTATCTGCCAATCCCACCACACTCCAAACCAAAAAAGCCAAGCAGTCTCCTGCCTGGCTTAGATAATCTTTGCACCACTATTCCAAATTCTCTCCATTACTACGAATAACATCCTTATACCAATAAAAGCTCTGCTTCGGAATTCGGCGCAGTTCCTTCAAATCAAACTCGTCACGATCAACGAATATAAATCCATAGCGCTTCTTAGCACCTTGGTGTGTGGAAATTAAGTCAATCGCTGACCATGGGCAGTAGCCGAATACGTCTACTCCATCTGTCACAGCAAGCTGCATTTGCTCGATATGTCTTTTAATATAGTCAATTCGGTACGGGTCGCGTACAGAGCCGTCCTCTTCAACCACATCATACGCACCAAGACCGTTCTCCGTAATGATCACTGGCAGCTGATAGCGGTCGTATACTTCACGCAAAGTTGTCCGGAACCCGGTCGGGTCGATTTCCCAGCCGAAGTCATTTTTCGGAAGGTTCGGGTTGCTGTGTCCCTTATAGACGCCAGCCTCACCTATCACGATTTCCTGGTCACCAGTACCGCCCTTGTCGTTGCCATCGCCGACAGAAGCTTCAACCGTTTTCGAAGTATAGTAGTTGAAGGCAAGAAAATCCGGGCGGGCATTTTTCAAAATGTCCATGTCGCCGTCAACAATACTAGGAGTATAACCTTTTTCTTCTAAAAAGCTCCATGCTGTCGCATTATAGCGGCCGTAAACCGCTGCATCTAAGTATAACCAGTTGCGAATCGCGTTAAAGTTCTGCGCCGCTAACACATCCTCTGGCTTTGAACTTGCTGGGTAAACATAAGAAATGTTTGGTGCTGGCCCGATCAACGCAGTAGGCAAGACACCATGACAAATGTCCATTACCTTTGCCTGTGCCACTAACATATGGTGGTTTTGCTGATAAAGCTCACGGTCTGGATCCTCTAGGTTCGGATCTAGTGTGCCAAGGGCTTTTCCGTGCATAATCATCATGTTCTGTTCGTTAATCGTTAACCAGTACTTCACGCGGTCGCCGTAGCTTTCGAACAATACCTTAGCGTACTCAACAAAAGCATCAATCGTTTCACGGTTCGACCAGCCGCCGCGCTCCTGCAAGGCATATGGAAGGTCAAAATGGTACATCGTGACAATCGGTTCAATCCCATGCTTGATCAATTCATCGATTAAATGGCTGTAGAATTCAATTCCCTTCGGATTCACTTCACCTGTTCCGCTCGGGATGACCCGCGTCCAGGCAACCGAGAAACGGTACGCCTTAAAGCCCATCTCCGCCATGAGAGCCACATCTTCTGCGTAGCGGTGATAGTGGTCGCTCGCTACTTTATAATCGGTTGTGCCTTCTGGATACTTCTCGCGCATATCAATGACTGACGGGCCTTTGCCATCCTCATTCCATGCTCCTTCTACCTGGTAAGCAGAAGTTGAAGCTCCCCAGAAAAAATCCTTACGAAATGGTTTCAATTGTGCGTGTTTCATACTTACATTCCTCTCCCTCTAAAAACAGATGGTTTCAGCCTACTGAACTGAAACCATATATCATTTTTTAAAAATCTTAAGCAATGTTTTCTTTCACGTTGGAATCTAGGATGAGTAACGTTTCGTTTTCTGCTACATTTCCTTTTTTAGAAATCGTAATGTCAGAGTACTTGCCGGAATTCGTCACGATCACTGGTGTTGTCGTGTCATAACCAGCTTCATTGATTTTTGCTATATCGAATTCTACTAGTAAATCACCAGCTGCCACTTTATCACCTTGTTTAACATGTGAAGTGAAGTATTTACCTTCAAGCTGTACCGTATCTAGACCAACATGGATTAAAATTTCTGCACCATTGTCTGAAACAAGTCCAATGGCATGCTTTGTTTTGTAAGCAACGGATACCACACCGTTTACTGGTGAAACAACACGGCCAACAGCCGGTTCGATGGCAATTCCCTTGCCCATTGCTTCTGAAGAGAACACTGGGTCTGCTACATTTTTCAACTCGACTACCTTACCTGTAATTGGACTTGCAATTTGTTCGCTAGCCGTTACGTTATCTGTTTCTGTTTCTTCTTCTTCCACTGGATCTTCAAAGCCTAATACATAGGTTAAACCTAAAGATACAAAGAATGCGACAAGGATCCCGACGATTAAACCTGTGAAACCTTCGCCGCCTGGTCCGTAGAAAATAGGTAATGTTAATAATCCAGGAGCACCTGAAGCAAATGCGTTTGTACCAGCCCAACCGATGATACCTCCACCGATTGCTGCACCAATTACACCTGCGATAAATGGCTTTTTAAGTGGTAATGTTACCCCGTAAATCCCTGGCTCTGTGATACCAAATAGACCTGTAATCGCTGCTGAACCTGATAATGTTTTTAACTTTTTGTTCTTTGTTTTTAACATAACCCCAACCATTGCACCCGTTTGTGCGAATACAGAAGCGGTTGCTGCTGGTTTTACACCATCTTGACCGTGAACGGCGATGTTGTTGATGAATACTGGCACCAATCCCCAGTGAATCCCGAACATAACGAGTAACTGCCAGCTCGCACCCATGATCGCACCAGCTAAAATTGGGTTGAATTCAAATGCTGCTACCATTGCCGCTGCTACTGCATTACCAGCGTTTACACCGATTGGACCAAATACGATTAAGGTTAATGGAACCATGATCACTAATAAGAATAATGGCGTTAAGAAATTTTTCACACTTTCGTGAATTCTCTTATTAAAGAAACCTTCAAGCTTACACATAACGAAAACGGCAAGAATGATTGGAAGAACGGTAGATGAATAACTCATCAGGGTTACTGGAATTCCAAAGAAGTCCACTCCGCCTTCTGGTGGTGTTGATCTTAGTGCAATAATCGACGGATACAATAACGCACCAGCAATCGTTAAGGCAACAAAAACGTTTCCGCCGAACTTACGTGCCGTTGTTACAGCTAACAACACGGGTAAGAAGTAGAACAAGCTATCTGCTGCTGCAAAAAGAATCGTGTAAGTCGGATCTGTGTTTGCTAACCAGCCGAAGTTTACCGCGATTAACAATAAACCTTTTAGAATACCGGCACCCGCCATAACACCTAGTAACGGAGCGAAAATACTTGATACGATATCTACTGCTTTCCCTAATAGATTTCCTTTTTCTTCTGTGTTCTTAGGAGCATTTTTTGCATCCTTTGTGATATTGGAGATTTTGCCGATTTCAGCAAATACTTCAGGGACATTGTTACCGACTACCACTTGGTACTGTCCGCCGCTTTCTTTAACCGTAATAACACCATCTGTTTTTAATAATTTTGCTGTGTTTGCTTTTGATGTATCTTTTAATCCAAAACGAAGTCTAGTAGCACAATGTACAAGAGAGTTTACGTTTTGCTCTCCGCCAACTAGTGCAAGAACTTCTTTAGCAATTCTTTCATTTTTTGACATTTTACACACCCCAGTATTTTTTATTGGTAGATTTCAAAAGTCGAAAACCTAGAACGAAAATCAACCTTTTTTAAAAATAAAAAACCCAAGTCGTATGAGCATAGAAGACAAATAGTCCTCTGGTTCTCTCACGACTTAGGTTTTGCCTGCTTGACCAGTAACAATCCTGCTGTCAGATATTATTTTGTTGTTGATATTCATGATTCTAGCATTGTACCTGCGCCTTATTTCAACAGTCCGGATCCATTCAAATAAAAAAACCTAAACTACACACCTCTGACAATGAGAGACGGTAATTTAGGTTTTGCCTGCTTAACCAGTAACAATCCTATTGATTGACGAATATGTAATTTACATTCATAGAGTACCATCTCTTTTTTTACCTGTCAACGCTTTCATTGAAATTTTTTTATTTTTCTAGTTTGGTAATAATTCTTGAAATATGCAGTGTCAAATAAAGCATCTCTTCACTTGTCAGCTCATACTGATATTTTTTCTCGATGAAATCTCGTATTTTTTCCGTACAGGCGTATGCATCCTTGTACTTTTCTTTGACGACTTTAAAAAGAAAATCATCTTCCCCGGTCATATAATTTTGACTAAACATCCGCTGGGCAAAAAATTTAAGATGGGTGACAAATCGATAATAAATCAACGACTCCTCATCAAATTCAATCTGAAAATGATATTTCACAATATTTAAAACCTCTTGGATGACCTTCGTGATGTTGACAATATTCGGCATCTCTTCATTGAGTTCCGCATTCACGAAATGAAGCGCAATAAAGCCGGCCTCATCCTCAGGAAGCGTAATCCCCAGCTTTTCCTGAACAATTTTCAGTGCCTGTTTACCCACTGCGAACTCATCACGATACAGCCTTTTAATTTCCCAAAGAAGGGCATTTTTAATATCAAGCCCTTTTTGATGGCGCTCAACGGCAAAATGAATATGGTCTGTCAACGACACATATATGCTTTCATTCAACTTTTTGCCAAGCGCCGATTTTCCATGCTCGATCACCGCATCGGCCATCTCCATGTACTCCATCGGAATTTCATAAAGCAGCATCTTAAACCGTTCCGAAACATCCTTATTTTCCATCTTAAAAATCTTCTCAATATTAGCCTCATCGACAGGATCCCCAGGCTTCTTCTTAAACGCAAGCCCTCTCCCCATCACCACTAGCTCCTTACCATGCTCGTCCAACACACTGATGACATTGTTATTAATCACCTTATCGATTTCCATGCTGTTTCACCTCTCTCTATTCGTCCTAATCTATATGAAAATTCTTTAACCTACTCTGATAAATTATATTATCTACATTCGCCGTAGAGGTCAATAGTCAGAATTGTGACTGTGGTGATAGATTCGTTCTTTGAGAAAGATTTTTAAATTTTTTCTTAGTATGAACAGTTTAAGAGAATTAATTTGAAGAAGTAAACGTAATGGAAAAGAGAACCCCACCACAACCACAAAAAGAGCCAGACCCAATAGTCCGACTCTCCAATCTTATTTCTGTGCGGTAATCGTCGCGAACATGCTCTCAGCAGACGATATCTCGATCCCTTGATAATAATGTTTCACAATATCTTGATAGTTTTTCCCTTCAGCAGCCATGCCGTTGGCCCCATACTGACTCATCCCGACGCCATGGCCAAAGCCCTTGGTTGTGATGACGATATTGCCACCCTTCCGTTCCCATGAAAAATCAGATGACCTCAGTTCAAGTTTTTCGCGTATTTCTTTTCCTGTTAACACTTTTCCGTTAAAGTCTACCTTCGCGACCCGTTTGCCTGCGGTTCGGTCAACAATCGTTCCAATCGTTGCACTTGAACCAATTTTCACACCTAACTTGGATTCAAATTCAGTCACACTCACGACTTTTTGGTCGCTGAACTTTGGTGAGTTTGTATCCCATGGACTTGATACACTGCGTAAGTAAGGCAGTTCGTTGGGCCAATAATCCTCTGAGTTTTCAGTGTATCCATTGCTTGTTGAGTGGAACGAGGCATCGATGGCTTCGCCGTTATAGGTTAAAATTTGTCCGCTTGTGGTACGGACGGCTTCTAAGACCTTTTTCACTTTCCATTCATAATCTTTTCCCCAGTTATCGCGCAGCTGGGCATCGCTGTAATACACTTGGTGGAGTTGAGTATCTGTGACCTCTGCCCCTTCAGGAACACCAATTTTATCTTTACTAAGTAATTTCTTCACAATATATGTTCTCGCGGTCAGTGCTTGAGCTTTCAAGGCCTCTTCTTCAAAGTCTGCAGGCATTTCTGCGGCGACAACTCCGACCAGATAGTCTTCTAGTGAGACATTTTCAATTTGCCCTAATGTGGAGCGATAGACTGCTACTTCGACAGCTGCGTCTGCAGTAGGACCGGTTTCTTCGGTGGCAGGTGTGACATGTTCACCCAATTTACCGCTGGCCTTGTCGTCTGCAAAGGGCAGCACGAGTACGGCTGGTATAATTAAGACTAAGGCAAATAAAAATGATACTAGTACGATGAGTGGTTTGATTTTTTTCATGAATGTGCCTCCAGTTAGAAATTTGTTTCATCTCATTCAATACTATGGAGGAGGACAAGCATTTATGACTAAAAATGAATGATAGAAAATTCGGAATTTACCGTACAAATAATAACCTTAAATCTCAGCAAAAAGTTGCACGGGGACGGTTCTACTGCTTAAAAAGATGCAGTAGAACCGTCCCCGTGCAACCGCCCTATAAAAAGCAAAAACCGAAGAATGTTGAACATCCCTCGGTCAGGCTTTATGCATTTTTTAAAAAGATTGCGGGCATACTAATTTTCGTTGTATGAATTTTGCAGATGGACTTACATCCTTTACGCGTTCATATCTGAGATTAACGTGTTTACTTCGGTAAAGATTACTTCTGCATCGTTAACACGTTCAATGTCTGCGCCTAATGCTTCAAGCTTGCCGTGGAAGTTCACGTAGCCACGATCTAAATGCTTTAATTCAGTTACCCTTGTGTTTCCTTCAGAAACCAGCCCTGTTAAAATAAGAGCGGCTGCTGCACGAAGGTCTGTAGCAGAAACTTCAGCGCCTTGAAGGTTAGATGGTCCGGTCAGAATCACCGAACGACCTTCAATTTTAATTTCAGCATTCATCCGGCGGAATTCCTCAACGTGCATAAAGCGGTTTTCAAAAACCGTCTCGGTAATCATAGAGGTGCCTTTTGCACGGAGCAATAGGGCCATCATCTGCGATTGCATATCTGTTGGGAAACCTGGATGCGGCATCGTTTTAATATCGACTGCCTTAAGCTTTTCTGGACCGATGACACGAATGCCATCATTTTCCTCGACGATCTCTACACCCATTTCCTCCATTTTTGCAATTAGAGAAGATAGATGCTCTGGAACTGCTCCCTGTACAAGGACATTTCCACCCGTAATGGCAGCTGCTACCATAAAGGTTCCAGCTTCAATCCGGTCTGGAATGATATTGTGGTCAGCGCCAAACAACACATCCACACCCTCAATACGAAGTGTCCCTGTGCCAGCGCCGCGTACGTTTGCGCCCATCTTATTCAAGAAGTTTGCAAGGTCGACGATTTCAGGTTCTTTCGCTACGTTCTCAATGATGGTTGTTCCTTTTGCAAGGGTTGCAGCCATCATGATATTTTCAGTCGCCCCAACACTTGGGAAGTCTAAATAGACTTTTGCACCTTTTAAGCGGCCATCTACTTCCGCTTCAATAAAGCCATTACCAACCTTCACTTTCGCACCCATGGCTTCAAAGCCTTTCAGATGCTGGTCGATTGGGCGAGAACCGATTGCGCAGCCGCCTGGTAATGCTACACGAGCACGGCCATTGCGGGCGAGTAATGATCCCATTACAAGTACAGAAGCACGCATTTTTCGAACATATTCGAAAGGCGCTTCTACTTCTAACTCTCTTGATGCATCGACGACAACCGTATTGTTATCAAAAGCAACTTCAGCGTTCAAGTTGCGCAATACTTCATTGATTGTGTATACATCGGAGAGTGTAGGTACATCACGTATTACACTTTTTCCGTCACTTGCTAATAATGTGGCAGCGAGTACAGGCAAAACGGCATTTTTTGCACCTTCAACTTTAACCGTTCCATATAGCCTTTTTCCGCCGCGGACGATGATCTTTTCCAAGAGTATTCCCCTCCGCGTCCATTTTCTCTATATTAATATTCAATCGTAATGATTGGTGTGCCAACTACAAGGGTAGTTCGAGCGCCCAATCCTTCGGAGCGTATCGCAATTTGTAAGTTCATGTTATCGTATGTTTTTCCAATGGTGTCTGAAAACAGCGGTGAAAACGCCGATACAGACATGAAATTATCCTCTTTTAACGCTTCGACCTCGTTAGCTTTAAAAATTTCAAGCAAATTACTTGCCATTACAGGTAAAGCCGTATCAATCTTATCATTGACGCTGCCTTTCATACAAGAAAAAATTGTTGGTTTTCCTCGAAATATGTCTGATAGCCTATTTTCGTATTGATCCTTTGTGAAAAAGGACTCCATCTCCTTATTCCACTCTTTACCGCTGACCCTATAAACTATATACGCATTAACAGGTTGTTTTGTGTGGGTTGCCATAATTTGAAGCGTTTCTTTGTGGTGTTTAGAAGTTGGAGAAACTGCCATTACTTCCCATTTTTGGCTGGTTTCAGCCCGGGACCAATCCCAATCTGGAAATTTCTGCTGAAGCTCCTGTACATATTCCTGTACCTCTATCTCTGAATTAAGGTCAACCAGTTGTTCCCTTGCATAAAAAGACCATTCTTCGAGCATGATATCTTCTGTTTGAAAAACTTCTGCGATTTTCACTATATCGAGACCGCCTTTTGCTTCTGTTAGGCGGTTACCAAAGCCAACCATCGTCGTTAAAATTATCATCATGATGAATATGCTTGAAAATTTCTTTCTCATCTCTATCTCCCCCTTACTACCATTGTTACCAAGGAGAGAAAGAGCATACTTGGGAAATGTCGTCACTTTTTGACAAAGTACTTTGTTCAAAACTTCACTTGCTGTCGTCTAGCTGTATGTTGGTTTTTAACATAAATAACTTTGTTATAAAAATTACGGTCTTTTTCACACTAAATACGATTGTACTCAATTTATTCGTAAAAGGGAACATGTACGAAGACCTAAATTTTTTCCAGTTCTACTTTTACCCCGCATTAACGGACAGTAAAACCCCCACTGATGGAAGTTTCACTCTATTGGAACATTAAGGGTAGCTGCCTTGACCATTGTAGGTAGTCTAGGAAAAAATTACTAACAGTCGATCCAAGAAAAACAGCCAATAATATGTACAATAATCTCGCTTGAAAAACATGGTTCGGTTTCAAAACTTGATCTAAGCGAACTGCTTGAAGTGCCCACCAGGCAAGACTAATAAAAACCAAATGTGAAAAAATACTTACTAACGCCATTTGTCCAAAATCATTAAACATCCTACGACCTCCTTATAAGACAATAAAATACCCAACTATATTGACGTATCAAAGCAGAAAAGGTTTCGGTTATCTGTAATATTTGTAACATTTTTTAGTGAAGGTTCAAAGCATCGAGAGGAAACAAAAGACCACCTTGGTCTTTCATTTCCTCTCAAGTCCTTGATTAATTCGTTTTTGCGACAACTAACACTTTTCCTTGGTCCAGTTCCTCTTCGTACTCTTCGGCTTCTGCTGAGGTTAAGCCCAGCGACTCGAGCTTTGCACGAAGTTCGTCACCACGGGAGCGGAACACGTTGGCAAAGGTATCGAACAAGCCTTGCTCGGCTACCCCAATTTGGTTAATGTCAAAGGCATCTGTTAAGTTCTCCGAGCGCTGCCGATCATGTGCCAGCACATAAATTTCGTCTTTTAGAAAACCTGTAGTGATAAACTTATCAATCTCCGCTCTCGCTTCTACACCATTTTCAACCACTCTTACAAATTCCATTTTCGGTTCCTCCTTTTAAAAATTAGAAACTTACCATGTATTTATCCGTTTTTTTGAATTTCAAACCTTTTTTTGCAAAAGATCAAAGCAGCTGTCCAACTACAAAGGTCGCGTCGTCCTTGCGTGCTTTTGTATAAGGCTGCAGCCGGCTCGACACGCCTTCAATCGTTTGAAAATCGGCTAGTACACGTTTAATGGATGGAGGATGAAGGCCGTCGGTGTGGATGATAAATTTAGACTCTTTTTCATATGGAAATGTTTCAATGCGATACGTTTGGGGCTTTCCTGATAAAAAACCATTAACAGGGATCGGATAAATATAGAGTCCTGGAGGGTTGTAAAAGGCAAATTGAATATTTCCAACTGAGCAATAGGAAACGAGCTTCTGATGAAAATCTACTCTTAAAATCGATACGGTCGCCCCCCTTTTCAACTTCAAACTTTGATTACAAGCATCCATCAGCACATCAATCTCTTCAGAATGCCGCTTTTCAACCACTTCCTTAATCGCATTTGACGAGTCATGGGCATGCTGACCGCTTCCTAACCCATCAGCCACCACACAAATATAATAATTCTCCGTTGCTTTCATATAAAAACTATCGCCGTTACAGCTGTTTCCTTGCTTTGCTAGCTGATAGGCTAATGATTGAATATACTGATTCGATTGATGTTCAAGCATTGGTAGCCTCGAGACGGGCATTTTTATCTAACTCGCTGCGGAGCTTTTCAATCGCCTTCTTTTGTAAACGGGACACATGCATTTGCGAAATCCCCATAACCTCACCTGTATCCTTTTGCGTTTTATTTTCAACAAAGGTCCAGTGGAGAATTTCCTTTTCACGATCTGATAAAACATGTAAGACACTTTGGAGCAGCTCCTGTTGCTCTACTAATTCAAATCCCCTATCACGGGTGCCGACAACATCGAGTGCCGTCAGTGTACTGCCCTCAGAACTTGTTTCAATCGGAGTATCGACCGACAGAGCTTGATAGCCTTGCCCCATTTCCATTGCCTCTAACACTTCTTCCTCACTGACCTCCAGAGTCTGAGCAATTTCCGGTATCTTTGGCGAGCGCTGATAACGATTCGTCAGCTCGTCCACTACTGTTTTCACCTTTGGCCATAATTCTTTAATTCGTCTCGGAACATGGACACTCCACGTCTTATCCCTTAGGTACCGCTTAATTTCTCCAATAACGGTCGGAATTAGATAAGCTTCAAACGATTTACCTGCATCAGGGTCATATCTTCTAATTGCCCCTAATAACCCAATCATTCCTACCTGTCTAATATCTTCATGATAGTCCCTGCCCTTCGAATACTTGTAAGCAAGGCTCCCGACAAGGGCGGTATAATGTTCAACCAGCACGGTTTGGACTTCAGGACTTTCCGTTCGCTGAAATTCTAAAATTAACTGATCGATTTCCTCTTTATTTCGTTTCCAGGTTTGAGATGGCTGTGTCATGAGTTTCACGCTCCCCGCATACATGCTTCACCATGAATACTGTCACGCCAGAATCATTTAATACATGGACTTCATCCATAAGTGTTTCAATTAAAAATATACCTAACCCTCCCTCAGAAAGGTCGTCTGCTGTACTTGATTTGGTATATGGTCCGAACCTGTCTTTCATTTTTTCAAAATGAAAGCTTTTCCCATAATCCGCCACCATCGTTTCTAGCTTTTCTGGATAAATCCCAAAGCCGATGACAACTTCCCCGCCTTCGTCCGCGCGATAGGCGTGCTGGACCGCATTGGTACAGGCCTCACTAACAGCAATCTTCATATCTTCTATCTCTTCATAGCTAAAGCCCATTCGGCCCGCAATTCCTGATAATGTTAATCGAATAACACCTACATATTCTGGTTTTGCTGGAATCTTGATTTCGATGTATTCCATAATCCCCCACCCTCTTTAGTTTACAGAAATATTTATTAGATTACTTAGACCGGTGATCTCGAAAAGCCGACTGAGTCTTTCAGACAAATCGACCAGCTTTAGCTCTCCACCATTTTGGTTCAATTGCTTGAAGAGGCCCACAAACACACCTAAGCCTGTACTATCTAAATAGGACACTTCCTTTAGACTAATGACAACGGTTTGATTGTCCGCTTCCGCCAGCGGAAATAACTTTTCTCTTAGCATCGGCGCTGTAAAGGCATCAATTTCTCCGGTTACTTGTACGAAGGTTTCTCCATTTATGTGATGCTTGTCTATTTTCAGATCCATTTCTATCACCTCTGGAATATTTAGTTGTTATATACCCGGGCCCAGCAAGCCTGAAACCTTTTTTTAAAAATAAGCTGTTTTAAATTTGCCTGATAATTTCCGCTCCAGGCACTTCGCTTTCCGCGGGGAGGTCCTGGAGTCCCCTCAGCGCTAAATCGCTTGCAGGTCTCCTGCAACCTCTACATCCCGCTGGAGTCGAGTGCCTTCCGCTCCAATCATCAATATCCTATAACCCAGCCTAAAAAGGTTGCATCAGAGCTTTCCTTTTAAAAGTAATTCCCTAATCCTTAGAATTTTCTTTTTAAAATAATCAAGGTAAAGTCATCGCGAATTTCGTATTTTTGCATTTTCTCGAGTTCGCGGTAGATTTTTTCGACCATTTCCTGCGCGGGCCTGTCTTTGTAGCTTAGAATCATATCGGTAATGACTGAACGCTCGATAAAGCCATCTTCTGTCCTCGACTCTGTCACACCATCAGATAGTAAAACAATCATATCGCCACACTCGACCTTTTTTTCAAATTGCCGATAATTCATGTTGGGATCTACCCCTAACACGAGGCCGTTTGCATGAAATTCACTAAGTTCATTTTTTGAAAAATCATAGTAAAATCCCGGCTCATGTCCTGCTGAAGAGTAGGTAAAGGTGTGCTGATTCTGGTCATAAACACCGTAAAGCATCGTAATGAACATGCTGGTGTCGACATTGCTTTCGACCACTCGGTTCAGGTTTTCTAATACTTGGTGTGGACGTTTCCGCAACTCGGGGAAACTATCCATTGTATACTTGATCATCGACATACATAGAGCAGCAGGTATACCTTTGCCAATCACATCAGCGATGGCGATACTGATTAGCTGCTGATCCTGAACAAAACGATAATAATCACCATTCATTTGCTTGGCCGGAACACTGATGGCTCCAATATCTACTGCTTCGGTTTGGGGGATTTGCGTTTCTAAAAGAGTATCTTGAAGGCCTGCGGCAACTTCGATTTCGGATTTCATTTCAAACTGCTTATCTCTTAATGATTGATGTTCCTGATAGGCTAAGCCATAGTCCATCATCACCTCTAAGAGAAAGTCAAACGAGGCGAGTACTTCTTTTGGAAGGTCGGGAAGAAGATCCTTTAAGGCACTTCGATGCACATTGATGATTTCCTCGGGGGATATTTGCTGTTCAATTGCTTGTCTGCTAAACCGATGTCCTTGATATAAGGCTATTTCGGTTGACTTTGTTAAATAATTTTCCAGTATGGCTCGATACCTTGGTTCTAATCTTTCTCTGAAATTCATGGTCATCCTCCTCCTAGCGAAGCCATTTAATTACCTGAATACAGGTTCCTCCCCCTACAGTAGAAGTGATATCGAAATCATCCATTAATCGCTTCACTCCTGGTAATCCCGCCCCTAAACCTCCCGATGTGGTAAAACCATCTTCCATGACTTTTCGGATATCTTGAATTCCCGGACCTTGATCCGTGGCAATGACCTTAATGCCGCGTTTTTCAAATTCATTGATCGTTTCGAACTCAATTCTGCCTCGCCCTGCATACAAATAGATATTGCGTGCAAGCTCCGAAATGGCTGTCGTGATTCTCGCTTGATCCACCGAACCAAATCCAAGCTCCTTTGCAACGTTTCTCCCTAGCTGACGCGCTGCAACGATATCCCATTCCGTAATAATTTTTACATAGGATTCGTTCTCCATGCTTACTCCCCCAACTCCCGTTGTAGTGTTTCTAAGCCTTTTTCCAAATCAAGTGCTGTCCTTACGTCTTGAAGGTGAATCCCAAGCTCTACTAAGGTAATCGCTACAGCCGGCTGTATGCCTGTCAAAACCACCTTTGCCCCCATCAGATGCGACATACTCACCACATCGCCGAGCACCTTTGCAATAAAGGAATCTATCACATCCACAGACGTTAAATCGATGACTACCCCATTCGCACCAGTTTCGTGAATTTTATTAAGAAGATCCTCCTGAAATTGAATGGCTGTTTGGTCATCTAGCTCCCACTGTATCGAAACGAGGAGGCAGTTGTATAGTTTTAAAATTGGTATTCTGACCGCCATGCTTTATTCCCCCACTGAGATGATTTTACGGTTTGTCATTGCAAGTGCTGTTTCCACGCCTTTTTGCAGGCTATTCTTCGTAATCAGCTGCTCTAGATTAATTCCTAAATTGACGATTGTTTGCGCAATCTCCGGCCGAATGCCGACAATTAAACATTTCGCTCCGACCAATCTGACTGCCTCGGAAGCCTGAATAATGTGATGGGCTACCATTGTATCCACCACGGGCACGCCGGTAATATCAATTAACACGACCTGGGCCCGATGCTTCACGACACCTTGCAAGAGATTATCCATAATCTGCTTCGCTCTCTCGGTATCAATCGCACCCACTAAAGGCATAACCGTGATATTATCAAAAATCGGAATTAATGGTGCTGACAGCTCCTGAAGAGCAATTTTTTGCAGAGAAACCGTCCTTTGCCACGAGGCAGCATAGTGATTAAGCACCTCTTTGTTCAGCGGCATCACCCACTTGTCATAATCCCAGCCAAATTGCACCTGCTGTTTTTTTGAAGCATCCTCGGTCATATGCTGATTGAGGACTTTTTCAAACTCTCCTAAACTATCGATAATAAAACTAATATTCCAGCCGAGCGGAACCATTTTTTGCGCAAAATCACTAATCTTGTCCGATAAATCTGTTTCATTTTTCATTAAATGTGAAATTAATAGATTGATATATTCGTTACCGATATTCGTATAAACCTGGTCTGACAGGTAGATGGAAACCTTCTGTTCATCCATCCTCATCAGTTTCTCTGTCCATTCCTCTAGCAGCTGTGACCGGTTTGTTTGAATATACTCCACAAAGCGACGCATTCTCAGTCCCCTTTCTCTCCTCTTGTCAGAATTATCTATTATTATAGCAATATACGCTTGGTAAAACATAATTACAGCACATTTTGGCTCAATAGTCCCATTCGGGATACACCATTATTATTTTAAAAAATTTATAGAAATAATGTTTACCATCAGTTATCAGGGGTATATAGATTGTAAGTCAAATGTATATCCTATTTGGTCCTAAGGGCTATATCGAGGAGGAATTTATGATGAAACAGGTTTTAAGTAAATCTCTAATCGCGGTTGGAATTGGTGCCTCGGCTTCGGCTGCAGCACTCTGGTTATCATCCAAGCCAAATCGAATCAAAGCAGAAAGCGTCCTTCGAGATCTAAAACATAAGATCAAACCGAATGAATTTATAAAAAGCGAGCTGCTTCCAGTTAAAAAAGGGGGTAACCCAGATCCACATGATGTGGAAGATAACAATATGGTGAGTGAAGGTGCGATGTATTCCGTTAATTTCTATAATGAGAAGGTTCAATAGTTGGGGTTCAGTTGCCCCAGCTTTTTTTATTTTGGCATTGTTAATAGTTTACTCTCATCATTTATTATTTTGCATATTAAAGCAGGTCAACTTATCATTAGGTTCTTCTAAGTGAAATTTAAAACTAAAGTTAAAAGACATTAATATCTATAGTTAAATTGGAAAATAATATCCAAGAGGTGATTGTGTGGATGAGAATAAATTAAAACTTACATCTTCCGAAATAGGAACTCTGTGGGGAGAATATGTAAATGGGACCATGACAGATGTGGTAAATAGATATATGGTTTCGATCATTGAGGACGAGTCCATTAAAGCTATTTTTGAGGATGCTATTACTACATTTGAAAAACAAAAGAATCAAATCGTTACTTTTTTGGAGAACGACGGGTTTCCAATTCCAATTGGATTTACTGAATCTGACCTCTTTAAAGGTAAACCAAGATTGTTCACGGATATATTTTGCCTAAATTATTTACATATCATGACATTACATGGTTTGCTGGGGCACAGCACTGCATTAGCCGTATCGGTTAGAAAAGACTTAAGGTATTTTTATGATTCCTGCGATAACGATGCGAAAAAAATGTATCACCAGACCATTGAGTTATTACTTGAGAAAGGAAATTTTCAGAGAGACCCTTTATTTTATCCAGCTAAAAACCCTGAATATATTTCAAGCAAAGATTTCGCCGATGGATTTTTCGGTAAGGGGCGAAAATTAGCAGCGACTGAAATCATTAGTATTTCTCTCAACCTTAAAAAGAACATTATGGCTAAAACACTTTCTATCGCATTTAGTCAAGTCGCTCAAACAAAAGAAACAAGAAAGTTTTTAACTGATTCAGAGAAAACGGCTGACCAACAAATCAAAGCTTTTTCAAAAATTATGCAAGCAGATAATTTACCAGTTCCGAAATCATGGGAAACAGAAGTGACCACTTCAACAGCCTCTCCTTTTTCGGATAAGTTAATGTTATATCATATCGGTTTCTTATTTCAAGCTGCACAAAACTATCATGGAGCAGGTCTTGCATCTTCTATGAGAGTTGATCTTGTGACAGCTTATGAGGGTACTATCCTAAAAAATCTTATGGTAACAAAAAAATGGTTTGATTTGATGGTAGAAAATAAATGGTTAGAACAACCTCCTCTTGCTCCTAATAGAAAAGAAATTGCAAAAGAAGTGTAGTAATACGCTTTGGTTATTTAAGTGGATAATAATTGTTTATACTTTTTTCTATGTGGGATGCTGTAAAAGATTCATGCGGAGGAAGTTCATGTATAACATGATTGTACAGGAATAACCTTCGCGGCTTCCCCGGGACAGACAACCTAGCACTTGTTTCTGCTGACTTTGTCCCGCAGCTTCCCCGGGACAGACAACCTAGCACTTGTTTCAGCCGACTTTGTCCCGCAGCTTCCTCGGGGCAGACAACCTAGCGCTCGTTTAAGCCGACTTGTCCCGCGGCAAACAAAAAAGCACTAGACTAAGCGAACCCTAAACGGGTCCGTTAATCTAGCACTTTTCAATATCTATGTTACCCCTTTTATTTGGACCGTAATCGCAAATCGGCCATACTCACGACCCTACTTACAACCAAGCCCCACATAGCAGCTGGTCCCCCAACCAACATGCATGCTACAAGACAACCATCCGCATAGACTCCCCCAAGCCCACGCGGGTCGCTCCTTTACTGCAAGAAATCCATAAACTGATTAAAGTTTCCGTTGATGAATTCATTTGCTAGGTTTGGTGCTAGACCGAACAGCACCGCACCGCCTGCACCGATGATCAAAACGACTAAGATTCCAAATGGAATTTTCGCGAACTTGCTGTCATCTGCTGCTGGACGGAAGAACATTTGTGTCATAATGCCAAAATAGTAGAAATACGATACGACCGTGGTCGCAATCATGATCGAAGCTAGTACATAATGCGGTTCGCCTAAAAACGCTCCGATAAAGATGTTCAGCTTGCCGATGAAGCCTGCTGTTCCCGGGAAGCCGGCCAGGGAAACTAACAACACACCCATTACCACTGCCAACAAAGGTGAACGGCGATACAAACCAGCGTAGTCCGCAATCTTAGAGGAGCCTGTTTTCGACTCAACCAGTTGAATCACCGCAAATGCACCTAGATTCATGAACAAGTACGCAAATAGGTAGAACCAAATCGAATAGAACAGGTTCGCACTCATCGTCGTTAACGCAACTAGAATATAACCAGCGTGCGCGATACTTGAGTAAGCAAACATTCTTTTAATATTCGACTGCCTTAACGCAATGACGTTACCGATAATCATCGTCGCACCTGCGATAAACGCGATATAATCCTGCATGTTATAAAGGATTGGAATCGAACCAGGACCTTCTGTTACCGCTAAGCCAAATACCGATAACAAAATTCGAATCACAATTACAAAGCCTGCAGTCTTTGATACCACACTTAAAAATGCGGTAACAGGTGTTGGTGCACCCTGGTACACGTCCGGAGCCCACATATGGAACGGGGCTGCCGCTAATTTAAAGGCTAACCCGACGAAGATCATTAAGAACGCTAAACCAAGCAAATAAGCGTGCTGCGGGTCTGCAAGCGACTGCAAACGACCAGCTATTTCAATCAAATTAGTCGTGCCGGTTAAACCGTACACATAGCTCATCCCGAACAAGGTAATCGCAGTAGAGATTCCGCCGTTGATGACGTATTTCATCGCCGACTCGTTTGACTGCAAATTGCGCTTCTTCATACCTGCTAGAATATAAGACGAAATCGACAATGTTTCTAAACCGATAAATAACGTGATTAAATCGCCGCTTGATGTCATGAACATCGCACCGAGCAAGCCCGTTAAAAATAAGTAATAAAACTCCCCGTGATACTCATCCAAACTGTCTTTCTTCTCGTAGCTGATGGCTAAGAACATTACTAATCCCGCTCCACCAAGCAATAAGAATTTAAACGCCTTACCAAAGCCGTCCAAGCGGAAGGTATCATCTAGAATGGACGTTGTCTGCATATCGACTAAACCAGCCAGCGATACCATGGCAGCAAGAATTGCTGCGATTGAGATCCACCCGAGGATGCGGCGGTCTTGATTTTTCGGCATAAATAAATCCATCAATGTAATAAGCGCGGCTACACCGACGATGATGAACTCTGGTGTCATGATGCTCCAATTATATGACATTAACTCTTCAAGACTCATCCTTCATCACCCTCCTAACCCAAGCATAATCGTTTCAAGTGTGGCCTGAAGCGGTGAGCTTAGAACGCTTGGATACACTCCGATTAATACAATAAAACCCATCAGCACAAGCACTGGAATCAATTCCAGCCCGTTTAAGTCGCGCAGCCCTGTGAACTCGCGGTGCGCCTTACCGTAGGTAATCGCTAGAACCGCACGCAGTAAGTACACTGCGGTCATGATAATCCCGAGTGTTCCGATCGCCGCAATCCACGGCATTTCCTTGAATAAACCAAAGAACGCCATAAACTCACTGACAAATCCGGACATCCCCGGTAAACCAAGCGAGCCAAGAGCCCCCGCAAGCAAGAAGCCTGACGCAATCGGCATTCCCTTTGCCATACCGCCCAGATTCTCTAGCAGCGACGTATCTGTACGCTCATAGAACGCCCCAACCAAGAAGAACAATAGTGCTGAAATCAACCCGTGCGAGATGACCTGGAAAATCGCCCCTTGCACACCGGCCTCATTCATTGCCGAAAGCCCAATCAACACAATTCCCATATGCGAAATCGAGCTGTAAGCCAAAACCATTTTAAAGTCTGTTTGAATGAACGCTAGGTAGGCTCCGTAAAGGAGATTAACGACTCCGAGTATGGCCAGCCCTACGGCTAACGTCTCAAACTGTCCGGGAAATAATCCCATCCCAAAACGGATCAAACCGTACGCACCAATCTTTAAGAGAATACCAGAGTGAATCATCACAATTGGCGGCGGTGCTTGTACGTGAACTTTCAGCATCCAGCTGTGCAATGGGAAAATCGGTAATTTCACCCCAAAAGCAATCAGTAAAGCGATCAATAAACCTAGCTTCTGATCATTCGTCATTGGGAAATTAGGATCAGCCAGGATCGCCTGCAAATTATCAATATTCGTTGTACCTGTGCGGGCAAATAGAATCATAATCACGATTAACAGGACCGCTGAACCGAGACCGTTGTAGATTAGGAAGCTGTAAGCCGCTTTTTCTTTTTCAAAATAGCCCCATTTTCCAATTAAGAAGAACATTGGAATCAAGGTAAGCTCGAAAAAGACGAAGAATAGAATCAGGTTTTCAGCTGTAAACACGCCGAGTATTCCTAGTTCAAGAAGCAGGAATAGCATGAAATAACCTTTCCATTCTTTTTTAATATACATGCTTGCAATTGCTGCTAACGTTGCCACTACTGTTGTCAGAACAACCAGCAGCATCGAAAAGCCGCTTAGGCCCAGCTCGTAATTGACGGCGAAGATCCCGTCCTGGACACCCAGGCCGCGGAACTGAATCCACTCTGCATATACGTCGAAGTCTGCTAAATCTTTGCCCCAAAGGTAATGAAAATAAGTGCCTAGTGCGGTAATCAGTGCCGGCAGGGTGGCTAGGAAGCCAACCGTTTTAATCGACTTTTCCTGGTCTTTAGGCATGAATGCTAACACGGCAATCCCTAGTAACGGGGAGAATACTAAGATGGTTAGAACGAAAGAAAGATCCATTTTATAAGTACCCCCCTGTTAACGCAAAGATGACGACGAGGATGGCCAAGCCAACAAAGGCGACTGCACCGTACGTTTGCACCTGTCCGGATTGCAGCTTCGAGCCTGAAGCTCCAAGTCCCTGAACAAAACCAGCTACGCCCTTGACGATTCCTTCTACTAAGAAGACATCGATAAAGCGTAAGAAGTAGCTGACACCTTTTGTAAACGCCACAATCGTATATTTATAAAACTCATCCACGAAATATTTGTTGAAAAGAATCGCATGCAGCGTGTCACCTGAGCCTGACAGCCAATTGCGGGCGATCGAACGCTTGAAATAGATTAAATAGGCCAAGTAAATTCCCGCTAATGAAACCAGAGTTGCGGCAATCATTATCCAAATCGGTCCTTCAATATGGCTGTGTCCCAGTGCTTCATTACCGTCAACAAGCCAAGCACCAAGATTATGGTTGAAAGGCGTTTGCACGTAACCTGCCACGACCGCAAGAACGCCAAGGACGATCATAGGATAGGTCATATTTGTTGGTGACTCGTGAACATTTTTCAATGAGCTGCGAGATTCTCCGGTAAACACCATGAAGAACAAGCGGAACATATAGAAAGCCGTCATAAAGGCTGCTGCTAACGCAAGCAAGAAAAGAACAGGATGTCCGCCTTCCCAGGCTGCGATTAAAATTTCATCTTTACTAAAGAAACCAGAGAACAATGGTACTCCGCTGATGGCGAGTGTTCCGATTAAAAACAACGGCGCGGTAAACTTAAGCTTCTTCCAAAGCCCGCCCATTTCTTCAATGTTTTGCGTGTGTACCGCATGAATAACGCTTCCTGCTGCTAAGAACAGTAATGCTTTGAAGAAAGCATGTGTCATTAAGTGGAATACACCGGCAACATAGCCTGCAGACCCTAGAGCGAGCATCATGTAGCCAAGCTGTGAAACCGTTGAGTAAGCGAGTACTCGTTTAATATCCGTTTGGACAAGACCGATGCTCGCGGCAAAGATGGCCGTAAAGGCACCGATTGTCGCGATGGTTAACAGTGCTGCTTCACTCGCTGCAAACAGCGGGAATAGGGCAGCCACAAGGTATACCCCGGCAGCAACCATGGTTGCTGCGTGGATTAACGCTGAAACCGGTGTTGGACCTTCCATCGCATCCGGAAGCCATGTATGTAGTGGGAACTGACCAGATTTACCAACCGCACCAATGAAAATTAAGATGGCGATTACGGTAATCATTGATTGTGATACAGCGCCAGCCTCTACTGCATGGAAAATTTCACTGTATTCAAAGCTTTTTGTTTCCCAGAATAATAGGATCATCCCAATAAAGAGTCCCACGTCCCCGATCCGGGTCATGATAAACGCCTTTTTTGCTGCCGCTCTCGCCTCATTTTTATAAAAGTAGAATCCGATCAGCAAGAACGAGCCGACGCCGACTAGCTCCCAGAAAATATAGGTTTGCAGAAGGTTTGGCGAAATCACAAGGCCAAGCATCGCAAACGTAAATAATCCTAAATAGGCATAGAATACTGGAAACCGCTCATCCCCGTGCATATATCCCTTTGAATAGGTATGTACCAGGAAGCTGACGAGCGAGACAATCACTAGCATTAATGCATTTAATTGATTCACTTCAAAGCCCGCTGTTAAAGAAATATCTCCTATCGTGAGCCACTCAACTGATGTCTTATAGGTTGGTTCTGTAAAACGTTCAAACAGCACCAATAACGAGTAGACCAGCGCTGCCAATGTAGCAAGAATCCCCACATAAGCACTCGCTTCTCTCAGTCGTTTGCCAAATAGAAGAAGGATCAAAAACGATAATAGCGGGAAAAGCGGTATAATCCATGCATTTTCCATCATTATCACTATCCCCTTTTAAACTGGTACCTGTGCGGTGACAGGCACCACCTATCATTTTTACAATCTTGTTAGTTTTTCATTGTATTTATGTCGTCGATATTAACGGTTTTGCGTGTGCGGTATAGGGCAATCAGGATTGCCAGACCGACAGCTGCTTCGGCAGCGGCAACGCAAATGACGAACAATGCGAAGATCTGACCGGTGATGGACGGTGCCATTCCATATTTACTAAAGGTTACTAGGTTGATATTGACGGCATTTAGCATTAGTTCAATCGAAATCAACACAATTACGGTGTTCCGTTTTGTTAATGCACCATATAACCCGATGCAAAAAAGAATTAGTGCCAGCGCTAGGAAGGCTGAAGCGGGAACTGAACTCATTCCTTATCCGCCTCCTTCTCCTCTTTTTTGGCTAAAACAATCGAACCCACAAGTGCCACTAACAATAAGGCAGAAGTCAATTCAAAAGGAATGACCCATTTTGAGTAAAGGGCTACCCCAATTTGCATGGTATTCTCTACATGTAGGTCGGTTGGAACCTGTGGGATGTTGAAGTCATAAATACCGATGTAAAAGGCAATTGCAAAGCCGACAACACCCAGGAATAAGAAAATCCTTCTCCAACTTCCCGGTGAATTGGTCTCTCCCTTGTCATCATGCTTCGTTAACATGATTCCAAATAGCATGATTATCGTAATCGCACCTGAGTAAATTAAGATTTGCACAGCGGCCACAAATTCTGCTGACAGCAAAACGAAGATACCGGCGATGCTTACGAATGTGAAGATCAGGGCAACGACCATGTGCACGACTTTGGTAAGGTTCAACAGCAGCACGCCGCCGATGATGGCGACAAGTGCAAGGCCCATAAATGCGATAAATTCGCCTGTTATTGTCATGCTTTATTCACCTGCCGTACGTTTTCATCGTTCTCATCTAAATATTCAAGGTTTTTAAATAACATATCACGGCTGTACTCGGCCAATTCAAAGTTATTGGTCATGACAATCGCTTCCGTCGGGCAGACCTCCGTACACAGGTCACAGAGGATACAAATCTCGAAGTTAATGTCGTACGTATCGATGATTTTTCCCTTTTTCGCTGGATCAGGATGCTTTTTACCCGTTAATTGAATACAGTCCGTCGGGCAAATATTCGCACACTGATTACAAACAATACATTTCTCAGGATAAAACTTCTGAATCCCGCGAAATCGGTCTGGCAGTGGAAGCGGCTCCTTCGGATAATTATATGTTACTTTTTCCTTCGTTAATTGTTTTAGGGTATATTTCAAGCCTTTTGTAAATCCAAGCACGTTTTTTCACCCCTTTTTTCATTTGAATGGTGCCTGTCACCTTTAATTATGTCAACCTGGTGCCTGTCACCCATTTTATTTAGAAAAATAATGTTTTGATTAAAGCTGTTAAGAAAATGTTTGCCAATGCTACAGGGAACAGTACTTTCCAAGCGAATTCCATGAGTCTGTCGATTCGGAATCGCGGCAGTGTTGCCCGTAACCATATATAAACAAAGACAACCACGCTAAATTTGAGTGCAAACCAAACGGCACCAGGGATAAACCCTAAAATGTCGAGCGGTGGCAGCCAGCCGCCTAAGAAAATGACGGTGATCAAGGATGACATTGCGAATAAGTAAACATATTCAGTCAGCATAAAGAATGCCCAACGGAATCCTGAATACTCAACAAAGTATCCGGCAACAAGCTCGTTCTCTGACTCTGGGAGATCGAATGGTGTCCGGTTTAATTCGGCAATCGATGCGATAAAGAACACAACAAACCCCACTGGCTGCAAGAAAATGAACCAAGCGGTTTCACCTTGCCGTAAGACAATATCATTTAGGTTTAAGCTTCCTGATAAAAGGATTACGCCCAAGACGCTCATAACGAGCGGAATTTCATAGGAAATCATCTGTGCACCCGCACGCATGCCTCCTAGGAGCGCATATTTATTGTTAGATGCCCAGCCGCCAAGGACCAAGCCAAATACAGTCATTCCGGAAACGGCAATATAATAAAGCAGTCCCACCCCGATATCGGCAAATTGGAATCTGTCCGTAAACGGAATGGTCGCCAGTACCATAAAGGCTGGAGTAAAGGCAATGATTGGTGCCAGGATAAATAACGGCTTGTCGGCTGCCTTTGGTATTACGTCTTCTTTTAATAATAGTTTCAGAACGTCGGCTACCGTCTGCAATAATCCCCACTTACCACCGAGCTGGTTTGGGCCGTGACGTGCCTGCATGTATCCTAAAACCTTTCGCTCTGCTAAAATGGCATAGGTTACGAAGCCTAGTACCACTAATAGTAAGACAACGGCAAGTAAAAAGAAGATTCCAAAGTTGGCCCAGCCTGGACTGGAATGGAGCAACTCTTCTACCATTAGCCGTCCACCTCCCCAAGGACAATATCAATTGCCCCTAAAATCGCAATCAAGTTTGCAATATTTTCGCCTACTAATAATTTCGGAAGAATTTGCAGATTATAGAATGAAGGTCTTCTAAACTTCAAGCGATATGGCTCTTTTTTACCGTTACTTGCGATATAGCAGCCGATCTCTCCGCGTGGAGATTCAATTCTGACAAATGCCTCACCTTTTGGCGCCTTAATAATCTTCGGCACCTTTGCAAGGATATCACCCTCCGCCGGAAATTGTTCACAGGCTTGCTCAAGGATATTTAATGATTCTTCGATTTCCTCTAAGCGAACATGATAGCGCGCCAAACAGTCTCCTGTTTCCCGTGTTACCGTCTTAAACTCAAAACGGTCATAGATTGAATAGGGTTCGTCTTTACGAAGATCCCATTTCACACCGGTACTGCGCAGATTCGGTCCACTTAGTGAATAGTTGATGGCATCTTCTTTCGAGTAAACGCCAACCCCTTTTACCCTGTCCAAAAAGATTTCATTTCCAGAAACCAGGTCGTGGTATCCCTTCAGCTGCTCGCGCAAATATGGAACAAATTCTCTGACCTTATCTACCCAGCCTTCAGGAGCATCCCACTTTACCCCGCCTACACGCATATAGTTAAACGTCAGGCGTGCACCTGATAGTTCATTCAGCATATTAATAATCATTTCGCGGTCACGGAAGGCATAAATAAATGGACTTGTTGCACCCAAGTCAAGGATGTATGTTCCCCATGCGACAAGATGGCTCGCAACGCGCCCAAGTTCCATTGCCATTACACGCAGATATTCGGCACGATCTGGCACTTGAATGCCCGTCATCGTTTCAACTGCGTGACAAAGGACATAGTTATTGGTCATCGCTGACAAATAATCCATCCGGTCGGTATAAGGAATAATCTGCGTGTATTGGAGATCTTCCGCAATTTTTTCCGTACCGCGGTGTAAGTAGCCGATGACTGGAGTTGCTTCCGTGATAATTTCACCGTCTATTTTGACGACAAGCCGGAACACCCCGTGCGTACTTGGATGCTGAGGACCGACGTTTAGTAACATTTCTTCTGTTCTGATCATTGGCTATACCTCCACATCATACGGTTCATAATCTTTGCGCAGTGGATGGCCAACCCAATCTTCTCCAAGCATAATCCGATGTAAGTTCGGATGTCCGGTAAACTTTATTCCCAGTAAATCATACGCTTCGCACTCAGGCCAGTCTGCTCCTGCCCAAATAGGCTGCAAGGACTCGATTGTTGGTTCATCTCGGTCAATCTTCACCTTCAAGGCAACCGATTGACGGTTTTTGTATGAGTATAAGTGAACATACACTTCCATATGGGTTTCAAAATCCGATCCATGAAGCTCTGATAGATAATCAAACCCTAGGAGCTCGTTATACTTTAAAAATTGAGCCAGTTTGAAATATGTATCACGCTTCGCCACAAGGGTCGGAACGTCCTTTGATAATTTATTAATATAAGAATCTTCTAATATGTCAGCGCCTAGGTTTTCTTCTATCACCTTTCTGTATTTATCAAGGAAAGGTTGATTTGCTGATGGTGCCGCTGGGGCTTCCTCGGCTGCCGTGTCGCCAGTTTTTCCAGCTACTTTTGCTTTTGCTGCTGCCGCCGCTTTCGCCTTGGCTTTTGCCGCTGCAATTGCTTTCGCCTTTTCGTCATCGCCGCCCGCTGTGTCCTCGGTTCCGCCTGCTTTTGCCGCTGCCGCTGCTTTTGCCTTCGCCGCTGCTGCCGCTTTGGCTTTCGCTACTGCTGCTGCCTTTTTCTTCGCAAGATCATCTGCATCACCAGAGTCCGCCGCTTCTTCAGCTGGCGTATCTCCCGCGAGCTCCATCGCCTTACGCTTTGCCGCTGCTGCCGCTTTGGCTTTCGCTACTGCTGCTGCCTTTTTCTTCGCAAGATCATCTGCATCACCAGAGTCCGCCGCTTCTTCAGCTGGCGTATCTCCCTCGAGCTCCATCGCCTTACGCTTTGCCGCTGCCGCCGCTTTTGCCTTCGCTACTGCTGCTGCTTTTTTCTTCGCAAGGTCATCTGAGTCACCGCTCAGTTCAGGCTCAGAGGTTTCTACCACTGACGCTTCGGACGCTGGCTCCTCATCTGTGATTCCTTCGCGTTTCTTTTTCGCTAATGCTGCAGCTTTCGCTTTCGCCGCCGCAGCTGCCTTTTTCTTCGCAAGGTCAGCGTCGCCGGACCCAAATGTTGCTTCCTCTTTAGGGGCCTCCGGTTCGGTTTCCTGTTTCGGTGCCGCTGCTGCCGTTTCGCCTGCTTCCTTCGCCTTACGTCTAGCTAAAGCTGCAGCCTTGGCCTTTTCAGCGGCCTCCTTCTTCAATTGGTCGAGATCTTTTTCCCCGCTCATCGGTTAGATCACCTTCTTCCCAGTCTTCGCTTCGTAACGAATCTTTTCCTTTAATTTATTTATTCCATAAATTAATGCCGCTGGGTTTGGAGGGCAGCCAGGAATGTACACATCAACCGGTACGATTTGGTCAACACCTTTAACCACTGAATACGACTTCACATACGGCCCGCCTGCAGTGGCACAGGATCCCATCGCAATTACCCATTTCGGCTCCGGCATTTGATCATACAAACGGCGGACAATCGGCGCCATTTTCTTGGTCACCGTACCAGATACAATCATACAATCAGATTGCCTTGGTGATGTACGGAAAATCGTCCCAAATCGGTCAAGGTCATAATTTGCTCCCCCCGTACCCATCATTTCAATCGCACAACAAGCCAGACCAAATGTCATCGGCCACAGCGAATTACTGCGCGCCCATGCTTTAATTTGCTCCAGCGTAGCGAAAAACACATTTCTTTCTAACTCCTGCATTTCTTCTGGCGAAAGGTTGTCTAGTTTTAAATCCATTGTAGCACCTTCTTATTCCAAGCGTAGATTAAGCCAATTAACAGCATCACTACAAATATCAACATCTCAATTAACGCAAAAACTCCAAGCTTTTCATAGGCAACAGCCCAAGGATATAAAAATACAGTCTCTACATCAAAAATAACAAACATAAGGGCAAAAATATAATAGCGGACATTGAACTGTACACGGGAATCGTGAAACGGATCAATACCGCTTTCATACGTGGTATACTTCTGTTCACTCGGCTTATGAGGACGCAAAAGCTTACCTAAATATAACGCCACCACTGGCAGCAAAACCCCAAGACATAGGAACACAAAAACTATCAGATAATTATTCTGATATAAATTAAAAAGTTCCATGCCTATCCCCTCCAATGTTGTAAATTTTCATATTAATGAAATTTGTAACCGATAACAATTATAGCATTGTTACAAACTTGTGTCGACCGCGCCCACTTTAAAAATTGGAAATTCTATCGCCGCAAAATTTCCCATTCCAAGCGTTTGAGAGCTCGCTCTCAGGAAACGCCTTGGAATGGGGAATTTTGCAAGCTTCAGCGATAGCTGAAGCGCAAGTTGCGATAGCAACTGGCGAGAGAATTTCCAATTTTTCAACCAGGACCGGTCTTAGTCGACACAAGGCCCCAGCCCTGAGCGTTTGCGTGATCTCGCAGTTATAGCTGCCTGAAATCACTTCAGAGATGACGCAAAAAGCGAATGGTATCAATATAGAAGAAAGCTTACCTGCACGTGATCTGAAGCAAAGCGGAAGATGACGTGCCTTTTTAAACAGGCTCGCAAGAGCCATGCACAGCAACAGGCTCGCAAGATCCGCGTCCATCCCCCTGTTGACAACTACCCTTATTAAACACCAAATTTTTCAATATCACAGTGATAATTGTCATGAAAAGTTCACTGGATACACGCATTTTGGTAAAAAAGCTCACTATCTCACAAACATTTCCTCTATCTTAAAATGTGGTATTATGCATTTACTCTATAGGTATGTACAAAAAAACTAGGAAATACGTAAAAAAACAATAACTATTTATTTTTCACTACTATTGAAAAATTCACCTGCCATTTCAAACAATTTATCAGTGGCTACACATTATTTTGGACAAAAAGGTCACTCTCTTGGTTCCCTCCACATCAAACTCACACAGAGAACGACCACTAGATAAATGCTCGAATTACCACAAATATGCTTAATACCAGTCCAATAAGGGCAAGAAAAGAAAAAACCACTAATTCTTTCATTTCTCTTTTTCTTACTAACTGTGGAACTTCCCAGGCAAAAAGTATCGCAAAAATGGATATCATCATTAAAATCTTCAGCATTTTTTTATCCTTTTCATTTAATTAAGCCAATTCTTCTTATGAAGGTTTTTGAAGTTATCTGAACGTCTAATTGGGGAAATCTTTGTTCCCAATCATTTTTATAGGTCGCATTCCATTCTCTTGGATATTTCTTGTATACCGATTGCCCGAATCCGAATATGTCTGACTGATAGCCCTTTTGCGCCTTATCCACGACCATTTGGACTCTTTTCCTAACATTCTTATTAATTTCTTTTTGAATATCCTCAAGTACTTTTGTGTCTGAAAGATCTAACTGTGAGTCATTTTCTATTACACTCATTTCTGAGGTCACATTCAATCTCATTTTTATTTCATCATGTTTTAGAATGGGAATCCTTTTCGTCTCTGCTCTACTAATTTCCATACTTATGTTCCCGCCGCCTTTCTCTTGAGGAACCTTAATCGTAATAACTCCTGTTTCAATTTCATCACGAATCCAAAGCAGGCCGCGCGTTTCCACTTCATCCATCCAGCCCACCAATTTGTCATCTTTAAACACAGCAAGTCCATTAATCGCTTGTGTTTTTGTTTTATTTTTGGAATCAACCTCTAGTGGCTTTAAAGAATACTGGGGGGCAAATGGTTCTATACCCTCTGTAAGAATCATGTTTAAAAAATCCCTAACATACACGGTTACACCTACATTCAGTTTTGCCAGTTCTTTCATTTCTTCCGCCGAAATGTTTTCAAACTTTGGTATGATGGTGATGATTTCAGAGGCTTTACCCTTTGTAAACATGACAAAACTGTTTATCCGAGGCTCAGCGTACCTTGTATGGAAATCAATTATATGATAAACCCCTTGTTTTGCTAAGTCCTCTCCAATCAAAAGGACCCGACTTTGAGAGAAGAATATTCTCCTAGGCAGCTTTCCTTGGATATTTCGGTATGCTTCTGATACGGTAGCACCCGTTTCTGAAATAAGGATGGTGCTTTGCTCACTGCTTCCGCCCTGGCCTCCCCCAGTTGATCCTAACTTTGCTGGAACTGCTACTTGAAGCGATAAGCGAAGTTGATTTTCTTCTACAAGGTCTATTCCAATTGCCGATACAATGGCAATATCGTTAATTTCAGACCGGTCCCAGCAGCCTGCAAGGATACTCATTGTGATTACCCAAAGTGGAAATAGTCTAATCCCTTTCATCGATACCATCCTGTCCTTTTAAAAACATACTAGTATTTACGATTTCGAGTTCTCACCCTCTTCATGTTTCCTTTTCCCGTTTCATGCGGGCGTTCATTCATTTTCCACCACGGAACGCGGATAAAGATATCTTTAAGGTTGTTATAATGAAATGGGGCAACAGGTGCAAAATAAGGAACACCAAACGAACGAAGCTGAACGAGGTGAACCATTACAAAGAAAACTCCAAGGAGAATACCATAAAAACCAAGCGTCCCCGCGAGAAAAATCATAAAAAAGCGAAGGAGGCGAATCGCACCTGTTAGAGGGTAACTAGGAAACATAAACGAGGCAATCCCTGTTGTTGCTACTACAATGACTAGTGGTGCGGAAACAATTCCAGCCTCAACAGCTGCCTGACCAATTACCAACGCTCCGACTATACTTACGGTCGAGCCAATCGGTTTTGGCAGACGCAACCCCGCTTCCCTTAACGCCTCAAAGGTTATTTCCATTAATAATGCTTCAACCACCGCTGGAAAGGGCACCTTTTCCCTGGAGGCAGCGACACTAAATATTAGATTAGTTGGCAATAATTCATGATGGAAGGTGGTCACCGCAATATAAATAGCAGGAAATAATAAAGCAACTAATAAAAATAAATATCTAATCATCCTTATAAACGAAGTCATAATAAATCTTCCATAATAATCCTCTGGAGAACTCATCATCTCAAAAAAAGTGATAGGCACTATAAGTGCAAAAGGACTATTTTCAACGATAATCCCTACTTTTCCTTCAAGAAGATTACCTACTACCCGATCCGGCCGTTCTGTCTGCAGCACTTGAGGAAACAGTGAAAATGGATGATCCTCAATAAACTCAACAATATACCCACTATCCTCAATCGCATCGATATCAATTCGCTTTAATCGGCTTCGAACTTCCTCGATAATTGACGGCTGTGCGATATCTTCAAGATATGCAATGACTACTTCCGTTTTAGAAAGGGTTCCAATCTTCATATATTCAAATTTCAATTTAGTTGTTTTTATCCGTCTTCGAATCATACTTATGTTCGTTCCGATATTTTCAGTAAAACCTTCTCTTGGACCTATGACAACAGCTTCAGACACTGGTTCATCTACTGAACGCTCTTCCCATGACTGTTCGCTTATAATAAGTGCTTTTTTAAAGCCATTCAATAGTAATATCGTTCCGCCTGACAAAATTTCGTCAATCACATCCTGGAATGTTTCCCCTTGAGCAATTTGAGCTGAGCTTAGCACAGCTGTGATCTGATCAATACTTTGTTTCGAAAGCTTTTGTAATTCCTCTCCATTGCTTAACAAAGGCTTGATTACATGTGATTCCATTCTTTCTACATTCACCAAGCCGCTAAGGTATAAAATGACAGCAGAGTGAACAGAGTTGATTTCAAGCTCCCGATAAGCAAAATCCCCAGCCCCTTCAAAAAGCTGTTTTATCTTTGTAAAGTCATCAACAAGGATGCCCGATAATCCATCATTTTCATTACTAACCTGAATTTCAACCCGATTATAGGTTTTATTATTTGCCGCAAATTTTAATATCCGCTTTAAAATTCTCAATGGCCGCACCACCCTATAGATGACCCAATTTTTTACGAATAAAAGCAATACAAAGAAACAAGATTGGCATGATAATTTGTAAAACGGTATGAATATATGGAACATAATATTTAAAGCCAATTTCTATATGTTCCACAAAACTAGATGCGCTTAAAAGTGATAATGGAGTAATAATCGTCCCTAATGCAATTAGCACCGATCGAGTCTGCCTAAGCTTCAGCAATTGCGATATTCCCACTGCAGCTCCAAAAAAAAATGCACCTAACTTAAAAAAAACACCTGCGACCATCATTAATATAATAAGTGCATCAAACCGTTCTAGAAAATCAGCTACAGAAACCATTTGAGTGGCTGCAAGAAGTGAAAAAATATCCCTACTGTATATTTCTGGTCCTAATACAGAAATCATCATAATGGAGTTGACGGTTAAGAGAATACCACCTATGAGAATGATCGATATTCCTACCTTTCTGACATATTTCTTATCATTTAGATATGGAAAGAACATCATGATCACGATGGTTTCTCCAAATGGGAAATTAATTGCACTAGGAATGGCTTCCTTCAAAACTGGCTTTAACCCATTTCCTAAAATAGGTGTAAGGTTATCCACATTAAATTGATCAACACTAAATAGAAGAATCCAAATGAGAATAAGCGATAAAATATAGATGGGAAAGACGATTTCCGCCATTCGGCCAAACGTTTCGACACCGCCTATCAAACAATAAATCATCAGTACCATAAAGCTTGCGATTACCACAAAGATTGGCGTTTCAAACAATATCGTCGTGACAATAAGGTGGCCTAATTCCCTAACCGCTCTAGCAGCAGAATAGGTAAAATGTAAAATATACAGCAATATGACAGGATAGGAAAGAAACTTCCCAATAATCTTAGGAAGCATCTGAACAAGTGAATCACCTGGTAAGTAGCCAGATAATTGGGTATAGACAACCATTAATATCAAACTAGATAACATACCGATTAAGATAAAGATCCATGCATCCTGCTTCGAATCTAAGCCTAGTCCTAAAATAATGGCAGTCCCTAATACATATCCAGCCATTAAGTAAAAAAGTTGGAGTGCACTTATCTTTTCCGTATTCATCCTTAATTCACCCTCAATTTAGCAAACATCTACCTCCGTTTACTATTTTCCAATAAGTAACAGACTATACACATTGAGGGAATCTAGTGAAAATAAATGGTCTCAACTGCCTCCTAACTCGTTTTATCAGTCAACCCTGTACACAAATACAATCATCCGAACAACAACAAAAAACCCTTGCGACGCGAGGGTCTTCATATTGTTGAAGGAAATTATTCAGAGTCGCTGCTCATATCGATATCAATGAAAAAGTTTACTTTATTTGCAAGGAGATAGTACAAAGAATAATGTACTGCTCTACCATGATCATCCATGATTGTCTTTTTGATTTGAATGACAGGTTCCATTCTGGATACTTCAAGGAGCTTACTAATATCCTGAGGAGGGAGAATAATCTCCATTTCCTTTCGCGCCTTGCCGAACTTGATTCCATAATCGTTATTGATCACTTTAAAGGTGGAAACATTATCTTTTATTTTCTCAGATATGTCTGGATAAATATCGCAAGGCAAATAGGCATAGTCAACACTAAATACATTGTTTCTGTCCCTAATTAATCGAACAAGCTTTACCACTTCAAATGGCTCATCACGGTTAAAGTGCTGCATCAGTTCACTGTCAGCGGTTTCAATTTGATTCACTAACACTTCCTTCGAGAAGTTGCCTTCTCCAGCTGATAACCCTTCGGAATAGCCTAACAAATTGAGAATATGAATCTTTTGTTTCGTGCTTTTGACAAAGGTGCCCTTGCCATGGATAATTTCAATAATCCCTTCACTAGCCAGTTCCTTTAATGCCCGTCTGATTGTGATTCGACTCGTGTTGAACGTTTCACATAATTCCTTCTCATTCGGAAGCTTCTGACCCGCAACGATTTTTCCACTTGTAATCATTTCCATAATACCGTGCTTTACCTGATCGTATAAAAATACTGGACTCTCTGTTTCAACGGATTTTTCCTTATTCATAATTTACCTCTTCTAAAATTATTCTGTTATAAGTAATTATAATAAGAAAACAATTCTAAAACTAGTTCTCTAAGAAAAATAACAGCCTAAAGGCTATTATTCCAACTCCTTCGGATAACCGAATCCGCCATAAAACCCGCAAGTAATACTTGCTTGTTTCGCTGCAAAATCTAATGCCTCCGTCATGGCTTTTCCATCATAGAAAGCTGTCAAAAATCCAGCAATAAAACTGTCTCCCGCTCCCATTGTATCAACGATTTCAGTTTCATACACTTCTTGATAAAACCTTTCACCTTGATGGATAAAAAGGGCAGGCTTTGATCCTCTTGTAATCCCGATGGTTTCCAGATTATATTTTTCTAATTCCGCTACTAAATTCTCCAGCTCCTCATCACTTAAATGAGCCCCCGAGAAAAATCCGTTCGTGATATACGGGCAAACTTTACTGAGATAGGCGGCATTGTATTTATCCGAAAAATCAAAGGATACCTTACTATACTGCCCCAAACCTGGAAGTTCTTCCTCCATTGATGAATAACAGCTAGAATGGCAGACATCAAACCCTTTAATAAATTCATAGTCCTCAGGAGTTAGTTTTAATTTTAAGATATGCTGAACTGTATTCTTGGGGCCGCCTACAAATACACGATCCCCAGCAGCCGTCAGATTCACACGCGGCTGGCCGCTAATTCCTTCCGCCACCCGTGACCGGTTGTAAGGAATGCCTTCCAGCTCAAGGACGCTTTTTAAATGGGCGGCTTTTTCGTCAGTGGCAAAAATCCCAATATAACTGACATCCTCCGCCCCTGAACGCTTACAATTTACAGCCACATTGACACAGTTGCCTCCAGGGTAATATTTCCCCTGATCCAAATAACAATCTACCACATTATCTCCTATTGCAATAATTTTCAATATGCTCATCCTTTCTTTACCCTTTTACAGAACCTTCAGATAGTCCTTGAACTAAATACTTTTGCAAGAAAATGAGCAGCGCGATCATTGGAAGCGACGCTAGAACCATCCCCGCAAGCAATACGCCCCAGTCTGTCCGTAAGGCATCTCTAAAGTTCATTAATCCTGATGGAATTGTTTTCAATGACTCTGAATCAATAAAGATTGTTGCAAATAAGAACTCATTCCAAGCAAAGAAAGCAGTTAATACCACAGTTGTCAGTAAAATAGGCATGGACATTGGCAAATAGATTCTTCGATAAATACCGAACTCTGTACATCCATCAATAATCGCCGACTCTTCCAGTTCTTTTGGAATACTTAAAAAATATCCTCTTAAAAGCAGAATCGTCAACGGCAGTCTATACGCGATATACGTCAGGATTAACGCCCAATGAGTATTGATTAAATCCAATGAAGTAAGGATATTAAACAATGGAATTAAGGCAACCTGGGGATTCATCATCATCCCGCCAATGGTAAAAATTAGTGCAATGTCAATCCATCTTGTTCGATATCTAGCCAATACAAATGCCGCCATTGAACCAATAATTAGGACCGCAATAATCGTTATTCCAGTAACAAACGTGCTATTCACAAAATAACCGGAAATCCCTTTTGACCAGGCCAATGCGTAGTTTTCAACAATCCAAGTGCTTGGTAAGCCCCACACATCATTAAAGATTTCCTTATAGCTTTTCATAGAAGAGATAACCATCCAAAAAAGCGGGTAAAGGATGACCATGGCAAAAGCAGCTAACATTAACATGATTAAATATTGGCTGAACCCAATTTTCCGAAGTTTCCGAGAGGTTTTTATGATCTGCTCCATGTTATTCATCCTTTCCCGTGCGAGACAGTTTAATTTGAATAAGTGCTAGAATCGCTGTCAGAAGAAAGATAATAATCGCGAGGGTGGACGCATAGCCCATGTTATCTTTCACAAAACCAGTCTGATACATATGTACAGACAAAACGGTTGAACTGAAGCCCGGTCCGCCATTCGTCAGAATATACGGTTCATTAAAAACGAGCATCGACCCGGTGACCGTAATTAAGGTGTTAACAAAAATAGCTTCTCTTACTTGTGGGACGGTAATGCTAAAAAACTTTCTAACCCTTCCAGCCCCATCTATATCAGCAGCTTCGTAAAGCTCTTTCGGAATTTTCTGAATCGCAACGATAAATAAAAGCATAACAAACCCGATACTATGCCATTGTGACATCGCAATGACCGCATAAATGGCTGTCTTTGAATTGCCTAGCCAAACCTCTTTCAGGTTTTCTAGTCCAACTAGTTCTAGGAAACTATTTAATAGTCCCATTTGCGGGTTATATACAAACCCAAAAAGCAATGCAACAACAGAAATAGAAATCATAACTGGCATAAAGTAAACGACCCTAAGGAAAGGGGCTACTCTTCTAAGTAATTTATCTTCTAATATATAAGCTAACACCAGTGCAAATCCCACCTGTAGTACAACAGATACGATCGCGTACTTAACATTATTGAACAGTGCAACAGTTACTACTTTATCGGTTAATAAGATTTTAAAGTTGTCCAAACCAACAAACGTCTTTGTTTGAGAGAAAACAGAGAAATCGAAGAAGCTATTGTAAAAATTTTGTATAAGCGGAATATAGACAAATACGAGCAGCAAGGCGATGCTCGGCAATAAGAACAGTACAGGGATAATATTAAACTTCCTTCTATACATTGACCCCACCCCCTAATATTTTTCACTTGTTTGGTAGTTTTCCCAAGACTCGGGGAACAAAGTCCTCGAATCTTGGAAAGGGGAATTCATATTCTATTTTTTCAAACGTTTCGCTTCAGCTTGAACTTCCTTCATGATTTCTTCAGGAGTTGTTTGTTCATTTGCTAATGTCTGTCCGCCTCTCATGAATATATCGGCAATATTGATATTAACAGCATTATCAAACCATGGTGTCGTCGCAGAAGCATTTGTTACGATTTCGTAGGCTTCTAATCTAGCAGGAGAAGTATTGCCCTCATCTACAGCACCCTGGACTGCATTCAATTGTCCGTCTGTTTTTGTAAAGTCGTACGCAGTTTCTTCTGATGCTAAGAACTTCAAGAAATCGATTGCTTCTTTTGGAGCATTTTTGCTTAACATCCATCCTTCAGGTGCCCCAGTAAGTGCTCCAGAATCACCTTTTCCTCCTTCAATTTCAGGGAAGTTAAAGAATCCGAAATTTTCCATCCCTTGATCTTCTACCATTTTGACTTCAGCAAATTGCATGTAAACAATTGGAGCGTCACCACTAGCAAACATATTTCTTGCTGCCTCATGGTCAATGGCCGTTGAGAGATCTCCCATGTAATCGGTAAGCTCTTGGAAGATTTCTAATCCTTTAATATAGCCTGGATCGGTAAACTCACCAGTCGCCACACTATAATCTTTTTCTAATACAGCAGGATCGACAACCCTTTGGAAGATCGTTCCCATATAGTGAGAAATGGCCCAAGCATTTGTTAAACCCTCTACTAATGGAGTTTCGTAACCAGCATCCTGCAGCTTATCTAATACTGAGATAAATTCCTTATAGGTTTTAGGCGCTTCAAGATTATTTTTCTTGAAAATTTCCTTATTATAGAAGAATGCTTTTCCGTCAACCGTAAATGGTACACCATACGTTTTTTCATCAAATGTAAACCCGGCAAACTGAGACTGAATGAATTTTCCTGACCATTCTGTATCCTCAGCTAAAATATCATTTAACTCCATAATACGACCAGATGATACAAGATTTTCAGCGAATGAGTTAGACCAAGATGAGAAAATATGAGGAAGATCATCGTTTGAAACGAGTACCCTAATTTTCTCTTTGTAAGAATCGTTCAGAACAGAGTCAACGTTAATTTTTACATTTGGATTAGCTTCCATGTACTCTTTGATTTTCTCGTTATAGAAAGATTTTCGCGGTTCATTCGGCCATCTATGGAAGAAATTAATTTCTACTACATCTTTATCTTTATCGGATGGTTTTTTTTCCTCGTTGCCCGCAGAAGATGAACATGCTGTTAACGCCAATAAAAGAACTGTCATGAAAATTGCTAGTAATTTTTTCATCTTTTCACTCCCTTTTCAACATTCTGAATATTATTATTATAATAATAAAATGGGGTGCGTTCAATTAGGTGTTTTTGTCAAAAGTGTGGAGTAGATAAACCTTCAACTGAACTATGTCCACTTGTCAATCGTATTCTCTAAGTATACTAGAAAACCTTTCTTAAAATCTAGCCTTATTGAGTGAATAATCTGGCAAATTAATATTCCATTTTCCACATATAACGTCTTACGGATAGCGGGTGACCTGTGTGCTCAGCTAATCCGTCAGCATATTGACGTAATACTACACCGGCAAGCGCTGGACCAAAGTATTCTTTAAGGTCTTCGTCAATTCCTGTGTAATCCAATTCTGCGATATCCACAACTTCGACTTTTTTGCTGTATTTTTGTGCAAAATTAATCGCTCTTTCATCTAACGGGCGAGTCGCTCCTTCTCCTTTAATAATGAGGAATGGAACATCAAAGTCCGTTGCTTCAAATGGCCCGTGGAAGTACTCACCAGTATGAATCGCATTAGAGTGGATCCATAACATTTCCATTAACAAACAGCTTGTGAACGAATATGCCTGGTGGTAGTAAGCACCGCTACCCATTGTATAGATCAATTTATCGCGCTTATACTCACTGCCAAATTGGAATGCACGGTCATAAGTCAATTTTCTGTTTGATTCAAAAAGAGTTTCTAAATTATTTAATTGAGTTAATACTCTTTCGTATTTTTCATTAGGTGAAACCGCATTCAATAGATTAAAAATTAAGCTGTAATAAATACCAGTTTCTCCGTCAATCGCATCTGAGCCATCCTTATAGTTATAATGAACTGTATACTCAGCTTCCTGACAAAGTGGAGATTCAACTTCCATAGAGATCGCAATCGTAACTGCACCCTTTTCTCGGGCAAATTTAGCTGCTTCAACCGTTTCTGGAGTAGTTCCTGAATGTGAACGAAGAATCACAACACTCCCTTCACCTAGTCCCGGTGGGTTCACATGAATAAATTCATTTGAAGTGTAAACTCTGCTTGGAATCTCAATTTCTCTGTTTAAGAAATAATCGCCAGTACCAAGAGATGCCATTGAACCTCCACATGCTACAAAATAAACATTCTTCACTTCTGTTGCTTTAACTGCATTAATAACAGCTGCTATTTGGTTAACGTGTTCAGTTTTCATATACTTTACCCCCAAATGTAATATGACCTCATATAACATCATATGATGTCTTACTGAGAATTATATAACCTTGTATGATATATGTCAAACACTTTTAAAAATTCTGTTAATTATTTTTTCGACAAAGAACTCCCCTGCCGCTCCTAATAAAAAAAAACCCTTATTTCATATAAGGGTTTACTCCAATAACGCAATTACTTTTTCTAAATCGTCACAAATCCTAAAAGCCATTTCTTCTATTTCGATCGTCGGCTCAATCAAATCCGGAACCAACACACAACGTATACCAGCGGCACTTGCTGCCTTCAGCCCATTTAATGAGTCTTCCAAGACTAAGGCAGACTCTACCGGCTCTCCGGCAATCTTACATGCTTCTAAAAAAATGTCCGGATATGGCTTTCCATTCTTCACTTCATTTCCACTAATATAAAAATCAAATCGGTCCTCAAGTCCCGTCTGCTTCAAATATGCCGCTATCGTCTCCCGTGAACTTGAGGAAGCAATGCATTTCTTCATACGCCGCCCATCAATTGCATCTAGCAATTGTTTTACCCCTGGCTTAATACCAATACCCTCATCCGTTAAAATCCGCCTAAACCCTTCGCGATACTCTTCAATGACTTCTTCGTAAGGAAACTTTCCTTCATACATCTTTTCCAAAGCATCACGTGACTTCCCGTGCGGCAGCCCAATTAATTGTTTATAGTTCTCTATCGTAAAGGTAAAGTGTCTCCTTTCACTCGCTTCCTTCAAGGCACGAAACGAGGGCCTTTCCGTATCAAACAACAGGCCGTCCATATCAAAGATTACTAACTTCATTTCATTTCACCTCAACGATTTTAATCTCACATATATCTTTTTAAATATATAACATCATAATACGTTATGTGTCAATTCAAGAGTTTTTATTATTCTTACAAGAGAAGAAGATTTATGTATCCAAAAAACACAAAAACCCCCGCAAAGCGGGGGTTGAGTCATATAATTATCTTCCTTGCGATACGGTAAGACGGTTGATGGCGCGTTGCAGAGCTAGCTCGGCACGTTTGAAGTCGGTATCTTCTTGGCGCGAATCGCGTAGACGCTGCTCGGCACGTTCCTTTGCACGAAGTGCGCGTTCCAAATCGATATCGCTTGATCTCTCAGCTGCTTGAGCGAGAATCGTCACTTGATCAGGACGAACTTCGAGGAAACCGCCGCTTACAGCAACAAGATCCTGCTCCTTGCCGCCTTTTTTGAGGCGTACAACCCCAATTGCTAGCGGAGCAACCATTGGAATATGACCGGCCAAAATACCTAATTCACCACTTTGAGCCTTCGTGCTGACCATCTCTACATCTGATTCATACACAGGGCCATCGGGAGTAACAATATTGACTTTAAATGTCTTCATTTTTTACCCTCCTGACAGGCTTAGGCCTCTACACCCATGCGTTTTGCACTTTCAATCACGTCATCAATACGGCCGACAAGACGGAATGCATCTTCTGGAAGGTGGTCATACTTACCTTCAAGGATTTCCTTGAAACCTTTAACCGTTTCTTTAACAGGAACATAAGATCCTGCTTGGCCAGTAAACTGTTCAGCAACGTGGAAGTTTTGTGATAAAAAGAACTGGACACGACGCGCACGGTGTACAACTAACTTATCTTCATCAGAAAGTTCGTCCATACCTAGAATCGCAATGATATCCTGAAGTTCACGGTAACGCTGTAAAGTTGATTGAACTTGACGCGCTATATTGTAGTGCTCTTCGCCTACGATTTCAGGTGACAATGCACGTGAAGTCGAAGCAAGTGGATCCACCGCAGGGTAGATACCCATCTCAGATAGCTTACGCTCAAGGTTTGTTGTTGCATCTAAGTGAGCGAATGTTGTAGCCGGAGCCGGATCCGTATAGTCATCGGCTGGTACGTAAATCGCTTGGATTGATGTAACAGAACCAACGTTAGTAGAGGTAATACGCTCTTGTAATTTACCCATTTCCGTTGCAAGCGTTGGCTGGTAACCTACGGCAGAAGGCATACGGCCAAGTAGCGCGGAAACCTCAGAACCTGCTTGCGTAAAACGGAAGATGTTATCCATGAAGAAAAGAACGTCCTGTCCTTGCTCATCACGGAAATATTCAGCCATTGTCAAACCAGTCAAAGCAACACGCATACGTGCGCCTGGCGGCTCGTTCATTTGTCCGAATACCATCGCTGTTTGCTTGATAACGCCTGAGTCAGTCATTTCGTGGTAAAGGTCGTTACCCTCACGAGTACGCTCACCTACACCAGCGAAAACGGAAATACCGCTGTGCTCTTGGGCGATGTTATTAATTAATTCCTGGATTAAAACCGTTTTACCTACACCGGCACCACCGAATAGACCGATCTTACCACCCTTAATGTAAGGAGCAAGTAAGTCTACTACTTTAATACCTGTTTCAAGGATCTCAACCTCAGTTGAAAGATGTTCAAACGTTGGTGCTTCACGGTGAATCGAGTCACGGCGGGCACTAGCTGGAATCTCTTCTTTAAGGTCAATCGCTTCACCTAATACGTTGAAAACACGACCAAGAGTCGGCTCACCAACAGGTACAGAGATTGGTAAACCAGTATCAACTACTTCTAAACCACGCACCAATCCGTCAGTCGTAGACATCGCGATTGTACGAACAGTATCATCACCTAAATGAAGGGCTACTTCAAGGGTTAAGTTGATGTCAACTTCTGATTGATTCTGCGCTTTAAAATCAACTTTTAATGCATTATAGATCGCAGGCAATTGACCGTTTTCAAACTTAATGTCAACAACCGGACCCATAATCTGAAGAACGCGTCCTTTGTTCATCGTTTTCCCTCCTAACTTACTTGCCGTTTGAAAATAGCTTTGCCTAAATCTTTTTTCTAAAAAAGAACCTAGTAACAGCTCCGGCTATTTTCTTACGCTTCAAAACGGAGTCGGGACACCCGAAATGGTTCCCTCGTCCACACTCTATCAAGGTCCCTGAAACAGGGTACATTTTTTTAAAAAAAGTTTGCCGCCGTGAGGTCGCGCCTAGGCAAGGGGCTTCCGCTTTTCTTTGTCCAGCTGCAGCGCCTAGGGGCTCGGGTCATAAGCCATTCCGTCACGGAGGTTAAAGAACAACCTCCTTGACGGCTCGTCTTATGCCGGTCGCCCCTGGACAAGGCGCTTCCGCTTTTCTATTCTAGTGCTGCCGCACCGCCTACGATCTCGGTGATTTCTTGTGTGATCGCTGCTTGACGGGCACGGTTGTAGCTTAGTGTATAGCTGCGGATTAGTTCTTTTGCGTTATCGGTTGCGTTTCTCATTGCTGTCATTCGGGCCGCGTGCTCGCTTGCCTTGCTGTCTAATAGAGCGCCAAAAATTAAGCTCTCAGCATATTGCGGCAGGAGAACTTCGAGAATTTCTTCTGCAGATGGCTCGAACTCATACGCAGTAAGCTTTGAAGAGGTGCTGATGTCCGTTAATGGAAGCAGCTTCTTCTCGGTTACTTCTTGAGAGATTGCACTGATGTAGTGGCTGTAATATACATATAGTTCATCGAATGTTCCGTCTGAGAACATGCCTACGGTGCTTGAGGTAATGTCTTTAATGCTGTCAAAGCTTGGCTGATCTGAGACCCCGACGATTTCGAGAACTACATTCATACCGCGCTTAACAAAAAAGTCACGTGCCACACGACCGATTGCAATGATCGCGAATTCATCATTCGATTTGTGACGGCTTTGGATTGTTTGATGGACACGACGGATGACGTTACTGTTAAATGCACCAGCAAGTCCGCGGTCTGAGGTCATAACAATATAGCCCGTTTTCTTTACAGGACGAGCTTGAAGCATAGGATGGATCACGTCTTTACTGCCGATTGCGATCGATGCAGTCACTTCCTGGATTTTCTCCATGTAAGGCACGAATGATTTTGCATTCATGACTCCGCGGTTCCACTTAGCGGCGGACGTCATTTCCATTGCTTTCGTAATTTGACTCGTCTTTTTTGTCGAAGTTATACGTTGTTTTATATCGCGTAATGATGCCATAGGTTCTCACCACCCTCATTCAAAGAATGTCAGGTTTGGGGTGTGTTAGCACCCCTCGCCGTCATTTTCAATTGTCAGACCCTACTTATTCGGAAACTGCAAACGTCTTTTTGAAGTCGTTAATTGCAGCAGCCATATCTTCATCAGAAGGAAGATCCTTCGTTTTTGTAATATGGTCTAACAAGTCTTTGCGATTGTGGTCTAACCAATTAAGGTATTCTGATTCAAAACGGCGAACATCTTCCAATGGAATATCGTCGATGAAGCCGCGTGTAAGTGCATAAAGAACGGCTACTTGCTTTTCAACAGCAAGCGGCTTGTGAAGGTCCTGCTTAAGTACTTCAACTGTACGAGCTCCACGGTTAAGTTTTGCTTGTGTTGCTTTATCAAGGTCAGAACCGAACTGAGCGAATGCTTCTAATTCACGGTATGATGCAAGGTCAAGACGTAGTGTACCTGATACCTTTTTCATCGCCTTGATTTGCGCGGATCCACCTACACGAGATACGGATAGACCTGCGTTGATCGCTGGACGAACACCGGAGAAGAAAAGATCTGATTGTAAGAAAATTTGTCCATCAGTGATACTAATAACGTTTGTTGGGATATAAGCAGAAACGTCACCTGCTTGTGTTTCAATGAAAGGTAATGCTGTGATTGAACCAGCACCTAACGAGTCATTAATTTTTGCAGCACGCTCGAGCAACCGGCTGTGCAAGTAGAATACATCCCCTGGATATGCTTCACGACCTGGAGGACGACGAAGTAATAGGGAAAGCTCACGGTATGCAGCCGCTTGTTTAGAAAGATCATCATAGACGATTAGGACGTGCTTGCCGTCGTACATGAATTCTTCCGCCATTGTAACACCCGCATATGGAGCAAGGAATAACAATGGAGCTGGCTGTGAAGCAGATGCCGTAACAACGATTGAGTACTCTAACGCGCCATGCTTACGAAGAGTTTCAACTGCGTTACGTACTGTTGATTCTTTTTGTCCGATTGCAACATAGATACAGATCATGTTTTGACCTTTTTGGTTCAAGATTGTATCGATTGCAACAGATGTTTTACCTGTTTGACGGTCACCGATGATTAACTCACGCTGACCACGTCCGATTGGCACTAATGCGTCAATCGCTTTGATACCCGTTTGTAATGGCTCATGAACGGATTTACGAGCCATAACGCCAGGAGCAACTGCCTCAACTGGGCGAGTTTTAGTTGCATTGATTGGTCCCATACCATCAACTGGTTGTCCTAATGAGTTTACAACACGGCCGATAAGCTGTTCACCTACTGGAACCTCCATGATGCGTCCTGTACGGCGAACCTCGCCACCTTCTTTAATATCAGTGAAAGGTCCTAAAATGATAATACCGACGTTATTTTCTTCAAGGTTTTGTGCCATACCCATAACGCCGTTAGAAAATTCAACAAGTTCTCCAGCCATGACATTGTCTAGGCCATGAACACGAGCGATACCGTCACCAACGGAGATAACCGTACCAACATCACTCACTTGAATTTCTGCCTGATAGTTTTCAATTTGCTTTTTTATCAGGGCACTGATTTCTTCAGCTTTGATGCTCATGAGTTTCACCCCTATCTACAATACTTAACATTCTTTTTCGCTACATGCGACTTTGAGAATTGTCCAGCGCAAGGCGCCTAGTGGCTCGGGTCATATGCTCAATCCGTCAAGAAGGTTAAAAAGCAACCTTCATGCCAGCTTGTCTTATGCCTGTTGCCCCCGGCTTTTCGTTTTAGCTTAACAATTTACGTTCTAGACGGTCTAGCTTACCGCGTAATGAGCCGTCATATATACGGTTTCCGATGCGGAGCTTAACGCCTCCAAGCAGTTCGGAATCAACGATATTTTCAATTCTTAATGACTTCTTCCCAACCTTCGCTGCAAATGTAGCAGAGATGGCGTCGCGCTCAGCGTCAGTTAACTCACGTATGCTGTATACTTTTGCTTCTGCAATACCCATTTCTTCATTTGCAAGCTCAAAAAATTGGTTAGCCACTTCCACGATTTCATCTTCGCGGTGGCGGTCGATTAGGATTAAAAGTGTGTTCAGCACGTATGCACTTACAGTTCCAAAGGATGCACGGATTACCTCTTTTTTCTTCTCTAATGAGAGTTTGGAAGATTTTAATACCGCATTTAGGTCTTTGTTGTAATGCACAACTTCTCTAACTACACGAAGTTCTTCTTCTACTACTCCAAGAAGATTCTGTTCCTTTGCGATTCGAAAAAGAGCCAACGCGTAGCGTTTTGCTACCATCGAGTTGCTCATCGCTCTTCTCCTGCCTCATGAATATATTCGTTAATCAGTTTCTCTTGGTCTGCTGCACTCAATTCTTTTTCAATTACTTTAGAGGCAATTAGGACAGACAATGAAGCCACTTGCTCACGAATAGCGGCAACCGCTTTTTCTTTTTGTTGATCAATTTCAAGCTTCGCACTTTCTTTGATGCGCTCAGCTTCTGAACGTGCAAGCGCAATGATTTCATCACGTTGAACGTCGCCTTGCTTTCTAGCGCCTTCAATTAAAGTTTGTGCTTCAGTACGCGCTTCTTTTAAAAGACTGCGCTGTTCTTCTAGCAACTTTTTAGCTTCTTGACGGCTATTTTCTGCTGCAGTAATTTCATTAGAAACATGTTCTTCCCGCTGTTTCATGATGCCCATTAATGGTCCCCATGCGAATTTCTTTAATAGAACCATTAAAACGATAAACATAACAAGCTGGAAAACAATATCTCCCCAGTTTACACCAGAGTGAGCTGCTGCAGCACCTAATACTAAACTATTTGATAACACCCGCGATTCACTCCCTTCAAGGACTTTCCCTTAAAACAACATGTATATCAGTCGAAATAATTGTCGGAATTAATCGTTTATGTCTAGCTCCAGCGCCTAGTGGCTCGGGTCAACTATGTTCAATAGTGGACATAAACGAATGGCGAAGGTTCTCACGAATGATCTTCGCCATTGTTAATGAACGATTTTGTCGTTCGATTATTGACCTTGAACCATGAACGCGATAACAACCGCGATGATTGGAATCGCCTCAACTAACGCAACCCCGATGAACATTGTAGTTTGAAGCATACCACGAGCTTCTGGCTGACGCGCGATACCTTCTACTGTTTTTGATACGATCAGACCGTTACCAATACCTGCACCTAGTGCTGCTAAACCAATTGCAATTGCTGCTGCTATAAGACCCATTTGAAAATTTCCTCCTTTAATGTATGAAAAAATAAATTTTTATTTTTGTTCAAAATTTGAACAGGGTATATCTTAATGGTCATGACTCACTTTGTGAGACAAGTATACCATTGTTAACATTACAAAAATAAATGATTGAATGGCGCCGACAAAGAGCGAGAAGCCTTGCCATACTAACATAGGTAGTGCTGCGGCTAACGTACCGGCTACGCCAGTTGCTAAGCCAGCTGCGAGTAAGCTTAATAAAATTTCACCCGCGTAGATGTTCCCGTATAGACGGAGACCTAACGTCAGAGTGTTCGCAAACTCTTCAATAATCTTAATCGGGAACATAAACCAGAACGGTTTGAAGAATTCCCTTCCATATGCTGCTGTACCCTTTGACTTTACACCATAATAATGAGATAGACCCACGATTAAGGTTGCTAAAGTCAATGTTACGGCCGGATCGGCTGTCGGTGATTTCCACCATAGCACGCCGTCGACAACAATAGAGAAAGGCAGCCCCAGCATATTTGCTACGAATATATACATGATGATGGTAATTCCAAGTACATGGAACCTTCCTCCATCTTTCCAATCCATCGTACTGTTGATGATGTTCTTTACGAAATCCATAACCCATTCCATGAAGTTTTGCATTCCAGTCGGTTTCATCGCCAGACTACGAGTAGATAGGAGGGCAATCAAAAAGACAATTCCAGTTGCTACGGTAATCATCAAGACGTTTGCCAAGTTAAATTGGAGCCCAAGAAATGTTACTATTGGAGCTTCGTGATGCAACGTATTCACCTCGCTTCCCCGCTATTTATCTAGATAAAAATGTTGAATAAAAAAATCTATCATAATGACAATATAGGATGTCATTAATCCTATGACTACACTAATGAGGTGGAAATGCTCAGGGTACCTCATCGTAATGACAATGGCTAATGCCCCAGTGGCCATTCGAGAAAATGATCCAAGTGAACGAATCCTCCTGCCGCTTTCGGCAGCCTGTCCCATCTGGTCAATCTTTCGAGCCATTAACCACAAATTAAAGAGGCTCAAACTGGTCCCAAGAACCAACCCTAAAAAGATTGATTGATAAGTAGTGAACCCCCAACCAAGCACGTAAAAAGACAATAAAAAGAACATCCATTTTCGCTGTCGTACAAACATTGTTTGAAATTCTGGCATGGTTGGTTAATCTCCTGAAAAGAACTTGCGAATTGTGACGAGCATCGAATATACCCCTGCAGCCAAACCGATAAACAATCCGATTATTAAGAAAATTGGCTCCGTACCCCAGACCTTATCTAACCATCTTCCTGTAAAAATTCCAATTAAAATGGACCCTACAAGGGAGGCAAGAATGGCGGACATAAGGGCATACGCTTGAAATGGGTTGCGGTTTTCTTTACGCATAACTATCGCATCCTCACCATAAGAGAATACAATCCTTAAAACGAGGTTAATATGTACAAAAGAAGAAGTATAAACAAACAGAGAATTCTGTCGAAAGTGATGAAAACCCTATCATTTTATATCCTTTGTTAGCATACAATAGCACCTATTCAATGTCAATGGATTTACGTGAATTAATCCACAATCTATTAGCTCAAAGATACTCTATCAATTACTTAATTTACACTATGACTGTAGTAAAAACAATGGTTTAAATGTTGGTACTATTTGTTATTTGGAAATGTGTCTATTTTGTGACAAAAAAAGAGCAGGGCAGTTACGGCCCTTCCCTCTCTTCGATTACAATCATCGTTTCGATGAAGTCTTCCTTTCCCGCTTTCTTCGCAAACACTTTAGCAAGATAGACACCAGACGGCGGAAGATGCTCTGCCTCTAGTTCCTTTGTGATGAGTCCTTTTTTTATATTTTCTCCAGAATCTAAATAATCGATAAATCTGTAATCATCCGGATGGAAAAGAGCAATCCCGAACTCATCTGCCCCCCCAGGTAAATACACTTCATAGCGGTAATTTCCCGGCTTATCGGCCGCTTTAAAGTCAAAGCCCATCACCCTAGGATAATTCGGCTCCTCCAATACATATAGGTAGGGAATCTTAATCTCTGTTTTTCCTGCCCTTAAATTCAGGTAGCCATCATGAATCTTGCCTTTTAATAGAGAAGGATCGACACTTAATTCTACTTTCACTTCACGCGACTCCCCGGGATCAAGTGTAAAGGATAACGGAAAGTGCCAGGTAAGCCCGTCTGTCTGCTTCGGTATATCAAAGGTATAATGCTGCTTTTTCTTGCTGATATTCTCGACCTGGAGGAAAGCTTTATGTTCATCCGTCTCACCAGCAAACTTTCCAAACTTTATCGAACTCGGGGTCACTAGTGACTCCGTTTTTATCGCCGCATCCACACGGATCCGGCCCGCTCCCTGTTCATAGGTTCGGTAATGGTCTGATTTGCTTGACTCCTTGACCAGCGGCCGGGCCGTATTCATGAGCGCAGCTTTTATTTGCTCAGGTGTCCAATCAGGATGTGCCTGTAAGATTAAGGCACAGGCACCAGCCACATGGGGCGCTGCCATACTCGTTCCTTGTAAGGATAAATAGCCTCCTGGAATCGTGGAATTTACCGATACCCCTGGTGCGACAATATCTGGCTTAACCTCCCAAGTATCGGTAACAGGCCCCCTTGAGCTAAAATCAGCGAGCTGATCCTTTTCCATCGCAATCTCGGTCCTAATCGATTTGCCTACCTTCTTTTTTAACTTTTCCCCTTCTTCTTTTGTGACAGATGCAACTGGAATTTCGAGCGGCAGCTCGAGATTACCGCTAAATCCTCCGCTCAGATTGTTGTAGATAATAACAGCCTTTGCACCGGCATCCTGTGCATTTTTTGCCTTTTCTGTAAAAGTGTATTTTCCTCGTTCAATCAGAACGATTTTTCCAGCAACATTCTTTACATCTCCCTTCGTCCCCATTCCTCCGTCTGCTAGTAGGAGTGACCGGTCTAGTGCCCAGCTAGGCGAGCCTGCCAACGGTTCGATTCGAGTTTTTTTGCTCATTCCTTCTATTAATATGTATGGAATTTCCATTGCCGGTGTCGATGCCCCGACAGAAATTGACTTCGAAGCCGTTCCGGGTGAACCTACCGACCAAATAGAAGGACCTGAGTTACCCGCTGCAGCCACTGCCACAATCCCTTTTTCCACCGCGCGGTTCAGTGCCAGACTAATCGGCAAATCAGGGCCATTCACGTTGTTCCCTAAGCTAAGGTTCATAATGTCCACGTTGTCCTTCATTGCCTCTTCAATGGCGGCTATTACCTGTTCCGTCGTCCCGCCGCCTCCAGGACCAAGCGCACGGTAGGCTCGAATCTTTGCCTCCGGAGCCACACCCTTTATTTTTCCGTTTGCAGCAATGATCCCAGCGACATGAGTGCCGTGTACCGTAGCACTTCCGAGCGTTAACGTTTCCATCGGATCCTCATCATTATCAACTAAATCATGACCGCCGTTATAATTCCCCTTTAAATCCGGATGGGTATAATCAACCCCCGTATCAATGACAGCCACCGTAACACCTTTACCGGTCAGACGCTGGTTCTTGTTATCGAAAAGGCCCCGGACCTCTTCTCCGCCAATAATTTTCACACCCTCTTCCGCTTGGATCTGATAGTTTGTTACCGGTGAAACATTGATGACATCTTCATATTCCTCGGCAAGCTTGGCAATCGATTCCGGATTCCCTTCAACCGAAAAACCGTATAATGCCTCCTGAAACACACGACGGAGCTGAAGGTCTTTGTATGGCTGTAAGGCCTGTTGAATTTCTTGTTTGGATTGAGCTTTTTCGAGGACCACAATCGCCACCCGCTCCTTTGGAATCGGTGGAGCTGTAAGTGTGCGCGCCGCTGACGAGGTCGTTTGACATGATAAAAGCAAAACAAGCAGTAAAATCCATTTTTTCATCTATAAAATTCCCCTTTTTGGTATATCGTTTTCCAGTCACGGGGAAAATATGCAATTTTTTGATTGAATTTTTTGCTGGTTGAAACAAAAAAACTGAGTAGACCATTGTCCACTCAGCTTTTAAATCCTATTTCGTTCCAAACAGGCGGTCGCCTGCATCGCCAAGACCAGGAACGATATAACCATGGTCATTTAATTTCTCATCTAAAGCGGCAATGTAGATGTCTACATCAGGATGTGCTTCCTTCACTGCTTCTACGCCTTCAGGTGCTGCAATCAAGCACATAAATTTAATCTGCTTTGCGCCGCGCTTCTTCAAGCTGTTGATTGCCTCGTTTGCCGAGCCGCCCGTTGCGAGCATGGGATCGACGACAATGAAATCACGCTCTTCCACGTCGCTCGGAAGCTTCACGTAATACTCGACCGGCATTAACGTTTCCGGATCGCGATATAACCCAATATGGCCAACCTTCGCAGCTGGGATCAATTTTAAAATTCCATCAACCATACCAATTCCTGCACGTAAGATCGGTACTATACCAATTTTCTTTCCAGCCAAAACTTTAGATTTTGCCGGGCAGACAGGTGTTTCAATCTCGATATCTTCAAGTGACATATCCCTTGTGATTTCAAAAGCCATTAGTGTAGCGACTTCGTCTACCAGTTCACGAAACTCTTTTGTTCCCGTGTTTTTATCTCGTATGTATGTAAGCTTGTGCTGGATTAGTGGATGGTCGAAGACGTATACCTTTGCCACAATGATCGCCCCTTTTTATAAAATTTATTTCAAACACTTCGTCTAATTTTACAGAAAAAAGTTCTACTGAGCAACTTATCAACAAAAAAAGCTTGCCAATATTTTGACAAGCTATCTCAAAACGATTTCAGTCAATTTAGCATACTGCTGCAAGTTATTTTTCGCCCGATTAAAGCGGTTCAATGCATAGGAGCCGAAATCCTCTCCGCCCGCTTCTTTCATAAGCGCCCAAATCGTCCAAAGGAAGTCTAGAAAGATTTTATTAATCAACAGCTGCTCACGATTTGCCTGAGTCATGTTTTCCTGGAAGTAGGAATCCAGAAACAACTCCTCCTCTGACAAAGACAGCCCTGCTTCAATAATATAAGCCGCAAGATCCCAGAGCGGATCGTTCATACCGGAAAACTCCCAGTCCACTAAATACATCTTCTTCTCAATTCTTGAATATAACTGTATCACAATATTTTTGTAGTGCATGGGTGGATTCTACACTTAATGTGTCCATTTTTTTAAAAGCTATTTTGCAAGAAGAAAAGCGGAATTCGATGTTGACTTATCGTAGGGAAGGGCAAAGTACACTAGCCGAAGGCGCCTAGTGCTGGACAATTCTCAAAGTGGAAATTTACTTTTTTACCTTACAAAAAAACGACCCATTAAGGGCCGCTTTTGATTTGTTTAATATTCTGGATATAGCGTGAATTTGCTGGTTAGGGCGTCTACACGTGCAGCTGCTTCTTCAAGTTTTGCTTCATCTTCGTGGTTTTTCAAGGTAAAGGCGATGATGCTCGCAATTTCGTCCATATCCTCTAAACCAAAGCCACGGCTTGTGACAGCTGCTGTTCCGATACGAACACCACTTGTAACAAACGGGCTTTGTGGATCGTATGGAATGGTATTTTTATTAACCGTTACACCTATTTCATCAAGGACCTTTTCCGCAACCTTACCAGTCAGGTTAAGCGTCTGCAGGTCAATTAATAGCAAGTGGTTATCAGTACCGCCGGAAACTAGCTTAATGCCTTCCTTCTCAAGCCCTTCAGCAAGGCGCTTCGCATTGGCAATGATATTTCCAGCATATTCTTTAAAGTTGTCTTGAAGAGCTTCACCGAAAGCAACAGCCTTGGCTGCAATCACATGCATAAGCGGACCGCCTTGGATTCCAGGGAAGATAGATTTATCAATTTTCTTACCAAATTCCTCTTTGCAAAGTATCATCCCGCCGCGTGGACCGCGCAGGGTTTTATGTGTAGTTGTTGTAACGAAATCAGCGAATGGAACTGGATTTTGATGAAGACCTGCAGCAACAAGACCAGCAATATGAGCCATATCGACCATTAAGTACGCGCCTACTTCATCCGCGATTTCACGGAACTTGGCAAAATCGATTTCCCTTGGATATGCACTAGCCCCAGCAACAATCAACTTCGGCTTATGCTCGCGTGCTTTTTCTAATACATCCTCATAGTTGATGCGATGCGTTACTTCGTCCACACCATATTCAACAAACTTATATTGAATCCCACTAAAGTTGACTGGGCTTCCATGTGTTAAGTGTCCGCCGTGGGAAAGGTTCATTCCCAGTACAGTGTCACCGTGCTCCAAGATTGTGAAATACACTGCCATGTTCGCCTGTGCACCTGAGTGTGGCTGAACATTCACATACTCAGCACCGAAAATCTGCTTCGCACGGTCGCGGGCTAAATCCTCAGCGATATCGACATATTCACATCCACCATAATAACGGCGCCCAGGATATCCTTCAGCATACTTATTTGTTAAAACAGATCCTTGCGCTTCCATTACTGCTTCGCTTACAAAGTTTTCAGAGGCAATTAATTCAATTTTCCCGCGCTGGCGTCCCAACTCTTGTTGGATCGCTTCGAAAACTTGCTTGTCCTGATTAGCCAAATGCTTCATATTTATCCCCCTTATATGTATGACACTAATAATGAACTATTTGAAAATTCCTTCTATATTTTAGCACGTTTTCGATTGAATTGAAAAACTTATTTCAATTTTTCCGAATAATAATTTATTTACATGCGCTTTTCATGTGGATTTATAGCCAAACACGAATGATTAATTGGAAACTAGGTTGTATATTTCGTATTTTTCATTACTGACAGCTTGTATTATCCGGAGTCCTTTCGTACACTGCACGTACTCCGCCAATTAGTTTCGGCCTTGTTTTGGCTAACGTCACATGTGCATGGCCTATCCTTTTTTGCCCGACTCTGACAGGTACCGCGACATGCTTTAAATGCATCCCGATTAACGTGTTGCCAATATCAATCCCTGCATCGGCTTTAATAAACTCCACCACCGCACTATCTTTGAACGCATCAAATGCATACGTTGCCATCGCACCACCAGCGGTTCGTACCGGAACAACTGCTACCTCGTCAAAGTCTATTTCCAGTGCAACAGACCTTTCGACCACAAGCGCCCGATTCAAATGCTCACAGCATTGAAATGCCAAGTTGGCCCCTGTTTCCTGTGCAAACTGGTGGAGTTTATGAAAAATCATTTCCGCTACTTCAACTGTCCCAGCAGTACCGATTTTCTCACCAATCACCTCGCTCGTGCTACAGCCCACCACCAGCAATTGCCCTGGTTTAAGTTGAGCTTGGTCTTTAAATTCAGTTAAAATGCTCTCAAGTTCCTTTTCCCATTCCTGAATCATAACCCTTCACCTGCTTTATATGTATTGGGTTCTATCCGATCGTATTTCGTTCCATCCGCAACTAATCTCCGCCATCTGCCTTAATATTGACATACTGCAAACAAAATATAAAGCCACAACTTAAATGAAAAAAAGCCCTCATATGAGAGCCCAAAACCATTTACCATTTTTTAATCGCCTTTGTGATCAGTTTATCAAGCTCCTTGTACGTTTCTTGATAAATATACAGGTTGCCGCCAAATGGATCGACCACATCGACATCATAGGTTTCACCGACAAACTCCTTTAAAGTGAACAGCTTCCCAGAAAACTGAGGATATTGACCAGTAATCGCCATCTTATGCGACCCCGTCATCGTTAAAACAACATCTGCCCATTCCAGCTGTGTACCAGTCAGCAAGCTAGATTGATGATGATGGTCAATCTGATTTTCTTCGAGCACCTTTTTCGCATTCGCACTTGCCGCGCTGCCATTTGATGCATAAACCCCTGCCGACTTCACTTCCACGCCGTCAAGGTTCTTACTTTTTAAAATCGCCTCAGCCATTGGACTTCTACAGGTATTCCCAGTACAAACAAACAAAACCCGCTTCAAACTGCCTGCCCCCTTTCTCGTTAAACTTATGTACATTTTATCAAAACCTTAATCTATATCCTACAAAAAGAGCAATTTGATGCCAAGCGCCAGCAGGATACTGCCGCCAAGCACCTCCCCATACGCCCCGAGCCATCCCGAAACCTTTCGTCCAAGCAGCAGTCCGGCCCAAGTTTGCAGCGTAGCGGCCACCCCAAAGAAAATGATGACCAACACGGTTTTCGCTCCATATATCCCTAACGTAAGCCCAATCGAAAAACTATCCAGACTCACACTCAATGCAAAAACAAGCAACCCAAAGCCAATCGGAGTGATGATCTTCTCATCACCCTCCTTCAGGCCTGCCCAGATCATCTGCAAACCGAGGACAACTAAGAGCACCCCGCCCATCAAGGTCGCAAACTCGCCAAATTTATCTGATAAAAACCTGCCAGCCAACATGCCTACAAGCGGCATCCACACATGAAATAAGCCGACGGTTATCCCAATTTTAAAAATCTGTCTCAGCCGTAACTTGTACATCCCCATTCCTAGACCCACGGAAAAGGCATCCATTCCTAAAGCAAACGCTATTAAAACAAGCGTTAATATTTCCCCTAACATAACTGACCCCCCTTGGACTTGCCTCTGTTTCACCATATGCACGTCCAAAACCTTTTAGAAGTCAGAGGATAGAATTGGGGTAAAAGGACCTTTGTTTCTATTATATCTGATTTAAAAATGTAAAAAACACCACTTAAAAGCGGAAGTGGTGTTACTCGATAATTTTCTTATTTCCAGCAGCCTTCTGAAGACGGTTCATAATCGCATCGCCCACACCCGTATGCGGGAAAACTTCACTGTAAATGACGTCAACCCCCACCTGATTAAAGGTCCTTAATGCATCATACAAGCCGGTCGCTACCGTTTCTAGCTCTTTTCTCTTTCCACATGCTAAAACAAACTCAGCATCATATTCGCGATGAGTTTCCTCCGTCGTCAAAACACCGACACGGAGCCCATTCTTTTTTTGCTCGTCCACAAGCTTTTGTATAAAAGCAGGGCTTCCGTCTACTAAAAATAACGGAGCATTCGGCGCATAATGGGTATACTTCATACCAGGCGACTTCGGTTTTGACTCCTCATTCACCAGTGCTGGATCCAGCCGGACCTCACCCACTACCCTTTCCAGCTGTTCCCTCGTTACACCGCCAGGTCTCAGAATAACGGGTATAGGCTCTGTACAATCGACAACCGTCGATTCAACCCCTACTCCAGTCGCCCCGCCATCAAGCACACCGGCAATTTTTCCATTCAGATCTTCAATCACATGCTCAGCCTTCGTCGGGCTCGGCTTACCAGAGCTGTTCGCACTCGGAGCAGCAATCGGAAGCTGGCATTTTTCCAACAACGCTAAGGCAACAGGATGATCCGGCATCCTCACTGCCACTGTTTCTAAGCCCGCCGTAGCTAACTCCGACAATACACCGGCTTTCTTTTTAAAAATGATCGTTAACGGTCCCGGCCAGAAGCTTTCCATCAACGTTTCCGCCTTATCAGGAATTTCCGTGACAAACCGGCAGAGCTGACTTTTGTCAGCAATGTGGATAATTAGCGGATTATCTCCAGGCCTTCCTTTTGCACTGAAGATTTTTCCTACTGCATCGTCACTTTCAGCATTGCCGCCAAGTCCATAAACCGTCTCCGTCGGCAGGGCAACCACCTCATTTTCTAGTAAAAAATGAGCTGCATCCACAATCTGTGGATTATTTTCAAGGTTATCCACATTTTTATCCACTTTCCAAACTTTTGTGTTCATTGTTATCCACCTTTATCATTCACGCACATTATAGCGAATTTTGCCGAATTTAGGCTCATAGACTCATATTTCATTTGAAAGTATAAAAGATGATGTTAGTAAATACAAGTCATTATCCACAAATTGTGCATAACAATACTAAAAATGTGGATAACTTTTGTTATATATCCACAATTATAGCGTGAATTTTAAAAATAACGAGTTATCCACATTTAAAACCTGTCGAATATGTTCTGATTCCAATAATGGGACAGGCAATTCCTCCCGAATCACCTTTTGAAACCCTAGTAATTCGAAAAAGGCCAAAGCGCCTCCCTTATTCGTTGCCAAAAACAAGCTGTCCAAGCCCTTATCCTTCGCTAACTTCATCATTTGATTAATCAGCAAATAAATATCCTTCTCAGCTTGTCCAGGGGACACCACAAGTGAGCGTAACATTCCACTGCCTAGTAAGGTCTCCATTCCAAGTGTACCCTTTATCGTACCATCCTCATCCTCTAGCAGCAAAAAGTACTCTATCGTTTCCTCCGTAAGTCCCTCCGTCCCAAGTCCCGCACGCTCTAGAAACTCTCTTAATTTTCCCAAATCCTCCACATTACCGCATCGAATCAACGCCTGCATCCTATCCACCTCTTTTTCAAATTCTTTTCTACTCTATTACTATGAAAGAAACTTCCAAATAGAACGAAAGGCATAGTGGAATCTAGTAAAATTTCAAAAAAAAAGAATGGCAATTCATTTACCATCCAATCCTAATTAAAAATCTTCTGCCAAATTTCTACGACAAAGAATTTCACCTTTACTTGCTCTTCGTCCTCAGCTGTATACACAGGGGCTTCCTTCACCGTCTTTTCAGCTGCCTTGTCTTTTTTCACTTCTTTAACTACAGTTTCTTCCTTTACTTCAACTTCTTCCACAGCAAGCTCCACATGGATTTTTCCTTTTACCTTTTCATTGACCTTTTCATTGACCTTCTCTTTGACTTTCTCCGTAACTTGCTCTTTTACTTCTGGCTCTACTGGTAACTCTACCAAAGGCTCTGTCTGTTCCTCAGCAGCAGCCACGTCCTCGAATCCATCACTGACGGCCACACCGTTTGAGAAATCTAAAAAGCATAACGGTGGATAAAGCACACACCACCAGTTCGCCCCTACACCCTCACCTAACGTAATCAAAATCGCTTCATACTCACCAGCAGGATATAAAAACTGTCCATACAATTTCGTTGGGAACTGAACCTTACCAAATTCAATATTCACACTCTGACCTGACCCATGCTCTGTGACAACCTTTTCAGCAATCGCTTGAATCTCAGGCATATTCGACTTAATCACTGTCTTTGCTTTTTCTAGAGAAGTTAAATCCTGCACCCATAAAGTAATCTGCGCATTAACCTCATCACGAACCTTGCGCTTAATCTCCTGATCCGCAGCCGAATCACTATTTGCTAGAATCCTTAATCGGATGGCATCCCCCGGTATCACAATCGAATCCTTCGCGGCCGCTTCACTTTTTGGCATATATAAATTCATTATCGTAGCAAATGATAAAATTATTAAATAAGACCAAACTAACATTTTATTATTCATTGTTGGCACCGTCCCTTCACTATCCTCAGTGTGGACAAAAGCCAAGAATCTTAAACTATTAAAAATAGATTATTTATCATCTTTGAGGGCTCTTAGATTTAAAGAGTTTCCTGGTCAAGTGTATTACACCTATAAAAAATCTGTATATTCCTTAGTATAAAAACAAAAAATACCAATGCAAGCTTTAGTATACCTAGGAGGAATGTTATGAAGTGTTTTTACAGAGCCTTTTTATCTTTACTAATATTTAGTTTGATTGGTTGTTCAGGCAATCAGAATGCTGGAGAGCGTAATCAAACAAATAACCAAAATCCACAACAAGTAACAGATAAAAACAATAATCTCAATCATATTAATCTTACTGAAAGAAATCAAAATGAGAATAATGTTGGCAAACTAACTCAAAATATTGCCAACAGAGATCAAGGTTTATCAGAAGAATATCACGGACATATCTCCAATCGGCCAGAAACAAAAAAGAAAAAGGAACAGCCCCCTGCTGCCAATAATCGTTATATCCAGGTGCAGCTTCTAGGCATTAATGACTTACATGGTCAGTTAAATGTAACACGTAACGTTGGAGGAAGACCGGCAGGACGAGCTGACTATTTAGCAGCATACTTAAAGCAACGAGAAGCAGAGAATAAGAATACACTATTGGTCCAAGCAGGTGATATGATAGGCGCTAGCCCACCTGCATCAGCACTGTTGCAGGATGAACCTACGATCGAGATTTTGAACAAACTTGGTCTTGATATCGGAACCGTCGGTAATCATGAATTTGATGAAGGCGCAGATGAACTGCTTCGCCTCATTAATGGCGGAACACACGAAGAAACAGGTGATTTTGCTGGTTCTAATTTCCCTTGGGTGGCAGCGAATGTAATCAATCAGAAAACCGGTAAATCGCTATTACCACCCTATGAAGTGATTAAAGTAAACGGGATGCCTATCGGATTTATCGGTGTAGTGACTACTGAAACACCGACAATCGTGGTGCCCAGTGGAGTAGCCGGGTTAACCTTTACAAATGAAGTAGAAGCCATTAATCGCAATGTTGCTGAATTGAAGAAGCAGGGTGTCAAATCCATTGTGGTATTAGCACATAACCCCGGTTCATCAGGCGTGAACGGGGAGAATCCAACTGGTACGCTCGTTGATATCGCGAACAATGTGGACGATGAAGTAGATATCATTTTTGGCGGCCATAATCATGCATACATGAATGCAACGATCGATAATAAGCTTGTTGTTCAATCCTATTCCTATGGAACGGCATTTTCCGATGTGGATATTGAGATTGATCCAAAAACGAAAGATATTGTAACAAAAAGGGGAGAAATCGTCACCACTTTTCATGAAGGAATGGATGCTGATACCGAAATAGCAAAAATGCTGGCAAAGTATGAAGACACCGTTGAACCAATTGTCAATCGAGTCATTGGGACTGCAGCGGTTCCTTTAACAGCCATGCGCAATGATAACGGGGAATCCATTTTAGGAAATGTGGTCGCAGATGCCCAAAGACAGGCTATGAACACTCAATTTGCCTTTATGAATCCAGGCGGCATTCGAGCAGACATTGACCAAGGGGACATTACATGGGGAGAACTCTACACCGTTCAGCCTTTTAATAATGATCTTGTCAAGATGACCATGACTGGACAACAAATACGAGACTTGCTCAACCAGCAATGGGGTACAAAAACAACGATGCTGCAAATTTCTGGGTTAACCTATACATGGGATGAAAATCTGCCAGCAGGACAAAAGATTGTATCGATTATGCTGCCGGATGGCACGCAATTAGACCCGAGCACATCCTATACAGTAACCGCAAACGTTTTCCTATCTGGTGGAGGAGACGGATTTACACTATTTACAAAAGCAACGAATAAGGTAATCGGTCCAGTTGATTTAGAAGCACTTGTCGACTTTATTAAAACGCAACCACAACCCTTTACCTACGGAATCGACAATAGAATCCAAAAGATTAGATATTAATTGGAAAGAAAAGTGCACAACCGCTCTTTTTTCCAAATCTGAATGTATTGAAAGCTCTATCTGAATCCATTTCAGGTAGGGCTTTTTTCAAAATTAAATAAAGCTCCAGAGCATTACGCCCCAGAGCTTTGAGTAATTTCCGCAAACACCATCCGGTCCTTGCCGTTTATATCATTTACCACTTCTACGATGACATTTTCGAAGGCTTTTCGGAAAAGGTCGGCTACCGCCTCCCCCTGACCGGCCCCAATCTCAAACGCAACCAGCGCGCGCGGCGCGAGTACCTGTGGAAGCTCCCTCATAAAGCGCCGGTAAAAATCAAGCCCATCCTCCCCAGCAAACAGCGCACGGTGCGGCTCATGCTCGGTCACTACCTCCGACATTTCCGCTGCATCACTGACCGGGATATAAGGAGGATTCGAAACGACCACATCAAACTGGTCGAGAGCAAATGGCTGCAGTAGGTCACCCCTAACAAACTCAACCTCGGCTTCTAAGCGAAGGGCATTTTCCCGTGCTACCTTCAGCGACTCTTCCGCAATATCAGAAGCAAATACGTTGAGCGACGGTTCTTCCAGCTTCAAGGTGATTGCAATTGCGCCACTCCCCGTGCCGATATCAACAGTTTTTAAATTTCTGGCACTACCCAGCACCTTCATCCGCTTTAGGGTTTCGTAAACAAGCTCCTCTGTCTCCGGCCTTGGAATGAGAACCTCTTCATTTACCATAAACGTCCGGCCATAAAATTCCTCCGAACCGATGATATACTGAATCGGCATCCCCTTCACATGCTCAAGAAGGGCTTTTTGAAATTGCTCCCACTGTGATTCCGATAAATCATCACGAACGTTTGCAAATAGCTGCGCGCGTGACATCCCCGTAAAATGACGGAGCAAAAGCTCTCCAGCATGATCATCACGGTTTGCTTTTTTTAAAAAAGAAGAAGCCCATTGGAGAGCTTCATAGACTTTTTTACTCATTTGAACCACTTTCAAGCTTGCTTGTTTGATCCTCTAACGTTAACGCATCGATGATTTCATCAAGCTTACCTTCGACAATTTGATCAAGCTTCTGAAGAGTTAAGCCGATCCGATGGTCGGTTACGCGGTTTTGCGGATAGTTGTACGTACGGATTCGTTCAGATCGGTCACCAGTACCCACTGCAGATTTCCGAACTGAATCGTACTCAGCCTGAGCTTCCTGCTGGAACTTATCATATACACGCGCACGCAATACCTTCATCGCTTTGTCCTTGTTCTTGTGCTGAGATTTCTCATCCTGGATGGATACCACAATCCCTGTTGGAATATGTGTTAAACGAACGGCTGACATCGTCGTGTTAACAGACTGTCCGCCGGCGCCGCTTGAAGCAAACGCATCAAAACGGATATCCTTATCATTGATTTCTACCTCAACATCCTCTGCTTCCGGTAAGCATACAACCGTTGCTGTTGATGTATGAATCCGCCCGCTGGACTCTGTCTCAGGCACACGCTGAACACGGTGAGCACCATTCTCAAATTTTAATTTGGAATAGGCACCTTGCCCATTAATCATAAAGCTGATTTCTTTGTAGCCGCCAAGACCTGTTGGATTGGCGTCAATTAGTTCCGTTTTCCAGCCCTGTGCTTCTGCAAAGCGGCTATACATTCGGTAAAGCGTACCAGCAAATAAGGCTGCTTCCTCTCCTCCGGCCGCACCACGAATTTCAAAGATAACGTTTTTGTCATCATTGGGATCCTTCGGAATCATAAGGAACTTCATTTTTGCTTCTAGTTCCTCGATTTGCGCTTCAAGCTCACTAACTTCTTCCTTAACCATTTCACGCATATCCGTATCCAGCTTTTCATCAAGCATCGCTTTGGCATCCTTCAATTGCTCGCGTACCTCTTTGTATTCACGGTACGTTTGTACAGTCTCTTGTATATCAGATTGTTCTTTTGAAAATTCACGAAGTTTCTTTGAATCATTAATGATTTGTGGATCGCTCAAAAGTTCATTTAATCTTTCGTAACGATCTTCAACAGATTGAAGACGATCAAACACAGTTTCTCACCTCTATTTTAGTCCATAACATTCTAATTATAGTATAGGTGAAAACCCCCGTCAAAAACAAATTAGTGATGGGAAATTTTTCGTGTACGATTTTGTTCGACAGTTAAGTCTCTGAAGGAAGGTATTTTGGTCAGAACGGCAGGAAGTTGTTCATAGATGCAGGTAAATTTTCTGAAGGCAGGTAAATCTCCAATGGGGTCGATAGTTTCTAAGGCGGAAAAACATGCCCTGGTAGTCAGAGCATGTTATCTACCTCTTACATCAAAGGTATAATGTGGCAGCGATTGTACTAATTTTGCATGGAGTCTTGCAAGTTCATCGTACTGTTCTGCAGTATTATGCCTTCTTGTTTCATGTACCGTTACTACCATATGGTCAGTGTCTTCACTGACATAAATAGAGTCGACTCTAAAATGACCTGTTTGATTCACTAATTTCCTGACACCTTGCATGTCCTGAGAAGAGTCCGTTCTAGCGTGAGAACCTAATGTAACTCTTCTTATATCAAAGGCAGTACCATTCTGTCCTGGGCCACCATTTGGCTCCGCGACAACATTTCGATTTATGACATTTTGATTATAATCAGCCTCATTTCGCTCGCTCCCATTATTATGCTGAACCTGGTAGGCAGCATCCTGCCGGTTTGCCATAAAATTTGGATTCGTTTTAGTGATATTATAGGCAGAATCCTCATTATTCGTTTGACAGCCAGCTAGTAAGAACAAAGCGGTTAAGGCAATCCCATATCTTTTCACGGCTTACACCTCCTCCCATTATCATGCCCCCTCTAAAAGAACTATTGCACCTGATATATTGGGAAAAAGAGACAAAAAAACATGCCCTGGTCTAGAGCATGTTATCTTTCTCTAATATCAAAGCTATAGCGTGGCAGGGCGGTAGTGAGTCTTTTTTGCAGACGCCCAATTGCATGATTTTCTTCACGATTGTTAGCGATTTTTGCTTTTCGGTTTACGGTCACAATCATGTCGTCTCCTGTGTTGCTGATCCAAATCGACTGAGCGGTAAATTCATTAGAGCGGTTAATAATATCCCGCGCGATATCGATATCCCGGCCGCGGTTGTTAACGTTTGACTGGTCTTCATCATCATCATCGGTTCCTACTCTTCTTAAATTAAGGAAATTAGGATTTTGCCCGGTGATATCTTCTTCCACCTGGCGTTGACTTTTATTCTCCGGTTCATGCGTCATGAAGTTCGGATTGGTCCGGTCGTTACGTAAATCATATGCGGTTTGGTCATTACCCGCGTCACAGCCTGCTAACACGAGCAGCATCGTAAAAATTGAGAAACAGAGCCACTTTTTCAAAAGCTTGCACCTCCTACTACTATCATTCCCGCAGCAGAGCAAACTGTTCGAGTGAAATCCTTCCAATGGAACTCACGATAAGAAACATTCTCATCATGGGGACTTATTCTAAAAAGTTTAGAGGTTATTCTACAAAGTTTGGAGTTATTCTACAAAGAACGGGCAATTCTACAAATGGAATTCGCACCCATAAAAATAACCATCAGTAAGGGATGAAGAAAATCCCCACTGATGGAAGTTTCACTTTATTTCAAGACGCTTGTCTCTTCTTTTTCAATGGTCCGGGCTGCTTTTGGAACATAATGGTGGTGACGACAGCGTGGTTCGTAGGCTTCAGATGCACCGACGAGAATAACCGGATCGTGGTAAGATGCAGGGTTGCCATCAATCAGGCGCTGAGTTCGGCTTGAAGGTGATCCACATACGGTGCAGACCGCTTGAAGCTTTGTTACGGTTTCTGCGATTGCCATCAATCCAGGCATTTGGCCGAATGGCTCACCGCGGAAATCCATATCAAGTCCCGCACATACTACGCGATGCCCACTGTCAGCTAGTTGCTGGACGACTCTGATAATTCCTTCATCGAAGAATTGTATTTCATCGATGGCGACAATATCAATGTCAGACTCAACATGGTGGAGGATTTCAATGGAGTGTGATATAGGCTTGGCCTTAAAAGAAGAACCATTATGAGAAACGACAGATTGCACGCTGTAGCGATTGTCGATTTTTGGCTTAAACACAGCAATTTTTTGTTTTGCAAATTGAGCACGGCGCACGCGGCGAATCAATTCCTCTGACTTTCCAGAAAACATACTACCGCAGATAACCTCAACCCATCCGATTTGCTTCATTAGATACATAACTCAGCGTCTCCTTCCTAAGCACAAAACCATAATTTAATCTATTTTTTATGTAGCGATAAGCTTTTATTCAAACCTAAAAAGAAGGTTAATATTTCTGAAAAACTCAAAATAAAAAACAGGCAAGCCAAATTTCCTCTTGCCTGTTCTTGAGCAACTATTGTTGTTGTTCATTCTTGATACCGTATTTTTTGTTGAAACGGTCAACACGTCCGCCAGCTTCAGCGAATTTTTGACGACCTGTGTAGAATGGGTGACATTCTGAACATGTTTCAACACGGATTTCTTTTTTAACGGAACCAGTTTCGAATGTGTTACCACATGCGCAGCTCACCGTTATTGTTTTATAATTTGGATGAATTCCTGTTTTCATTCTTTTCATCTCCTTCCGCCCTGAATCTTTCGAAACAGAGTTATATAAGGTGAAACTTCCATTAGCGGGTGCTTTTTCCCGCTGATGGTTAGTTGAACCAATCGAGCATTTACGAGCAGTTGACCGGAGGTCTTACTGCACGTTACTGCGGGATAAGCCTGTCTTAAAACAAGCATCAAATACTAAAAACACACTGCACCCATTATAACAAGGAGTACCTGTTTTTGCAAGGCAGGTTTCAATGGTTTTATTTGTATATTTACGACCTTCTTGACTTCAGTTCTTCTCCGATTTGGGCAAAGAATTCCTCGTTAGACTTAGTTTGTCTTAATTTTTTCAAGAAGCGTTCGACAAAGTCTGGTGAGTCTGACATAGATTTTCTGATTGCCCATAATTTGTCAAGGTGATCTTTCGGAAGAAGCAGCTCCTCTTTACGTGTTCCGGATCGACGAATATCCAGCGCAGGGAAAATACGGCGCTCGGCAAGCTGTCGGTCAAGATGCAGCTCCATGTTACCAGTTCCTTTGAATTCTTCGTAAATCACATCATCCATACGTGAGCCTGTATCCACCAAGGCTGTGGCAAGAATCGTTAAGCTTCCGCCTTCCTCGATATTACGAGCTGCACCAAAGAAACGCTTTGGACGGTGGAAGGCTGCCGGGTCGATACCACCAGATAACGTACGGCCGCTTGGCGGAATAACCAAGTTATAGGCACGTGCTAGTCGAGTGATACTGTCCATTAAAATGACAACATCACGTTTATGCTCAACTAGACGCATCGCGCGGTCGAGTACAAGCTCGGCAACTTTTATATGATTTTCTGGGACTTCATCAAACGTTGAGCTTACAACATCGCCTGCTACTGAACGCTCGATGTCGGTTACTTCCTCAGGACGCTCGTCAATTAGAAGAACAATTAGTTCAATGTCTGGATGGTTGGTGGTAATGCTGTTGGCAATTTCTTTTAATAGCATGGTTTTACCCGCTTTTGGCGGCGCAACAATTAAGCCCCTTTGTCCAAAGCCAACTGGAGCAACTAGGTCCATAATTCTTGTTGAAAGATATTTTGGAGTTGTTTCAAGTTTCATCAATCTATTTGGATAGAGAGGAGTTAAAGCTGGGAAGTGAACGCGTTCTTTCGCTGATTCAGGGTCTTCACCATTTACCGCTTCTACGTGTAACAATCCGTAATAGCGTTCGTTTTCTTTCGGCGGACGAACCTTACCGGAAACTTTATCACCATTACGAAGGTCAAAACGTCGGATTTGCGATGCCGAGATGTAGATATCCTCAGAGCTAGGTGAATAGTTGATGGGTCTTAAAAATCCAAAGCCTTCCGATTGGATAATTTCAAGGACACCTTCCATGAAGAAGTAGCCCTGCTGCTCTGCACGTGATTTTAAGATGGCAAAAATGAGTTCTTTTTTTGATAACTTGCTGTAGTACGTTACTTTGAATTCACGCGCAAGTTCATAAAGCTCTTTTAGCTTCATGTTTTCTAAACTGGATATTGTTAATTCCATTTGTACACCACTCTTTAATATTTTTCTCTATTCCGCTACCGGAGTCTAAGTGATAGGGAGTTCTATTTTTTTAGAAAAGGAAGTTGAGGAATAGAATTGTTTTTATTGAAGTTTGAAAGATATGAATAGAATAGCAGATATGTTATATACTAAAACAATACTATTGTACCCTTTGGGTAAAAAATTAATCAACTTAATTTTTGATGGAAATCTCAGGTTTGAGGTTTTCTCTAATTGTTGGGGGTTAAGAGACTAGACCTCTGACGCCTAGTCTCTTATGTAAAAAACTATCTTATTACTAAGTTTGGTTTCTTTTTTAAGCTGTGACGACCTTCAACAAACCGTACTGTGCCTGATTTAGCACGCATAACAATCGAATGCGTAGAGCCGTAAGAGCCTTTAAATTGCACACCGCGCAATAGTTCTCCATCTGTTAAATACTAGTATATAAAGCATTGGCGCTTCGTCCATTTCCCCTTCTCCAATGACCACAGTACCTTTCATTGGACAAGCTTCTCTCCATGGTTCAATCCCCAATCTTTCTATTATACCTTTACTTTATAGTATCTACCTCAATGGTATAACAGACTAGGAAAATTAGTATAGCTTATTTAGGTGTTCTCTAATTGTTCTACTTCTTCTTTTGTTAAAGCTTCGCGCCAGATGGTGGCACCAAGTCCGTTTAATTTTTCGACTAGATTGCTGTAACCACGGTCGATGTGTTCAAGTCCGGTTACTTCGGTTACGCCCTCAGCAATAAGACCGGCAATGACTAAGGCAGCACCTGCTCTTAAGTCGCTCGCTTTTACCTTCGCTCCCTGAAGCTGAACAGGACCATTGATGATCGCTGAGCGACCTTCAACCTTAATGTTCGCGTTCATTCGTCTTAATTCATCGATATGCTTAAAACGGGCACCGTATATGGTATCGGTGACGACACTAGAACCAGCGGCTTTTGTCAAAAGTGAGGTAAATGGCTGCTGCAAGTCAGTTGGGAATCCTGGATAGACCAATGTTTTAATGTCAACCGCTTTCAATTCACGCGAGCCACTGACATATATTTGATCGTCCCCTGTCTCAACCTGAACACCCATCTCACGAAGCTTCGCAATGAGTGATTCTAAATGCAGTGGAATAACGTTATCAATCAACACACCCTCACCAACAGCAGCACCAAGAATCATATAGGTACCGGCTTCAATACGGTCAGGAATAATCGTATGCTGACAGCCATGAAGTTGATCAACACCGTCGATCCGAATAACATCCGTACCAGCACCTTTAATTCTTGCACCCATGTTGGTTAATAATGTGGCTACATCAATAATTTCTGGTTCTTTCGCTGCATTTTCAATGATGGTCCGGCCCTTTGCTCTAACAGCAGCAAGCATAATATTGATCGTTGCGCCAACACTAACTACATCCAGGTAAATTCGAGCACCGCGCAGCTCGTCGGCTCGCAAATAAATTGCTCCCTGTTCGTTCGTAATTCTCGCACCTAGTGCTTCAAAGCCTTTTATATGCTGGTCAATCGGACGGGGACCTAGATGGCAGCCTCCTGGTAACCCAATAACCGCCTTTTTAAAGCGGCCCAGCATGGCACCCATTAAATAATACGAAGCACGCAGCTTCTTTACTTTTCCGTTCGGCAATGGCATCGAAATCATCGCTGAGGGATCAACTGTCATAGCAAAATCATCCGAAAGCTCTACCTTCCCGCCAATTTCCTCGAGTAAGTCCTTTAGGATTTCTACATCTGAAATATCTGGCAGGCCTTCAATAGTTACTGGTGATTCTGCCAAGATGGTTGCTGGAATTAAGGCAACTGCACTATTCTTTGCTCCACTTATTCTTACGGTACCTTTTAATGGGTAACCGCCTGCAATTTTAAGTTTTTCCATTTTCGACTCCCTTCTAAGCCTTTGGGTTTGGCTAAAAAAATCTCTGCCAACCATGGGACTGACTCCCATTAACCGCCAATTAAGATAAATATTTCCACCATCAAAAGGCAAATTCCGACAGCTTGTCTATCATCTAGTTTACACGAAAATTTAATTTTCATGTATCTATAATGAAAAAAGTTCGAAAAAAATGGAAAAAATTACAGCCAATTAGCTATTATTACGAGTTTCCCAATCCTTCAGGAACGCTTCGATCCCTTTATCTGTTAATGGATGATGTGTTAAGCCCATTAGAACCTTGTAAGGGATAGTGGCAATATGCGCACCTCTTAGAGCTGCTTCTGTTACGTGAATTGGATTACGGATTGATGCTGCAATAATTTCGGTTTCAAGGCCATGAACCGCAAAAATATCAGCGATTGTAGAGATTAGATCTAAACCATTTTGGCCAATATCATCTAATCTTCCGAGGAATGGAGATACATATGAAGCGCCTGCTCTTGCAGCAAGAAGTGCCTGGTTTGCGTTAAAAATAAGAGTTACATTTGTTTTAATACCTACTTTTGAGAAAGCATGTACAGCTTTTAAGCCTTCTGGTGTCATTGGAACTTTTACTGTGATATTTGGAGCGATTGCTGCTAGTTCTTTGCCCTCAGCGATCATTCCTTCTGCATCTAAAGCGATTACTTCAGCACTTACTGAACCTGGTACTAATTCTGCAATTTCTTTAATACGGTCGTGAAAGGATACGTTTTTTTCTTTCGCCACAAGGGATGGATTGGTTGTTACTCCCGCTAGTAATCCTAAGTCATTCGCCTCACGGATTTCTTCTAAATTAGCTGTGTCAATAAAAAATTTCATGTTATGTTTCCCCTCCAAATTTTCAGTAAAAGTTTCGACAAAATTTTCAATCTATTTATTACAGATTGAAACCGCCCACTTACTTAGGGGCGGTTTCAATTACTACAACTGTACCATTATCACTAGGTCCTAACAAGAGGTTCTAGTAAAGTTAATATAATTTATTATGTTCCTCTGTCTAGCTCCAGTGCCTAGGAGCTCGGGTCATAAGCCAATCCGTCAAGGAGGTTAAAGTACAACCTCCATGCCGGCTCGTCTTATGCCTGTCGCCCCTGGGCAAGGCACTTCCGCTTTTCTACTTAAGCTCTACCTGAAGAACCGAATTCGCGCATTTTGCCGATTACTGTTTCTTTGATCGCGTCACGAGCTGGGCCTAAGTATTTACGTGGATCGTACTCGTTAGGCTTTGCAGCTAATACTTCGCGAACTACTCTTGCTGAAGCGATTTGGTTTTCAGTATTTACATTGATTTTCGCTGTTCCAAGAGAAACAGACTTTTGGATATCCTTTAATGGAATACCAGTTCCACCGTGAAGTACTAACGGAAGGCCAATAGCTTTACCGATTTCTTCCATCTCTTTGAAACCAAGGTTTGGTTCGCCTTTGTAAGGACCGTGAACAGAACCTAATGCTGGTGCCAGGCAGTCGATGCCAGTGCGCTTAACAAGCTCTTCACACTCTTTCGGGTCTGCATAAATAACACCTTCAGCGATAATATCGTCTTCTTGTCCGCCAACTGTTCCTAGTTCTGCTTCAACCGATACACCTTTAGAATGAGCATACTCAACAACCTTAGAAGTTGTTTCAATGTTTTCTTCAAATGGGTGGTGAGAAGCGTCAATCATAACAGAAGTAAAGCCTGCATCGATTGCTTCTTTACACTTTTCAAAGCTTGAACCGTGATCCAGGTGGATTGCAACTGGTACGGTAATTTTATAATCTTCTAGTAAACCTTCTACCATTTTCACAACGGTTTTGAAACCGCCCATATAACGTGCTGCTCCTTCAGAAACACCAAGAATAACCGGTGATTTTTCTGCTTCAGCAGCTTGAAGGATTGCTTGCGTAAACTCTAAATTGTTAAGGTTAAATTGCCCAACAGCGTAACCTTCTGCTTTCGCTTTGTTAAGCATCTCTGTCATTGAAACTAAAGGCATATCATTTTTCCTCCTTAGTATAGGTCATGTATCCTCTCACAAAACAGGGCTTTCCATAACAGGTTTTCCCTCATTTTTGCTGATTATGTATAATCCGATTAGATATTAACCAGTAAAAGTTCCATATGTATCATACCAAAAGGAAGAATGAAATTCCATTAATCTTATCGAGTTTTGCAAACTGTCATAATGAAAGCGGAACCACTGTAATGAAGGCGTTTTCTTTTAAAAACGGTTCTCTAGTTTGCCTTTTGCGGGATATGTTTGCGCACAGCTGCGCGGATGTCATCAATATCAAATGGCTTAGCAAAGTGAGTAATGGCTCCTAGGTCCTTGGCTTCCTGAATCATATCCAATTCCCCGTAGGCCGTCATAATAATTACCCGAATATCTGGTTCGATAACCTTCATTCTTTTTAAAATTTCGATACCATCCATTCCTGGTATCTTCATATCCAATAGAACGAGATCTGGGTCATGCTTCGTAACAATATCAAGTGCCTGTATTCCGTTTGCTGCCTGAAAGGTTTGATACCCCTCTTTTTGAAAAACCTCATTTAATAAAATACGGATTCCAAATTGGTCGTCAACAATTAAAATTTTCTCTTTCATAACTCCACCTCTTCCATTTTGTTAGAATTTTATTTCCAGATTATCCCCTGTTGATTTCTATTCGACATTACTTCCAAATTACCTCCTTATTTCCCAGCTTGTTTTGTGTTAATTTATGGTAAATTGTCTTTTTTCACAGAAAGACTATAATAGACTTGTGTAAAGGAGGTTTAGTATGTTAAAAATGTTTACCACCCAATTAATGGGTTTATTCAAGAGAATTGAGGGAAAAGAAGAGTTTGCTTTCGAAGATGGTGCCCGCTTGCTCACCCAGGCTCCTGCTGGTGAAGGATGCATCTATATTTTCGGTGCCAGAGAAATGAAGGCAATCGAATCAGAGGCGCTTCAGGGGGCAGAACCTTTAACATCTGCAAAAGTGTTAATGAATGTTGCTGAGTTGACCGACGCAGACCGTGTGTTATTGTTTACGCGAACATCTGCCGACCAAGAGGCCATTACTCTGGCAGTGCAGCTTCAGGAGAAAGGGATTCCAATGGTAGCCGTTTCTACTGCAGTCGAAGATGGACAACTTACCGATTTGGCCGATGTACATATTAATTTACAGCTAAAAAAAGGATTATTGCCAGATGATGAAGGAAACCGCTTTGGCTATCCTGCCTCGATGGCAGGTTTATATGCTTATTATGGCTTGAAGTTTACGATTGATGAAATTTTAACTGAATATGATCTATAAAACGACTTTTTAAAAGGGTCGTTTTTTTGTTTGGAATGGTTTTGGACATTTAGACATTTTTTTCCACACAAAAAACCAGTCCCCTTAAAGAGAACTGGCCCTCAAAAATTATTTTTGTAGTGTTGCTTTAATGAAGTCACGGAATAACGGCTGTGGGCGTGTTGGTCTTGAGACGAATTCTGGGTGGAATTGTGATGCCACGAACCATGGGTGGTCCTTGATTTCAATAATTTCCACTAAACGGCCATCAGGGCTTGTACCAGAGAAGACAAAGCCTGCCTCTTCCATTTCTTGACGGTAGTGATTGTTAAACTCATAACGATGGCGGTGACGCTCGTAGATGACTTCGTCTGCGTAAGCCTCAAATGCCTTCGTTCCTTCCTGCAACCGGCATGGATATAGACCAAGTCTTAATGTTCCGCCTAAATCCTCGACATCCTTTTGCTCAGGAAGCAAGTCGATGATCGGATACTTTGTTTCTGGTACAAATTCAGCAGAATGTGCTCCTTTGTATCCAAGAATATTTCGTGCAAATTCAATCGTTGCCAGCTGCATTCCTAGGCAGATTCCAAGGAATGGCTTTTTCGTTTCACGTGCATAACGAGTGGCATGAATTTTCCCTTCGACACCGCGGTCACCGAATCCGCCTGGAACAAGGATGCCGTCCACATCATTTAATAATTCGGCAACATTGTCTCCATTTACTTCTTCAGCATTAATCCACTTAATTTCAACATCAGCATCAAAGGCATAGCCTGCATGTTTCATTGCTTCTACAACGGAAATATAAGCATCCTGCAGTTCAACATACTTTCCAACAAGTCCAATTCTTGTTTTACCAGATAGGTTAAGAACCTTCTCGACAAGTGCTTTCCACTCTGTCATTTCTGGTTCAGGTGTTGTTAATTTTAAGTGATCACACACAATTTCATCCATATGCTGCTCTTGAAGTGCCAGTGGAATCGAGTAAAGGGTATCCGCATCTTGGCACTCAATCACTGCTTTTGAATCGATATCACAGAAAAGAGCAATTTTATCCTTCATGTCCTGTGATACAGGCATTTCTGTACGCACCACGATGATATTTGGCTGAATTCCAAGACTGCGCAGCTCTTTCACACTGTGCTGAGTTGGTTTTGTTTTCATTTCACCCGCTGCCTTGATATACGGGATTAACGTACAGTGGATATACATGACATTACTGCCGCCGATATCACTTTTAATTTGGCGGATCGCCTCAAGGAATGGAAGAGATTCGATATCCCCAACAGTACCACCAATTTCAGTTATGACAACATCAGCATTTGTTTCATGACCAGCACGGAACACGCGCTCCTTGATTTCGTTTGTGATGTGCGGAATAACCTGAACCGTACCGCCAAGATAATCGCCGCGACGCTCTTTCCTTAGTACAGTAGAATAGATTTTACCAGTCGTAACGTTACTATATTTATTTAGGTTAATATCAATAAAGCGTTCGTAGTGGCCTAAATCTAGGTCTGTTTCCGCGCCATCGCCGGTAACAAATACTTCACCGTGCTGGTAAGGGCTCATTGTTCCTGGGTCCACGTTAATATACGGGTCAAATTTTTGAATCGTTACATTCAAGCCGCGATTTTTCAATAATCTACCTAAGGATGCAGCGGTAATTCCCTTTCCAAGTGAGGAAACCACCCCACCTGTTACAAAAATATACTTTGTCATAAAATAAATCCCCCTCTAAATCAGTTTGCGCATTTCTTTGTTGGTTTAAGGCTTCTTTTTTAAAAAATTTTTCAATCACAAATAATCGAAAAAAACAAAAAAAGCGCCCCCCGCTTACACACTGGTAAGGGGAGCGCTTGAGTGTTAATGTTTAGCCGTCCTTTTTTAAGGAGCCCAAAAAAGATTTTACAAGGCTAGTATTAAAAAGTCAAGCCATTAAAGTTTTTCGTCTTCATCCAACTCTAGATTGTCATCCTCATCAAGATCGTCATCCTCGTCATCATCAAGGGCAAATTCGTCATCTTCCTCGATAATTTCCTCATCGATCTCTTCTTCGTCATCGTCGTCAAACTCATCGACTGCATCTATGTCTTCCAGGATGTCTTCGTCTTCATCAAGAAGATCATCATCTTCATCCGCAAAGTCATCAAGATCATCATAATCTTCATCATCGATTTCATCGAAGTCTTCAAGTTCAAGTTCTTCTTCGTCAACAGCCTTCTTCGCCTTTTTCTTCTTAGGTTTGATCACCGTAACGACTTCTTCCTCTTGCGTATCAACTGGATACCATACACGGAGGCCCCAACGGTTGTCCCCTAGTGAAAGGAAACGGCCATCTATATTTATGTCAGTATAAAACTGAGCAATTCTTGACCTAACTTCTTTTTCGCTAAGTTCAGCAGCTCTAGAAACTTCAGTTAATAATTCATGGAAGGAAATTGCTTGTTTGCTATTTTTTAAAAACTCGTAAGCCATCTCGATCAGAGATAACTCTTTTAATTGCTCTTTTGAGTATTGTTTTAAACTCAACTTCGGCACTTCCTTTCTCTATTTACACCCTGACAGCAAAGCTTACAGCATTCAATCAGGCACCTATAAAAATACATATTCTTCATTATAAACAAAATCCTGCCGTTTATGCTAGTTCTATCTGCTGTTTTGCTTGATTTTTTCCTTTTTTGGCTGTTCGCCATCTGATTTTATCTTTTTCAACTCTTTGATTGCAATGAAAAGGAAGAAGAGTGCTAGTAGCAGGAAGGAAATTGCGCCTAGGGAATGCTCATAAAGAAAGTATAGCGGCCAAGCAAAAATGATTAACGTATATATGATGGTACTGAGCCTCATTGTCCACACCCGCCAGAACTTAAGAAGTAATTTGCTAGTTAGATTATATAAGATAATGGCCCAATTTTTGCACTTGTTGAAAAATAAATTTTTAACGAGATTGGAGCGAAAGGTGCTTCGCTTTCCGCGGGCGTGCCGCAGAGTCTCGCACCTTTCGCTCCAATCAAATAAATTGCACTTTGATAAAGCTGTTCAACAGCAATTGGGTCACAGATTTAGATTACATATTTCTTCGATACTGGCCGCCGACTTGGTAGAGGGCTTTGGTGATTTGGCCAAGGCTTGCCACTTTTACTGTTTCCATTAATTCGGCAAATATGTTGCCGTTGTTGACGGCGGCAAGCTTTAGGCGTTTGAGTGCTTCTGCTGTTTCTTGTTTGTGGGCTTCCTGGAAGGCACGCAGATTGTGAATCTGCAATTCCTTTTCTTCTAGGGATGCCCTTGCAAGTTCCATGTTGTTGACGTCGTCTTCTGAAGGTGGATTTGGATTCAAGTACGTATTAACGCCAATGATTGGCAGCTCACCTGTATGCTTTTTCATTTCATAATACATCGACTCATCCTGGATTTTACCACGCTGGTATTGGGTTTCCATCGAGCCAAGCACACCACCGCGGTCATTCAGGCGTTCAAATTCCTGCAGAACCGCCTCTTCTACTAGGTCGGTCAGTTCGTCGACGATAAACGAGCCCTGCAACGGATTTTCATTTTTCGTTAGTCCGTGCTCTTTTGTGATAATCATTTGAATTGCCATTGCGCGGCGAACCGATTCCTCTGTTGGTGTCGTAATTGCTTCGTCATATGCGTTGGTATGAAGTGAATTACAGTTATCCTGCAAGGCCATCAATGCCTGCAGTGTTGTTCTAATATCATTAAAGTCGATTTCCTGCGCATGCAAAGAACGGCCGGAGGTTTGAATATGATACTTTAGCTTTTGGCTTCGCTCATTTGCACCATACTTATCACGCATCACCGTGGCCCAAATTCTCCTGGCTACTCGCCCAATGACCGTATACTCCGGATCTAAACCATTTGAGAAGAAGAAGGAAAGGTTTGGCGCAAAATCATCAATATGCATGCCGCGGCTCAAATAGTATTCCACATAGGTGAACCCATTAGATAACGTAAAGGCCAGCTGCGAAATCGGGTTCGCTCCTGCTTCGGCAATATGGTATCCAGAAATCGAAACAGAGTAATAATTACGCACTTGATGATCAATGAAATATTGCTGAATATCACCCATCATTCGCAGCGCAAATTCTGTTGAAAAAATACAGGTGTTTTGTCCCTGGTCTTCTTTTAGAATATCAGCCTGTACGGTTCCTCGAACTGTTTTTAACGTATAAGCCTTCACTTCAGCAAATTCTTCAACCGTCAGCATCCGCCCAAGCTCTTCCTCTCTGTTCTTCACCTGCTGGTCAATTGCCGTGTTCATGAACATCGCCAAAATAATCGGTGCAGGACCGTTAATCGTCATCGAGACGGATGTTGATGGTTGGCAGAGGTCAAAGCCAGCATACAGCTTTTTCATATCATCGAGTGTACAAACGCTGACGCCGGACTCGCCAACCTTTCCGAAAATATCTGGGCGGTAATCCGGATCCTCACCATATAAGGTTACGGAATCAAACGCCGTACTTAAACGTTTAGCCGAATCATCCTTTGATAAATAGTGGAACCTTCGATTGGTTCTATCCGGAGTTCCCTCGCCTGCAAATTGCCGCTTCGGATCCTCGCCCTCACGCTTGAACGGGAATACTCCTGCCGTATAGGGGAAGTTTCCAGGAAGATTTTCACGGTACACCCAGCGGATAATTTCACCGTAATCTTTATACTTCGGCAAAGCCACCTTAGGAATATCAATCCCTGAAAGGCTCTTTGTTTTTAAGACTGTAATAATATCTTTATCACGAATACGCGTGATAAATTGGTTGCTGCTGTATGCCTCTTTCGTTTTTTCCCAACCACTGAGGATTTTCTTCGATTCAGGTGTCAACTTTGCTTCTGTTTCCTCTTTGAGCGCTGTTAACGCTGCTAAAACAGCAGCATTAGCTCCGCTTTCTTTTACGGCTAGAATGGCACCCTCAAGCTGGAATAATTTCCGGGAAATATTCGCCTGCTCTTCGGAAGCCTTATGGTAGCGCCGGACCGTTTCGGAAATTTCCCGAAGATAATAACGTCGGTCCGTGGGGATGATCACATTTTGTTTTTCAACCACTACATTTTTTGAAAAAGAGGTCACCCAATCCGTTCCGACTTTTTCATTCATTTTTTCTATTAATACAGCAAATAAAGCATTTGTACCCGGGTCATTGAATTGACTCGCAATCGTACCGTATACAGGCATTTCCGAAGGATCCTTTTCAAACAGCATATGGCTGCGCTGATACTGCTTTTGCACCTGACTTCTAGCATCCTCTGAACCCTTGCGCTCAAATTTATTAATGACAATTAAATCAGCAAAATCAATCATGTCAATCTTCTCAAGCTGTGAAGGAGCCCCAAACTCACTCGTCATCACATAAAGGGACATGTCGCAGATTTCGGTAATCTCAGCATCACCTTGACCAATTCCACTTGTTTCCACGATGACAAGGTCAAAGCCTGCCGCCTTCACAACGGATACGGCATCCTTAATGGCCAGCGACAATTCATTTCTCGATGCCCTTGTTGCCAGGCTTCGCATATACACATTGGGGTTGAAAATGGCATTCATTCGAATTCGGTCACCTAGTAAGGCCCCGCCTGTTTTTTGCTTTGTTGGGTCAACAGAAAGAATCGCAACCTTTTTAGCAGGAAACTCATTAATAAACCGACGAATCAATTCATCTGTTAACGAGCTTTTTCCAGCACCGCCTGTTCCAGTAATCCCGACAACCGGAACTTCCTGTGACATCGTTTTAACTTTTTCAAGCAGGCTTTCCGCCGCTGCTGCCGCTTCACGTTTTTTATCAACATGTAGCTCGGCAATCGTAATCAGCTTCGCAATGGCATTAACATCGCCCGTTGGCAGCTTTTCAATCTGCTCGGTTGCATCCGTTGTAACGGTAGGGAAATCACACTCCTCGAGCATGCGATTAATCATCCCCTGCAAACCCATTGTTCTGCCATCTTCAGGTGAGAAAATCCAAGCAATTCCATAGTCATGGAGCTCCTTGATCTCACGAGGGATAATCACTCCGCCGCCGCCGCCATAAATGCGGATGTTCGGAGCACCTTTTTCCTTCAATAACTCGTACATATATTTAAAGTACTCTACGTGTCCACCCTGATAAGAAGAAATCGCAATCCCTTGTGCATCCTCTTGTATCGCTGCGTTTACAACCTCCTCAACCGAGCGATTATGGCCTAAATGAATGACCTCTGCTCCGCTCGCCTGGAGGATTCTTCTCATAATATTAATTGAAGCATCGTGACCATCAAACAAACTCGAAGCCGTCACAAAGCGGACATGATGCTTCGGTCGATAAATTTCCGTTGTCGTCATCCTTCTCCCCCTCATTTGAAACAGGCAGGGTGCTAGGTGAGCACCCGCATTGTATTAATGTTCCGAATTCCCTTTGTTCATGTTTGTCAGTCCGGTAATTAAAAGATTGGTTTGAAGCTCAATGTATTCTTCGAGCGTAAATGATTTTTGCAGTGCCCAGCGGCGGAAGCTCCACATTTGTCCCTCGACAATGATATTGTGGGAAATGATTTTCACCTGCTCATCTGTTAAATGGAGCTCGCCATTTTCCACACAGAGCGTCAGAAGCTTTTCAAACATCCCTGCCATTTGTAATTCCTTCTTCAACACATATGGAAGGGCATCCTTTGTCAGTGACTTCGCTTCTTGGTACATGACCAGAACTTCAGCCTGCATTTCATCGATAACTCGGAAATAGTTGGCAATCCCCTGCTTCAGGCTCTTTAATGTGCCTTGCTTCTGCTCTAGGTCCTGCTGAAGCCGCTCGCTGACATGGTCATAAATACTATCGCAAACGAGGTATAAGACATCTTCCTTCGTTCGGATATATTCGTATAACGTCCCGATGCTAAAACCGGCCGCTTTGGCAATTTCACGTGTAGTCGTTCGATGAAATCCTTTTTCTTTAAAAAGAGCAACGGCCCCTTTGATCATTTGATTTCGTCTTCTTTGCACAAGGCGTTCGTCTTTAACCGAAGCATGTACTTCCCGCTTTTTCATCCCCTATCAAACCGCCTTTGTTCTACAATTCAATTATTTGTTATCATCCTTGAGATAACAAGGCGTTGAATTTCCTGTGTTCCCTCATAAATTTGTGTGATTTTCGCATCGCGCATGTAGCGTTCTACCGGATAATCCTTTGTATAGCCATAGCCGCCAAAGACCTGAACCGCCTCCGTTGTCACCTTCATCGCTGTGTCACCAGCAAGTAATTTAGACATCGCAGATTCTTTACCGTACGGCAGGCCCTCCGACTCTAACCATGCTGCTTGGTAGGTTAATAGCCTAGACGCTTCAATACTTGTTGCCATATCGGCAAGCTTAAAGGCAATTCCTTGATTGGCAGCAATCGGTTTGCCAAATTGCTGGCGCTCTTTTGCATAGTCGACCGCAGCGTCTAACGCACCTTGAGCAATTCCGACTGCTTGTGCGGCGATGCCGTTGCGGCCGCCATCAAGGGTCATCATCGCAATTTTAAAACCTTCTCCCTCCGCGCCAAGCCTATTTACGACAGGCACCTTGCAATCTTCAAAAATAATTTCCGTTGTTGGTGATGAGCGAATGCCAAGCTTCTTTTCTTTCTTCCCAACCGAGAACCCTGGGAAGCCGCTTTCGACGATGAACGCTGTTGTTCCTTTTTGCTTACTTGATGGGTCTGTTAAAGCGAAAACCACATAGATTTCTGCCTCGCCGCCGTTTGTGATGAAAATTTTTGAGCCATTAAGGACGTAATGATCTCCTTCTAAACGAGCCATCGTTCTCATCCCGCCTGCATCTGAACCGCTTCCCGGCTCTGTTAAGCCGTAAGCACCGATTTTCTTCCCCTCTGCCATCGGGCGTAAATAGGTTTGTTTTTGTTCCTCAGAGCCGAATTTGTAAATCGGCCAGCCTGCCAGTGAAGTATGAGCAGATAGCGTTACACCGATGCTGGCATCTACACGAGAAAGTTCTTCTACTGCGATGCAATATGCCAAATAATCACTGCCGATGCCGCCGTACTCTTCCGGCCATGGAATACCCGTTAATCCTAACTCTGCCATTTGATCGAAAATCTCACGATCAAAGCGCTCCTCCTCATCCCGTTCCGCGGCGGTCGGTGCAACCTCGTTTCGAGCAAAATCACGCACCATTTTTCTAATCATTTCATGCTCTTCAGACAATCGAAAGTTCATAATGGGAGTCCTCCTAATGTTTAAAGTACACAAATTCGTATTTCTACAAATTTTAGGTCTATATCAACAAATTCTGGATCGATATCAACAAATTTTAGGTCTATATCTACAAATTCCGGACCGATATCAACAAATTTTAGGTCTATATCTACAAATTCCGGTCTACATTCTACAAAAAATTGAATATACCCAAGAAGTTAAAGATATTTACTAATAACAATCCGCTGAATCTCGCTTGTGCCCTCGTAGATTTCGGTTATTTTCGCATCACGGAAGTAGCGCTCCACCGGGTATTCCTCTGTATAGCCGTAGCCTCCGAAAACTTGTACCGCTTCTATGGCCACCTCTACCGCTGTCTTTGAGGCATATAATTTTGCCATTGAAGCTTCTTTTCCACATTCCAGCCCTTTCGACCGCAGATCTGCAGCCCGGTAGAGTAGTAGTTTTGCCGCCTCAACATTCGTTGCCATATCAGCAAGCTTAAAGCCGATGCCTTGCTGAACCGCAATCGGTTTGCCAAATTGCTGGCGCTCTTTAGCGTAGCCGGTTGCTGCGTCTAAGGCTGCTTCTGCAATCCCAAGTGCCTGTGCAGCAATGCCGATTCGACCGACATTTAGATTCGCCATCGCAATTTTAAAGCCCTCTCCCTCTTGGCCAAGAAGATTTGCTGCTGGTACTCTCATATCTTCAAACGTTAGCTGTACGGTTCTCGAGCCATGTAATCCCATTTTGTGTTCGTCTTTACCGATGACAAAGCCAGGTGTATTTTTTTCAACAATAAAGCATGAGATCCCTTTGGCACCAAGCTCTGGATTGGTTGAAGCAAATACAATATACACATCTGCTTCCCCGCCATTTGTTATAAACATCTTCGAGCCGTTGATCACATAATGGTCAGCATCACGTACCGCTCGTGATTTCAAGCTCGCAGCATCAGAGCCCGAACTGGCTTCTGTTAAACAAAAGGCACCTAAATATTCGCCTGATGCAAGCTTTGGGACAAACCGCTGTTTTTGTTCTTCCGTGCCAAAATAAAGAATCGGGTTGGTGCCGACACTTGTATGCACAGACAAGATTACACCGACCGTGGCACTCACCCTCGATAATTCATTAATGGCAATAATATAGGAGGTAAAATCCATTTCAGCTCCGCCGTACTTTTCAGGGACCGGAATGCCCATCAAACCGAGTTCACCCATTTTACGAAGAATTTCACGGGGAAACTCACCTTTTTCCATTCTATCTATAAAGGGAGCAATCTCATTTTCTGCGAAATCACGAACCATCTTCCGCATCATTTCCTGCTCTTCTGTGAATGTAAGCTTCATATCTTTCTCCCTTCCCGAGGTCACTCGTAAATATAAAAACCGCGTCCTGATTTCTTTCCGAGCCAGCCGGCTTTTACATATTTCCGAAGCAGCGGGCATGGGCGGTACTTGTCATCACCGAAGCCTTCATGCAAGGTTTCCATAATATATAGACAAGTATCTAAGCCGATAAAATCAGCAAGCGTTAACGGCCCCATTGGGTGGTTCATTCCCAGTTTCATTACCTCGTCAATCGCTTCCTTCGTCGCCACACCTTCATAGAGCGTATAAATCGCTTCATTAATCATCGGCAAAAGTATTCGGTTGGAAACAAAGCCCGGATAGTCATTGACCTCCACAGGTACCTTGCCAATTGTTTTCGTCATATCTTCAATGACTTGATAAACGTCATCCGCTGTCGCTAAGCCGCGGATAATTTCAACTAGTTTCATCACTGGTACTGGATTCATGAAATGCATACCAATCACTTTTTCTGGACGATTAGTTGCCGCGGCAATTTCTGTGATCGGCAAGGAGGAGGTGTTAGACGCCAAAATGGCATGTGGAGCTGCAATTTCATCTAATTGCGCAAAAATCTTTGTTTTGATTTCCATATTTTCAACAGCTGCTTCAATTACAAGATCGACCCCGCTGGCATCATTCAGGTCTGTGGAAGCGGTAATCCGACTAAGAATTTCTTGCTTTTCTGCATCTGTCATACGCCCTTTGTCAACATTGCGTGATAAGTTTTTGTTGATTACAGATAAACCGCGCTCCACAAACTCTAGTTTCAAGTCATTGAGTGTAACCTGATAGCCTGCCTGCGCGCACACCTGGGCAATCCCAGACCCCATTTGACCCGCACCGATTACTAAAATCTTATCAACCTTCATTTCTTCCCCTCCAATAGGGGTCAGAAAAAATTCTGACCCCGTTATTAATCTAGTAAAAAACTCAAAACACTAACCAAATTTCCAGCAGCATCTAAGCCTTTGGTACCTCAATCATTACAGCATCGCCCTGGCCGCCGCCGCTGCAGATAGCAGCAATTCCGATTCCGCCACCTCGTCGCTTTAATTCATGCATTAAGGTAATGATGATCCGCGCACCGCTTGCTCCAATCGGATGACCTAATGCCACCGCGCCGCCATTCACATTGATCTTTTCATGGTCAAGTCCGGCAATTTTGCCACTCGCTAAACTAACGGCCGCAAAGGCTTCGTTTATTTCAAATAAATCAATTTCATCAACGGTTTTGCCTGTCTTTTTTAATAAGCTATTAATGACAAGCCCAGGTGTTTGCGGGAAGTCCTTTGCTTCAACAGCAACGGCCGCATGACCTAGGATAATCGCTTCCGGATTACACCCCTGCGCCTCGGCAAGCTCCTCACTCATCAATACAAGAGCCGCCGCCCCGTCATTGACACCCGGTGCATTTCCAGCTGTGATGGTTCCATCAGAATTAAAAACTGGTGCTAGCTTTGCCAATCTATCTAGTGAAGTGTCTTTACGTGGTGCTTCATCCTGTTCGACGACAACGGGTTCCCCTCTTAACTGAGGTACGGTGACAGGCACTATTTCCTGAGAAAATTTCCCGCTTTCGATGGCGGCAATTGCCCGCTGGTGGCTTCTTAGTGCCCACTCGTCTTGTGCCTCGCGGCTGATTTCCATTTCTTTTGCGGTTGAGTTTCCGTAGGTGCCCATATGGACACCGGTAAAGCTGCAGCTTAAGCCATCATGTATCATTAAATCCTTTACGGTGGAGTCGCCCATTTTCAGTCCCCAGCGCGCTTTTGGGAGAATGTATGGTGCATTGCTCATCGATTCCATGCCTCCGGCCACAATGACCTGTTCATCACCGGCGCGTATGATTTGATCTGCCAGAGTCACACTGCGCATCCCTGAAGCACAGACTTTATTTACGGTTTCTGTTTTTACCCCCCAAGGCAATCCTGCAACTCTAGCCGCTTGGCGTGACGGAATTTGTCCCTGGCCCCCTTGTAAAACCGTTCCTAAAATCACTTCCTGTACTTCTTCAGCTTGCACCCCTGCTCGTAGTAAGGCTTCTTTCACAGCTATACCCCCAAGCTGTGAAGCAGTCAGGCTGCTTAATGATCCGCCTAGCTTTCCAAAAGGTGTTCGTACCCCGCTTAAAATGACTGTTCTCCCCATTTCAATTTCTCCCCTTTTCAAATTACTAAGTTTCGTAAAGATCCCTTCACTGATTGACTGAACGCTCGCTCAATATTTGTACAAAAAAATCGTACAGGCCTTCCGACCGCACCTTTTACAAATGTAAGCGTTTTACTTTATGCTTTTATTTTACATAAAAAATAGCAAAAGTTGAAATGTTTTGCACAAAATTCTTAATTTTTTTTGAATTCTGGCAATACACAAATCAACTTCAGCTATTTTAAAAAATTGAAAGTTATGCCACTTCCCCGCATACAGCTTTTTCTAAAAGTTCGGCGACGTCGTAGGTTGATACTTCTTCTTCTACTTCTTTTGCTTTTGTTCCGTCTGACAGCATGGTTAGGCAGTATGGACAGCCTGAGCTGATGACGGAAGGATTGACGGCTAGTGCCTGCTCTGTTCGGCTGACGTTGATGCGATGGCCTGTTTCTTCCTCCATCCACATTAAGCCTCCGCCTGCGCCACAGCACATTCCCGTTTCACGATTACGTTCCATTTCCACAAGCTTTACGCCAGGAATCGATTTTAGAATCTCTCTCGGCGGATCATATACATCGTTGTATCGACCTAAGTAACAAGAATCATGGAAGGTAATCGTTTCATTCACAGCATGCTTAGCTACAAGCTTACCGTCACGAACGAGTTCATATAACACTTCCGTATGATGGTAAACCTCTGCTTCTAAACCAAAGTCAGGGTACTCATTTTTAAAAATATTATAGGCATGCGGGTCGATTGTCACAATCTTCTTAACCTCAGCCTTTTCAAATTCTGCAATATTGTTGCTTGCCAGCTCTTGGAACAAGAACTCATTACCAAGACGGCGCGGCGTGTCACCTGAGTTTTTCTCTTTATTCCCCAAGATTGCAAACTTCACACCCGCTTCGTTTAACAGCTTCGCAAACGAAAGGGCAATCTTTTGGCTGCGATTATCGTAGGAGCCCATTGAGCCAACCCAAAATAAGTATTCAATTTCCTCGCCAGCCTTTTTCGCTTCTTTTACCGTTGGAACATGAACGTCTTCGCGTGCTTCACGCCATGTTTCACGTTCTTTTCGGTTTAAGCCCCATGGATTGCCTTGACGTTCAATATTGGTCATCGCACGCTGGGCATCTGCATCCATCTTTCCTTCTGTTAAAACTAAGTAACGGCGAAGGTCAATGATTTTATCTACGTGTTCATTCATAACTGGACATTGGTCTTCACAATTTCGACAGGTCGTACATGCCCAGATTTCTTCTTCGGTAATCACATCACCAATTAGACTTGGATTGTATACATGCGCTGCTGCTGATTCTTGTGCTCCTTGGCCGCCAGCCGCTATCGCAAGCTGGTTACCAACTGTATTAGTAAAGGCAAAGGTTGGGACCCAAGGCTGTTTCGAGGTCACCGCTGCGCCATGATTGGTCAGGTGATCTCGTAGTTTTACGATTAAATCCATGGGCGAAAGCATTTTGCCTGTTCCTGTAGCCGGACACATATTGGTACATCGTCCACATTCCACACAAGCATAAAAATCAATCATCTGATGCTGGGTAAAGTCTTCAATTTTTCCAACGCCAAAGCTTTCTTGTGATTCATCTTCAAAATCAACCTTCATCAACTTGCCCGGTTTATCTAAACGGTTGAAATAAACGTTTGCTGGTCCAGCAATTAAGTGCGCATGCTTGGACTGCGGAACATAGACAAGGAAGGTTAATAAAAATAATAAATGCACCCACCAGGCAAGATAGAAGATACTAATGGCAGCGGTTTCACCTATCCACGAAAAAGCGACTGCAATCAACGAAGCAATCGGCTCTGCCCACGTAGCCTCATGACCGTGCCAGATAATGCCCATTCCGTTTCCAACTAGAACAGAAAGCATCAAGCCGCCGATAAATATAAGGACAAGTCCTGATTTGAAATTACGCTTTAAGCGAACTAATTTTTCAACGTAACGGCGATAAAAGGCCCAAATCACGGCAACTAAAATCATCAATGTAACGATTTCTTGGAAAAAGGTGAAACCGGAATATATTGGTCCAAGCGGTAAGTGTGAACCTGGAGCTAACCCCTTCCAAATAAAATCAATCGCACCAAATTGAACGAGAATAAAGCCATAAAAGAACATAATATGCATGATACCGCTCTTCTTGTCCTTTAATAATTTCTTCTGACCGAATACGTTTACCCAAATTTTCTGGAGTCGTTCTTTCACCTTGTTGTCAAACTCGACTTTTTTTCCAAGCTTTATGAATTCAATCCGAGTTTTCACTACATAAACAAATAGACTGACAGCGTAAGCGGTTACAACTAGGAATGCAATAAGATTAACCCATAATAGCCCACTCATTCAAAACGCCCCTTCCCCTTAATTTTAAATTGTTCCTTCCAAAACCCAAAGTTGTAGAAAATTTTTAACATTTTCTGAATTTATACTTATCTCCATTATAATATGAATGAGCATTCAGTCAATGATTTTTACTTAAAAGTTCATTTGACTTTTTGCAAATTCATACTAATGGCCTTTCAAATTCATACTAATGACCTTGTTTGGCAAACATAAAACAAAGTCAAACTACAATTAACGGGATTATCCTCCATAACCCTTTGATTGTTTTGTTTGCGGTTCTTTAAACCTTTCCATCCATGTTGTGTGTGGGATAAATGATTGGAGGAAAATTGTTTATGAGGTTTATTTTTATTTTGACAGGACTTTTACTACTGATTTTTGTCTGGCTCTACCTAGATTTCTCGCTAGGCAGGCAGAAACACTTTTCGATCACTCGTAAACAACAGGAGAACCCTATTCTATATGGGGATTTCGATATTTTCCCTCGGGGCAAATCATTATTTTCCGATTATTTTAGTGAATTACAAAGTGCAAAAAAGCATATCCACATATTGTTTTATATCGTCCGAGATGACGAATTCAGTCAGGAATTTTTTGATATTTTAAAAGCAAAAGCGAAAGAGGGCGTGGAAGTCAGACTGCTCGCAGACAGAATCGGCAGTTTTGGATTAAAAAAGCAAACAATAATCGAATTGCAGGATGCTGGTGTCCAATTTGCTTATAGCAATCGAATAAAGCTGCCCTACCTTTTTTACTCGTCACAAGTAAGAAATCACCGCAAAATCTCGATTATTGATGGTAAAATTGGTTACCTTGGCGGCTTCAATATTGGTAAAGAGTACATCGATCAAGATCCCGAGCTGAGTCCGTGGCGTGATTATCATTTAAAAATTACCGGTGAGAGTATCCCCTCCCTCCAGCAAGAATTTTTTAATGATTGGAAGGAGTATTCAGAAGAAAAACTTACGGATGAATCGGTTTATTATGAAAAACAGCCGAAAGGCAGGATACCCCATCAATATGTCCCAACAGAAGCAAATCAGCTTGAAGACAGGTACATCGCTCTGCTGCGGAAAGCGGAGGATTCGATTATGATTGGCACACCTTATTTTGTACCAAGTAATAAGGTCCTTGACGAACTCGTGCAAGCCGCAAAGAGAGGAATTCAAATTACGATTGTTGTCCCTTTTATATCTGATCATATGCTTGTACAAGAAGCTTCATACCGGTATTTACGAACGATGCTTCGTGAAGGTGCACAGGTGTATCAATATAAAAAAGGATTTTATCACGCCAAATCCATTGTCATTGATGAGAAAATCTGCGACATTGGGACCGCCAATTTTGATAAAAGGAGTTTATTTTTAAACAAAGAAATCAATTGTTATTTCTATGACCCTGCCTTTGTTAGGCGTTTTAAAGAAATTTTAGAAAAAGACATTCTTGATTCTAAACAGGTAAGCTTAGAGGACCTTAATAAAAAAAATCTAAAAAGGACATTTAAAGAAGCTATTGCTGGTGCTTTTTCCTATTTTTTATAGACAGGAGTTAGGTAAAAGATGAAGATCCGTTTCGGTTATGTATCAACGGCGATCAGTCTATGGGATGCTTCCCCTGCTAAAAGTCTTACCTATACCCGCTACCAGCAGTTAAGTGAAGGGGAACGCATTGAAAAATTGCTGCATGTTACCCAGCAAAATATTCATCATACATTACGGATGCTTCACTACAATATCGCCCATGAAATTGAGGTGTACCGGCTTTCCAGCTCGATTGTTCCTTTAGCGACCCATCCCGATGTCCGCTGGGATTTTATAACACCTTTTCAGAACGAATGGCAAGAACTTGGCAAACTTATCAAAAAGCATAGACTCAGGGTTAGCTTTCATCCAAATCAATTTACTTTGTTCACCTCGAAGCAAAAAAAGATTACCGATAATGCCGTCATCGATATGGAATACCACTATGACATGTTTCAAGCGATGGGTGTGGCGGATGCTGGGCTAATCAATATTCATATTGGTGGTGCTTACGGCGATAAGGTGGAAACCATTACTCGCTTTCATAAAAATCTTAAAAAGCTGCCACTTCATATTAAAAGAGTGATGACCTTAGAAAATGATGATAAAACCTACAACACAGAGGAGACCCTGCTCGCTTGTGAAAAGGAATCGATTCCGCTCGTGTTCGACTATCATCACCATATGGCCAATCTTTGCGTGCCTGAACTTAGAGACCTTCTGCCAAGAGTGTTTCAAACCTGGGACCATACCCATCACATCCCCAAGATTCACATCAGTTCACCAAGGAGCCAGAAGGAATTCCGCGCCCATGCAGAAATGGTTGATTTGAATTTTATCATGCCCCTACTGGATTTGCTTCGCGAACTAGGACAGGATATTGATTTCATGATTGAGGCAAAATCAAAGGACCAGGCGCTATTAAAACTAGTCGAGGACATGAGCAAGCTTCGCGGCTACAAACGTATCAGCGGCGGGACTATTGAAGTGAAATAACGGTGCATGTTTTTCGTGATAAGTGGTTAAAGTAAATCCGATGAACCAAGGAGGGATATAAATGGAGAGTACTAACCAATTTGTCCAAAAATTCAATGAAAATAAGAAAAAACAAGCGAAAAACAAAAAAAGCCAGGGCAATGGCCATCCCGAACAAAAACTTCCTAATAAGCTGCATTAACCAAAAGAGTCTCCGATGTGGAGACTCTTTTTTAATCTTCCTCGATTAAGTTTAAGACCGGGACGTCTCGCTCTTCTTCGGGATTCTGCTTCGAATAAATTCTCGCCATTTTCGTTGCCTCATCTACATGCTGGATGATCACAGGCGCTCCATCATAGGTCACATTAATCATTTCAACAGACTCAGCAATTTCCTTAGCCCTTCCTACGTTCATACGGTTCACTCCTCCATCAAAGTCACTAATAATATCTGCAAAAACTGGAGAACTATTCATGTGGTGGTGGGAAAATCCAACTGATTTACCTGCCAGCATGGAAGTTTTACCTACCATAAAAATGCCCCCTTTGCTAAAAAGGGAGCAAAATCTTCATTACATTTTTTCAGGAGCAGAAACCCCGATTAAGGCTAGGGCATTGCGGAGGCTGACCTGAACTGCCTTGATCAATCCTAAACGTGCCTTCGTCCGTTCTGGATGCTCAGGATCCAATACTTTTTCCGCATTGTAAAAGCTGTGGAATGTGGAAGCCAGTTCAAAGATATAATTTGAAATTCGGTGCGGCATACGCTTGACCGCTGCCTCGCCTACCGCCTGCGGGAACTCACCAAGCTTTTTCAAAAGATCCATTTCCTTTTCAGATGCCACTAAGGAAAAATCAGCACCGGAATCTACCTGAATTCCTTGTTCTTCGCCTGCACGCAGAATACTGCAGATCCGCGCGTGCGCATATTGTGCATAATAGACTGGATTCTCATTCGATTCTGACACGGCTAAATCTAAATCGAAGTCCATATGTGTGTCCGCACTGCGCATCGCAAAGAAATACCGTGTCGCATCGAGGCCGACCTCATCAACCAAATCACGCATCGTAACAGCCTTTCCGGTCCGCTTACTCATCTTCATCTTCTCACCATCTTTATAAAGATGTACAAGCTGAATAATCTCGACCTCAAGTGCCTCGCGGTCATAGCCAAGCGACTGAATCGCCGCCTTCATCCTTGGAATATACCCGTGGTGATCGGCACCCCAAATATTAATCAGTTTCTCAAACCCACGATTGAGCTTGTCCTTGTGATAAGCAATATCCGGCAGTAGATACGTATAAGAACCGTCCTGCTTGATCAATACGCGATTCTTGTCATCGCCGAAATCCGTCGAACGAAGCCAGGTTGCTCCATCTTCTTCATAAATATAGCCATTTTGACGCAAGGCCACTAACGCTTCGTCAATTTTCCCATTTTTATAAAGTGAGGTTTCTGAGAACCATACATCAAAGCGGACACGAAAATCCTCAAGGTCCTTTTGGAGCTTCGCCATTTCATACTTCAAACCATACTCACGGAAAAACTCAAACCGCTCCTCAGCACTGACATTTGCATGCTTGTCACCAAACTCCTCAGCCAACTTCTTCCCGATACCGATGATATCCGCACCGTGGTAACCATCTTCCGGCATGTTTTTCTCAAGCCCCAGCGCCTGGAAATAACGTGCTTCGACCGAGTATGCCAAGTTATTAATCTGATTTCCTGCGTCATTAATATAATACTCACGGGAAACATCATAGCCCGCCTTGTCTAAAATATTGCACAAAGAATCACCGACCGCCGCACCGCGTGCATGGCCGAGGTGAAGGTCACCGGTCGGGTTTGCCGATACAAACTCAATTTGTATCTTCTGTCTGCCGCCAACCGTCGTTTCCCCGTACTTCTCTCCAGCCTCAAGCACCGTCGGAATCAGGTCAGTCAAATAAGCATTATTCATGTGAAAATTAATGAATCCCGGCCCTGCCAATTCCATTTTTTCTATTGACGCCTTTGAACGATCAAAATGTTCAATAATTGCTTCTGCAATCATTCGCGGCGCCTTTTTTGCCACACGCGCAAGCTGCATTGCCATATTCGTCGAATAATCTCCGTGCGCCTTTTCTTTAGGAATTTCTAAAATCACATCAGGAATTTGCTCTTCTGTTGCCAAGTTTGCCTTGATTACAGCGGCCCGGATTTCTTCCTTTAACCTTGTCTGTACCTGTTCTACAATGTTCATTACTTCTCCTCCTGAAATGCTATTTCTAAATGGTATGTATTATCAGGTGAGCCATTCAACGAGAAATCATAAACGATCTCAATAAGACCTTTCCCATTTTCATAGGAAAAATCAATCTTTCTCGCCGTCGTCTCTGTCGCAAATTCTCCAAAAGACATTTCATAACTCCCATTAAGCCTCCGATTCACCTCAAACGGCAAGCGCATCTTAAGGGCCCCGCCTCGTAGAATCAACGCCCCAGTCTTCGAAATTTTCACAATCGTCCGGACCGTTCCTTCTTCAATCACTTCTTCATATTTCAAAAAGTGGGCATTTCCTTTTTCAAAGTATCGACCAAAAACCGTCAATTCAAAAGTCTCATTCTGGTCAATTGTCGTTTTTACATTAACTTTTACTATTGTTTCTGTTTCAGGGGTAGACAAATCTCCTGCACTCCCTTTGCTAACTTTTTTCGACTAGTTTCAGTCTTCTATTATAACCTTTTCTCATTGTCAAATTCAAAAGAATGCCTGCCCCGGTGTGGGGCAGGCACCTATTAACTCGGATTTCTGGCTTTATTTTACCCAGCCAAGAAGCATTTCACGAATTAGTTTACTAGCTGTGTTTGCTGTTTGTTCTGAATGGTCATAGATTGGCGCCACTTCCACAAGGTCGCCTCCGACTACATTTACTTCAGAGCGGGCAATTTCATGAATCGAAGCAAGCAGTTCTCTTGAAGTGATTCCGCCTGCATCCACTGTTCCCGTTCCTGGCGCATGCGCTGGGTCAAGTACGTCGATATCAATGGTTACATAAACAGGACGTCCTGCAAGTGTTGGCAGGATTTCCTTTAACGGCTCTAGTACCTCAAACTTTGAGATATGCATGCCGTTTTCCTTCGCCCACTGGAATTCTTCTTTCATACCAGAGCGGATTCCGAAAGAATAGACATTTTTCGGACCGATGTGCTCAGCAATTTTTCGAATTGGCGTAGAATGTGACAGAGGCTCGCCTTCGTAATGCTCACGTAAATCGGTATGGGCATCAAAATGAATGATCGCTAAATCAGGGTATTTCTTATACATTGCTTTCATAACAGGCCAAGATACTAAATGCTCTCCGCCCATTCCAAGCGGGAACTTGCCTGCATCTAGAAGCTGGTCGATATAATCCTCGATCATATCAATACTTTTTTGCGGGTTACCAAACGGCAGCGGGATATCCCCTGCATCAAAATACTTTACATCCTCAAGCTCTCGGTCAAGATACGCACTGTACTCCTCGAGGCCAATTGACACCTCGCGAATACGCGTCGGGCCAAAACGGGACCCCGGACGGTAACTTACTGTCCAGTCCATCGGCATCCCATAAAGCACCGCCCTGCTACTTTCAAAACTTGGATGGCTCTTAATAAAAACATTACCAGAATAAGCCTCATCAAAACGCATTAAATATCCCTCAATTCTATGTATACTCGTACAATAGCTATATTTGGACGCGGCCAGGTGGCCGCGCAATAAATATTACTCGATTAACTTTATTAGTTACCTCTTTTGCCAATTCAGCACCCGTTTAGGGCACTTACCACATTAACTGTCCACCCCACGCGTACAAAATGCCGCATTTGTCCACGAGCGGTGACAGGCACCATGTGAAATTTTCACAAACCACCAAATTACTTCAGCAAGTCCCCAACAAATTTTGGCAGGACGAAGGCTGCTTTGTGTAGTTCTTTTGTGTAGTATTTGGTTTCGATTTCGTGGAAGCGGTCTTCGCTTACTTCTAATGGGTCGTATTTTTTTGAGCCGATGGTGAATGCCCATAGGCCGCTTGGGTACGTTGGGATGTTCGCCACATAAAGACGTGTGATTGGGAAGATTTCGCGCACATCACGTTGTACGGTGCGGATTAAGTCCGCTTTGAACCAAGGGTTATCAGATTGGGCAACGAAGATTCCGTCTTCTTTTAACGCTTTTGAAATTCCTGCGTAAAACCCTTTTGTAAAAAGGTTAACCGCTGGGCCCACTGGCTCTGTGGAGTCAACCATGATCACGTCATACTCATTTTCACTATTCGCAATGTGCATGAAACCATCGTCTACTTGTACATCTACACGTGGGTCATCAAGCATACCAGCGATCTCTGGTAAAAACTTTTTAGAGTACTCAATTACCTTGCCATCAATATCAACTAACGTTGCTTTTTTCACAGACGGGTGCTTTAACACTTCACGAATTACACCGCCATCTCCGCCGCCAACAACTAGAACGTTCTCAGGGTTTGGATGTGTAAACAATGGTACGTGTGCGACCATTTCGTGGTAAACGAATTCATCTTTCACAGACGTCATCACCATGTCGTCTAATAAAAGCATGTTGCCCCATTCTTCTGTTTCTACCATATCCAGCTTTTGAAATTCTGTTTGTTCTGTATGTAAGGTTTTATTTATTTTCATGGTAATTCCAAAGTTTTCAGTTTGCTTTTCTGTAAACCAAATTGACATGCTCATCTTCCTCCAAATACTTATTTATAGGCTGTGTTAAACTAGGCTGTTGATTTACGCTACAGGCGCTATGCTTTCCGCGGGCTCGCCCGTGAGCCTATTACAGCTTCGCACCTGTGGGGTCTCACTCAGCTCGTACATCCCGCAGGACAAGGAAGGCTACGGTAGCGAAACATCGCACGAAGAAAATGTGATTTTCATTTTCGAGGAGTCAAGCGCCTTTCACTCCAATCAACAGGTTCTAAAATCAACAGTATCCATTAACACAGCCTATTTATAAAAGATACTTTGACCTATCCTAATGCCGAAAATCGTTTATTAAAAACTAAGGTAATAAACATCATTTTTATACTACCCAAACTATTGAATTACAAACATAAAGAAAAGTCTAGTGAATTCTATCAATATGTCAAGAAAATTTTTCTTTTTGATGTAAAAAATGTTTAAAATGCTTCCCTAATCTCAATACTGTTACTATGAAGATTTTTAGAGACTGGTAAAGTGCGAGGTGATTGTTTGTGGAAGTTATGACGGATCAACGGTTTCGAAAGACAATCAAATATCTGCGCGCGCTGATCATCATTAGTTTGATCGGATTTTCGGTCATGCTGATTTTTTTCCTTGGGGTTCTCGGCTATGCCAAGATTTTAGGGGCACCTCCGCTTGCTGTTCCGCAATCGACTTTATTCTTTGCCAGCGATGGAACATTGATTGGAGAAAGCAACAGCGGCCAAAAGCGTTATTGGGTACCATTTGATAAGATTTCACCTGACTTAGTAAATGCAACCCTTTCTGTCGAAGATAAAAGCTTTTATGAGCATCATGGCTTTGATTATAAACGGATAGCTGGTGCCATTATCGCCGATATAAAAGCATTTGCCAAAGTTCAGGGTGCAAGTACAATCACACAGCAATACGCAAGGAACCTGTTTCTTGAGCATGATAAAACGTGGAAACGGAAGCTTCATGAAGCTTTTTATACGATTCGTCTTGAAATGAACTACTCTAAAAAAGAAATTCTAGAAGGCTATTTAAATACGATTTATTACGGACATGGTGCATATGGGATCCAGGCTGCTAGTCAATTCTTTTATGGTAAAGACGCCTCTGAATTAACGCTTGCAGAGGCAACCATGATCGCAGGAGTTCCAAAAGGCCCTAGCTATTATTCTCCGCTCGCTTCTGAAGAAAACGCAAAAAAGCGCCAAGCCATCATTTTAAATACAATGGTCTCAAATGGCTATATCGATAAGAAACTTGCAGAAGAGACAAAGGATATTCCACTCACCTTAATTGGAGAGCACCCCGATAGCCAGGTGGAGATCGCTCCTTATTTTCAGGATGCTGTCAGAAATGCTTTGAAAAATCAACTGAAGTTAGATGACCGCACGATTGCCCTTGGCGGTTTAAAGGTGTATACCACCCTTGACCCCAAGCAGCAGGAGATAGCGGAAAGAAAGGTTCAAGAACAAATCGCAAGTGAGTCAGAAATTCAAGTTGGCCTTGTTGCGATGGATCCAAAAAACGGTCATGTCCGTGCGATGGTTGGCGGCCGTAACTACGAAGAAAGTAATTTTAATCGTGCCGTCCAAGCCATCAGACAACCGGGCTCTACCATCAAGCCGCTTCTCTATTACGCGGCACTTAATCAAGGGTTTACACCCGCTTCCACGATGCGAAGTGAATTAACCACTTTCCAGTTCGATGAAGGCCGGGACACCTATACACCACATAATTTTAATAATAAGTATGCCGAAGGAGAAATTACTCTCGCCCAGGCTATAGCTGTATCAGATAATATTTTTGCTATAAAAACTCACCTATTTTTAGGTGCTGAAACGTTAATTAATACGGTTAAAGAGTTTGGTATTTCTACGAAAATGGATAAAGTACCATCGCTTGCCCTTGGGACATCGGGAGTTCGTATCATTGAAATGGCAAATGCCTACAGTATGTTTGCTAACGGCGGCCATAATGTTCAACCGACATTGATTACAAAAGTAGAAGATTATAATGGAAATGTTATTTTTAAACATAAAAATGAAGCTAACAAGGTTTTAGATCCTGCTAAGGCATACGTAATGACAGAGATGCTGACAGGGATGTTTGACCCTAGGCTAAATGGCTATGCTACGGTTACCGGCAATTCGCTTGTAAAACAGATTACCCGACCTTATGCTGGAAAATCTGGTTCAACAGAGACCGACAGCTGGATGGTTGGCTTTTCACCGCAGCTTGTTACAGCTGTTTGGATCGGTTATGATGCCGGTAAGCCGATTACCCTTGTAGCAGAGAAATCTTACACGAAAAACATCTGGGCTCAGTTTATGGAGGAGGCATTAGCGGGTAAACCGGTTAAAGCGTTTAAACCACCAAAGGACGGGGTTGTTGGGGTGTATGTAAATCCTGAGAATGGCAAGCTCGCCACGAAGGATTGTCCGGTCCGCCGTTTTACTTATTTTGTCATAGGGACCGAACCAACCGAGTATTGCACAGATCATTTAAAACATAAAGACCATGACCCAAAGGAAGATCACCACGAGAATAAAAAGGACCCTTGGTATAAGCGGATTTTCAAATGGTAGCACTATAAAAAGTAGAAAAGCTCCGGAGAATACACTCCGGAGCTTTTCTTGTCCTAGTCTTACAGTGCCTAAACACTGGTAATAATTTTACTACTTTTTTGCATAAATTGCTATTGTAAAAAATTATTTTATTCAAGGCTGTGTTACAATTTTCCTTCTGATTGAAGCGGAAGGCACTTCGCTTTTCACTACAATCTCCATTGTTTTCTAACACAGCCTATTCTACAGAAAGATCTCTTTTAAGCTCTTCTGTTGAGTTGTTCCATAAATCTAGATTGTGATTGCGGAGGAATTCGGCTAGGATGGTTTTTGATTTGTCATCCATATGGTCAACCATGATGTGACGCTTCAGGGATTTATCCATCTTGTTCACATGCTCTGGAAGCGATTTGTAGCCGCGGCGAATCTCGCGGTCAACCATCATTTCACAGGCCGTGACACCCGCGTAATAGGGACCTTCCGGTTTCCGATCAATCGTTACCCAAACGAGCCAATACGGCTTGCCATTGGGGACCTCTTCTTTCGTCTTTAAAAATTTGATGCCTTTCTCCACAGCGCTCCGAGCGTGCATTGCACCGACATCGATTACTGCATCACCAGCATCCACATCAATGATTACCGGCGAGACATTGTCAAGGCTCAAAGCCCCTTTTCCATACCCTTTGTGGCCGTCTGTCGGGTCGCTTTTTATAATATTAAACCCTAGTTTTCTTTTGTTATTTTCCTCCATCATGTATGCTAGCCTCCTCTTTTAAAAAAAGATTTGGGAAAAGAAGATATTTAGCCCTTCCCAAAGCCCAGGGATGATAAATTGAAAAATCGGCTGTATCGTATAGCGATCCAGCGGTGTAATCACGAGGATTAGAAAAATAAACACACCGTACTGCTCAAACTGAGTCATTTTTGCCCGAATATGGTTTGGCGCTAAGTCTTCGACAATCCGGTAGCCATCCAGCGGCGGGAATGGGAGAAGGTTGAATACAAACAGCACAATATTCAGCCAGATAAAGATATCAAGAAATTCACCAACCCCTGTTAATGTAACGTCTGGCGCCATGCTCGCTAACGCATACCAAGTAAATAAACCAATAGAGGCCAATACGAGATTACTAAGCGGACCAGCAACCGAAACTAACACACCAGCGACACGTGGTTTTTTAAAGAAAAAGCGGTTTACTGGCACTGGTCGGGCCCAGCCAAATCCAGCGATAAAGATCAAGATCGTTCCAAAAGGATCTAAATGCTTGATGGGGTTTAAGGTTAACCGTCCTTGTTTCTGAGCGGTCATATCCCCGAACTTGTAAGCAACGTACGCATGCGAAAATTCATGACAAGTAAAGGCAATCATTAGTGTAATCGCAACATAGGGAATCTCCCTGAGCGAATAGGCAAAAAATCCTTCCAATCTATTTCCCCTTCTCCATTTGTTTCCTATAATTATACATGATAGCCTATCTAAAGTGAAAATAGTATTTATGCTTGTATTTTCCCCATCAAAATGAAACAATACTAGCAGTTATGTTAGCTAGGAGGAACTAATTATGCCATATGTTACTGTAAAAATGCTTGAAGGCCGTAATGAGGATCAAAAAAGAGCACTGGTTGAAAAGGTGACTGCAGCGGTTGTCGAAACAACTGGTGCGCCTAAAGAAGCGGTAGTTGTTTTTATCGAGGAAATGAGCAAAAACCACTATGCTGTAGCTGGAACAAGACTTAGCGACAAATAACAGGGAGAAAGGTGTCCTACCTCTGAGTAGAACACCTTTTTTTCTAACATTAATGTAATTGAAGTTGTGTTTTATCTCTTAACGATTCGATGAATTGGTACGCTTCTTGGATTTCTTCCTCCATATAGCGCTGGCTGCTTTTTAGTGTGAATACTTTATTGGCAACCTCTTCTTTTGAAAGATTATCAAAATATAAGATTGTCGATACCAACTCCAAGAATCTCGCATTTTGATCATTCATATCTAAAAGGCAGTCTTGTAAAAGTGGCATTTCTACCTCATTTAAGCTAAGAAACTCTTTCCCTGTGTCTGTCAGCGTATAGCGGTACTGAAAATAGCCGCCTTTTTTCTCTTTGATTTCATTGAGGAAGCCCATGTTGCAAAGCTCTTCTACTCGTAATGTTAATTCCTCAGAATATGGACCGTAAAAATGAAATTGAAACCTCTCATGGAAGGGAAAGTCTACTTTTTTCGCAATATATATCATTTTTTGCAGCTTTTTTCTCCCGACAATTTCTCCGGATACTAGAATGGCCTGCATTAGCTTAGCATGGTCTTTTAACAACGTTTGTCATCTCCTACTCCAAAGATTCTATCTCTAATAGGCCGCGAATTTGGCTTTTTATCGTTTTGTTTGAAGCGTCATCCAAGAGGATATCTGCCGGGAAGTAAAGCTTATGGTCGGTTCTTCGCTTTCCGGAAATGGCATCAACAATTTCTGACTCTCTAGATAACTCTCTCAGGTCGCCGTTTTTCATCAATAAATGTATCGGCAGACGCTCTTCTTCTTCACCTGGACGATAAAAATCATAAGGCAGGTCAGAGGATGAGTCGACCACTAAATAGTACTCAGGGTCAATTCCTGCTTTTACAAAAAGGCCCGTAAGTTCAGCAAGCTTTTTGTATTCCTTCGCTGGATCGAACTCAGCATACTTAAACAGGTTACGGTTCACAAAGCGCATGCACAGGTCACTTAATATCGGGTCACTTTCTTCCTGCCAGCTTTGAAAATAAAATAACATCACGGCTTCATCTAATTTTAGATAGTCTTCTAAACTCACTTGATTGGTAAAAAAAGAATCGAAGTGAACAGGTCTATATTTAAATGTATAGTTTTCTTCAAATAACTGCTTGGCGCGATGAAGGATCTTTGTCAGAATAACCTCCGCACTGCGGGAAACTGGATGGAAATACACTTGCCAGTACATTTGGTAGCGGCTCATGATATAATCCTCGACGGCATGCATACCGCTCTTCTTAATGACAACCTGATCTTCCTTTGGACGCATTACGCGGAGGATTCTCTCCATATCAAACTGGCCATAGCTGACACCCGTGAAATAAGCATCCCTTTGCAGATAATCCATTCTGTCCGCATCAATTTGACTGGATATAAGGCTGACGACAAGCTTTTTCTCTGAGGTTTTCGCAATCACTTCTGCTACTTTATCTGGAAAATCCGGGCTAACCTTTGTCAAAATGGCGTTAACCTCGGTGTTGCCAAGAATTATTGCTCGTGTAAAATCTTCATGGTCGAAGTCAAAAACTTTTTCAAAGGAGTGAGAAAATGGCCCATGCCCCAGGTCGTGGAGCAGTGCTGCGACTAGGGTAAGAAGGCGGTCATCGTTGTTCCATTCCGGCCTGCCGGCAAATACATCATCGATGATGCGGCGGACGATTTCATATACCCCAAGTGAATGATTAAAGCGGCTGTGCTCAGCCCCGTGAAAGGTCAGGAAGGTCGTCCCGAGCTGTTTAATCCGTCTTAGCCTTTGAAACTCTCTCGTTCCAACGAGGTCCCATATCACCCGATCACGGACATGTACATAGCGATGGACAGGATCTTTAAAAACTTTTTCCTCAGTAAGTTTTTCCGCCGAATAATGCATAGGTTTACCTCTTCCTTTTAGCTCACGTTGATTCTTCTATTTTATCCCAAATCCACAGGTTTTTCATCCTGATTCAGCAAATTTCTGCAGGTTTTTTCGACAAATCTAGAAAATAAAAATCACCTTAGCTTTTTTAGTCAAAGGTGATTATTTTTTATCTATGTCTAGCTCCAGCGTCCAGAGATTAGTGTACTTCGCTAAACGGACGCTTCTGCTTTTCTAATTTTCTTATTTATTTTCTCCATTAATTCCTCTTCGGTTAATGCGGCAACCGGACGGTTATTGACGAAGGCGAAGGTTTTCTTGCGGCCGGGTCCACAGTAGGACTGACAGCCAATTTTCACTTCAGCGTCTGGGTCAACTTCCTTTAAATGAGGGATTAATGTCTTTAGATTTACGGCTTGACAGTCATCGCAAACACGAAATTCATTCGACATCGTTCCATCCCCTTCAATGGCTCAATCTATGTTTACTTTTATCGTAATTCGATACAATCTAACTCCTTAGGTATTTTACATTTTCTTGATTCCTAATGCAAGTTGCAATCTTTAGCAAATCTTATACTTCCTTATCTTTTTAAAAAACTATTATCCTTGCAATCATTTTGGTATAAAGCTTGAAAAACTTGTCCATCCTAAGACTAGAACTTTTAAAACTCGTCTCACGAGTATATTCGTTAATATTTTTTAGGGAGTTGAAAACATATGAAAGTACGTCAAGATGCATGGACAGATGAAAACGATCTACTTTTAGCCGAAACCGTCCTTCGTCATGTTAGAGAAGGAAGTACCCAGTTGAATGCCTTTGAAGAGGTAGGCGACAAGCTTAATCGAACATCTGCAGCCTGCGGATTCAGATGGAATGCCGTTGTCCGTCACCGCTACGAAAAAGCGTTACAGCTAGCGAAAAAGCAGCGAAAGCAAAGACAAAGAGTATTAGGAAAAGATCAAGGTGGCAAGAAAAAGTTACTATATAGCCCACCTGTAACTTCTGTTGAGGGATTTGAAGCAGCACAAATGCCGACAATGGATTCAGCGGTGTTAGTAGAAACGTATGAAATGCCAGATATGACGGCGGAAATGGCAGAAGAAACGTATGTTTTGCCAACAGCAACAGTACAAAGGTCGTATAGAACATCTGCCTCTACAGCATCAGGTCTGACAATTGATAGCGTCATTGATTTCTTGCAAAACTTTAATCTTTCCAATCTGCAAAATGAAGCATTAAAAAGTGAGAATGAAAGATTGAAGCGCGAGATTTCTGAATTACAAAAGCAAAATGAAGAAATGTCTGCGAAATTAAACAACCTCGAGAAAAATAAGGAAACAATCCAAGAAGAATACGAGACATTAATGAAAATCATGAACCGTGCCCGCAAGCTCGTTTTATTTGAGGAAGAAGAAAGACCAGGAACAAAATTCAAAATGGACCGCAACGGAAACCTGGAAAAAGTCGCTGAATAAAAGAAAAGCGGAAGCGCCTTGGGCAGGGGCGACCGGCATAAGACGAGCCGGCATGGAGGTTGCTCTTTAACCTCCTTGACGGATTGGCTTATGACCCGAGCCCCTAGGCGCTGCAGCTGGACAAAGAAAAGCGGAAGCGCCTCGGGCAGGGGCGACCGGCATAAGACGAGCCGGCATGGAGGTTGCTCTTTAACCTCCTTGACGGATTGGCTTATGACCCRAGCCCCTAGGCGCTGCAGCTGGACAAAGAAAAGCGGAAGCGCCTCGGGCAGGGGCGACCGGCATAAGACGAGCCGGCATGGAGGTTGCTCTTTAACCTCCTTGACGGATTGGCTTATGACCCAAGCCCCTAGGCGCTGCAGCTGGACAAAGAAAAGCGGAAGCGCCTTGGGCAGGGGCGACCGGCATAAGCCAATCCGTCAAGGAGGTTGCTCTTTAACCTCCTTGACGGATTGGCTTATGACCCRAGCCCCTAGGCGCTGCAGCTGGACAAAGAAAAGCGGAAGCGCCTYGGGCAGGGGCGACCGGCATAAGACGAGCCGGCATGGAGGTTGCTCTTTAACCTCCTTGACGGATTGGCTTATGACCCGAGCCCCTAGGCGCTGCAGCTGGACAAAGAAAAGCGGAAGCGCCTAGGGCAGGGGCAGGCTCATGCATGGCAACTCTGGGAGAAGGGTAAAAAAACAGTATCCTCGTGTCTATAGAGAGGCCGTAAATCCTAAGTGGTTTACGGCTTTTTGCATTATCCTAACTTTTCATTCCGCTCGACAATTCGTTGATAGTAGCCAGGCAAAAGCTCTAGTTCTGCTGCATTTAACTGTCCGGCAAAAAGGAAGTCACTGTTCTTCTTAAGCTCAGTTAGGAGTCTTAGTAAACAATCTGAAATCGTCAACTGTTCATTAAGCAGTTCGGATAAAGAAGCCATTACTTCCGGAACAATCTCTGGATATTCAAATTTTGTTTGTTCCTTCTTTTTTGCAATTTCGTAAAATTGCTTGATCAGTTCGGCGCGTTTGCTGCCACTGCTATTTACACAAAGATAGATTTGAACAGCAACCCCTTTTCGCAGACGGCGCTGTGAGATCCCAGCGAACTTCTTCCCGTCAATGCTGAGGTCGTAGCTACCTGGACAATAGGAACCGACGATTTCCCTCGCTTCAATCGATTGATGGTAGTCAGCAAACATATTTTGAACAAGCTGCCACATCGTATCATAACCGCGATTAATATCGATGCCTTTTACCGCTTCTGGCAAAATGAGCGAGATATTTAACACGCCTTCATCAAGCACCACGGCTAATCCCCCTGAATTTCGAACGATAGACTGATAGCCTTGTTCGGCTAAAAACTCTCTCGCTTCTTTTAAGAATGGCAGTTTTGTATCTTGTATTCCAAGGACAACAGTATTATGATGCACCCAAGTTCGGGCCGTTGCAGGTGCTTCGAGCGCGCCAACCGATGCACACAAGGTATCATCCGTGGCAAATGATTGCAACGCTTGAAAATGAATACCGACCGCTGACTGGTCAATAACCCGCCACTGGGGCTGGTTCAGCAAACCTTCCATGTACATATCTCCTCTAAAACCTAATTAAGCTTATTTTAACAAAAGGACTTTTAATAAAAAAGTTTTGGATTTTTCCAGGTAATGTCTAAATGTCCAAAATCCTCTTGAAAATGTCCAAAACTCTCTGAAAATTGACCGTACCATGGTCAAAAATGTCTAAAACCCACAAAAAAATGCCCAAACACACCTAAAAAATGTCCAAAACCCAAAAGAAACATCAAAAAGCCAGTCCAACTCCAGGACTGGCCCATCATACGCTTATAATCCTTGTGCAGCGGTAATTAACGCTAGCTTATACACATCTTCTTCGTTACATCCGCGGGAAAGGTCGTTGACTGGACGATTTAACCCCTGCAGAATTGGCCCAACTGCTTCAAACCTACCTAAACGCTGGGCAATTTTATAGCCGATATTACCAGCTTCGAGACTCGGGAAGATGAATACATTTGCATCCCCTTGGAGCACGGAATCTGGTGCCTTACTTTTTGCAACAGAAGGAACAAAGGCTGCGTCAAACTGAAATTCCCCGTCCAAGATCAATGAAGGGTCACGACGCTTCGCTTCTTCGACAGCTGCCGCTACCTTCCCGGTTTCAGGAGATTTCGCTGAACCCTTTGTTGAAAAGCTGAGCATCGCGATTCGCGGCTCAATATCAAACATGTTAGCTGTTTTCGCACTTTCCACTGCAATTTCCGCTAAATCATTGCTGTCAGGAGCAATATTGATCGCACAATCTGCAAACACATACTTTTCATCCTCACGTACCATGATAAACACACCAGAGGTCTTCTTAACGCCTTCTTTTGTTTTAATGATTTGTAGTGCTGGGCGTACCGTATCAGCAGTAGAATGTGCTGCACCGCTCACTAATCCGTTCGCTTTATTCGTATGTACAAGCATCGTACCAAAATAATTTTCATCTAATAGAATTTTGCGTGCATCTTCTTCGGTTGTTTTTCCTTTACGACGCTCAACAAACGAAGCCACTAGCTCGTCCATCCCCGCATAGCTTGCTGGGTCATAAATTTCAGCAGCAGCAAGGCTAACCCCTAATTCTTGTGCTTTTGCCTGAACCTGTTCAATATTACCGACTAGAATCGGTGTCAATAGTTTTTCTTCTGCGAGACGGCTTGTCGCTCTAATAATTCGCTCATCCATTCCTTCTGGAAAAACAATTCTTAGATCACGTCCGGAAATTTTCTGCTTTAAGCCTTCAAATAAATCACTCACATTGAATCCTCCCTAAAACAATCTACTTATTAGCATACTTTACCTGTTGAAAAATTCAAGGAAACCCCTCACAGATAGCGTTTACATTACAAATGTTTTTGTTTTCAAAAAATTCACTTGTATTTCCTACCTTTTACTATGAGCTTATTTTTGAAAAATTATCCATAAAAATATCCTCGGTGTTTTATACAAGCTTGACTTGGTCAAACTATGATATAGTTAAGCTTGTAAATATGGAGAAAATTTAGGAGTGATATGAATGAGTGAAGCAGCTCAAACACTTGATGGCTGGTATTGCCTGCATGATTTCCGTACGGTTGATTGGACAACCTGGAAGATGATTTCTGCTGAAGAGCGCCAGGAAGTGATTAATGAGTTTCTAAGTCTAGTTGAAAAGTGGAATCACACACAGGATACAAACGAAGGCAGCCATGCTTTATATACAATTGTTGGTCAAAAGGCTGATTTTATGATGATGATCTTACGTCCAACGATGCAGGAACTGAATGATATTGAATTAGAGTTTAATAAAACAAAATTAGCAGAGTTCACGGTTCCAGCACATTCATATGTGTCCGTTGTTGAGCTAAGTAATTATTTACCTGCAGGTGAGGATCCTTATCAAAATCCACAAATCCTTGCACGTCTATATCCCAAATTACCGAAGGCGAGCCACGTTTGCTTCTATCCAATGGATAAGCGCCGTCAAGGGAATGATAACTGGTACATGCTTCCGATGGAGGACCGCCGCAATATGATGCGCAGCCACGGCATGATTGGTCGTACATATGCAGGAAAGGTTAAGCAGATCATTACTGGTTCTGTCGGCTTTGACGATTACGAGTGGGGTGTTACCCTGTTTGCAGATGATGTTCTTCAATTTAAAAAACTGGTCTATGAAATGCGTTTTGACGAAGTAAGTGCCCGCTTTGGTGAATTCGGTACATTCTTTGTTGGTAACTTATTAGAAGAAGACCGTGTAGCAAGCTTTTTACATGTATAAAAATTATTAGGCCTCAGCACCGTGCTGAGGCCTTTTTTTATTTTAGGCTTTTTGTCATAAGGCATATTTCGCTTTTTGTTTTCATAGTAATTAAACAGCGAGTCTTACTAATAGCTCCAGATTATTTTTTTCAGGAGTTGCTCCATTCTTTTTGTCACGCTATGGCGGCGAGTGGAGTATGAATAGGTTATTGGGCCATTTGTTTTTAGTTATTATTAGGAGGGGAAAAGATGAGTCAATCTTATAATCAACAAGGGTATCAGCAAAACCCCGTCAGACAGCAGGGAGCTATGCCATATCAAGGTTACTATCCTGCGCAGCAGCAGCAGCAGTATTATCCGCAATTTCCGCCAGCAGGCGTACCTGCCGTACCGGCACCTGCTCCACAGCCGCAGGGCATGCTGCCAATTGAGCAATCGTACATCGAAAATATTTTACGATTAAATAAAGGGAAATTAGCAACCGTTTATGCAACCTTTGAGGGCAATAATCAGTGGAATGCCCAGCGATTTGTCGGGATTATTGAAGCCGCCGGCAGGGACCACCTCATACTTAGCGATCCGCAGGCAGGAACTCGTTATCTCATTCCAATGATAGCCTTCGACTATGCTACATTTGAAGAGGAACTCGAGTACGACTATCCATTTGGTTTGGCAGCTCCTTCGTTGGGTACCTATCCGCCTAGATAAAGGGAAAAAAGGCATTGGATCCATTCCAATGCCTTTCTTTTATAAATATTTAACTGCCCCGATCATGATTAATACCCAAGCTGCTAAAAAGCAGACTCCGCCAAGCGGGGTGATTGCTCCTAATACTCCTACCTTTGTTAAGCTTAGGACGTACAAGCTTCCGCTAAACAAAATAATCCCCGCTGTCATTAACCAGCCTGACCATGTAAATAAAGCGTTGGCTGGGACTTTCCCTAAAAGAATACCAATCACTAATAGGCCTGTTGCATGAAACATTTGGTAGGTAACCCCTGTTTTCCAGATGTCTAAGTAATAAGCATCAAGCCGGTCCTTCAGTCCGTGGGCACCAAATGCTCCTAATGCTACTGCTATAAAGGCATTGATCGCCCCAATAATAATAAAGGTCTTCATGTTTCTCCCTCTTTTCTAAGCTATAAACTGTCATGTTTTGTTTTTGTGAAATTTGCGGCTTTTAATAGCCAACTTTAAAAATCAAATAATGAGTCACCGTTTGCTTCATTGTCCATTTCGATTTTCTTTACTTGATTTAGTGAAACTGGCTGCTGCATGATAGGTCGAGGCATCACTGGCTGCTGGGTGAGCACTGGCTGATAGGCTGGTGCTTTATGTAAAGGAACCTCTGTTTTTGACTCCTTTTCGTCTAGCAGGAGCTCACATAATATTTTAATAGAGTAGACCTTTTCCCGCAAACTCTCTTGTTTTGTACTGATTTTTGCGTGTTTTAACTCTTCTTCTATTTTTGCTAATAGTTGATTTACCGATATATTCATGTTTTGCTACACCTCACTATCATTAGAATAACAGATTCTGCTTACGAATAAAAACTCGACACATTTCTACGTTTCACGTGAAACATGTCAGTTTGTGTCAGAACAGTGCTTTTACACAGAAAAAAACCTGTACTCATTATTCGCACAGGTTATCCTAATATTCTTTGGTAAATGGTTTTTGCATGGGTAAGATCCTTTGTTCCATGGATGAGTGCACGGCCATCGTTAAAAATAACCATTCGCTCTGGCCCCATTTCTACCGACAGTAGATAGGGATTGCCTTTTACAACATAGCCAAGGGAGCTAAGCTGTCCAGCAAGCTTTTCTAATGATAGATCACCTTGGGTGGAGGGGCGAATTTGTACGGTATCCCGGCCGCAAAGCACTGTTGTTTTCGTCCTGTTTTCATGGTCAAGGTACGGATAGGTCCTCTCTTCACCACAGGATAGACATCCAGCAAACTTGGCTTTCCCCATTTTCAAGCTGGTGTATTGGTTTCTCCAAAGGTCAAAACTAACAAATGCTGTTCGCACTGCATCCCAGTCCTCAACTAGAATTTTTAGTGCTTCTGCCGTTTGGTGTGAGATAACCATTTGGACGGCAGGTGAAATAATTCCACCTGTATCACAGGTCATTCCCTGGAGAGGTATCGTCCGAAGCAGGCAGTTGAGACAAGGGGTTTTTCCTGGAATAATCGAAAAGCTCATCCCAAAACTGCCGACACACGCTCCGTAAATCCAAGGGACATTGTATTTTTGTGAAACATCATTGATGCTCATCCGTGTTTCAAAGTTATCAGTCGCATCGATGATGAGGTCAACCGAGGTTACCAAATCCTCTAGAACTGGAGGGGTCGCGTCACCGATGATGGAAACAATCCCAACATCGGAGTTGATTGCCCGCAAACGTTTCTCTGCCGCTGCCGCCTTTGGGAGTTTTTCGGCAACATCTTCTTCGGTATAGAGCTGCTGGCGCTGAAGATTGCTTGCCTCCACATAATCGCGGTCGATAATCGTAATCCGTCCTACCCCAGCCCGGGTCAGCACCTCTGCATTCCCAGAACCGAGTGCTCCAGCACCAACAATCAGAACATGCTTTGCTTGAAGCTTCTCCTGCCCTTCCTTGCCAATCCCTGGGAAGAGGACCTGGCGTGAGTAACGTTCATTCATTTCTGCTTTCCCCTTTCCTAAGCACAAGGACGGTTCTTCTGCTTCCAAGGAAGCAGAAGAACCGTCCCCATGCATCACCCGCCGCTTACTGGCGGGATAAATGCTATTTCGTCGCCTTCTTGAATGGTTTCGTCGTCCTGAGCGAATTCTTCATTCACAGCTGTCATAACGGTGTCCATTTTTGGCAGCTCGTATTTGCCTGCTAACTCTGCTTTCAATTCTGCAACGGTTTTTCCGGCTGCCTCGAGCCTAAGGAAGTCTTCGCCAACTGCGTCACGCAAATGAGCAAAGAATAATACTTTATTCATTCAAATCTGCCTCCTCTGGTTTCCCCGTTGGGTAGGCAACGGTTTCAAGCTGGTTGCCCATCCACTCTTCGCCGTCCTCCCAATGCTCTTTCTTCCAAATTGGGACGATTTCTTTAATTCTTTCAATCGCATAACGATTGGCTTCATAAGAATCCGCACGATGCGGTGTAGATACTGCAATGACAACCGCCACATCCGTGATATCGAGCTTCCCAACCCGGTGGGTAATTGCAACGCGGGAGCCTTCCCAGCGTTCCTCGATTTCCCTGCCAATTTGCTCGAGCTTTTTTACCGCCATGGATTCATATGCTTCATAGATTAAAAATAATGTTTTCTTCCCTTTTGTTAATTCGCGCACCGTGCCGATAAAGGTATTAATTGCACCAGCTTCACGCTGCACAACCTTATCGATTACCAATTGAATATCAATTGGTTCCCTAGAAATCTCGTAATTCAATGACTACACCTCCCTAACCCAAGCTTTTTAGCTCTGGATTTTCAACCACTTTATAACCGCCAATTTTTTCAACCTGCTGTTTAAATGAAGCCGATTGAATGATTTCTAATAGCTGACTGCCGCTTTCACTTTCATAAAAGCTCTTTGTCATCACCAAATCATACTCTTCATCCGCAACGGGGATAAACTCTAAGCCCATTGCTTTGGCTGCTGGGTAAATACCTAAGCCTGCTGCATAAGCATCTCCCTTAACCTCCGCTGCCACGGCCAGGTGGGAAAACATTTCCCGTTCATAACCGATAATTTCCTCAGCAGAAAGTCCGGCTTCCTCGAGCAGCAGATCCAATAAGATTCTCGTTCCCGCACCTTTTTGACGGTTTACAAAGTTAGCCTTTTTCAAGACTAGATCGGAAGCTGTTTCAATTCCGGCAGGATTTCCTTTTGGTAAAATCCAGCCTTGCTTTCTTTTTAAGAATGGATACAGGATGACATCAAGGCCGGCTAATATTTTTTTTACATATGAGATATTATATTGCTTTGTACTCGGGTCTAGCAAATGAATGCCCGCTACATGGGCCTCACCTTTTCGAATTGCCATAATCCCTGCCATGCTGCCAACATGCGAAGAGACAATTTTCATGTCAGTCCGGACACGTTTTAACTGTGATGATAACAGATCAATGGTCAAATCGTGGCTGCCGCAAAACATAATCGCATTTTTGATTTCCTCAAGCGGCCGCATGAGCTCAACTTCAGCGAAATCTCCTTGTTCATAGCCAATTACATTCGCTGGTACAACCAAAAGGCCATCTGCTCTAACATACGACATCGTTACGCCTGCCGCTCTTGTCAGTGGATTGGCAACGTATTGTCCATTCACATAGCCGATATTCATTCGTACATAGTCCTCTGCCCCCATCCCAGAAACAATACGACGGCCGAGTTTTACATTAACGGTTTGCCGTTTCGGTTCCGGCAGCTGCAAATACTTACATATTAGCGGTCTAACAAACCATTCTAAGGCTAGGTAGGCAGAGACAGGATATCCCGGTACACCAACGACGATTTTTCCGTTGATTTCACCCAAAACAACTGGTTTTCCTGGACGCGAGGCCACCCCGTGGGTATAAACCTTGCCAATCTCAGCAATGATGTGAACGGTATAATCCTTAGAGCCCGCAGAAGATCCAGCATTGATGACGATAATATCGGATGTTTCTGCCGCCTCTAGTAACACTGCTTTAATATTCTCAGGCTCATCCTTTACAATCTCATGAAGCTTCGGTTCACCTCCCCATTCTTTTATGAAATTCGCGAAAACGGTTCCGTTGAATTCAATAATTTTTCCAGAGGTAAGCTGCGTTGATGCCTCCACGAGTTCATTTCCGGTCGGAATAATCGTTACAACTGGTTTCTTGGCAACCGGTATAACGGTTTGCTGTGAGGCTAAAAGCACCCCTAGGTCTGCCGGTCTTAATTTATGACCTTGCGGAAACAGCATCTCCTCTTGCACAATGTCTTCACCGATTGGGCGGATATGCTGCCAAGGTGTTGCCGGTTCAATAATCTCGATCGTTTCATCGTCAAGCACATCAACATTTTCAATCATAATGACTGCATTAAATGGCGAAGGAATTGGATTTCCTGTATCTACATAGGTAAAATCCTTGCCTCTTGTAAGCTGCAAGGGATTTTGTTCGTGTGCCTGATACGTTTTTTCAGCCATCACAGCAATTCCATCCATTGCGGAAGCATGATAGTGCGGCATTGAGCTTAATGCAAAGATTGGTTCTGCTGTTACACGTCCAAGCGCTTCTGTTGCAGCCATCATTTCTTTTTCGAGGGGCAGCTGAAATGCTTCGAGAATTTCTCGCTTCGCTTCCGATCGGGGTTTGTCCTCTAAATAAATTTTTCGTTTATAGCCTTTATGCTCCATCTCGTTTCCCCCCCTTATCGTGTTGCCATCACAGGAACATAGTCTCCCTGTGAAATACCCTCTTTTTCTGAAGTGATTTCCACAATTCCATCGCTTTTCACTAAGGTAGTAATTAATCCAGACTTCCCTATAATTGGCTCTGCCCACCATTCCCCTTCTTTCTCCACTAGACGTACCCTGATGTAATCAGAACGGCCTGGAGAGGATGGGATATTTTTCGAAATGCGTGCAAAGATTCGATCTGGTCGTTTTTCGATTTTTTCACCTTTTAGCCTTCGTAAAATTCTTTCACCGAAAAGCTTAAAAATAATCATCGCAGAGGCTGGATGACCTGGCAGCCCAATGACTGGCTTTCCGTCTGCAAGTGCAAGGATTGTCGGCTTCCCAGGTTTAATACTAATTCCATGAACAAAGACACCCGGAGTACCTAGGGACTGGATGACATCTGTTGTATAATCCTTTGCGCCTACGGAACTTCCGCCTGAGAGAATTAAACAGTCTACCTGATTGTAGAGCGCACTTGCCCTCGCTTGAAACTCATGAAAATCATCTCTAACAATACCATCATAAATAACCTCAATGTCCCACTCGCTTGCAAGGCCCAAGATTGTTAGATAGTTAATATCACGAATTTGGCCTGCTAAAAGATTTTCCGTTTGATAAGGAACAATTTCATCGCCTGAAGATAGATAACCGACCTTCAGTTTCCGAAAAACCGTAACCGTTGTCACTCCTAAGGAAGCAAGTGCACCTAATTCCTGCGGTCGCAGCAAGGTTCCCTCACAAAGAAGAATTTCACCTTCACGGATGTCTTCACCAGCACGAATAATATTCTCGCCGGGTGCCACCTGTTTGTAAGTGTTTAACAGTCCATCCATGTCTTCACAATGTTCAATCATAATTACACTGTCACCGCCAGGTGGAATCATCCCGCCCGTAGGGACATAAACGGCCTCACCGCTTCTGACCTCAACATCAGCTGTCTCGCCCATTCTTACCTCTCCTGCCAAGGTCAAAAAGCCGGGCATTGACTCTGAAGAGCCGTACGTATTCTTCGCCTTCACCGCGTACCCGTCAACGGTTGAGCGGTCAAATCCAGGGACATTTTCTTTTGCGGTGACAGGCACCGCTAGGATATAGTGCAGTGCTTCTTCCAAAGGACGTGTTTCCATATCTTTTATTGCATTAATTTTTTCATCAATTAAAGAAAAGGTTTCTTCGACTGTTTTTACCTTAAAAAATTGCATTATGCTTACATCCTCTCTTGGCTAGTCAGAACTTCTATTATAAAGTTCTTGAAACACAAGGAGAATTCCTCCTTCTGTTTTTCCCTATTCGGGCTTGCCAATAGGCGCATTACCTTTACTGATTCGTTTCTGCCCACTTCTTCGCTTCTTCGTACTCGTTTGGATGATTCATATTAAAAAAAACACGGTCGAGGTCCACGCTGCTATAAGCCTGCAGTTCTTGCTCGGTCATGTAAAGGACATTTAAGTCATCTAGCAGCTGCTTCATCCGAAGACGTTCGTTCTTAATACATTCTCCAATTCTATCAGCCGTTCTCTTTTGAAAAACAGAAAATAATGGCTGCTGTCTCCCGTTGAGAACCGGTATGACTGCATCATAATGTGCTCCATTATTGACTAGAGCTTCGGCAAGCTCTCCTGAAACAAACGGCATATCACAGGCAACCACAAGGTTCAGGTCATAATTTGAGGCCATTAAGCCTGCATGAACCCCTGCCAGCGGGCCCATTCCAGGGTAATGGTCCTCTACTACTTTTACCCCCAAAAATTGGTATGGTTCAGGATCATTGGTCACAAGGATTATTTCATCAAAGAGCAGCCTTAGGATATCCGCAATTCTTTCAATATTCGTCTTCTCGTTGATTTTTAATAGAGCCTTGTTTGTTCCCATCCTGCTCGACTTTCCACCTGATAGAATAATGGCCGCAGCTTTCATGAAAAAAGCACCTTCTTAATTTTTAAGTTTCGCTTCGCCTACTGTTTGATAACCATGTTCTTGCGCAATAAAGTCAAGGTGAATAGTATTTAAATCTAGCATGGCCGCAGTTGGCTTTTGCAGGTATTGCCTTGTATCTATTACTTTAATATATCCTTTACATTCGTCGCAAACCTGAATTTGGGAGGCAGAGTCACCTTCAATGGTCAAGAACTGAATGGTCTTATGGTCAGCATTTCCGCATAGGGCACACTCTACGCGCTTAGCAGGCCAATGAGCGTTACAGCGGGGACATTGCATCTCTTTTTTACCTTCTTCAACAAGGACAGCCAGGCGAGCGGGTTCGCCGCATACTGGGCAGCCTGCTCCATGTACAGCATGATGGATTTCGTGCTGAACGATTTCGGCTGTTAGCTGCAAATAGGGTCTAAGTGCTGTTTCGGCTAGGAATTGTGGAATCCATTCTTCTAGGCCATTATCAGCTGCAAAACTGATGAAATACACACTATTAAAAGAAAAAGCCTCTTCAATCCAGCGAATGGCTGTTTCTTCATCTAGTCGTCCGCTAATGCTAGTAAGCTTTGTTTCGAGCTCGGAATTATGGTTGATTAACAGTTCGTTTATTTCATCTATCCACTGTAAGAATAGTGGAATATCAAAATGAATAGCCGTTAATGCCGCAGCCGGCACTCCTGAGACAAGCGCCGCTTTGTCTAGATTAGGAATAATCGATTCTGGGTTAATACTCTTTTTCCATTGTTCCTGGAGGGTTAAGATATCTTTATGCAAATTTTGGTATTCTTTTGTAACAACGGACTTTTTCATCGTTGCACCTCATTTTTTAAAGTTAATAGAATGGCTGTCCTGTTACAGACAGCCACTCTGGTTATATATTTCTCGGCAATTATTATGTCCAGCTCCAGCGCCTAGGGGCTTCCGCTTTTCGTATTACGCGCCTTTTTTCTTCTTTTTGCTTGGGTCGTCTAGGTTAGGGAAGTTGCCTTTTTTGACTTCTTCTTCGTACCATTCTGTGTAGTGTTCTTTTGCCCACCATGCTGGAACTTCACCTGTAACCACTCCAGAGTACCCTGGACGAGAGTTCTTATGAACAACGCTCAGATAGATATGTCCAACGATAACGGCAATTGCTAGTCCAAAGCCTACGTTATGGAAGAAGTATCCCCATTGTACTACAGCTCTCGGGAAAACTTGCGGGAACCACATTGGGAAGCCTGAACCAATAATCATGATTGCTGTAATGATTTGAATTATCGAGTTAATCTTCTCACCTGCATTGAAGAATGTTTGTTTTACATGCTTGAAATTGAAACCGAAAAGCTCTTTAACGAATTCAGTAAAGAACTGAATGTCACGCTTCTTCCAAGTGACAAGCTCCTTCAACCATAGCTTGAAGCCTTTATAATCAAAGATTACCCAGATAAACGTTGGCAGGATAAAGATTACCGCGAATATTCTGTGCAGTAGACGTGCGCCTTCAGGACCGCCTAGAACAGGATAAAGCCAGTTAAAGAACTCAGTATACATAGGCAGTGCTGTAATATACAAAGCAAAGAATGAAATTGCGTTAATCGCATGTGCCCAAACAAAGGCCTTAGAAAAACGTCTTACCTTCACTGTGGACTTTTGAGGCTTACTCATGGTGGTCACCTCCGTCTTCGTTACCTTTTTTCGTCTTACTAATGATTGTGTTTGTGATGAAGGCTCCAACAACAGCCATTGTTGTTGCACCAATCATCATTTTACCAAGCGGCTGTGCATAATCCTTCCAAAGAACCGCAGATGTAGGAACTTTAGGATTTTCAGGCAATCCGTATACTGATGGCTTTTCTGCAAGAACGTAAACAGTATGAGTTCCGCCAACACCTTGCGGATTATAAATCTGCGCATTTGGATAACGGTCTTTGATTTGACTTACACGCTCTTCAGCCTTTTTAATCATCGCTGCTTTATCGCCAAACTCCATTGCACCTGTATGACAAGTGGTAACGCAAGCAGGCTGTAAGCCCTCTTCAAGTCGATCTGTACACATTGTACATTTGTTTGCTTTTTTGTACGTACCGCCATTTTTATCAATATATTCCTTGAGGGAAATAACTTCAAACGGACAGTTATTTACACAATAGCCACAGCCGACACATTTCTCATGGTCAATGACAACTGTACCAAATTCTGTGTAACTAATGGCATTTTCAGGGCAAACCTTCTCACAAGCTGCATCAGCACAATGGAAGCAGGCAGAGTGACGGAATAGGTAATCAAGGTTACCGTTTGAATTTTCATGCTCGATGTATTGCAATACATTCCAAGTATCAGCAGTTGTTTTTGCATGTGATTGGGCACTGCCAAGGAAATCCTGCGGCTCTGCCGGAAGATCATTCCAGTTTTTACAAGCTACCATACAGGCACGGCAGCCATCACACTTGGTTACGTCAACAAATTTTACATATTCAGTAGCCATTAGTCAGCCCTCCTTACGTTACAGAGGAATGCCTTATATTCAGGAATTGTTGTATTTGCATCCCCGATATGAGGCGTCAGGCGATTTGCTGTATCCCCAGTTGCGATTCCTTTATAACCAAAATGCCATGGCATTCCGATTTGATGAACAACTTTGCCTTCAATCTTATAAGGCTTAAAGCGTTTTGTCACCATCGCGTATGCTTTTACCTCGCCGCGAGCAGAGCTGACCATCACTTCATCTTTGTTCTTAATCCCTTTTTCTTTTGCCAGCTCTTCGCTGATTTCAATATACATATGCGGTACAAGTTCTGATAGCCATTCTTGGTTCCGTGTCATCGTTCCGGACTGCCAGTGCTCACTTACCCGGTAGGTAGTAGCTACAATCGGGAAGTCTGCCTTGAAGCCGCGCTCATTGAATTTGCCATCAAAAAGTTGAATAGCCGGGTTAATTTCTTGGCTGGAGAATGGGTTCTTAATCGGGCTTTCAAATGGCTCATAGTGTTCTGGGAACGGGCCATCATTTAATGTTGGTGTAAATAGTCCGCCCAAACCGTCATTCATCATAATGAATGGATCTTCAAAACCTGCATCTCCTGGTTTTCTTGCTGCCACAAAGTCTGGAATGTCAAGTCCTGTCCATTTACCTTGTGCCGCATCATACCATACAATTGCTTTTTCCTTGTTATATGGTACACCGCTTGGATCACATGAAGCACGGTTGTAAAGAACGCGACGGTTCATTGGCCACGCATAAGACCAGTTTAGAAATAAGCTCATACCAGTGTCTTTTTTGTCACGATTTTTTGAACGGTTCTTACCTTCTTCTGGATAGAATCCGCAGTAGATCCAGTTGCCACTACAGGTTGATCCGTCATCTTTCAAGTTACCAAAGCCGGCAATCAATTTACCTGTATTCACGTCATAACCGTTGATTTCTTTACATACAAGGTCAATATCCGGATGATGTCCTTCTCCGTAATTCCAAGAAAGTGCATTAATCGGTGCTGCTGATGTGCCAGCTTCGTTTTTATAAAGACCTTTTATTTTCGTCATTAACTCATGGATAATCTCAAGATCTGCCCTTGAATCTCCCTTAGGCGCAATTGCCTGCCAGCGGTATTGCATCCAGCGAGAGCTGTTTGAAACACTTCCTTCTTTCTCATAAGAAGAAGCTGCTGGGAGTAAAAATACTTCTGTATTAATCTTAGATGGGTCACTTCCGGCTTCTTTTTGCCAGAAAGCTGAGGTTTCTGTTTCCCAAAGGTCAACAGCCACTAACCATTTTAAATTTGAAAGTGCTTCTTTTTCTTTCCCTGAATTTGGCCCGCCGACTACTGGGTTTGTTCCAAATAGGAATGTACCTTCGAGTGTACCATCGTACATGGCTTTAAATAGATTGATATGTGAATAGTTTTTATTGCCTTTTGGCAGGTATTGATAGCAGAATTCATTTTCTGCTGTTGCGTTTTGTCCATACCAAGCTTTCAATAAGCTGACGATAAACTTCGGTTTATTGCTCCAATAACCTGTTTTAGGCGTTTCCTTTTTTAAGTGCCCCGCTAGTGTAGCATTCAAAGGATCTTTTGATGTAGGAGCACCAAGATAACCTGTTAAGTTTCCATATAATAATCCGAAATCTGTTGAACCTTGAACGTTTGATTCACCGCGCATTGCGTTAAGTCCGCCGCCTGGTAAACCGATGTTACCTAATAGAAGCTGAATAACCGCAAACGCACGCACGTTTTGTGTACCAACTGTATGCTGTGTTGTTCCCATTGCATACATGACGGTTCCCGCTTTACCTACTTGACCGGTTGCACAGAACGCTTCATATACCTTCAACAAGTCCTCTTTTGGAGTTCCTGTTACACTTACGACTGTATCAACATCATAACGGGAATAGTGCTTTTTCATTAATTGGAAAACGGATCTTGGATTTTCTAAGCTGAAATCTTTTACTAGTTTTCCTTCGTCATCTCTTTCAAATGCCCACGTTGTCTTATCATAAGCACGCTTATCAGCGTCATAGCCTGAGAATAAGCCATCTTCAAACTTATAGCTGTCTTTCACAATAGCACTTGCATTTGTATAATTAGCAACATACTCTTTGTGGTATAGATTATTATCAAGTGCATATTTGATCATACCACCGATAAACGGAATATCTGTCCCAGAGCGTAATGGTGCATAAATATCAGACATTGACGATGTTCTTGTATAACGAGGGTCAACACTGATAATTTTTCCGCCATTCTCTTTCGCTTTTGTTAACCATCTAAAGCTGATTGGATGGTTTTCCGCAGGGTTTGCACCCATAATCAACGCACAATCAGTATACTGCACGTCATTCCAACTATTAGTCATTGCTCCACGACCTAATGAAGGTGCCAGACCGGCAACCGTTGAGCTATGTCATATTCGTGCCTGGTGCTCTAAGTAAGTGACACCAAGCCCTCTCATCATTTTAGAAAGCAGGTAGGTCTCTTCATTATCAAGAGCTGCTCCGCCAAGGCTTGCGATTGCCTCGGTCTTATTTACTGTCATCCCATCTTCTGAAACAACAAATGTTTTATCACGAGTTTCTTTCGTACGTTTGGCAATGGTTTCATACATCCATTCCCATTCTTTTTCTTCCCATTTATCACTGCCTGGTGCACGATAAAGCGGTTTAGTCAAACGTTTTTCAGAAGTGTATAACTGTCTGATGGTTGTACCTTTACTACAAAGTGTACCTTCGTTGATTGGATTATCCGGATCCCCTTCCGTATAAACCACATCATTGCCTACAGTATGAATTAGAATTCCACAGCCAACGCCGCAAAAGCAGCAAATGGTTGGTGTTACAGTTGATTTGGCAATCTTAAATTCCTTGGTGCTTGCATAAGCTTTATTTTCATTAAAGCCTAATTCCACAACAGCTAGTGTTACCGCTGTAGCACCAGACAATTTTAAAAACTGCCTGCGGTTTAAGTTAATTTCAACCATTTTTCTATCTCCTTCCCAGTAATGAATAGAACATCCCATTTTCTATCTAATGCTTACTTTTTCTATTCCCCCTTTCAATGCATCTCTACAGCCTCTAGTAAATCGTTCTGCACTCTTCCTGTTGAAGTGTAAATATTAGCCATTTTCCCTCTTAAATAACCAATTACTTCTATATTCAAATATTTGGCCAGCTGAACTGCCTGCTTAGTAGCTGCAGTCCTTGAACCAATTACAGGAAAGCCAAACTTTGCTGCTTTGGAGAGCATTTCATATGAAACCCTTCCGGTTGTTAATAAAATTAACCTTTCGGGTTGTAAACCGTTTCGGAGTGCATACCCAATAATCTTATCGACGGCATTGTGTCGTCCAATATCCTCGCGGACGGTGATAGTACCTGATTCATCAACGATGCAGGCCCCATGCATTCCGCCGGTTTCAAGGTACCAAGGTGAATTTTGTGCAAATTCACTTCGTTTCTTCAACAGATAGCTGAGATTATGACTTTGCCCCGAATACACTTTTTCAAAGCTTTTGACATCCGTCATCGAGAAAAAAGTAACTCCTCGGCCACAGCCTGCGGTGTAATGCTTTTTCTTCGAGAACATCTCCTCTTCATTAAAACCGTTTTGAAGGGTAACATGGATGCTTCCCATTTCTTCGTTAATGGTAACGTTGTCAATTTCAGACGCTTCCTGAATAAACCCTTCGGAATACATATAACCATAGGCCCAATCTTCTAGATCTGCTTTGGTTAATTGAAATACAGCCACTTCATATCCATTTACAACAAGGGTAATCGGATACTCATCAGGACAGCCTTTGCGATACATTGTTTCTCCCCCTTTTTAGGAAAATACAATTCGTGTTTCATTGTATTAACTGAGCACGATTGCTCACAGCGATATTTGTCACATTTTAAAACATGATTACACTAATGTTTAATCAATATCTATGTTATTCTCTTTGCAAAATCTATTGGTGACGTGGGATTGAATATCTCTAGTTTTTTTTGTGTCATTATTGTGGATTTTTTGTGAACTGTGTTGTTAATCACTGTGTTAATAATAGATTCTGGTTTTTTTGTAAGCGATTTCACTAGAATAGTACATAAGTCAATTTCTCTGCGTCTTTAGTACCATCGTACGATGTGTGCCGTTTCATGGAAGTAAGAATTATCACAAATAAGCACTTATATAGTGTTGTAACTGTTAAATGTCATTTTTCTGACAAAAAGAAAACGATTGTTCTTTTTCTATGAACTACTATATTTTGTCGATTGATTTATAATAGTAATAGTGATTTTTTCTATTAATTTCTTCAAGGAGGAGTACATATATGACGATTAGAAAGGTTATGACGATTGCTGGTTCGGATACGAGCGGCGGTGCAGGGATTCAGGCTGATTTGAAGACTTTCCAGGAGCTTTCAGTATATGGAATGACAGCATTAACGACGATCGTAACGATGGATCCAAAAAACCATTGGCACCATAACGTTTTCCCTATTTCTGTTGATACACTTGCAACCCAGATCGAGACGATTCTTTCGGTTGGGATTGACGCGATGAAAACCGGCATGCTTAGCACGGTGGAAATTATTGAATTAACAGCAAGGGTAATTGATGAAAACAAGTTAGAAAAAGTAGTCATTGACCCGGTTATGATTTGTAAGGGTGAGGATGAGGTATTAAATCCAGATACGGCCGATGCAATGCGCGAGCTATTACTGCCCCGAGCATTGGTAGTGACCCCAAATTTATTTGAAGCAGGACAATTAGCTCAAACTGGACCAGTTAAAACATTAGAAGACATGAAGGAAGCAGCCGTAAAGATACATGATCTAGGTGCAAAATATGTTGTCATCAAAGGCGGCAGCAAGCTGCTATCAGAGGAAAAATCCATTGACCTGCTTTATGACGGCAAGGAATTCAGGATTTACGAAACAGAAAAAGTAGATACGACCTATACTCACGGTGCAGGCTGTACCTTCTCATCTGCGATCACCGCAGAGCTTGCAAAAGGAAGTTCTGTATATGAAGCAGTAGACGTAGCGAAGGAGTTTATTACGGCAGCTATTCAAGAAGGCTTCCGCCTGAACGAATACGTAGGACCAACCTGGCACGGCGCCTACCGCAACCCAACAAGCAAAACAGAATACTGCGACGACTGCGAATAACAAACCGTAGAGCCGAATTTAACATTCGGCTCTATTTTTTAGCTAATAAGGCAGAGCTTTCGCTTTTTCCAACTGATTTTAGTATGATAGTTACATTATTAATTACACTAGACTTACAACCCTACTATCGGAAAGGAGGGAGAATTTTGGAGCCAATTAAAGGGACAGACAGCGTCCAAAAAGAAATTGACCGTTTTGCCAAACAGGATGTCTATATCCACCTCGAAACAACAAATGGTGCCTATGCGTCCCATCATGACCAGACCTTCTTTTCAGCAGGTGCACACATTCGTAATGCATTAGTCCGCTATGAACATGGAAAAGTCACTGGAACAGATCCTTATCGAGTTGGTTTAAAAATCAACCTAGGCTGGATTTACGCTGAGGGACTTACCCATTTTGAAGTGGATGACCAGGACCGTTTATTAATGGCAGGCCACGATAATAAAGGTAAACTGGCGGTAGCACTGCAGCTTAGCAGAACGCCGTTTGAATAAGAAAAGCGGAAGCCCCTAGGCGAAGCTGGACAATAAGAAAGCAAAAACCCGAAAGGAGAATGAAAATGGAAAAAGAACGTCATGTTTTGGTTGTCTTCCCTCATCCGGATGACGAAGCTTTCGGGGTATCAGGGACCATTGCCACTCATGTAAAAAATGGAACCCCTGTCACTTATGCCTGTTTAACACTCGGTGAAATGGGACGAAACATGGGGAATCCCCCATTTACAAACAGAGAAAATCTCCCGAAAATTAGAAAAGAAGAATTACTGGAAGCCGCCAGTGTCTTAGGAATTCAAGACCTGCGCATGCTCGGCTACCGGGATAAAACCGTTGAATTTGAAGATGATGAAGAATTATCCAATGTGATGAGTTCGTTAATTACAGAACTAAATCCATCACTTGTCATTACCTTTTATCCTGGTTATTCCGTCCATCCTGATCACGAGGCGACCGGCGCGGCTGTGGTCCGCGCAGTAGAAAAGCTTCCCGCCGCCGCAAGGCCTAAGCTGCACTGTGTAGCTTTTTCAAACAACTGCGTGCAGGAGCTCGGTGAGGCGGACATTATTCACAACATTACACCTGTTGCTGATAAAAAACTTGCCGCAATCCAAGCACACCGTTCACAAACTGAGCAAATGTTTGGTGACGTTACCGAAAAAATAAAAAACCTGGACCCGCAAATGATGGCCTGGATCAACAACGAACGCTTCTGGACCTACAAATTCAACAAATAAAAAAATGGTCAGGCAGAACCTCTGCTTGACCATTTTTCAGTTACCCAAAACACATTGTCATTTTATGAAATGAAGCTGGCCCATTATCTGGTATGCTTTTTTATAGAAAATGGTTAAAAGTCCAAAAGGCTTTAAAATTTGTCCAAAACCATCAAATAAATGACCAAAACCACCAAATAAATGTCCAAACCGATATCTGAATCATAAATGCCTCAAAAAACCACTCGAAAATTGTCCAAAACTTTCTGTTGACCAAAGAAATCCATCATTTATAATAAAAGTGAGTAATCACTCACATATGGAGGTAGTTCTATGACCGCTTCAATTAAGATCAGTCATGTTAATAAACGCTTTGGTAAAACGGATGTGTTGAAAGACATCCATTTCACAGTAGAACAAGGACAGATTTATGGTTTAATCGGCCCGTCCGGAGCAGGAAAAACAACATTAGTAAAAATCATTGTCGGGATGGACCACCCCTCGGAGGGAGAGGTAAAAGTTTTAAATACAGCTGTCCCGAACCTCAAACTCTTACAAAGAATCGGCTATATGGCACAAGCGGATGCCCTTTACAATGATTTAACCGGTGAAGAAAATCTTGCCTTTTTTGCCTCGCTTTTTTCATTAAAAAAAGCAGAACGGCAAACACGAATCCACTATGCGGCTGACCTTGTCAACCTTACCGCCGACCTCAAAAAGCGGGTGCAGGCCTATTCTGGCGGGATGAAGCGCCGTTTATCCCTTGCAGTTGCCCTCATACAGGATCCAGAAATTCTTATCCTCGACGAGCCTACTGTAGGAATTGACCCAGAACTACGGCTATCAATCTGGAAGGAGCTTTACCGCTTACGAGCTGCCGGAAAAACGATATTGGTTACAACCCATGTGATGGAGGAAGCGGAAAAATGTGACCAGCTGGCGATGGTTAGAGACGGCAGCATCCTCATTAGCGGCACTCCAGCAGAATTAAAAAATCAATACGGGATTACCAGTTTAGAAGAGGTGTTTTTACAGGCCGGAGGTGAACGCAAATGAGAGTACTAGCTTTAGTCAAGCGAATCTTCCATCAAATGCTCCGTGATAAACGGGCACTTGCATTAATGATGGTCGCTCCGTTAATCATCCTTACTCTTCTTCATTACTTACTTGCTGCGAATACCGTCATTCCTAAACTAGGCGTTCATGCCGCAGATGACAGCCTTCTCGAACAATTAGCGGACAAAGAAATCGAAATAACAGAATATCAGCAGGTCACAAACCTAGAAGGCATACTGCTAAATGATGAGTTAGATGGGTTTCTGCAAATAAATGGTGAAGAATTCGAACTAACACTGACAAATGCAAACCCTTCGACCACAAAAGCATTGCAAATGAAAATTCAACAGGCACTCTCACAACAGCAAGCCGAGAATTTAACGGAGTTCATTAAGTCCATGCAAACGAAGCTTCCTGGATTAGAAATCGAGCCAATGCAAGCTCCCAAAATCGATACAGTTTATATTTATGGTGGCAGTGACACGGTGTTCTTTGATCAGTTAAGCCCCATTTTAGTTGGATTTTTTGTCTTCTTCTTTGTCTTTCTGATTTCAGGAATTGCCCTATTAAGGGAACGAACTACCGGTACACTCGACCGTCTTATGGCAACGCCGATTCAAAGACGAGATCTTGTATTTGGCTATTTAATGGGGTACGGGTTCTTTGCGATTATCCAAACGATTATTGTCGTCTTCTATGCAGTAAAGGTCCTAGATATTATGTTAATAGGCTCGTTATGGAATGTGATTGTCATTAACTTAACACTAGCTCTTGTGGCTTTATCACTTGGAATTTTATTATCCGCCTTCGCCAACTCGGAGTTCCAGATGATGCAGTTCATCCCTATTGCCATTATTCCTCAGGTCTTTTTCGCAGGGATTTTTCCGGTGGAGGGAATGGCGGAATGGCTTCAGGTGATTGCCCGAATGATGCCGATGTACTATGGCGGCGGTGCTTTAGTAGACGTTATGTATAAGGGACTTGGATTCAGCGATATCCTCAATGAACTACTCGTATTATGGGGCTTTGCCCTTGTGTTTATCGTATTAAATATAGTAGCTTTAAAGAAATACCGAAAAATTTAAGGAGCAGTAATAATGAAGGAAGAAGAATTACTCAAGCAGCTTTTTGATGAAGAGGATGAATTCACGGATAAGCAAAAGAAAATTCTAATGGCTGCCATTGAAATGTTTTCGGAAAAGGGATATGCCGCAACCTCGACAAGTGAGATCGCGAAAAAAGCAGGCGTCGCGGAAGGAACCATTTTTCGCCACTATAAAACGAAAAAAGCGCTCTTAATGTCAATCGTATCCCCGATGATGGCAAAGCTCCTTGCTCCGTTTATTATTCATGACATAAACAAAGTACTAAACACCCCTTTCGAGCAGGCAGAGGATTTTTTGAGAGCGGTGACGGAAAATCGAAGGGATTTTTTAAAAAGAAACCTGCCAATCGTAAAGATTATGCTTCAGGAAATCCCTTTCCAGCCTGAATTGAAGGAGCAATTTCTTGATCATGTAGCAAAAAAGACATTTGAACGATTCACGATGATTATCGAGCAATACCAAAACCAAGGGCAAATCATTGAAATGCCCTCAGCCAGTGCCGCAAGACTCGCATTAACGACCATTTTTGGTTTCTTATTTGCCCGTTATTTGTTTTTGCCAGAGCATCAATGGGACGATGAACAGGAAACAGAGCGGACGATTCAATTCATCCTGCATGGCCTGGCATTAAAAAGCTAAAAAGCATGCTGTCACTTTTGGCAGCATGCTTTTCTATTTTAAATTACTAGCATAGACGCGGTACAATTTATCATCATTTTCGTCAGGATTGCCCCTGCCGTCTGTGTTGTTGCTGACAAAATATAAATAGTCGCCGTCGACAAATACGTCACGGATTCGTCCTAAACCAGTAATCACTGCCTTTGTTGTGTTCTGCTCCAAGTCATACTCCCTAACAGCGTTTCCTCTCAAGGCAGCAACGTATAATTTCCCATTAAGGACAGCCATACCCGAAGGTGCCCACGTTTCATCACCAGAATGAAAAAGCGGTGCCTCCATTCTAGCTTTCGTTTCTGAACCAGAAATGACTGGCCAGCCGTAATTTGCCCCTGGTTTAATCTCGTTAATTTCATCATGTGCCGACTGGCCATGCTCACTTGAGAAAAGCGTTTTATCCATCCAAACTAAGCCTTGGGGGTTACGGTGTCCATAGCTATATACATAGGAATTCTTAAAGGGATTATCATCGGGGATGGTCCCGTCGAAGTTCATTCTAAGGATTTTACCATTTAATGAATGGATATCTTGAGCCCTTTCCGGAACCGTTGCATCACCAGTGGTAATATAGAGTTTTTGATCAGGACCAATCTTCAGTCTTCCTCCATGATGATACGCAGCACTGGGGATCTTGTCTAAGAGGATGTCATTCTCCACCCACCTATTGCTTTCAAACCTAAGCGTAATCACTCGATTAAACTGGTCCTGCTCATTATCCGAATACGTGTAATAGGCAAAGGCCATTTGATTTTCTTGAAAATCAGGGTTTAGAACAAAGCCTAGCAATCCTGCTTCAGCTACCTGTGCCAAAGGTTTTTCTAACTTGACCTGCTGACGCTCCATTTTACCATTTTCGACCTTTACGATACTGCCGGTTCGTTCAGTTAAATAGAAAACCTGGTTCACTTTTTCAATTGACCAAGGGACCTGTAAATTTTCAGCGACAATTTCTATTTCTGGCTGAATAACGATTGCTTCATCCTCCTGCTGCGTTTCTTTTTCAACTAAAGAGCAGCCGGTGAGAAATAGAATGATCGAAATTAATATGGAACTGACTTTGTTCATCCTTCTCTTCCTTTCTTCCAATCTACAGCACTTCTAGAATTGCTTTACCCACGCCGTTCTCATCATTTGTATCAGTGATGACGTCACATAATGATTTTATTTCAAAGCCAGCATTACCCATGGCAACAGCACGGCCCGCCCGCTCAAGCATCGAGACATCATTATAATTATCACCAATTGCCATTGTCTCAGATAAATCAATTCCTCTTGATTTTACAAACTGCTCAAGAGCAATTCCCTTTTGTGCCTGCTTATGTGTAATTTCAATATTATCAAAACCTGAACTGGAAATGGCCAAGTCGGCTAGTTCTTCTAAAGAGCGAGCGGCTGCATGCCGTCTATCTGAATCCTCGGAAAAAGCCAGTAGTTTGTAAATTTGATGGTCTGGGTTAGTAAATAGCAGCTCATAGTCTTCGATCTCATAGACTAAACCTTCACTTACTCTTACTTCTGCAGCAGCGATAATTTTCTCTCGATCGACCTCAGGGTTGGCGCTGACAATAATATCAACAAGCGTGGAAACTGCCCTTTCAAAATCGGTTGTAAATGTCCCTTTGTCCGTGTACACCTCGAAATAAATGTCTTTTTCCATAAGCTTTTCAGCAGCCATCCTAGCTGATGGCTTATCGATCGGAGTAGTTGAAATCACTTCACCTTCTTTTGAGCGTATCTCTGCGCCATTTACCCCAATCACCGGGCAATGTAATTCAGCTTCTTTAAGAACAAATTGAGCTTCCTGATAAGAACGGCCTGTTGCTACGACCACTTCAATTCCCTGTGCCTGCGCTTTTAAAATCGCCTGTTTATTTTCTTCGCTAATTTTTTGCTGAGAATTTAATAATGTCCCATCCATATCTGTTGCGATACATTTAATCATGCTGATCACCCTTTTTCTATGTATTTCTTACTGACATTCTAACATGCTCGTTTCAATTCTTTTGCCATTTTGCTTATGATATATACTTGCTTCCTTCTCTGACACTGAGCGGAGCTAACTGATTTCCGGAAATAAACTGCTTAACTGACTGCGGATTTGTCTTTGAATACTCTCTAAGTGCCCAGCCAATTGCCTTTTGGATAAAAAATTCCTTACTAGCTGCATTTTGTAATATGTACGTATATAACAGCTTTTCATTCGTGCGTTGTTTATATTTTAATTGAAAAAGAATGCTGGCTCTTCTCAGCCAAAAGTCCTCATCGACCGCCCAGCCATCAATCGTTTCCTCTATTACCTCTGGTGACCTGCTGGCGATTTCACCAACTGCCTTTGGAGCGATCATATCCACCGTATCCCACCAAGATTTAGTCGTAATTAACTTTTCAAAGAACGGCAGATCGTCTTTTGTTAATTTCTTCAATGACTTTTCGATATAATCTAACGCAGTATATTGGTATTCTCGTTCATTTTTTTCCCAAAGCTCTAAAACCAGTTCTTTGTTAAAGGGTTCTTTTAACATACCTGTCTCGTTGAAAAACTTTCGGACAAGCGCTCTTCTTTCTGGTGTCTTAATTCCCAAAAAGGGAAACAAATTTCTCATATACCTTTCCATCGGTTCTGCATTTTCTGCATTTCGGTACGCTTCAAACAATGTAATTAACGGTTTAATCTTCTCCACCTAAAATCACCCTTACTTATATTTACCTTATACTTCCAGTTTACTCCTTATCGTATTTGATATCAAAGATGTATAAACGAATTAAGGGATGCCAAACTATGATTAGCTTGGACGAAAGGAGCTTTTTATCCATGACGAAGAAATATAATAAAGGCAGTAACAATCAAAATTCTCCCACAGCAGGACATGCCGAAGCGGAATTTTCTACTGAATTTGTCAGCGGCGATAATAGCAAAGGCAATAAACGCAATCAAAAAAGCCAACAGAGCAAAACGAATCCACATCAATAAAAAAAGAAGCAGGCTTTCATTTAGAAAAGCCTGCTTCCCTGTTATTGTCCACTATTAACTGCCCCTAAACTCCTAATTTCTTCCGCTATTTTTTGCTGGATATTTTCAACAACTGAAAAGTCCATCGCAGAAACATAAATCGCTTCTAGCTCATCATGAAGCTCTTTTGCCTTTGCTAAAAAGGAAATCGCCTTCTTCATATTTTTCTTATAACTCTCTGCAATCGGGGCAATTTGATCAGCATAAATCTCATCCGTTCCTGGGGCGATGATCAGCTCATACATATCAATGATTTCATCACCAGCACGGCTTGGGAAGTACTCATGCGGGGCTGTACTGTCAAAAATCGCAATACCGAGCTCTCTAAAAATAACCATATCTAAACTATTCGGGTCAAACCCGCAATGGTAAACTTCACTATCGATTCCTCGTGCTTCAGCAGCTGCAGCCAGTTTTTTCAACATGGTGGATTTACCGGATCCTGGGCGGCCCTTAATAAAATAGCGCTTTGCCACACCCTCCGTCAAATTCGGGACAAAATCGACCGCACCTTTTGGGGTTGCAGCCCCTAGGAAACGATGGCGGACGTCAGACACTTTATTTAATTTAATCTTTCCAAAGAACGACTCCATCAGCTTTTTCGTCAGCTGGTCAGCCTTTTCAAAATCCATGTTATCAATGTAGATTTTCTCCCAATCATCGTGAACATCCAAGGCTGTTTTGAAGGTGGAATAGGCTTGCTTAAACGAATGGCTGATTGCATTTGTTAAACGATAAATCTCCTTTTTATGGGCTGAGAGCTTACGGGCATCCCACGCCTCCCCAAGGTTAATATACTCTTCCACAGCTCCGGGTGCTTTCGGTTCAATGACATGCGGCGCTGTTCCATCAACAATTCCCACCTTTAGCGCGGGAATCAGTACCCCATCAACCGACTCATTATCTGATGAGCAGTGTAAAAACTCAATATCATAGCCCTTTTTAACCCACTCTTCCCCGACCTTTTTCATTAACGAGGATTTTCCCGTCCCCGGTCCACCCTTCAAAATAAACAAACGATCCAGTCCTTGAAGATTCGATTCATAAAGGCTATGAAAACCTCGTGCTGTATTGCCGCCAGCATAATAATTTTTTATTTTCCCTGCCACTGGACAAACACTCCTTTATTGGCTAATTACTGTTGAAATGGGTAGATTTCTTTACACACTATCATATGCAGCAGCCTTTTATAGGTGAATGCCTAGTCAGCAGTTCGTTATTTTTTGCAGATAACGACCGTTTCCGCCTTGGAAAGGGAGATTAAGTCCTCCGGTTTCAACACCATTTGTACGCCTATTTTTCCTGCACTCACGACCATTTCATTGATATCCAAGCAGCTTTCATCTATAAACGTCTTATACTCCTTTTTCATTCCAATCGGAGAGCAGCCACCGCGAATATAGCCCGTCCATTTTTGAATATCCTTCACCGAAATCATCTCGACGTTCTTTTCTCCTGCCGCTTTTGCCGCTCTTTTCAAATCCAGCTCAGCCTCTACCGGAATAACGAACACATATATACCTTTGCTTGCCCCTTGCGCAACAAGGGTTTTATAGACCTCCTTTGGATCCTTGCCAATTTTTCCTGCAACGGAAATACCATCTGTTTTCCCATCCTTATGGTCATAAGTGATGACCTCATGGGCGATCTTTTTTGCATCTAGAATTCGTAGCGCATTTGTTTTAACCTGTGCCATTTTTTAACATCCTTTTTTGTTTCTATTTTAACAAACATTCTTTTAATTGCTAGGAATCCTGTTTTCGGGCTTCATGAACCTTCCATGAGGACCGTAATTGCTGAGGTAGCCTGTTTTCGGTCCTCATGAACCTTCCAGGGGGGCCTTACTTAGAAAAACCCTTCTGCAAACTACCTGCATTTACACGGAATATCCACATTACTGTCACCCGTTTGTCACTCTATCAAACATTAATTATAGTAAACTAAAGATAGTTAGAAGTTTCCAATTAGAGCTGAAATGAATTTGACCAATTTTCCAGTTTGTCATCGTTATTTCGGTAAAAACACATGTGAAGTTATTCACAATAAATACTATAAATATTATTATTCTGATATAGAAAAGGGTGGCTTATGAATGAAATATGATTTAGTCCTTTTACACGCACCCAGCGTTTACGATTTTAGAAAGAATTCCCTGCTTGCAGGCCCTATTAGTGATGTTGTACCATCATCACCGGTTTTTGAAATGTACCCGATTGGCTTAACCAGCATCGCTGACTACCTAGAAAGGTACGGACTTCGCGTTAAAATTATCAATATCGCAAACAGAATGCTGATGAGTGAGAACTTTGATGTTGAAGCAAAACTAAGAAAAATTAAAACGCGGGCATTTGGAATCGACCTGCACTGGCTTCCGCATGCACACGGCAGTATCGAGCTTGCAAAAATCGTTAAAAGGCTTCATCCTAATACCCCGATGATTTTCGGCGGATTATCCGCTACTTACTATCATAAGGAATTAATTCAATATCCCTTTATTGATTTTGTTATGAGAGGCGATTCAACTGAAAAGCTGATGCTGCTGCTCATGAATAAATTAGAAGTCGGCAACACGCATTATGTTGATATTCCAAATTTAACGTGGAAGAAAGGATCAGAGGTTGGCTATAACCCGATTACCTATGTACCAAAGGATTTAAATGACATCGATGTCCCAGGTTACCGTTATACCGTCCGCTCTGTGTTTAAATATCGAAATTTCCTAGACCCGCTCCCTTACAATGGCTGGCTGCAATACCCTAATACAGCCTTACTCACAGCAAGAGGCTGCTCGCAAAACTGTCTGATTTGCGGCGGTTCAAAGGATGCGTATGAACAAAACTGCGGAAGAAGTTCTCTTGCATTAAGATCACCAGAAAAGCTGGTGGAAGACATTCAGTTTATTTCACGATTTAGCCGCGCACCGATTTTTATCCTTCATGACCTGCGTCAGGGCGGCCGTGAATATGTAAAAGAGTTTTTCAGCCGTCTTAAAAAGCTAAACCTTAAAAACGAAATGGTATTTGAATTATTCCAATATGCCGGCGAAGAGTTCTTCCAAATGATGAATGACAGCTGTCCAAAGTATAGCATTGAAATCACCCTTGAAACACATGATGAAAAGATTAGAAGATACAACGGTAAATTTAATTGTACAAATCCCAAAGTGATTGAAACGCTAAACTTTGCATTAAGACATGGTGCTAAGAAAATCGATTTATTCTTTATGACAGGCATACCAGGTCAAACGTACCAAAGTGCCATCGAGAACATTGATTTCTGCGAAAAAATTCACCTGGCTTGTAATAAAGACCCAAGGATTTTCTATTTTGTTGCACCGCTTGCACCTTTCCTTGACCCGGCAAGCCCAGCCTTTGAAAATCCAGAACTGCATGGATATAAAAAGTTCTGTCATACGCTTGAAGACCACCGCAAGGCCATTACTCAGCCTTCTTGGAAGCATATGCTCAGCTATGAAACCAAACAGATGACGCGTGATGATATTGTCAATTCAACTTATGATTCTGCACAATTGCTGAACGACTTTAAATTAAAATACCGCCTCATCGATCAGGCAGGCTATGATGAAATCAAAGGGAAAATCATTAAATCTCAGGCCTATATCGAAAAAATTGACCATGTCCTTGCTCTTCCGGAAGCTGAACAGCAAATAGAATTAGCTAAGATTCAAAAAGAAATTGAAGAGCTGAATAAATATAGTATCTGCGGCAAGAACGAATTGAAGTGGGAGGTACAAAAGAACTATGCAAACTTCTTCTCCCTTGCATTGGTTGGTTTAGAGCAGCTTTATGAGGAATATGCAACCAAATTCAAACATGCCTTGCAGCCAAAGCTTCGCCAGCAATTCAAACTAGATACTGAGCATCAAAAGGCAGAAATGTAAGAAAGCGCAAGCGCCTTGTAAAAAAAACGTGCGGCAGTTCAATGCCGCCCGTCTTATTTTTTGTAAAAACTATGCTAATTCTTGACTCTTTGTTTCTTTTCCTAAGAACAGTACGGTAAAAGCCCCGACTAGAATAGCTATGCAAAAGATCGTAAAAATTGAAGCTATTGGCAGGTTCTGAGTTACCATATATCCAACCAGCAATGGACCGAGGACACCGCCTAAACGGCCGAAGGAAGCAGCCATTCCCGATCCAGTAGCACGGATAACGGTCGGATACTGTTCCGGAGTGTAGGTGTACAATCCGCCCCAGGCCCCGAGGTTAAAGAAGGATAACAAGATTCCCGAGGTCATTAATAATGCAGTCGTATCCGCTGTCCCAAATAAATAGGCACTAGCTGCTGTTCCAAGTAAATAAACTACTAATACAAACTTCCGCCCGAACTTCTCAATCGCCCATGCCGCTGTAAAGTAACCCGGCAGCTGTGCTAACGTCATAATCAAGACATACTCAAAGCTTTTGATTAAACTAAAGCCCTTCATCACCATCACACTCGGCAGCCATAAAAACATTCCATAATAGGAGAAAACCACACAGAACCAAACAATCCAAAGCATCGTCGTCTGGCGGCGGTATTCACTCGACCACAACTTGGCAAGACTTTGAAAAGCAGAAATTTTCTCCTTTTGCTTAATGGCCTCGTAGCGGGGGGAGTCTGGTAAACCAACACGCAAATATAAGGCGTAAAAGGCAGGTGCAGCACTAATTAACAAGGCAACCTCCCAACCATACCTCGGGATAATGAAATAAGAAATAATGGCTGATAACAGCCAGCCTGCTGCCCAAAAGCTCTCTAACAGGACGACCACTCTTCCGCGTTTATCTGCTGACACTGTTTCAGATACAAGTGTCGATGCAACCGGAAGTTCCCCTCCAAGACCCATCCCAATGACAAATCTTAATAACAGAAAAACCGTTAATGAGGTCGCAAATGCGGAAACACCACTGCCTACTGAAAACAATAACAGCGTGATGATAAAAACATTTTTCCGGCCAATTCGGTCTGCCATAATCCCAAAGACTAAAGCCCCGACCGCCATCCCGATCGAATTAACACTGCCGATCCAGCCCATTTGTGCGGCAGACAGATCCCAATCTACCCTTAAAGCAGCAATGATAAAGGAGAGCATCCCCACATCCATCGCATCAAACATCCAGCCCATCCCGGCAACCCCAAGTAGCTTCCGGCTGGAAATCTCTTTATTCTTCTTCATCAAAACCCTCCTGTAAAAACCCAATAGTAATATAATTCCCGAAACCAACAGTTTTACATAATTACATCATGACCTTCTTTAAACATCAAAAAGAGAGAGTAACCATTCTCCTCTCTCGTAAAAACCTTTTATTATTTACCAGACACATTCATTAATAAAATACTACAATACTTTATGACTGGCAAAACAAATTATTTAAAAAATCTAATCACTACTCTACAGCGATTTCGACATTCTTAAATTGGTTGATGAACATTTCTCTATATTTTCCCTCGCTCTTCATTAACTCAGCATGACTTCCCTGTTCGACTACCTCCCCATGGTTAATCACCATAATCGTGTCAGCATCACGGATGGTATTTAAACGATGGGCAATAATGAAACTGGTCCGTCCCTTCATTAAGGTCAACAACGCCTCTTGAATATGAAGCTCCGTGCGTGTGTCAATGCTGCTTGTGGCCTCATCTAATATGAGAACAGCAGGATGAGCTAAAATAACCCTGGCAATCGCCAGTAACTGCCGCTGCCCCTGGCTGAGGTTTCCGCCATTTTCTGATAGGAGGGTATCATACTGCTTAGGCAGACGTTTTATAAACTTGTCGGCATTCGCCATTGCGGCTGCCCGCATCACTTCTTCCTCTGTTGCCTCTGGGTTCCCATACATAATATTTTCTCTGATCGTCCCGGAAAACAAATACGTATCCTGAAGAACAAAGCCAAAGCTTCTTCTTAAACTATCACGTGTGTATTCTCTAATATCACGTCCATCAAGCAGGATTCGGCCTCCGGTCGTGTCATAGAATCGGGTAAGGAGATTAACGATTGTCGTTTTACCTGCTCCTGTTGGCCCCACTAACGCTGTACTGCTGCCAACCTCTGCTTCAAAACTAACGTTTTTCAAAATCGGTACGTCTCTCCGGTAACCAAAGCTGACATTTTCAAATACCACATGTCCTCGAGGATTTACTAGCTCAATTGCCCCCTCGATATCTTCAGGTTCCTCCTGCTCATCTAGAACCTCAAATACGCGTTCCGCCCCGGCTACACCTGCTTGAAGCATATTAAAAATATTTGCCAAATCATTCAGCGGCCTAACAAACTGTCTGGAATAAGTGATAAAGCTGGCAATAGCTCCTACCGTAATCACATTGTCAACCGCTAATAAACCGCCGATTACCGCCACCATAGCAAACCCTAAATTGTTAATAACGTTCATAATCGGCATTAGAAATCCAGACCATATTTGTGCCTTAAGGCCGACATCACGAAGTTTTTTGTTTACCTCTTCAAACTCTGAAATCACCTTTTCTTCATGGTTAAACGCCTTCACGACATGAATTCCAGAGATCGTTTCTTCAATATGTCCGTTCAGCTTACCTAGCTGAACCTGCTGTGCTTTAAACAGAACACTCGTCCTTTTAGCAATTGTCTTTGTTAAGAAGAAGACGAGAGGAACCGTAACTAAACTTGCGAGCGTCAAAATCGGGCTCAAAACAAGCATCATCACTAATGAACCCGCAATCACAATGACACCCGACATCAACTGCGTAGTGGACTGAGAGATCGTATTGCTGACGTTATCAATATCATTTGACAGCCGGCTCATCAGCTCTCCATGTGTACGAGAATCGAAAAAGCTGACAGGCAGCTTTTGAAGCTTTTGAAATAATGCACCACGCAGCCGCTTCACGATACGCTGTGAAACACCTGCCATCAGCCATCCTTGTAAAAGGTTTAACACCGCATCTAATAAAAAGGCAGTAATTAAAATAAAAAGCATCACTTGAAGCAGTCCAAAATCCACACCCTGTGAGTCTAGATTAATCGCATCCACTGCCTTACCAATTAAAAAAGGTGCCAGCAAGGTGAGTGCAGAGCTAATGCCGATAAAAATAAAAACAACAAGCAGCATTCTTTTTTCATTTCCAAAGTAATGCCACAGCCTCTTCATCGTTTCCTTGAAGTTTCTCGGCTTCACCACCGGACCTCTTTTATGAGCACCTCCGAAGCCTCCTGGTCTTCCAGGAATAGGCGGCGGCGTGGAAGTTGGTTGATTTTGACCTTCCTTTGACATTAGCGCACCTCCTTGCCCATCTGAGATTGGTAGATTTCTTGATACACTTTACAGCCTTTTAGCAAATCCTCATGCTTGCCCACACCAGTAATTTCACCATGGTCCATGACGACAATTTTATCGGCATCAATCACAGACGAAATTCGCTGAGCAATAAGCAAACAGGTCAGGCTTTTGGCATATTTTTTTAATCCTTCTTTTATTTTCGCTTCTGTTGCGACATCCACTGCACTTGTACTATCATCCAAGATTAAGATTTCAGGGTTTTTAATCAATGCCCGGGCAATTGATAATCTTTGCTTTTGACCGCCGGAGAAATTGACGCCCCCTTGGCCAATTCTCGTTAAATAGCCTTCAGGAGAATCAGAAATAAATTCATGAGCACCAGCGATTTCTGCTGCCGCTATTAACTCTTCCATACTTGCTTGTTCATTGCCCCATTTAATATTTTCCTCTACTGTTCCTGTGAAAAGGGTTGTTTTTTGCGGAACAATGGCAATCTTTTCTCTTAACCTTTTTGGATTCACGCCCCTGATGTCTTCTCCATCAACCTTAATCGTTCCCTCGGTCGTGTCATAAAAACGTGGAATCAACCCCACCAACGTACTTTTCCCCGAACCAGTAGAACCAATAATACCAACGGTCTCACCTGGTAAAATCCCCAGATTAATATTTTTTAAGATTGCTTCATCACTCGAACCCTCATAGAAAAAGGTCACATTTTCAAAGTCAATCCTTCCTTTTTGCGATTCAACCACATGATTCTCTTCCTTCCAGGTCAACTGGTCCTCTTCGGCAAACACCTCGCCAATTCTGACGCTTGAGGTTTTTGCCCGCACAAACATCGTGAACACCATTGAAATCATCATTAAAGAAAAAAGAATCTGTGTCATATAGTTGATAAACGCCACAATACTTCCAACCTGTATAGTGCCGTTATTGACCCCAAAGCCACCGATCCAGAGAACAGCAACAATCCCAAGGTTGACGGTCAGCATAATTGCAGGGCCAAACACCGCCATTAATCTCGCGGCAGCAACGGATTGCTCCATAAAATGCTCATTTGTTTGATCAAACTTATTAATCTCTACATCAAAGCGGTTAAACGCCTTTACGACACGCACGCCTGAGAGGTATTCCCTCATCACACCATTCACACGGTCCAGTGCCTTCTGTACGCGGGCAAAGCGCGGAAATCCAAGCCGTAGGTTCATGACAATAAATACTGCAACCACTGGTACCACAACCGCAAGGACGACCGCAAGCTGAATGTCGAGCCTCGTGGCCATAAATAAGCCGCCGATCGCAATTAACGGAGCTTTAACAAAGATCCTCATCAGGCCATTGGCAAAGACCTGTACCTGTGTCACATCATTTGTCAGCCGGGTGATTAAAGAGGCCCGTTCAAATCGATCGAGATTATTGAATGACAGACTTTGTATTTTTTTATATAAATCCGATCTTAACTCCGTACCAAAGTTTTGCGAGACAATGCTGGCCATAATGCTTCTGCTTGAAGCAGCGAGAGCCCCGAAAAGGGTAATCAGCAGCATTACGCCGCCCATTTTCAGCACATAGCTGATATCACGGCCAGCAACACCTACATCAATAATCTTTGCCATAATTGTCGGCATCAGCAAATCACTGATGGCTTCAAAGGTTAAAAATAACACCGCTAAACTAAACATCTTCCAATACTTTTTTATGTATTTTGATAAAAATTGCATGACCCTCTCACCTCTGCCTCATACATCATGTAGGAATTTTTTGACTATTTCGATACCCGTATTATAGCAAAAAAAAATAAGCATGTGCCTTTTATTAGGAAGGCTACATGCTTAGGGTTTATTTTATTCCTGAACAGGGCGAAATTCATGGACCCAGACACGCATTTGCGGTAACCACGGCATTCCTGGATGATAGGAAAGGATTGCTTCCTTATATTCTTCAACCGTAGGGTAGCCCTCGCGGCGTACATCTTCGTCTGTCAGTTCACCTAATGATTGTGAATACACGCGGTCAACGACGAACTCGCGGCCTTCAAGCGTCATAATTTCGCCCGGATCGGCATATCTGCCATTTCGGCGCGTTGCTGTTTTTTCACCTGTTAGGACTTTCTGTACATCAGCTTTCATCGTAACTAAACGCTCAATCGAGCATGTTTTTGGCGGTAACGTTTGGTTTTGATTTTCTGTAGACATCATTATTCCTCCTTTTACAATATCACTATTCATATTAACACTATCAGTACGTTATTAAAAATTTGGCTGTGTTATTGTTTCGTGTTGATTTTTGCGAAAGTTTTCTCCCTTTCCGCAGGCTCACCCGTGAGCCTCCTCGGTCGTGCCGACCTGTGGGGTCTCACCTGGCTCGTGTTCCTGCAGGAGTCTCGCAAATTTCACAAAAATCATAATCAACATTCACCTTTAACACAGCCAATAATTAAAAGAACAAGCTGGATGGCTTGTTCTTAGACGTTTAGATCTCTTTTTTGGTAAGCTGTGTAGGTTACAATAGACAGTGTAGCGATGATGAGTATTGAGATGATGATAAAGATGGGCTCGAACCCGCCTCCATACATGACATTTTTTGCTTCGAAATACTTAAAAGGTGTAAGGTATTTTAAGCTCTCTATTGTTTCATTTAAATCAATGGCAACGGATAAGATATAGGTCAGTAACAGAATTCCAGTCGTAATCGATGCTGCTGTCTTAGGTCGCTTCTTAACCGCGGCAATAGAGCTTCCGACGACCAAAAATACGAGCTGCAGAATAAATAGTCCTGCCATTGTAATCGCAATTTCCCCGCTTACGGCTTCACCTTTGCTATAATTCCCGACAATGATAATAGATGATAAAAATGCAACGAGATTTAATATGATGATATTCATAAATGCAGCTAATAATTTCGCCGTAATAATCTGAATTCTCGAAATCGGCTTTACAAATAGGAACTCCGACGTTTTATCCCGCTCTTCTTTTGCAATAATCGTTGCTCCTAACATGGCTGCATGGATGGTTCCCATTAATAACAAATAGATAAACAAAATTCCGTAATATCCGCTAGCTTTCGATAAATCCAAGGTACCGACTCCCAGCACCACCTGAATCGCTTTTGGCATTTGCGCCATCATATCGTTCATTGATTGACCTGAAGACGAGAGCCCCGCATATTTACTCATCCCTGACGTTACCATAAGGATCATACCAATGCTCCAAATGATCAGCGACTTGCGGTGGGACTTCATTTCTTTTATAAAAATATTCATCACTGACTCCTCCGTTTCGCACTAAACCGCGTGGATGTCCTTGTTTCGATACACAAAATAACTTGCGCCAATCGCCATTATTATGAATACCAGCCCGACAATCAAAAATGATGCTTCATAGCTGGAGTTTTCCATAATATAAGCAGGTTCAAAGTATCTAAATGGTGAAATATACCGCTTTGCTTCATCACCAGTTGTTGAACTAATCATCCCTAGAAAATAAAAAGCAAACACTGTACCAAGGGAAATCGACAATACCGATTTAATTTTAGGAACAAGGACACTAATGATGATTCCCAGTGCTAGAAAAATCAACTGGATAAAAAACATCGTAAGTGAAAGCAGCAAGAAAATACTGTAGCTAAAGTCCTCTGTTTTCGTTTGAAAGGCCATAAAGCTGGCGGCAGCAATATAGAATATGTTCGTAATCATAAGCGATACTAGTGCAGCCAATAATTTATTTGTTAGAACTGCCGTCCTTGTTACTGGCTTTGTTAACAAAAAATCTGCCGTCTTTTCGCGAACTTCCTTACTAACAATTGAAGTACCTAAATTCATTGCCTGTATTGCTCCTGAAAGAGTGATAAAGGTCAATGCATAAGTATAATATCCTAGAATCGAAAAGAAATTTTCAAGATTGATTCCAAAAGCATCTCTCACTGCCTGCGGATAGCCTTCTAGTAGTTTCGTGAAGTTCTCTGCATCCTTTGAAAAAGCAGGGAACATCGACATAAATAGAACGACTATGAGCATTAGCGCTACTGACCAAATGATCGTTGACTTCCGATATGCCCTCATTTCATGCAAAAAAATATTCATCGCCGCTTATGCCTCCTTTTCGTAGTAATGCATAAAGATCTCTTCAAGATCTGGCTCTTCAATCCATAGATTGGTAATTTCAATATCAGCGATTTTCTTCATCACGGTATTAACATTTCCCTTAAATAAGAAGCTTGTGATATTATCCTTTCTTTCAAGCTTATTAACCCCACTAATCGTAAAATAGTCAAAATCGAGCGGTGAACTCGTTTCAATTTTAAACTTTTTATAGGTATTTTCTTTTAAAGTACTAATTTTCTCAACCGTAACGATTTTGCCTTCTTTAATAATCGCAACACGATTACATAAGCGCTGTACTTCGCTTAATATATGGGAAGAAAATAGAATGGTCGCCCCATTCTTATTCTCCTTCTCAAGCAATTCAAAGAATTTCTGCTGCATTAACGGGTCTAACCCGCTCGTCGGCTCATCAAGAATAATCAGCTTCGGTGAATGCAGTAACCCTTGCACAATACCGACCTTCTTTTTATTTCCCAGAGAAAGATCATCAATTTTTTTATTAAGATCGAGATCCATCACGTTTGCTAATTCTAGGATTCTCTTACTGCAATCCTTTTTATAAAAGCTAGCTGAATAGTTTAGCAGGTCCTTTACTTTCATATTGTCATAATAAAAGACTTCAGATGGCAGGTAGCCAATTTCCTTCTTAATCTCCGGTGCGAATTTAACCGTATCCTTGCCAAAAATCGTTGCACTGCCACTCGTTGGGTAGATGAGTGAGAGCAGCGTCCGGATGGTCGTTGACTTACCAGCACCATTTGGACCAATGAATCCAAAGATTTCTCCTTCTTCCACGTTGAAACTAATATCAGATATCCCGCGTGCTTTTCCGTAAGTCTTAGTAAGGTTTTTAATCTCGATTACATTCATTCGTGAGACCTCCCTGTTTTTGTGACTAGCTCTACTTATAAAAGCATGTTTTTAACATCTCGATGTATTCTTCTGATTCTTTAAAAACCGCATCATAGTCCATTTCGTGATTGGGTGACAGTTTTGCCTTGTACATAGCCTCTTCGCCTAATTTTTCAAAGGTCCAAGTGATAATCTTTAGGGCTTTTGTGATATCCATTTCTTCTTTAAATTTTGTTACGTCAATTCCTTCATATATGCGGTTGACATTAATGTCTGTAAATTCTTTCTTCCTCTTATCTAACTCCGCCTTTACCTCTCTGGACTCCTCCATATAAGCTATTTCGATAAACTTAAAAAGCTCCGGATATTCCTTGAGCACATCCATTTTCACCATTGAAACGCGATGGATTCTGACAAAAAAATCAGAATCACTTAGGTCAATTTTTTTATAAATTTCCTCTGTTAGAACCTCCATAAAATAGTCATAGAGAAATAAGTAAAGCTGCTTTTTATTTTGAAAGTAATGAAATAATAATCCCTTTGAAATTCCTGCTTCTTTGACTATTTCATTTGTAGAGGCACGATCGTATCCTTTCTGTGCAAATTCCTTCATTGCTGCATTGACAATCCGATTCTGCTTTTCTTTATCTAAGTTGAAAAACTTTGAAAACATACTAATGCCCCTTTCGTGTTTGTTGGTGTGTTTGATTGTTGTGTTTGTTGTTGTGTTTGATTGTGGGTTTTGTGGGTGGTTTGTTTGTTCGTTTGTTCTCGTTGACCACTTGAGTCAATTACAGTATATTTCTTTTGACCGTTATGGTCAATCTCAATCTGTTGTCTAAATATGACAAAAATATTAACTCCTCTCAAATCGGGTAGTAGGAATAGGGCCAGTATGCTACGATGCAGGTGATTCTAATTTTTCGGAGGTGAATGTATATTAATCTAAAAGATTGTTCTGAATCGCTAACCTTACATGGTTTAAATGCAGTACAAAGCAGGATAGATCCGGAGCACCCTATGCTGCCTGTTTTTGATAGCAAGAGGGCTTCGGTTGAAGCAGGGATTGGCGGGGAAAAAAGAGTAGTAGAAATTTTCGATAAATACACCTTTCCTTTTAAAAACAACATCATCCACGGTTTATCACTCGCCTCTGACACCCTATTTCAAATAGACCATTATTTTTTTACGCCCTATTACGGCTTGGTCCTCGAAACGAAAAACATTGGCGGAAGTTTAGAATTTAAAGACAATCCTCCGCAACTCGTTGCTACGAAAGAACATGGCCAAATAAGCTCCTTTGAAAGTCCAGTCGTACAACTTGAGCGCAATCTTGAGCTTTTGACCGCCTGGTTGCACAACCGAAATATCCACCTTCCTCTTTATGGCGCCGTTGTCTTAGCTTATCCTAAACAAATTGTAAGTGTTCCGCCCGTTAACACCACTCTTCTTTTTCCAAATACGATCCCGCCGTTCATCAACAGCTTACCCCTGAAGGACAGGAAGTTGGATGCTGATGCCTTTCAATGGCTATCTGCTGAGCTAGTTAGAAGTCATCGTCCCTACATCCCCAAACCGATTTGCGAATCCTATCAAATTCCTTCTACAGATATCTTGCCAGGAGTCAGGTGTGCAAACTGCGGTAAAATCGGCATGATTAAACTTCCTAGAACCTGGCACTGCCGATTTTGTGAGGTGAACGATAACAAAGCACATATCAGGGCTCTATGGGAGTGGTCTTTGATCTGTAAAAAGACAATTACTAATAGGGAGTGTCGGGAGTTTTTGCAGATTGAGGATAAATACACTGCACATCGAATTTTGAGTAGTATGAATCTAAGGCGTACCGGAACATTTAGAAACCGTTCATATTATTTAGACCTGAATAAAAGTTTTTACTTTTCACCTAGTAAAAGATGAGCACAACTAATTCCGGCTATCCGCAACTAATTCTAGCCATCCGCAACTAATTCCGGCTATCCGCAACTAATTCTAGCTATCCGCAACTAATTCTAGCCATCCGCAACTAATTCCGGCCATCCGCAACTAATTCTAGCCATCCGCAACTAATTCCGGCYATCCGCAACTAATTCYRGCCATCCGCAACTAATTCTAGCTATCCGCAACTAATTCCGGCCATCCGCAACTAATTCCGGCCATCCGCAACTAATTCCGGCCATCCGCAACTAATTCTCGGCTATCCGCAACTAATTCCGGCCATCCGCAACTAATTCCGGCCATCCGCAACTAATTCTCGGCTATCCGATAGTATCTCACGATACAGCAACCAAAATGCTGTCCCACGCCCCCGAAAATGCTATGATAAAAACGTACATACTGAAGGGAGTGTAATGATGTTGAAGAATGAGATTATTGAGAGGTTTACTTCTTATGTAAAAGTGGATACGCAGTCGGATGAGAGCAGTGAGACTTGTCCTTCGACTCCTGGGCAGTTAACGTTAGCAAACATGCTGGTAGAAGAACTAAAGTCCATTGGCATGGAAGAAGTGACAATCGATGAAAATGGCTATGTAATGGCAACCTTGCCTGCGAACACAGAAAAGGATGTACCGACAATCGGCTTCCTAGCACATGTGGATACGGCTACTGATTTCACCGGTACAAATGTAAATCCGCAAGTGATCGATAACTATGATGGCAACGAAATCGTTCTCAACCAAAGCGTAAATGTGATTATGAAACCAAGCGACTTCCCAAGTCTACCAAGCTATAAAGGGCACACGTTAATCACTACTGATGGTACGACGCTTTTAGGAGCGGATAACAAAGCAGGGATCGCTGAAATTATGACCGCAATGGCATACTTAATCCAGCATCCAGAGATCAAGCATGGTAAGGTCCGCGTTGCGTTCACACCTGATGAGGAAATTGGCCGCGGGCCGCATAAGTTCGATGTTGAAAAATTTAACGCGAAATATGCTTATACAGTAGACGGCGGTCCATTAGGCGAGTTGGAGTATGAAAGCTTTAATGCAGCGGCTGCTAAGATCACCATCAATGGGACCAATATTCACCCAGGTACAGCGAAAAATAAAATGGTAAACTCAATCAAAATTGCGATAGAACTGCAAAGCAAGCTTCCTGCTAAAGAGGCTCCAGAGCACACTGAGGGATACGAAGGCTTCTATCACCTGCTTTCCTTCACCGGCGATGTTGAGCAAACAAAGCTATACTATATTATTAGAGACTTTGACAAAGAAGCCTTCAATTCGAGAAAAGAAACGATTGAAACCATCGTTCAAAACCTTCAAGAAAAGTATGGTAAAAGCTCTATTTCCCTTGAACTAACCGACCAGTATTACAACATGAAAGAGAAAATTGAACCGGTTATAGAAATTGTAGATATTGCTCATGAGGTAATGGTGAGCTTAGATATTCAGCCAATCATCAAGCCAATCCGAGGCGGCACGGATGGATCGCAACTATCTTATATGGGTCTGCCAACGCCTAATATCTTTACTGGCGGGGAAAACTTCCACGGAAAATATGAATTTATTTCCGTTGATAATATGATCAAGGCGGTCAAAACTATCGTCGGAATAGCCCAGCTGTTTGAAAAACGAGCATAATTTCTTCATAAAAAAACCTAATCAAAGCTCGGTTAAATTTTACATTAGGCTCCAATTAAAGTTTAGGTTTTTCCATAGGAATTCTTTAAAAGAAAAACGGGTGCCAAATGGCGCCCGTTTTACTTTATTGTCACAATATTCATTGACTGTTTCAAGCTCTCAAGCTCTTGCTTCAATCTCTCATTTTCAAGTTGAACCACTTCCAGCTCGTTACCTTCATTGTTAGGGGAGAGATTGATTTCATACCAAGCTTTTCTGTCAAGGTCTTCCTGAGTAGAAGCACTTTTAATAACCGCTCCTGGAAATTTCTCTTTTACATAAAGTAATTCTTCAGAAGATAATCGTAATTCTCTTAATTTGATCCCATCTTCAAAGGACTCTTGTAAAAAATCCTCAAACTTCACGCTCTTATTTGCTGACATCTTAAAGTCCCTCCTTCAATGATTTATTGTCCAATCGTAGTCAGAGCTTTCTTTTCTGCCGTTTTTGAGCTTTTGCCTGACCGTTCAATTGATTTTTCAACAAGAACACCCATGGCATCGACCGCATAGCTTTCCGCTTCATCACTTAATTTAATACAGGATAATTCTGTACAGGCTAAAATCACACAACTGCAGTTTTCTTCAAAAATGAGGTCATGAATCATGCTCTCAAGCTCTGTTGGATCCACATCTAAATCACCTTTAACATTGTTATAGATGATATCCATCACCTGTTCCTGCTGCAGTTCAGTTGGCAGGTGGAGCTGCATATTGTATTGATTGCACCACTGTTCATAAATACCCGTGCGAATGGTTCCTTTTGTAGCGAGAATTCCAATCTTACTATTTTCTCCATAAACAGCATGAATTTCTTTTATCGTTTCTTCGACCATATTGATAATGTTAATCTGAGTCATGGCTTGCATTTTATCGTAAAAGTAATGTGACGTATTGCAAGGAATCGCGATATTAGAGACTCCTGCATGTTCTAGCAATTTAAAATCCCTGCTGACAGCCTGTAAAAACTCTTCTTCACGATGAGTTAGAATCGCTGTTGTTCGATCTGGTAATGAGGCATGATTTAGGATGATCATGTCGATATGATCCTGGTCCTTGTGAGCAACTGTGTTTTCTACCACTTTGTCAAAAAACACTGAGGTTGCCTTAGGGCCCATTCCTCCGATCACACCTAAGCTTTTCGCTAACATCCTATCATCCTCCTTTTCTTTTAAATTGAAAATTTACAACTCTACGAAAAACTTTTTATACCAAACTAGGAATACGTAGACTGTCCAAATATAACGGGCATGATTTGCCTTTTCAGCATAGTGTTCGTCTAAGAACTTCATTAATTCGTTTGTGTTGAAGAATTCCGCAGCCATATCAGAAGCAAACATTTCTTTTACAAGATTATAGTATTTCTCTTCACGCAGCCAATAACGAATCGGAACAGGGAAGCCTACCTTTGGACGGTTTGCCCATGCCTCTGGCAATGATTCCTTTGCAGCTGTTCTTAGTGCAAACTTCGTATTTTCATCATTTACACGTAAGGCAGCAGGAACCTTAGCTGCTAATGACATAACCATCTTATCTAAGAATGGAACGCGAAGCTCAATTGAATGAGCAGAGCTCATTTTATCTGCTTTCAACAGAATATCTCCTGGAAGCCAAAGCTTTAAGTCAATGTACTGCTTTTTCGTTACATCATCTTTGCCTTGAACCTTGTCATATACTTCCTTGGTAATGCTTTGAACGGATGGACCATGTCGATAGTCGTCCTTTAATACCTTTAAAGCATCTTCTTCATCCCAAACCTTCGCTTCGCCAATAAACGTTTCTTCAACCGTTTTACCGCCCTTTGCTAAAAAGCCAGTAATGCGATTTTGCGGAAGCTTCTCGGCAACAGCCGCGACAGAACGTCGAACACCGAATGGCACCTTTTCATACTTCGCCATTGCTGGGGTAGGGCGGTACCACTCGTAGCCACCGAAGATTTCATCGGCACCTTCTCCTGACAACACAACCGTTACATGCTGACTAGCCAGCTCTGCTAGGAAGTACAACGGTACAGAAGAGGGGTTAGACTGCGGCTCGTCCATATGATATTGAATCGTAGGAAGCTTATCAAAGCAATCATCTGCATTAATGATTGATTTATGATTTTCAATTTTTAAGATATCTGACAGCTCTGCCGCCAAATTCGTTTCGTTGAAGATTCCCTCATGGTCTTGGAAGCCGACAGAGAACGTTTTGTTTGGCATTAGAAGCGACGTAATATAACTTGAGTCGATCCCGCCAGACAAGAACGAGCCTACTTTAACGTCACTAATTTGGTGATAATCTACAGATTCTTTCAACGATTCCTTAATCTTTTCCACATAATGCTCTAAGCTGTTTTCCTGCTCATCAAACTCAGCGTCCCAGTAGGAGTTAGTTTCGATTTTGCCGTTTTTATATAGCATATAATGGCCAGGCTTAAGCTTGTACACACCTTTAAAGAAGGTCTCATCTAATACAGAATATTGGAAGGTTAAATAAGGCTTTAACGCATTCTTGTTTAACTCTTTATTAAAAGACGGGTTCTTTAAAAATGATTTAATTTCTGAACCAAAAATAAATGAATCATCCACTGTGTTTTGCGTATAGTAAAGCGGCTTAATTCCAAAGAAATCGCGTGCAAGGAACATGGTTTCATTCTTCGCATCCCAGATAGAAAAAGCGAACATGCCTCGTAATTTTTGCAGAAGGTCCACGCCGTATTCTTCATAACCGTGGATTAGCACCTCACTGTCTGTTTCACTGTGAAAGACATGACCTTTAGCCAGCAAATCTTTTCTTAGCTCTTGGTAATTATAGATTTCACCGTTAAAAATAAGCACAAGACTATTGTCTTCATTGTACATAGGCTGACTTGCTTCATCACGCAAGTCAATGATACTTAAACGTCTAAAGCCAAAGGCAACGCGGTCATCTGTAAAAACACCGCCGCTATCCGGTCCGCGATGGACAATCGTATCCATCATATTATTGATCGTTGCTGCTTTATCTACTGCTAAGCTTGTGTCTGCAAAGCCAACGAAGCCACACATATATAATCACCTTTCGTTACGTAACATTTGTTTTACCAGATGTTAGTTAATAACTAGCTGTTTTCTATTTAAAATTGCATTCAGCACAATTTCTGTCTCATTAAACGGAATTTCCTTGTCGCCAATAATCTGTGCGGTTTCATGCCCTTTGCCCGCGATCAGGATGGTATCTTCCTTGCCGCTCGCGTCAACCGCACGCTCAATCGCATCCTTACGGTCAACAAATACTTCATAACGCCCGCCCGCCTCATCCATAGCCTCGATAATCTCAGCAATGATGGCATTTGGGTCTTGGTCCTTCGGGTTGTCAGACGTTACAATCGCGAGGTCAGCGTACTGTGAGGCCACCATCGCCATCGCTTTGCGCTTATCACTGCCTAACTCGCCTTTGGCCGCATAGACACCGAATACTAAGATCAATTTCCCTTTCGTATGCGGTCTTAACGTCGTAAGTGCCTTTTCTAAACCATCCTCTGTATGGGCAAAATCAACAACGACCTTAAAGTCATCTTCTTTATAAACCGTCTCTAATCTGCCCTTAATGCCTGGCAATTTATTAATCCCTTTTTGGATATCTTCCAAGCTAATATTGTTACAATATGCACATGCAATCGCCGCTAGGCTGTTATACACATAAATAAGACCTGGTATATTAACAGTAACGTCAACACTTCCCTTTGGCGTATGAACTGTATAGCTTGTGTAGTCCGGTCCATATTTAATATCTGTTGCATATATATCAGACTCGGTTTCAATTCCATAGGTTACAAGCTTTGTATCATAATAGCGAATTTTATTTACTAGTTTTTGGCCATATTCATCATCGACATTGACCACATTATAATCCTGTGCCATCGTGAATAATTCAGCTTTCGCCTCGAAATATTCCTCCATACTGTTATGAAGCTCCAAGTGGTCAGGTGAAAGGTTTGTGAAAATCGCCGTTCTAAAGTTAGAATAAGCTACACGCTTCAGGCTTAACGCATGGGAAGATACTTCCATGATGCAGTTATCTGTATCTGCCAGGACCATTTCCTTAAAGATCTGCTGTAAATGTAAAGATTCTGGTGTTGTATTCTTTGTCTCTCTAATTTCATTATTAATCAACGTTCCGATCGTACCAATTAGACCGATCGATTGGTTGGCCTGTTCAAAAATTGATTTAATAAAATAAGTGGTGGAGGTTTTTCCGTTCGTTCCAGTAATCCCAATAAGATTTAGATTTCCGGTAGGATGTTGATAAAAGTTTGCAGAAACCAATGCTAATGCCTTCCTCGTATCAGCCACTTTTAGAACGGTAACGTCTTTCTCAATGACAACATCTTTTTCGACAACGATCATTGCAGCCCCATTGGCAATTGCTTTATCAATATAATGATGTCCGTCAACAGTGAAGCCAGAAATGGCTACAAAAATACTATTTTCGATTACTTCACGAGAGTTAAAGGCAACAGAGCTTATTTCTTTATCTACGTCACCTTTTACGATTTCAAAATCAAGACCTTTTACTACTTCAGCTGCTAGCATTTTATCAACTCCTCCACTTATTTTAATCTTTTACTTTTTCGTTAGCTTTTTAGCGACTTTTCCAGCAATCATTCCAGCATAAGAGATGGCAGGCACTGGATCCTTCCAATCCCAAATCGCGTATGCGTGCTTTTTAAAGTAAGACTTGAATACTTGTCCCGCTGAAAGCTGGCCTGTTTTAATATAATCTCTTACCGCTAACAGATCTTCATACCCGTACCAGAAGACAATGTTTTTATCTTCCTTTAATGCAGTTGGCGCAAGCGGCTGGCCGATCAATTCCATATAAGTGATATATGGAACATTCATCCCCACTTTATTAAGCATCGTATTAAAGTTCGTAATTCGAACATTGATTTCAATTAAATAATACTTACCCGTTTCTGCGTCCTTTTTAAACTCAATTTCAGCAAAGCCTTTCCAGCCGATTTCCTCTAAAAATTTCGCTCCAATATCATATAAATCTGGAACATAGCGCTGCATCGTGTACACAGACGCACCAAAGTTAATAGGATATTGACGGAATTTTTGTGCTGTAACCCAATGAGTTACCTTCGATTCTTGGTTCAGATAGGCATCAAACGTGTACATATGGTCATCAAATCCAGGAATAATCCGTTGAACGATGACTTCCAAATTAGCATCCTTCGCTTTTTGCAATGCTTCAGCTAATTCCTCTTTGTTATGAACCTTAAAGATTTTCCTTCTAAACTTCGCAACAAAAGAAGGGGAGTCTGTTGGTTTTACGATACAAGGATAGCCAAGGATCGTCTCTACCTTTTCATATAAATTCTCTTCATAAACTCGAACAGTTTCTGGAACGTTTACACCCTTTTCGCTCGCAATTCGGTGCAATACTTCTTTGTTCATCGCTTTTGTATACAGACCTTGTTCTGTTTGCGGAATCAAGTAAACCTCTCTTAACTCTTCCAGATGCTCATCAATTACCTCAACATAGGAATCATGACATGGAATTAACACGGGCTTTGCATCTTGTTTTCGGCCATAATCAAGCAAGTATTGAATAAAATCCTGCTTCTGTTCTTTATAATGGGGAACAATTAAACGCTCAGAGGTGTATTTTGATTTTGCACCGTACGTTCCTTCATTCGAATAATCCACTGCAACGGTGTGAATTCCGTTCGTACCCAAGCAACGAATCGTACTTAAACCTATATAGTAATTACATCCTAGGATGACAGCTTTATTTTTCATGATTTCAGCTCCTCGAAATCTATCATTTATAATTATTAACCGGTCAATGGTCATATCCTTTATTATATGATTATCTTCATTTATTATAAAGCAAATTGATAGAAAGTGAATTGTAAGTATTTGTAAAACACATAGAACTCTCGCTGATATCTCAAAATCTATCTATTAACGTTATCCTCCATAACAAAAGGAAGCAGGAGAACCGTCCCCGTGCGAACCCATGCGAAATACAAAAAAGGACATGTATCGTCATGCGATGTGTATGTCCTTTCGAATTGCCTGCTATGTGTACCGGCTTATTATACACTAGTCATGTCTATAATTCTACTGCATACCCGTTCAAGCAATGGTTGTTCATGACTGATTACTAGGATTCCGAGGTTGCGCTTTTTGGCTTGATCCAGGACTGCCTCCCAAATTTGTGCTTGAGTGATGCTATCTAGCATGGTAGTCATTTCATCTGCAATTAATAATTGTGTTTTCGGTCCTAAAGCTCTTGCTACACAAAATCGCTGCAGCTCGCCCCCTGATAGTTCATTCGGCCAGCGCGCGTGCCACTCTTCGGCAATTCCTAATTGATCTAGCAGCGCTTGATCTGGCTCCCAGCCTTCATTCAAAATCTGCTTCATCTTCCATTTTGGATTCACGGCTTTTTCTGGATGTTGAAAGACTAGTTGAACAGGATGGTAGCCTGTTTTAGGTAGCGGCGCATCATTCCAGGTTATCGTACCTTCCAACGGCTGCTGATATCCAGCGAGAATTCGCGCAAAGGTTGTTTTACCAAATCCGCTTGGACCCGCCAAACCGACAATTTCACCAGCTTTAAGGACCATATTTAGATTTCGGAAAAGATACGTATTCTTTTTATAGCCAAATCCTAGATTATTCACTTCAAGTTGCATGATGACACCACACCGTCCCTTCGCGGAGTAACCTTTTTTTCGGCATTTCATCCGAGCAGGAGGAGACAGCAAGTTCACAGCGCGGGGCAAAGGGACATCCTTTTGGCATTTCACTTGGCAGCGGCTGAGAACCTTTTATTGGCAAAAAATCATTTTGTGGAAGAGCCCGCCATAACGCTTTTGTATAGGGATGTCTTAACTTTTCACCATCGCCAGTAAAGTCATGGACAGATGCTAATTCAATCGTTGTTCCTGCATATAGAACGGCTATTTTATCGGCGAACTGAAGAGCAAAGTCAATATCATGCGTAATCACCATGACCGCACTGCCATTGTCCGCTAATTCCCTAAAGGATCTGCCCGCTTCTTTAATAACCTCAGAATCAAGCCCCGGAGTAGGTTCGTCAGCAATGATTACTTTTGCACCGCTTACGACCGCAGTTGACACAAGAACCCGACGTGCCATTCCTCCTGATAGCTGAAATGGTAAGAGTTTTTCAACAATTGACGATAATTTGTATTTTTCAAAAACCTGCTTCTGGAGGGACACTGATTCCTTCTTATTATGAATAGACCGAACCTGGGCCCCTACCTTCATCAAAGGGTTTAGAAACTGGACCGATTGTGGAACAAGTGCAATTTCCTTACCTCTTATTGCTACTTTTTTCACATCTGTTAGTTCTTCATCGTTATAGAAAATGTTGCCCGTCATCCTTGCATTTGAAGGAAGTATACCGAGAATGGCATGTGCTAATAAACTCTTCCCAGACCCGCTGGCACCAACTACAGCAACTATTTCACCTGCATCGATGCTTAGATTCAACTGATTAATCACCTGAATCTCTTCCTGTTTTAAACCTTTTATATATTTTGTAAAAGCGATATTTAAATTATTCACTGATAAAAGTGGCATATACCAGAGCACCTCACAGATTTAAGCTATGGTCCTATTCATGAGCATGGCGAGGGTCTGCCATTGCCCGAAGCCTTTCGCCTACTGATTCAAACAGACGAACTATGATTAGCAGGCATAGGCCTGGGAAGAAGGCGAGCCACCACATTCCAGTTGAAAGATATTTCATTGACTCCGAGAGGATAATTCCAATCGCCGGCTGATGTGGCGACAACCCCAGCCCTAAAAAGGTTACTGCCGCTTCATGCAAAATCGCATGGGGAAATAATAAAAACAGACCGACAAAAAACTGCGGAGCCAGATGAGGCAAGATATGTTTTATCGCAATAAACCAGCGTGATTTTCCTAACCTTTGTGAGACATGAACAAACTCAGAGTTCCGAATCTGCAAGACCTCGGCCCGGATGACCCGCGTGAGGCTTGGCCAATGTGTAAGCGCCAGTCCAACCATCACCCCTTTTAACCCACCGCCCATGACAAAAGCAATTAAGATTAAAGTAACCAAATGGGGGACACTTAAAAACAAATCAATAAGCCACGAAATGATACTGTCAACCGCTTTTCCCATTGTTGCCGCCATAATCCCTAAACCAAGGGCAATCACCACGCTTGCTAAGGCTGCTGTAAGGCCTACTTTTAGGCTAATGATCAGCCCCTTTAACGTGCGGGTGAACATATCACGACCAAGCCAATCTGTCCCAAATGGGTGGTTAAATGAAGGGGGAAGATTGCGAATATCTAGGTTAGTGGCCATTCGTTCATTACTAAGAAATAAACCCAATAAGATAACACCGGCTAAAAACAAAGTTCTGAAAACAAGTCCCAACACAGTTTTTTGCCGTTTGTTAAAAACCATACTGTTCACAGCGATTTTCCCTCCCTTAACCTTGGATCAACGAGGTAGGAGATCACATCAGCCATTATATTTCCGAAAAATACAAAAACAGCGCTAAAGAGTACCATTCCTAAGAGAAGTGGCACATCGCCGCGCAGCCCTGCGTCAATCGTTGCCTTGCCTAAACCAGGGTAGGAAAATACCTGCTCGGCTAAAACAGCCCCGCCAAACAGCTCACTAAAGGAAGCAAATTGCAGCATGACGGCTGGAAGGGCGATATTTCGGATGCCGTGCCGCCAAAGCAGCGGAAAACTCTTTTCCCCTCTAGCCGTGGCAAACAGCACATAATCACTTGAAAGAACTTCAATTAGTTTCTGTCTCGTATGTAAAGCCACATTTGCTACACCGACCATACTGAGCGTTAATGCAGGTAACAGTACATGCTTCAATCTATCTGCAAGTGTCACCTCTTCAGCAAGCATCCCGGCTGGCACTCCCATCCCTACTGGAAACCATTCTAGCCAAACAGCAAAAACCATTAGCAGCAAGAGGCCCATCCAGAATGTCGGTGTCGATGCAAGTGTATAACAATACCACTTGATCAATCTATCTGCCAATTTACCCTTTTTCATGGCGGCTAAAATACCCATAGAAAAACCGATTAACCCGGAGAAAGTCCAGGCAATCATCATCAAAGCCATACTGCTAATAAATTTTTCACTAATGATTTCTATAACAGGACGGCGATAAATCATCGATGTACCTAAATCACCTTGAAAAACTGACGTTGCCCAGTGGATATATTGCTCAGCAGGAGGCCGGTCTAATCCCCAATACTCAGCAATCTTCTCCTGCTGCAGAGGACCTACTCTCATCATATCGGCACCAATATAAGCTTGAATGGGATCAATAGGGGAAAAGCTTACGAGTGAAAAGGTAATGATGCTAATGGCCAGCAACAATGTAACGAGCCTGGCAGTTTTTTTACATATATGTTTTACAACCTGTAGCATGGTACGTTTTCCCCGTTCATTTTAGTTCTCATCCCATTTCCAATTGATCAGATTGTCTGTAATTGGCCAGCCATGGCCATGCGGCTGTATACCCTGTTCACCAATATCCAATTTCTCTGCAACCAAATAAAGATGATCAATATTTACAAGCCATGCCCAAGGCGAGTCACCCAGAGCACTTAATCCAGTTACTCCATCCCATTGGGCTTTTTTCCAATAATCAATCGCTTCCTGCTCTGTTTTTGCATGTAATGCCAAATCAAGATATTCATTGACGACGCTGTTCGAGTAGAAGCCTGAATTGTAATACTCAATACCAGCCATTTTCCCATGATAAAGGTTATAGATTTCAATAGGATCGTGACTTCCCCAACCCATCATGACTGCATTTGAATGCATTAATTTCTCAATTTCATCCCAGCTTTTGCCCTCAACGGTTATATTGATTCCGAGAGGCTTCAACATATCAGCAACGGTTATGGCGAGCGACTGCCTCGTCACATCATTTGCCGGATAAAGCAGGGGAAATTCTGCTGTCAACCTGCCTTTTTCAAGAATCCCATCTTTATTCTCGTCTCGCCAGCCGGCAAGTGCTAAGATCTTTTTAGCCGCCTCCATATCACCGTCTTCAAAAGTCGTCTCTTCATTCCACCAAGGCAGGCCATCTGCAGCCGAATATCCAGGAGTACCATACCCCTCTAAGATTCCATCTACTAGGGATTGACGATTAATCGCCACATTAATAGCTTTACGAATCGCGATGTCGGCGGTAACGTCATTTCCAATCGGAAGACCTACCTCTGTTTTCTCACCAGACTCTTTATATGGAAACATAATGCCGCGATTGTCTACACTCTGAATGTCTTCAAGGCGCATCCTATTGACTTCTTTTTTGCTAAAAGCTGACGGAATAGCCGCAACGTCGACTTCACCCGCTTTTGCGGCTGCAAAGGCTGCATCCTCATTTAAAAACAGAAAGGTGACTCGCTTGAAATATGGCTTTTTATCGTAATAATAAGGGTTGGCTTCTACAATTACCTGCTGACCTTTATCCCACTGAACGAGCATATATGGACCAGACCCAATTGGATTTTCGGCATATCTATCACCATATGCATGCTTAGGGACAATCCCCAATGTAATAAGGAAGTGAATAAAGGTTGAATTTGCTTGTTTCAAGTGGAATTTAACAGTTGTCTCATCCGCAGCCTCAATCTGTTCGAGAACGGTTAAGTCTAGTATCGATCCACTCTCTTTAGCCGTATCAAAGGTAAATTGAACATCCTCTGCGGTCAACTTTGTCCCGTCCGAAAATGTTACATCATCCCGGATGTTCACTGTCCATATCAAACCATCATCACTAATATCATAATCACTTGCCAAGTCATAGGTAATCTCTAGTTTGTTATCACGCTTTAACAAGGTACTCTGAAATAGTGGTGATCCATACTGGCCCCACCCAAGTGTAGGGTCAAAGCCCGTCTCCGGCTCCGAGCCAATTGCTAGAATAAGCTCATCCTTTTTCTTTTCCTTGCTTGCATTATGATCTGCTCCACTTGCACATCCTGATAAAATCAGCAAAAGGGCAAAAAATAAACTATATGTTTTATTCAACAAGGGTCACTCCCGAAATTCCATGATTTCAAACACTAAAATTATATCATAGAACATCAAGAGAGTTTTCAAACAAGCACACTTTCGGCAATGAATAATCTTATCTGCCACTTTTAGTAGGTCTATCTGCCATTTTTCCAGTTCTATCTGCCAAAATTCACTTTCTATCTGCCAACTCTTCCTTTTCACCCAATAGAGCTCGAAAAAGCAAGACTTCAGCCTGGCTCAGGTCACTGAATTTACTTTTTTTGTAAATTTCGAGGTCGTTCTTTGCTTATAAAGAGGGCAACCTCACTTTCATCAGCCTTTTTAGTAGGTCTATCTGCCAAAATCCACTTTCTATCTGCCAACTCTTCCTTTTCACCGTCCAGCGATCTCATATTCTCACTATCAAAAATTTCTCTCGTTCTTTTATTGAACGAATCTTCCTTCAATTTCTCTTTTATTGCGTCATTAAAAAAGAACCCCCGAGAGGTTCCTATTGTTGTGTCCGCTGCTTTCCTTCTTCTGTTACGGCAAAGCCCCGTGTCATTTTCTTGATCTTTTCCGGCTTCCGAAACCGTAATGCAGACCAATCTTCATCAATGGCAATCTGCCGCACTGGTTCATAATTTTCCTCTACTAACATTCCCGTTACTGTGTCGCGGCTGCAATCAGAGCCCTTATAGGCTTTAGAGGACTTCTTCGGATAACAGAGCCAAAATAAACCATCCTCCTTCACATTAACTGCCACACTTTTTGCCAGTGTCTGCAGCTCCTCATTACTTGCCCCAAAAATCTGAACAAATTCATATTCGTCAAGAACAGCTTCTTTATGTACTTCACCTTCAAAAGTAGTCATCACTTCTTCGTAAGACTTAGGTGGATTCATAATTAAAACGGGTTGACCTTGATCTTTAAACTGGAGTTTTTTTATTACTGACATTTGAATTCATCCTTTCAAACCTAGAGCATAATCTTCCATTTTCCCCTATTTTACCATCACTAAACAAAACGTTCATATTAAAACTTCATTAAATCTAAGGCTGCGTTAAACTAGGCTGTTGATTTACGCTGCAGGCGCTATGCTCTCCGCGGGCTCGCCCGTGAGCCTATTACAGCTTCGCACCTGCAGGGTCTCACTCAGCTCGTACATCCCGCTGGAGTCAAGCGCCTGCAGCGAAAATCAACAGGTTCTAAAATAAACAGTATCCATTAACACAGCTAAATCTAAAATAATCCTCGTCAAGATTTGTCGTCTTGTTTAAAATCATCATAAACATATTTTTCATATAGGAGAATCTTAAATGGCTAATTTAAATTATGGAAAGTACAGAATTCCACCCAAACTAATTAGGATTATCTCGCTTCAAAATCAACTTGAGCAACAGGGCGTGTTACCGCACGGCGACCTTTTAGGTTTTTATTTTGAACTAGCTGACCTTGATTCAAGATACCTAAATACACCTCTTGACCTTATTTCGTTTGCCCGCCCTGGGGTGGATGGCATTCATTATGGGTTTCTTACTGATTTCGGGGGAGTGGGGGACTTAGAGGATGCTTATATTGTAAGGGTATCTCCGATGGACTTTGATGAACCGGTTAAAATTGTCGCGAGGAACCTGCAGGATTTTCTAAGAATCTTATGTTTTACACCCAATGCCCTTGATATTCTAGATATCACAACAAGTGAAGCTCAATTTAAACAGGACTCTGATCTATTCTCAACCAAGAACGACGACGAGAATCAAAAGCGTGTTCGTGAAATTCTACAAAATGAATTTAGTCTAGAGCCCATTGAAAATCTCTATCATTACCTACAACAAGTCAAACTAGAAAGACTCAACGAGACGCTGCTGGCTACCGAAGATGGCATTGGGGTGGCAGTAAGGTCAATCGCACACGAAGCATTTTTAGGTGAAGTCCGTTACCCGTTAAAGCCGCAAAAAGATCTTAACACCGCTGATGTTCGCCGATTTTTCGACCGAGCTTCATATCCAATAAAGCTGGCCTTCCTGCGTGATGTGCAATCGAAAGGATTAATTTTCGACCAACCTGAACTGAAGAACGCTCTAAAACAGCAGCTTCTGTTAATGAAGCTGGCAGACGAGGCTGTGAGAATTGATTTTCCTTAAAAAAAAACAAGCAGAGCCCTGTCTTCCACATGACAGGGCTCTTCACTTACTTATTCATATTCGCAAGAAACCCGCCAAGCAGGTCATCTGCATCAGGCTCTTCATCCTTCATTTCTTCATTCAGGTTTGATGCCTTGTCCCTTGCCAGTTCCCAATCAAACGAATCCAAATCATCTTCAAAGCTGTTCGAATCAGCAGCTGAAGCAACTTCTGCAACCATATCCTGTACCCGTGACTCTTCAAAGGACGGAACAAATGCTTCCTCGGGAAATACTTCTTCCTGCAAATACAAGGCCTCATCAAGGTCAAGTCGGTTGCTATTTAGATGAGCAAGCAGTGAGGTCGCCCGTACGGGATCGGCAATTAATTGATACAGAATGGTACCTAACAGCGCCTCAGAATGCTCATGCTTCAGCCAGGCCTTTTGAGCTTTTGTTAATGTTTTCGGGAGAGGAATCGTGATGGACTCCCGTTCTTTTGCATGTGTTTGGCTGACTCCCTGGATGACAAACTCAGCTATTTTACTGGAAAAATTTCTGCGTTCTGTTTCCTTCAGCTTTTGCAAATGTTTAACAATATGGTCGGGTGTATCAGAGGGGACCCGAAAGGAGATGGCTTGCCCCCGCTCGATACTGCTAGTGGGAGTTTTTTTCATACGCTCACCCTATTAGTTAGTGACAGGTTTCTTCTGTTGATCTGGCTTTTGCTTTTCTGCTTTTCTAGAATAATCTTTGATGAGCTTATAGTAAGCATTTGCCATCATCCAAATGCTTTCTTTTTCATCCTCAAAAAAGTCAATATTAAAGCCGTCCAGGCTGTTATTTAGCGCCTTAAGATAATCCTTTAAAACCGTTGCTCCGCCGCCGACAAAATAGCAGATTTCTGTTTGTGAGTTCTTTGCCCAAACATTGCGCAATAAGCGGTACTGCTTTTTAGCTAGCTCAAGCAGAATTCGGTCAGTAATATCATGAACGCTTGTCCGGCTTCCCTTTACCATGATATGATTGCGGTCATTTTTCTTTGTAATAATTTCAACAACATCACGGCGGCTATCGAGTTCAACACCATGCTTTTTTCGGATTTCCTCGCGAATCATTTCCAGCGATTCTGACACACCCAGGTTAAAGCCTTGTGCCTTATCATCATCAACATTGCGATTCTTAATGACTGCGATATCAGTAGATAATCCGCCAATGTCTTGAATAAGAATACGCCGATCAATTAAATCCTTATTGATGATTTTGAGATCGTTATCCATTACAAGGTTGATATACGCTGCAAATCCCTCTGGATAGACCTTAACCTCTTCAAACTTCAAGTTCACTTTTATTCCTTGATATTTTGGCGTGATCAAAAATTCGACCTGATGGACAGAGCCTACTAATTTGGAACGATAGCCTGCATCTTTGCCTTCCTTAACCTCACGTAGGGGAAGACCTGTTCCAAGTGTATAGTTGGCATCAATTACATTTTTCGTTCTTGGAAAGATTTTTGCATTTTCTTCTCTGACTGCATCCAATGCTAAAGTTGTAAACAGCATAATGAGAGTTTGATCTTCCTCAGACTTGCTGCTGCCTGGATCTAATTCAGTTGCATTGTTTGCTTTTGTTGCTAGATTGCCCACTCGATAAATAGAGTTGTTTTCTTTTAAAGCAGGGGAGTGGACTTTAATATGAATTCCATCAAGCGGATTCTTACTATCCAATTCCTCAATGCCAATCACAGGGCGATCTTCCGTATCTCTTGCTACTATATTTGGAATGTTAAGTTCATAATCTACTTCTCCAAATATCGCCTTAATGGAATCATTTCCAACATCAACAGCTGCAATTCTAGTATTAGTCATCATCAATCATCCTTTCATTCTCTTCTATTATTAGATAGTAAATTATGAGGTTATGTAACTAGTTCTCTACTATAAGGGTATAGAAGATTCCTAGATTCTTCAATGCAAAACTGGAAAAGAAATGAAATCGTAAAGTTGTAAACAACTTGTAATTGTTGTAAACATTTCTGTATACAACTCCAACAACCTTGTTTACACGCACCACAGCGGGATGCATACAGGTTTGTAAACATGTATACGCATTTGTAAACACTAAGAATACAAATTGTTTACATGTATACATTTTTGCAAACAACAAAAATGATTAAGGTAATATTCCATTCATGTCCATTTATATGTGGACTTGCTTCACATAACATTAACACTACATACCTTTATAATAAGGAACTCTATCCCTTTGAAGCTTATTAAAGGAGCGATCTAAGTGGTTCATTATTTTAAGGTGTTTTTACAGGATAATACGATCACCATTACCCTCAAGAATAAAAGACTTTCAGTGAATAAACTTTCTGTTATGTTTGACCACTATTTTCTTGGTTCACTGGCACTCAGTGACACCATCGTCTTAAATACAAGGGGCTATCAGCCAAAGACTGTTAGGATTCAAGCTGAATTTTTTATGAATGGGCAGTTGTATCCAATTAACGAAATCCATTATGTTAAAGCGTTGCCAGTTCGTGAAACGGAGTACAAAGCAGGGGATCTCCTCATTGCCTGCGATAATGTCAATGGACTTCCATTTGGTTATATGGGCCATGGAGCAATGGCCATTGATGATAAACACGCGATTGAATCCATTCCATTTGATCCAATTGTTCGAATCATTCCAATAAAAAGCTTCACCACAGATCACCCTAAACATGCCCATTTTCGGCCGGTTTCTGAAGAAATGGGTCAAAATGCTACCAAATATGCCTTGCACTACCTGAAGGTATATGAGGAAAATAAAAAGAATGGAATTAATAAACCAGCCTTTCACTTCACAATTTCCACCCCCTTGACAGATGAATGGACCTATATTTATTGCACAAAACTAATATGGTTGAGTTATTACTATGGAGCCGGCTATGAATTTAAAAACGACCATTTGTGGTTTTCACCAGAAGATGTCTATTCAAATTGTATCGATAATCCTGATTTTGAGTTAATTTACCAGCATCCTAACTTTAAATTTCTTATTGATTTATAAAAATAGCCTCGTCACTCTAAGAAGACGAGGCTATTTTTTTATTTAGAAATGTTTTTTTAGCAAACTGCTCCTAGAACATGTTCACCCTTGACGTGTTATCGGGTCTTGATATACTTTTGGTAAACTACTATTTTCAGAAAAGAGGACGTTTGATGTTACAATGCCGTGAGGAAGTGCTGGCCTTAACGAAACAACTCGTTAACATTGAAAGTGTTGTTAATACACCTGGCGAAAAAGTAATTGCCCATTCTTTATATACGATGATTTCACTTATGCCCTATTTTAAAGACAATCCTGACTATGTAACCGTTGAACAGACGATTCAGGATACCATAGAGCGCTACAATGTTCTTGCTTTTGTAAAAGGTACAAAGGGAACAAGTAATCGAACGGTGATTTTGATGGGTCACATGGATACGGTCGGTATAGAGGATTATACACAATTAAAGGATAAAGCATGTTCTCCAGACGAATTAATGGACGCGTTAAAAAAGGAGAGCCTGCCAGCTTCAGCAAAGGAGCATTTAGATTCTGGAGACTGGTTATTTAGCCGTGGCATTCTTGATATGAAAAGCGGCGTCGCTAGTCATCTATATCTATTAAACTACTATTCAAATCATCCTGAGAAATTAGTTGGAAATATTGTCTTTTTGTCAGAATGTGATGAAGAAGACAGTTCACATGGTATATTATCTGCCCTGAAAACGCTAAAGCGCTGGAAGGAAGAACATGGCTTTGAGTATGCTGCAGCGATTAATTCAGATTTTGTATCACCGCGTTATGAAGGGGACATGAATCGCTATATTTACAAAGGAACTGTCGGAAAGCTCTTGCCATCTTTCTTTATTACGGGGGCAGAAACACATGTAGGATCAGCCTTTGAGGGACTAGATCCCAACTTTATCGCCGCTGAATTAACGAGACAAATCAATTATAACCCTGAATTATGTAACGAAGCCTTCGGTGAAACGACCGTACCGCCTGTTTCCCTAAAGCAAACGGATTTAAAGCCGTCCTATACCGTTCAGACTGCTTTAGCTGCATATGTTTATTATAATTTCTTTATCCATTCTTGGTCCCCAAAGGAAGTCCTGGATAAATTAAAGGATCAGGCTGCTATTGCTTTTACAAATGCTCTCACTACATTTAATGAAAGATACAAGCACTATAGTCTATTAAGCGGGGAACCATATATGCAGCTGCCTTGGAAACCTCGTGTGTTTACCTATGAAGAAATGGAACAAATGCTAGTGAAGGAAAACGGTGATTTGTTCGTTGCACATATGAAATCGTTTAAAGAAGTGCTGTTACAAAATACAGAGTTAGACACTCGGATGTTTTCTGCTAGAGTAGTAGAGGAAGCTTGGAAATGGATGAAGGATAAAAGTCCAGCGATCATCGTGTTCTATTCTTCGCTATATTCGCCTAGAATTGAATTATCAGGAAAAACAGCAGCTGAACTTGACTTAATTCACGCATTAGATGAAGCAGTTGTTGAAATCCAGCCTGAATATCCACATCCAATTGTGACCAGAAACTTCTTCCCCTATATCTCTGACATGAGTTTTGTTGCTTTAAGCGATGATGAAGAGGGGATTAGTGCTGTCTCAAAAAATAACCCTGGCTGGGGCACGAAACATTATGTTGACTATCAGGACATCCGTGATATCAATGTCCCTGTCATCAATATTGGCCCTTATGGATTGGATGCCCATAAAAAGCTAGAGCGAATGGAAATGACCTATTCTCTCGAGATTGTACCGAATCTAACGAATCTAGTTATTAAAAAGCTATTAAAATAATGCAAAAACCTACCTGCTGAGGTAGGTTTTTTGTATTAGAGGAGCTTTTCGACGATACTTTCGATTTCATTTGCTGTTGGCGTCCGAGGATTTGTTTTTGTACATGCATCATTCAATGCTGCTTCACTTATATGCTGTTTTACAATAGTGAATTGTTCTTTACTAACCCCGCATGCTCTTAGATTTACCGGCATATGTAGTTCTTTTGCTAATTGATTAATTTGCTGAAGCAGACTTTTGACTGCTACCCTTATGTTACCTGAAGGATATCCCAATATTTTCGCAAGCCTTGCATAGCTTTTAGCAGCAGCACTGTACTCATTCTGTGTAAGAGATCGGAAATCCGCATTATATTCGATAACTGCGGGTAAGGGAAATTCTTTTATCTAAGACTCTCCTCCCTCCCTTTACTATACTTGAGGATAACAAACAGTCAAATGATATTTCTTTGTCAAAGCAGGTACAAAAAAACACAATGAATAAAGCTTCATTGTGTTTTTTTATACGTTATTAAATAAACATTCCTGCAATCGCTGCACTCAGTAGGGAAGCCAGCATACCTGCTGCAACAGCACGAAGGCCTAATCTCGCAATGTCTGGACGACGGTTTGGAGCAAGGCTTCCTAATCCACCTAGAAGGATTGCCATCGAGCTTAAGTTTGCAAAACCACAAAGTGCAAAGCTTATTACAGCTACGGTTTTTTCAGATAGATTTGGAATTTCTGGAGCAAAAGCTGAATATGCTACAAACTCATTTAAAACTAGCTTTTGACCGATAAAGCTACCAGCCTGTACCGCTTCTGACCATGGTACACCAACAGCAAAGGCGATTGGTGAGAATAAGATTCCTAAAATTCCTTCTAGAGATAGAGCTTCAAATCCAAATATTCCACCTAGACCACCTAGAATACCATTGATTAATGCGATTAAAGCAATAAACGCTAATAACATCGCTCCAACATTTAGGGCTAGCATTAACCCATCACCAGCACCTCTTGCCGCTGCATCAATAACATTAGCTGATTCTTTATCCTTACCAATTTCAAAATCGGTTACCATCGACTTTTCAGTCTCTGGAATCATCATCTTCGCCATAATCAAACCAGCAGGTGCAGCCATAAAACTTGCAGCAAGCAGGTATTCTAACGGCACTCCTAACAGTGCATATCCAACCAGCACTGAGCCCGCAACCGAGGCGAGTCCACCGGTCATAACAGCAAATAATTCAGAGTTGGTCATTTTCGGCAAGAACGGACGAATGACAAGCGGGGCTTCTGTTTGACCAACGAAAATATTCGCAGCCGCTGACATTGACTCTGTCTGGCTTGTTCCTAATAATTTTGAAAGACCTCCGCCAATGATTTTGATAAACCATTGCATAATGCCTAAATAATATAACACTGAAATTAATGATGAGAAGAAAATAATAACTGTTAACACTTGAAAAGCAAAGACAAATCCAAAGTTTTGCGTATCTGCTGCCGGGCCAAATAAGAAGGAAATCCCTTCATTAGCGTAGCCAATAATATCCTGGATTCTCATTGTAAACCAATTTAATCCAGCACGGCCTGCTTCCCACTTCAATACAATGAAGGCAAATGTGAGTTGGATCGCTAAACCGCCAAGAATCGTTCTATAGTTAATCGCTTTCTTATTACTTGATAATAGGAGAGCGATTCCCAAAATAATGATGACACCAAATATTCCCCATAAAAAATTCATCGTGTACACCTCATATGTTGTAGTAGTTTGTGATACCGTTGTAAATGCTTACATATGTGGTCAGTCCTTAGTCGTCCGACCACTTGTACATAGTATCAAAACGTTTTCAAAAAGTAAATGGATAAATTGTGAACAGACATTCCTTTTGTTTTTCCACACAGGCTTATACGGATTAGTATATGGATAAACCCGATTTATTACATGTCTTATTTATTTTCTAGACCAGCAATTATGGCTAGTCCTTGAAAATAAGATAGCAGTTCAGTATTCTTATAAAGACAATTAACCTTTTAAGGGTGTGTATAGCATGCGAATTAATAAATTTATCAGTGAGGCTGGAAAAGCTTCTAGACGTGGAGCGGATAAACTCATTAGCGAAGGACGAGTTACCATAAATGGCAGAATTGCAAAAATTGGCGACCAAGTTGAGCCCGGAGATGATGTCCGCGTTAGTGGAAGTCAAATTCGAATGGCAAGAAATTATGTTTATATTGCCTTAAATAAGCCTGTCGGAATTACCAGTACAACTGAAAAAAATGTTAAAGGGAATATTATTGATTTGGTTAATCACCCTTTAAGAATTTTTAATATTGGACGATTAGATAAGGACTCCGAAGGTCTGATCCTGCTAACGAATGATGGCGATATTGTAAATGAAATATTGCGTGCTGAGAATCGGCATGAAAAGGAGTATATCGTAACAGTAGATAAGCCGATCACACCAGAATTCTTAAAGAATATGGCTACGGGGGTTAAGATTTTAGGAACGAAAACTCTCCCTTGTGAGGTTTTTCAACTATCTAAATTTGAGTTTAAAATTATCCTGACACAAGGCTTAAACCGACAAATTCGCCGCATGTGCGAAGCATTAGGATACGATGTCTATCGATTGCAGCGAATCCGGATTATGAACATTCACCTTGGCAATCTTCCGCCAGGACAATGGCGCGATTTATCTAAAAAAGAAAAGAATCAGTTATTTAGGGAACTGAATTACGAACCTAAAGAATGGTAACAAGACGGGCTGTCTCCATGCGGGGCGGTCTCTTTTATTTGGCTATTTTTAAAAACAGACATAGTTTATTCTCAGCCGTACATCCTAAAATTAATGTAAGTGTATTTAGGAGGCTATCATGAACTTAGATGATATTATCATTGCACGTGAAAAGATGAAGGGAATTGTCCACACCACACCCCTTGATTACTCCAAAACCTTTAGTCAGCTTTCAAAAAACGAAGTATTTTTAAAGCTCGAAAACCTGCAAAAGACTGGCTCTTTTAAGGTAAGGGGGTCCTATAACAAACTTATCAATCTATCAGAAGAAGATCTTCAAAAAGGGGTTGTCGCAGCTTCTGCCGGCAATCACGCACAAGGGGTAGCTTATTCAAGCCAAATGCTCGGCATTCCCTGTACGATCGTTATGCCTAAGGGAGCGCCACTTAGTAAAGTGCTGGCAACAAAACAATATGGTGCAGAGGTCATTTTAGAAGGAAATGTATTTGATGAAGCACTAGCATTTGCCTTGGATCTGAAGGAGCAGGCAGGGGCCACCTTTATTCATGCCTTTGATGATGATTGGGTCATTGCTGGACAAGGAACAGTCGGATTAGAAATTCTTGACCAGCTACCAGACGTTGAGGCTATCGTCTGTCCAGTGGGTGGTGGCGGACTGATTGCTGGTTTGGCCATGGCGATAAAGGAGAAGAATCCTCGAATTTCCGTATACGGTGTACAAGCAGCAGCCTGTCCTAGTATGAAACAATCATTAACCGAAGAGAAACCCGTCATGATTGCCTCTTCTCCGACAATGGCAGATGGTATTGCCGTGAAAAAGCCAGGATTAAAAAATTTCGAGCTCGTACAGAAATACGTTGATGATATATATTGCGTCGATGAAATGGAAATCGCTAGAACCATGCTTATGCTTTTAGAAAGAAATAAGCTATTAGTAGAAGGCTCAGGTGCCTGCTCATTATCTTCCTTACTTTACGAAAAAGTAAGCTTAAAAGAGAAAAAAGTCGTTGCGGTGCTGAGTGGCGGAAACGTCGATATGAATTTTATCTCTAGGATCATTGAGCGTGGTCTTGTTGAATCTGGAAGATATGCCACCCTGCTCATCACTTTGAAGGATAAACCTGGCGAGCTTCAAAGAGTTCTATGTTCTATTACGGACCTTGATGCCAACGTCCAAACGGTTAACCTCCATCGAATGGGTAAAGACATTTACCCCGGCTATGCTCAATTAGAAATTTCAGTTGAGACTAAAAATCACGAACATGTAGAACAGCTTCACCATGCGTTAACGAAGAAGGGCTATCATATAGGGATGAGTCAGTTCTAAAACTAGGCTTTGTTTGATGGAATGGAGCTATGAGGGCTTCATGAGTGCCGGTTTGATGGCTTTCATCGGTTACGCACTACATGAACGCTTCATAAGACCGGTTTGTTGAATCTCATCGCTTTTCGGTCATCTTAAACGCTTCATGAGGACCGGTTTGTTGAATCTCATCACTTTTCGGGCTTCATGAACGCTTCAAGTACTTTTAGGTGAAGAATTTGTAGCATTTCTCCCGAAAAAGGAGCTATACCTCATAAAGAAGTATAGCCCCTTTTCAATTATGTAGTTAAGATTTCTACTGGATAGTTAATAAAAAGACCGGACTCAATGACTCCAGGGATCTTCTTGATCTCTTGTTCAAATAATGTAGTTATTTCTTTAAAGCGTACGTCTAATATTAAATTGCCCGCTTCTGTAATAACTGGCCCGTCCTTAGATACAGCTAATCTTAAGTTAATTTCAGTAGCATCTAATTTTAGCAGCTCTTCCTCCACTAGATTTACTGCTCTAGGGTCCACTTCAATCGGGGCTGCAAACTTTTCACCTAGGAAGGTTACAAATTTGGAAGGATCGACTAGAATATAGTTCTCAGGTGAGCTTTTCATAACTAGCTTCTCTGCAAACATCGCTCCACCTCTGCCCTTAATTAAGCTCTTTTGTGGGTCAACTTCATCTGCACCATCAAAGGACCAATCCGGTCTGGCATTTAATAAGGTAGTCGTAGGCAGCCCTAGGATCGAACAGCTTAGTGATACTTCATAAGAAGTAGGGATAGCCAAGATATTAAGTCCTTCTTCCTTCACTTTCCTACTAATTTCTTGAAGCGCTAAGAACGACGTTGACCCTGATCCAATGCCAATTACATCTCCATCTTTAACTCTTTCTGCAACCTTTCTAGCAACCTTTTCTTTTTGTTCCTTATTCGAGATTTCACGTGCCCATTGTAGTGTAGTAGCAATTTTATTTTCCCAGATCATCTTTAAACCTCACTTTTTTTAAAAAATCATTCTTTATTATAATGCCTATTTTATAGCATAATTACCAATTATTTAAGTTTAAGTTATATCTAGCCGAATGTACATATCACAAAAAGTCTGACCTCATAATAAGGCCAGACTTAGTGCAAATAATTATTTTACTCTTTTAAACTTTCTTACCATGAATAACACTGTTCCAGCTGCCATTAACAGTAAGCCTAACAGTAAGCCGTTATACATATTTGTTGCTGTGTTTGGCAGCTTGCTGCCTTCTTTCGTTTCCTCTCCAGTCGTTGGGTTTGGTGTTTGTCCCGGCTGGTCCACAGGAGTCTGGCCTGGGATTTCAACAGCTGGAGTTTCTTCTCCTGGAGTTTGACCTGGTTCTTCTCCTTCACCCGGAGTTTCTTCTCCCGGAGTTTGACCTGGTTCTTCTCCTTCACCCGGAGTTTCTTCTCCCGGAGTTTGACCTGGCTCTTCTCCTTCACCCGGAGTTTCCTCTCCCGGAGTTTGACCTGGCTCTTCTCCTTCACCCGGAGTTTCCTCTCCTGGAGTTTGACCTGGCTCTTCTCCTTCACCTGGAGCTGGTTCATTCACATAATCTCTTACTTTATAAAGATAGAAGTCATCTAAAGTACCCCATGCACCTGCATTTGCTTTAATGCTGGCTCCAATCGTAATTGTGCCATCTAAAACAAGGATTTCAGTTACTTGCGGGTTTCTCCAAACTGTCCAGCCATTTACTGAAGTATTGGTTTTTAACTCCTCATCACTTGTTTTTGCATAAAGATGCATTTCTGAGTTTGAAGCATCTCCGCCTTGAAGGAACATAGACAGATTATAATATCCTGGAGCCAAGCCTGTAATCATTTGCTCTACCTTGAAATCAACACCTACACCTGAGTAAAAATGAACAGTGTAATCCCCTGATTTAGCATCTGCAGCATTTGATTTGAAAGTTGCATGTGGGGTTACGCCCTCACCATGAATGATTGCCCACATAGATCTGTCACTATTCTCAAAGCTTGGGTTAACTACTAGGTTTTCAGGTTTAATTGTAAGACGGGCTTTTACTGCTCCCCCCTCGACAACACCATTTATCACGTAAGTTCCTGCGCCGCTGTTGATTGCTGCTTCTAATGCTGCAGCATCCCAAGTAACTGGAGTAGTTCCTTTTGTACCATTATTGTATGTTACTGTAACAGTTGCCGGTAAAGTAATATCATCTCCTAGATTAGCACTTACGGTAATATCTTTAATTTCATCAACTTTTAATGGAGCAACCGCACCTGAATTTACGTATTTAAAAACGTTTAATGATGGAAGCGGATTACCATTGAAATCAAATAATGCTTGGTTATCTACTGCGCTTCCACCGTACCATGCACCTGCGTCATGCGGATCGTATTCTGAAGCGGAGCTCGTTGCCCAGCCAGATCCATACTTTTCCCAAATAGCTTTATTTTGCTTTAATTGATTTGGAGGACCTACTGGCAGCCATGCTGGTTCCCAATAGAACACACCAATTCCTGCTTCTCCTACATTCACAACCGCTTCAATTACGTCACGAACAGCCGTCGCTTGCCCTTGAACAGTAATAGGGTAATTTAATGTTTGACCTGAATCCTTCGGTGCTGTATTGCCATGCCCATCTCCATCTGCAGCAGTATAGGCATAAGATGTTTCGGCCACCATTACTTTTTTACCATAAGTTTTTGAAACATTTTTCAAAACAGATGTTAAATTAGATAATGTTCCGTGCCAGAATGGATAATATGAGCTTGCAAATACATCGTAGTCGACACCATTATCATTTAATGTTTTTGCAATACTTGCATATCGTCCAGAAGTTTCAGGGTTAGTAAAATGTAAAGCTATTAAAATAGTTGGATCTACTGCTCTGACTGCTTTGCTTCCTTCATTGAATAAAGCACTCATTTTTGTCCAATCTTTTTCACCAGCTAATCCACCATTGGTTTCATTTCCCACTTGGACCATGCCAATTTCAATACCTGCAGCCTGCATCGCTTCTAAGCTGTTTTTTGTATAGTTATAAAGTGCTGTTTTCTTTTCTTCAAAACTCATGCCTTCCCAAGCCTTTGGTGCTTGCTGTTTTGCTGGATCTGCCCAGAAATCAGAGTAGTGGAAGTCCACTAATAACTTCATTCCATATTTTGTGGCTCTTTTTCCTATTTCGATTGCGGTTTCTAAATCATTGTTTCCGCCGCCATATCCATTTCCACTCGTATCAAAAGGATCGTTCCAGATACGTACGCGAATATAATTCACGCCAGAATCCGCTACTGTTTTAAAGATGTCCTGTTCAACGCCAGCTTCATTCTTAAATTTCACGCCGCTGTTTTCTAATGAGATAATACTAGAAATGTCGACACCTTTAATAAAGTCATCACTCATACCATCTACTTTTTTTACAAAAATATCAGCTTCCACTGGATCTATTGGCGCAGGTGTTACTAGATTTGTAGAAGTTAAGCTAAAGTTATCTAAATAACCCCAAGCTTTTGGCTCTCCAGTAACAACTGCCCCTACCGAAACATTTGAAGCCGTTTCGGTTAATTCGAATTGCAATGTTACCGTGCCCCAATTTCCCCAACCTGTAGTTGCAGTCGGCTCAATTACTGTTTCACCAGCAAATAGCTTCACCAACCCTGCTTCTTTACCTGTACCACCCATGGATTTAACTGTTAATTCATAGCTTCCTGCTGGAAGTGAAGCAACCGTCTGTTTTACCGTAAAGGATTGTGTTCCAGTCACGGTATCTTTAATCCAATAGTTAAAGGATGAATTTCCTTCAAATTTATCACCTGTAGATGGATTTGCAGTGAATCCGTCCCAGTTTGCCGTTTCTACTGTCCATGAACCATCAGCCCAAAAGTCTGATTCAAAACCGCCATTTTCTAGGTACTGGGTCGAACTTGCAGCAAAACTACTATTGCTTGATAAACCAAATAAGTTAAAAACCAAAATAAGTGCAACTAGAATTGTAAAAAACTTATTTCTGTTGATGCCTTTTTTCTTCATCTGTTCCATCACCTTTCTTTACTATCTAGTAATTATTTAAAGTTTATATAAAAGATAGATGATTCTATCTAGTATATCCGATTGTAAGGATACGAGAATCCCTTGAGAGGGACCCTCGTATTCACACTTATTTAAACGTTATGAACTTCTTTTTTTCTCTTTACTAAATATAACGCTATCCCTCCAGCCAACAACAATAACATACCGATTAGTAACAACGTGTACATAGATGTTGCTGTATTGGGAAGTTCATTATCTTTTCCATTTTTATTATCATTTTTGTCTTGATTAGGTGCTTGATCTTTATCTTTATCTTTATCTTTATCTTTATCTTTATCTTTATCTTTATCTTTATCTTTATCTTTATCTTTATCTTTATCTTGGTCTATTGGACTTTGCTTTACCAATTCTAGACCATCAATCGCTGCCTGCAGTGCAAGGATAGCCGCCTTTAATGTTGCTTCAGTATCTACCGTCTCAACCGCTACTTCTGCTGCTGTGATTGCTTCCTGTAATGCTTTATATGTTGCTTCAGTGTACGTACCTTCTTCATTTGAGGTGGCACGTGCTGATTCTATTAATTCTTCTAATTTACCAATATTCAACTCTAGTAGTTCAATCGCTTCGTAGATTGCCGCTTCTGCAGCATCCACTTCACCTTGAAGCGCACCTGAATCCTCTAGTAAAGCTAATCCAGTATTCAACGCCTGTACAAGACCTGCATAACTTTCAGAAGTATACATTTCACTGTCTAGTAATTGACCTCCAGACACAGCTGATGCTAGTCCAGCTTTATCAGCTTGTGACAATCCAATATCCACTTTTTCAAGAACAATATGATCAATAATTCCAGTGTATGTTCCACTTGATAACGCATCGAAGCTAATAGTCAATTTACCGTCTCTAACTTCGATATTGTTAACGGAGTATTTCCTCCAAATCATCGCACCACCAGTTACATTTATTGTTTCTATATTACTAGTAAATTCTTGACCTCTTGATATTGCAGATAAATTCATCTTTGTTTCATCAGTTGTCTGATGATCTCCTTTTGCATACAAAGAAAGACTATATACACCGTTTGGAACATCAACTTCTTGACTTAGTTCAAGTCCTTCACCCGGGTTTAGTGTAAACTGGAATGAACGATCTCCAGCATAGGCATTTTTCACATAATCTTCAGGAGTAACAACACTCGCTGTATCAGCTTCAGTGGTTAAATTCCAACCGCTTAGATCTCCTGTTTCAAACCCACCATTCGTCAAAAGATGCTTGCTATAATCATAGACTGCTTTATAGCTTGCTGTAACAATAGGGCTGTTTCCTAGAATCGTAAGATCACTGCCCCAGCTTCCAGAAACATAGTTATACCCCATACGTTTTGATACTGCTTGAATCTTTACATTTTGTGAAATTTGAATCGGACCAGAGTACACTCGAATCGAATCAGCTGCCTTAATATATGGGGCACCAATAAATTCTCTTGTTGAACCACTGCCATTAAGCGGATTCGCACCATCTAAAGTAAAGAAAATACCAGCATTAGGCGTTGCAGTTTTCAATTCAATATAACCAGCACCCTCTACAACATGTCTTGTAGAATGGGATAAACCGTTACCAATTCCTGCTACTGAAGAACCGTTTGCGAGACTAAAAGTTGGAGTTTCTGCTGTTGCAGCTTCTTTTACAACTATATGTGCAAATGTATTGTTTTCAATCCCCGCTACACTTCCAAATACAATGTATTCACCAGGGATATTAACATCTACACGTGCCACATCGTCAGCATTCCAAATAACTGGCTGTTTTGTAATTGTACGTTTCGTATCACCCATCATACCGTTATGCTTAACAGCGATAACCGTGCTAGGCATAGCAAGTGTCTGACCTTTATTAACAACAACCTGTGTTTCCCAGCCATATGCGTAATCGTTTGCATTAGAAGGTACTGTCTGGTTGCCCCTTACAAGTTTAAAAGTTTGTACGGAAGGCAGGGCATAACCATTAATATCAAATAAGCCCGCAACTTCCCAACCAGTTCCATACGGAGTAGCCCAGCCATTTTCAGATCCTGGTAACCATGCTGGTTCCCAATAAAAAGCACCTAGGCCCTTTTCATTTTCAATGCTTGCTGCCACATTCAGTACTTCACGAAGCGCAGTAGCTTGTCCTTGTACAGAAGCAGCCAAACCAACTGTACTTACATCACCATGCTTGAAATTCTGAGGAATGTCATCCCCGGCATCTTCGCGAATTGTCCAAGGGTATGCAGTTTCAGCAATAAATGCAAACTTTCCATATGTTTTGGTTATATTGTTTAGATTGTTTAGTACCTGATCATACGTTCCATGCCATGATGGATAATAAGATGCTCCAATTGCATCATAATCCACACTGTTCTTATGCAAAGCTAAAGTAAAACGATTATACAATGTTGTGTTATTGCCATTTGCAAGGTGGAACGAAACCAATGCTTTATTTTCTGGATCATTTGCATTTGGATCTGTATTTCGTACAGCCGCAGCACCAGCTTTAAACACATCTACAGCAGTTGGATGCATATCACCATTAGCATTAAGTCCAAAGTTTACATCAACAATATTACTGTTGGTTTCATTACCGATTCCAACCATATTTGGATAAACACCAGCATCCTTCATCCTATTTAGAGAATCAGTAGTAAATTTCCCTACTGCATCAACAAGTTCTTGTCCAGTTAAGTTTGACCATTCTTTCGGTCTAACCTGCTGCCCTGGATGTGCCCAGAAATCACTGTAGTGGAAGGTAACAAAGATTTTCATGCCTCTTTGTTTTGCTTGTTTAGCAAGCTCGATTGTGGTGTCCATGTTGCTGTTACCACCGCCATATGGATTTCCAAACTTATCATATGGATCATTCCATACGCGTAGTCGAACCCAGTTCACACCATTTTCAGCTAAAATATCAAATAGATGGGACTCTTTCATATTTGTATCATAGAACTTTTTATTTGCTTCCATAATTTGATATAGGGAAGAAATATCTGCACCCATCATGAAATCAGGACGATTGTTATTTTGAAGTGCTGGAATAGGCTCAACAATTGGTGTTGGTCCGCCTGAAACCGTTACATCGCTAGAGGTTGAATAGGTGTTATCATTCTGATCCACTGCCGTTAATGTGATTGTTGCTTTTCCGCTGCCAATCGCATCAATTCTTCCAGTCTTTGAATCAAGATTAACGATATTGGTTTTATTGACACTCCATTTAACTTCCTTTAATGTGACTCCGTCTTGAACATTAGCCTTTAGGACTGAGAAATCCCCAGGAGCCATTGAAAAATTCCCACCTTCAATAGTAACCGGTACACCTTCTGCATAGCTAATAGGCAAAGTAGCGTTAGAAAAAGGTATGGAGAATAACATAACTAGCGTAAGTACCGAAACAAATATTCTTCTCATTTTTTTCATAAACCAAGAGTCCCCTTTTAAATTAGTAATCTAGCAATCTATGGTGCTTAACCTCTCCACCTTTCATAGTTATAGTAAGAAATTTTTCTTATTACCACACCTTTCTCAACACTTTAATAGAAAATCTATATATTAATCCGTAATAGATTGTTTACGGCATTAATATTATTATTAATTTTTAGAGATATATTTTCATAGTGTATAAAACGCTTACAAAAGGTTCTGTTTGAAAAATGTATAATAAAGTATCCGTTCCATAATGTAAGCAGTGCTTAGAGTATAGAACGGACGAAATATTTTAAGTAACCTTACTTTATTTTTTCTACGATTCGTACTGCATAACGTTCTAGTGTTAATTCACCTTGAAGCTCTTCGCCAGTAACCACGTCTTTTACAGGGACTTCAATGGTAATAGGCTGTTCTTCCTCGGTAAAATTCATAACAAAGATATAATCACTTTCAGGGGCTTGTCTTACTTGAACGGATACGCCTTTATTATGTTTAATATCAAAGACAGATTCAAGCGCCAAATCATGGATGATTTCCTGGTAGAAATCACGTTGGAAATCAGCTTCTAAACGGCCGCCAATATAGTAGGCTTTACCCTTTTCATATTCATGACTCGTCACTGCAGGGGTACCTGCATAGAAATCATCTTCATAAGAAGCTTCAACCGTAGCACTGTTCACTTCAATAACCGTTGCATAGTCCTTTAACTCGTAAGATTGGTTGCGGAATTGAACGGCGTTTCGATCGCTCGGATAGTACGTATCTGTTTCGATAGGATTGATGCCAAAGATATCTTGAAGCTTCTTATGCCAGCCGCCTGTATAAGTTAAATCATGCTCATTGACGAGCCCGCTAATATAAGTCGTGACCAAACGACCGCCAGTTGCAACAAAAGACTGCAAACGTGCAATGGTTTCTTCACTTACCAAATAGAGCATTGGAATGATTAATAATTTGTAGTTTGAGAAATCCTGTTCTTTCGTAATGACATCAACCGGAATATCCTTTTCCCAGAAAGCTCGGTAATGCTCGACCAAGGTTTGTGGATATCGTTTTGTTTCTAATCCAAAGCCTTGTGCATCATTTATGGCCCAATTGCTCTCCCAATCGTAGAGAATGGCTACGTCAGAAGGACGGTTTGTTCCAACCACATCTGCCAGCTTTTCAAGCGTTTTACCAACTTCAGCCACTTCTTGGAACACGCGGTTGTTTGGACTATTATCATGATCGACGACGGCACCATGGAACTTCTCTGAAGATCCACGGGATTTTCTCCACTGGAAGTAAAGGATACTATCAGAACCATGCGCCACCATTTGCATCGATGCGAGCATATGCATACCTGGTCGCTTTGTCTTATTGACTGGATGCCAGTTGACCATGCTAGGAGTTGATTCCATTAATAAAAATGGCTGTTGCTTCAAGCTACGGTACAAATCATCAATAAAACCTACTCGGATTGCCAAGTCCGCCGTGCTTTCCCAATCATTATGCCATGCAGGGTATGCATCCCAGCTGATCACGTCTAAATGTTTGGCAAATTTGCTGTAATCAAGTGCCTGGAAAGGAATTAATTCATGAGTGTCTGCCATAAAGTTTGTCGTAATCGGAACCTCTGGTGTTAACTCCTTTATTGGAACGATTTCATTTTCAAAAAAGTCAATGGTTTGGTCTGTTACAAATCGACGCCAATCGAGATTCAATCCATGAACCATACTTTCTCCAATAGAAGAAGGGGATTCGATTTGAGACCACTCTGTAAAGGTATGGCTCCAGAAAGGACCCCACCAAGCATCATTCAATGCTTTAAGATTATGATTGTACTTATTCTTTAACCACTCTCTAAAAGCATCCTGGCAAAGGTCACAATGACATTCACCGCCATACTCATTGGAAATATGCCACATAAGCAATGCAGGATGGCTGCCATATCTTTCAGCAAGCATCCGATTGATTTTCTGAGTTTTTTCACGGTAAACAGGTGATGTAAAACAGTGGTTATGACGACCGCCATGAAGTTGTTTTACTCTGGCACCATTTACACGAAGGACCTCAGGGTATTTTTGTGACATCCATGCAGGACGCGCCCCACTTGGTGTTGCAAGGATGACACGTCCATTAATTTTATAAATATCATCAATTACTTTATCCAGCCATTCAAAATGGTAGATTCCTTCCTCCGGCTCAAGTGCCGCCCATGCAAAAATCCCAACCGAAAATGTATTTGTATGAGATAGCTGCATTAGTTTGATATCGTCTTCCAAAATATCTGGACGATCTAACCATTGATCAGGATTGTAGTCTCCTCCATGAAGCATGAAGTTCGCTTTAGTTGTATATGTTTTTTCATGTTTAGACATAATACTCTCCTTCTACCTTTCTGATTAACCCTTTGTTCCGCCTGCTGTTAAACCTGATACGAAGTTCTTTTGCAGTAACAAGAAGGTAATAGCAATCGGAATACTAATTAAAATGGCACCTGCTGCGAAGGTTGTATAGCTTGCACCCATGACATCGTTTACTAATTTATATAATCCGATTGGCAGTGTATAAGCTTCAGGTGTTCTTAGGATAACGGATGATAAAACGAAATCTCCTAGCGGACCGGTAAATCCGTTCATTGCCACAACCGCTAACATTGGACGTGATAAAGGCAGGATGATTTGCCAAAAGATTCTCGTGTTGCTCGCACCGTCAATCTTTGCACTTTCATCCAGGTCCATTGGAATCGAATCCATATAGCCTTTCATTAAGTACGTGTTCATTGGAATCTGTCCGCCAATATAGAGAAGAATTAATAGCCAATGGCTGTTCATCATTCCTAGGATTTGCGCTAATACAAACAAAGCAATCAATGCGGCAAATTGCGGAATCATTTGTAATAACAGGAACAGCATTAACGCATTCTTTCTTCCTTTAAAGCGGAAACGAGAGAAGGCATAGGCCGTAAATGAAACAGTAATCATGGTCCCAAGCATGGTAAATAAACTAATTTTTAACGAGTTGATATACCATTGTCCATATTGCAGACTTTGTCTTCCTTCAAACAACTCTCGATAATGATCGAGGGTTGGGTTTTTCGGAATAATCGAGGTACTAATTAGACTGTTACCGGGATTAAAGCTGGCTCCCACTGTCCAAAGCAGGGGATAGATTATGATCACGGACATAAAAATTAGGATTCCGTAGGCAAAAAGAAGACGAAAGAATCGATTTGTTTTCATATTTGTCTGCATCTTTTATGCCCCCTCTTTGAACGAATTTGTGCGTCTGAACTGCCATAGAGCGATTCCAACGACAAAAATGGATAACAAAATCGTTAAGGCAGCTGCTAGTGAGTATTGACTTGATTGCATCGTCAGTTTGTATATCCAAGATACTAATATGTCGGTTCCACCAGCATTTGACCCCGCCACCGCAGGACCGCCGCCATTGAAAAGATAAATGATATTAAAGTTATTAAAGTTAAACGTAAATTGCGTGATAATGATTGGTGCCATGGCAATTAAGATCATTGGCAGGGTAATATTTCTAAATTTAGCAATAATAGAAGCTCCATCAATCGTTGCTGCTTCATATAAATCTTCAGGGATGGACTGAAGCACACCTGTTGTTACGATAAAGATGTATGGGAATCCAAGCCAGCCCTGCATTAGAATCAGTGCTACTCTTGCCCACATTTCATCTGTCATCCAAGGAATCGGATCAACTCCAAAAAACGCTAAAATATCATTGTTGATTGCGCCAAAGCTGTCATTAAATAATCCGGCAAAGATAAGGATTGTTACAAATCCTGGCACTGCCCATGGTAAAACCAAAACGGTACGGAAAAATCTTTTGAAGCGGATGTCCTTTTGGTTTACGATGATGGCCAAGAATATACCAAGACTTACTTGAAGACTTGATGCAACAAGAGTCCAAATGATGGTCCATGCTAAAACATCAAAGAAAGTAGAACGCCAAATATCAACTGTAAATATTTCTGCAAATGTTTGTAATCCAACCCAGTCTGCTAGGTTTGCTGGCGGTGAATGATATAAGTCATAGTTCGTAAAAGCCAAAGCAAAGCTGAACAAAATTGGGAAGATTACTGCAAAGATTAATAGAAATAAGGATGGACCACTGATCAAATATGGATATCCTTGTGCAATTAGATTTTGATAATCATTTCTTAAAGAGTTTACCGGTACTTTTTCATCTCGTAATTTGCCGTTGGTATAAGCATCTTTGATATTCCAATAATAAATACCCAGACCAAAGGCAGTCACAATTACAGCGATGATTCCTTCTGCTAGAAGGAATATAGAGTTATCTCGAGGTACTTCTGTTCCTAGTGTAAACAGTCCCCAAAATCCCATGTTTAATAAATCCTTAAATGCCACAATAAATGAAGCACCTAGGATTAGGAAGATCAGACCCTTTACCCATTGTTTGTTATAGAATTGTCCTAATCCTGGAATGATGGATAACAGCGGGGCTATTCTACGATGCTGCACATTTTTCACCTCTTTATAGTAAGACCATTATGTAAATAAATGGTTCTTGTCTTCAAGTTCATATAAGTAATGGTGTCAAACATAATTAGCGTTTGACACCATTACTTTGATTACTAATTATTTACCGCTATGTTTTGCTTCGATTTGACCTTTAATTGTTTGTACTGCTTGATCTAGTGCTGCTTTTGGTTCTGCTTTTCCTGTTGCAATTGTTTGTAATGCTGAGTCTGCAGGTGTCCAAACTTCGTTCATTTGTGGAATATTAGGCATTAATTCTGAGAATTGAGATTGCTCAGCAACTGCTTTTGCAACTTCACTTTCAGTAACAACTGGGTCGCTAGCTAAAGCAGCTACAGCCGGAACTTCTTGTGTAATTTCATATCGTGTTTTTGAGTTTTCTTCATTTGCAATAAACTTAACAAACTTCTCTGCAAGTTCTGCATTTTTTGAATAAGAACTTACGTTGTAGCTTTTTACACCAACGAACGCACTCATGTTTTTACCATTTTCAAGTTCTGGTAACTTGGTTACACCCCAATTTACGCCTGCTTTTGTAAACGGCTCAACATTCCATGGTCCTGAAATAATTGCAGTTGCTTTACCTTCAGTAAATAAAGACTCGATTACGCTGATCCCTTGTTCACCGATAATACCTGATGGGAAAAGACCATCTTTGTAGAACTTCTGGATATATTGTGCTCCTTCAACTGCCCCTGCATTGTTGATTCCGATATCAGTCGGGTCATAATTTCCATCTGCATCAAGGCCGAAGATATACCCGCCATATCCGCTTAATACGCTGTTTGCATAATAAATTTGATCAAAAAGTGCAAGGAATCCAAATTTCTTACCATCTGCTACACCTTTAGAATACTCATACCAGCCTTCAAGAGTGGTTGGTAATTGATCATCAGAGATAAGATCTTTATTGTAATAAAGCATAGTTGTTTCTACTGCCTTAGGTAATCCATAAACCTTACCATTAACCTTTTGTGCGTCCATTGCTACTTCTGTAAAAGTACCTTGAGTTTCTTCATCAACAGTTAATTCTTTGATTAAGCCTTCAGTAACAGCAGTACCAATTTGATCACTTGGCATTGTTAGGACGTCAGGACCTGTACCAGCCGGTCCATCTAAACGAAGGTCCTCAATTTGTTTTGTATATTGTTTTTCAACCATTGTAATTTTTACATCATTTTCTTCCTCAAACTTTGCGATGGCATCTTTGATCCCTTCACCCTTCATAACATCTTCCCAGACAAGTAATTCTTTCGGCTTGTCCGCATCTTTAGTATCAGTGCCTTCTTTCGCATCGTCTTGAGGTCCGCAGGCAACTAAAGATAAACTTAAAGCAATTCCACTCATTAAGCCAAAATACTTTTTAAACTTTTTCATGGATGTACATCCCTTCATCATAGTTTTAGAAGCGCAGAAGTAATTGTATTTACCTGAAAGCGCTTCAGTAAATTTAATATAGCATTGCAAAGAAAATGTGTAAACAACTTTTTTACTAGATTAGGTAAAATAATTTACGAAAATTAAACGCCAACATTTTACCCCTACTTTTACTTTAAAAAATATTACCTAGTTAGTGCTCTTTCGAACGATGAGTTCAGACCCAATATAGAGAGTTTTTACAAGCTTGCGTTTTTCAAGCACTCGCTCTAATAATAATTCTATTGCATTCTTGCATAGCTCTCTGATATCAATATGAAAAGTTGTTAACGGCGGAGAAACATACTTTGCAACGCTAATATTATTGATGCTGATAACACTCACTCGATTTGGTATCGCAATTCCATGTTCGTTTAAAGCTTGAAGACTGCCTACCGCTATGGGATCTGAAGCAATTAAAAATGCTGTTGGTAAGTCATCTCCTAGTTGCTCGACTGCTTTTTTCATCAAGTAATAGCCATTTTCTACCGAAAACCCTCTATGGGAAAAAATATATTGCTTCTTTAGGATTCCCTTTCCCTCCATGTACCTGCGAAATACTCGTTCCCTTAGATCAGGCTCATCGACATCCGTGTTCGGATTGTGATAAGTTCCACCTATAAAGCCAATTTCTTTATGACCTTTCTCTATAAGAATATCCACTGTTCTTCTTGTGATTTGCGCTAAATCTGGCCTAACAGAATCATAATAATTGGGGTCTGGTGAAGTATCTAAAAATACACCATTAGGCGTGATACTTCTTAAGTAGGCCAACTCCTTTTCAGAAAAAGTGCCTACTGCGATAAAACCCTCAATATTACTTGGAATTTGCTGGATACCATTAGATATCTTGTAGGTTATCAACTCTACATTGAATAATCTTGCCAACTTTTCTATCTCTATTCTCATTGTTTTAAAATAAACATCTTCAAGTTCTTCTTTATCGGTTAACCAGTATAGGAAAACTATATTTTTCACCTGAAGTCTTACTGTTTTTTTGCGGTAATTCAACTTCTCCGCCATATCGTAAATTTTTTCCCTAGTTTCATCCGGAACAGAAAGGCTTTGGTCATTATTGAGCACGCGAGAAACGGTCGAAATCGAGTAACCCGCTTTTTCTGCAATATCTTTAATTGTTGCCAATCTATCCACCTCCAATGTATTTAGTATTTCTTTAAAAGAGTAGTTTTTTTAGTAAAATATTTTACTAAAGTTTACTTCATTTCAGGAAAAAGTCAAGTGGCGAAAATTGTTAGAAGAACTTTAGTTATAAATAATCGTGAAAGTTGGAACATTATGATTGCACCCTCTCTATATTATCAAAGCGTGTACCTTTTTCTTAGTACTTTTTTATTGCAACATAAATTGAAACATAGTAGACTTAGGTTGACTTAATTAAATTAATTAATTAAGTATATTAAACACTTACATTACCATATTGGACTTTTTAATAATAGGAGGCATTATGACTACTACAGCCCATTTAACTAGTGAATTTCAAACGATATTCGATACAACCAGTACCCCAAGAACCTTTTTTGCGCCCGGAAGAATTAACTTGATTGGGGAACATACAGATTATAACGGCGGACATGTTTTCCCTGCTTCGATTTCCTATGGAACATATGCTCTTGCAAGAAAACGTGACGACCATAAATTACGCTTTTACAGTATAAACTTTGCTGAAAACGGCATTATTGAAGTGGATTTAAACCATTTAGCCTTTGATGAATCCGATCATTGGGCTAACTTCCCTAAGGGAATGTTCCTTTATATGAGAGAAGCAGGTAATGACATTGATGCTGGTGCAGACATTCTGTATTATGGAAATATACCAAATGGTGCAGGTCTTTCATCGTCGGCATCGATTGAATTGGCAACTGGGGTTTTAATTAATGAGTTATATCATCTTAAAATGGATCGAATCCCTATGGTAAAACTTGGTCAAAAGGTTGAAAACGAGTATATTGGGGTTAACAGTGGAATTATGGACCAATTTGCCATCGGGATGGGAAAAAAAGACCATGCCATTCTATTGGATTGTAATACACTGGAGTATCAATATGCGCCAATCGTACTGAACGATCATGACATTATTATTATTAACACTAATAAACAACGAACATTAGCTGGCTCTAAATATAACGAGCGCCGTGCTCAATGTGAAGAAGCATTAAGTAATCTGCAGCAAGATTTATCCATCAATAGTTTAGGAGAAATATCTCCAGTTGAGTTTGAGAAAAGTAAACATCTAATTAAGGATGAAGTTAATCAAAAACGCGCTAAACATGCCGTTTATGAAAATGCTCGGACATTAGAAGCATTGGAAAAATTGCAGCAAGGCGACCTTGATCAATTTGGCAAGCTTATGAATCAATCTCATATTTCTTTAAGAGATGATTATGAAGTAACCGGCCTTGAGCTTGATACCATTGTTCAGGCAGCTTGGGAGCAGGATGGTGTCTTAGGAGCCCGGATGACAGGTGCCGGGTTTGGAGGCTGTGCAATTGCCATTGTGGAAAAAGATAAAGTAGAGGATTTTAAGAACAGTATTAATAGCATCTATCGCGATAAAGTTGGCTATGATGCTACTTTTTATATTGCATCCATAGGTGACGGTGCAAAAGAACTTTCTGAGGAGTGCTAGTATGAGTGTATTGGTTTTAGGCGGAGCAGGCTATATTGGGTCACATGCGGTTTATCAGCTAATCGACAAAGGCGAAAGTGTGGTTATCATTGATAATCTTGAAACTGGACATAGGAAGGCATTGCATCCACAGGCTGCTTTCTATGAAGGAGATATGCGCGACATCCATTTCCTTCGGTCCGTATTTGACAAGGAAAATATTGATGCGGTGATTCATTTTGCTGCCAATTCTCTTGTTGGTGAATCAATGGAAAATCCACTAAAGTACTATGATAATAATGTTCATGGAACACAGGTTTTACTACAAGCTATGGTCGAGTTTAATGTTAAGAAAATTGTTTTCTCATCTACAGCGGCTACTTATGGAGAGCCTGAATCGGTACCGATTACAGAAGCAGTACCAACCAATCCGACAAATGCCTATGGGGAAACAAAGCTTACCATGGAAAAGCTAATTAAATGGACGGAAAAAGCACATGATGTTAAATTCGTCTCTTTACGGTACTTTAATGTGGCCGGATCTAGAGAAACAGCAGAAATCGGGGAAGATCACCGCCCCGAAACACACCTGATTCCAATCATCCTGCAGGCCGCACTAGGACAAAGGCCTCACATAACCATTTTTGGTGAAGATTATGACACACCCGATGGAACATGCATCCGTGATTACGTCCATGTAGAGGATTTAATCAATGCCCATTTATTAGCATTAAACTATTTACGAGATGGCGGCAAGAGTGATGTCTTTAATCTTGGTAGCAGCCAAGGATTTTCAGTGAAAGAAATGATTGATACAGCAAGAGCGGTAACCGGCAAGGAAATTCCAGCACAAATAGGCCCGCGCAGAGCAGGAGATCCTAGTATTTTAGTTGCGAGCTCTGACAAAGCAAAGCAAATTTTAAGCTGGAATCCGACACGAACTTCCGTTACAAAAATAATGGAAGATGCTTGGAAGTGGCATTCCAATCATCCAGAGGGTTACGGAGAGGAAGTATAACAATGATTTTTCAAGATATAGCGGGACTGATACAAAAAGCTATTGAAGTGGAATTAATTGAAGCTTCGGATTGTTTTTATGTTCGTAACCAGGTCATCCACCTCTTAGGCTTAGAGTCCTTTCCTGAAGACCGCACTGATCCAACGGAAGATACCATTGCTAACCTAGTAGAGAAGCTGGTTGCTTATGCGGTGGAACAAGGCGTGATTATGGATGTTTTAGATGATAGGGAAATTATGTCAGCAAATATTATGAATTGCTTTGTTGCTAGACCATCTGTAGTCAATAACCTGTTTAACCAAAAATATAAGGAATCACCTATAGCCGCAACTGATTATTTCTATCATCTGAGTCAAAACAGCAATTATATCCAACTTAATCGGATTAAAAAAAATATCTCCTACAAGGTTGATACAGTTTACGGACAGATGGATATAACCATAAATTTATCCAAGCCCGAGAAGGACCCGGAGCAAATTAAACGAGAACGGGCAATGAAACAAACATTAAATTATCCAAAATGCTTGTTGTGTAAAGAAAACGAAGGATATATCGGACGAACCGGTCACCCAGCTCGTGCTAATCACAGGATTATTCCTATTCCTCTGCAAGGAGAAATGTGGTACCTGCAGTATTCACCATATGTTTATTATAACGAACATAGTATTTTACTTTCTGAAGAACATCGATATATGAAGATTGACCGGAGTGCCTTTGAAAGGCTGCTCTCTTTTACAGATAAGTTTCCACATTACTTTATTGGCTCAAATGCGGATTTACCGATTGTCGGCGGCTCTATTTTAAGCCATGATCATTATCAGGCTGGACGTTATGAGTTTGCGATGACCCGCGCTCGGGATGACTACTCTTTTGAACTGAAACACCATCCGGAAATAAAGGCTGCGGTAGTCAAATGGCCGATGTCTGTCATCCGCTTAAGAGGAGATGACATCAGTCATCTCGTGGCGGCTGCTGATGATATTTTTCTAACGTGGAAAAACTACTCAGATGATCAGGCAGATGTCCTTGCCTTTACTGATGATATTCCACATAACACGGTTACACCAATTGCGAGAACGCGTGACGGTCTATTTGAATTAGACCTTGTTCTTAGAAACAATCGAACAACAGACGAACATCCACTTGGTATCTTCCATCCCCATGAGGATGTTCATCATATTAAAAAAGAAAATATTGGCCTGATTGAGGTTATGGGACTAGCTGTTTTACCGCCTCGCTTAAAAGAAGAGCTTGAGGAAATTACTGCCTATCTTCTTGGTCAAACAAATCGGGTAGCGGACTATCACCAAGAGTGGGCCTACCAAATAAAATCACAATATGGAGCAATTACTTCTCCAGAGCAGGCAGAATTCATTTTAAGAGAAGAGCTTGGAAAGAAATTTGTCAAAGTACTTGAGAATGCTGGAGTATTTAAAGATCGAGGGTCTTTTGAAAAATTCCTTCATACACTAAATAGCTAGGTGGAACGTAGATATGAACATAGACAAAAGAGATATCAATGGTAAGTGGAATGAATACACGTTAACAAATCAGCACGGAATGAGCGTAAGTGTACTGGATTTTGGCGGGATCATTACGAAAATAATGGTTCCTGATCGAAATGGAAATATTGAAAATGTCGTAGTTGGCTATAAGGATTATTCGGAATATCAGCAAAATCCTAATTATTTTGGAGCTATTATTGGACGGGTTGCGGGGAGAATTCAGGGCGCTGCCTTTGAACTGAACGGTGAGACCTACCATTTGGCTGCCAATAACGGAGAGAACCATTTACATGGCGGTCCAGAAGGGTTTCATCAAATCATTTGGCAGGTTACTCCCTTTGAAAAAGATGCAGAAGTTGGCTTAGAACTTAAGCATACAAGTGTTGATGGTGAAGCTGGATATCCTGGAAATGTAGACATTACCGTTACTTATACACTTACTAACGACAACCAGCTTGTCCTTGCCTATGAGGCAAAAAGTGATCAGACAACACCGATTACCTTGACAAATCATGCCTATTTTAATTTAAGTGGAGATTTGAAGCATACGATAAAAGATCATTATGTCACTCTAAATAGCAGCAAGTTTGTCGAGTTAGATGAGGAATTGATCCCGACTGGAAAAATACTGAATGTCGAAGGAACTTCTTTTGACTTCCGCGGCGGCCGAGTGCTTGGCGATGGATTTAATGATCACTTTGAACAAAATAAAATAGCGGACAGCGGCTATGACCATTATTTCATTTTTGATCAGACGAATGAATATAGTGCGACAGTTTTAGACCCTGAAAGTGGACGAGTGATGACCGTAACCACAAATGAACCGGGTATGGTCATGTACACATCAAACAGTTTAGGGGAAGAATTAGAATTAGCAGAACGTTCTTCTTGTAAATACCTAGGTGTTTGTCTTGAAACACAGGCTTCACCTGCTTCCTTACATCACCAAGGGTTCCCGTCTGTTGTGTTAAAGGCTGGAGAAACGTATCAAAAAGAAACCGTATTTTCATTTATGGTAGAGGATTAGAAATGGCTGGGGCTGATTGGCGCTCCAGGTGCTTCGCTTTCCGCAGGAGGTACGGGGAGCCTCCTCGGCGCTAAAGCGCCTGCGGGGTCTCCCCTGTCCCTTCCTCCTGCAGGAGTCTCGCACCTTCCGCTCCAATCAATATAGCTCTCTACGAACACTAGCCTTTTATAAGTGCTAAATCTGTATAATTTATATAAACACAGCCATAAAAATAAGCTGAACCTTAATTTTAAAGGTTCAGCTTATTTTTATGATTGGGTCAAATAGTTCGACTAGTAGCAGTGAAACAGCACCTAATAATGTTGCTTCATCACCTAGCTGTGTGACCGTTACATTCGTCTGTCTTGCTTCCGTTGTTAGTACTCTTTCCTGAATCGTTTCATGGATTTGAGGCATCATGTAGTGCTCACTCTTCATGACTCCTCCGCCTAGGACAATCTTACTTGGATTAACCAAATGAATTAAATTCGTTAAGCCGATTCCGATAATTCGCCCCGTTTCATTCAGGTGCTCAATACAGATTTGATTTCCCTTTTCGGCTAATTCATATATTTCTTTTCCTGTTAATCTGCCTTCCAGCTGTTTGCTCGCCCGTTCAGCAATCGCTTCACCGCTTACAAAAGTTTGCAGGCACCCTAGATTGCCGCACTCACACCTACTGCCATTCATATCAATCGTCATATGACCAAACTCACCGGCAATCCCTTGTGCACCATGATAAAGCTTACCGTTCATTACAACACCCGCACCGACCCCACGTCCAATATTAACCGCAATCATGCTGTCTACATCACCATGGCCCCCAAACCAGGATTCTCCTAACGCCATGGCACGAGCATCGTTTTCAACTTTAATCGTTAAGTTGAATTCTTCTTCTAACATCGCTTTAATGGGAATATTTCTTAGGTTTAGAATCGGTGCAACTAGCGATGTTCCTTTTTCAACATCCACTACCCCGTGCATCGCTATCCCAATCCCAATAATTTTCTCTTGATCGATGGTAGTTAGTTTCAGGATGGTTTTAATATTTTCTTTTAAAATAGCGATAAACCTTTCATTTGTTAGCTGTTTATCTAACAAACTAGAGGTTCTTTCAAGGATTTCGCCCGTTAAATCTGTTAGAATACATTCAACGGTCTCCGGTCCAGCATCCACCCCAATGACATAAAACGCATTGGAATTGATATGGAGCATGGTCGGTTTACGCCCGCCGCTTGAGTGTCCAAGTGTGCTTTCCCTCACTAATCCCTGTTCTATTAGTTCTTTCACAATACTACTGACGGTTGGTGGGGTTAGGCTTGTATCTTTGGCAATTTGTGCTCTCGATATCGGTTCACAGGTACGTATTTTATTTAAAATAATTGATTTATTAACGGATTTCATTAATTGGAATGTCCCGCGCTGCATAGAAAATCCTCCATATAAACGGCTTCATAACTAGTATTATAACATACTTAGTTAAGTTAATTTACCTTACTACCTTACTTCCAAACAGAAAAAGGTACCGTCAATTTAACGATACCCTTGTGAATTATTATTTTTTTAAGAAGCGGCAAATATTCTCTGCTGCAAATGCTAAATTTGCTTCTCCCGAGGCTAATGCTTCTTTTAAGGAAGATGTTCCTTTTAAAATTCCAATGATCGCGGTAATGCCGTGATGATAAAGCGGTTCAACACCTTCGCCAATTTTTCCGGCAAAAGCAATCACAGGGACAGAATGTTTCTTGGCGACATTTGCTACTCCAAAGGGGGTTTTCCCAAATAGTGTTTGACCGTCTATACTGCCTTCACCAGTGAAAACATAATCTGCATCTTTCACTAGTTCTTCAAGTCCGGTGTACTCGATCACAAGCTCAATTCCTTGTTTTAACTGTGCATTAAGGATGGCCAGTAAACCTGCACCGAGTCCGCCTGCAGCCCCCGCACCACTCATGTAGGCAATATCCTTACCAATGGTCCTTTTTATTACATCTGCATAATGAGTCAAATTTTGGTCAAGAAGCTTCACTATTTCAGCTGACGCTCCCTTTTGCGGCCCAAAAACAGCTGAAGCACCATTCTCACCAATCAATGGGTTTGTTACATCACAGGCTACATCAATCTGTACATTTTGGATTCTTTTGTCTAATTCCTGTATATCAATGGTCTGTAAATACTGTAAGGCTCCACCGCCATATGAAAGCTCAGCACCGTTTTGATCCTTAAAAGACGCCCCTAAAGCCTGGAGCATCCCAATACCGCCATCATTGGTAGCACTTCCGCCAATGCCAATCAATATCCTATTTACACCTTGATCAAGGGCATGTTTAATTAGTTGTCCTGTCCCATAGGTTGTTGTGAGTAGTGGATTGCGGTTTTCTGCCTGGATCAATTCTAATCCGCTCGCACTCGCCATTTCAATTACTGCTGTTTTTCCTTCACCTAACAAACCATAGTGAGCGATCACCATTTCTCCTAATGGTCCAATTACTTCCGTTTCAATCATCTTTCCATTAGACATGCTTACAAGAGATTCGACTGTGCCTTCTCCGCCATCTGCCATTGGGACAACGACACATTCCGCATCAGGGTAAATCCTCCTAATGCCTGTTTCCATGGCAAGGGCAGCCTTTTTCGCCGTCATACTTCCCTTAAATGAATCAGGCGCTAACACAAACTTCATAACAATCTGTCCTTTATTCTTTAATTTGTATTATCTTCTATCATATCAAACCTATGTCAATATTTACTCTGAAAGCCATAATAAAAAGCAGTAAATATAGTTATAACTATATTTACTGCTTTTTATTAAATATTTATCTAAAGAATACCTTATCAATATTGTACTTCGCTTTAAGTTCGTTCACGATGTACGTTTCATAAATTTCTCTATGAACAGGATCTTCGATTACACAAACTCGGATTTTCGTTACTTCGTCCCGATGCATTTTCATCGGAGATACGTTATCCTCAAAATGCTTTTTAATCCTTGGTCTTAATTTCCTTGCTTTACCAACGAACAATAACTCTCCATTGGCATTATAAAACATAAAAATGCCGCCCTTATCTCTAGGGATCAAGTGAAAATCGGTAAATCCAGAAATATTACTAAGCTCAGGATTATTTTGTTTCGTAATGGTAACATCAGGTGTTGGAATCGTTATGTTGATCACGTAGCTCACTTCTCTTTCTTTCATGCTTTGTAAATACTAACATATATCGATCTTTATTGCTATTTCGCTAATAAACTTCCCAATTTTGTTATAAAAAATTCCATAAATTATACTACCGTAACAGCTTTGAAAAAATGTCCTTTAAGCTCTTTCCTTTTTTATAATAAATTTCATCACGTACTTTTTCGTTAATTGACTGCCAAAGCATAATTTCTACATCGGAAAGCGACCTTGATTCTTCTTCCGCCCTGATAAAAGCCGCAAAGTAATCCAATGGAACGCCATAGAATCTTGCTATATCAGCCATAATTTCAAAGGAGACTGATTTTCGAGCTCCTTTTTCAAGCATACTTAAGTACTGCAGCGTTATGCCGGTCCCGTTCGCCACATCTTCGAGCCTTAAGTTTCTTTCTAGCCTTAATCGCCTTAATTCTTTGCCTAATGGGGTGGTCATATAACTCTTCCTCTCTGATAATCTATTTCTGATCAAACCTAATTATAATGATATAGTACCAGCTTACTAGTGCTTCAAATAAGATAATCAAACTTTCTTCTGCCTTCTTAGGAAAGTAAAACCGGCCACTTATATGGTAGTGAAGCAGTTCATGGATCATTGTTTGAAGCTGTTCTGGGTAATCCAGCTTTTCATCAATAAAAATCACTTTTTTCTCTAAATTTATGATCCCTTTTATCTCCTTTAAATCCATAAAGTAAATATCAATAGCATATTTTCTTGTGATTTTTTCAGTGAATAGGTTGATATGGTCTTGATTAATTGCCATAAACTTTTTATGAAGAAATCCAATAATCGTATAGTAAGAAAGAAATAGCATGAGGACTAGATTCACTTCCAGTTGTTCAAAGAAAGCGAGAATTGGAAAAGTAATTGCAATTTCAAACATCATTGGCCCAAACCGGTCCAAAAATAGCTTGCTCGTAATCGCCCCTGTTTCAAGGTAGACGTAGGCGTATTTCAAAAGAATACTTAAAACTAACATCAGCAACAATGTTAGATATCGATCAGAATAAGCCTTTTCTAAGTATTCATTGTATAGTTGATTACAGGCAATGATAATAATCATATAGATGGAATAGAGAGAAATCATTGATCTCATATTCGCCTTTTTTTGAAGAATCACTGCAACGATACCATTCAAAAGAAGATAAATCATACCGTAAATAATTGAAAATTGATCAAAGATGATTAACGATACCATTACATTAACAAACGAATAACCGAAACCGGAAAACACCTTAAGATTCACTTGGTCAAAGACTGCCATACACAATAAAAAAACAACTAGATTCCATTCCAATTCACTTGGAGTACGTATAAAGACAGCGGTTAGTACAAGTGCAGGAAATAGAAAAAATAGAAAAACATACTGACGTCTACTATCCCCCATAATGGTCTCCTATATAGTAAAATCATAATCTATCAATAGTATAATCCCACTGTTAGGAATATTAAATAGATTCTTTCAACCCTTGTTTCCGTTCATGACGAAATTTGTCTATCAAAAATTCACCTATTCAACTATTGTTTAATATATGATTTTACTAGGAAAGGTTTCAAAGCTTTAACAGGCGTTTCCTCCATATGACAGTATATATTATTGTAAGTACTAACTCGTGTTAGTGCTCTTTTTTTGTTTTTTAATCTAATAGGCATGATAGACTAGCAAACTGGTAAAAAATGTCGAAATGTATTAGAGAAATGTCGAAGGGAAATAATTCCTGTTAACTATTGTTTAATTTATAATGAACTCATATAGAACGATGTTCGATATATCGAAGTGGCCATCGATTATCTATCATTGTTTAGATTACTAAGCAGAAGCGACTTCACTCCAAACCGTACATAACCGTCTTCTGCGATATCAGGGAAGCTTTGAAGTATAACCTTTATCTGGACACTTGGGTAATATGGAGCTGGTAGTGTAACCGATCCTCGATTCAGGGGTGCAATGAAGCCTAGCCCTTATCTGGACACTTGGGCTATGTGGAGCTAGTAGTGTAACCGACCCTCTTACTTAAAAACACTATTTTAAGGAGAGATGGAAATGAAAAAACAGATCGGACTAGCATTATTGGCAACAACACTTTTATTTGGTGGAACAAGTTTAGAAGCTTTAGCTGCTGGAAAAGGCAATTCAGCTGTAAAAGTTGCCGACTTATCGGATGGGCGCAATGAAAATGGGATTGGTACAGGCGTAATCTCCAACTTAGGCGTAACGGAAGGTCCATTTTATGTAGGTGACTCTATTACCCTTTCAGCAGGTGATGTCGTTATTGACGGACCTCTAGATACATTAAAATGGAATGTATCATACAAGGGAGAAAATCATGACTTAGGCACTTTTAAACTAACAGAAGCTGGAACACATGTGTTCACTGTTACAGCTACTACTTATTTCAAGAACGGTGCTAAGGCAGGTTTAGTCCATAGTTCCACAGCTCCTTATGTGGTAAGAATTGAAGTACTTGAAGTTCAAGAGATTGAGTTAGTTTCTATTACATTGAAAAATTACAAGTATACGGAAGAAACTAATCCTGGTGGTCATATACAGTATGACCTCACTGCTACTGCTGAACTCGTATTCTCAGATGGTGGCACTATTGAGGTGGAAAGGTTCTTCAATAATGTACAGCCTCCACAATCTATCTCCTTTAGTACCATCTATAAAGGTAAGCCATACTCTGATTCTATTAAAGCACCTGCACGTAATTAGTCATATTTCTATTAACAAATGAATCGTAAACTCTACAAAATCGAGTCAATTGTTCGCTATAGATGGCCACAAATAATAGGTAAAGCATTTATCTATAGGTCTAATTGGAGATTCCAATTGGACTGTTTTATTGGGAAGCGTTGAAGTATAACCTTTATCTGGACACTTGGGTTGTATGGAGCTAATAGTGTAACCGGCCCTCTTATTTAACAACAAACTTATCTAAGAGGAGAAGTAATAATGAAGAAAAAACAATTAAAAAAAGTAAGTGCTGCTTTTCTGGCAGGATCATTAATCTTTAGTCCAAGTGCACCAACCATCCTTGCAGCTAATAATACACCTGCAAAAACAGAAGCAGCTTCTACTGGCAGAACGGAATTAAACAAAGTTACTGGTGTTACCACTTTATACGCTATTCCAGCACGTGTAGATAACGCTAGTACGGTTTTACTTAGTGGTACTGTTGTGATTGATGGGCCAAAGTTGGAGCTAAAAGTAAATGGTGAAATCGTAAAATCAGAAACTACAAAAGTTACGGATACGCTTTGGACATTCCAATATGTCCATATGTTAAATCCAGATAATCTCTCAAATAAGAAGGATGAGACAATCACTCTGGAGGCTTATACTGTTTACCAAAATGGTAAGAATGCAGGTGCGTTCCATACTGGTGCAGCTCCAGTTACCAAGACTATTGATTTAACTCCTCCAGACATTACATTTAATGATTACACTAAAGACTGGACGAATCAAAATATTACAGTATCAGCTAGTATTAATGAAAAAGGAACACTTAATGCAGAAAGTTATACCTTTGAGGAAAATGGAATCTTTACCTTTATTGCTACGGATTTAGCTGGAAATACTTCTGAGAGGACAGTAACAATAGATAAGATTGATAAGATCAACCCTAAAGCAGAAATCGAGTATTCTACTACTTCACCTATTAATACTGATGTTGTAGCAACGATAGTACCTAGCGAACCTATCACATTTACGAATCTTGATGAATTAACTGAAACTCTTTTGTTTGATGTGGAGGCTAAAACTCTTACTTTCATTGAGAACGGCAGTTTTGAGTTAAAATTTGTTGACAGAGCAGGAAACCCAGGTTCTGTTTCTGTATCAGTTGAAAATATTGATAAAGAAGCTCCTGTCGGTTCACTTACTTACTCTACTACTGATTGGACGAACGAAGATGTAACCGTAACGGTAGAAACCACTGAACCAGTTGAGTTTAATAATCTTAATACTTTACCAGAAACTGTTATCTTTGAAGAAGTAGACGGTGTATATAATCTTACTTTTTCAGAAAATGAAAGTGTTATATTAAAATTTAAAGATGCCGCTGGTAACACTGGCGAGGTAGAAATTAATGTAGCAAACATTGATAAAGTAGTTCCTACGGCTGAGGTTAGTTATTCCACCACAGGACCAACTAATCAAGATGTGGTTGTTACAATTAATCCAAGTGAAGAGATCACAATCCTTAACAACGAAGGTTCTCCTAGTATCACCTTTACTGAAAATGGTGATTTTGAATTCCTTTTTGTTGATAAAGCTGGAAACACTGGAACTGCTAAAGTAAGTGTGCAAAATATTGATAAAGTTGCTCCTAAAATTACAATTAGTGAGTATTCTACAGAATGGATTAATCAAGATATTACTGTTACCGCTAGCATGGATGAAGAAGGTACATTAAATGAGGAAAGTTACACCTTTACTGAGAACGGAAGCTTTGAATTCGTTGCTACAGACCTTGCAGGTAACGTAACTAGACATACTGTTCAAATAACTAATATTGATAAAGAGGCTCCGGAAATTACTGTTCTACCTTATAATACCGACTGGACAAACCAAGACATCACTGTTGAGGTTAGCATGAATGAAGAAGGAACCTTAAATGAAACAAGCCATACTTTTACAGAAAACGGAACCTTTACATTTATTGCTACTGACCGTGCAGGTAACGTAGCTGAGCTTCCGGTTACTATTTCAAATATCGACAAAGTAGCTCCTGAGATCATTGTTGAGGCTTATACTACTAACCCTACAAATCAAGATATTACAGTAAGAGTTAGCATGAATGAACCTGGTACATTGAACCAAGAAAGCTATACGTTTGAGGAAAATGGCGAGTTTGAATTCATTGCTACAGATCGTGCTGGGAATGAAACTAAGAAGAAAATTGTTATTTCAAATATCGATAAGGTTGCACCAGTTATCACAGTGTTTACTTACAACACTTCACCAACAAACCAGGATGTGATTGTAACAGCTGAAACCAATGAAGGAACTCTAAATGCAAGAAGTCACACTTTCACAGAAAATGGATCTTTTGACTTTATTGCAACAGACGAAGCTGGAAATGAAACTGTTGAGACAATTACCATTACTAATATCGATAAAACAGCTCCGGTCATTACGATAAATCCTTACAATACAAATCCTACTAATCAGGATGTTATTGTAACTGTTTCAACTAATGAAGGTTCTTTAAATGCAACTGCCCATACTTTCGAAACAAATGGTGAATATGAGTTTGTTGCTACAGATGAAGCTGGAAATGTGACTAAAGTCAAAGTTACTATTTCTAATATTGATAAAACACCTCCAACAGTAAGCAATGTGATCAATGGTTTTGCTTATAATAAAAATGTTGCTCCAACCTTCAATGAAGGTATGGCTACATTAAATGGAGAAGCCTTTACTTCCGGCACAACCGTTTCTGAGGAAGGAAGCTATACTCTAGTGGTAACCGATGCAGTAGGAAATGAAACCACTGCAACCTTTACAATTGATAAAACAGCTCCGGTTGTGAGCGGCGTAGCAAACAATCAATATTACAATCAAGACGTTAAACCTATCTTCAATGAAGGAACAGCGACTTTAAATGGTAATACCTTCCTTTCTGGCACCGTTGTCTCTGCTGAAAGAACTCATACACTTGTTGTAAGAGACATAGCTGGAAACGAAACAATTGTTACATTTACGATTGATAAAACAAAAGCTAGCTTAACAAATGTAACAGCAACCACAATAAATGGTAAGGATAGTTCCACAACTGTTTCAGGAGGTTTTGCTGAACCAGGGGCAAACATTAAAGTATATTTGAGAAATAACAATGGAACACAAGGTGAACAAGTTGGTGATACTTCTGTCCAACAAGATGGCAAGTTTACTATCACGCTCAATAGAGTAATTAGTAACAATACAGATATAATCGTAACTGTAACAGACAGAGCTGGTAATATCTCTTCAGTAACTGTAACAGTAAGCAATAAATAAATCCTATAATTCACCATAAAACTACCTGCTAACTGACAGGTAGTTTTATTAGTTTACCTTTAGGAAACAGGCCCTCTTTACTCCTTCCGAATATCAAGTTCTTGACCTAAATCAAGGAATTCCATGGCTCTCTATCCTAAAATAAAAGTAGCCGAACAGCACGCGCCTGTTTCGCAAATTTTAAAACAAACTTTTGATATAAAGGAGACAAGGTCATGAAGAAACTTGGTTTAATTTTACTATCTGGTGCATTGTTATTTGGTTTAACGGCTTGCGGTGGGTCTACAGAAGAGGAAACGAAGGCTCCTGCGACTGAACAGACGGAGAAGGAAAATGTTGTGGCAGCGTCAGCATCTGGTGTTGAGGAGTTCACGCTGACTGCGACGAATTGGGAGTTTGCTTCTGATAAAGAGCTGGTTGTCAAAAAGGGAACAAAAGTTAAACTAAATTTAGTAAACAAAGAAGGTATTCATGCAGTAGGCAATGAGGAGTTAGGCATTGATTTAGCTGCAAATAAATCAGTTGAATTTACTGCCGATACAACTGGAGAATATGAATTGATTTGTTCCATTGTCTGCGGTGCGCTGAAAGATCATGATGATATGAAAATTAAACTAAAAGTAATAGATTAACATACTAGAAAAGGCTCCCTAACCGCTGTAGAGGGAGCCTTCTTACTTTCTGGTTACTGTTTATGATTGTAACCAGCATCGCGTATATAAAATGCCTTCTCTACAAGGAGATTTTTCAATAAATTCTTACACTGTGGCAAAGAGTAGCCTACAATTGGGCCTAATAATAAGGCGATAATAACTGTTCCAATCCCAACTGGACCGCCCAATGCCCAACCCATAAGCAGGACGATTACTTCCATCGCATTACGTACCCACTGGATTTTCCATCCGGTTTTACCAACGATCAATAACATAATACTATCTCGAGGACCTGAACCCACATCAGCTGAAACATAGAGTCCAACTCCATAGCCCATCAAAATCACACCTAAAACAAAGAAACATAATGCTCCTATAAAACTATCCATACTTGGAAGTACCCAGTTAAAAAAGTCAATAAATAACCCTATTAACAGCATATTTAAAAATGATCCTAGTTTAGGCAGCTTTTTCGTTGCAATCGAGGAAATGCTTAACAGTATTAGTCCTACAATAATGGACCATGTTCCGATCGTTAATCCCCATTGCAGGAACAGCCCGTAATGCAGTACATCCCAAGGTCCTATTCCTAATAGCTTTCCTTTGATCGTTAAAGAAGCACCTAATGAAAGGACAATAAGTCCTAAAACAAAAAAAAACCAGCGAAGAATCGATTCTTTTCTCATAACTGCCCCTCTTATCCTTAAATTTTAAACCTACACCACTATACCACAACATACATAACGACGCATGTAAAATAAATGGGAATCTCTAAATTAGAAAATGCACTCTAAATCGATTGCACTCTTCTAAACATTAAAGAAAAATAACCACGGTCGCACCTGCAATGAAGCAGTAGATGGCGAAATAAATTAGGTTTCCCTTTGCCATGATATTCATAAACCATTTCAAAGAAAAATAAGACATGATAAAGGATGCAAGAAAAGCGGCAACATATGGAATAAAAAGTTCACTTAAATTGGGGTCTTTGCTAATGTCAGTAATACTTAGCAGCAAGCCTCCGAAACTCACAGGAATAAACAACAAAAACGAAAAACGGAGAGCTGTTTCTTGTTTCATTCCGAGCATCATCGCCGCGACAATGGTCGCTCCTGAACGACTAATTCCAGGTATTAAGGCAACAGCTTGTGCAAATCCAATGATAATAGCATCTCTCAGAGAAAGCTCGGCATCATTTTTGCGTCCCCTTAGATTGCGGATAATCCATAAACCAACCCCTGTAATCAGTAAGGTGACCCCAATAACTTTAACACCTTTAAAATAGGTGCTGATTTGGTCCTCAAAAAGGACACCAATTACCCCTGCTGGGATGGTTGCTATGACTAAATAAACAATAAAGAGGAAATCAGGCTTGGCCGTATCAGATTTCGTATGTAAATAAGAAACTCCATTATGTGCTAATCGAATAAGGTCAGATCGATAAATGAGCAATACCGCAAACAATGAGGCAGAATTGACAAGGAGCTCGAAGCTTAACCCCTCTATGCGTATTCCAAATAAATGTTGGGCTATGACCAAATGTCCACTCGATGAAATGGGAATAGGCTCTGTAAATCCTTGAAATAAACCAAGCAATAAGTACTTAACCGTTAAATAAAATTGTTCCATTCTTTCCTCCTAAAAAAATAGTAAATCTCTCTCGATACATTATAGCAAATGGTTTAACTTAATGTGTGATTTAGGAGGTATAGTCTCGGTCAGCTATTTTAGTTTTAACATGGATAAAACAATTCTGATTGTATCCTTTTATTAAAAACACTTATAATTATATGTAGTTATATCCTGATATAAGGAGAGAAGCTTACGTGAAAAAGAGTTATCTAACTATTATTATAGTACTTACTTTTTCACTTCTGATACTTACCACCGGTTGTACTTCAACTAAGTCAAAAGATAGTGATGTACACGAATTAAAGATTGCTGCCGCTTCCGATTTGGCATTAGCCTTTAATGATATAGGGAAGTTATTTGAAGAAGAAACAAACTCAAAAATCACCTTTTCATTCGGATCTACTGGTCAATTAGCAGATCAAATTGAAAATGGTGCCCCATTTGACGTATTTGCTGCCGCTAACATTAAATTTGTTGATCAGTTACGGGAAAAGGATCTAATCCTCCCTGAGACACAAACCACCTATGCTTTTGGTAGAATTGGCCTTTCGACCCTTATTGATAGTTCCTTATCAATAAAGAATCTAGAAGATTTATTAAAACCAGAAGTGAAAAAAATCGCCATAGCTAACCCAGAGCATGCCCCATACGGCTTAGCAGCAAAACAAGCCCTTAAAAAAGCTGGGTTGTGGGAAGAACTTGAAAGTAAGTTAGTATATGGACGGAATATTTCAGACACACTTACTTTTATTGAAACCGGAAATGTGGAGGCGGGCATTATCGCTCTTTCTCTTTACAAAGAAGAAGAATTCACTTTTCATATCATTGATGATCATATGCATGCCCCACTTGAACAGTCGATCGCTGTTATAAGACCCACAAATCAAGAAGAATTGGCAAAACAATTCATTACCTTTATTAAGGGTCCCATAGGGAAACCTATTATGGAGAGTTATGGATTTATCGTACCGGAGGGAAAGTAAATGTTCGAAGAGATTAATTTATTTCCACTCTTTTTATCATTTAGAGTTGCTCTAACTGCAACTCTATTTACTTTTATTATTGGTATTCCCATTGCTTATTTTCTCAATCGATCAAACGGAAAGTTAGCGGATATTATCGATACTTTAATCACCTTACCTATTGTCCTGCCGCCAACCGTTCTAGGATATTATTTACTTGTTTTATTAGGAAGGCAAAGTTCAATTGGGAAATTCCTAGAAGATCGATTTGATATAACGATTGTTTTTACACCAACTGGTGCTGTTATTGCCGCACTAATTGTATCAATACCCTATTTAATTAAGTCAGCAAGGGCTGCATTCGCCGGGATTGATCCAACATTGTTAAATGCTGCCAGAGTATTAGGAAGAACAGAATTGAATATTTTCCTAACAGTCATTATCCCTCTTGCTTGGCGGGGTATTGCAGCTGGAATGACACTTGCATTTGCAAGAGCCCTCGGTGATTTCGGAGCAACACTTATGGTTGCAGGAAGTATTCCAAATGTAACGATGACTATGCCAATTGCCATTTATGACGCCTTACTCGCAGGAAATCGAGACTTAGCAAAAATTCTAGTCATCATTATGACTTCCGTATCAGTTAGCGTATTGTACGTTATTAATCGATTAGAAAAACGAATGAATAAGGGGAATGGGTGAATTAATGCTGAAGGTAGCTATCACAAAAACACTAAAGCACTTTCAATTAAATGCGGAATTTGCAGTGGGAACAGGTATTACTGGGATCATTGGCCCTTCAGGTTGTGGAAAAAGTGTTACATTACAGTGCCTTGCTGGTCTTCAAAATCCAGATCATGGTGAAATCCTATTAAACGGACAACCTCTTTATCAATCTAATAATCGGACTAATATTAAGTCAAGGAATCGAAATATAGGTTATGTTTTTCAAAACTATGCCCTTTTTCCACATTTAACTGTTGAGAAAAATATTGAGTATGGCCTAAAGGGAAAGAAGAATAGCCTTGAGAAGAAACAAATTGTATCAAACATGATTGAGAAAGTTCAACTTGTTGGTTATGAAGAACATTATCCAAGTCAACTCTCTGGTGGACAGCAACAAAGGGTAGCCCTCGCCAGAACGTTAGTAACAGATCCAGATTTACTCTTATTAGATGAACCTTTTTCTGCTCTAGATCATCATGTAAAACATATTCTTGAGCAAGAATTATTAAATATTTTGAGAGAAAATTACTCGGGTATCGTCCTCCTTGTAACCCATAATATGGAAGAAGCCTATCGACTTTGTGACCATTTAATCCTTTATGACAATGGGGTTATTATACAATCAGGAAAAAAAGAAGAGATTTTTAAGAAGCCGGTTAATATATCTGCAGCAAAAATCATCGGGTGTAAAAATATCTTACCTGTCAATTCAATAAAAGAAACTACAGGCCACTTAGAATGCCAGGTTCAAGGCATAAAATTAAGACTTCTCAAGCAAACAATCCCCTTCAAAGCTACACATATTGGCATATATTCTGAAAATATCCGTTTTACAAAACATGCCACACATTCAGATAACCTGTTTCAGTTCACCATTACTGAAATGGTAAAAGGCATTCACCAGACGAATATTACTTTATTAATTGAAAACACATTTAGCATAGTTGCTTCTATTTCCAATCATGAAGTTGATTCTCTGATAAAGGAGAATTATAAAGTAGAACTTTCACCTAGTTTTATCTTTTTATTAGAGAATAGATAGTAATATACTAAAAAACAGCCTTAAACAAAGTTGAGGCTGTCTTTTTTAATTTAATCGTTTATAGCCTTCACCTTCTTGTACAATCAGCATATTAATATTGTAAATAGGGCTTGCTTACTTAAAGTTTGGTATTTATTAAATAGCCATTCATTAATAAGCTGTAAGGATATAAGTTGCTCGGAAAAGGAGATGTGATACATTGGAGAATCAAGTGATTATACCTTGGGAAGAGGATGAAATAACTTATGGAGAATTCTATGTTCCAGACTATGTAAATAATATTGGATTAGAAGTTCTTAAACAATACAATTTAGAAGTTAATAGTATGGAAGTGATCACAACAAAGCCTGACAAGGGTGGTGCTATTTGGAAGCTAGAGACCAATTCAGGGCCAAAAAGTTTTAAGCTTCTCCATCGAAGACCTACAAGAAGTATGTTTAGTCTTGGAGCTCAGAGATATTTGGTTGATATAAAAAAAGCAAGAGTACCAGGAATTATCACAACTAAATCTGGAGAAGATTATGTTCAGGCCGGAGGTAAGTTGTGGTTTGTTGCGGAATGGATTGAACCACTAACTCCTGTTGCAAAGGATTTAGTGGGGGCAAAACAACTTTGCTATGCACTCGGTGAATTTCACCGCCTTAGTCAGGGGTATGTACCTCCAGCTGGGTCTGAAATGGCTTCGCGATTATATAAATGGCCAAAAAGCTATCAAAAAATCCTTACGAAAATGGATTGGTTCCGAACTACTGCCAAAGCATATAATTCCATGCCTGCAAGTCAGGACCTATTAAACGTTGTCGATCTATTTGAAGAGCAAGCAAAGAGAAGTATGGAATCACTTAATCAGTCAAAATACTTGGAACTAGTAAAACTCGGAAATACAAATTGGGGGCTAGTGCATCAGGATTACGGATGGTCTAATGGTCAAATGGGGCCAAATGGCATGTGGATTATTGATCTAGATGGGGTAGCTTATGATCTTCCAATTCGTGATTTAAGGAAACTGATTACGGGTACCATGGCAGATTTATATAGATGGGATGTAACGTGGATGCGTGAAATGATTCAATCTTATCATGAAGCAAATCCGATTAGTCCAGAGCTTTATGACATCTTAATGATTGATATGTCACTTCCTAATGAATTTTATAAAAATATTAAAGAAGTACTATATGAACCGGAAATATTTTTAAATGAGACAACCTCTCAATTAATTAGAACAATTGTCGATACTGACCAATCAAAATGGCCGGCATTACAAGAAATTCAAAACGATTGGAGGAAGAATACTTGAATATTTTAATGATAGCTACTGAAAAACTTCCAGTACCTCCTGTCCTTGGAGGAGCAATCCAAACATATATTGCTGGAAGCTTACCCTATCTAGCAAAGTCGTATAATATTACTGTTTTAGGTATAACAGATCCCACGCTTCCAAATGAAGAAGTGAAAGATGGAATAAAATATGTTCGGGTACCAGGAAAATTATTAGAGCTTTATCAACACGGAGTCATTCAATATTTAGCTTCCAATTCCTTTGACATTATTCACATTTTTAATCGCCCTCGTCTTGTTATGCCCATTCGACGTGTTGCACCCCAATCCAAAATTATCCTTAGCATGCACAATGATATGTTCAATCTTGATAAGATTGAACCAAATGAAGCACATGCAGCAATAAATGAAGTCTCTATGATCATAACAATCAGTAACTATGTGGGGAATGTCATCCGAAGCCTCTATCCTCAGGCATCATCAAAGCTCCGAACCATTTATTCAGGTGTTGATTATGAAAGATTTTTACCTGGTAATGATTCAAAAATGCAATCTATTCGAAATCGCCTTCGTAAAGAGCATGGCTTAGAAAATAAGACGGTTATTCTATTTGCAGGAAGGCTTTCCGAAAACAAAGGTGTAGATCGCTTAATTCGGGCATTACCGCTGCTTTCAAAGAACTTCAAAGACTTAGCCTTAGTTGTGGTAGGAGGTAATTGGTTTAGTCAGAATCAATTAACCGATTATGTAGCCTATATTCGATCTTTATCAAAACAACAATCCGTTCCTGTTGTGACAACAGGTTTTGTATCACCAGCTGAAATTCAAAATTGGTTTGCTACTGCTGATTTATTTGTTTGTACTTCCCTTTGGCAAGAACCACTAGCACGAGTTCATTACGAAGCAATGGCTGCCAGTCTTCCTATCGTGACAACAGCAAGAGGAGGAAATGCAGAGGTAATTAATTTAGGGGAAAATGGCTTTGTGGTCGAAAATCCAGAAGACCCAGCAAATTTTGCAGAAATAATCACACAAGTATTATCAAATAAATCATTAATGCAAAGTATGGGAAAAAAAGGAAGGGAACTCGCTATAAGCAATTATAGCTGGCCTCGAGTAGCAAAAGAAATTATCGAAGTTTGGGCGATTACGATGCGAATGGAGCTTCCAACAGCTCTGCCAGATGGATATGTAGCACCAGAGGAAGAAAGTTTCCCAAATATTATTCCTATACAAGAGGGTCCTGCAGAGGTCCACGTTAGTAAGGTTGAGCTAACAAGCAATCCATTCACAAATGAATCGAGTAATCATGAAAAGGAAAAAAAGAAGGACAAAGACAAAGAGAAAAAAGTAAAAAAGGATAAAAAAGAGAAAAAGGTAAAAAAAGAGAAAAATAAAAAGAAGGATAAGGATCAAGAATTAAATTAAAGAGGAGATCTATCATCAAAGGGGAAAAGTAATCTCCTCAGGGACACAGGAACCTTCCCCCCCTAGCCCCGTCCCAAAAATAGGTACTTTTACCCTTTAAAACGTTTTCATTAAACGTTATATTATTCTGTAAATAATGTTATTCGCATGTTACTGATTCGATCAGGCAGGGCGGCACGTGTGAGAAGGACAGACCTTTTCATCGTGTTCCCCTGCCTTTTTGCTGTTGTTCCTATTTTCCATCTAATCCCACACTCCGTTTGAACAGGCTTTATGCTTTTTCAATATACTCCACCAAGACCTTCACCTAAATAATTCATACTGAAAGGAGGCGTATAAAACAAACCTACACTTCTTCGTAACGTCCGTATGTTCGAAATCAAGCGTGCAAGCGGCTAGGGCTACCTGCTATACGAAATGAAAACTAAATTCTATTTTTGTATTTTTCCATCCATAGGTATGTTCATAAGTGTGCTGAACCAGGAGTGGAAGAGGTCGAATTATTGCTTAATGGAAACTAAATTTTTTTGAGGAGAGATACCATGAAAAACATGAAAAGCAAACTGAGCTTGGTACTTGCTTTATGCGGGACAATCACATTATCATCCGCTTTTGCAGCACCTGATTTAAAAACGGCGGAACAAACGGACCCGAATCCAATTATTGCCCCAATTAAAACGGATGAACCAACCTCTTATCGAATCAACCAGCTAGAAGATATCGCAATGTACTATTACTGGCATGGCGGCGACCTCAAACAGGCGGAGGAAGAAATCTTTAAAGGTATTACCTTAAAAGGCAAATATGATGTAGTTGAAGCAGCCTATAATGAGGCAGTCAAACTGGACCCTCATAATTTGGATCTCAAATTCTCACTAGCATCAACACAAATCATCCAGAAAAAAATCCCGGAAGCATTAAAGACCTACCAACAAATCTTGAATTTAAACCCTGACAATTATAATGCCAATCTACTACACGGGGTTTATTCAAAAGTAAATGGGGATGAAAAGGCCTATAAAACAGCAATCTCTAATTTAAAACGTTTGGACGCCCACAAAACCAATGAATATCTTGAGAAATTTTCTGCAACAGAAACGATTAAGAAAACAACATTAAACACGGAAGCTCCGGTAAATTTACCGCAGAACAACCACGCCATCGTTATTCTTGGCTATGCACTTGCGGATGATGGAACAATGAGAGAGCCATTAATTGAACGCTTAAAAGTCGGTCTTGCCGCAGCAAACAAATATCCAAATTCCAAAATCATTGTTACCGGCGGCGTGCCGAAGCAAGGCAATACAGAATCGAAATTAATGAAGGAATGGCTCGTTTCCAAAGGAATAGCCGGGGATCGGATTTTAACAGAGGATAAATCTACAGATACAGTTGAAAATGCCTTCTTCACAACAGCGATCCTTGAAAAAGAAGGCTTGAAGGATGTCACGCTAGTAACAAGCGCAAGCCATATGAGAAGAGCACTCACGATCTTTACAGAAGCAAGCAATTTTTATGATAAAATGAATGCAAAAAATAGCAACCGGGCATTCACAAATGTGGTTTACTTGGACTACCCATCCATCGAGGAAGCCCACAACGTAACAAAAGACGAAACGCTGGTCATATACCGTGACCTAATGAGAGCTTCTGGAGTTTGGCAATATCCAGGTAAGCAGCGCTAAGCATCTGTAAAAAGGCTAAATCAATTTTTCATGGGTTTAGCCTTTTTTACAGGTGACAGGCACTTATTTGATTTCATTAACAGCAGCGTAATGAGACCAATACGGATCGCGTAACATGCCACTTCCCACAGCAACCAAATCTGCATTTAGGTTCGCGTGGGCATGAACAATTTTAATAGATAGAATTATAGGTTTACATAATTTCTCCACTTATGAAGAGGCTCCCAATTTAAAAGTTTCTTAGCCTTCTCATTATTTAACAGCGGCTCGAAGCCTGTTAGTTCTTTTCTAAAATCTTTTACATCCGGGTAGCATATTTCCATTAGTTGTTTGCTCTCAATATCCATGCTTGTTTCATCCGCCCCGATATTAAGGGAAACAGAACCAAGCCCATCAGTCTCAACGGCCAGTCGATAAGCAGTCGCCGCATCACGTGTATCAATATAACTCCACAAAATTGTTTTTCGCTGTTCAGGATTATGGATGAATCCAGGGAAATTCTGATACATTTCAGGTGAAATGACATTTCCCAATCTGAATGATACTATCTGCATTCCCGTTCTGCGGTGGATCATATCAGCTGTTTTTTCATTTACAATCTTGGATAAACCATAGCTTTCTTCCGGCAATTGCGGGTGATCCTCATCTACTGGTACATATTGTGGTTTTAAATTCTGCCTTGAAAAACAAATACCATATGACGACTCACTTGATGAGATTACAGCTTTTTTAATCCCTAAGTTCCCCGCAGCTTCTAAAATGTTATAAGTGGACATGACATTATTCTGAAAAGTCACTTCGTTTGGATGTGAGTAAGCAACCGGAATCGCTGCTAGATGGACAACTGCATCAGCACCTGCTAATGCACCATATACCTCACCAAGATTCGTTAAGTCAGTTATGACCGTTTTGCAAAGTACTTCTTTTGGATATTTAATATCTGCATTAACGACTTCATAACTATGTTCTAAAAATTCTTTGATAACCTCTCGACCAAGCAAACCACTTCCACCTGTTATGACTACCTTTTTCATTTCCAACCCTCCATTTTTCTAACCGTTAGGACAAGATACTCTGTGCTTCCTAAATTGCGTAGCTAAAAGAAATATTGTATATGACTTTGTTTGTTGATTGCCTAAACTAAGTATATGTAAAAATATTTTTATTTTCAAGTAATTCCTGTTTGGCTTTGCCAAATTTAAGAATACATTTATTACTGAATAATTTATGAAGGAGAATTTCATCCGTTCTTTGAATTATAAAGACAGCTCGCGATAGTTGAAAGTTTAATGCTGGTTATTGTCCTAAACTATTTCTAGAGATTGGGATATGACAATCTCTAGATAGACTTAGTATAATATTAAAAAAATGACCTACCCTTTGGGTAAGTCAAGTGCTTGATATGCTAGTTGATACTTTCCGCCTTCAGCAACCTCTGCATGGTACAAAGCCTTGAGGGCAAAGCCTTTATCAAGCTCGTGTTCTTCCATCAACTCCCTTAAACGCGTTTGCAATTCCTGATTGTCTTTGATTAGCTGTTTCATTTGAGATTTGATAAACTTCATGATCTATGTAGCTCCTTTCTAATGCAAATTCTTTATAAACACAACCTTAAGGTAGCTGCCCTCTGGAAATTCGTTTATTGTTTTAAAGTCTTTCGGAAGGGAAAATTCCTCAACTATCTGATATTTCCTGTTTGTTTCTCTAAATGCCTGATCAATAAAACCTTTAAATTTATTCATATTAAAAGCACTAGAATTGGTAGAAGCTACAATAATCCCCTCATCCTCTGTTATGGCAATAGCTTCCTTTAAAAGATCTTTGTAGTCCTTTTCAGCGCTAAATACCATCTTCTTTGACCTTGCGAAGCTTGGGGGATCCAGTATAACCATATCAAATTTCAGCTGCTTTTTCACCGCATACTTAAAGTAATTGAACACGTCTTCTACAATGATATTTTGTGAGTGATAATCTATCCCGTTCAAACTAAACTGCTCAATGGTCTTGTTTAAGCTTCTATTTGCTAAATCCACACTTGTCGTTTTATCGGCGCCTCCTAAGGCTGCAAATACTGAAAACGCTCCTGTGTAGGAAAAGGTGTTCAGTACTTTATTTCCTTCCGCATAAGCATCCCGGATTTTCTTTCTTACGTCTCTTTGATCTAAAAATACACCAACCATCGCACTTTCATTTAAGTAAACAGCGAAATTTACTCCATTTTCTTTTACGATAATCGGGAAGGTTCCTCTTTCTCCCGCTACAAAGTCATCTTCTTCAATATATTTTCCGCTGACATCAAATCTTTTCTTTTGGTAAATCGCTTTAAACTCAGTCAATTCTTTCAGAGCATTAATAATATACTCCCGAAAACGGTATATTCCTTTGCTATACCAGTTGATTAAATAGTAGCCATCAAAGTACTCTATCGTCAATCCACCTAATCCATCACCTTCGCCATTTACTACTCTGAAGGCATTGGTATCGGGATTATTAAAAAACGGCTCTCTATAGTTGATCGCATCTCTCAATTTATTCGCAAAAAATCCTTGGTCGATCTGGTCATTCTTGTTTCTACTAAGAACCCAACCGTAACCTTTGTTTTGTTTGCCAAAATAGCCCTTTGCTATGAAATTATTCTTTTCATCAACGAGACGGATTATGGTTCCTTCTTCAGTAACATCGTTCAAATTAATTATGGCTTCCTTTGATATAAGCGGATATCCAGTTTTATATTTATTTACAAACTTGCTCTTTACCGTTACAGTGACATCTTTTTTCATCTTGTCATCCTTCAAAAAGTTTTTTCGCAATCAATATTGTATATAAAAACCTCATTTACTTATGGTACGGTTCACCGCGATTAATCCGAAATGCTCGATATATTTGCTCGACCAATATCAGCTTCATCAACTGATGTGGAAATGTCATTTTTGAAAAGGATAGCTGCTCATTTGACCTTTTTATCACTTCGTCACTCAGTCCTAACGATCCCCCAATGACAAAAGCAAGCTTACTTTTACCGTAAGTCGCAAGTTTATCTATTGATTCTGCTAGTTCCTCCGACGATTGCATTTTCCCTTGAATCGCCAAGGCAATGACATATGTATCCTGGCTAATCTTTGCTAAAATTCTTTCTCCCTCTTTTTGCTTCACTTGAACCATTTCGGCTTCACTTAATACTTCGGGTGCTTTTTCGTCTGCAACCTCGACAATATCAACCTTCGCGTAAGCGGACAGCCTTTTTAAATATTCATCAATTCCCTGTTTTAGGTATTTTTCTTTTAATTTGCCAACCGTGACAATTGAGATATTCACAATCCACAACCCTTTTTTTATGATTACAAACAGCTTACAAACAAGATATCCACAGGAGTTATCCACATGTCCACAATTTTTATCCACATCTTGTATGGAATCATTTGTTCCCCACAATATATGTTGCTGCATTTGTGCAGTATTCACAGCCTGTTGATAAGTTATCCACACCCACTTTTGATAAACTCGGAAAGGTTTCAAATTCATCTAACACTGATTCTAGGGCGAGGTCAACATGTTCATCGCAACAATAAATCAAACGAAATCCCCCTTAATCACTATTTACCCTTATTATTTACTTCAAAAACAGCCTGCATACAGCCAATACAATACCATACTATACCACAAAAAAGCAGAAAGGGAATGTAACCTTTCTGCAGCCATTTGCACTTTTATCCCTCATTAACGGGCAGTATGACCCCCATTAATGGAAGGTTCATTTTATGATTGGTCTTGACCCAATTTCATCGTTGTTTCCATCAGCTTACCCTCACGATAGAATTTCACTTCCATTTGGTCGCCGATTTTCTTCTTCTGATACAGATGCTTTCGTAAAGCGATGACGTCTTCGATTTTCTCGCCATCCATTTCAACAATTACATCTAGCTCCTTTAATCCTGCCTGCTGTGCTGGTGAGTTTGGCACTACTTGACGAAGTGCCACTCCGTACGTAACTTCACGTGGAAGTTTAAGGGCTTCCTCTTGATAATAACCAGGAATTTCAGATACTGATTTCAAATCAACGCCCATATACGGTCGTCTTACAGCACCGTGCTGCTCTAAATCATTAATAATTGGGTAAGCATAATTAATCGGAATTGATAAGCCAATTCCTTCAACTGCTTCTTGTGCAATTTTCATTGAATTAATACCGATAACTTGTCCCGCAATATTAACTAGTGCGCCACCGCTATTACCAGGGTTAATCGCTGCATCTGTTTGCAACACCTCTGCCTGCCAATCAATTAGTCCATCCATGTTAATATCAACTGGTATGGTCCGGTTGATTCCAGAGATAATCCCTTGCGTCACTGATCCTGAGAAGGTTGTTCCAAGTGGGTTCCCAATCGCCATTACCGGCTCACCCATCTTTAGAGTATCAGAGTTGCCAAACTCCGCAACTTTTGTAACATGACCTGCATCTATTTCTAGAACCGCTAAGTCAGTCCATATATCCCCACCCAGCAGTTTGGCTGGAATCTTTGTTCCATCGTTTAACGTTACTTCTAACTGGGTAGCGCCTTCAACAACATGCTGGTTTGTCACTACATAGGCTTTATCGCCAGATTTTTTATAAATGACACCAGAACCTGTTCCAGCTGCCTCAGCATTTTCTCCATCTGACCAAAAGTTAGTCGTTTGAATATTATTGATTCCTACTACTGCATCCGCTGCTTTATCAATTGCCGCCGTGATGTCAGTATTTACATCATAACCAATCTGTCGGTGGATGGCACCTTCTTGGTTGTTTGTTCCTGCGGTGGGACTTTGGTTTGGCTGAACATTGTAGGATAGAAATCCTTGATTAGACAATGACGGAATTGAAATAACAACTAACATAGCACCTAAAATTGCACCTACAATACTAGCTAGAAAAAACCCACCTCGATTACCTTTTTGCTCCTTCTGTCGCCCAGGTGAGTGATCATCATAATATCCCATTGCACCATGCTCCTCCCTTTAAAAAAGCTGCTAAAATCTATTTTGCCTTATACTATTGATTATACTCTTTCAATCAGAAATTTATAAAAAATAACAGCTATTCTTGAAAAGCCTACCAATTTGTTCACTTTTTTATTAAGGCTTTGTTCAACTAGGCTGTTGATTTGCACTCCAGGCGCTATGCTTTCCGCGGGCTCGCCCGTGAGCCTATTACAGCTTCAGCTTCGCACCTGCGGGGTCTCACTCAGCTCGTACATCCCGCTGGAGTCAAGCGCCTTCCATTCCAATCAACAGGTTCTTAAACCAACAGTATCCTTTAACACAACCTTTATTAAAGAAAGGCTGTAATAAATTATCCAGTTTATTTACGCTCCATGCACTTTGCTTTCCGCAGGTGATACCATAAAATAAAATGAGTAAAGATACCCGAAGGCTCTTTACTCTAATTTTTGCCTATTATACAGCTGTTAGTACGGTGGGTATTTTCGGATCGGTGTCATACAGGTCAAATTGTTCTCCAACAATAACACCCTGACTTTGAAGCGTTTGAGACACCGCCATTTTTGCTAAGTCCTTCATATTGTTATCCATACTTAAATGAGCAAGATAGATTTTCTTGGTTTTATCACCGATTACTTCACTCATTGCAACAGCCGCATCTTCGTTGGAAACATGGCCGAGATCACTAAGAATCCGTCGTTTTATATTCCAAGGATAACGTCCCATTCTCAGCATCTGAACATCATGGTTTGACTCGAAAATATAGGTATCGGCATTAGAAATGATCCCCTTCATCCGGTCACTTACATAGCCCGTATCGGTAATGAGAACGATTTTTTTTCCGGAATGGTGGAAAACATAAAACATCGGCTCAGCAGCATCATGCGATACTCCAAAGGATTCAATATCGGTACTGCCAAAGCTTTTAACCGTTTCAGTTTGAAAAATAAACTTTTGCTCTGTTGGAATCTCGCCAACTAACCTGTCCATTGCCTGCCATGTTTTTTCATTTGCATACACAGGCAGCTTATACTTACGTGCTAATACCCCAATTCCTTTTATATGATCACTGTGTTCATGTGTAACGAAAATCCCTGACAATTTGCTTATATCACGGTCTATTTGTTGAAAAAGAGACTCCATTTGCTTTCCGCTAAATCCAGCGTCAACAAGAAAGGAGTGTTCATCTGACTCTACGTACAAAGAATTTCCCGTACTCCCACTAGCTAAAATGCTATATCTTAGACACATTTTTTTCACTCCACATCCGTATTTTCCTTGCTGTCAAATTGAATAATCTGTCCTTCAAATGCATTCACAAATAGACTCTGTTGATCATCGACGACAAAGTGCCATGTAGGTGCTAGGGCTTGTGAAGCCGCCAGTTGAATCAAGGTTGAGTATCCTAGTTCAATTTTGGTAATCTTGCTTTTCGGTTTCAGTTCTCCTTTTTGATGCAGTGTTTCAATTGCTTTCAGCGGAGAAAGAATATCCCCTTTAGCTGCTTGCTTTTCAATCTCCCCTAAATAAGTTTGCTCATAGTAAACAATTTGGTCATCACTATTAAGATGAAAGGTAAGCATGCCGCTGATATTTTTATAAAGGGTCATATATTCATATTGTTGAAAGTAGATAATCGTATTCTCCTGCTCGTTCTTTTCCCAGAACTGATACTGATCCCCATGGATAATATTTTCTTTAATAAAAGTAGAAAGCTCTGATGGCTCAAACTTCAAACTAAGCTGTACTGGCTTTTCAAGCTCCATCTGTAAAACAGCACTAGGTTCCTTTATTAAAGCTGTTTGCCCCTTTAACTTAGCAAGATCACTTTTCGTGAAGGTTTTTGGTTTTGCACTAAGGTATGGATGCTTAATCGTTGCCTTAGGCAGTTCTCCAATTTGAATCTCATCCACCTTCAACTTGTCCTCAATGGAAGCTTCCGTAACATACTCGTACTTATTTGCATCCCTTATTTTCATGAACTGAAATAACAGATAAACATCTAAAATCAAAAAAGTTATGATAAAAATGGTTTTAATTTTACTCCAGTCCACGTAACAATCCCCCCAGGTCTTCGTCCGTGATTTGTCCCCATGATTGATCATAGAGGTAGAACCAAGCGGGTGCTAAGAGAATCACTTGATTTGCATCCTTATCCCGTTCCATCCTATACCCTAAAGTAATCCGTTCTAGTAACTCTGGCTTAAAGTTACTCCGACTTTGTAAAAACTCCAAAACCTTAGAGCCAGATGGAAGCATGGTATATTCCATTTCTGATAATAATGGGAGCTCTAGAGAAATGTTGGGCCTCTCATACTTACTAATTTCATCTCTGCCCCATACCTCTTCGATTTCCGATAATCCTCTTTCATTGAAAACAGGAAAACCATCCAAACTGTATAAACGGAAAGTAACCGAATGATTATACTCATCTTTTGCAACATAACGGTATGGGTCTGTCCATCCCCCATGTTCATTAATAAAGTCAATACTTCGCTTTACAAGCTCGTAGGTACTGGCATAGTACTTACTTTCAACCGTTGGATTCACGTAAAGTAGCATATTACTTTCATCATCGATTGTCATTTTACTGGATACATCTGTATATTCTTCACCGTTAGGAACTGGGCTTTTTTGAACAAAACTAGGATCATTAAAAAGCGCCTCTTTAAATTCCTCTGCATTTAAGACAGCCGGCAGATATTTATACACCAACAATTCTTGCTCACCTTCAGGTATAAATACTGTTCGCTGAGACGTAGCTTCATATGGAAAATATTTTGGGAAGGCATCTGCATTTTTAAAGTGGCTGCGGTTAAATTCATTGATATATGGCGTGGAAATATGGCTCATATATACTTGGTTTGATTCAGTAGAAACAAAATAAACCGTACCATTTTCCTTATCAACGTGGTCCACATTGATAATAATTCGGTTAAAGTTAAAAGAAGGAATCTTTTTCTCTTCAAATTTTAAGACACCTCGGTAAAGCTCAATCGGAATCTCCCCAGGAAAAACAATTTCAACATTGCCGCTGCCATGCATTAGTTCATTCATGTTATCTATTCTATCCGATACATTTTTCACATCATAAAACGACCAGCTTTTGATCTCTTTCATTATTTGCGAAAGGTCTTCACTATTAGTGGTCCCGTGATGTCTATCTTTTATATGGAATAAAGCTAGATCAGGTCGGATAATCTTATGCAATTCTTGCTTTTCACTAACTGAAATTTCAGCAACATAATTACTGCTTTCCATCGTGTCATAATTCGGCTGGAACGTCCAGAGACTCCAGGTTAGCACTATACTAATCAAGATGAGAACTGTTAGGATTATTGATTTTATATTTTCATATTTCATGACCATTCTTCCTCTTCAGCTTGCTCGTACGGTAATGAAAAGGATATTTGCGTCCCTTTTCCTTCTTCACTTTTTGCCCAAATGGCACCATCGTGAGCCAAGACCATTTCTTTTGCTATTGCCAGTCCTAGACCCGTTCCGCCCAACTTTCGGGTTCTTGCTTTATCAACTCGATAAAAACGGTCAAAAATCTTACCTATATTCTCTTTTGGAATTCCCACACCCTCGTCAGTTATGCTAACGGTTATTTTATCTTCCTCTTCAGTTATAGAGAAAGTAACTAAACCGCCTTCAGGTGAGTATTTCAACGCATTCGAAATAATATTATAAAGAACTTGTGTCAGCTTATCCTCGTCAATTTCTACAAAAATAGCATGCGAAGGCAATAACCTTTTAAAGCTTACATTTTGTTCTTTCGCCATTTCTAAACGGTCGATAATCCGGTGGAAGAACTCAACAAAGTTCACCCACTCTTTGGAAAGATGGTAGTCAGTGCTGTCCATTTTAGATAGCTGAAGCAAAGCATTTACGAGACGAATCATTCGCTCGGTTTCTGTTCTAGTCACCTCTAGAAAATTCGGTGCGATCTCTTCATCTTTCCATGCACCATCTGCTAATGCTTCTAAGTAGCTTCTCATCGTCGTTAAAGGTGTTCTTAACTCATGAGATACATTGGCAACAAACTCTCTTCTTTCCGCATCAATTTTCTCCTGGTCGGTAATATCATGAAGAACTGCTATTAAACCATTAACAAAACCTGTCTCTTTTTGAATAACAGAGAAGTTTGCCCTTAGAATATAGGGTTCTTTTTTCGTGCTGTAATCTAAAATTAACGAGTCCTTTTCCTCCAATAGATCTTCAAAGATATTAGTGTCCGTTAATCCTAATAGTTCAACAATAGGCTGTGAGAGGACTGTTTCACGTGAAACATCCAGCATTTCTGCTGCAGGTTCATTGATTAAGATGACCCGCCCTTTACGGTCTGTTGCGATTACACCATCTGTCATATAAGACAAGACAGATGAGAGCTTTCTTCTTTCACCCTCCGTCATTGCCTGTGCCTCTTGAAGCTTTTTTGTTAAGTTATTGAAGGTGATTGCAAGCGTCCCTATTTCATCATGGCCATAAACTTTAACTTTTCGGGAGAAGTTTCCTTTTGCCATCGCTAAGGCTTGCTTTTTCATATCCGCGATCGGCCTGGTAATCGTTTGCGCCAATAAAATCCCAAGAATAGCTGTAATTCCTAATGCAATCGCCGTTCCAGTAGTAAAAATCTTGTTGATTGTTTTCATTTGAACAAAAACATTTTCTATTTTTGCAACTAAGTCAATCGCTCCAATTACTTTACCGCCAGATTTAATCGGTGTAGAAAGCACCCAAATTCGTTTTCCACTTTGGGGATCAATTAATATATTACTTTGATCTTCCTCTAAATTAATGGACTGGGTAATCCTAAGTTCGGTTGTCCGCTGTCCCACAACAGCTTGATTAAGCATCGATGTTCCTAAGATCTTTCGAGATCTGCTGTCTATCACCCTCACTTCAGAAATGTCTTCAGAAACGAAGTCTCGAAGTATTTTTCTTATGTCTTCCTCCAGTATAGGGTCCTCTTCCGTTCGCTTTTTTTCCATTTCTTCAACGACATTATAAGCTAGAAGGTTCACACGTTCTTTTAAGGCTGTTTGAAAATTAGTCCGTAGTGTTTCTTCAAGCTGCCGGACAAAATACACACCAATAATCTGCATTGCCACTAAAATAAGCAACACATAAATAATGACAAACTTTACGTGGATGGAACGAAAAAAACTAACTTTATTCATAAAGGAAATTACTCCTGCTCTGGATTCCGCAGATAGTATCCAACCCCTCTTCGCGTCACAATCCAGGTAGGATGACTTGGGTTATCTTCGATTTTCTCACGTAATCGGCGAACCGTTACATCAACCGTACGGACATCGCCAAAATAGTCATAGCCCCATACAGTTTGCAGTAAATGTTCTCTCGTCATTACTTGTCCAATATGCTTTGCTAAATAGTATAATAATTCAAATTCACGATGCGTCAACTCAATCGTCTCTCCGCGTTTTGAAACCACATATGCATTTGGATGGATAGTAAGGGAACCCACTTCAATTTCATTTGTATCAGACTCGGCATCAGGCTGTGAAGCCACCAGTTGATGACGACGAAGATTCGCTTTTACTCTTGCAATTAATTCTCTTGTGCTAAACGGTTTCGTTACATAATCATCTGCACCTAGCTCTAGACCTAAAACTTTATCGATCTCCGAATCCTTTGCAGTCAGCATAATAATCGGCATATCATATTTTTTTCGTACTTCACGGCAGACTTCCATACCATCTCTTAGTGGAAGCATAATATCAAGAAGTATTAGATTTGGCTGTATAGACTCCACCATAGAAAGTGCTTCGTTTCCGTCATATGCACAGTAAACATCAAAGCCTTCCTTCTTTAAATTAAATTGCAAAATATCCGCAATCGGTTTTTCATCATCCACTACTAGAATCTTTTTTTCCATACCCATTGCTCCTTTAATTGTATAATCTATTGATAACATTGATAATGTGAAACTTCTATCAGCGGAGGTTTTCTTCATCCCCCACTGATGGTTAGTTGAACTTATCGGGCTTTTACGGGCAGTTAACCCTTATTTAGGAATTCTTGTTTTTTCTCATAGCCTTGAGATGGGGGTCTTACTGCCCGTTAATGCGGGATAAAAAGGCATATCTACTCTAGATTACTTTACCATGTAATCTAATTGAATTCATCTATTAGTAGTTTTTAACAAGAAAAGAGTCTCTATCAGTGCTAGAGACTCTTTTTTATAAAAAACTTATCTACTTACATAAGAAAGTGGATTTTGGTTTACACCGTCTTTAAACACTTCAAAATGTAAGTGTATTCCAGTTGAATCTCCAGTTGATCCCATAACACCAATCGTTGAACCTTTAGAAACAGTTTGTCCCACACTTACGTTAATCGAAGCTAAATGTGCATAAAGGGTACGAATACCATTTTGATGGTCAATAACAATTTTATTTCCGTAACCTCCGTCATATCCAGCTGAAACTACTACTCCGTTGTCTGCCGCTAGAATAGAACGATTACTTGGCCTAGCAATATCAATTCCCTTATGCATTCTTCCCCAACGATAACCCATTTGACTAGAAATGTAGCCGCCAACTGCCGGCCAAGCTAGGGTACCGCTGCCACGAGATGGAATTACCTTTGTTCCCTTAATAAGGATATGATTTACAGGTTCTTGTACTACCTGTTCGTTTGTTACAGTTTTTGTAGTAGTTGTTCCATTTTGTTGTGAGATCATGTAAGTAACAGACTTAGAACCATTTTGTCCTTGCTGTTTCACTTTTGAATCACCTTTAGGCATGGCTGCATCTTCTTCTACTTCATTCGCATAAGGAATTTCCTCTAATTGGTTAACTTCTTTATCTACGATAATCTCAATTAGCGGCTCATATGCAGTCACGTTAACTTCTTGACCAATCTTCAAAACGGAATCTTCATTTAGTTCTGGATTTAATGCTAGAAAGTCAACTAACTTTAATCCATGTCCATTCGCGATCGTTCCTAAGACATCGCCCTCTTGAACCGTATATTTCTTTTCTTCCAATGTGCCTTTTTGTAAAAGCGTTACTACTTCATCAATTGTCATCATTTTATCTGGGGAAACTTTTTCTTCTAAAATTGAAACTTCCTTAGATAATCTAACGTCTATTAAACGAGTTTGATTTTCTGATAAAGCGGGTAAGTCAGTAGTAACTTCAGCTTGTCTATTCTCAAGATCTGTTAATTCATCTTCAGTTACATATTGTAGCTTTAAAGTTCTAATTACTTGATCTGCAGTTGATTTGCTGTCAAGGTAGGCAACTGCTTCTCCGTCAATGACAATAGCAGCAGCTTCTGCTTGTAGCTGAATAGCACTCTCAAGGTTTCTGCTGGCTTGTTGATTATTGGCTGTTGAATGGAAAACTTGTTCAGCGATGTACTCAATATCTGAACCTATTTGTAAATCCATATTTTTATACGTTTCTTTTAATTCAACTAGTTTCTCGTCAAGAATCTCTTGAACTACCTCTTTATCTGAAACGGTTCCAATAAAAGAATCATTTAGATAAACATGAAAGACAGTTGTTAATTTAAAGCTTGCCGCTGCACTGGCAGTGATGCCACTTAATGCAATAGTAGATGCAGCAATGGCCGACATAACCGTCATCTTTAAAGATCGTTTTTTCGTTAATTTACTTGATTTATTTCCTTTATTAAAAAATAACATTGGAATCCTCCTAAACTACGGAAACAACTCTCTTAATCTAGTTCGTATTATCTACAAAAGAAATTTCCCTCTTTTTTATCCTCTATAACAATATCATAAAATATAGAAATATGACGATTAGTCTTTATAATGTAACAAAAATGTATAATACCTGACATTTTTCTACAATTATAGTAGAAATAGATCGATACTTTCGACCTTATTTTGTAGCTGAATCTAGTAAGAAATCCTTATTTTATCAACATTTTCCCCTATTACCAAAGAAGGCAACTGAATAATACAAATTGAATCACACCACGTATACATCCGACAAATTCCCTACTCTTTTTATTACAAAATCATTACAATAGTAACAAAAAAAGAAGCCTACAATTGTAAGCTTCTTTTGGATGGCTCAGGACGGAATCGAACCGCCGACACAAGGATTTTCAGTCCTTTGCTCTACCGACTGAGCTACTGAGCCATAAGATAAATTGTTTCCTAAACCTCGAAGGTGGTCATACCTTCGTCCTCATCTCAGAAAGCTTATTCAAGCAGCAGCTCGATGAGTACGCTGATGCATTTTCAATGTAGCTTATTCGGACGTGCTCTACCGACTGAGCTACTGAGCCATAAGATAAATTGTTTCCTAAACCTCGAAGGTGGTCATACCTTCGTCCTCATCTCAGAAAGCTTATTCAAGCAGCAGCTCGATGATTACGCTGGTGCATTTTCAATGTAGCTTATTCGGACGTGCTCTACCGACTGAGCTACTGAGCTATATCAATAAAAATGGCGGTCTGGACGGGACTCGAACCCGCGACCTCCTGCGTGACAGGCAGGCATTCTAACCAACTGAACTACCAGACCTAAAGTTTAGATATCAGTCATCAGCAAGACAACCGGGCTTGCCAGTCGCTTGCCAACAACCAATTGCCAATGACCCCTACGGGATTCGAACCCGTGTTACCTCCGTGAAAGGGAGGTGTCTTAACCACTTGACCAAGGGGCCATACATACTTTAAAACTAAATGGTGAGCCATGAAGGATTCGAACCTTCGACCCTCTGATTAAAAGTCAGATGCTCTACCAACTGAGCTAATGGCTCGTACTTTGAAATGTTCCCTAAATTTTGCGTTAGACGTCCACACCTCAGAATGCTTATACAAGCAGCAGCTCGGCGTGTACGCTGAAGCTACTCATCGAAGCTTACTCGGACGTGCTCTACCAACTGAGCTAATGGCTCGTACTTTGAAATGTTCCCTAAATCTTGCGTTAGACGTCCACACCTCAGAATGCTTATGCAAGCAGCGGCTCGGCGTGTACGCTGAAGCTACTCATCGAAGCTTACTCGGTCGTGCTCTACCAACTGAGCTAATGGCTCGTACTTTGAAATGTTCCCTAAATTTTGCGTTAGACGTCCACACCTCAGAATGCTTATGCAAGCAGCGACTCGTACTAAACTGCCTCGTTTGTGACGACGCTTTTTATAATATCACGGTGATTGTTATTAGGCAATAGTTTTTTTAAAAAAACTTTTAATAAAAATAAAAAGCCCTCGAATTAGAGGGCTAATATAATTAGATCTGTCTCCAAGGGCTGCGGACAACGTTTGTTTGATTGCGGTCCGGACCGACAGAAAATGTAGTCAAAGGAATTCCTGTAAGCTGTGTAACACGTTCAACATAATGACGGGCATTTTCAGGCAATTCATCTAAGGTCTTAACTCCTGTAATATCCTCAGACCAACCTGGAAGCTCTTCATAAACAGGCTCGCACTCGGCAAGAACCTTTAAACTCGCAGGATATTCTGTAATAAGCTCACCCTTATAGCGATAGGCCGTACAAATCTTCAGAGCTTCAATCCCAGATAATACATCAATGGAATTGAGTGAAAGGTCAGTTAATCCGCTGACACGACGAGCATGACGCACAACCACACTATCAAACCAGCCAATACGACGCGGACGACCTGTTGTTGTCCCATATTCACGGCCAACCTCACGAATTTGACTGCCGATTTCATCAAATAGTTCAGTCGGGAAAGGACCATCACCAACTCGAGATGTATAAGCCTTACAAACACCAACTACATGGCTAATTTTAGAAGGACCAACACCCGAACCAATGGTAACCCCGCCTGCTACTGGGTTAGAAGAGGTAACAAATGGGTAAGTACCCTGGTCGATATCCAGCATGACACCTTGAGCACCTTCAAATAAAACGCGCTTACCCTCATCCAGGGCATCGTTCAGTACAACCGATGTATCGCAAACATACTGTTTAAATTGCTGACCATATTCATAGTATTCATCGAGGATTTCTTCTTTTGTAAATCCTGTTGTTTCATAAATACGTTCAAACAGACGATTCTTTTCTTTAAGGTTTTGCTCTAACTTCTCCTCAAAAACGTCGCGTTCAAGTAAATCAGCAATTCTAATTCCCACGCGTGCTGCCTTATCCATATAAGCAGGGCCAATACCTTTTTTCGTTGTACCGATCTTGTTGGCACCTTTGCTCTCTTCTTCTACTACATCTAATTTCAAATGGTACGGAAGGATTACATGTGCACGGTTACTTATGCGAAGGTTATCAGTTGAAATCCCCTTTTCATGTAAATACGCTAATTCTGTTACAAGTGCCTTTGGATCAACAACCATACCGTTGCCAATAACACATATTTTTTCTTTATAAAAAATCCCGGATGGAATTAGATGAAGCTTATATGTTTCACCATCAAACTTAATCGTGTGACCTGCATTATTACCACCTTGATAACGAGCGATAGCCTCTGCATTCTCAGAAAGAAAATCAGTAATTTTACCTTTTCCTTCGTCTCCCCATTGTGTACCAACAACCACTACTGATGACATTAAAGGCACCTCCAAAATAAATACACTTTTCCTTTTCCATAGACAAGTTTAACAATTATTAGGGGTAAAAGTCAATAAAACACGAACAATTTATACCAATATATTAAAATATGTTCGTAAAACATTATTATACTAATCTAGTAATATCCTACTTGTAAAAATGGGTAATTTTACATATGATTAGTTTGAAGTTTCTACTAAGAAAGGAAGTGGAATATGATTAATAGAAAACGCCTAGAACCATTAGAACTTATCTTTTTTAAGTACTTATCTTCACGGATGGCATTATCTGATACAGACTTTTGGAGGTACCAAACCTTAAAAAAAGGATACGAAGGTGAGAAAAAAAGCGATATATGGCTTCAGGATCTTTCAGATGAATGGATTGTCCTCCACGATTTACTCCTCGAATACAATCAATCTAAATTCCAAATCGACACACTTATTTTTACCTATGAAAAAATCCACCTTTTAGACGTAAAGAATTATGAAGGCGACTACACGGACAATGGAGAAAATTGGTCCACCGAAACTAACCTTAAAGTGCAAAATCCACTGCACCAGTTGAATCGTTGCGAAATCCTGCTAAGCAAGTTGTTACATAGCCTTGGTTGCCATTATCCAATAGAATCCCACTTAATCTTCATACACCCAGAATTTCATTTGTATCAAACCTCTATTAATCCTAAAATTATCTTTCCTGCCCAACTCAATCGCTTTATGAAAAAATTAAATTCTAGACCTGTTAAACTCTCAGATAAATACCTTGAATTAGCTGAGCAAATAATTTCCATGCATATAGTACAACAACCGTGTATGCCGCCTTATAGCTATGATCAGTTGCGGAAAGGGATAATTTGTCCGAAGTGTTATTCGTTTTATACTCAACGAGTTAGGAATAAGTTAATATGTGGTACTTGTAGTACCTTGGAGGAAGTTGATTCTGCTGTTTTGAGGAGTGTAAAAGAGTTTATGTTCCTCTTTCCTGACCAATTAGTAACAACTGACATTATTCACGACTGGTGTTCAATTGTTAAATCAAAAAAGACAATTAGGAGAATATTATCTAGTAATTTTAAACTAGTGGGACATAGCAAGACAGCTAATTATATTGTTTATGAAGATAAATAACACATTAAAATTTTTAATAATCTTTCAGATTACCTTCGTAACTATTTTTCACTTACGACGGTAATCTGACGCTTCTTCTGGTTACCGCTAAACCCCTTTTTCCTTCATAACGGTAATCTGACGCTTCCCCTGGTTACCGCTAAACCCTTTTTTCCTTCCTAACGGTAATCAGGCGCTTCTTCTGGTTACCGCTAAACCCCTTTTTCCTTCATAACGGTAATCTGACGCTTACCCTGGTTACCGCTAAACCCTTTTTCCTTCATAACAGTAATCTGACGCTTACCCTGGTTACCGCTAAACCCTCTTTTCCTTCATAACGGTAATCTGACGCTTACCCTGGTTACCGCTAAACCCTTTTTTCCTTCATAACGGTAATCTGACGCTTACCCTGGTTACCGCTAAACCCTTTTTTCCTTCATAACGGTAATCTGACGCTTACCCTGGTTACCGCTAAACCCTTTTTTCCTTCATAACGGTAATCTGACGCTTCCCCTGGTTACCGCTAAACCCTTTTTCCTTCATAACGGTAATCTGACGCTTCTTCTGGATGCTGCTATCTTATCCTCCGATAAAAAAAGCCAGCCAAGATAAAATCCTTGGCCAGCTTTCCAAAACTCTATGCACCCGGAGCACCGTCGTACCGGGTTTCGAGGTTTACGAATTTATTGTATTCTTTTACGAACGCTAGCGAAACTGTTCCAGTTGGCCCGTTACGCTGCTTAGCAATAATGATTTCAATGATATTCTTGTTCTCAGATTCTTTGTCATAGTAGTCATCACGATACAAAAAGGCTACGATATCGGCATCCTGCTCAATCGATCCTGATTCACGGATATCGGACATCATCGGACGTTTATCTTGACGCTGCTCAACACCACGGGAAAGCTGAGAAAGAGCGATAACCGGTATCTTCAGCTCACGGGCTAACTGCTTAAGGGAACGAGAGATTTCTGATACTTCCTGTTGACGGTTTTCGCCAGCACGACCGCTGCCTAAGATTAGCTGTAGATAGTCAATCAAAATCATCCCTAAGCCATGTTCCTGCTGAAGACGGCGGCATTTTGACCGAATATCACTAATACGAACCCCTGGTGTATCATCAATAAAGATACCTGAGTTCGAAAGGCTGCCCATAGCCATCGTTAGCTTGCCCCAGTCCTCGTCCGTCAAAGATCCGGTACGAAGCCGCTGGGCATCGATATTTCCTTCAGAACAAAGCATACGCATGACAAGCTGCTCAGCACCCATCTCTAGACTGAAAATTGCAACATTTTCACCTGTTTTTGTCGCGACATTCGAAGCAATATTCAAAGCGAAGGCCGTTTTACCCACGGAAGGACGGGCACCAACAATAATTAAGTCATTTCGCTGAAAGCCTGCTGTCATTCGGTCAAGCTCGGCAAACCCAGTTGAAATACCGGTAATTTCCCCAACACGATTGTGCATTTCTTCAATATTGTCATAGGTACGAACGAGTACGTCCTTGATGTTATGGAAGGCGCCGGCGTTTTTACGCTGTGCCACTTCCATAATGCTTTTTTCCGCTTCACTTAATAGGGCATCGACTTCATCCTCACGAGAGTAACCGTCGGTAGCAATATTAGTTGCAGTACGGATTAATCTTCTAAGTAATGATTTCTCCCCTACAATGTTCGCGTAATATTCTATATTGGCTGCTGTTGGTACTGACCCTGCAAGCTCACTTAAATAACTAACACCGCCCGTATCTTCTAATAACTTGGCTGCTGCCAACTCTTCGGTTACGGTAATTAAGTCGACTGCTTTCCCTCTGTCGTTCAACTTAAGCATAACATCAAAGATCTTTTGATGTGCTGCTCGATAGAAGTCTTCTGGAATTAAAATTTCCGAGGCCACCGTTAAGGAAGAAGGCTCTAAAAAAATTGCACCTAGGACTGCTTGTTCAGCTTCTATATTTTGCGGGGGTAGACGATCTGCGAATAAATCATTCATATATTTTATAACCTCCTATTCTAGAAAAGAAGGATGATATTTTAATAGTATTATATATCTTATAATATCCATAAAAAGGAAAAGTGACCAGCTCATACCGATCACATTCACATCTTGCTCAACTTTTTTATTTTAACATGTTTCCTTTATTTTTGAACTGGAAATTAATTTACTTCTTTTACAGACACAGTTAAAGTGGCTAAAACCTCGTGATGCAGCTTTACTGGAACCTTTGTATGTCCGAGTGAGCGAATGGCATCAGGAAGCTCCATTTTGCGCTTATCAATCTTAATGCCGTGTTTCTTTTGTAGTTCTTCCGCAATTTGCTTCGTCGTAATGGAACCAAACAATCTGCCGCCTTCACCAGCTTTAGCGGAAAGTTCAACGGTAATATTCCCCAAAACTTCACCTAACTTCTTCGCTTCTTCTAACTCTTCTGCAGCACGCTTATCTTCCTTTTTCTTCTGACCCTCAAGTGTACTGATATTTGCACTGCTTGCTTCAATAGCTAAGCCTTGTTTAATTAGGAAGTTATGTGCATAACCATCTGCCACATTCTTGACTTCACCTTTTTTCCCTTTACCTTTTACATCCTTTAGAAAAATGACTTTCATTATTTATTCCCACCTTCAAGATAATCTTCTATTGCAAGCTTTAATTGCTTTTCTGCTTCTTCTACTGTGATTCCACTAAGCTGTGTAGCTGCATTGGTCAAGTGTCCGCCGCCTGAGAGGCTTTCCATGATGATTTGGACATTTACATTACCTAAAGATCTAGCACTAATCCCAACCATTTCTTCGTTGCGCTTTGAAATGACGAATGAGGCTGAGACGCCATCCATCGTTAACAGGGTGTCTGCTGCCTGAGCGATAATCACCTGGTCAAATGTTTCAATTTCGTCTCCCTTAGCAATGGCAATCCCATCATAGTAAAATTCTACGGACTCAATTAATTTTGCTCTCTTTATATAGATATCAATGCTTTCCTTTAAGAACTTTTGCACGAGGATGGTGTCTGCACCTTGCCCCCTTAAATAAGAGGCAGCATCGAAGGTTCTTGCACCTGTTCTAAGTGTAAAACTCTTAGTATCGACAACAATACCAGCGAGTAATGCTGTCGCCTCAATCATTTCTATTTTACCGCGTTTTGGCTGATACTCAAGGAATTCTGTGACCAGCTCTGATGTTGACGAAGCATATGGTTCCATATAAACAAGAACTGGATTATCAATAAATTCTTCTCCGCGACGGTGATGGTCAATGACGACGACATGGTCTATTTTGTTTAACAAACGTTCTTCAATCACGAGTGCTGGTTTATGGGTATCCACAACCACTAGCAGTGTTTTATCAGTTGAAATCTCAAGCGCTTCCTCCGGACCAATGAAGTGAGAAAAAAGTTCTTCCTGATGCCGGATTTCCTCCATCAGCCTTTGAACCGCTCCATCAATCTCTAAAGGGTTAATCACAATGTAGGCATCCTTTTGATTCATTTGAGCAACTTTATGAATACCAATGGCTGAACCAATTGAATCCATATCAGGATTCCTATGTCCCATAATGATGACCTTATCACTCGCGGTAATCAAATCCTTTAAAGCATGAGAGATGACTCGTGCTCTCACTCTCGTCCTTTTTTCCACTGGATTTGTTTTACCGCCAAAGAACTTCACCTTTCCATTCGGCTGTTTAATAGCAACTTGGTCTCCGCCTCTTCCTAAGGCTAAATCAAGGCTTGATTGCGCTAGGACACCTAGTTCAGGAAGGGAGGCCGTTCCAGCACCTACGCCAATACTCAGTGTAAATGAGACATTTTGTTTTGACGTCATTTCACGTACTTCATCAAGGACAGAGAATTTTGCCTTTTCAAGACTGTTCAAGATCCCTTCACTAAATACGGCAATAAACCTTTCAGAAGAGATTCTTTTTAGAAAAATCCCATTGTCTTGAGCCCATCTATTCAGGGTAGACGTTACCATATTATTAATACTACCGCGCATTTGGTCATCCATGCCTTGGGTTAGTTCATCATAATTATCTAAAAAGATGATAGCAATGACGGTTCTTTCATCGTGATACATTTTTTCAATTTTTGTTTGTTCTGTCACATCAAAAAAGTATAATAGTCGCTCCTCAGGCTTATGGATTACACGAAACTTCCTGCTATGAAGAGTTATAATCTCTGTTTCTACTTCTTGCTTGATTAACGGGACCAGGGAGTCTGCCACATCATATAAGGACCTTCCAAGAAGGGTATCTTCATCAAAATAAGAAGATAAGAATGGATTGGCCCAATCAATAAAATATTCTTCATTAATAAGCATAATCCCAATCGGCATTTCCATCAGGGCTTCTTCCCCGACTTTTTTCACACGATAAGAAAGAGTTGAGATATATTCTTCCATCTCTTTACGTTGACGGCGATCAATCTCGAACATATAGTACAGCGGGATACCAATCACTAACAGCCCTGCTAGACCAATAATCCAATTATAAATAGACAATACAATCAGCAACACCACTGTAATGCCCAACAGCCCATAAAAAGGGTAACGAATCGAACGCTTTTCTATAAATGCAGGCAAAGTTTTCAGCTCCTAGCCTTAGTGATCATGCTTAATTAAAGCTTATTTCTCAAATCAAATCCTAAGTCAATTATACCTAATATCGCAATAATATAAAGGAAAATAGGTATTAGGAATGAGACAATCGCGATTGTTATAGAGACTGCTCTGGACATTCCTTTTTTACTAAAGAAGTAAAACATAAAGGTATACCCTTGCACAATCATGAAGAATTGAAGGATATAGGTGAGATTTAACAGTGCAGTATATACATATGTACCTTCCTCAGGATTTAAGAACATGCTTAACAGTAATGTAATTAAATAATACCAAAGTAAGCTTTTTGGTAATGTAATTTCTTTTACTGAATTCCATTTTTTAACCTCAATTCCAAAACGCTTAATAATTGGAAAGGACACTAATTGAATAACAAAAACTACAGAAATGGAAGCCATCACAATAAGAGTAGGGAGCAGGGTTTCTAATAAGGCAATACCTTTAACCATTTGTTCGATAGCCTTCTCTGTCTCTTCTGAATTACCAAAGTTTTTCAGCAGTTCTGCTGAAGTTTTTATTGACTCATTCATCGTTACGAACATTTCATCAATCATATTAACGTTAAAAATGACCGTAGAGGCTGCATAGATGATGATAATGTTAATTAAGAAAACAAGCGATCCAACAATCAAAATGGAAATCCTGCCCTTTTTCAATTGTATAAGATATCCAATTACTGCACCTGTTGTTCCATACGCAAGTCCTAATGGCAATGATAGAATGGATCCCACTATCACAGAAAGGAACAAAGAGGCAATCATAAAGACAACAATGCTTTTCCCATCATTTTTTGCGGCAAATATGATAAACGGTATTGCTAAAAATAAATTAACAACCATTCCAATTACTGGGACATAAATAGTTATTAACAATAGTACAGCGAAGACTGCTAACAGAATAGCGCCCTCTGTTAGTTTTTTTGTATTTTTCACTACTTCACCTCTAAATTCTTTACACCTATCTTTAATTTTAGCCAGAATAGTACTAGTATACAACTTTAACCAAAGGAAACAAAAATAAAAGGCAGCATGGGTGAATTCCCTGCTGCCTCTCTTTTATTATTCACCTGCAACGAATGGTAATAATGCCATTTGACGTGCACGTTTGATTGCAACTGTTAATTTACGCTGATATTTAGCGCTAGTACCAGTTACACGACGTGGTAAAATCTTTCCACGCTCAGAGATGAATTTCTTAAGTAAATCCACTTCTTTATAATCAATCTTTGTGATTGCGTTAGAAGTGAAGTAACACACTTTACGGCGTTTTGCGCGACCGCCTTTACGTCCTCCTGCCATGAAAATTCCCTCCTTTATCATTTTTTTATATTCAAGTTTGATTTAAGGTTGATTTAGAACGGTAAATCGTCATCAGAGATGTCAATTTGTCCGTTGCCAGCAAATGGATCCTCGTCCATTCTTGTGTAACCTTTGTTGCTATTTTGATTTTGAGTTTGGTTTTGGTTTGGGCGTTGATTCTGATTTCCGTTGCCGCTGCCATAGGGATTACCTTGTGGTTCCCGTGGAGGAGTACCGAAATAATCGTTGTCGCTTCTTCCACCGCCGCCACCGCCAGATGCGTTTTTAGGTTCTAAGAACTGAACGCTTTCTGCCTGGATTTCAGTAACATAGACGCGTTTACCATCTTGTCCTTCATAGTTGCGGGTTTGAATGCGGCCATCAACACCTGCAAGACTACCCTTCTTTAAGAAGTTCGCCACATTTTCAGCAGGTTTGCGCCAAACAACACAGTTAATGAAATCTGCTTCACGCTCACCTGACTGACTAGAAAATGGACGATTAACAGCTAAAGTGAAAGTAGCTACAGGAACCCCATTCGGCGTATAGCGCAAATCAGGATCTTTTGTTAAACGGCCAACAAGTACGACACGATTCATCATCAGAATCAACTCCTTTTCTTCTGTGAAATGTTTCATGTGAAACATTTAGTACCAGAAATTTATATTAAGCTTCTTCTTTAATTACGAGATGGCGAATGATATCTTCGCTGATTTTTGCAAGACGAGAAAATTCTGTTACTGCATCAGCTGAAGATGTAATTTTAGCAATTTGGTAGTATCCGTCACGGAAATCGTTGATTTCGTATGCAAGACGACGCTTACCCCATTCTTTTGTTTCAGCAGTTTCCGCACCGTTTTCAAGAAGAATTGTGTTAAAACGCTCAACTAGAGCTTTTTTAGCTTCATCTTCAATATTTGGGCGGATGATGTACATGATTTCGTACTTATTCATCACAGTCACCTCCTTTTGGTCTAAACGGCCCATATGGGCAAGGAGCAATTATTAATTACTCACAAGTTGAAATTATAGCACATGTGTTCAGGAAAAGCAATGACCTTCACTGGAAAGTGTTTTTTTCGTCAAAAACACTTTCTTAAAAAAGTAGAAGGCTCCACATTTATGCAGAGCCTTTCAACAAATATCTGGCGGTGCCTGTCACCTTTTACACATTAAAGCGGAAGTGGATGACGTCACCGTCTTTTACTAGGTATTCTTTGCCTTCTAGGCGGACTTTTCCGGCTTCTTTTGCAGCATTTTGGCTTCCTGCTGCTAATAGATCATCATAAGCAACCGTTTCTGCGCGGATAAATCCACGTTCGAAATCGGAGTGAATAATTCCGGCACACTGAGGAGCTTTCATTCCATGACGGAATGTCCATGCACGTACTTCTTGCACTCCTGCTGTGAAGTAAGTAGCAAGTCCTAACAGATTGTAAGCAGCGCGAATTAATTGGTCAAGTCCTGACTCTTCAATTCCTAGCTCTTCTAGGAACATTTGTTTTTCTTCGCCTTCAAGTTCAGCAATTTCTTCTTCAATTTTCGCACATACAACGATTACTTCAGCATTGTCTGCTGCAGCAAACTCACGAACTTTTTGTACATATTCATTTTCTGATGGATCAGCAACATCATCTTCGCCAACATTTGCTACATAAAGAACGGGCTTAATGGTTAGGAGATGGAGCATTTTTGCAATTTTTAATTGTTCTTCAGTAAATTCAACTGTTCTAGCTGGCTTTTCATTTTCAAAAGCTTCACGAAGCATGGCTAGTACTTCAAACTCAGCTGCCGCCTCTTTGTCCTTTTGCTTAGCTAATTTTTCTACACGGCCAATTCTTTTTTCAACAGATTCCATGTCAGCTAAAATTAATTCCAAATTAATGACTTCAATATCCGAGAGTGGATCAACCTTCCCCGATACGTGGGTAATATTATCATCTGCAAAGCAGCGAACTACTTGACAAATCGCGTCAACTTGACGGATATGTGATAGGAATTTATTTCCTAACCCTTCGCCTTTACTTGCCCCTTTTACAATCCCAGCGATATCGGTGAATTCAAAAGCAGTCGGAACTGTTTTTTTCGGCTGCACAAGTTCCGTTAGTTTGGTTAAGCGGTGATCTGGTACTTCTACAATTCCTACGTTTGGATCGATGGTACAGAATGGATAGTTTGCTGATTCAGCACCAGCCTGTGTGATTGCATTAAATAACGTAGACTTACCGACGTTCGGTAATCCTACTATTCCAGCTGTTAACGCCATTTCGTTCACTCCTCAAATATAAATACATCTATTATCAGTAAATTAAGTACTATGTTAAATGTAAAATCCTCTCACAATTATAGAGATAAGCAGCGAAAAAGACAAGAACATTACGATTGAGGAGTTAGACTCACCATATAAAGGAAGGCTGTCTGATAGTTTACTGTTAATTTGTGCTCCAGGTACTTCGCTTTCCGCAGGAGGTCCGGGAAGCCTCCTCGGCACTAAAGCGTCTGTAGGAGTCTCGCTCCTGGAGCACAAATCATCATGAAACACTAATAATATCCTTTACCAACCTAAAATAAAAACTGATGCAGGTAGCACCAGTTAGTTTATTTTTTCTAGGTTAACAAGACAATCATATAATGTGCTGCCGAGGTCGTTATCAGATTTACTGCTTGCGGTCAGGTTATTGACGGAGCCGCCAAATTCTTTCCAAATGCCTTCATCTATATTAATCGTATTAGGATGTGCTTTCGATAAAATCGTCGTATATCCTCTAACCTCACCACGATCATTCCAAACTCTTACTTCATCGCCTTGCTCGAGTTTCAATCGATCTGCAATATTTTTAGCTACTTCAACCTTTAACTGCGGTTTAGAAGGAAGGAGGTGATAATTCTGTGAATGATTCGACCGCAATGGATGAATCGTTAACAGGCTATAGGGATATTTTTCAGCTAGTGCAGGATTACTCCAAACTGATTCCTCTGGAACCGATAATTTGAGCATTCCATCATTACCCTTTTGCTTGCCAAGCTGGGAGGTAAATTCAAATTTCCCGGATGGTGTCTTGAATTTATGCTCTTGCCAGGGCACTCTTTCCACAGGCAACTCTAATGTACCTTTTTCCTTAAGCATTTCAAGGGTTAATCCTTTAGCGGCTAATGATGAAAATGACTGTTCCATCCATTGTTCCCTAGTAAAGTTAAATTCATTTCCAAATCCCAATTTTTCTGCCAGCTTTGTCCAAATCCATAAATCGGACCTAGCCTCACCTGGTGCGGAAACAAGCTTTGGACCATAATTGACATAATGATGATACATCGAAGAAAAATAAAAATCCTCTTCTTCAAAGGCTGTTGTAGTCGGGAGTACATAATCAGCCAGCTTTGCGGTATCTGTCAAAAAAAAGTCAACGACTACTAATGTTTCCACAGAAGTAAAAGCTTTTTCTACTATATTTGAGTCAGGTACTTGTGTGATCGGATTCCCACAGGTCACAAAAATCATTTTTATTTCTGGATCTTTAGCAGTTAAGATTTCCTCTGCCTGCTTCATGATTGAAAATTGTCTATGGTCTAATCTACGTTCAGAAAGTGTGATTTCACCAACCTCAAAGCTTTGACCTACTTGCAAATTGGCATAATTGGCTCCACCGCCTTTAAGTCCAATATTGCCGCTTACAGCAACGAGCGCGTCAATCAAGCGAATGGTATTGCCGCCATTTTTGTATCTTTGGAGCCCTAGGCCCATGAAGGTGGAAGTTGGTTTATCAGCATAAAGCTTTGCTAACAGACGGATGGTTTCTAAAGGGACCTCCGTCATCTCACTCACTTTTTCTACTGAAATATCATTTAGCAATTCTTTTAAATCTTCAAACCCGTAAGAATGCTCCTCAATAAATTCCCGATCGTCCAAACCTAAACGAAGGATCTCTTTTATTATACCGGCAGCTAGCATTCCATCCATTCCTGGCTTGATTGTAATATATTCATCAGCTATTTTTGCTGTTGCATTAAATAGAGGATCAATGACGATAAGCTTAGCGCCTTTTTTCTTTGCTTCTAGCAGCTTTTCATAAAAGTGCATATTGGTCCGCGCTACATTTCTACCCCAGATAATAATATTTTTACTTTGAAAAATATCTTCTGGTCCATGGCTGTATGCATCGCCAAAATCCCACTTTTGTGCCTCAATCCCGGCTCCCCAGCACAGTGAGCCATAAAGCTCTGTTACGCCGCCATAAGCATTAAAAAAGCGCTGGTCTAAATTTTTCAAGATTCCACTGTTTGCATAGTCATGACTATGCAAAACAGAGGTTGTTCCATACTTTTCTTTTATGTTACTCATTCTTAAGGCAATTTCATCAAGAGCCTGCTCCCAAGAAATTCGCTTAAATACTCCGTTAATCTTTTTCAAAGGATATCGTAATCGTTCAGGGGAATTTGTCCTTGTTTCTAACATTCTGCCCCTGCCGCATATTTTTCCCTGTGTAATTGGGTGTGAAGGATCACCTTCAACCTTTATTACCCGATCGTTTTCTACCGTCACATGAAAACCACAGCTATCCCAACAATTTAACGGACAGGCTGACTTTAGTACTTCTGTCATAAAAACCCCCACCCCCATGTTCCATCCTCTATTTCTTGTTTACTACTAAGAATAATACAGAAAGTCAAAAAAAAAAGCATGAATTTATTCTTCATGCTTCACTAGTAATTTTTTCATTTTACGAGAAAACTCTCTTCTTGGAATAAGGACACTATGCTGACAGCCTTCACATTTAATCCGAATATCCATACCTAGGCGAATAATTTTCCACCGATTCGTACCGCAGGGATGCTGCTTTTTCATTTCCACGACATCATTTAGTCCATATTCCTTCTCTTCCATGAACACTCCTCCTTATAAGCCTATTCCTTTATTATTTTGTGAATCCTTTGAGTACATAACAAGTCGAGGGTATGGAATTTCAATACCATTCTCATCTAAGTACTGTTTTATATCTTTCCTAAGCTTTCTGCCTAAAGCGGCATGCTTCATAGGGAAAGTTTCTGCGACAATCCGCAATACTACCTCTGAAGGTCCAAAATTTTGAACGCCTAGTATTTCTGGTGCCTTAACCAGCTCCTCATATTTATCAGGCAATGTCTCAAGCAATTCCTTTATTTTCTTCTCTGCCTGCTCAATATCTTCTTCGTATGCAATGCCTATATCGATGATAGCAAGGCTATTATTTAAGGAAAAGTTAGTTACTTGAACAATACTTCCATTAGGAATAATATGAACTTCTCCAGTCCAGCTTTTCATTCTTGTCGTCCTTAGCCCTATGGTTTGAACTGTACCTTCAAACTGATCAATTCGTACATGGTCACCAACTGAAAACTGATCTTCAAAAATGATGAAAAATCCAGTAATGATATCCTTCACAAGACTTTGAGCACCAAACCCAACCGCTAAACCAATGATCCCTGCACCGGCTAATAAGGCTTTTACATCGATTGCAAATACAGAAAGAATTGTAATAGCCGTAATAAAATATACTACATAGGTAAGAACATTATCGAGCAGTCGAGCGAGTGTTTCATCTCTCCGCTCTGAAGTCTTTAATGGAGAACGTGTTCTTAATAAAAAGATATTGCGAATAGCAGCCTTCCCAATTTTAATTAGGATTTTTGATATGATTAAAATGACAATAATTTTTAATAAACCCTCGCCGATTGCCATCCATGTTTCTTCATTTTGAAATTTATTTATGAAATTTTGAATAACCTTTTCTGTCGAACTCATATCAACACCCTTTCTAACTTCCCCTACTACACTATATATCTTATCAACTTTTCCTTGTACTTTATAGTATTGTGAATTTCTCCTTTTTTCAACTTAAAAAGAACTTACATGCAAGATGTATAGACTTCCTGTATTTTCCGTATACTGTTAAAAGAATAATACAAGAGCTATGTCAGCGCAAAATCTAGAAATAATCAAAAAGCTCATGAAGGAGTGGACTGAATGAATCTGAAAGCGAACTTTTTGGGATTGAGGTCCAGTGGACGTATTTTTCATACTGATTTTGAAGCTGCTGAAAATCTTGCCAAGAAATTGCTTTCATCCATCCCTAGCGCTTCCGGTCGCCCCGTGGTTTTTGTTTGTATCGGTACTGATCGATCCACTGGAGATTCACTTGGCCCACTTGTTGGGACTCTACTAGAGGATAAGAATCTCACAGGATTCTATGTTTACGGAACATTAGATGAACCCATTCACGCGGTCAATTTAGAAGAACGTTTAAAGGAAATAACGGTAAAGCATGATCATCCCTTTATTATTGGAATTGACGCCTGTTTAGGAAGATTAAAAAATGTTGGAGCAATTCAACTGGGTGATGGCCCCGTAAAGCCTGGTGCAGGAGTCAATAAAGAGCTTCCTGCAGTAGGAGATATTCATATTACAGGAATTGTAAATGTTAGTGGATTTATGGAATTTTTCGTCTTACAAAATACACGTTTAAACCTGGTTATGAAAATGGCAAAAACGATTAGCAATGGGATATACCAAGCGAGCTTACTTCATCCAAAGGGACGCTGGCAGGAGCTTGTTAATCTTAATGAAGAAGAACAAACGAACTAAAAAATGAGCCGTTCGGACTAATCCGAATGCTCATTTTTTTGCTTATTCGTTGTTATAAATATGGTTGGTTAGAAGAAATAATAGCCTGTTACGATTACCCCTGTTACGATAATCCCAGGCAGTAGATTAGCAACCTTGATTTTTAGAATCCCTGTTAAATTTAAGCCAATTGCAAAAATCATGACTCCGCCTGTTGCAGTCATTTCAACAATAAACTGATCCATTAACATTTGTGGAACAAACCGGTCAATCTGAGTAGCAAATAAAGCAATGAACCCTTGATACAGTATAACCGGAATAGCAGAGAACATCACACCGATCCCAAGAGTTGTAGTTAAAATAATCGAGGTAAAGCCATCAATAATCGATTTGGTATATAGTACCTGATGATCTCCACGAATGCCGCTGTCGAGTGCACCGATTATGGCCATAGCTCCAATAACGAAAATTAAGGTAGCCGTAACAAAGCCTTCCGCTATACTTCCTCTTCCGTTTGAGCCAATTTTCTTCTCTATCCATAATCCAAGCTGATTAAGCTTCTCATCTAATTTCATTAACTCACCCATTACTGCCCCCACTACCAGGCTGATAATTACAATGAGGAAGTTTTCGCTTTTCAATCCCATTTGCAAGCCTAAGACCATAACTGACAAACCGATTGCATACATTACGGTTGTTTTCATACTATCTGGTATTTTGTGTAAAAATATCCCAATAACTGTACCAATGATTATAAGTAAACCGTTCACAATTGTCCCTAGTAAAAACATCTTCTATTCACCTATTCTTCGAGTATCGAAATTTACAATACTATTAAACTACCATGTTTCATAGCCATTGAAAAGCTATTTTTTTTCAGAAAAAAATAAACCATCTTTTGATGGTTTACACGGATTCTTCTTGGTCTAGCATCGCTAAGATTCGCTCTAAATCATCTTGAGAGAAGAATTCAATTTCAATTTTCCCCTTGTTTTTGGACTGTTTAATAGTCACGGTTGTACCAAAGCGTTCCCGAAGGGAGTGTTCCTGCTCCTGTAGGAAGACATCTTTTTTCTTTTCTGGTTTTTTTGTTTCACGTGAAACATTTTCATTTAGCTGTTGAATCAGCTTTTCTAGCTGTCTGACATTAAGTGATTCAGTGATAATCTTATCTACCAATGCTGGTAATTTGGCCTTTTGTCGCAATCCTAATAATGCTCGGCCATGCCCCATTGTAATTTTCCCTTGGTAAATCAAATCTTGAATTTTTGCAGGAAGTGAAAGGAGGCGGATATGGTTCGCTACATGAGGGCGGCTTTTTCCTAAACGCTTGGCTACCTCTTCTTGTGTAAGCTTTAATTTCTCCATTAATGTTTGGTAGGCAAGGCCCTCTTCTATCGGGTTTAAATCCTCCCGCTGGAGATTTTCTAAAACTGCTAACTCCATCATTTGCTGCTCTGACAATTCACGCACCACTGCAGGGACAGTTTCAAGCATAGCTTCCTTTGCCGCACGGAATCGTCTTTCACCGACTACAATTTCATAGCCTTTAATACTTTTTCGCACTACAAGCGGCTGTAAGATTCCATGCTCTAGGATTGATTCTTTTAATTCATCTATTGCCTCTTGCTGAAAGACTTTACGCGGCTGATAAGGATTTGGACGAAGTTCTTTAATTGGGATCTCTTGGACTGATTCTTCCTTGCTGGCTTCGATATTGTTAAAAAACGCATTCAAGCCTTTTTTGCCTAAACCTTTAGCCATTTGAGACCACTTCCTTTGCTAAATCTAAATATACTTCTGCCCCGCGGGACCTAGAATCATAATTAATGATTGGTTCACCATGGCTCGGAGCTTCACTTAGACGCACATTTCTTGGAATGATTGTTTTATAAACTTTATCTTGGAAATATTTTTTAACCTCTTCAATCACTTGAATGCCTAGATTTGTCCGTGCATCAAGCATGGTTAAAAGAACACCTTCGATTTTTAAATCTTGATTTAAATGTTTCTGTACAAGCCTGACTGTATTTAATAATTGGCTAAGCCCCTCTAATGCATAGTACTCGCACTGAACCGGAATTAAAACAGAGTCAGAGGCAGTTAATGCATTTAACGTCAATAAGCCTAAAGATGGCGGGCAATCGATAATAATATAATCAAACTCGTCTTTTACTTCTCCTAGTGCTCGCTTTAAGCGGACCTCTCTTGAAATAGTGGGCACTAGTTCTATTTCTGCACCTGCTAATTGGATCGTAGCAGGAATGGCATATAAATTTTCTACAGATGTTGGCTTGATTACGTTCTTTGCTTCCACATCATCTACTAAAACATCATAAATACATTGTTCTACGTCTGCCTTGTCGATACCAATCCCACTTGTTGCATTTCCTTGGGGGTCAATGTCTACTAATAAAACCTTTTTCCCTATGTATGCTAAGCAGGCGCCTAGGTTGACAGAAGTAGTCGTTTTACCGACTCCGCCCTTTTGATTGGCGATTGCAATGGTTTTACCCACGATGTCACCTACCCTTATTTTTTTCTATCTTTAACTCGATCTATATTTATTGCACTCTAGCAAAGCTGTTATTTTTAGCAGAATGCTAGTTGAGTATTTTTCCATGCATTCTATTTTATCATGAAACGGAATGATTGTTATTTATTTTTAAAAATATTAAGCGAATGCTCATTACAAGTATTTACCTTTTTTACCAGTATTTTTTTGAATTCAACATAGGATTTTTGCGGAAGTCCTAATACACGAGGAAAAAAAAGAACCAAACGTTTGGTTTGTTTGGATTCTGGTGAGTTTATATTATTTTTTCTTTGGTATTTTGATTGTAAATTGATAGTATTCTTCAAATTCTTCTTCCTCGGCGTCGAGGTTAATCCCGCTGTCTGATACCATTGTTAGTGATTGTCTGATTGTATTGACGGCAATTCTCATATCCTTGCTAAAGGCCTTTCTCTTCGGCTTCGGCTTTTGATTCTTTTGCTCAAGCAATCTGACAACTCTTTCCTCGGTTTGCTTAACATTTAAATTCTTCTCAATAATTTCACCTAAAATCATTACTTGCTTTTCAGGATCTTTTAAAGGAATCAGTGATCTGGCATGACGTTCAGTGATCATTTTGTTTAACAATGATTCTTGAATCGGCTGCGGTAATTTTAACAGTCTTAGTTTATTTGCAACAGTCGATTGTCCTTTTCCGAGCCGCTGAGCAAGTGCTTCTTGTGTTAGATTATGAAGCTCAAGTAATTTACCATAAGCAATTGCCTCTTCTATTGGTGATAGCTCTTCACGCTGCAGATTTTCTATCAAAGCAACAGATGCTGTTTCTGTATCGGTATAATTTTTAATAATTGCTGGTACTTCATACCAACCAAGCTTTTTCATTGCCCGCCATCTGCGCTCGCCGGCAATAATCTCGTAGCGATCTCCTTCATACTGCCTTAAAACAATTGGCTGAATGATTCCGTGCGTATGAATGGTCCGTGACAATTCCTCAATTTTATCATCATTAAATACGGTACGAGGCTGAAAACGGTTTGGAACAATCCGATCAATTGGTATCTTTTTTATTTCATCATTTTTTTCCATTTCTAACTCATTCTCGAGCTCAGCCTCAACTTCAAATTCAACCTTTTGATCTCCCTTTTCGCCGAGGCCAAAAAAGCGTGAAAACGAATTCTTCATCCCCAACACCACCTTTACGAAACTCCCTAATACTAATTCGCCATCCCTATAAAAACTTCCTGCCAAACCTCATTATAAAACAAAAAAATTCATTTGTACCGCACTTTATTCAATTGGCATTTTACTTGGCGTACCTGGTTTACGCGGATATTTTTTTGGAGTTTGTTTTTCCTTTTTTATAACCAAGATGTTTCGTTCACTCTCTTCCAATGGCAGTGTAAAAGTATACTTCTCCTCTAACTTTCCCCCGAGGGTAGTAATCGCTTTTTCACCAGCAGCCATTTCTTCATTTGCATGTGCCGCCTTCATCGCGATAAAATAACCACCTACTTTTACCAGCGGAATACAAAGCTCACTCAATACAGACATCCTCGCAACTGCTCGTGCGGTCACGATATCATAGGATTCACGATGTTTCAGATTAACCCCAAAGGTTTCAGCACGATCATGTACAAAATGAACCTTGTCTAATTCTAGGACATTTGCTAAATGATTTAAAAAGGAAATTCGTTTATTCAATGAGTCAACAATGGTTACTTCTAGTTGTGGAAAGACAATTTTGAGCGGAATACTTGGAAATCCAGCACCTGCTCCGACATCACATAAATGGACAGGCTTGGTTAAATCAAAATAGAACGATGCAGAGATGGAATCATAAAAGTGTTTTAAATACACATCCGCCTTATCCGTGATTGCCGTTAAGTTCATCTTTTCATTCCACTCAACTAAGGTTTCGTAGTACTTTTCAAACTGGTTCATTTGTTTATCAGTAAGAGTAATCCCCTTTTCTGATAGCATATCTTTAAATTGTTCGATGTTCATCAGCAAAACTTCCTCACTCGTTTTGTATACTCTACTAGCAACAGAAATTTACGAAAAGCAGACCTCGCTCAAGAGCGAGGTATTAGAATGTGATTTTTTATACTCAAACTGTTTTTTTCTTAATTAGATACTTTTGCGATGCGGCCTTGTTCTAAATAAATTAGAAGAATTGAAATATCAGCAGGGTTTACACCTGAGATCCGCGATGCCTGTGCAAGGGACAATGGTTTAACTAGCTTAAGCTTTTGTTTTGCTTCTGTAGCTAGTCCATTAATTGCATCATAATCGATATTTTCAGGTATTTTTTTATTCTCCATTTTCTTTAAACGTTCAACCTGCTGGAGTGACTTTTCAATATAGCCTTCATACTTTATTTGAATTTCCACCTGTTCTTTTGTATCTTGATCTAATTCGACATCACTCGTAGTTAGACGCTCTAACAGTTGATAGTTCATTTCTGGCCTCTTTAGTAAATCTGAAGCCCGAATACCATCCTTTAATTCACTGCCGCCGATACTCCTGATCAGTTCTTGAACTTCTTTTGTTGGCTTTAGGATAATCGTTGCTAATCGGTTTTTTTCCACTTCAACCGCTTCTTTTTTTAATAGAAATCTTTGATAACGCTCATCACGTATTAGCCCAATCTGGTGGCCAATTTCCGTCAACCTTAGATCAGCATTATCATGACGGAGTAATAGCCGGTACTCTGCTCTTGAAGTTAATAAGCGATAAGGTTCATTTGTCCCCTTGGTAATTAAGTCATCAATTAACACACCAATATAAGCATCCGAGCGACTTAACACCAGTTGATCTTTGCCCAGTGCATTCAAACCAGCATTGATACCAGCCATTAAGCCTTGGCCTGCTGCTTCTTCATAGCCGGAGGTGCCATTTATTTGACCTGCCGTATATAAATTTTTAACTACCTTGGTTTCAAGAGTAGGCCAAAGCTGCGTGGGAACAATTGCATCATACTCGATAGCATATCCAGAACGCATCATTTGGACATTCTCAAGGCCAGGAATCGTTTTAAGCATTTGCTGTTGTACATCCTCCGGAAGACTAGTTGATAAACCTTGGACATATACTTCCTGTGTGTGCCTACCCTCAGGCTCAAGGAAGATTTGGTGTCTTGGTTTATCGTTAAAACGGACTACTTTGTCTTCAATAGAAGGACAGTACCGTGGGCCTGTACCTTTGATCATCCCAGAATACATTGGTGAACGATGAAGATTTTGGTCAATTAATAAATGGGTCTGTTCAGAAGTGTATGTTAACCAGCATGGAAGCTGATCCGTTATATACTTAGTTGTTTCATATGAAAAAGCTCTTGGAACATCATCACCAGGCTGAATTTCAGTTTTACTGTAATCAATCGTATGACTGTTAACTCGTGGAGGAGTTCCTGTTTTAAAACGGACTAATTCAAATCCTAGCTCTTCTAGATGTTCGGATAATTTAATCGATGGCTGCTGGTTATTAGGTCCACTTGAATATTTGAGTTCACCTAAAATAATTTCCCCGCGTAAAAAGGTACCGGTTGTAATCACAACCGTCTTGGCACGATACATTGCACCTGTTTGCGTGATGACACCGACACAAACGCCGTTTTCAACCATTAATTTTTCGACCATTCCTTGAAGTAACGTCAAGTTTGGTGTATTTTCAATGGTCTTTTTCATTTCATGTTGATAGGCAAACTTATCTGCCTGCGCTCTTAGGGCACGCACTGCAGGGCCCTTCCCTGTATTTAGCATCCTCATCTGAATATGTGTTTTATCGATATTTTTTCCCATTTCCCCACCAAGTGCATCAATTTCGCGTACTACGATTCCCTTGGCTGGTCCGCCAACAGATGGATTACACGGCATAAATGCGACCATATCGAGGTTAATGGTGATCATTAACGTCTTGGCGCCCATGCGGGCCGCCGCGAGGCCAGCCTCACTGCCCGCATGACCTGCCCCAATGACAATAACGTCAAAATTACCTGCTTCGTAAGTCATTATGTTCCTCCTTCTACAACCATTACTTCCTGTATCTAACATAACCTTGAGTCCTTTTATTTTGCTCTATTGGATATCATAGTTTACATCGATTATTTTCCTAAACAGAACTGTGAAAATAACTGGTCGATTAGGCTTTCATGGACACTTTCTCCAATGACCTCACCGAGTAATTCCCAAGATCTTGTTAAATCAATTTGAACGATATCTATTGGCGTTCCCATTTCTACTCCCTCGATTGCTTCTTCAATTGTCCTTAAGCTTTGACTGATTAAAGCAATGTGACGACTATTCGATACATATGTCATATCACCTGTTTCAATCGACCCTGCAAAAAATAATGAAGCGATGGCTTCTTCTAACTCGTCTACACCTCGATCTTCTAATAAGGAGGTTGTCACTAACTTATGATCTGAGGCAAGCTGTTTCACTTTCTCCATATCAATTTGCTTCGTGAGGTCTGTTTTATTAACAATGACAATGACATCCATTCCCTTCACAACTTCGAACAGATTTTCATCTTCCTTTGTAAATTGATCAGCATAATTTAATACTAAAAGAATCAAATCGGCTTCTTTGAGAACTTGACGCGACTTTTCGACACCAATCCGCTCTACAATATCTTCCGTTTCACGGATACCAGCAGTATCAAGTAACCTTAATGGAACGCCCCGTACATTAACATACTCTTCAATCACATCGCGGGTTGTCCCTGGAATATCAGTAACAATTGCTTTATTCTCTTGAACAAGACTGTTTAATAGTGAAGATTTCCCTACATTAGGACGCCCGACAATCACCGTAGATATACCTTCTCGCAAAATTTTCCCCTGCTGAGAGGTCTGCAACAGTTTCGTTAGTTCATCCCGGACATACACTGCTTTTTCCATCAGCATTTTATGGGTCATTTCTTCCACATCATCATATTCAGGATAATCAATATTCACTTCAACATGGGCTAGAATCTCTAATATCTCTTGGCGTAAGCCGCGAATTAATCTAGATAAGCGCCCTTCCATTTGTCCTAATGCCACATTCATCGCGCGGTCCGTTTTTGCCCGTATTAAATCCATTACCGCTTCTGCTTGGGATAGGTCTATTCTCCCATTCAAAAAAGCACGTTTTGTAAATTCTCCTGGCTCTGCAAGTCTCGCACCAAACGCTAATACATGCTGCAATACTCTATTAACGGATACAATGCCTCCGTGACAATTGATTTCCACTACATCCTCTTTTGTAAAGGTTTTTGGACCTTTCATTACAGAAACCATTACTTCCTCTATTACTTCTTCCTTTTTAGGATCCATTAAGTGTCCATAATGAATGGTATGGGAAGCCATTTCCGTCAACCTTTTACCACTTATACTCCGAAATATGCGGTCTGCGATGTTAATTGCATCATCGCCGCTTAAACGGACAATCGCAATCGCTCCTTCACCCATAGGAGTCGAGATGGCTGCTATTGTATCAAATTCCATTTCCTTCACCACTCTTTTATTAAAGATAATCTATATAAAATCCGAAATTTTACTCCAAAAAATTAGAATACAATGTTTTTATTTGAAAAACCATCTTTTTGAATCCGATTTATCCACAACATTAAAATCTACAAGTATTATTTTAACTTATCCACATGTGAATAACAATAAAACACCGGAACTGAAATAATTACTGCCTTAAGCCTATAAAACCTAATAATGTGACAAAAAAAGACACCCTACAAATAGCAGAATGTCTTTAGTAACTATTTAATTGGAGAAATCACAATATAACGATGTGGGTCTGAACCATCAGAATATGTTTTCACGCGCTTATTCTCAGATAAAGCGGTATGAATTACTTTACGCTCATACGAAGGCATTGGTTCTAATGCAACATCTTTTCCAGTCCTAACTGCTTTTTGAGCAAGCCGATGTGCTAATTGCATTAAAGTTTCATTTCTTCTATTTCGGTAATCCTCTGCATCTAGAATCACGTTTAGATATTGATCAGAGAAACGGTTAATGACTAACTGTGTCAGATATTGAAGAGAATTTAAGGTCTGCCCTCTTTTTCCAATTAGAAGCGCAATTTTTTCACCTGTAAGAACAAAGTAAACTTGTTTCCCCTCACGTTTAACTTCGATTTCTACTGGCGCCCCCATCTGTTCACTTACATGGATGAGGAACTTTTGTGCTTCTTCAATCGGATCAATGATTACGGAAACCTTGACTACAGCTGGCCGAGAACCAAAAATACCAAAAAAACCTTTTTTACCTTCATCGATAATATCTACATCTGTGCGGTCTTTTGTTGTCTGTAATTGAGCTAAAGCTGCTTCTACTGCTTCTTCGACAGTTTGTCCTGTAGCAGTTACTTGTTTCACTTTTTTGCTCCCCCCGCGTTACCGGTCGCTGAAGCCTTCTTCAGATCCGGCCCCTTAATAAAATAAGTTTGAACGATCATAAATAGGTTTCCTACTACCCAATACAATGAAAGAGCAGCTGGGAAGTTAAACGCAAAAACGACAATCATAATCGGCATCATCCAAAGCATCATAGCCATTTGTGGATTATGCTCTTGTCCTGCCATCATCATTTTTTGCTGAATAAAGGTTGTGATACCCGCGATAATCGGCAAAAGATAAAGTGGATCCTTATCTCCTAAGTCAAACCATAGAAAACTATGCTCAGCAATTTCTCTTGTTCTTGAGATTGCATGGTAAAAACCAATTAAGATTGGCATTTGTACGATTAACGGGAAACAGCCGGCCATAGGATTCACTCCATGTTTTTGGAAAAGTGCCATTGTTTCCTGTTGCAATTTTTGCTGTGTTTTTTGATCTTTTGAACTGTATTTTTCACGAAGTGCCTTCATATCAGGCTGCAATGCCTGCATTGCCTTTGAACTCTTAGTCTGCTTTATCATGAGTGGTAAGATCGCTAGACGAATGATAATTGTAACGGCGATAATTGATAAACCAAAACTTCCAAATAGCAATTCAGCAACTTTTACAATCAGCCAAGATAAGGGGTAAACAATATATTCGTTCCAAAAGCCTGTACTTTCTGCATCAATTGGTTTATTAATTTCAGTACAACCCGTGAGAAATAGGAATACTGAAACGATACCAAGCAAAAGTAATATTCGTTTTTTCAACCGAAATTTCCTCCTTGAAAATGTTAAATATAATTAAAGTGTAATGAACCTTTATGTATAGACAAACTACATCGGAGTCATTCCATAGGTATTTTAACATCTTTATAAATACTTTGTCTCCAAAACACAGGAAATTTATCACTGGTTTCTAATATTTCACGGATTCATTTCTTTTTAAGGACTTTCCCGACCTTAAGAACATGGATTAAGCTCTTCTTCAATTCAAAGAAGTCCATTTCAGCCAAAGGTTTGCGGGCAATAATGACATAATCAAGTCCAGGTGTAAGTTGGTCCGATAACTCAAAAACAGCTTGTCTTATGTATCTCTTGATTTGATTCCTCATGACAGCATTCCCTATTTTCTTACTTACAGAAAGCCCAATTCGAAAATCCTCTTGATTCTCTTTTGTGAGAACATAGACAACAAATTGACGATTTGCAAATGAGCGCCCTTTTTGAAAGGCTTCTTGAAATTCTTTGTTTTTCTTAATACGTAATTCTTTTTTCATAAAAAAACACCTTCATTCTAGTTGGGACTTCCTTTTTTATGAGAAAAAAGACCACTGACGTTTCAGTGGCCTAAGCTGATAATACTTTTCTTCCTTTTTGACGACGGCGAGCTAGAACATTACGTCCGTTTGCTGTGCTCATACGACTACGGAAACCGTGAACTTTACTATGTTTACGTTTATTTGGTTGATACGTTCTTTTCATTATATGACACCTCCCTGAGGAATAGCTATCAGAATTGTTTTCAGACAGTCCTACTTATTATAAGGACGTACCCATATAATTGTCAACCACTCTTCAAATTATTGTCTGCAATTTCTTCCTTTTTGTCCCGATCAGTTTTAAAAATCTGGATTAACCTACCGGAGTAAAAATGAAATTTACGGCTGCTTTTCTTTTTTCTTTTAATATGTACAGTGAACCAGTTTTACTATTTCATTTTGGTTGTGGATAATTTTTTCGACATTTTTTTCTTTGTCCCACATGATATTGACAGTTTTTGCACAGGAACCACTACCTGTGGACAAGTTTAGCTCACAGACCGTTATCATTGTGGATAAAGTATGAAAAGGCATTGCACCTATTGATTTTATTTGATATTATATTTGTGTTTTCACTCTTAATAACTTTGTCTCAATTATTTCTTATCCACAGATTGTGGATAACCTGTGGACAAGTTATTCTGTCATACTGCAGAAACTTGTCCACAGGCGGTGGATATTGTCGAAACTCCACATTACTTCCTATTTATATGTTTTCCACAACCATTGTTTCGTATATTTATAAATTAGTAGGTTATACAGCGTGTACAACTATTATATACGCAGCTAAATGGTTATTGATATTACAAGGATACTTACTCATATTTTGTGAAAAAATATATTTATTTATGGAGTTAGACAGAACAAATCCTGCAAAGTGCTAAAGGCAACAAGAGAAATAAATTATCGATGATAAGGAGGGACAACCGTTGGAGAATATTGCGGATCTTTGGAATGCTGCTCTAGCCGATATCGAGAAAAAGATAAGTAAGCCTAGCTTTGACACATGGCTAAAGTCAACAAAAGCTCATTCCCTTCAAGGCAATTTACTTATAATTACTGCTCCTAATGAATTTGCGCGAGATTGGCTGGAAGAGCGCTATTCCAAGTTAATTTCTGGTATTCTCTATGAAATTACCGGAGAAGAGCTTTCTGTAAAATTTATTATTCCGCAAAATCAGAAAGACGAAGATCAGGATATGCCGACGCCTCCAAAAAAGGCAAAGAGAGATGCGGATCAGCATGATTTTCCACAAAATATTTTAAATCCGAAGTATACCTTTGACACATTTGTTATTGGTTCCGGAAACCGCTTCGCTCATGCTGCTTCACTAGCGGTAGCAGAGGCACCAGCAAAGGCCTATAATCCGTTATTTATTTACGGGGGTGTAGGTTTAGGGAAGACACACTTGATGCATGCAATTGGCCATTATGTTATAGATCATAACCCTGCAGCAAAAGTAGTTTATTTATCATCTGAAAAGTTCACTAATGAGTTCATTAATTCTATCCGCGATAACAAAGCAATTGAATTCCGCAATAAATACCGCAATGTTGATGTTTTACTAATTGATGATATTCAGTTCCTGGCTGGAAAAGAATCAACTCAAGAGGAATTCTTCCACACTTTTAATACTCTTCATGAGGAAAGTAAGCAAATTGTCATTTCCAGTGACCGGCCGCCGAGGGAAATACCAACACTCGAGGACCGTTTACGCTCACGTTTCGAGTGGGGATTAATAACCGATATTACTCCGCCAGATTTAGAAACAAGAATTGCGATTTTGAGGAAAAAAGCAAAGGCAGAAGGATTGGATATTCCAAACGAAGTGATGCTCTATATTGCCAATCAAATTGATACAAATATCCGGGAGCTCGAAGGTGCATTAATCCGAGTTGTTGCATACTCTTCCTTAATAAATAAAGATATCAACGCTGACTTAGCCTCGGAAGCATTAAGAGATATCATTCCAAGTTCAAAACCTAAAGTCATTACTATTCTTGATATTCAACGAATAGTTGGGGAACATTTCAGCGTGAAACTGGAAGATTTTAAAGCGAAGAAACGTACAAAATCAGTTGCTTTCCCTAGACAAATTGCGATGTATTTATCTCGTGAGCTGACAGATTATTCGCTTCCTAAAATCGGTGAAGAGTTTGGCGGCCGAGATCATACGACTGTCATTCATGCTCATGAAAAAATTTCTAAGCTTCTTCAATCAGATTTACAATTACAAAAGCAAATGAAAGAGTTAAATGAGATGTTAAAACTTTAATCAATCTGTGAATAACTTTCACCTATTTATACACAGTCTATCCACATGTGGATAGACTGTGTTTCCTTTGTTAAAATGTAGTTATCCACATAATCACAGGGCCTACTAGTACTTCTACTCTTTTTCTTTTAAAAAATATATTAATATATGCTGTTAAAAATCAATTATTCCAAAGGATAAAAATATCCTGAAAATGGAGGATTATCTTATGAAATTTATTATTCAACGAGACCGCCTCGTTCAAAGCGTCCAAGATGTTATGAAGGCTGTCACTTCAAGAACAACGATTCCAATTTTAACAGGAATTAAAATCACAGCAGCTCATGATGGTGTTACTTTAACGGGAAGTGATTCTGATATTTCAATTGAATCATTTATCCCAAAAGAGGAAGCTGGAGACGAAATAGTTGAGATTAAACAACCGGGCTCAATTGTTCTTCAAGCAAAATTCTTTAGTGAAATTGTAAAGAAGCTGCCAACTGATTCAGTAGAAATCGAGGTGTTGGGTTCATTGCAAACTGTTATTCGCTCTGGAAAATCAGAGTTTAATTTGAATGGCCTTGATGCAGAAGAATACCCTCACCTTCCACAAGTTGAAGAAAATAATAAATTTCAAATTGCTACAGATCTTTTAAAAACAATGATTCGTCAAACCTTTTTTGCCGTCTCGACCTCAGAAACGCGCCCCATCTTGACAGGTGTAAACTGGAAGATAGAAAATAGCGAATTAACCTGTATTGCAACAGATAGTCATCGTCTTGCCCTAAGAAAGGCAAAAATAGAGATTGAAAATAATGACAGCTATAATGTCGTTATTCCAGGAAAAAGTCTTAATGAGCTTAGTAAAATTATTGATGATACAAATGAGTTAATTGATATTGTGATTACAGAAAATCAAATTTTATTTAAAGCAAAGCATTTATTGTTTTTCTCCAGATTATTAGAAGGCAATTATCCAGATACATCTAGATTAATTCCAAATGAGAGCAAAACAGATGTTACAGTAAATACAAAGGAATTCCTTCACGCTATTGATCGTGCATCGCTGCTTGCCCGTGAAGGCAGGAACAATGTTGTTAAGTTCTCAACAATTGAAGGCGGCATAATTGAAATTTCATCAAATACACCTGAGGTTGGTAAGGTTGTTGAGGAAATTCAAAGTCAATCAATTGATGGTGAAGATTTAAAGATTTCTTTTAGTGCAAAATATATGATGGATGCATTAAAAGCATTAGAAGGTACGGACGTTAAGGTCAGCTTCACTGGTGCAATGCGGCCATTCTTAATTCGTCCACTTCACGATGAAACAACATTACAGTTGATTTTGCCTGTACGAACGTATTAGAAGCTTAAGAAAGTCTCCTTAAATGGGTGACTTTCTTTTTATTTTTTACTTTCCTTTGTATCTGGCAAAGTTTTTTAGTAAAATAAAGTATTGAGACCATTTTAGAAATGAGTGATGAACATTGACTGTAAAAATCCAGCTGCAAACGGAGTATATTACGTTAGGACAATTTCTTAAGTTGGCTGACGTCATTCAATCAGGTGGAATGGCTAAGTGGTTTTTAAGTGAAAATGAAATTTTTATAAATGGCGAGCAGGATCAGAGAAGAGGAAGAAAGCTTCGTGCTGGAGATAAAATTCAAATTGCCGGCTTTGGGGAATTTTTAATAACCGAGTAACTAAAGGATGATGTCGGTTAAATGTATATTGAACAGATTGAATTAAAGGATTATCGCAATTATGAGCGATTATCTGTTGAATTTGAAAATAAAGTGAATGTCATCCTGGGTGAAAATGCTCAGGGAAAAACAAATGTTATGGAATCAATCTATGTTCTAGCGATGGCAAAATCCCACCGAACCTCAAATGATAAAGATTTAATTCGCTGGGACCAAGATTATGCTAAAATTGAGGGTAGGATTCAAAAGCAGCATAGCTCACTACCTTTGCAATTAATTATTTCGAAAAAGGGTAAAAAGGCTAAATGCAACCACATGGAACAGCAAAAATTAAGTCAATATGTTGGAAACATGAATGTTGTTATGTTTGCACCAGAGGATTTAAATCTAGTTAAAGGTAGTCCGCAAGTGAGACGCCGTTTTATTGATATGGAGATTGGGCAGGTTTCGCCAATTTATTTACATGATATGAGTCAATATCAAAAAATACTTCAACAACGCAATCATTTTTTAAAAATGATGCAGATTAAGAAGCAAAATGACCAAACGATGCTCGAAATACTAACAGAGCAGTTTATAGAAATGTCCGTGAAAATTGTCATGAGGCGCTTTCAATTCCTTAGGATGCTGCAAGAATGGGCAAAACCCATTCATAATGGGATATCTAGAGGCCTCGAAACGTTAGAAATTACCTATAAACCTTCTGTTGATGTATTAGAAGACCAAGATTTGTCGAAAATGAAAGCAAGTTATGAAGAAAAATTCAGTAAAGTTAGAATGAGAGAAATCGAACGAGGAACTACCCTTTTCGGACCACATCGTGATGATTTATTGTTTTTTGTTAACGGAAGAGATGTACAAACATTCGGCTCACAAGGTCAGCAAAGAACAACCGCTCTTTCTGTTAAACTTGCCGAAATTGAATTAATTCATTCGGAAATTCGTGAATATCCGATTTTGCTTCTTGATGATGTTTTATCGGAATTAGACGATTACCGTCAGTCACATCTGCTTAATACCATTCAAGGGAGGGTCCAAACGTTTGTGACCACTACAAATGTTGATGGGATTCACCATCAAACATTAAAAGAGGCATCAACATATGAAGTATCCTCTGGTATTATCAATAAAGTAAATTGAGGTGGAAGAGTGTATATTCATATTGGGGAAGATCTTAATATCAGGGCAAAAGATATTATTATGATACTTGATAAAGGTTCTGTGAATTCTTCGGATTCCATCAGTGACTTTCTAAAGCATCATGAAGAAAAACTAATAAACCTATCGAAAAACCCCTTTAAATCGGTCGTTGTCACCCAAGAGAAAGTATACTTATCCCCGATTGCTTCCGGAACCTTAAAGAAACGATCTAATCAAATGTATTTTCAAGAATATTGAAACCCTTATTTAAAATATAGAGTTATTTTTCACTAAGAAAGTGCGGGTGAATTGAATTGACGATGGAACAAAAAACAATCGACGAACAAGCATATGGTGCGGATCAAATCCAAGTTCTTGAAGGACTTGAAGCTGTACGGAAAAGACCGGGAATGTATATTGGCTCAACTAGTGCAAAGGGCCTACATCACCTTGTTTGGGAAATTGTAGACAACAGTATCGATGAGGCGTTAGCTGGATATTGCGATGAAATTAACGTCAGCATTGAAGAAGATAATAGTATAACAGTAAAAGATAATGGCCGCGGTATTCCCGTTGGTATTCATGAGAAAACTGGCAGACCAGCTCTTGAAGTGATTATGACGGTTCTCCATGCAGGAGGTAAGTTTGGCGGCGGCGGTTATAAGGTTTCTGGTGGACTTCATGGTGTTGGAGCATCAGTTGTTAATGCCCTTTCCACAGAGTTAGAGGTTTACGTTCATAGAGATGGAAATATCCACTACCAGAAATTCGAAAAAGGTGTACCTGCTGCTGACATCAAAATGATCGGTACAACAGAGGTAACAGGTACGTTTACCCGTTTTAAACCAGATAGTGAAATTTTTACGGAAACACTTGAGTACGAGTATGATATTTTAGCGACACGTTTGCGTGAACTTGCATTCTTAAATCGTGGCATTAAAATTACAATTGTAGATAAGCGGGCTGAAAACAAACATAATGAATATTACTATGAGGGCGGAATTAAATCCTATGTTGAGCATCTAAACCGTACCAAGGAAGTTATTCATGATGAACCAATCTTTATTGAGGGCGAGCGCGATGGAATCAGCGTTGAAGTAGCACTTCAATATAACGAAGGCTATACAGATAATATATACTCATTTGCAAATAACATTCATACCTATGAGGGCGGAACACATGAATCTGGCTTTAAGACAGCTTTAACACGGGTTATTAATGACTATGCTCGTAAAAATAGTTTGATTAAAGAGAATGATACTAATCTTTCAGGTGAAGATGTTCGCGAAGGAATTACAGCGATTGTCTCAATTAAACATCCTGATCCGCAGTTCGAAGGCCAAACTAAAACAAAACTTGGTAATTCAGAGGTAAGAACGATTACAGATCAGTTGTTTGCAAGCCATTTTGATAAATTCTTATTAGAAAATCCAACTGTAGCTCGAAAGATCGTTGAAAAAGGTCTTATGGCTGCACGGGCGAGACTAGCTGCGAAGAAGGCAAGAGAATTAACTCGTCGAAAAAGCGCACTGGAAGTTTCGAGTTTACCTGGGAAATTGGCTGACTGTTCATCTAAGGATCCTGCAATTAGTGAAATATATATCGTTGAGGGTGACTCTGCGGGTGGATCTGCCAAACAAGGACGTGACCGTCATTTCCAAGCAATTCTACCATTAAGAGGTAAAATACTTAATGTTGAAAAGGCTCGTTTAGACAAAATTCTTTCTAATAACGAAGTTAGGGCCATGATTACAGCGATAGGTACGGGGATTGGTGAAGATTTTGATATTTCTAAGGCTCGTTATCATAAAATCGTGATCATGACGGACGCCGATGTTGATGGTGCTCATATTCGAACACTTATCTTAACTTTCTTTTACCGTTATATGAGACAAATTCTAGAAGCGGGTTATGTATATATTGCACAGCCCCCACTCTATAAAGTTCAACAGGGTAAACGAATAGAATATGCCTATAACGATAAAGAATTAGACAGGATATTTTCAGAACTTCCAGCAAGTCCAAAACCAAATATCCAGCGATATAAAGGTTTAGGAGAGATGAATCCTGTACAATTGTGGGATACAACAATGAATCCAGAAACGAGAACTATGCTTCAGGTTAGTCTAGAAGATGCAATTGAAGCAGATGAAACCTTTGAAATGTTAATGGGTGATAAAGTTGAACCACGCCGTAACTTCATAGAAGCAAACGCACAATACGTTAAGAATTTAGATATATAAAAAGGATAGAGGGTAGACCACTATCCTCCTTTTTTCGTTTATCTAGTTCAAGAGGTGGCCCTAATAAAGTTAGGTCACCAAATTAGGAGGTACCAAATATGGCTGATACACCAAATCCTCAGGTAAGAGAAATTAATATTAGTCAAGAAATGAAGTCTTCTTTTCTTGATTACGCAATGAGTGTTATTGTTTCACGTGCACTGCCGGATGTTCGCGATGGTTTAAAACCAGTTCATCGCCGTATTCTTTATGCTATGCATGATCTCGGAATGCATTCGGACAAACCTTACAAAAAATCTGCTCGTATCGTTGGAGATGTAATCGGTAAATACCATCCACATGGTGATTCTGCCGTTTATGAAACAATGGTACGTATGGCCCAAGACTTCAACTACCGCTATATGCTTGTTGATGGACATGGAAACTTTGGTTCGGTTGATGGTGACGGAGCTGCAGCGATGCGTTATACAGAATCACGTATGTCCAAAATCTCTATGGAACTATTAAGAGACATTAATAAAGATACGATTAATTTTCAAGATAACTATGATGGTGAAGAAAGAGAACCTGTGGTTTTGCCAGCGCGTTTTCCTAACCTTCTTGTAAATGGTACAACAGGTATTGCGGTAGGGATGGCAACAAATATTCCTCCACACCAGCTCGGTGAGATTATTGACGGCGTATTGGCTGTGAGCCAAGACCCAGAAATTACGACACAGGAGTTAATGGAAATTATCCCTGGCCCAGATTTTCCTACAGGCGGTATCATTATTGGACGAAGCGGTATTCGTAAAGCATATGAAACCGGAAGAGGCTCCATTACGATAAGAGCCAAGGTTGAAATTGAACAAAAATCTAATGGTAAAGAAGTCATTATCGTTAATGAAATTCCTTACCAAGTAAATAAAGCGAAATTGATTGAGAAAATTGCTGAATTAGCACGGGATAAGAAAATTGAAGGTATTACCGATTTAAGAGATGAATCGGATCGAAATGGAATGAGAATAGTCATTGAAGTCCGTAAAGATGCTAATGCCAACGTCCTTCTAAATAACTTATATAAGCAAACAGCACTGCAAACAAGTTTTGGAATCAATACACTGGCTCTAGTTAATGGTCAGCCAAAGGTTCTGACTCTTAAACAATGTTTAGTTCACTATCTTGACCACCAACAAGTTGTTATCCGAAGAAGGACTTTATTCGAACTCCGTAAAGCGGAGGCACGTGCTCACATTTTAGATGGTTTAAGAATTGCACTCGATCATCTCGACCAAGTCATTGCATTAATTAGAGCCTCACAAACAGCGGATATTGCCCGTGAAGGATTGATGACCACATTCAATCTTTCTGAAAAGCAAGCTCAGGCTATTCTCGATATGCGCCTACAGCGTTTAACAGGATTGGAAAGAGAAAAGATTGAAGAAGAGTTCCAAAGCTTAATGAAGCTGATCGGTGAATTAAAAGCAATTTTAGCTGATGAAGAAAAAATACTCGAAATCATACGTGAGGAATTAATAGAAATTAAAGAACGCTTTAACGATAAGAGGCGTACAGATATCGTCACCGGCGGGATTGAAAATATCGAGGATGAAGACCTCATACCACGAGAAAACATTGTTATCTCGCTTACTCATAACGGCTACATCAAACGCCTTCCAGTGTCTACATACCGTGCTCAAAGACGTGGAGGACGAGGTATCCAAGGAATGGGGACAAACGAGGATGATTTTGTTGAACATTTAATTACTACTTCAACACATGATACGATTTTATTCTTCACGAACAAAGGAAAAGTATATCGTGCGAAGGGTTACGAAATTCCAGAATACAGCCGTACAGCAAAAGGACTGCCAATTATTAATCTCCTTGGTGTAGAAAAGGGAGAATGGATTAATGCAATTATTCCTGTTGAGGAATTCGTTGATGAATGGTCCCTATTCTTTACTACTCGTGAAGGGATTTCTAAACGTTCGCCGCTAACTTCATTTGCACACATTCGTAATAACGGATTGATAGCCCTAAGTCTTCGAGAAGGTGATGAATTAATATCTGTTCAGTTAACAGATGGAACTAAACATATCATTATTGGAACGAAAAAGGGTATGCTGATTAGATTCCCTGAAACAGACGTAAGATCAATGGGAAGAACAGCTACTGGTGTAAAAGGAATAACCTTGGATAGTGACGATGAAGTAGTCGGTATGGAGGTACTGGAAGAGAATAATGATATCCTGATTGTTACTAAAAATGGATACGGAAAACGTACCCCATCAGCTGAGTATCGTATACAAGGAAGAGGCGGTAAGGGGATTAGGACTTGCCACGTAACTGAGAAAAATGGCTACCTAGTATCTATGAGAGCTGTAACAGGCGAAGAAGATCTGATGCTTATAACCACTGGCGGTGTTTTAATTAGAATTGATGTAGCAAGTATTTCAAGCATGGGCCGTAATACACAAGGTGTTAAATTAATTAGCATTAAAGAAAGTGAGAATGAATACGTTGCAACTGTAGCTAAGGTTGAAAAAGAAGAACAGATAGCAATAGAAGAAGGTGAAGATGCAGAAACAATTGAAGCATCTGAGCTAGATACAATCATTCCATCAGATGAGGAATAAAGTGAAGCCTCCATCAATGGGGGTCTTACTGCCCGTTACTGCGGGATAGATAACTTTAAGGGGGAACATTCAAACGTTCCTCTTTTTTTATTGACCCAGCCTAATACTTCTGGTATACTCATTTGAGTCGGCAACAATTTATATTATATTCACATTGGAAAATAATATTATGTTGACTTATGCAAATAAAGATGATATATTAATAAAGTCGCTTTTGGTGATGAAGTAAAAATTGATCTTTGAAAACTAAACAAACAAAAATGTCAACAAACAATATTTTTCGTTTCTTGATTGAAATGAAGCCAACGTAACAAATGAGCTATATCAACTTTCATGGAGAGTTTGATCCTGGCTCAGGACGAACGCTGGCGGCGTGCCTAATACATGCAAGTCGAGCGAATCCTGAGGTGCTTGCACCTCTTGGTTAGCGGCGGACGGGTGAGTAACACGTGGGCAACCTGCCTGTAAGACTGGGATAACATCGGGAAACCGATGCTAATACCGGATAATCCTTTTCCTCTCATGAGGGAAAGCTGAAAGTCGGCTTCTCGCTGACACTTACAGATGGGCCCGCGGCGCATTAGCTAGTTGGTGAGGTAACGGCTCACCAAGGCGACGATGCGTAGCCGACCTGAGAGGGTGATCGGCCACACTGGGACTGAGACACGGCCCAGACTCCTACGGGAGGCAGCAGTAGGGAA